>CAVXEI010000023.1:0-104965 GCA_963760695.1 uncultured Alphaproteobacteria bacterium | reverse complement strand
GCGTATCCGTCGACTGTCTTTGCCCTGCTGCCCGGTCTCGTGTTGACGTACAGGCCCTCCGCCGTCGGTTCCGGATCCTCCGGGTTATCTGGCCCCCATCCGGTCAGGACCATTTCCGCGGGGGTATTCGCAGCGACGTCGTGCAGAGCAGCCCGAACTTCATTCTCTCGACGACGCAACGCAAGCGGACGGTCGGCGATGCTGCTCAGGAAAGACTGCGGAAGCGGGTTGCCGATCGCCAACCCGGCTACAAAGCGAGATGCGTTTCGCGCCGATGTTCCAGAGACCACCTGATGGGCTTCCATAAGTGCGATCAGGTATCGGTCGGGATCGTCACGAAAGAAAACCGGCGGCCTTCCTTTGTCCATTTTCGGCGCGGGCTCGACTTGTTCCCTCGGCCGGCCCGGGAGCCTGCCCGTTGGCTTCGACACCATCACGCGCCGCCAGACTTCTTGAACGCGACGACATTCTCGCCAGCCCCGGCTCACAATGATCTTGCCACGCCTGCATCAGCGACCGCCGCTTCTCCAGCGCGTCGCCGCGCCTATAGGCCTGCTCCGCCGCGTCGCCGACGACATGCGCCAGCGCCGCTTCGGCGACCTCGCGGGGACGTGCGTCTCGTTACCGGCCCAGTCGCGAAAGGCGCTGCGGAATCCGTGCACGGTCGCGCCCTCGACGCCAAGTCGATCGATGACCTTCGCCATTGCGACATGAGACAGCGGTTGCCGCGCGCTGGCCAGGGAAAACAAATTCGCCCGTCTGCGAGTCTTGGCCTTTTCGCAGGATCGCGACCGCGCGGTCACAGAGAGGGATTTCTGTGCTCGCGCGCCGCCTTCATGCGAGCGGCGGGGATCGTCCATACCTTGCCGTCGAGGTCGATCTCGCCCCAAGTCGCGCCATAGACCTCGCCCGAACGCGCCGCGGTCAAGATCGCGAATTCCAGCGCCCGAGCCGACACCGTGTCGACGCCGCAAAGCCGCGCCATGAAGGCGGGCACGTCCTGATAGGGCATGGCGGCGAAATGCCCCCTGGATAGCTTCCCACGCTTCGGTAGAAGGTGCTCTAGGTGGCCCTTCCATCTGGCGGGGTTCTCGCCGTCCCGGAGCCCCTGAGCCCTCGCGCCGCGTCGAGCACGGCTTCGATCCGCCCGCGCGTCCGAGAGGCGGTTTCCGGCTTCTCTATCCACATGGGCTTGAGGACCGTCAGAACGGCTTCTGTATCGATCTCGTCCACGCGCAGCGGGCGCAGCTCGGCGGCGACATTGACGAGCGAGGCGCGCCATTGGTCGCGGTGCTTCTCGTTTCGCCACTCGGTCGCCTTGGCTTCGAGCAGCGCGTCGGCGATCTCGCCAAAGGTCCGCTTCTCGGCCTGCTCGATAGCGGCGGAGCGCTTCGCCTCAATCGGATTGCGACCGGACATCAGGATGCGCCGGGCGTCGTCTCGTAAAGCCCGCGCCTTGGCAAGGGGGACGTCCCTCGTTGAGCCCAGCCCCATCTCGGGGCGGCGGCCCTGCCAGGAGAAGCGATAGACCCATGTCCGCCGCAGCGACGGCGACACACAGAGGTAAAGGCCATCGCCATCCGGATGGAACTCCCGGCCCCTTAAGTCCAGCGACCGCGCGCTCAGCTTTCCGCCCATCTCAAAATGCTCCGACCACCCGACTGGCGGTCCCCCATTTGGTCCCCCAGCCGTAAGGCGAACAGCGGCGCGCGTGCAAGAGCGCCGACTGGACAAGTTTTGTTGATTTTTGGGGGTTTCTTGGGGGAGTTGTGGACGGCTGCGAACGTCAAAGAAGGTGTTTTGGTCGGAGTGGCGGGATTCGAACCCACGACCCCTTGTCCCCCAGACAAGTGCGCTAACCGGGCTGCGCTACACTCCGACTTGGCGGTCTTATAGGAGGCTCGGGCCGCGCTGGCAACGCCGCGCTTGCCGCTTCCGGCCGCCTCGCCTGCGGCAGCGCGTCGTTTGACAAAGCTTGAGAAAAAAGAAAGGTGGCGGAGCCTCGCTCCCCCGCACGACGGGCGAGTCCGGGCCAACTCTCAACGATTGACTTCAAGACGCAGAAAGCCCCGATGTCCGACGATCACCGCAAGCTTCTTCGCGAAATGTTCAATGCCGCGGTCGGCGCGGCGCACCCTTCCGTCTGCCTGCCCCCGCATATCGCCAAGATCGCGCCGCCGAAGGGCCGCACGGTCGTCGTCGGGGCCGGCAAGGCCGCCGCCGCGATGGCGGCCGCCGTGGAGAAGCACTATCCCGCCCCGCTCGAAGGCCTCGTCGTGACGCGCTACGGCCACGGCGCTCCGACGGCGCAGATCGAGGTCATCGAGGCGTCGCATCCCGTGCCCGACGCCGCCGGCCGCGAGGCCGCCGCGCGCATCCTCAAAGCCGTCCAGGGGCTGACCGAGGACGATCTCGTGCTGGCGCTGATTTCAGGCGGCGGCTCGGCGCTGATGGCGCTGCCCGCCGAAGGCGTCACGCTCGAAGAGAAGCAGGCCGTCAACAAGGCGCTGCTGAAGAGCGGCGCGACGATCTCCGAGATGAACTGCGTGCGCAAGCACCTGTCCGCGATCAAGGGCGGTCGCCTTGCCCGCGCCGCGGCGCCGGCGCGCGTCGTCGCGCTGATGATCTCGGACGTGCCGAACGACGATCTTTCCGTCATCGCTTCGGGGCCGACCGTGCCGGACGCCACGACGCGCCACGACGCGCTCGAGGTGATCGCCAAATACAAGATCGACGCGCCGGCCGCCGTGCTCGCGCATTTGAACAGCGAGGCCTGCGAGACGCCCAAGCCCGGCGATCCCGTTTTCGCGCGAGTCGAGAATATTCTCACGGCGACGCCGCAGGGCTCGCTCGTTGCGGCCGCCGAGCTCGCGCGCAAGGCGGGCTTCACCCCCTGCATACTCGGCGATCTCGAGGGCGAATCGCGCGACGTGGCGCTTGTGCACGCCGGCATCGCGCGCCAGATCGCGCTTCACGGCCAGCCCTTCGCCCCGCCCTGCGCCATCATCTCGGGGGGCGAGACGACGGTGACCGTTCGCGGCCACGGCAAGGGCGGCCGCGACGCGGAATTCCTGCTCGCCTTGACGCTGGCGCTGCAGGGTTTTGGGGGCGTCAGCGCCGTCGCCTGCGACACCGACGGCATCGACGGCAGCGAGGACAACGCCGGGGCGATCATGACCGCCGACAGCTTTGCGCGCGCAGCGAAGGCGGGGGTCGATCTCAAGGCGCTCTTCGCCAACAACGACGCCTATACGGCTTTCGAAAAGCTCGGCGATCTGATCATCACGGGTCCGACGCGCACGAACGTCAACGATTTCCGCGTCATCCTCGTGCCGAACTGGGCGGAGCGCTGAACTCTCGGCCTATAGCGCCCCACTCGTGATAGAATGACTGGCTCTCGGCCCGGCGGCCGGGGGCCCGCTCTGTCATGAGAGAGGCCGGCATTTTGCGATGGGAAGATTTTTTGGCCTTTGCGCGCTGATCTTGGCGCTCGCCGCGCCATCGGCGCCGACCCAGGCGGGCGTCGTTTTGGGCCCGCCCGCGCGCCCTTTCCTCGTTCGTTTGAACGGCCCCTGTCCGAAAAAATGCCAATGGATCGCGGTGCAGGGCGCGATCGACAAAACGACGCTCGAGGTTTTCGACGCGCTCGTCGGGACGCTGGACGGAGCGAAGCCCCCGGTCTTCTTCAATTCGGTGGGCGGCGACGTCGCCGCGGCGGTGCTGATGGGCGAGCGCATTCGGGCGCTCGGCCTCGACACCGCGATCGCCGCGACGCGGATCGATCCCCGAGACGTCGGCATTCTCGGCGAGTCGCCGAAGGACGCGCCGCGCGGCGACGTCGTGGTTTCCAAGCGCGGCTTCTGCGCCTCGGCCTGCGCTTTCGCCTTCGCCGGCGGCGTGCGCCGCTATTCGCCGCTCGAGACTTCGCTCGGTCTTCACCAGATGCTTCAGCCGGAGCAGGACGTGAAGCAAAAGGTGGCCGTCATCGAGCAGCGCAGTGTCACGGTCGGCGGGCGGGTCGTCCAGGCGCCCCGCCTCGTCGGAACGAAAATCGTCGAACGACATCTGCCGAAGGGAGCGCCTCCCGAGGCGGTTTACGACGCCGTCGAGGCTTATTTCACGAAGATGGGCGTCGACGGGCCGAAAGCTCTCACGCTCATGCGCAAGACGACGCCCGAGAAGATGGACTGGCTCACGCCGCAGCAAATTTTGCAGCTCCGCTTCGCGACTGAGCGCAAGCGCGCCGACGCGCTGCTCGACTTCTGACCGGCTCGCTCGAGCGCGTCGGAACGCTTGGAGTCGAACGCGCTTTTCTTGAACATGTTCTTCCCAAAAACCGCTTCGCACTTTTCGGGAACATTCTAACTCGCCGCGCGCCGCAGACGGTCGCGGATCGCTTCGCCGAGACCCTCGGCTGGGATCGGGGCGACGGCTGCGCGGGCGATCCCGCGGGCGTCGAGCGCGCGCAAATGCGAGAACAGATTGGCCGCCGCCTCCTTGAGATCGCCCGACGGCGAGAGATCGAGCGCCACGGGCCAGCCCTTAGCCGCGAGCGCGCCGCCGAAGTCCAGGCCGATCTCGCCCGTCTCGAGACGAAGCGCATCGAGGCGCAGCCGCGCGCGCGGCGCGTAGTGCGAATGCGTCATGCCGGGGGCGAGCACGGCTTCGCCCGCCTGCGCGAGCTTTTCGCCGAGCGCTTCTTCAATGGCTTCGCGCGGGATCGCGCCCGGCCGCAGCAGCGCCGGCCGCTCGCCTAGAAATGCGACGATCGTCGATTCGAGACCTTCGGAGGAGCGCCCGCCGTCGAGCACGAGATCGATCCGCCCCGCGAGATCGCTCATCGCATGTTCGGCGGTGACGGGGCTGACATGGCCCGAGCGATTGGCGGAAGGAGCGACAACCGCGCCGCCGAAGGCCTCGATCAGCGCCAGCGCCGTCGGGTGGGCGGGAATGCGCAGCGCGACGCTCGAAAGACCCGCACGCGCGAGCTCGCAGACACTCGTGCTTTCCAGGGCCGGCGCGACCAGCGTGAGCGGTCCGGGCCAAAAACGCTCCGCCAAACGCTGGGCCGAGGAGGGTAACGCCGCCTCGCGCCGCGCGGCTTGAAGCGTCGCGACGTGCGCGATCAGCGGGTTGAAGCGCGGCCGGCCCTTGGCCGCATACACGGCGGCGACCGCCTGAGGCGAAGCGGCGTCCGCGCCGAGGCCGTAGACGGTCTCGGTCGGAAAGGCGACGAGCCCGCCCGAGCGCAGAATTTTGGCGGCGCGGACGATCGCGGCGCCGGAGGCGGGAAGAAGGGTGGTCATCACTGCGTGAGCGGGGCGTTCAAGAGTCGTCTTCCTCGATTGCCGAGCAGCCCCCTCCCTCACCCTCCCCCGCTTCGCTCCGCTCGCGGGAGAGGGGACGGCCAGCGTCGCGCACTGCGACGTGGGGCGGCGCCCGCTCCCTCTCCCGCGAAGCGGGGGAGGGCTGGGGAGGGGGCAGCAAGCTCAGTCTGATGAAGCGGACCAGGAGAACAACTACAGGCCGAGACGGCGACAAGGCAACAGGCCGACAACGCCCGTTGCAGGGCGGCGCGATCGCGGTGTAGGAAACCCCTTCCTGGCAAGGACGGCCGGGCCGGTAGCTCAATTGGTTAGAGCCGACCGCTCATAACGGTCTGGTTGGGGGTTCGAGTCCCTCCCGGCCTACCAATGATTCCAATGTGTTAAACCATCATGCCGCGCTCTACCTCAAGCTCCTCCTGCGGCGCGCGTCCTCTGTCAACGTTCAAATCGTCTACGGATGCGAGCCTGGTCGCCTCGACAATCGACAAGGCGACGGCGGCCGCGAGCTTTTCCATGTCGGCAAGCTGGAGGGCGGTCTGCGGTGGCGGCGGAGTCAAAGCGACGCCCTCCTGCGCCAGGCGCTTGTGCAGCTCGAAGTAGAGATTGCTGCGCAGGCGCGTTCCTTGCTCTACGTCTTCGACATAGCACCATAATTCGAAGCGAAGCATGTTCGCCTCCATGCCCAGGAACATCACCTGTGGCGCCGGCGTGCCGAGCACGCCTTCCTGCGCCGTGGCGACGGCGAGAAGCACGTCACGCACAGTCTCCGGATTCGCGCTCGAATGGGCCGCGAGCGCGATCTTGATGCGCCCGACCTTGTCGCCGCGCAGCCAATTCTTCACGACGCCGGTGACGAGATTGGAGTTCGGCACGATCATCGTGGCGCGGTCGAAGGTTTCGATTTCGGTCGAGCGCACGTTTATCCGCTTCACGTAGCCCTGATCGTCTCCGATCACCACCCAGTCGCCGACGCGGATGGCGCGCTCCCACAACAGTATGAGGCCCGACAGGAAATTGTTCACGATCGACTGCAGACCGAAGCCGATGCCGACCGAGAGCGCGCCGGCGACGATCGCGAGTCTTTCGAAGCTCAGCCCAATGTGGGACAGCGCGATCACCAACGCAGCCGTGACGCCGGCATAGCCAATGCTGGTGCTGATCGAATTGCGCAGACCCCTGTCGAGTCGCGTGAGCGGCAGAAAACGTCGTTCAAGCCATCGCCGCAGCCCCTGTGTCGCTGCGAGCGTAGCGCCAAAGAGCAGCAGGCCCGTCAGGGCGTTGTAGGGTGAGATGGTAACGTCGCCGATGGTGAACGAATAGAAGGCGGATTGAAGATAGGGGAGGAAGTCGTTGGACCCGACCCCAAAGGGCAGCAGCGCGAGCGCCGCCGCGACGGCGTAGCACATCAGCGTCGCGACGCCGGCGAGCGCGACCGCCATCTGCTTCAACGTCTCTTCCCTTATGGCGAGGCCGTCCCTGAATATGCGTCCGATGACGCCTTTCGGGTCGAAGGCGGCCTCCACGCCCGCCGAGGCGAAGCCGAGCGCAATGTCGAGTATCGCCGCCAAGGCCAAGAGCCATCCGGCCTCGAGGATGACGAAACTCGCGAACGTGACATAGCCGGCCGCCGAGGCCATGAGGATTCCCGCCACGAAGGCCAGTCCGAGAAGCCGCGCGATGGCGAGCCAATCCCGGCGCCGCAGCGCGCCATCGCCCCCCTCCATGTCGCCGTATGCGTGCGCGGTATCGTTGCGAAGACGCTTGCCGTGCAGGCGGCGATGAGCGTCACGCCGACGCCGCGTGTCACGATCACCATCGGCAGGCTCGCCTGCGCGAGCTCCCCGAGCTGCTCCGCAATGTGCGTCAAGGTGAAGATCGCCGAGATCGCGACCGCCAGTCGCACGAATCGCGCCGAGAGCGTGTCGCCCGGGTCGAGCAGACGCCACTGCGGGTGCGTGGGCGCGAGAATCGCGCGCGCCAGCCCATAGCTGAAAGCGACCCGCGCCACGGCCTCAGCCAGAGCCTGCAAAATCGGCGTCACGGAAGCGTCGACGAGATCGAATCCCATGATCGCTGCGCGCAGGGCGGCCATGGCGGCGATCGGAACCGCCGTGATGACGATGGCAGCCCCAGCGGCGCCGGCCGACTTCATCAATTTCGTCGGGTGCTTGACCGTGTCGCTGCGCATGAGAAAGCGGTTGGATAACAGGAGCGCCGCACCGCTTGAGACGAGGATCAGCAACACGATCCCGAAAAACTCGGTTCTGCGGCCATTGTCGAGACGGCCCGAGACTCCGCTACGGCGATATCCTGGAGCGAGCTCTTGGCGCGTTCCGCCGTCGCGGGCAGATCGGCGAGCGCCTCACGCCACAGGGCTGGCGAGAAAAATCCCTGCGTTCGCAAGAAAAGCTTCTCGGCGAACACGGCGCGCTGCCGCGCCACAATCTCAGTGAGCAATTGTCGCGCTTCGATCTGGATCGCGCGCGCTCGTTTCAAGATGGAATCCAGTTCATCGTAGCGCTGACGCAGCGCCGTCTGCTCGGCGTCGAGGACCGCGGCAGCTGAATCCCCTATTGGCGCGGGAGCAACGACTTGAACCGGCGCGAGGGGAGGTTTCGTGTGCGTCGCACTCTTGGCGGGCTTGCCTTGCGCCGTCGGCTTGGCGGTTGGAGGGCTCGCGTTCGCCGCCGCCGGCGGCGCCTGCTTCGGCGCCGGCTCCTTGGCGGCGGGAGCGGCGCTGGCTGCCGCTGCCGGACCCGAAAGCTCCTTCAGCCTCACGTCGATGGCCGCCAGGCGAGGCGCGAGCTTTTGGACGACCTCCTCAAGATCGCCTGGCAAGGGAGCCACGCGTTCGCGTAGAGCGCGCAAAACGTCAACCGAGGCGTCGGGCTTAGCGAGCGCCTTGCCCACCTCGTCGAGCGTCGCACGCGCGCCATCCAGCCGCTGCTTATATTGCTCGATCGAGACGGACGTTTCGTCGGCGCGCGCGACGGCGGTGGAAACGCCGAGAACCAGCACGGCGAGCGCGGCGATCCACCAAAGGCGACGGGTCGTGATACGAGGCAAGAAGCAGTTCTCCCATCAAAGAGCCGATCTGGGCTGTGTGCGCAGCGCACCACAGAAATTGAGCGGATTTCAGTCGACGGCGGCCACCATGGCTCAGGATCGGAGATAGGCCTTCGCCGACGCGGGGCCGTCAAGGCCCGCCGTTCTTGCCGTGGAGACGCCCTCCCTGCGACTCGGCGGGCCCATCTCGCAGCGCCGGCGAGCCCGGGGGCCCGAGCTGCTAAGGCTTGTGACTGGTTGAAATCGTTAGTCTTGCCGTCGCCTGGCGCGCAGACGCCCGAGCCACCGTTTGGCCGCCGAAAAGGAAGAACTCAAAGAGAACGCGACTAACCGGGATGCATGGGAAACCATCCCTATGCATTCCAACGGCGCGCCGACCAGTCATACATCTTGGTCTGGTTGGGCGCTCTGGTCCCTGCCCTCCTACCCGCGGGCGCCCAGCGCCCCAAATGCTTGCATTCTCTCCTCCGACCCCGCTAATCTCGCGGCCTCTCGAGCGACCCGCCAGGAAAAGACCGCGCCCATGACCTTCATCGAGTCCCATCTCGCGCCCGCCGGGCGCAAGAGCGGGCACATAAAGCTGCATAGCCCCGAGGATTTCGAAAGCATGCGCCGCGTCGGGCGTCTCGCGGCCGACGCGCTCGACATGCTGATCGAGCACGTGCGTCCCGGCGTCTCGACCGACGCGCTCGATCGAGCTCGTCTTCGATTTCGCGATGGCGCATGGCGCCTATCCCGCGCCGCTGGACTATCGCGGCTACCGCAAGTCCATCTGCACCTCGATCAACCATGTCGTCTGCCACGGCATCCCCGACGAAAAGCCCCTGCGCGAGGGCGACATCGTCAACATCGACGTGACCTTCATCCTCGACGGCTGGCACGGCGACGCCTCGCGCATGTATGGCGTCGGCGAAATCCCGCGCCGCGCGGAGAGGCTCATCGAGGTGACCTATGAGGCGCTCATGCGCGGCATCGCCGCGGTGAAGCCGGAAGCGACGACGGGCGACATCGGCGCGGCGATCCAGCGCTATGCGGAAAGCGAACGCTGCTCCATCGTGCGCGAGTTCTGCGGTCACGGGCTCGGCAGGCTCTTCCACGACGAGCCCAACATTTTGCATTATGGCGAGAGGGGCAAGGGCGTGCCGTTGAAGCCCGGCATGTTCTTCACGATCGAGCCAATGGTCAATCTGGGCAAGCCGCAGGTGAAGGTTCTCTCCGATGGCTGGACGGCTGTCACGCGCGACCGCTCGCTGTCGGCGCAGTTCGAGCATTCCATCGGCGTCACGGAGACCGGCGTCGAGATTTTCACGCTGTCGCCGACCGGGCGCGACAATCCTCTGGCGGCAATAGGCAGCAGGGAATAGGTTTCATCGGCGCGTTATCCGTTTCCGCCAACTGCCGATTGCCGAATGCCCCTCGCCGTAGGGCGAATATGAAGGCCAAAACCCAGACTCCCGACGGCTTGCGCGAAGAATCGCCCCATTTTTTAGGGCACCGGCAGCGCTTGCGCGAGCGGTTCATGGAGGCGGGCGCCGGGGCGCTGGCCGACTATGAGCTCGTCGAGCTCGTGCTGTTTCGCGCGATCCCGCGGCGTGACGTCAAGCCGCTCGCCAAGGCGCTGATCGCGCGCTTTGGCTCCTTCGCCGAAGTGGTGGCGGCGCGGCCGGAGCGGTTGCGCGAGATCGAGGGCCTAGGCGAAGCGGCGATCTGCGAGCTCAAGCTGATGGAGGCGGCCGGCCGCCGCCTCGCCCGCGGGGCCGTGGAGAAGCGCCGGGCGCTGTCGTCCTTCGTCGAGGTCATCGACTATTGCCACGCGTCGATGGCCTACGCCGAGCGCGAGGAGTTCCGCGTGCTCTTCCTCGACAAGCGCAATGCGTTGATCGCCGACGAATTGCTCGGCGTCGGCACGGTCGACCACACGCCCGTCTATCCACGCGAGATCGTCCGCAGGGCGCTCGAGCTCGGCGCCACGGCGCTGATCCTCGCGCACAACCATCCTTCCGGCGATCCAACCCCCTCCACCGCCGACGTGCGGCTCACGCGCGACATCGTCGAGATCGCGAAGCCCTTCAACATCGCCGTGCACGACCATCTGGTCATCGGGCGGCACGGGCACGCGAGCTTGAAGGGCTTGAAGATGATCTGATCGCGCAACGATTCGGTTCGAATTGGCGACGCAGAGGCGCTACACGATATTTTCTCTGGCGGCGGCCTTCCGCAAGGCCCGCTCGCGCGACTATCGTTTGCGTCCGGCCGAGCGGCAAGCCGCGCAGGCGAGGCGCGGCTCCTGACACGAAGAGGCCCGCAAGGACCATGAATTGGAGCAATCGCGAGTTGGAGATCAAGTTCTCCACCGACTCGCCGGGCCTCAAGGCGGCGTTCGAATCCCCGGCGCTCGGCGGCGTTCCCGGCAAGGGCCCGAGCGCGCGCAGCCTTGTCTCGACTTACTTCGACACGCCGGACCGCACCCTCAACAAAAGGGGGATTGCGCTGCGCGTGCGACGATCAGGACGGTCCGCCCCGATTGTTGGCGTGAAATGGCTTCCCCTGTCGCACAACGACGTCTTCTCGCGGGGCGAGCTCGAGGCGCGGGGGGGTGGCGGCGCGCCGGATCTAAAGTTGTTCGGAGAGGAAATCGCCGCCGAACTGCGTGAAATTATTGGAGACCGCACCCTCGAACCTCAGTTCGAAACACGCATCAGACGTCGAACCCGCCTCGTCAACGCCGGAACGGCTCAGATCGAGATCGCTTTCGACGACGGCGAAATCGTCGCCGGAGATAGGCGCGCGCCCGTGACCGAGGTGGAGCTCGAGCTGAAAAGCGGAGACGCTTCGGAACTCTATGGTTTTGCCGCGCACGCCGTCGAGGCCCTGCCCTTCCGCCTCGACGTGACGAGCAAGTCCGAACGAGGGTTCAGACTCGTCGCGGGCGCGATCGCTGCGCCGGTAAAGGCCTGCAACCCGGTTTTCGCGCCCGGCGCAACGATCGACGACGCGATCGGGAGCATCGTCGGCAACACGCTCGCGCATTTTCTCGTTAATCTCGCACCCTTACGCGAGGGCGGAGATCCGGAGGCGATCCATCAATTGCGCGTGGCGCTGCGGCGCATGCGCTCTGCCCTCGGCATGTTCAACCGCTCCAGGCCGTGCGCCGAGTTCGACGCGTTCCGCACGGAGGCCAAGCGCATTGCGACGGCTCTTGGTCCCGCGCGGGAATGCGACGCCTTCTGCGACCTGCTCGCAGCGGGGCCGCGCCGGGCCCCAGCGGATGGGTCGATCTTCGCGGGGATCGACTCTGCCCTCTCGAAGCGTCGGCAAGCCCTGTATGTCGAGGCGCGCGAGTTGATCGACGCCAAGGAGACCACGGTTTTCGCGCTTAGGCTGCAGGCTTTTCTGATCAGGCGAGGATGGCGAAACACGGCGGGCGAGTTGGCGAGTTTAACGACGCCGGCAGCGCAATTTTCCGCGGATACGCTCGAGCGTCTGCGCAAGCGTGTTTTGAAGCGCGGCAGGAAGCTCGTCTTGCTGCCAGACGCCGAACGCCACAGGGTTCGCATCGCGCTCAAGAATCTGCGATACGCCGCGGAATTCTTCAGCGGATTGCATGAAGAGCTCGGCGGCTATCGGACTTATGTCCGGACAGTCGCGCGGCTACAGGACATTTTGGGAGCGCACAACGACGCCGCTGGCGCGCAATCCTTGCTGGAGAGACTGGAAGCGCGCGCAGAGGCCGCAACCGCCTTCGCGGCGGGCCTCGTGCTTGGCTGGTGCGAGCGCGACGCCGAAGTCGCCGACGCCGAATTGGGCGAAGCCTGGCGACGGTTCAAGCGCCTCGACCCGTTCTGGCGCTGATGCTCTTATCTCGGCCCCAGATCACGCTGCGCCCAGGCAATTTTCGCATCGGCTCCTAAAGCGAATCCCGCAAAAGTTGATGGACTTTTGCGATCGGAATTCGCTCCAACGTTTTGGACTGCCGCGATTTCTTTTCGCTCGAACGATTCCGTTCGAGCGGAAAGCGCGCGTGGCGCTCGTTCACGTCTCCAAGAACGCCTGCCGGGCTTCTTGCTCGAGTTCGAAAGCCTTCGCCTCGATACCTGGGAGAATAATGCAACGTCACCAGGCGCTTCGCCTCGGCCATCCGGGCAAGAACTCCGGCCTGGCGGGCTGTCAAGTGGGAACGGGCTGCGGCCACGGCGCGGTCGGCATCGAGAAACGTCGCCTCGATGAAAAGAATATCGGCGTTCTTGGCGAGTTCGAGGATCTTACGCTGATTGGCGTCAGAGAAGGCGCAGTCGACGATATAGACGATCTTACGGCCAGAAGTGAACTTCATGATCTTTTCTTTGAGCAAACCCAGCGGCAGCGAGGCGGGCGCGTCGCGCTCTTCGCCGCTCCGCCACGCGACGCTTATCGGCGCGGCGTCGTCCGCGCCGCGCAGCATCGCCTCCTTGAAGGCGCGAAGCCATGGTCCGACGACCAGGCCCATGGCCTCGACCTTGTTGCGCCAAATATTGATCTGGGCCCGCTCTTCCAAGGCATAGGCGAGCACGGGCACGCCGCCGTGGTCGAGCATTGTCGCACGCACCTGGAGTCCTGGCTCATCGAGCAGGATGTCCTGGCCTAGAGCGCGATGCGAAAAAGTGGAAACCGGTTTTTCGCACAAAGCGCGCTCTACACCTCTAGAATCGATCACGTTTTCTGCGTTCAGGCGTTTCCGCCTGAACGCAGCGTGATCTAGCGGCCGCGCTTCGCTCTGCGAACGCTCGAAGCGCGAGCGCCCCCGGAAAACCGCCGAACTGACGTCGCCGGGCGAAGCGACTTCGGTCACGCAAATGATCAACTCGCCGTCATAACCTTCGACGAGATTCCAGGTGTAGGCTTTGAGCTTGTGTTCGATCGCGTCGATGAGGCCGGCAGGCCCGTAAATCCCAAGGTTCTTTTCTCGGCCGAGTAGACGCCGCAGCAATTGATCGAAGCCGGCGAAGTGGTCCATGTGTCGATGGGTGATGAAAACATCGGAGATGCGCAGCAACTTGCGCGTCGGCAGGCCGCTGATGTCGCCGATGTCGAAGAGCAGGGCGCGGCGCTCGAACGCGAGATCCACGTAGAGACCGGGATCGTCGAACGGATCGTTGACGAGAGCGGGATCGAAGTGAGGCGGCATCAGTCACCACCCTCCCGCCTGCGGCTCGCTTCGGGCAGGCTCATTTCGCAATCTAGCGTAGTATCGTTGATTGCAGCCGTTCCCCTCGCCGCGGCTGCGCCACAGCAAGCCCCCCTCGACAGCCGCTCGGTGACTTCCCCCTGCCGGCTGCCGCGACCGTGCTAACCCAGGATGGAGGAAGCCGCCTGGGTCAACGACTACTTACCGAATCGGGTCAGGAAGTGATAACCGGCCATCCCGCCCAGGCCGAGGCCGAAGACAGCCCCCACCGGACCCGCGACGCCGAGCCCCAACAGCCCGCCGAGCACAGCTCCAACGGCGCCGAAGAGATATTGGTTCTGCTTTTGCTTCGGAAGTTCGGGAACGTTGCTCATGGCGGCTTGCCTTCCTTGGGGCGCGGGACGACTCGCTGGCCGCGCGAGAGAAACTTTGAGCGAAACGATCTTGAGCCGAGCGTCGCGAGATAACACACCCGATTCGAGGGAAATTTGCGCCACTCGGGCGTTTTTTGCAACGCTTGGCGCGACCCGACGAATGCGTGCGGGCCCCTGGGCGGCTTAAGCTTGGCTCCGACTTTTCCCCCTCATTCGCGCCGAAAGGGCAGACTCTCTTCATAGCCCTCAATCATTGCCGCAACGGCCTCGCGCTCGCGCGCAAGGTAGTCCGCGACGGCCGCCTGCAGACGCGGGTCGGCAAATTCATGCGCGGAGCGCGTCAGGACGGGACGATAGCCGCGTGCGAGCTTGTGCTCGCCCTGTGCGCCGGCTTCGACACGTTTGAAGCCGTGACGGATCGCATAATCGATGGCTTGGTGATAGCAGACTTCGAAATGCAGAAAGGGCCGGTCTTCCAACGCGCCCCAGTGCCGCCCGTAGATCGCGTCGTCCCCCAAAAAATTCAGCGCGCCCGCAATGTAGTCTTGGCTTTTGCGCACCAGGACGAGCAGGACGCGTTCGGCCATCGACGCGCCGACCTCGTCAAAGAAGGCGCGCGTGAGATAAGGCCGCCCCCATTTGCGCGCGCCAGTGTGCATGTAGAAGGCAAAGAAGGCGTCCCAATGTCGCGGCTCGATGTCTGAGCCGGTCAGAAGGTCGATCGTCAGATCCGAGGCGAGCGCGTCCCTGCGCTCACGCCTGATCGACTTGCGCTTGCGCGATGACAGCGCCTCGAGGAAATCGTCAAAATCCCGATAGCCCTCGTTGAGGAAATGAAACTGCTCGCCGGTCCGCAACAGGAAGCCTTGATTGGCGAGCGCGCCGGCATCCTGCTCGGTCGAGAAGGTGACGTGCAAGGACGAGGCCCCGTAGGACTTGCAGAGCGCGCGGAGCGCGCCGACCAGCGCCCTGCGCACCGTCTCGGGCGCGTCTCTTTCGAGCAGCAGCCGCGGGCCCGTCGCCGGCGTGAAGGGAACTGTTACCTGGATTTTCGGATAGTAGCGCCCGCCGGCGCGGCGATAAGCTTCTGCAAAAGCCTGATCGAAGACATATTCACCGAGGCTATGCGCCTTGACGTAAGCAGGCGCCGCGGCGACCAGGCGGCCCTGTTCGTTTTCGATCAGCGCATGCGCCGGCGTCCAGCCGCTCTGGCCCCCAACCGAGCCCGAACGCTCCAGCGCAGAGAGAAAGGCGTGCGAGACGAAAGGATTGTGGCGCTCCGCGGGGTCGCGCCCGGCGTTGGCGCAGGCATCCCACGCCGCGGGCTCGACGGCCGAGAGCGACGCCGCGATACGAGCGGTAAATTCGTCGCTCATCAGCCTTTGCCTCGTGCAGAACCAGCCCCCCGCTCAGCACGCCCTCAGCACGAACGGCGCCGTTCGCAAATTCGCTCTGCGCGAGGGGCTCGCTTCCTACTTCACGGCTGCGTCGTAGAGCTCCTCGACATAGGCCCAGTTCACCAAGTGGTCGAGGAAGGCCTTGAGATAATCGGCGCGACGATTGCGGTAGTCAATGTAGTAGGAATGCTCCCAGACGTCGGCGACGAGCAGCGGCTTCGCGCCGAAGACGAGCGGGTTCTCGGCGTTGGGCGTCTTGCGCACCGCGAGCTTGCCGTCCTTGATCTCGAGCCAGACCCAGCCTGAGCCGAATTGCCCCAAGCCCTGCGCTTGGAACTCCTCCTTGAACTTGTCGACCGAGCCGAAGGAGTCGATCAGCGCCTTCTCGATCTTCCCCGGGATGGCGCCGCCGCCATTGGGCTTCATCCACTTCCAATAATTGGCGTGGTTATAGTGCTGCGCCACATTGTTGAAGATCGGAATATTCTTGCCGTGCGAGGCGGTGATGATCTCCTCGATGGGCTTTCCCTCGAATTCCGTGCCTTTGATGAGATTGTTGGCGTTGGTCACATAGGTCGCATGATGCTTGTCGTGATGATATTCAAAGGATTCTCGGGAAAGATAGGGTTGCAGGGCGTCATAGGGGTAAGGCAGAGGCTCGAGCGTGAAGGACATTGCGATCTCCTGGGAATGAGACCCGCGCTGGATGAAGGTGCGGGCTGAGCCAGTTCCTAGAGCGCGGAAAGGTCCCGGACAAGGGGCCGCTCAAGATCAAGGCTGATTGCCGCGAGAAGAGGCGTGCCACAAGGAAGGCTAAGTCCGACGCTAATCAGACCCTCGGGGGATCGGGAAGCGAGTGAAGTCATGAATTCCAGAGGCTACGTGCGCTGGTTGCTGAGAGTCCTCGGCTTGCTGCTCGCGCTCGGAGGCGCGACGGCGATGCTGCAGGGCTGGGACATCGTCCAGATCGAGCGCGGCTGGAGTTCTTTCATCGGCGGCGCCACGGCGCTTTCCGGCGGCGCGGTGGTGATCGCTCTCGCCGAGGTGGTCGCGCGCCTCGATCGTCTGCTGGCGGTGAGCGCTCCTGTCGCCTCCGCCTCCGCGAATCCTTCTCCCGAGCGCGCACCCGCGCCTGCGCCGCCGCCGGAGTCTATGCCGGCGCCGCCGCTGCCCAGCGCCATGCCCGACCCTGCCCCCGACAGCGCGGGAGCGGCCCCAGAGCCTCCAATCGCCTCGGCCGCGCCTCTTCGTCCAACTCGCGTGGAAGCTCCGGGGCTGAAAGCCCGGCTCAGACCTCTGGCCGCGTCAGCGCCGCCTCCTCCGCCTTCGCCACTAACCGAGGAGCCGCGCGAGATCGAGCGCTATCAGTCCGGCGGCCTGACCTATGTCATGTTTTCCGACGGTTCGGTGGAGCTGCGCTCGGAGGCGGGCGCGCAGCGCTTCTCCTCGATCGATGAGTTGCGCACGGTGCTCGCGACGCAAGAATAGCGCGAGAGCTTAGATCGACAGCACAACCGTCGCGGGCACGTGATCCGAGGGACGTTCCCAGCCCCGCGCCTCGCGCAGCACCTGCATGTCTTTCAGGGCGCCGCCCAGCCCCGGGCTCACCCACATGTGGTCGAGCCGCCGGCCGCGGTCGCTCGCCGACCAATCCGCCGCGCGGTAGCTCCACCACGTGTAGAGCTTCTCCTCGGCCGGCACGAAGCGACGTAAGGCGTCCACCCATCCGCCGGCGTCGAAAACCTTTGTGAACTTCTCCACCTCGATGGGCGTGTGGCTCACGACCTTCAGCAGGGCCTTGTGGCTCCAGACGTCATGCTCGAGGGGCGCGATGTTGAGATCGCCAGCGAGAACGACGCGCCCGTGCGAGACGCCCTCGGCTCGCGTCCATTCTCGCATTTCGTCGAGAAAATCGAGCTTGTGCCCGAACTTCGGATTGATCTCCCGGTCCGGTTCATCCCCGCCGGCGGGCACATAAAAATTGTGCAACCGCAGAGGCTCGCCGCCGACGCGCAGCTCGACCGCAATGTGGCGGGCGTGGCCGACATTGCAGAAATCGCGCGCGCCGAGCTCCTGCAATGGATGTTTCGAGGCGATGGCCACGCCGTGATAGCCCTTCTGGCCGTTGATCGCGAGATGCGGATAGCCGAGCGACCGAAAGTCGGAGGCGGGAAATTCGGCGTCGCGGCACTTGGTTTCCTGCAGCAGCAGCACGTCGGGCGAATGGCTCTTGAGGAATCGCGCCACGAGCGGCATGCGAAGCCGCACGGAATTGACGTTCCAAGTCGTGATCTTCATTAAAAGCGATCTCTCTCGGCGAAGCCTCCCTCGAACTTCGCAGGGACCCTATCGCGCCGCGGTTTCCGCTGTAGCCAATACAGGGACGAAGTTCCGAGGCCAAGCCGGCAAGCGAACCGCGAGGCGCTGGCGCGTCAGGGCTCCGGTCCACCTCGCGCGCGCAGCGACCAGATCACGCTGCGTTCAGGCGGAACACCTGGAACGCAGAAAGCGTGATCGATGAAGGTTTAGAGCGTGCTTTGTGCGGAAACCGGTTTCCACTTTTCGCGTCGCGCTCTAGGCTAGTAAATGCAAGTCGAAGGCGCGGGCGCGACGGCGAATTCGATCATCTCGCCCGCTAGCGCAAACTCTCCATAGTCGAGCTTCAAGGCGGTCGAAACGCCATTCTCATAAAGCTCGAAGGAAACGACATAGAGAGGCGACTGGTCTTCCTTCGTATCGGCGTCGAAATAAGAGATGGAGACTGGCCAGCGGCGGACATTCTTTAGCGCATCGACTTGCGCCGCCTTTGCGGCGGGGGGAGTGGAGAGAGCATTGCCGATCGTCGCCGTCGTCTGAAAAACCCTCCTCCCGTCTTCCGCGCCGTCGTAGACCATCGCTTCCAGGAGATGGCCGCCCACCTGCGCAGTCGCCAGAATGCGCCGCAAATGCGCGGAGGGGAACAAGGCGTCCGGCGCCAGAGTTTCTTCTCGCGGCGCAGGGTTCACGATCTTGACCGACAGAGGCGCGCCGGAACTCCTCTTCGCTTCGCCGAGCACATGCTCGGCAGGCTCGCTATTGGCCTTTTGCTCGATGTCGAAATGAAAATTTCTGCCGTCGGCAGCCTCGAACGTCGCGCTGCGAAGCGTGGAAATTTGCGGCGCGCCCTCCGACGAACGGAACTCCGTGACTTGGCGAACCTTCTCGACATAGCCTTCGCATTCAGAGCCCGAGAGTTCGAACGCGATGCGTCCTCGCGCCGAGGCCGGAGCGTTCACGCCGCTCGCGTGGGCGAGCGAGAGGTCATAGACGGCGTGGTAGGCGGACAGACGAGGCAGCGCTGTAATCGCCGCGTCCTGGACGACTTCGTTCGCGCGAGCCGCGGCGGACAGAAGGGGCGCAGCGCACAGCAGCAGCGAGCCAATTACGCGTTTCAAGGCCATAAGAGTCCTCTTTTCTTCTTTCCGACCGCTTCCGCCGCACGCCCGCCTCGGACAGAGCTAAGAGGGGCGCGTTTCCGGGTAAAGCGAGGGAGTATGACGCCTTCTCGGTCAGGATGACCGGTAGAGCCGGAGGCCCCTGTTAGGCGTTTGGTAAAAGTGACAAAATTTCCCTTGCAACGCAAGCTTTACTTGACGGACCGTTTAAAGCGTTAAGTTCATGTCTAGCTTTAGCGAAGCCTTGCGGAGGTTATTGTTCAATTTACGGATTATCTGCAACGCTCAGGCTTTGTACGATTTTGTACGTAATCAAGTTTGCCTGAGCTTATGAGAGATAACAGCCATGGTAATCATGTCACGTTATAGTTGAAATGTGTTCGGCATAGGCATGATATGCCTTAAACGTTGCCGCCGTTGTAAGTCTTACTGGACACTTTTCAGTGTAGCATTGACAAATGCCGCGCCGACGCGAGTTCAACAGCTAACCCTTGGCGAGAGGTTGGATAGTCGTCGCGAGTTGTGTACGGCCCCATTCCGGCTCGGAGGGCTATTGAGCTCTGGAGGCAATGATGACCCTCAAACGGTTGAACGCTCTTCTGGTGGTGACTGCGCTCTCGATTGGAGCCGTGGTCGCTCTCTCGACCCCGGCCGATGCGTATGTAAGGGGGTGCGGCTGGCGCACGGCGGGCTGGCACTATGGTTGGCATAGGGGTTGGCATCGCGGCTATGCCGGCGGCCCGATCGTGGCTTCCGACTACGTCGCCGCCCCGGTCGTAGCCAGTGACTACGTCGCGGCTCCCGCGCGCGTGTATTCCACCGGTTGCGGCAGGACCTGGGCCGGCTACGGTGGTTACGGTGGCTACGGTGGCTACGGCAGCTGCGGCGGCGGCGGGGGCCTCTTCGGCGGGCTGCTGCCCTTCTAGTCGGCCGTTTGGCGCTGGCGCCATCGGCAACATCAACTCCGAAAAGAGGGCGCCGTCGAAAAGGCGGCGTCCTCCATTTTTGCGCCTGACCGAACGCTGCGTCGCGACTTACGCTGCAGCGCCCTTATTGCTCTTGTCCCCGAAGAGAAACGGCGCCACCTCCTTCACGCCCGGCGCCTTCTCGGCACAGAAGGGAGTAGGCCGACAGACCGCCATCGCCGAGAGTCCGACGCGCGCCGTCAACAGGCCGTTCAGCACGCCTTCGCCAAGGCGCGCCGAGAGCTTTGCCGCAAGGCCGTGGCCGACGAGCTGCTGCAGCAGCGAATCGCCGATCGCCAAGCCGCCGGTGATGGCGAGATGCGCGCCGACCGACCGGGCAAGCTTGAAGAAGCCGAGGAGGCCCGGACGCCCCCCATAAATTTCGGCGATGCGCCGCATCAAAGCGATGGCCTGAGCGGCGACGAAGATCACGTCGAGGATCGCGCGCGGACTTACCGTAACGACGATCGAGACTCGCTTCGCCGCCGCGGCGATCTCTCTTCGCGCCAGGGCGTCAAGCGGCGCAATCAGTGTTCGTTCGGCGAGATCGATGAGATCCCTGCCATCGATGATCTCGTCCGAGAGCGCTTTCAATCGCGCCCGCGCCTGCGCCATGTCCGGGCGAGAAACATAGAGGTCGCACAATTCCGTCAGTCTTACCCGCGCGGCCTTCCCGTCGTTCTCGGCGCGCGCGACGGCTAGTCCTTGATGCAGCTGAGCAATCCGGTTCTGGCGCAGCATCGCGCGGATTTCGCGCGAGAGAAGGATCAGAGC
Source organism: uncultured Alphaproteobacteria bacterium (assembly GCA_963760695.1). Taxonomy (GTDB): domain Bacteria; phylum Pseudomonadota; class Alphaproteobacteria; order Rhizobiales; family Beijerinckiaceae; genus Methylocystis. The sequence goes on along the minus strand of CAVXEI010000023.1, from coordinate 84,464 downwards.
GGCGATGAAAAGCGTCGCCGCAAGCGCCAGACCAATGGTCCCAAGCAGCGCCGAACGGGCGAAAAGACCCTCTACGAGCTCGGTCACCCACAGCGTCAGCGCGAGCGAGATGAGGCCGCTCAGCGCTGACCAGAACAGGCCAGGGATGGAAAAGACCCATCCGCTGAGGAGACCCTTCGCCTGCGCCTTTTCCGTCGCCGCTTCCTCAGTATCCGGGTCGGCGGGGAAATCGCCAGCGACTGACGCGAAAATATCCTCTTCGGGTTCGAGCACCTTCGCCGCAAAAGGCCGTTGCGCCTCCGCGCCTGGCCCCGGCGAGTCAGGCGACACGACCTTCTCCCCGTCCAGACGAAAAGCCCGGGGACGCGGCGGTCGACGTTCCGGCTCACTCATGCGCTTCCCCCGTGGCTGATAGAACAGCAAATGAGCAGCCAGCCTGATTGGCTGGCCGTGACCGTTCCCTTTACCTTTTTCGGGCGCGCAACGGGAGCCTTCAAGTGGGACGACGCCAGGAGCGTCGAGAATCACGGGAGGCCCGCCAACGGAATCGTCGTCAGCGTGAAAGCCGGACTGCGACATCCTCGCTTGTCGCTGAGCTCTGTTCCCGTCTCTGCGATTGATCACTTAGCCAGTAGCCCGCCATCTCTGGCGTTACGGGTTCCCGCCACAGTTTTGGCCTGCGGCCGCATCGCTGGAGCATTCGTTGCCGGAGATGGGATGCGCATGGTGATGGTGTTGGCTCTGTCCCGGAGTCTGGTCATCGCTGTTGTCGCTATCGACCCTGCGTTGATCATGACCGCGATCGTGCCCGTAGAAATTTCCATAATATTCGCTGTTTCCATAACTGTCCCTGTAGTCATTGGCGGCGGCCGGAACGGATGCGCTTCCCGAGGCGATAAACGCCAAGATGATTCCCACTGATAGTTTCGATGCAGCTCGCCCGCTCATGTGTTGCTCCCTACGATCTTCGATTGCCCGCAGAGAGGGCAATCACCTACGGTAAGGTACAGAGTAATATGGAAAAATATATAACAATGATTTTCAAAATCATATAGGATACAACAATGTATCCCGATGTGTGATACTGTCGTCATTCAAGCGCGGAAGTCAACATTCAAAACACGAATCAACGTTACAATATGGATCAGTTATTTGTATACGAGCGTTAGAGCTGTCGGATTTACGAAATTAAAAGAGAACATTGCCATCACCTGAAAGCGGCTCAGCTGGGCTTTGGCGCAAGGAAGAATGCGGGGGAGAAGGTGTGACGGCGCTCATCGGAGCCAGAGCAGGCCGGAAATTCGCCAAGCTTCGGCGGAGCCTCGGGTGCGCGGCGGCCGACAGGCGCGGCGCCGTCGCGATTGAATTCGGATTTGTGGTGATCCCATTGGTGCTCCTCATGATGGGGATCTTCCAAATCGGTTATTCCTATTACGTGGCTGCCGGTCTGGATCAGGCCAGTAATGCAGGGCGCCCGAGCGATCATGACGGGAGCGGTGTCCACCACGGGACTTAGCGCTTCACAGTTCACTCAAACCTATATTTGTCCACAACTGCCCGCAAGCTTCGACTGCAGTAGCGTCGTCATCAATGTGGTGACCGTGCTCAAGGCTCCGCCGCCCGCCAATCGGCCGGGTTCCCTGGGGCCTATCCCCTCCGCTGATTACAATTACGTCAACGTTGCGCAGAACGCTTTGTTGGTTCCGCAGCTGACGACCTCGCAGAACCTATTCTGCCCAGGAGCCGGATACGACCTCATCCTGCTCCAAGTTCTCTATCCTACGCCTATGTTCACCAGTGTGCTTCGGAGCGGAGCCGGCGTGACGTTGAGAAGTGGAAAATACGTTTATTATCAGATGAGTTCCGCGACATTCAAAAACGAGCCGTTCGTCAACCCCATAACTTATGCAGGTTGCCCATGAGCGCTGCGGCTGCGCGGGCCCTCCAGTTCTTCTGCGATCGACGCGGAACGGCCATTGTCGAATTCGCTTGGGCTCTCCCCTTTTTGCTCCTTGCGCTGTTTGGCGTTTACAATCTTTCTCAGGCGGCGATTGCAGAGCGACAACTGTCGCGTCTGGCGGATGGCATCGCCACTCAGTGAACCGCCCCGGGTTTGCCGGAGGCCGTTTCGTTTGAGTTCACGCCGCCATGGCGTGACCTTGCGCCTGCTCATAATAGCGCGCTTCGGCTTCGGCCGGCGGGATGTTTCCGATCGGCTCCAGCAGCCTGCGCTTGTTGAACCAGTCGACCCATTCGAGGGTTGCAAACTCGACCTGCTCGAAGTTGCGCCAAGGCCCGCGCCGCCAGATCACCTCGGCCTTGTAGAGCCCGTTGATCGTCTCGGCGAGGGCGTTGTCGTAAGAGTTGCCGACGCTGCCGACCGACGGCTCGACGCCGGCGTCCTTCAGGCGTTCGGTGTATTTGATCGAGACATATTGCACGCCGCGGTCCGAGTGATGCACGAGGCCGCCGCGTACCGGCCGGCGTTCGCACAAGGCCTGCTCGAGCGCGTCGAGCACGAAGCCCGCATGCGCCGTGCGCGAGGCGCGCCAGCCGACGATCCGTCGCGCGAAGGTGTCGATGACGAAGGCGACATAGACGAAGCCGGCCCAGGTGGTGACATAGGTGAAGTCGGACACCCACAGCGCGTTCGGCCGCGGCGCCTGGAACTGCCGATTGACCTTGTCTTGCGGGCAAGGCGCCGCCTTGTCGCTCACCGTCGTCTTCACCGGCTTGCCGCGCACGACGCCCTGCAAACCCATGGCCCGCATCAGCCTCTCGACCGTGCAACGCGCCACATTCTCTCCCTCCCGGGTCAACTGCCGCCAGACCTTGCGCGCGCCGTAGACCGAGAAGTTCTCATCGAAAACGCGCTGGATCTTTTCGCGCAAAACCGCATCACGCCGCGCCCTTGCAGAGCCCTTCGCAGGATCGCGGCGCGTCGCCGCATGCGCCCGATAGGTCGACGGGGCGATCCGCAAAACCTTGCAGATCGGCTCGACCCCGTGAACGTCGCGATGAGTGTCAATGAAAGCGATCATGGCTTGAATCGGCGGTCGAGCTCCGCCTGAGCAAAATATGCGCTCGCCTTGCGCAGGATCTCGTTGGCCTGGCGCAGTTCACGGACCTCCCGCTCCAGCGCCTTGATCCGCACGTGTTCATCCGTCGTGGAGCCCGGGCCGGCGCCGGCGTCGCGCTCGGCCCGCCTTACCCAACGCCGCAAGCTCTCGGCCGTGCAACCAATCTTCGAGGCAATCGACGAGATCGCCTCCCATTCCGAGCCGTAGTCGCCCCGGTGATCCCGCACCATTCGAACCGCCCGATCTCGAACCTCAGGCGAAAATTTGTTCGTCGTCTTCTTCGCGTCCATGACCCCATCCTCTCAAGAGTTGGGGCCTCCGGCAAACCCGGGGCGGTTCACAGCTCGTCACCAATGGCGTCGTGGGAGCGGCAAGCTACGCGATAAACTACACGGATCTCCATTACGCCAACGACAGCGCCATGCTCGAATTTCCGCAGGTGCTGTCGGACTCCTATACCAAGCAAAAGAACTGGGCGGCCGACATCAGCATTTCCATGGCCGGCGTGAGCTTCAGTCCAACCGTCGCCGGCTGCACCAGCGGCTGCACTTATGTCGCCAAGATCGTCTGGACGGGCGGCAACAAGGCGCGCGCCTGCGATTCGGCGCAAATTGCGGCGCCAGACAGCGCGTCGCCGACGCCCTCGACTCTGCCGCAAGATCTTTTCGCCGCCGTCCCAACGCAGACGGCGGGCGTCTTTTCCCCGCCGAACTTCCAGCTCGTCGTCGACGTCGTTTACTCGTGGGCGCCTATGTTTGGCCCCAAGTTCATCCCCCCCATAACGTTCAAGCATTCGACATACCTGTCCCCACGCTACGTCTCACAGATCAACTACAGTCAAATCGCAGGCGATGATGGCTTCGGCGTCCCCTGCCCCTAACCCAACGCTCCATCGATCGAGGAGAAGAAGGCCGTGATTGAATTTCTGTCCCTTGTCCGGCGGTTTACGCGGGACCGACGCGGCAATGTGTTGATCCTCGTTGGTCTGGGGCTATTGCCGTTGCTCGGAATGGTCGCGCTTGGGGTGGACTACAGCGTTACGCTGACAGCCAGGGCTAAACTGGACACGGCCGCCGACGCCGCCGCCGTCGCCGGCGTGGTCGCCGCCAAAAACTACATTACAAACTACACAGGGTCCGGCAGCCCCAACGCGGGCGCAATCGCCGCAGCGAATACAGTCGCCCTCTCGCAATTCAACTCGAATACAGGGGCTACGACGAGGCTCGGCACGCTGCAATCGGTAACCTCTAATTTCACCATCGTGGGCAGCACGATCAATGGCTCGGTTTCCTATAGTTACACACGAGGAACCTTCTTTGGGAAGCTGCTCGGCCGCAACAGTCTGACAGTAAACAATTCCATCTCTGCAACCACCCAGGGATCGAAAACCTACGCCAACATTTACCTGATATTGGATAATTCCGAATCGATGGGAATCGCCGCGACTTGGACCGACCAATGCAACCTCTACCCGCTCACAGGAGGACGAGGTCGCTGCAATGCAACCACCTTGGTCGGCGCCGACAACAATAGCGATCAACCTTGCGTTCTCGCCTGTCACACCGCGTCTCAGGGAAACACCGAGCAAATCGCGAATTGCGCGACGAGCCCCAAAATCACGTTACGCCTCGACGTGGCGAAACAGGCGATCGTCGACGCGATCAACACGCTTCCCACCGACGGCAGCGTCCAGGTCGCCGTTTACAGGATGAGCAATCAGCTCACGAATGTCGTGCCGCTAACGAGCAACTTCGCCACGGCGAGGACCGCGATCCTTGGCGACGGCGCCTCTTGCTCGGCGGCGCATACGGGGATCCAGCTCGGGTCCGCGTATGGCGAAGGAGGAACGAACATCACGTACTCCCTGCAGCAGCTGCAACGCCAGCTTCCAACGGCTGGGACCGGCGCCACAGCGGCCAGTCCGCTCGGTTTTGTCGTTTTGGTCACCGATGCGGTGCAGGACAACCTTCAAAGCGGGGTTTCTAACTTCACAAATTTCCTGCCGTGGAACGGAAGCTGGTACAATTACTACAATTCAAGTCAACGCGTCTCCGAGCCCACGTGGATATTGGAGGGAATGGACGGCAGCCAATGCGCGGGGATAAAGAGGCTCGGGTATCAATTTTACACTTTGTATGTGGATTACGTAATACCGCCGGTCACGCCCCAAGCATCGCCCGCTGGGGCCTATCAATCCCCTCTTCATAACAACGGCTTTCCTGACATGCTGAAATACGTGGGAAATACGCTTATTCCACAAATTCCTACCAACATGCAAAATTGCGCAAGCTCGCCCGGCAATTACTTCTCGGCCAATACGCCGACCGAGATCGAGGCCGCTATGCAAAATATCTTCAGAGGGATTACGGCCTATGCACGCCTCACGCAGTGAGCCCTCATCGGCTCCGGTTGACCCCTCCCCACGCTGCCTGGCCTGGACCTTCACGCCCCTGTTATTCAAAAGCGTCAAGGATTCGCTGTCGGCGTTGAGCGACTCGGGAAGAGGTCCATGAACCGCAACTTTCCCTGCGCCTACTACGATATGGAGTTCGAGGACGTGCGTGAATGGGCGGAGCGCCGGGAGACCGCTGTACCCGTGGCCGTGGCGATCTCGGCGATTGCAGATATTTGCGCCATGGAGGCTTCGCTCGCAGCGCGGACGGCGCCCTGTCGGCGCGCGTTATCCGCGGCGTCGCCGATCTCATAGCAGAGGCGCGAATCGAAAAAACGGCAATGACATGCGAACCGTGCTGTTCCTGTGCACAGGAAACTATTACCGAAGCCGCTTTGCGGAGGAGCTCTTCAACTTCCACGCACCGCAAGCGTGCGTGGGCTGGACGGCCGCGTCGAGGGGTATCGCCGTCGACCTGGGTCACGCCAATGTAGGCCCAATCGCCACGGCGACGGCAAAGGCATTGCAGGAGCGTGGCGTGACTTTCGAGCGCAGCGACGCCAGGGCGCCGTTGCAGCTGAGGATCGCCGATCTCGAAGCCTCGGACCATATCGTCGCGTTGAAATATGCGGAGCATTTCCCGTTGATAAGGAAACGATTTCCCGCTTTCGCCGCAGCGCGGGAGGCTGCCCGAATTGAATATTGGCGCGTCGACGACGTCGATGTGAAGCCGCCTGAAGAAGCGTTGCCGCGCATAGAGGAAGAGATTTACGGCTTAATGCGGCGGCTCAACCAAGCATGATGCAGCTGCCGGATCGCGAAGCCTTCGAATGCAATCCGTCCCCGCCGCCTCAGCGCCTCACGCAAACTCCATGATCACCGCGTCGACCGCAAGGCTGTCGCCTGGCTTGGCGAGGATCTTCTTGACGGTCGCGTCGCGCTCGGCGCGCAGCACGTTCTCCATCTTCATCGCCTCGACCATGCAGAGGGCTTCGCCCGCTTTGACCTCCTGCCCCTCCTTCACGTCCATGGTCTTGACGAGGCCGGGCATCGGGCAAAGCAGGAATTTGGCCGCGCCTGTGTCCTTCTTCTTGGGCATGAACGCGACGAGTTCCGCCTCGCGTTGCGTGTAAACGCGCGCCGTAATTCCAATTCCCTGATGCGAAATCTCATAGCCGTTCAGAATCGGCCGCGTCTGCACGAAGACGGTCTTGCCATCGACGGAGCCTTCGAAGACCAGCTCGCCCGGGCGCCAATGCGAGGAGACGCGATGCTGGCGTTCCTCGTCGCCGACGAAGCGCACGAGCAGTTCCTCGCCCTGCGCCTCGACCGAAACGAAAAAGCGTTGCTCGCCCAAAAGGCAAACGCGGTTGCGCTCGAACTCAACCGGCGCGCCATGCCGCAGCTGGCCGGAGATCTGGCGTTTACGCTCGTTGCCGATGTGGTCCATCAAGGTTGCGACGCTCGCAAGCTGATGCGCGAGTTCTCCCTTGGGCTCATGCGGCGCAAAACCGCCCGGATATTCCTCGGCTATGAACCCCGTCGAGAGCTCTCCCGAACGCCAACGCTCCTTCGTCATCAACGAGGCCAGGAAAGGAATGTTGTGGCGAATGCCGTCGATGACGAAGCGGTCGAGCGCGCTGGCCTGCGCATCGATCGCGGCGCTGCGGTTCGGCCCATGCGTCACGAGCTTGGCGATCATGGGATCGTAGTGGATCGAGATTTCGCGGCCTTCGGTGACGCCCGTATCGTTGCGCACGGTGACGCCGTCCGCGCTTTCCTCTCGCGGCGGTCGATATTTGACGAGTCGGCCGATGGAGGGGAGAAAATTGCGGGTTGGATCCTCGGCGTAGATGCGGCTTTCCACGGCCCAACCCTTGATCGTGACGTCCTGCTGGCGAATTTCCAGCGGCAGGCCGGCCGCGACGCGGATCATCTGCTCGACCAGGTCGATGCCGGTGATGAGTTCGGTCACCGGATGCTCGACCTGCAGACGCGTGTTCATCTCCAGGAAATAGAAGCTCTTGTCCTGGCCGGCGACGAATTCGACCGTGCCGGCTGAAATCGTAATCGACGGCCTTGGCCAGCGCCACGGCCTGCGCGCCCATCTCTGCCCGGGTCTTTTCATCCAGCAGCGGCGAGGGCGCCTCCTCGATGACCTTCTGATTGCGGCGCTGGATCGAGCACTCGCGCTCGTTGAGATGGATCACGTTCCCGTGCTTGTCGCCGAGCACCTGGATCTCGATGTGGCGCGGATTGACGATGAACTTCTCGATGAAGACGCGGTCGTCGCCAAAGGAGGAGGCGGCTTCCGAGCGCGCCCGGGTAAAGCCCTCGACCACCTCGTCGGCCTTATAGGCGATGCGCATGCCTTTGCCGCCGCCGCCGGCCGACGCCTTCAGCATGACGGGATAGCCGATCTCATTGGCGATCTTGACCGCCTCCTCGCCGTCTTTGATGACGCCGAGATGGCCCGGAACCACACTGACTTTGGCTTTGGCGGCGAATTTTTTCAACTCGATCTTGTCGCCCATCGCCTCGATCGCGCGCGGATTGGGTCCGATGAAGACGATGCCCTCGTCCGCGAGCGCCTTGGCGAAGGCGGCGCGCTCGGAGAGGAAACCGTAGCCAGGATGAACCGCCTCGGCGCCCGTCTGCTTGCAGGCCGCGATAATCTTGTCGATCAGCAGATACGATTGCCCCGCCGGCGGCGGCCCGAGATGAACCTTCTCGTCCGCCATCTCGACATGCAGCGCGTCCTCATCGGCGTCCGAATAGACCGCGACGGTGGCGATGCCCATCTTGCGGGCGGTCTTAATGACGCGGCAAGCGATCTCGCCACGATTGGCGATCAGAATTTTACGAAACATGCGCGATCAACCCTCAGGCCTTGGATTCCACTTCCTCGTCGGACCGCTTCGCCTGCACATGGTCGACGATCCCGAACTCCTTGGCCTCTTCCGCAGACATGAAATGGTCGCGATCGAGCGTCTTCTCGATCAAGTCATAGTCCCTGCCCGTGTGCCGCACATAGATTTCATTGAGCCGCCGCTTGACCTTCAAAATATCCTCAGCGTGGCGCTGGATGTCGGAGGCTTGGCCCTGGAAGCCGCCCGAGGGCTGATGCAGCATCACGCGTGCATTGGGCAGCGCGTAGCGCAGCCCCGCCGCGCCGGCGCAGAGCAGAAGCGACCCCATAGACGCCGCCTGGCCGACGCACAGCGTCGAAACCTTGGGTTTGATGAACTGCATCGTGTCGTAGATCGCGAGCCCCGAGGTCACGACGCCGCCGGGCGAGTTGATGTATAGAAAAATCTCTTTCTTCGGGTTTTCTGAATTCGAGGAAGAGGAACTGGGCCGTGATGACCGACGCCATATGGTCCTCGACGGGACCCGTCAGGAAGATGATGCGTTCGCGCAGGAGGCGCGAATAAATGTCGAAACCGCGCTCGCCGCGCGACGTGTTCTCGATGACCTGCGGGATGAGGTACTGATTGTAAGTTTCGACGGGATCGCGCATCTTTTGAACCTCTCGTTCGTCTGGCGCGCCTGTCCCTCGAACGAAGCCGTCCGAGCTAAAGAAATCGCGCCTTATCAAAATGTTGGCTCGAATTCTGATCGCAAAAGTCTGTCAACTTTTGCGTAAATTCGCGCCAACGGGCGCCGTGCGGCGCCGTGCAGACCCACCCTCCCCGCCGTCGCCCCGCCTCGCAAGGAAGCGGGCAGCCGGCGGTGCGCGACGGCTCGATGAGCGCGGAGCCTAGCTCCTTCCTCCGCCATAGTCCGTTCGAAGAACGGGCGTCCGTGGGCGCTTCATGGCGGAAAAGGGCTGTGGAGGGCCTAAAGTGAAGCAGAGCACTAGTCACATTTGCCCCCATCGGCAAGTCGCAAGTGGGAGCGGGCGGCCCTCAGGGACCCGCCGGCCCGTGCGCGAAGGTCCAAAGCCGGTTGATCGCGAAGGAAACGAACATGATGAGGATCGTCGTCACCAGCTGTGCCGGCAGGTAGGGCGCGCCAAGGCGCTCGACGAAGAGGCGCATCAAGAGATAGGTGAGGCCGAAGCCGACGAGCGCAACCAGAGCGAAGCGCCAGGCGGCCTCCCGATGCGGGCGCTCGCTCGCGAAAGTGTGCCGGCGGTTCAGCCGATAGGAAACAACCCCGCCGACGACGTAACCCGTAAGCGCCGCCGGCACGGGATGCATCGCGCCAAGCTCCACGAGCGCGACGAGCACCGCGTAATGCGCGAGCGAAGCGACGACGCCGACGAGCGCATAGGTCGAGAGCTGGCGAGGCAGGGTCAAGCGGACGGCTCCGGCGCGGTCGGACTAGTCTTCCCGGAGCGCGTCGGGAGCCTTGAGGCTCTCCGCCATCGCCCGACCGGAAGCGGCGATCTCTTTAGGCCGCCTGAGACCGCTCGAAAAGAGCCCTGTGACGCGCGCCTGGGGCGGCCGCCCGCGACTTGTGCGCCACTGCGAATGCAGGCAAAATTCCATCTCGCCTGACATTTGCTCCGAAGGACGAAATTTCGGATGGAAGATATCGAGATCGATACAGTGAACGCGGGGCGTTCGAAGGAAGCCCCGAATCGCTCGCCGGCGCCGGGCCTTATCGGCGGCGCGCCCGTCCGGCGCGTGATGATCGGAGTCGATCGGTCGCAGACCTCCGACCGCGCCGCGCGCTGGGCGGCGCTCTTCGCCGAGCTCTACGGCGCCGAGCTCTTCGTCGTTCAGGTGATCGTCCCGGAAGATAAGAGCGCCCCGACAGCCAGCGCCGCCGATCACGCGCGCGCCGACGCCGCCCGCCTGGACCTCCCGAGCTATGCGCGAAGCCTCGCGGGAGAGCGGGGCCGCGGGCTGGTCTTCATCGATCCCGACCCCGCGGGGGCGATCATCGCCGCCTCCGAGCAAGAGGCCGTCGACGTGCTCGTCGTCGGCAATCTCGGCATGACGGGACGGAAGGAGTTCCTGCTCGGAAACGTCCCAAATCGAATCAGCCATAACGCCCGCTGCACCGTGATCATCGTGAACACGGCGCGCGAGGACGCTGCGCCAAAGCTCGCGCCCCGCGATGCGCAAGAAGAGCCGCCGCCGCATCCCCAGCTCGCCGCGCGCGGCGCGCGCATCGCCGCCGTCGCGGCGAAGCACGGGCTCAAGGAACTCTTCAACAAGCCGGACCCGGACGGCGCCACGGGCCGGGAGCGGCAAGCCAAGCGGCTGCGCGCCGCGCTGGAGGAGCTTGGGCCGACCTTCTCCAAGCTCGGGCAAATTCTCTCGACCCGCCCGGATCTCCTGCCGCCGGAGTTCATCTCGGAGCTCGCCTCGCTGCAGAACAAAGTGCCGCCGATGAGCGAGGCCGAGGTCGTCTCGGTGATGGAGAAGGAGCTGGGCGTTCCCTGGGAGGACGTGTTCCACGCGATCGAGTCGAAGCCTCTGGCCGCCGGCACGATCGGCCAGGTGCATCGCGCGACGCTCGTCGGCGGCGAGCGCGTCGTCGTCAAGGCGCAGCGGCCCAACGCCCGCGGCGAGATCGAGCAGGATCTCGCGCTCTTCGAGGCGTTCGTGACGGAGGCCGCCGCCCGCCCGGGACTGCAAAAAGTCATCGACATCAAGAGCGTGTTTCAGCAGCTGTCGCAATCGCTGCAACGCGAGCTCGATTTTTCGCAGGAGGCGGCCAATCTCGAGCGCATGGCCGAGGTCGTCGCGTCCTATGACCGTCTCGGCGTTCCCGCGGTCTACAAGGAGCTTTCGACGCCGCGGCTCCTCGTCATGGAGGAAATTCAGGGCGAGCCGATCAGCCAACGCGCCGGAAGGGCCGGAGCGAGCGGCCGCCGCGCGCCAGCTCCTCGAGAGCTTCTACAAGCAGATCGCCGTCGACGGATTCTTCCACGCCGATCCGCATCCCGGCAATCTGATGTGGTGGAAGGACCGCATCTACTTCCTCGACCTCGGAATGGTGGGCGTCCTCGACGGCGATCTGCGCGAGCAGCTGATGCTGCTGCTCATGGCCTTCTGGCAGGAGGACGCGGAGTTTCTCACCGACGTCACCTTCATGCTCTCGGGCGATTTCGACTCCTCCCAGCTCGAACCCCAGCGCTACCAGGCGGAAATCGGCGCGCTGATGGCGAAATATCGCAAGGCGGGCCTGGCCGAGATGCAGATCGGCCCGATCATGCAGGAGATGAGCACGATCGCCATGAGCCACGGCGTGCCGCTGCCGGCCTCGCTCACGCTCGTCGGCAAGGCGCTGGCCCAGGTGCAGCTCGCGACGGCGCAGCTCGATCCGACGATCGACCCCTTCGAGGTCGCGGGAAAGTTTCTGCAGCGCGCGATGCTGAAGGCCGCGCGGGAGAAGCTCAACGCGAAGACGATGCTCTACGAGGCCCAGAAGCTCAAAGTGCGCGCCACCCGCTTCTTCGAGACGGTCGAGAAATTGATCGGCGCGCGGCCCGGGCAAAATCTCGAGGTGAAGTTCCTGGCGCATTCGCTCGAGGACGGCGTGCGGCGCACGGGACGCCAGCTCACCGTGGGCCTCATCGCGACCGCGAGCCTGTTCTCCGCTGGCTTTACCGCCGGATCGCCGGAGCGCTGGCCGCCGATCGCCTTCGGGACCGTGGGCGCGACTCCTGACGCTCTTCCTGCTCGTCGACATGGCGCGCGCGCGCTAAGTCCTGTCAGCCCTCGGGGAGGCCCGCAGCGACCAGCCTCTCCAGACGCCCAGGCCAAAAGCTTCATCACGACGCCGACGAGCGTGCGTTCGACGCTGTAGAGGAAGGCGCGCAGGCGGCGGGGCATGTCGTTTCTCCAGAGTTTCGGCGCGTCACGGGCGCGGAAACACAAAACGGCGTCATTGCGAGCGAAGCGAAGCAATCCAGGAGCTGCCGCAGCGGGTGTTTTTTCGCAATCGCGCCGCCGCATTCGGCGGCGAGTCGTCATTGATTGCATGCAGGCGATTGTGCGCGGGCGGAATTCGAAGTCAAGGACGGCCGGGACGGCCGTAGCCGTAGCGAGTTCGCCCATGGGCGTTCCCGTCAAACATGCCCCCATGGGCGAATCCATGACTGCAAATTGCTCTCGCGCGACGCCCCTCATACAATTCAGTGACAAATCAACAATCTCGCGCCTTTTGTCACGGGGTTGTGAAATGAGCAGCGATTCAAGAGTTTGTCGTCGCTACCGCGGAAGCTTTGAAGCGTTTCCTCACAGCCGACCTTCACAACCCGATATTGACGCAGATCATCGATGCGATTGTGACGTATATACCCCACTCTACCTTTTAGCGCGGGCTTCAGCGCGTTAGGGCACGCATCGCAGGTTGCCCTCTCATTTTTCTTCTCGCTTCCTTCAATCTCCGCTTGACCTTGTCAAAGCTCCCGACTAATACCAACCCGCTTTCGACTGGCTGTAGCGCCATGCCGTCGGGGACGCCGCGTCCCCGACACTTCGGTGCTAAACGCTGTCGCCTTGCCTGTGAACGCCACTCGGTTGGTAATCGTTCCCGCGCCTCTTGAGGTTCGGGTCAGGAAGGCACGATCCCGAATTAACCTTCGGGATCCTCTGCATTGAAAGCGCCTCGGCCGCATCGGCCGAGCGCGCCTTTATCGTTTGCGCCTTGCGGCGCAGCCGGACGTTTAGGGACACCCATTCGCACCCGCGAAGGAAAGCTTGATGCCGACGATCAGCCAGTTGATCCGCAAGCCGCGGCAACCGAAGACCTACCGCGAGAAGGCCCGCCACCTCGGCGCCTGTCCGCAGAAGCGCGGCGTGTGCACGCGCGTCTATACGACGACCCCGAAGAAGCCGAACTCGGCGCTCCGCAAGGTCGCCAAGGTTCGCCTCACCAACGGCTTCGAGGTCATCGGCTACATCCCGGGCGAAGGCCATAACCTTCAAGAGCACTCGGTGGTCATGATCCGCGGCGGTCGCGTCAAGGACCTGCCCGGCGTGCGCTACCACATTCTGCGCGGCGTCCTCGACACGCAGGGCGTCAAGGACCGTAAGCAGCGCCGTTCGAAATACGGCGCGAAGCGTCCGAAGTAAGGAGCGCGGACCATGTCGCGACGTCACAAAGCCGAGAAGCGGGAAGTCATCGAGGACGCCAAATTTGGCGATCTGGTTCTCGCGAAATTCATGAACTCGATCATGTACGACGGCAAGAAGTCCGTCGCCGAGTCGATCGTCTACGGCGCGTTCGACCAGATCGAGGCGAAGGCGAAGACCGATCCGCTCGGCGTCTTCAAGGCTGCGCTCGAAAATGTCGCGCCCTCGATCGAGGTTCGCTCGCGACGCGTCGGCGGCGCCACCTATCAGGTGCCGGTCGAGGTCCGCAACGAGCGCCGGCAGGCGCTGGCGATCCGCTGGATCATCACGGCCGCGCGCGGACGCAACGACAAGACCATGGTCGATCGTCTCTCGGCGGAACTGCTCGACGCCTCGAACAATCGCGGCGCGGCCGTCAAGAAGCGCGAGGACACGCACCGGATGGCGGAAGCCAACCGCGCCTTCTCGCATTATCGCTGGTAACCGCGACTCTCCTGAGGACGACTCAATGCCCCGTTCCCATCCGATCGAGGACTACCGCAACTTCGGCATCATGGCCCACATCGATGCGGGCAAGACGACGACGACCGAGCGCATCCTCTACTACTCCGGCAAGAGCCACAAAATCGGCGAGGTGCATGAAGGCGCCGCGACGATGGACTGGATGGAGCAGGAGCAGGAGCGCGGCATCACCATCACGTCCGCCGCGACGACGACCTTCTGGAACGGCAAGCGCCTAAACATCATCGACACGCCCGGCCACGTCGACTTCACCATCGAGGTCGAGCGCAGCCTGCGCGTGCTCGACGGCGCGGTCTGCGTGCTCGACGGCAACCAGGGCGTCGAGCCGCAAACGGAGACCGTCTGGCGGCAGGCCGACAAATATCGCGTGCCGCGCATCGTCTTCGTCAACAAGATGGACAAGATCGGCGCGGACTTCTTCCGTTGCGTGAAGGAGATCGAGACGCGCGTCGGCGGCCGCCCGGTGTGCGTGCAGCTGCCGATCGGCTCCGAGAGCAACTTCAAGGGCGTGATCGACCTCATCCGCATGAAGGCCGTCGTCTGGGAAGACGAAGGTCTCGGCGCCAAATATCACGACGAGGAAATCCCGGCCGAGCTCCTCGAGCAGGCCAAGGAATATCGCACGCATCTGATCGAGGCGGCGGTCGAGCTCGACGACGAGGCCATGGGGGCCTACCTCGACGGCCACGAGCCGGACGAGGACACGCTGCGCCGCCTGATCCGTCTCGCCGTGCGGAAGATTCACTTCGTGCCGGTCTTCTGCGGCTCGGCCTTCAAGAACAAGGGTGTGCAGCCGCTTCTCGACGCCGTCGTCTATTATCTGCCCTCGCCGGTCGACAGAGAAGCGATCAAGGGCGTCGACATGGACACGGGCGCGGACATCGTGCGCAACCCTTCCGACGACGAACCCTTCTCCATGCTCGCCTTCAAGATCATGGACGATCCCTTCGTCGGCACGATCACCTTCTGCCGCGTCTACTCCGGCAAGATCGAGTCCGGCACGACCGTGGTGAACTCGACGAAGGACAAGAAAGAACGCGTTGGCCGCATGCTGCTCATGCACGCCAACAACCGCGAGGACATCAAGGAAGCCTACGCCGGCGACATCGTGGCGCTCGCGAGCTTGAAGGATACCCGCACCGGCGACACGCTCTGCGATCCGCAGAAGGCCGTGATCCTCGAGCGCATGGAGTTTCCGGAGCCCGTCATCGAGATCGCGATCGAGCCGAAGTCGAAGGCCGATCAGGAGAAGCTCGGCGTCGCGCTTTCGAAGCTCGCGGCCGAGGATCCGTCCTTCCGCGTGTCGACCGACCAGGAGAGCGGCCAGACCATCCTCAAGGGCATGGGCGAGCTGCATCTCGACATCAAGGTCGACATCCTGAAGCGCACCTACAAGGTCGACGCCAACATCGGCAAGCCGCAAGTGGCCTATCGCGAGCGCCTCTCGAAGCGCGCCGAGATCGACTACACGCACAAGAAGCAGACCGGCGGCACGGGCCAGTTCGCGCGCGTGAAGATCATCTTCGAGCCCAACGAGCCGGGCGCCGGCAATACGTTCGAGAGCCAGATCGTCGGCGGCGCGGTGCCGAAGGAATACATCCCCGGCGTCGACAAGGGCATTCACTCGGTCACGGGCTCCGGCGTGCTCGCGGGCTTCCCGGTGGTCGACCTCAAGGCGACGCTCATCGACGGCGCCTTCCACGACGTCAACTCGTCGGTCTTGGCCTTCGAGATCGCCTCGCGCGCCGCGACCCGCGAAGCCCTGCAAAAAGGCGGCTCGGTGCTGCTCGAGCCGATCATGAAGGTCGAGGTCGTAACGCCCGAGGAATATACGGGTTCTGTCATCGGCGACATCAATTCGCGCCGCGGACAAATTCAAGGCCAGGACATGCGCGCCAACGCCGTCGTGATCGACGCCATGGTGCCGCTCGCCAACATGTTTGGTTACGTCAATCAGTTGCGCTCCTTCACCCAGGGCCGCGCCAACTACACGATGCAGTTCTCTCACTACGAGCAGGCGCCGGACAGCGAGTTGAAGAAGCTCTCGCCCAAGTAGACCCGGACCATTCAGGACTAGACGGAACGAGTAAGGAGACGGCCATGGCCAAGGAAAAGTTCGCACGCACGAAGCCGCACTGCAACATTGGGACGATCGGTCACGTGGACCACGGCAAGACGTCGCTGACGGCGGCGATCACCAAGGTTCTGGCGGAGACGGGCGGAGCGACGTTTACGGCCTACGACCAGATCGACAAGGCCCCGGAGGAGCGGGCGCGCGGCATCACGATTTCGACGGCGCACGTCGAATATGAGACGCCGAAGCGGCACTACGCGCATGTCGACTGCCCCGGCCACGCCGACTATGTGAAGAACATGATCACGGGCGCGGCGCAGATGGACGGCGCGATCCTGGTGGTGTCGGCCGCCGACGGCCCGATGCCGCAGACGCGCGAGCACATTCTTCTGGCGCGGCAGGTCGGCGTTCCGGCGCTGGTGGTGTTTTTGAACAAGGTCGACATGGTCGACGATCCGGAGCTTTTGGAGCTCGTGGAGCTCGAGGTTCGCGAGCTTTTGTCGAAGTATGAGTTCCCGGGCGACGACATTCCGATCACCAAGGGCTCGGCGCTGGCGGCGCTGGAGAACAAGACCCCCGAGATCGGTCATGACGCGATCCTGAAGCTGATGACGACGGTTGACGAGTATATTCCGCAGCCGGAGCGCCCGAAGGATCAGCCGTTCCTGATGCCGGTGGAGGACGTGTTCTCGATTTCGGGCCGCGGCACGGTGGTGACGGGGCGCATCGAGCGCGGCGTGATCAAGGTCGGCGAGGAAGTGGAGATTGTCGGCATCCGTCCGACGACGAAGTCGACGGTGACGGGCGTCGAGATGTTCCGCAAGCTTCTCGATCAGGGCGAGGCGGGCGACAACGTGGGTTGTCTGCTGCGCGGCACGAAGCGCGAGGACGTGGAGCGCGGACAGGTTCTGTGCAAGCCGGGCTCGGTGAAGCCGCACACGAAATTCAAGGCCGAGGCCTACATCCTGACGAAGGAAGAGGGCGGGCGGCACACGCCGTTCTTCACGAATTATCGTCCGCAGTTCTACTTCCGCACGACGGACGTGACGGGCGTGGTGACGCTGCCGGAAGGCGTGGAGATGGTGATGCCCGGCGACAACATCTCGATGGAGGTGGCGCTGATCGTTCCGATCGCCATGGAGGAGAAGCTGCGCTTCGCCATCCGCGAAGGCGGCAGGACCGTCGGCGCCGGCGTCGTCGCCAGCATCATCGAGTGAGGATCATGGACCGCGAGCTAATGCGGCTCGCATTCGGCAAAAAGCGAGCCGCGGCCCAATCGGGCTGCGGTTTGGAAAGAGCGATCCCAGCGGATCGCGGTCCATTGAGGAAGAGACTATGAACGGTCAGAACATCCGGATTCGCCTCAAGGCGTTCGATCACCGGATTCTCGATACGTCGACGAAGGAAATCGTCTCGACGGCCAAGCGCACGGGCGCTCAGGTGCGCGGCCCGATTCCGCTGCCGACGCGGATCGAGAAATTCACGGTGAACCGGTCGCCGCACGTCGACAAGAAGTCGCGCGAGCAATTCGAGATCAGGACCCATAAGCGGGTTCTCGACATCGTCGATCCCACCCCGCAGACCGTGGACGCGCTGATGAAGCTCGACCTCGCAGCGGGCGTCGACGTCGAGATCAAGCTCTAAGGAAGACCAACGGGCGCAAGTCGCCTTGCGAAGGAAGTGAACCATGCGATCGGGCGTTATCGCGCAAAAGGTCGGAATGACCCGCATCTTCAACGATGCGGGCGAGCATGTGCCGGTGACGGTGCTGAAGCTCGACGGCTGCCAGGTCGTCGCCCACCGCACGAAGGATCAGAACGGCTACACGGCCGTGCAGCTCGGCGCCGGCCGCGCCAAGGTTAAGAACGTGTCGAAGGCCGAGCGCAGCCGTTTCGCCGTCGCCAAGGTCGAGCCGAAGATGAAGCTCGTTGAGTTTCGTGTGCACGAAGAGAATTTGCCGCCGGTCGGCGCCGAGATCACCGCCGATCATTTCGTCGTTGGGCAATATGTCGATGCGACCGGCACGACAATCGGCAAAGGTTTCGCCGGCCCGATGAAGCGTTGGAACTTCGGCGGCCTGCGCGCAACCCACGGCGTCTCGGTCTCGCACCGCTCGCACGGCTCGACAGGTGGTCGTCAAGATCCCGGCAAGACGTTCAAGAACAAGAAGATGGCCGGCCACATGGGCGTCGATCGCGTCACCACGCTCAATCTGAAGGTTGTGCGCACAGACGTGGAGCGCGGGCTCGTCCTCGTGCAGGGCGCGGTGCCCGGCCATGCCGGCGGCTGGATCTATCTCCGCGACGCCGTCAAGCGCGCGCTTCCCGCCGATGCGCCAAAGCCGGGCAAGTTCCGCCTCGCCGAAGCGCCGGCCGAAGAGCCTGCCCCACAAGAAAAGACGGAGGACTGACCCCTTGAAACTCGACGTCACCTCCTTCGACGGCCAGTCGGCAGGCTCAATCGAGCTATCCGATGCGGTCTTCGGCCTTGAGCCGCGCGCCGATCTGATCGCGCGCATGATCCGCTGGCAGCTCGCCAAGCGCCGGGCTGGCACGCACGCCGTCAAAAACCGGGCCGAAATCGCGCGGACCGGCAAGAAGATGTATAAGCAGAAGGGGACGGGCGGGGCGCGCCATGGATCGGCGCGGGTCCCGCAGTTCCGCGGCGGCGGCCGTGCTTTCGGTCCACAGGTGCGCAGCCACGAGCACGATCTCACCAAGAAGGTGAAGGCGCTGGCGCTAAGGCACGCGCTGTCCGCCAAAGCCAAGGACGGCGCGATCGTGGTCTGGGAAAGCGCACAGCTCGATGCCCCCAAGACCAAGGTTCTCAAGGCGGGCTTCGACAAGACGGGTCTCTCGAGCGCGCTGATCATCGACGGCGGCGCGCTGCAGCAGAACTTTTCGCTCGCTGCGCGCAACATTCCCAAGATCGACGTACTGCCGGTCGAGGGCGTCAATGTTTATGACATTCTGCGTCGCGAGACGCTGGTCCTGACCCGCGCGGCGGTGGACGCGCTGGAGGCGCGGCTGAAATGAGCAAGAACCCGAGCCATTACGACGTGATCGTTGCGCCGGTCGTCACCGAGAAGGCCACGACCGCGGCGGAGCACAATCAGTTCGTCTTCAAAGTCGCGCGCAAGGCGACGAAGCCCCAGATCAAGGCGGCGATCGAGGGCCTCTTCGACGTGAAGGTCGTCGGCGTCAACACGCTCGTAACCATGGGGAAGACCAAGGCTTTTCGCGGCGTGCGCGGCAAGCAGAGCGACGTGAAGAAAGCGGTCGTGACTTTGGCCGAGGGCCATAAGATCGACGTGACGACCGGACTGTGACGGAAGGCTAGAGAGGACCAACCATGGCGCTGAAGACATTCAAGCCGGTCACGCCGAGCCTTCGCCAGCTCGTCATTGTCGACCGCAAGGACCTATACAAGGGCAAGCCGGTCAAGGCTCTGACCGAGGGAAAGTCATCGAAGGGCGGTCGCAACAACGCCGGTCGCGTGACCGTGCGTTTCCGTGGCGGCGGCCATAAGCAGGCCTATCGTCTTGTCGACTTCAAACGCCGTAAGACAGGCATGGCGGCGAAGGTCGAGCGGCTCGAATATGATCCGAACCGGACGGCCTTCATCGCGTTGATCCGTTATCAGGACGGCGAGCTCTCCTACATCCTCGCGCCGCAGCGGCTCGCCGTTGGCGACGAGGTGATCTCGGGACAGCAGGTTGACGTGAAGCCCGGCAATGCGATGCCGATCGCCAATATCCCGGTCGGCACGATCGTCCACAATGTCGAGATGAAGATCGGCAAGGGGGGAGCGATCGCGCGTTCCGCCGGGACTTACGCGCAGATCGCCGGCCGCGATCAGGGATACGTGATCCTTCGCCTCAACTCCGGCGAGCAGCGTCTGGTTCACGGACAGTGTTTCGCGACGGTCGGCTCGGTTTCCAATCCCGATCACATGAACATCTCGATTGGCAAGGCCGGGCGTTCACGCTGGCTTGGGCGTCGCCCGCACAATCGCGGCGTCACGATGAACCCGATCGATCACCCGCATGGCGGCGGCGAGGGACGCACCTCGGGCGGACGCCATCCCGTGACTCCGTGGGGCAAGCCGACCAAGGGCAAGAAGACCCGCAGCAACAAGGCGACCGATCGTTTCATCGTGTCCTCGCGGCATGTCAAGAAGAAGAAGGGCTGATCCATGGCGCGTTCTATCCGGAAAGGTCCGTTTATCGACGGCTATCTGCTTAAGAAAGCCGAAGCCTCGCGCGCGTCCGGCCGTTCGGAAGTCATCAAGATCTGGAGCCGCCGCTCCACGATCCTTCCGCAATTCGTCGGGCTCACCTTCGGCGTGCACAACGGTCACAAGCACATTCCGGTCAACGTCAGCGAAGACATGATCGGGCACAAGTTCGGCGAGTTCGCTCCGACGCGCACTTTCCACGGCCACGCGGCGGATAAGAAGGCGAAGAGAGGCTAAGCGGATGTCGAAGGAAAAGAATCCGCCGCGGCTGGGCGACAACGAGGCGAGAGCGGTGACGCGCATGCTGCGCGTCTCCCCGCAAAAGCTCAATCTGCTTGCGCAGCTCATCCGCGGTAAGAAGGTTGAGCGCGCGCTCGCCGAACTGGAATTCTCGAGAAAGCGCAGCGCGCTCGACGTCCGAAAGACTCTGGAGAGCGCCATCGCCAACGCCGAGAACAACCACGATCTCGACGTCGACGATCTCGTCGTGGCGCAGGCGTTCGTCGGCAAGGACATGGTGATGAAGCGGCACCAAGCCCGAGCGCGCGGTCGCGCCGGACGCATCGAAAAGCCGTTCGCCAATCTCACGATCATCGTGCGCGAAGTCGCCGCACAGTCACAGGCCTGAGGAGCGCGTCATGGGTCAGAAGGTCAATCCCATCGGGCTGCGCCTCGGCGTTAACCGCACATGGGATTCGCGTTGGTTCGCCGCGAAGAACGAATACGGCAAGCTGCTGCATGAGGACATGGCGATCCGCGAGGCGATCTCCAAGTCGCTCAAGCAGGCTGCGGTGTCACGCATCGTCATCGAGCGCCCGCATCGCAAGTGCCGCGTGACGATCTATTCGGCCCGTCCAGGCGTCGTGATCGGCAAAAAGGGCGCCGACATCGAGAAGATCCGTAAGCTCGTCGGTAAGCTCACCACGAGCGAGGTCGTGATCAACATCGTCGAAGTGCGCAAACCCGAGATTGAGGCCGCGCTTGTCGCCGATTCGATCGCTCAACAGCTCGAGCGCCGCGTCGCTTTCCGCCGCGCGATGAAGCGCGCCGTGCAGTCCGCTATGCGGCTCGGCGCGCAGGGGATCCGCATCAACTGCTCCGGCCGCCTCGGCGGCGCGGAAATCGCTCGCCTCGAGTGGTACCGCGAGGGTCGCGTGCCGCTGCACACGTTGCGTGCGGACGTGGATTACGGCGTCGCCACCGCGCACACCGCCTATGGAACCTGCGGCATCAAGGTTTGGATCTTCAAAGGCGAGATCCTCGAGCATGATCCGATGGCGCAGGACAAGCGCTTCGCCGAGCAGGGCGGGGGCGACCATCATCACCACGGCGATCGTGACCGCGACCGGGATCGGGGTCGTCGCCGCGACCGCGACCGCGACCGTGATGCGGCCTAAGCCCGCTACGCCGAACGAAAGCACGAACGATGCTGCAACCCAAACGCACTAAATTCCGTAAGGCCTTCAAAGGCCGTATTCGGGGCTCCGCGAAAGGCGGCTTTTTGCTGAACTTCGGTCAGTTTGGCCTGAAGGCGTTGGAGCCGGAGCGCATCACGGCCCGTCAAATCGAGGCGGCGCGCCGCGCCATGACGCGCCACATGAAGCGCGCCGGGCGCGTCTGGATCCGAATTTTCCCGGACGTGCCGGTCTCGAAGAAGCCGACCGAGGTTCGTATGGGTAAAGGCAAGGGCGCGCCGGAATTCTGGGCTGTGCGCGTGGCCCCCGGCCGCATCATGTTCGAGATCGACGGCGTGCCGGCTCCGCTCGCGCGCGAGGCGCTCGACCTGGCGGCAGCCAAGCTGCCGATCAAGACCCGCTTCATCCAACGCATCTCGGAGTGAGGATCGAACGCCATGAAGAACAAACAGCGGTTGTCCGATATTCGCGCCCTGAGCGAGGATCAGTTGAACGATGAACTCCTCAAGCTGAAGAAGGAGCAGTTCAACCTTCGCTTCCAGCGGGCCACCGGCCAGCTAGAGAATTCGTCTCGCGTGCGTGTCGTCAGACGCGACGTCGCGAGGGTCAAGACGATCGCCGCACAGGCGCGCAGTAATCAGAAGGGTTGATCGAAGGCCATGCCGAAGCGAATCCTCCAGGGCGTCGTCGTCAGCGACAAGCAGCAGAAGACCGTGGTCGTGAAGGTCGAGCGCCGTTTCACGCATCCGCTTCTGCAGAAGACCGTGCGTCGCACCAAGAACTACCACGCCCATGATGAGGCGGGGGACTTCAAGGTCGGCGACGAGGTCATGATCCAGGAAACGGCGCCGATCTCCAAGCTCAAGCGGTGGCGCGTCCTCGAACGCGCGGCCAAGGCCTGAGCGGTTAAAAGCGTTTTGTTCCGGCTCTCAGAGCATCACGCGCTGAAGCCGGAAGCGGAAGAAACAAGGCGGAATTGCCATGATACAGATGCAGACAAATCTCGATGTCGCCGACAATTCCGGCGCGCGCCGGGTCATGTGCATCAAGGTGCTGGGCGGCTCGAAGCGCAAATATGCCGGGGTCGGCGACATCATCGTCGTCTCGATCAAGGAGGCGATTCCGCGCGGTCGCGTCAAGAAGGGCGACGTGCTGAAGGCCGTCGTGGTGCGCACCTCGAAGGACATCCATCGCGCCGACGGCTCGACGATCCGCTTCGACTCCAATGCCGCGGTTCTGATCAACAATCAGAAGGAGCCGATCGGCACGCGCATCTTTGGACCCGTGCCGCGTGAGCTGCGCGCCAAGAACCACATGAAGATCATTTCGCTCGCGCCGGAGGTGCTCTGATGGCCGCCAAGATCAAGAGGGGCGACAAGGTAGTCGTCATCGCTGGACGCGACAAGGGGCGTACGGGCGAGGTGCTGCGCGTCCATCCCGCTGAAGGCCGGGCCGTGGTCGACGGTGTCAACCAGGTCAAGCGCCATCAACGCCAGACCCGTGATCGCGAGGCCGGCATCATCACGAAATCCGCACCGATCGATCTGTCGAATCTCGCCATCATCGATCCCAAGGACGGCAAGCCGACGCGCGTCGGGTTCAAGATTTTAGAAGACGGCCGCAAGGTCAGATTCGCCAAGCGTTCGGGAGAGCTGATCGATGGCTGAGGACAAGAAGGCGAAGGGCGCGCCCAAGGACGCCGACGCGAAGAAGGGCGCCGACGCCAAGAAGGGCGGCGAAGCCAAAAAGGCCAAGGCGTCGTCGCACGCGAGCGAGTCGGCAAGCGCGCACAAGGCGGAGCTTCCGACGGGTCCCTACACGCCGCGTTTGAAGAAGCACTTCGAGGAGGTCGTGCGGCCGGCCTTGACGGAGCAGTTCGGCTATAAAAACGCGCTGGAAGTGCCGACCATCGACAAGATCGTTCTCAACATGGGTGTCGGCGAGGCGGTCAACGACACGAAGAAGGTCACGGCAGCCGCCGGCGATCTGGCGCTGATCGCCGGGCAGAGGCCGGTTGTCACGCGCGCGCGCAAGGCGATCTCGACCTTCAAGGTGCGCGAGAACATGCCGATCGGCGCAAAGGTGACTTTGCGCAAGACTAGGATGTACGAATTTCTCGACCGTCTGATCACGGTGGCTCTGCCGCGCGTGCGCGATTTCCGGGGGCTCAATCCCAAATCCTTCGACGGCCGTGGAAATTACGCGCTCGGCATCAAGGAGCACATCGTGTTCCCTGAAATCGACTACGACAAGGCCGAGTCCATCCTCGGCCTCGACGTGATCGTCTGCACGACGGCGAAGACCGACGAAGAAGCGCGCGCCCTTCTCAAGGCGTTCAATTTCCCGTTCCGGCAGTGAGGGACCGGCGCCCCTCAGACGCGGTAACCGAAAAGGCAGAACCAGTATGGCCAAGAAAAGCGCGATAGAGAACAACAAGCGCAAGGCGAAGCTCGTCAAGGCGCTCGCCGGGCGGCGAGCGCGGCTGAAGGCGCGGACGACGGATGACAGCCTGACTCCGGAGGAGCGTTTTGAGGCGCATCTCAAGCTCGCCGAACTGCCGCGCAACTCCGCAGCGAACCGGGTTCGCAATCGATGCGAAGTCTCGGGCCGCCCGCGCGCGTTCTATCGCAAGCTCAAGATGTCGCGCATTGCATTGCGCGAGCTCGGGTCCCGCGGCCTAGTGCCGGGGCTCGTAAAGTCCAGCTGGTAAGGAGAGCGGAACAATGGCGATCAACGATCCGCTCGGCGATTTGCTGACAAGAATTCGCAACGCGCAGATGCGTCGCAAGGACAAGGTGTCGTCGCCGGGCTCGAAGCTCAGGGCGAATGTGCTCGACGTGCTGAAGGAGGAAGGCTACATCCGTGGCTACTCCACGACCGATTTCGGCGACGGCCGCAGCGAGTTCGAGATCGAGCTCAAATATTTCGACGGCCAGCCGGCGATCAAGGAAATCGAGCGCGTCTCGCGTCCGGGCCGGCGCGTCTACGCGGACGTCGCGAGTGTGCCGCGCGTCGCCAACGGGCTTGGCGTGATCATCGTCTCGACGTCGAAGGGCGTCATGGCGGACCATGTCGCGCGCGACAAGAATGTCGGCGGCGAGCTGTTGTGTCGAGTTTTCTAATTCGGCGTGACGACTCTTTAAGGAACGAAAGACCATGTCTCGTATCGGCAAGAAGCCCGTCGTCGTGCCGGCCGGCGTCACCGCCAAGGTGGACGGCCAGCTCGTCACCGTGAAGGGCGCGAAGGGCCAGCTCGAATTTCTCGTCCCCGACGAAGTGTCGGTGTCGCAGCAGGACAATGCGATCAAGGTCGATCCGCGAGGCGACACCAAGCGCGCGCGGGCGCTCTGGGGCACGGCGCGGGCGCGCGTGAACAACATCGTGGTCGGCGTGACGAAGGGGTTCGAGAAGAAACTGGAGATCACGGGCGTCGGCTATCGCGCCGCGGTGCAGGGCAAGAATTTACAGCTCGCGCTGGGCTACTCGCACGACGTGAACTTTCCGATCCCGACGGGGGTGACGATCACGACGCCCAAGCCGACGGAAATCACGATCAGCGGGACCGACAAGCAGGAGGTCGGCCAGATCGCCGCGGAGATTTGCGCTTTGCGCGGCCCCGAGCCCTACAAGGGCAAGGGCGTGAAATACGTCGACGAATTCATCTTCCGCAAGGAAGGCAAGAAGAAATAAGGATCGGACCGATGTCGAGCAACATAGAGCTGGAAACGCGTCGCAAGCAGCGGGTTCGCCGCGCCCTTCGCGCGCGGTCTTTCGGACGGCCGCGGCTTTCGGTTTTTCGTTCGTCGAAACAGATCTATGCTCAGATCATCGACGACGAAACGGGCGTGACAGTGGTGGCCGCCTCCTCGCTGGAGAAGGACAACCGCGAGAAGATGAAAACCGGGGCGAACGTCGAAGCCGCCAAGGTGGTGGGCAAGCTGGTCGCCGAGCGCGCCGTCGCCAAGGGCCTGAAGTCCGTGGTCTTCGACCGCGGCGGCTACATGTATCACGGCCGAGTCAAGGCTCTGGCGGAGGGGGCGCGCGAAGGCGGCCTCGAGTTCTAGAATGCGCTCCCCGCACGGGGAGGGAAAGCACGAAGCGAGCGGCCCTGCGGCTGCGTAAGTGACGGAAGAAAACGATGGCGCGTGAAGGTGAGGGCGGTCGCGGACGCGATCGCGATAGGGAAGATCGCGACAGCGAATTTGTGGACCGTCTGGTTCACATCAATCGCGTCGCTAAGGTCGTGAAAGGCGGACGGCGCTTCGGCTTCGCCGCGCTGGTCGTCGTCGGCGACCAGAAGGGTCGCGTCGGCTTTGGTCATGGCAAGGCGCGCGAAGTGCCGGAGGCGATCCGCAAGGCGACGGATGCGGCGAAGCGCTCGCTGATCCGCGTGCCGCTCCGCGAGGGCCGCACTTTGCATCACGACGTGAACGGACGGCACGGAGCGGGACGCGTCGTGCTGCGCGCCGCGCCTCCCGGCACCGGCATCATCGCCGGCGGCCCGATGCGCGCTGTCTTCGAGACGCTTGGCGTGCACGATGTCGTCGCCAAGAGCCAGGGCTCGTCGAATCCATACAACATGATCCGCGCAACTTTCGACGCATTGTCGCGGGAGGACTCGCCGCGCGCCGTCGCTGCGCGTCGCACGCTGAAGGTTTCGACCTTGCAGGCGCGTCGCCACGGCGTCGATGCCGAAACCGTCGACGCGTGACCGGGGGAGCGAGATGACGAAGCAAAAGACGGTCACCGTGGAGCAGACGGGAAGCGCCATCGGACGCCCTGAACGGCAGCGCCAATCGCTGCGGGGCCTTGGCCTGACCCGGATCGGACGGCGTCGCACCCTGGAGGATACGCCGGCCGTGCGCGGGCTGATCGCCAAGGTCGCGCATCTCGTCAAAATCGTCGACGACGAGTGAGGACGCAGCGATGGTGAAGCTCAACGACATTTCAGACAACCCTGGCGCAAGCAAAAACCGCATGCGCGTCGGCCGTGGCATCGGCTCCGGCAAGGGCAAGACGGGCGGACGCGGCGTCAAAGGCCAGAAGGCGCGCACCGGCGTGGCGGTTAAAGGCTTCGAAGGCGGTCAGATGCCGCTACATCGTCGCCTGCCCAAGCGCGGTTTCCACAATCCGTTCTCGACGGACTACAACGAGGTGAATCTCGGACGGGTCCAACAGGCCGTCGACGCGGGCAAACTTGATGCTCAAGCCGTTGTGACACAGGAGGCGCTCCTAGCGGCCGGCGTCATCGCCAAGCCGCGCGACGGCGTCAAAATCCTCGGCCAGGGCGCGCTGACCGCAAAGCTCTCCTTCGAGGTCGAAGCGGCCTCCAAAGGGGCGATCGCGGCGATCGAAGGCGCGGGCGGCAAGGTGACGCTGCTGAAGGACGCCGCCTCGGCGACGGAGTAAAAGCGTCGGCCTCGCCCGCCCTTGCGTGGGCGAGGTTCAAGCTTATGTTCGCCTCGCCGAAATGGCGCTTGCGGCGCGACTTCGCCGCCCGGAGAGACAACGACAACAAAAAGCGCCCGTTCGGTTCGCGACCGGAACGGCAAGGGGAAAGGGATCGCCGCCATGGCATCGGCAGCCGAACAGCTCGCGGCCAACGTCAACGTCTCCAACTTTTTGAAGAACGAGGAGCTCAAGCAGCGTATCTGGTTCACGCTGGCCGCGCTCGTCGTTTACCGGCTCGGGACGTACATCCCCCTCCCCGGCATTGACCCCGACGCCTTCGCGAAGAGCTTCTTCGGGCAGTCGAAGGGCGTGCTCGAGTTGTTCAACATGTTCGCCGGCGGCGCCGTGCAGCGGCGCGCGATCTTCGCGCTGAACATCATGCCGTATATTTCGGCCTCGATCATCATCCAGCTGCTCACGACCGTCATTCCGACGCTGGAAGCGGTCAAGAAAGAGGGCGAGCAGGGGCGTAAGGTTCTCAACCAGTACACGCGCTACTTGACCGTCGTGCTCGCGACCTTCCAGGCTTACGGCATGGCGATCGGTCTCGAGGGACAGCAGGGAGTCGTCACGGAACCGGGACTCTTCTTTCGTCTAACCACGGTGATTACGCTCGTCGGCGGAACCATGTTCCTGATGTGGCTCGGCGAGCAGATCACCTCGCGGGGCATCGGCAACGGCTCTTCGCTGATCATCTTCGCGGGCATTGTCGCCGCCTTTCCCAGCGCCATCGTGCAGACCCTCGAGATGGGGCGCCAGGGCGCCATCTCGACGGGCGCCATTATCGGCGTGATCGTCATGTCCTTCCTGGTGATCGGCTTCATCGTGTTCATGGAGCGCGCCCAGCGCCGCCTGTTGATCACCTATCCCAAACGCCAGCAGGGTAATCGCGTCTACGAGGGACAGACCTCCTTCCTGCCACTCAAGCTAAACACCTCAGGCGTCATCCCGCCGATCTTCGCCTCGTCGCTGCTGCTGCTGCCGACGACGGTCGCAAATTTCTACCAGACGCAGGGTTCCGACAGCTGGCTTGCCGTGATCTCTGCCTATTTCGGCCACGGCCGTCCGCTCTATATGATCGCCTATGTGGGACTGATCGTATTCTTCGCCTTCTTCTACACCGCGATCGTGTTCAATCCGACCGAGACCGCCGACAATCTCAAGAAGCACGGCGGCTTCCTCCTCGGCATTCGTCCCGGCGAGCGCACCGCCAAGGAAATCGATGCGGTCTTGATGCGCATCACCGTCATCGGCGCGGCTTACCTCGCGGTGATCTGTCTCTTGCCGGAGATGCTGATCTCCTATGCGAACCTACCCTTCTACTTCGGCGGCACGTCGCTTCTGATCGTCGTCAGCGTCACCATGGACACGGTCGCACAGATCTATGGTCATTTGAACGCCGGGGAGTATGAGCGGGCCATCCGCAAGAGCCGGCTTCGGGGCGGGAAGCGCGGACGATGAGGCTCGTTCTCCTCGGACCGCCCGGGGCCGGCAAGGGAACGCAAGCTCAAAGGCTCGTCGCCAGACGGGGCATCGTTCAGCTCTCGACCGGAGACATGCTGCGCGCGGCGGTCGCGGCTGGCTCGCCGCTCGGGCTGGAGGCCAAGGAAATCATGGATCGTGGCGAGCTCGTGTCCGACCGCTTGGTGATCGAGCTGATTGACGCGCGCCTCGACGGCGCGGATGCGGCCAATGGCTTCATTCTGGACGGGTTCCCGCGGACGGTGGCCCAGGCGGAAGCGCTCGACGCGCTGCTCGAGGCGAAGCGGATGCGGCTTGATGTGGTCATCGAGCTCGTCGTGGACGAGGACATGCTGTTGAAGCGCGTCGAAAATCGGATTCGAGAAACCGTGCAGGCCGGCGGTAGCGTGCGGGCTGACGACAATCCCGAGACCCTCAAGACGCGGCTCGACGCCCATCGGAAACAGACGGCTCCGCTCTCGGCATACTATGCCGGCAAAGGGACGCTGAAACAGGTCGACGGCATGGCGCCGATCGAAGACGTCGCGCGCGCGATCGACGCGGCGCTGGTCTCGTAAGCCCTGTGGTTTCGGGCGCTATGACGAGACGAAATTTTCCTGGCGTCGAAGCAGATTTCTCTTGACTCGCAATGGAGCCGGGGCTATCCGCACGTCAACGCGAAAAGACGTGAGCGCCCGTCCGTCGGGGGCCGCGTGTTTTCGTGCTTGCTGCGCAGGCGACTGCGCGGGATCCGCAAGGGCCGGCCTCCACCGGACGCGGATTGGCGTGGAGGCGCCGAACCTCCGCCTTACTGCGTCGACAGACGCTCACACATGGAGAAGAGACTGTGGCCCGTATCGCTGGCGTAAACATTCCGACATCCAAGCGTGTCGTCATCGCGCTTCAATATATACATGGCGTGGGCCCAAAGATCGCCCAGGAGATCTGCGCCAAGGTGAAGATCCCGGCCGAGCGTCGCGTTTCCGAGCTCACCGACGCGGAAGTGCTGCAAATTCGCGAGACGATCGACCGCGACTACAGGGTTGAAGGCGATCTGCGCCGCGAGGTCGCGATCAATATCAAACGCCTGATGGACCTCGGCTGCTATCGCGGCCTCAGGCATCGCCGCCAGCTTCCGGTGCGCGGCCAGCGCACGCACACCAACGCTCGCACCCGCAAGGGCAAGGCTAAGCCGATTGCCGGCAAGAAGAAGTAGTTCGAAAGCGAGAACGTCCGCGCCGGCGGGAGTCAAATCCCCACGCAGATGTCTCGCGCTTACTTTCCAGCTCAACCCTTAGCGCCTGGAATTACGGGCGCGCTCGAAGGACCAAACCATGGCCAAAGAACCCGCCCGCGTCCGCCGCAGGGAACGCAAAAACATCGCCTCTGGCGTCGCGCATGTGAACTCGACCTTCAACAACACCATGATCACCATCACCGACGCGCAGGGCAACACCGTGTCCTGGTCTTCGGCCGGCACCATGGGCTTCAAAGGCTCGCGTAAATCGACGCCTTATGCAGCGCAGATGGCGGCTGAGGATGCGGCGCGCAAGGCTGGAGAGCATGGCGTGCGCTCGCTCGAGGTCGAGGTTTCGGGACCAGGTTCGGGCCGCGAGTCGGCGCTGCGCGCCCTGCAGGCTGCGGGATTCACGGTGACGTCCATCCGCGACGTGACGCCCATTCCGCACAATGGATGCCGCCCACGCAAGCGAAGGCGCGTCTGAACCGGCGCGAGCGCTCGAGCCGCAAGAGCCCGGCGTTTCTTTCCTTGTTCTCAAGTCCTCGCCACTCCGAAAGGCGCCAAAAGTGAGCATCCAGAAAAATTGGCAGGAACTCATTCGGCCAAACAAGCTGGTCGTGATTCCCGGCGACGACCCGCGGCGTGAAGCGACCGCGATCGCGGAGCCTTTGGAGCGAGGCTTCGGCCAGACGCTTGGCAATTCACTGCGCCGCATCCTTCTCTCGTCGTTGCAAGGCGCCGCGATCACCTCGATTCACATCGACGGCGTCCTGCACGAGTTCTCGTCGATCCCGGGCGTTCGCGAGGACGTGACCGATATCGTGCTCAACATCAAGGACATCGCGGTCAAGTATCAGGGCGAGGGTCCCAAGCGACTCGCGTTGAAGAAGCAGGGGCCGGGCGTCGTCAGCGCCGGCGACATTCAGACGACCGGCGACGTTCAAATTCTCAATCCAGACTTGGCGATCTGCACCCTCGACGAAGGCGCGGAGATCAGGGTCGAGTTCACGATCAATACGGGCAAGGGCTACGTCCCCGCCGAGCGCAACCGCGCCGAGGACGCCCCGATCGGCTTCATTCCGGTCGACAGCCTCTATTCGCCGGTCAAGAAGGTCAGCTATCGCGTCGAGAACACGCGTGAAGGCCAAGTGCTCGACTACGACAAGCTCACGCTCTCGATCGAGACCAATCGGGCGGTGAGCCCCGAGGACGCGCTCGCTTACGCCGCGCGCATCCTGCAGGATCAGCTGAACGTCTTCGTCAATTTCGAGGAGCCGCGCCGCGAAGAAGCGGCGCCTTCGATCCCGCAGCTCGCCTTCAATCCGGCGCTTCTGAAGAAGGTCGAGGAACTCGAGCTGTCGGTGCGGTCCGCCAACTGTCTGAAGAACGACAATATCGTCTATATCGGCGATCTCATCCAGAAGTCCGAAGCGGAAATGCTTCGCACGCCGAATTTCGGACGCAAGTCGCTCAACGAGATCAAGGAAGTCCTCGCGCAGATGGGCCTGCATCTCGGCATGGAGGTGCCTGGCTGGCCGCCGGAGAATATCGACGATCTCGCCAAACGGTTCGAAGAGCACTACTGAGCGGGCGGTCAGCGTCGGGCGGTCGATCCGATACGGCTGCCGACTGAGCCCTTAATGACGGCCGTACCTTGGCACGGCGGCCGCAAGAACGGAGAGAGCCAATGTATCATCGCAACGCCAAGCGCCGCTTTGGGCGCACGCATGAGCATCGCAAGGCGATGTTCGCCAATCTCTCGCAGGCGCTCATCAAGCATGAGCAGATCGTCACGACGCTCTACAAGGCCAAGGACCTTCGTCCGATCGTCGAGAAGCTCGTGACGCTCGGCAAGCGCGGCGATTTGCATGCGCGTCGCCAGGCTATCGCGCAGCTGCGTGATCCGGTGCTCGTGAAGAAGCTCTTCGACGTGCTCGGACCCCGCTACAAAGAGCGCCACGGCGGCTACACGCGTGTGCTGAAGGCCGGCTTCCGTTACGGTGACAATGCGCCGCTCGCGGTGATCGAGTTCGTCGAGCGCGACGAGAGCGCCAAGGGCAAGGACTCCGGTCCTCCGCAAAACGAGGAAGCCGCGGCGTGAGGCCAAAATCGGTCGGGGCGTCGGAAACGGCGCTCGATTGGACCAGGGTTCTGCTCGCCATGGAGGGCGCCGCCCTTTCGGGCGTGGCGATTTTTGCTTACGACCGGCTCAATGGCGCCTGGTGGCTCTTTGCGGCGCTGTTTTTCGCGCCCGACCTCTCCATGCTCTTCTACCTCGTGGGGCCGCGCCTCGGCGCGGTCGCCTATAACTGCATGCATGTCACCTTCGTGCCGCTCGTGCTCGCGGTGCTGGGCTTTATTTCGGGCAGGCCGCTGCTCATCCAGATCGCGCTCATTCACATTGCGCATATCGGCTTCGATCGCGCGCTCGGCTTCGGCCTCAAATACCCGACTGG
Organism: uncultured Alphaproteobacteria bacterium; assembly: GCA_963760695.1. Classification (GTDB taxonomy): domain Bacteria; phylum Pseudomonadota; class Alphaproteobacteria; order Rhizobiales; family Beijerinckiaceae; genus Methylocystis. The sequence goes on along the minus strand of CAVXEI010000023.1, from coordinate 52,101 downwards.
CTTTCGCGACACGCATCTCGGCCGCGCCGACTTCCCCCTGCCCTGGCGCGGTCGGACAGTCTCCCACCCGCGTTCCTGAAATCCCTGGTGCGGACGGCGGGAACTCGAACCCGCACTCCCATTTCGAGAAGCAGATTTTCTTGCCACTTCGGCTTTCGCCGCCGCTACCTCAGCGTTCGTGGTCTGGACTATCCCTTCGCCATGGCCATCACGGCTTTAGGCGCCACCCGTCTAGTCTCTACACCTTCCGCGGCGCGCCGCGGCTTGGCTCGGGATCGGCATGGGCTTTCCTGCCTGTAGCTTTCCCCGAATTTGGGCGGTTCCACGTCGCGGATTTCCCCGCGGGCGCTCCAATTGAAGTCTGCTGCGTCTACCATTTCGCCACGTCCGCAAACGCGGCAAGCGTTAGCGCCGTCAGCGTGAGATCGCAAGAGCGAGACAGCCAGACACCCTCGAGCGCACCTTGTCTTGACGAAAATTGCATCCGCCGCATAAGACTGTCCTCGCGACGTGGATTGACCCGATCGGATTGCCGGCGTCATGGCGGAGATAAAGAGCGAGGAGTCGGAAGCCGCGGCGCGGCGCGAGTCGCTCGCCAAAAAGCTGATCTATGGGCTTGGCGGCGTCGTCATGGTCCCGCTCGTCGGATCGCTGATCGGCGCCTATTTCCAGCAGCGCAGCTGGAGCAATGAAAATCGCAACGCGCGCGTGAACGCCGACATGCAGAGCGCTCTGTCGATCGGCTCGAAGGTCGCGACGCTCACGAATGAGCGATATTCCGCTCTGCTGCAACTCGCCGACCTCCTGGACCACCACAGCGTCGGCCGCGACAGCTGGGACGCGGCCAACCAGCGCGCGATTGCCGCGAACAAGGCCTGGGAGGTGAACTTCACTAATTTCCTGTCGCAACTGAAATTCTATGCCGACGCGCCTTTCGGCATCGAGATCGACAATGCGATGCAGAAAGCCTCCCGCGAGGACTGCACCAAATTGGAGCAGGGACAGAAGCAGGACCTGACGTCGTCGCACTCCACCGTCTATCTCTTCGCGACGCTCAATAATTGCTATGCTCAGGTGAAGAACGAGATCGATCAGGCGATCGCCAATCAGGAGGCTCAGAAAGCCGAGACGCGCCGGGCGGATCTCGCAGGCGCCCGCGCCGGGCTCGGGCATGTCTGGCACGTCAACGCGATTCTGAGCTGCCAGATCGACGGGCGCGTCCTCAAGATTCGCCGAACGCTCGACCAGCTCTCCTTTGTCAAGACTCTCCTCGGCTCAGACGGGCCGAGCCATTATCAAACGCCCGAGAAGGAAACGGACTGCCTCACGCAATATAAGGATTGAGCGTGATCATGCTGGCATCCGATGGGCTCGTTGCTTCAGCGATGACCGACCTTTGGTTCCAGAACCGTGTCCCTTCATAACGCGAGGATGTCGAGCCTGACCCTTCAGCGCCTCAACGAAGGCTGGAACGCAGAGCCGAACGGACACGCTCATCATCAAATGTGAATCGCGCGCCCAAACGCGTCGAGCACGCTCTCGTGCATCGTCTCTGAGAGCGTCGGATGCGGGAAGATGCTGCGCATCAGCTCCTCCTCGGTCGTCTCGAGATTCATCGCGATCACGAAGCCCTGGATGAGCTCGGTCGCCTCGGCTCCGAAAAGATGCGCGCCGAGCAGTCGTCCCGATTTGGCGTCGAAGATCGTCTTCACGAGCCCTTCCGTCTCGCCCAGCGCGATCGCCTTGCCGTTGGCGCGCAGCGGAAAGCGCCCGATCTTGAGCGCAAGTCCCGCCTCTTTCGCCTTTCGTCTCGGTGAGCCCCACCGAGGCGATCTGCGGGCTCGTATAGACGCAGCCGGGGATGCGGCTCTTGTCCAGCGCATGCGTCGCCACGCCCGCGATCGCCTCGACGCAGGCGACACCCTCATGCTCGGCCTTGTGCGCGAGCATCGGCGCGCCGGCGACGTCGCCAATCGCATAAATTCCAGGGACGCTGGTGCGACCCAAGCCGTCGGTCGCGATGACCCCTTTTTCGATCCGGACGCCCAGCGCCTCGAGCCCCAATTCCTCGACATTGGCCGAAACGCCGATGGCCGAGAGAACGCGCTCCGCCGAAACCTCGCGCGTCGCGCCATCCGCCCCGCGCAACGTCGCACGCAGCCCGTCCGCGCTCTTCTCCAGCCCCGCGACGCTCGTTGCAGTCAGAATCTCGGTTCCCTGCTTCTCGAAACTCTTTCGCGCCATAGCGGCGATCTCTTCGTCTTCGGAGGGAAGAATTTGCGGCAGGGCTTCGACGAGCGTCACCTTCACGCCCAGCGCGCGATAAAAGAAGGCGAATTCGACGCCGATCGCCCCAGCGCCGACGATGAGAAGCGAGGCCGGAAGGAGCTCCGGCTTCATCGCCTCGAAATAGGTCCAGATGCGGTCGCCGTCCGGCTCCAGCCCTTCCAGAACGCGCGGGCGCGCGCCGGTCGCGATGACGATATGCTTGGCCTGATAGCGGCCCGGCCCCAACACACCCTTGGGCGGTGGCGTCTGCGGCAGCACGGGCGGCTTGGCGCTCGGGCTAACCTCGATCGCGCCCGCGCCCAAGAGCTTCGCCTCGCCGAAGATCACATCGACCTTGTTCTTCTTGAGCAGGAATGCAACCCCGGCGTTCAGGCGGCCGGAAACCTCGCGCGAGCGCGCGACCATTTTCACGATGTCGGCCGTGGGCGTGTCGCGCGAGACGCCGAATTCCGCGCTGGCGCCGGCGAGGTGAAAGACTTCGGCCGAGCGGAGCAGCGCCTTGGTGGGGATGCAGCCCCAGTTGAGGCAAATGCCGCCGAGGTGCTCGCGTTCGACGACGGCGGTGCGCAGGCCGAGCTGCGCAGCGCGGATGGCCGCGACATAACCGCCAGGGCCCGCGCCGATGACCAGGAGATCGTAAGCTTCGCTCATTTCAGCCCGTCCGCCCGCATTACCTTCGTCCACTTAGAAGCAGCGCACCTGGGCTTCAGCCTGGGCGCGGCGCAATTCATCGAGCGCGTCACGTACGACCGCGGTGTTGCGAAACATATTGCCCAGTTGTCCCGCCTGCTGATTGATGCTCGCGACCGTCTCGCCCGCGACGTAGCGCTCATAGGGGAGGATCGTCGCAATGACGTCAATCGAGCAGGAGCACTGCTCGAGCGCCTGGCGCGTCTCGCCATTGGCCTTCATGCAGGCGAAGACGTAGTCGGCGCGTGCGGCGGTCGGGTAGTCGTTGAGATCGCCGGCCGTCGCCGGCGTCGATAGCGCGAGGAGGAGAGCGGCGGCGAGGCGCATGAGGTTTCCTTCTTGAGCGGCGCCGATTTGTTAGCGCGGCGCGAATTGGCAGACAAGCCAAAGCAGCGCGGCGATCGTAGGCCCGGCGCTGCGGCTTGACAGTCCGGCGAAGCATCGGCGAAGAAGGGCGGCCGCACGCGGCGAGAGGCCAACTCCAGGGGCAGCATGCGGATATTCCTGACGGGCGCCGCCGGCTTCGTCGGCTTCCACTTATCCAGACTTCTACTCGATCAGGGCCATCTCGTCTTCGGCTATGATGGGATGACGCCCTATTACGACGTGGCGCTCAAGAAGGCCCGTCTGGCGATCCTCGAGGCTTCGCCCAACTTCCACATCGACATCGCCATGATCGAGGACATGCCGGCGCTCGAAAGCGCCGTCGACTCCGCCTCGCCCGACGTCATCGTGCATCTCGCGGCGCAGGCCGGCGTGCGCTACAGCCTGGAAAATCCCCGCGCCTATGTCGACTTCAATCTCGTCGGTTGCTTCCACATCTTGGAGATGGCGCGCCGATGCGCGCCCCGCCATCTTTTGATCGCGTCGACGAGTTCCGTCTATGGCGGCAATCTCGAAGTCCCGTTCCACGAGAGCGACAAGGCCGACTATCCGCTCTCGCTTTACGCAGCGACGAAAAAGGCCAATGAGGCGATGGCGCATAGCTATGCGCATCTGTGGTCGATCCCGACGACGATGTTCCGCTTCTTCACCGTCTACGGGCCCTGGGGACGCCCCGACATGGCGCTCTTCAAATTCGTCGAGGCGATCGAGAACGATTTGCCGATCGACATCTATAATCACGGCGCGATGTCGCGCGACTTCACCTATATCGGCGATCTGGTCGAGGCCGTCGCGCGCCTCATTGGCCGGCCGCCCACCCGCGACGGAGCCGATCCCGGCGCCTCACCTTGGGCGCCTTACAGAGTTGTCAACATCGGCCGCGGGAAGCCCGTGCCGCTCATGGATTTTATCGAGGTCGTCGAAAAGAAGCTCGGCAAGAAAGCCATTCGCAACTATCTCGACATGCAGAAGGGTGACGCGCCGCAGACCTACGCCGATTGCACCTTGTTGGAACAGCTCACCGGGTATCGGCCCTCGACCGGCATCGAGGAGGGCGTCTCGGCCTTTGTCGATTGGTATCGCAGCTATCGCGGGCGCGGCTGAGCCATAGCCGCGACGGATGGGATTGAGCTCGCTTAAGCACGCCGGCCTTCTTGTCCTCGCCGCCCCACCCGGCCGCCCATGGGCGTCCGCGCTCCCTGCAAAGGGGAGGGATTCGCGAACGAAGACTCGCAGCCGTGAGACAAGCCCGCTATGGCTCGCTGAACCGCTCACTGGTTGAACAGCCGCGCCTCAGATTTCTCCCCGCGTTGGGCGGCGTGTGCGGTGGCGCAACGCATGGAACTTAACAAACCCCTACCGTGTTGAGGCTCCGAAGAGAGCGCCGCCCGATACGGGGGAGGGTTCGATGTTCAACTCTTATCTGACGAAACTCGCCACGATCCTGTTCGCCGCGACGGCCTGCATGTCCGGCTATCCCTGCGAGGCGGCGGCCCATGCTCAGGACCCGCACGTCGTGGGCGGCAAGTAAGAGGATGCGCCGAGCCCGGGCCTACATTGACAAGCCGCGTCGCCCGCCCCATTCCCCTCGCCATCCTACCCACGCGAGGCGGCGACCATGGCCAGGATCTTCATCGACGGCGACTCCGGCACGACGGGGCTGGAAATCCGCGAGCGGCTCGCCGGCCGGAAGGCGATCGAGATCGTCTCCATCCCGCCGGAGCGTCGCAAGGATCCGCAGGCGAAGCGCGAGCTGCTGGCGGGCGTCGATCTCGCCATCCTCTGCCTGCCGGACGACGCCGCGCGCGAAGTCGCTTCGCTTTGCGACGCGCTCGGCGAGAAGGCGCCCCGGCTGCTCGACGCCTCGACCGCACATCGCGTCGCGCCCGGCTGGGTCTATGGCTTCGCCGAGCTTTCGGCCGATCAGCCGCAACGAATCGCCGCCGCGCAGCGCGTCGCCAATCCGGGCTGCTATGCGACCGGCGCGATCGCGCTGCTCGCCCCGCTCGTCGCGGCCGGGCTCGTCGCCCGCGACGCGCCGCTGACGATCAACGCGGTTTCCGGCTATTCGGGGGGCGGCAAGAAGATGATCGAGGCCTATGAGGCTGGGAGCGCGCCGCCTTTCGAACTCTATGCGCTGGGCCTGGAGCATAAGCATCTGCCGGAGATCGCCGCCCATGCGGGCCTTGCGCGGGCGCCGCTCTTCATTCCCTCCGTCGGCAATTTCAGGCAGGGGATGCTCGTCTCGATCCCGCTCTGGCTCGACGATTTGCCGGGGCGCCCGAAGGCCGCCGACCTGGAGGCTACGCTCAAGCGCCATTACGCCGGCGCAAAATGGGTGAAGCCACGCCCCGTTTCCGGCGACCGGCTCGAGGCGACCGCGCTTAATGGCTCCAGATGAATTGGAGCTTTTCGTTTTTGCGAACGAAGCGAAGCGTCAGGCGGCGTTGGTGGCGAGGCTCGACAATCTCGGCAAGGGAGCCTCGGGCGCCGCGGTTCAAAATCTCGAGCTGATGCTCGGCGTCGCCTGAAACTTCACGACAGAAAACCAAAACCCGTTTCCGGTCCGCTGAGATCGGAAACGGGTTGCCTTATGCCTACTTGTCCTCGGTGTAGGCCGTGGCGCCGGCGGCGTTTGCCGCTGCGGCCGCCTCGGGCACGCGGGCTTCAGCGTCGCGGAAGCGGTCGACGCGCGCCATCATCATGGCCTCGAAAGCGTCATGGACCTCGCGCAGCGATTTCGGCTTCAGCCTGCCGTTGAGGCTTGCAAAGAAGATCGACCGGTTGGCGCGCGCCGGCCTCGGCAGCAGCTTGGCGGCCGACGTCTGCGGGTCCTGGTCCATCTTGGCGATGAAACGTCGCGCGTCGTCAGGGCCGAGGAAGTGGATCAGGTAAGTCTCCCCAGCGGAGAGCGTGCGGCCGATCTCCTCGGAGATCTTGGCCCCTTCATGTTTCAGGATTTCGGCGGCGAGCACGGCGGAGAGATAAGGGTCGTTGCGCAGCTTCAAAATTTCGGCGCGCGACGTCGCGGCGACCGGGGGTTTCGTCCCTGGGGCGGGGGCGGCGTTCGCCTCCTGCTGCTCCTGGAGGTGGCGCTGGCCGAAGGACTTCATGGCGGTCATCCAGGTAGAGTTGATGAACTGGAAGAGTCCGCTTGCCGAAGAGGTGCTCGCCTTGGCTTTAAGTATGAAGCTTGATTCCTTGTCGGCAATGCTGAGGAGCAGCGCCGGGTCCGATCCGGTTTCCGCCGCCGCTTTTACGACGCGTTCGACGATCGAGCGCTGCACCTTCTGCGTCCCGAAGCGCATCAACTCGGGATCATAGGGCTCCGCCTGGGCGAAGAGCCGACGCTCCCAGGTCTGCGCCGCCGTCTCGACCGAGAAATCGGCGTCGAGCGGAACATCGCCCGCTTTCGCGAGCGACAGAACGGGAGAGGGCGCGTGCGTGCCGCGGGCCAGCAGGCCAGCGCGCTTTTCCGTTTCCGAATGCGGCGCGACGGTCGCAAAGAAGATCATCGCGGCGAGCAGCCCCGCGACCGAGAGTGCTCGCGCCGCCGGGGCGAGCTTTGCCTTGCTGCGCGGGAAGGCGATCCAGCAAAAGAAGCGTTCGAGCCGCGAAACCTTGCGTTCCGGCTGCTCCAGAACGTCGGCGTATGAGTAAGACCAATAGGCCTCGAACAGGCTCATGCGTCGTTGCCTCTCTTTTTGTTTACGGTGAATTGGAGGTTAACGCGCGCAGGGGGCGAAAAATCGACGGGCGCCGCCCAGCGCGCGCCATAATCAAGGCAGCGCTGGGCTTTGCGAGCTCAAAGGAGTGAGAGGAATGCAGGCGTTTGCGCGCTGTCGCGAAGCGCGCGCCACATTGGCGCCACTGTCCGCGAAGATGGCGCCGTGAGCGCGCCTCAGGGAAAAATCGGCTCGATTTTCACGGCCGAGGGCGTTTTCGAATGAAAGACGATGTTGAGTGCGGCTCGTGAAAAAGCGGAAGCAGACTTCTCGCCCAGAGCGCGCTCTAACTGCGTAGAGCGATCGAGGGTTTCCACGTTCAGGCGATTTTGCCGGAACCCCGGGGATATCTAGAAGGGCAACATGCCCGAAACGCTCGAAGCCGCCGACAGCATGCTTCTTACGAGATTCGTTTCGGAGCCCGCGCTTGGCGTCGCTCGGGTCTGGAAGTCGATGACCTTGCCGTCCTCCATACCGTAATCCGCCAGACGTTGAACCTTTTTCGTCTTGTCAAAATAAACGGCGAGCACATGCTGATCGACGATATTCTCGGGCATGAAAGCGAGCGAACGCTCGGAGCGCTGGCTCACGTAGTACCAGGCCTCGCCGCCGATCGTCGAGGTCGTCGAGGGCGTGCCCAAAGTGGCGAGCACCTGCGGAGCCGCCATGCCGGGCTTGACCTGCGCGACCTTGCGCTCCTCGTAAACGGCGCCGCGGTTGATGACGCCGTCATAGCCAAGGCATCCGCCAAGCGGGGCCGCGAGCGCCAAGGCGATCGCCAGCCGCGCCATCGCGCCGCGACGCGACGGGGATCGAGAATCGACGGGCAAGGCGAACGCCATGAGGATCTCCGCTTCAAAACTCAAGAGGGCCACCGACGGAACTCCGTCGCGGAAGGCCCTGCTCTTCTGGAGCCTTTGCCGGGGCGAGGCGTAGGCGCGACGCCGGGCGAAAGCAAGCCGGCCCCTGTCGGCCCGTGCTAGGCGGCTGGCGCCCGGTTGGAGATCGCTCTAATTTGTGGCGAAGACGGGGCGAAGCGGACCCAGGCGGGAACAGCCGTGACAAAAATCGCAAAGCAAAGAGAAAACTCTACGACCGAGCGGCGTGCCGACCCACCGCCTCTGTCGAGGCCACTCGCGGTGGCGAGCGTTCCGACCGAGGGGATCGACGTTGTTGTCCGTGCAAACGAGGCCGAATGCGCCGCCCTGGCGCGCATGAACGCGGCTGCCCGGCGTTTTGCGGCTCGAGGCGCCATTCCATGTCACGCGAATCGGACGGGACGGCCTCAAGGTTGTCGGCATCGTTCGCGCTGAGGTCCGCCAGGCCTGCGTGGTGACTTCTGGAAGAGTTCGACGCCGTGATCGAGGAGCGCGTTTCTGTGCGTTTCGCCCCGCCCAAGGCGCAGGAAACGTCTGCGCATGGCCGACGCGAGAAAATACTGACCGCCGAAGAAGCTGTGGGTTTGGAAGGGGATCAGCCCGACCCGATCGTCGGCGGGCACATCGACCTCGGCGCGCTGGCCGCCGAGTTTCTGACGCTCGGCCTCGATCCGCATCCGCGCAAGCCCGGCGCGCAATTCGAGGAGCCGGCCCCCGCAGCCCCCGACGCACACCCCTTCGCCGCCGCGTTAAGGCGGGGAATCGCCGCGGACGACGAGTGACGGCTCGTCCGTGGCGAGGAGTCTCTTGCGTGCGTCCCCGCCAAATGGCAAGTGACCCGGAAAAGGGAGCAGCGCCCGCATGCAGCGGCGCGGCGTCCGGCTCCAGCGCCACGATGAGAGGCCCGCGCTCCGCCTCTCAGTTTGGGGTCCTGCGGAGCCTCAGCGTTGCGGCGGCGCCGAGAAGCACGGATCAAGACGATGGGCAAGGCTGTTCGGATCGCGGTCGACGCGATGGGGGGCGACATCGGCCCCTCTGTCACGCTGGCCGGCGCGGCCCGCGCTCTGGAAAGTCACGACCACAGCGAGTTCCTTCTTTTTGGCGACGAGACCGCCATTGCGGCGGACCTCGCCAGATTCCCCAAGCTCGCCGCGCGCGCGCGCATCGTTCCGGCGAGCGTGTCGATCGGCATGGACACGAAGCCGAGCGTCGCCCTGCGTCAGGGACGGCGCGTCTCCTCCATGTGGTTGGCGATCGAGGCCGTGAAGAAGGGCGAGGCGGATGTGGCCGTTTCCGCCGGCAACACCGGCGCGCTGATGGCCATGGCGACGATCTGCCTGAAAACAATGTCGCAAATCGACCGGCCGGCGCTCGCTTGCCTTTGGCCGACGCTGCGCGGCCATTCCGTCGTTCTCGACGTCGGCGCCGCGATCGGCGCCGACGCCGTGCATCTCGTCAATCTCGCGATCATGGGCGCCGCTATGGCGCGCATCATGTTCAATGTCGAATGTCCCCGCGTGGGCCTGCTCAACATCGGCGTCGAGGAGATCAAAGGCGTCGACCAGGTCAAGGAGGCGTCGAGGATCCTCAAGGAGCTGGAGTTGCCCATGCTCGAGTATCAGGGCTTCATCGAGGGCGACCGTATCGGCAGGGGCGAGGTCGATGTCGTCGTGACCGAGGGGTTTTCGGGCAATATTGCGATCAAGACGGCCGAGGGCACGGCGAAGCAATTCGCCGAACTGCTCCGCGAGGCGTTGGGACGCTCGCTCATCACCAAGCTCGGCGCATGGATTGCGCGCTCGGCTTTTGCAGAGCTGAAGATGAAAATGGATCCGCGTCAAGTCAATGGCGCGGTGTTTCTGGGGCTCGAGGGCATCGTGATCAAGAGTCACGGCGGCGCCGACGCCTTCGCCTTCGCCCGCGCAATCGAGAACGGATGCGAGATGGTTGAGCAGGACCTGCTGGCGCGGATTTGCCAAGCCGCCACGCTTGTTGAGGGAAGAGGCGGCGCAGGCGCGGCCGATGCGCGGGAAGCAGCGAAGTGACGATCAAGAACGGAATTTTACGCTCGGTTGTGCGGGGCGTGGGCAGCGCTCTGCCCGAAAAGACGCTCACCAATGACGACCTCTCGAAGATTGTCGAGACGAGCGACGACTGGATCGTCCAGCGCACCGGCATCAGGGAACGTCACATCGCCGGCGACGGCGAGACGACCTCAACGCTCGGGACAAAGGCGGCGCGCGCTGCGCTGGCGCAGGCCGGATGGGAGCCGGCCGAAATCGACCTGGTCATTGTGGCGACCTCGACGCCGGACCACACCTTTCCCTCGACCGCAACTCAGATTCAGGCTGCGCTCGGCATAACGCATGGCGCAGCCTTCGATCTTCAGGCGGTTTGCGCCGGCTTTGTGTTTGCAGTCACGACGGCCGACAAGTTCCTTCGCTCGGGCTCGCACCGCCGCGCGCTGGTGATCGGCGCCGAAACCTTCTCACGCATCCTCGACTGGACCGATCGCTCGACCTGCGTTCTGTTCGGCGACGGCGCCGGCGCGATCGCGCTCGAGGCCGTTCCCGGACGCGGCGACAATCACGACCGCGGCGTGTTGACCACGCACATCCGTTCGGACGGCCGCCATCGCGCCAAGCTTTATGTGGACGGCGGCCCCTCCTCGACCCAGACGGTCGGGCATCTACGGATGGAGGGGAAGGAAGTCTTTCGCTTCGCCGTCGGGCAGGTGACCGGCGTCGTCAAGGACGCCTTCGATGCGACGGGACTTACCGCCGAGGACCTCGACTGGTTCGTGCCGCACCAAGCCAATCGACGCATCATCGACATGTCGGCGCAAAAGCTCGGCATCGCGCCCGAGAAGGTGGTCGTGACCGTTCAGGACCACGGCAACACATCGGCGGCCTCCGTGCCGCTCGCGCTCTCCGTCGCCGTCGCCGATGGACGCATCAAGCCCGGCCATCTCGTCATGCTCGAGGCGGTGGGCGGCGGTTTTACCTGGGGCGCAGCGCTTTTGCGCTGGTAGGCGGAAGCCTTTTCAAGGCTTCCAAGCCGGCGCTTCCTGAGCGGCGTCGGCGCGCTTCGCGTCAATCTCGCGCCTGAGCGCGCGCAGCGCCTCGTTGACGCCCTCGCCGCTCGCCGCCGACAGGAGGAGGGGTTTCGTGGGCCTCTCCTCAGTCTCCGGGCCTGCCGAGCGGATCGCGCGCATCAGCCGCTCGCGCTGCTTCTTGAGATGCTCGGGATCGACGGCGTCGGTCTTGGAGAGCGCCACGATCTCGGGCTTCTCCGCGAGCCCGCCGCCATAGGCCTCGAGCTCGGCCCGAACGGTCTTGTAGGCCTTGCCGGCGTGCTCGCCGGTCGCATCGATGAGATGCAGGAGCACGCGGCAGCGCTCGACATGACCGAGAAACCGGTCGCCGAGTCCGCGCCCTTCGTGCGCGCCCTCAATCAGGCCCGGAATGTCGGCGAGCACAAATTCGCGGCCGTCGAGGTTCACGACGCCGAGGCCCGGATAAAGCGTCGTAAAGGGATAGTCGGCGATCTTCGGCCGCGCGGCGGTGACCCGGGAAAGGAAGGTCGATTTTCCGGCGTTGGGCAAGCCGATCAGACCGGCGTCGGCGATGAGCTTGAGACGCAGCGTGATGGCGCGTTCCTCGCCCGGCTGGCCGGGATTGGCGCGGCGCGGCGCACGGTTGGTGGAGCTCGTGAAATGGGCGTTGCCGAAGCCGCCGTTGCCGCCGCGGCAGATCACGACGCGCTGGCCGACCTCCGTCAGATCGGCGATCGGCTCTTCCTCCTCCTCGACGAAGATTTGCGTGCCGACCGGGACCTTCAACACCGCGTCCGCGCCGCGCCCGCCCGCACGGTTCTTGCCCATGCCGTGGACGCCGGTTTTGGCCTTGAAATGCTGCTGATAGCGATAGTCGATCAGGGTATTGAGCCCGTCGACGCATTCGGCGACGACATCGCCGCCGCGTCCGCCGTCGCCGCCGTCAGGGCCGCCGAACTCGATGAATTTCTCGCGCCGAAAGGAGACGCAGCCGGCGCCGCCATCGCCCGACCGCACGTGGACCCTGGCCTGATCAAGGAATTTCATCGGCGCGCGCTCACGAAGACGCGCGCCTTGCTGGCAGCGCTCCGTAGGGCGCTCGCGCCGCCCCGCGCTTCAGCAGCGTCGTCGTCATTTGAAGCGCGCGGCTTCGCGCCGGCGCGTCGCTCATCCTCTCGCCGGTGACGATAAAGCCAAGTTTCTCCTGCACGCGCAGCGAGGCCGTGTTCGTCGGCATCGCCGAGGACGCGATATGGTCGAGACTCGTGAGGTTGAGGACGAGATCGACAAAGGCGCGCGCGGCCTCCGTCATGATTCCCTGGCCCCAGGCGCTGCGCGCCAGCACGAAGCCGAGTTTGCCCTCGCCGCGCGTTTCGGCGCCCGTCAGCGAGATCATGCCGATCGCCTCATTCGGCTGGCGCTTCATCGCAAGCGCGAGATGCAACGCCGAGCCTGCGGCGTTCTCGGACCGCGCTCGCAGCACGAAGGTCTCCGCGTCGTTACGAGAATAGGGATAGGGGATGGTGGTCGTTTTCAAAGCGACTTCGGGATCGTTGCAAAAGCGCACGATCGCCTCTGCGTCGGCGGCGCGCGGCCAGCGCAGCCAAAGCCGCTGGGTCTCCAGCCTGAAAATGTCGTCGCGCGTGATCTCGGGAAACATTAACCCGCTCCAAGCAGGAACCGAATCGGTTCGGACACGAAAAAGCGAAATCGGCTTTCCGTTCCCCCGTGGACCTCTTTGGCCCGTACTCGGACTGCGTCAGGAGCTTCGCTCTTAAGCTTTGGGGTCTCTTGACTTAACGAGATCCCAAACGTCCGCCGGGGGTCAGGGCCGGCGGAACGTCTTTTTTTGAAGACTTCCGCCTATTCGGCCGCAGCGTCGGCCAATACGCTGACGCTCATGCGATCGCGATCGGCCTTGAACACGACCTTGCCGCTACAGAGCGCAAAAATAGTGTGGTCCTTGCCGATGCCGACATTGCGGCCCGGATGGACCTTAGTGCCGCGCTGGCGAATGATGATATTGCCGCCGACGACCGACTCGCCGCCAAATTTCTTCACGCCGAGGCGACGGCCATCCGAGTCGCGGCCGTTGCGGGAGGAGCCGCCCGCCTTCTTATGCGCCATTGTTCTTCTCCGACCTCTTCAGCCTACGCCTCGGGCGCCGCACATGCCGCCACAGACGGGCAGTAAAACACAAGATCCGCAGTTTTTCCACGCGGAATGACTGCTTTTCAGCCCTCGATCGCCGTGATTTTTACGAGCGTCAAGTCCTGGCGATGGCCACGCTTGCGCTTGCTGTTTTGGCGCCGGCGCTTCTTGAAGGCGATCGACTTGGGGCTGCGGGTCTGTTCGGCGATCTCGCCCAGAACCTTCGCGCCCGCGACTGTCGGGGCTCCGATCTGCGCGCCGCCATCCTTTGAGACGAGCAGAACCTCGTCGAAAGTGATGGCGTCGCCCGCCGCGCCCTCAAGCGCCATGACGGTGATGATGTCTCCGGCGGAAACGCTATACTGCTTGCCGCCGGTCCTGATCACTGCGAACATTGTTGTTCCTCATGTTCGATTTCCGGCTCTGACGGCTTCGGGCCGCCGGCCGGCTTCTTGGCAGTTGGACCTTTTGGATCTTTTTGGCCTCGGACTCTTGGCGCACGCGCCAAAGAAAAACGCGGCGTAAACGCCGCGCCGAAGCAGAGTGCTTCCTAGCGCAGACGCTAAGGGGCTGTCAATCTCGGCGTGAGGCAAACTGTCAAAGGCCGGCGCGGAAACTCTCCACCTCAGCGGACGAGGCGGGATGACGCTGTCTTGCTCGGGCTCCTACGCCTGCCGAGAAGACTCCGAGACCGCAGCGCGCGCCGGAAGGCGCAGTCCGCGCGGAATGAGGCGCCTTTCGGCGTAATCAAAGCCTCCCTGCACGATCAAAGCAAGCGCCGCCGCCGGCGCGGCGCCTTCGAAGATGAGGCCGAAATCGTCGAGCCGCACCCCGGTGAAGATCGGCTGCCCGTAGCCGCCGGCGCCGACCAGCGCGCCAAGCGTCGCCGTGCCGACATTGATGACGGCCGCGGTCTTGATGCCGGCGAGCACGGCCGGAGTGGCGATGGGGAGTTCGATGAGCAGCAGCCGTCGCGTCGGCGTCAGGCCGAGCGCGATCGCGGAATTGCGGATAGAAGCCGGAATGCTTTGCAAGCCCGAGGCCGTGTTCCGAATGATCGGCAACAGGCTATAGAGAAATAGCGCCGCGATCGCTGGAGCCGGCCCCAAGCCGAGCAACGGCAGCATGAAGACGAGCAGCGCGAGCGAGGGGATCGTCTGCAGCACGCTGGCCACCGCCAAAATCAACTGACCTAGCCTTGGGCGACGGAAAGCCACGATGCCGAGCGGTATGGCCACGACGATCGCTGGGCCGAGCGATAGTCCGACGAGCCGCAGATGCTCGAGCGTTCGCGCGAGAAGCCTCGAGGCCAGGCTCTCCGGCCGCACCGGCTCACCAATCCCGAACGTATCTTGTACAAAGCGAGCAGCCGTCTGGTCCTCGCCGCGCCTCTCGATTTTGACCGCTTTGTTCATCGCGATCATTGCCGCTTCATCGATGCGCCCTTGCAGCTTCAAGAGCGCCTCCAGAGCCTTCGGCGCTTTTTGCGCAAGATCGGCCCGATAGAGAAGGAGAACCTCATTGTCGGCAAATAGCCCGCGGTCGTCCGTAAGGAGTTGGAGATCATAGAGGGCGATCTCGGGATCCGTCGTGTAAAGGTCGACGACGTCGATCTTTCCGGCGGCAAGACCCTTGTACGCGATGTCGTGGTCGAGGCCGCGCACCTGCGCCGCGCTCAGGCCATAAACGGCTTGCAGAGCCGGCCAACCATCCTTGCGGTTTAGAAACTCGTCGCTGAAGCCGAAACGCAAATCGGAATGGCCTGCGAGATTAGAAATCGCGGCGACGCCAAGATGTCGCGCCACCTCGCGTCTCATGCCCAGCGCATAGGCGTCGCGAAAGCCGAGCGGCTCGCTTTTCTTCAGCCCGCGCGCGGCAAGCGCGCGCGTGAGCGCGTCTTCGTTCGCGACCTCCTCGCCCGCAAGAATTTCCTGCGTGAGCGTGCCGGCGTATTCGGGATAGACGTCGATCTCGCCAGCGAGAAGCGCGCTCCAAAGGAGGCGCGTGCCGCCGAGCTCGGAACGTAGCGCGGTTTTGGCCCCGGTCGATGCGCTAAGCTTGGCGGCGATATGACCGAGGATGACTGACTCGGTGAACTTCTTGGAGCCAATGACGATCTCTTCGGCGGCCATCGCGGCGCCGGCGTCCATTGGGCGGAAAAACAAACAGAGGACAAAGAACATGAGCGTTGCGCCGCGCGCGGTCATGGCGGCGGCCGCCGCAGTATCGAAACGGTTTCTTGGAGCGCCGCGAAGCGCGCGGTCTGCGCCCGGATGAAATCGGTGATGAAGGCGTCCGCGGGCGCGGCCACGAGATCGCGAAGGCGCCCCTGCTGCAGCACCCGGCCCTGGTGCAAGACAACGATCGTGTCGCCGAATAAAGCCGCTTCGCTCACGTCGTGCGTGACGATGGCGACGGTCTTATTGAGTGTCCGGAAAATCGACTTGAGTTCCTCCTGCAAGTCGGCGCGCGTCATCGGATCCAACGCGCCAAGCGGTTCGTCGAGAAGCAGGATGGGCGGATCGAGCATCAGTGCCCGCATCAAGGACACTCGCTGGCGCTGACCGCCAGACAGTTCCGACGGGTAGCGCTCCAGAGCGGCGGTCGGGAAGCGCGTCAGCGCGCATAGTTCCCTCACGCGTTCTCCCCGGCGCGAACTCGAGCCAGCCCAGTTCGCGAGCCATGAGGTCGATGTTGCGCCTCGCGGTCAAATGCGGGAACAGACCGCCATCCTGGATGACGTAGCCCATGCGCCGACGGAGGGGCAGCGCCGACCTTGGCGTCATTCGATCGGCGCAGATCCAAACTTCGCCCTTATCGGGCGCCTCCAATCCGACGACGAGCGCAAGCAGGGTCGATTTCCCCGATCCCGAAAGCCCCATCACCGCGGTCGTGCGACCCTGCGGTAATGTCAGGCTCACGTCCTCGAGCACCCGCGACGAGCCAAAAGACTTGCTGACCTTTTCCAGCCTAATCATCCGAGTCTCAGCGACCTGCCGGCGCGATGCCTCGAGACAAATATAGCTGCTTGAACGTCTTCCCGCCATGCGTGCTGCGAACCATGCGCGCTGCGAAGGAAGCGTAGCCATTGCTCCAATTCCGAACTGGCGAAGCGCGCTTTGCCCGCTCGAAGTCAGCCCTATATGCCGAGCGGTCGGCCGTCCGCAAAAGCGCTGCACTGGCGAGGACCATTATGATTCGATTGGCCAACGACATTCATCTGGAGCAGCGCGCCTCCACGCTGCACACGCGTCTTTTTGAGACGCGTTCGCTCTCGGTGAAGCTAGCGGCGCCGCTGAGCGCGGAAGACATGGTAGCGCAGGCGATGGACGACGCCAGCCCGACCAAATGGCACCTGGCGCACACCACCTGGTTCTTCGAGACCTTCGTTCTCGCGCCGCGCTTGCCGGGCTACGCCCTTTTCGACGAGAGCTTCGGCTACTGTTTCAATTCCTATTACGAGCAGATCGGTCCGCGCCAGCCCAGACCCAATCGCCACGTCCTTACGAGGCCCTCGCTCGAAAGCGTGCGCGCCTATCGCGACCATGTCGACGCGGCGCTGGAGGCGTTCTTCGCGCTCGGCTTCGATGCGGACGACGCGGCGGCGTCCGCGCTCGAAGTCGGGATCAACCACGAACAGCAGCATCAAGAGTTGATGCTTACCGACATTCTCGCGCTTTTCGCCGCCAACCCTCTGCGGCCCTGTTACCTGCAGGCGCAACCGCGAGGGATTGAGGCGGCGAAGGCGGGTTGGATGATCGAATACGCTGGCGGGATCGATCGCGTCGGCCATGCGGGCCAGGGCTTCGCATGGGATAATGAAGGTCCGGCCCACGAGGTGCTGATCCACCCCTTCCGATTAGCCGATAGGCTCGTCACCAATGGTCAGTTTTTGGAGTTCGTTCAGGACGGAGGCTATGAGACGGCGACGCTCTGGCTTTCGGATGGGTGGGAGCTGGCCAATCGGCAGGGCTGGCGCGCGCCGCTTTACTGGGAGCAGCGCGACGCCGAATGGCGCACGATGACGCTGCACGGCCTGACGCCTCTCGATTTGGCGGCGCCTGTCGCGCATGTGAGCTATTACGAAGCCGACGCCTTCGCGCGCTGGGCGGGGAAACGCCTGCCGACCGAATTCGAATGGGAGGTCGCCGCGCGCCGCGCGCCCTCGGACGGAAACGACCTCTCCAGCGGAGCGCTGCGTCCCCTGCCCGCTCCTTCCGGCGTGGCCGACGCGCCGAGACAGATGTTCGGCGACGTCTGGGAATGGACCCGCAGCGCCTATCTTCCCTACCCCGGCTATCGCGCGCCGCAGGGCGCGCTCGGTGAGTACAATGGCAAGTTCATGGTCGGTCAGCACGTGCTGCGCGGCGGTTCCTGCGTAACCCCGAAGGGACATGTCCGCGCGACATATCGCAATTTCTTCTATCCGCATCAGCGTTGGCAGTTCATGGGTCTGCGCCTCGCCGAGGATCTCTGACAATGCGGCCAGCAATCGAGCGCATAGAGCGCCACGGAGGCGAAAGCGACTTCGCGCTTTGCGCCATCGACGGATTGTCGAAACCGCACAAAAGCCTGCCCTGCCGGTTCTTCTACGATGCGCGCGGCAGCGAGCTCTTCGAGGAGATTACGAGGCTACCCGAATATTATCCGACGCGCGTGGAGATCGCCTTGCTCGAGGCGCATGTCGGGGAGATCGCGACGGACGTCGGCGAATGCGGCGCGCTCGTCGAATTCGGCTCCGGGTCCAGCCGAAAGACCGAAATCCTGATAGCGCGGCTTCCCCGGCTCTCGGTTTATGCGCCGATCGACGTCTCAAAGACCGCGCTCGAGGGGGCAAGAAGACGCTTTCGCGCGCTCTTTCCTACGCTGGAAACGCGGCCGATCCTCGGCGATTTCACGCATGGCGTCGTGCTGCCGCAGGACATCGCGCAAATGCCGCAGCTCGGCTTCTTTCCCGGTTCGACGATCGGCAATTTCGCGCCACCCGAGGCGGTCGCGGTGCTACGCGCGATGCGCGACACGCTCTCGCCCGGCGCCGCGCTGGTTGTCGGCGTGGATTTGAAGAAAGAGGCGCGCGTGCTCGTCGAAGCCTATAACAACTCCGCGGGCGTTACGGCCGCGTTCAATCTCAATTTGCTCGTGCGCGCCAATCGAGAGCTTGGCGCGGATTTCGATGTCTGCGCATTCCGGCATGAGGCGATTTATGATCCGCTCGAGGGCCGGATCGAGATGCATCTCGTGAGCCTAAAAGAGCAGACGATTGGACTTCTCGGCGAGCGCTTCCATTTCCGCGCCGGAGAGCGCATTCACACGGAAAATTCCTACAAATTCTCGGTCGAGCAGTTCTCCAGGCTTGCCCGCGCCGCCGGTTGGCGCGTCGACCGTTTCTGGACCGACGGGCGCGGCTGGTTCTGCGTCTTCGAGCTCCAAGGCGATCTCAGCTGCGGGGACGAAGACCCTGGGGGTCGAAGAAGGGAGTGAGAGAGACGCAGGCGGGGATCCGCTCGCCGGCCACATCGAGCTCGTAGCTTCCGCCAAGCAGGAATTTTTCATCAACTCCTTGGGGTCGGCGAACATAGCCGTAGCCGAGGGGCTTGCCGACTGAATGGCCAAATCCGCCACTGGAAAGCCAACCCACGGGTTCGCCGTCACGATAGATCGTCTCTCGTCCCAGCAGCGTGACGTTCGGAGCCTCGACCGCAAAGCCGACAAGGCGTCTTGGGAGAGGCGCCGTTAGCGCTTGCTCGAGCGCTTCGCGTCCCTGGAAAGGGTGACCGGACTTCAGCTTCACCGCCCAGCCCAATCCGGCCATCATCGGCGTATGATCCGGCCCGATGTCGGCGCCCCAGGCGCGGTAGCCTTTCTCCAATCGTAGAGATTCGATCGCGCGATACCCCGCGTTTTGGAGATTGAAGGGGGCGCCCGCTTCCATCAGCCGTTCGTAGACGGACACCGTAAACTCCACGGGGACGTGCAGCTCCCAGCCGAGCTCGCCGACATAGGTGACGCGAATCGCCATCACCGGCGCGCCCGCGAGACAAATCTCCCGCGCCGTCATGAAAGGGAATGCGGCGCTGGTCACGTCATCCGCGCAGCAGGACGAAAGGATGTCACGCGCGCGCGGACCCATCAGGGCGAGCACGGAACGCGCGGAGGTGACGTCGATGAGCGTCGCGTCCATGCCTTGCGGAATGGAACGCTTGATCCAGTCGAAATCATGCGTCGCGAAGCCGGTGCCGGTGACGATGTAGTAGCGGTCCTTGTCCAGCCGCGTCACGGTCAGATCGCATTCGATCCCCCCCTTGCGGTTCAGCATCTGCGTGTAGATCACGCTGCGGGGCGGCTTTGCAACGTCGCCGGCGGCGATCCAGGACAAGGCGGCCTCGGCGTCGCGCCCGACGAGCAGCGCCTTCGCGAAGCTCGTTTGGTCGAAAAGCGCCGCAGCATCGCGGCAGGCGCGATGCTCACGTGCGACAGCTTCGAACGAGCCGGGCTTCCCGAAGGAATTACGGTCCTCGGCAACCTCTCCACCTGCGAGATCTGCAAACCAATTGGGTCGCTCAAACCCCATCTTCTCGCCGAAGCAAGCGCCTCGCTCCTTCAATCGCTCATAGAGCGGGGAGCGGCGCAAGGGACGGCCCGACTGGAATTCTTCCGCAGGCCAGGCGATGGCGTAATGCCGAGCGTAAGCCTCCAGCGTGCGCGTTCGCACCCAGGCTGGATCCTTGTGATTGGCGCCGAAGCGACGAATGTCGATCGCCCAAAGGTCAAAGGGCGGCTCGCCATCGACGGCCCATTCGGCGAGCGCCATGCCGGCGCCGCCGGCCGAGGCGATGCCGAAGGCGTTGAAGCCCGCGCCAACGAAGAGGTTGCGGACCTCCGGAGTCTCGCCAATCATCCAGTTGCCGTCGGGCGTGAAGCTTTCCAGGCCGTTGATCATTTGCTTCACGCCTGCCGTCGCCAGCGCCGGCACACGACCGAGCGCGAGGCTCATGATCGGCTCGAAATGATCCCAGTCGTCCTCGAGCAGGCGGAAGGCGAAATCGTCGGGGACATGTTCGCCGCTCCAGGGAATGGGGTTCGGTTCGTAGCCGCCCATGACGAGACCGCCGACTTCTTCCTTGTAGTAGGTGAGACGATCGGGATCGCGCAGCGTCGGCAGACTCGCGGTCACGCCCTCGATGGCTTCGGTGACGATGTATTGGTGGCGCACCGCCGTAAGCGGGACGCAAGCGCCGGCGCGAGCGGCGAGGCGCGCGGTCCACTGCCCGCAACATAAAACGGCCTTTTCGCAATCAATCCTTCCTCGATCGGTCACGAGCCCGCGCAGCCGCCCGTTTTCGACGACGATGTCGACGACCGACACGCCCTCGACGAGCTTCGCGCCGCCGAGGCGTGCGCCCTTGGCGAGCGCCTGGGTGATGTCGGAGGGGTTCGCCTGTCCGTCCGTAGGCAAAAAGGCGGCGCCGACGACGTCGTCCACATTCATGAGCGGCCAAAGCGCTTGCGCTTCCTTTGCAGAGAGGAGATGCATCTCCAGCCCGAAACTGCGGGCGGTCGTCGCCTGGCGTTTCACCTCGATCCAGCGGTCGGCGTTGCAGGCGAGCCGCAAACCGCCGTTGCGCTTCCATCCTGTGGCGTATCCCGTCTCCGCTTCGAGCCTTTCGTAAAGCTCGACCGAATAGCCGAGCAGCCGGGTGAGGTTGGCGTTCGTGCGCAACTGCCCGACCAAGCCGGCGGCGTGCCAGGTGGAGCCGGACGTCAGCTGATGCCGCTCGAGCAGCACGACCTCCATGCCCCGCTTCGCCAAATGATAGGCGACAGAGCAGCCAACGATCCCGCCCCCGACGACAACGAACTTTGCGCTCCGCGGCAGCTCACTCATGCCTTCTCCAGTTCCTCGAATACGGTGAAGGCGGCCTCGAACCGCCGCAGATTTTCTTCCGTATAGGACGCATAGTCGAAGTCGAGCGTCGACTTGATCTCCGAAACCATGCTCCACAGGGTTTCGCGCAAGAGGGATGCCGCCACCATCGCGTGAAAGCGACGCCGCGTCGCGTCGGTTGGCGGCAGATCGAAATAGTCGGCGAGCATCGCCTCATTCTCTTGCGCCGCGAGGCCGTTGTTCGAGGAGAGACCGCCGAGATCGAAAAACGGCGTGGCCCAGCCTGCGTAATCCCAGTCGATGAGCCAGAGACGCTCGCCGTCATCGATAAAATTCGCAGCGAGAAGATCATTGTGACCGAAAACGAGCTCGATCGGCCCGAGCGCGTGCTCGAGCTTCTGCGCCCGTTCGAGCAATTGCGGCAGCATGGGCATCCGGCGGGCCTTCTCCTCCCGGAGAAGGTGCGCGTAGTCTCGAATGACGTGGAAAACGTTGAAGCAAAGCGTTGGACCGCGCAGGGAGCTGGGCATTTCGCGATGCGCGCGCTTCACCAACGCCAGGCAGCGGTGAAGATTCTTGCGTACGTCTTCGGCCTCATAGGTGCGCCCAAGGATGTAATCCATCACCAGAAAGGGCGGCGCCGCGTAAATCACCTGCGGAGAAATCCCCACCGCAGCCGCGGCCTTCGCGGCCGCCAGCTCATTGAAGCGCATGACGCCATGATGAGGGATGTCGCCGCCATAGCGAACGACGACGCGACGCCCTGCCTCGCTTACGAGAAAATTCTGGTTGGTGATGCCCCCCGAGAGCGGCTCGATTTCCACGGAGCCGCTCCAAATCGGGAGCGCGCGAATCAAGGCTAGGGGATCGGGTGCGTCTTCAGGCATCGCGGGTTGCCCTCCTCGCCAACGAAAGAAACCTAAGGCCGGGCCGCCCAGGTGACAAGCTGGCGGGGCGGCGCTACTTTCAAGCGCGTCATCGTCTCTGGGTCGCATGATGTATTCGATCGACCTGCAAGGCACCCGTTACCGGTTCGACGACCTGAAATCGCTGATGGCGAAGGCGACGCCGCTGCGATCCGGCGACTGCCTCGCGGGGATCGCCGCCGAGAGCGCGGTCGAGCGCGTCGCCGCGCAGATGCGCCTCGCCGATCTGCCGCTCTCGACCTTCCTGACTGAGCCGCTCATCCCCTATGAAGAGGACGAGGTGACAAGGCTCATCTTCGACACCCATGACGCGCGCGCCTTCGCGCCGATCGCCAGCCTCACGGTGGGAGAGTTCCGCGACTGGCTGCTCTCCGATTCCGCCACGCGCGAGACTCTCGCCGCCCTCGCGAAGGGGATCACGCCGGAAATGGCCGCGGCGGTTGCGAAGATTTCGCGCAACCAGGACCTCATCGCGATTGCGTCAAAGATTCGCGTCGTCACGCGCTTTCGTGACACGATCGGCTTGCCCGGCACGCTCTCCTCGCGCATCCAGCCCAACCATCCGACCGACGATCCCAAGGGCGTGCTCGCCAGCATCATCGACGGCCTGTTGCTCGGCAACGGCGACGCCGTGATCGGGATCAATCCCGCGTCCGACAGCCCGCGACGCTGCAAAGAATTGCTTCTGCTCATCGATGAGTTGCGTGAAACGTTGGAGATCCCAACGCAATCCTGCGTGCTCACCCATGTCACGACGACGCTGCAGCTCGTCGTGGAAGGCGCGCCCGTCGACCTCGTCTTTCAGTCGATTGCCGGAACCGAGGCCGCAAACCGCAGCTTCGGCGTCGACCTCGCCCTGCTGCGCGAGGCGAACGACGCCGCGCGGGCTCTGCGGCGCGGAACCGTCGGCAATAACGTCATGTATTTCGAGACGGGCCAAGGCAGCGCGCTTTCGGCGAACGCGCACCACGGCTGCGACCAACAGACGCTCGAGGCGCGCGCCTATGCCGTCGCCCGCGCTTTCGATCCTCTGCTCGTCAACACGGTGGTCGGCTTCATCGGCCCGGAATATCTTTTCGACGGGAAACAGATCATCCGCGCCGGGCTCGAGGATCACTTTTGCGGCAAGCTGATGGGCCTGCCGATGGGGTGCGACGCTTGCTACACCAATCACGCCGAAGCCGATCAGAATGACATCGACGATCTCTTGGCGCTCTTGGCAATTGCCGGAGTCAATTATGTGATGGGCGTCCCCGGCGCCGACGACGTCATGTTGAATTATCAGAGCACGTCCTATCACGACGTCGCGGCCATGCGGAAAATCTTAAATCTTTCGCCTGCGCCCGAGTTCGCCGAATGGCTTGCGCGGATGAGCAGCGACGATTTGGCGCCGGGGCTGGCGTTACCCTCGTCCTTCCAGCGTCTCTTGGCGAAGGTTTGAAGCATGGCGGACAAACTGCCAGCGCTCCACAGCAGTTTGGCGGCGTTGAAAGCCTCGACTCCGGCGCGCATCTTTCTGCCCAGCGCCGGCGCAGCGGTCGCGACCGGGGCCAATCTCGCCTTCCAGCTCGCGCACGCGCAGGCGCGCGACGCCGTTGAGGATCGCCTCGACGCGGAAGCCCTGACGGAGGGGCTACTGAAGCGCGGGCTGGAGGCTGCGCGCGTCGAGAGCGCTGCGCCAAGCCGGCGCGCCTTTCTGATGCGGCCCGATCTCGGACGACGCCTCGCCGAACCCGCGCGAGCGCGTCTCGAAACGCTCGCGGGCGACTGCGATCTCGTCTTCGTCGTCGCCGACGGCCTCTCCGCTCGTGCTATCACGGCGCATGCGCTTGCGTTGCTCGACGCAGCGCTTCCGGGGTTCCGAGCCGAAGGCTGGAAAATTGGCCCCGTCATCGTCGTTTCTCAGGGTCGCGTCGCGATTGGCGACCAAATTGGCGAGATCCTGGGCGCGAAGCTCGTCGCAGTTTTGATTGGCGAGCGGCCAGGCCTTTCCTCTCCTGACAGTCTCGGCGTGTATCTGACTTTCTCTCCGCGCGTCGGCCGCACGGACGCCGAGCGAAACTGTTTGTCGAATATCCGCAGAGAGGGAATGTCATACGGCGAGGCCGCGGCGAGGCTGCAATATCTCGCCACGGAAGCGCGTCGAAGAAAGGCTTCTGGCATAGAACTGAAGGACGAGTTCCAACACAATGTCTCTCTGCCACCGCCAAATGATTGCTAATCCACTTTAGGGAAGAAGATGGCCGGCGTAAGAGTCTGCCGCGGAGGCAGCCTGCGGCGCGGCGCATCCGCTGAGCTGCGCGTAAAGCTCAGGCGTGCATACGGTGACGCATAGCCTCCAAAGAAGCTCCTGCGAGGCGTCGCGAACTTCAAACCAAAGCTGCGGAGCGACATCGACAATGGCGGCGCTAGGGGAGAGGGAGTCTGCGTCGATGGGAACGGTGACGCCATTCGACGTCAGGGCGTTCGCCTCATAAAAGACGCCGCGGATGCGTTCCACGAAGCCAACTTCCCGCCCCTCAAAAGTTCCTCCAAGCACGCGGGCCGTCCCGTTCAGGGTCCAGCCAAGCCAAAGGCTCTCATGATCGATGAGGGGGACCAGGACATGCTGTGTTCCGCCGCGTCGCGCGTCTCCCTGCAGTGAGAAAAAGGGTAGCGCGCCCAAGTTCTTCCCCGACGCGCGGCGCTGAAAAGAGACGCGCCAGCAGCAGCCTATGATTTCGTAGGCGGCCGCCATAACGTTCAGCGAGGCCCCTTCGAGAGGATCGCGTCGAGCACGTCGCCCGGCACGCCTAGGGATCGCGCAAGCTCGATTTTTTCTTGTTCGCCGAGGGGATGCAACCATCCGGGCGGGGCCAAGGGTTTGCCGCCGATCGCTGCCGGCAACAAGGAGCGGACGGAAGCGAATGCGTTCTTGAGCTTCGAGGCGAAACCGGCCGATTTTGCGACGATTTGCGCATGAAGCTCGCCTCGGGCGCGCATGTACTCGCCGACCGCGTGCAGGATGGCGTCCGAACGCGCGTCCTCCTCCCCCGCGTCGGCCGCGTCCCGCCAACTGAGCCAGGGCCCCGTGGAGATCATGCGTTGCGCAGCGAGGCGCCAGGGCGGATCGAGAGCGATGACCTCCGGCCGCGTGACGCTCGCCTCGACGGCAATCTCCCAGCTCTCGCGCAACAAGGGCGGCATGCGCACGATCTCCTGCGCATCGGCAGGCTTTACGGTCTGCTTCAATCGCAGAGCGCAGATGTCGGGATGCGAGGGACCGAAAAGCGCGGACAAGCGGTCGACGAGCGCGTCGAACTCGGGCGACGGTCCTTTCTGCTCTCGCAGCATGAGGTGCGCGCCGAGCAGTCCGAGCATCGGATTGATCGGGTCCTTCCTGAGCCGCTCGAGCAGCCTGTCGGAGAGCGCCTCGCGCGTCTGCACCAGGGCGTAGGCCAACAGCTCCGCAACGCGCATATCATCGTCTTCGGGATTGAAACCCTCGATCGAGGAGATATGCAGCGACGCCTGGGCGAGATCGGCGAGACGCTGTGTCGTGGCGTCCGCGAGGCGCTGCTCGACCGGCCACAAAAACACCTGCGCCTGCTGGCCTGCGCTCACGATCAGGGCGCGCTCCAGCGCGAAGCCGTCCCGGCGCTCGAGCCGCAGGCGATAGGCGCCCGGGGCGACGTCGGCGCGCCATCCGGCGCGTCTCTCGGCGACGGTCGCGTTCGCCTCGATATTGGCGAGCATACGCCCGTCCGGCGCGTGCAGGCTCAAGCCGGCCGCAGGATTGTGCGCCGGCGTCGAGGCGCCCGTCTTCAAGCTCGCGCGCGAAGACGAAAATCGAGGCGCCGTCGCCCAGTCTGTCGCTGCGACTGCGGCTGAGCTGCGCGGCGATCGCGCCGTCGGCGTCGTTGGGGCTCGCCGTTCGCGCGAGCGGGACGGGAGTGGCGAAAGGCAGAGGTCTGGATGTGCAGATCGACGCGTGTCGCCGAGCTCGATAAGCTGCTCCTGCGTCGCGGAGCCCACGCGCACGCGCAATTTGTAAAGTCCCGCCGGAAGCGTGGCCTCGAGACGGCCGAGCGCCCACCGCACCCTCGCGTAGTTTGCGTCGAGAACAGTGATCTTCGCCGTCAGATCTGCGGCGTCGACAGTGAGCTTGGCTTCAGACGCTGACATCGACGACTCTCGCGGAATGATCCGGGTTGATCTCGCCTTTAACTTCGAACAAGGTCTCCCCGGACCCGACGACCGCAGCTTTATATAGGCCGAGAGGCAGGGAGAGGTTCCATTGCGCCGGCGTCAAGGCGATCTCCGCCGCCGTCCGCCGGCCGCCATCGGTGACCAGCCCTCTCTGGCCGGGAGTCTTCACGGAAATTCTCACCGGAAACGCCGTGACGCTCGCTCCTGGGAGCAGCAGGAATTGATCGGATGCGGGAATATCGGGCTGCGTGGCGATCCGGGGATCCATCATGTCGTCCGGCGACAGCAGCGAAGGCACGGCGTTATAGAGATATTCCCTGAGCGTTTCCGTTGTGATCGCGCCGGACGAATCGCAGGCTTTCCCCTGGAGGCCCTGCATGAGCGCCATGGTGAACACCCCATGCACGCGTCCGTCCGGAAACCGCTTCTCCAGCGCGAGCTTGCGGTTCTTGGCGGCGAAAGCGCAAAATTTCTTCGGGTTCTGCCGAACGGGGGCCTGCCTTGGAAGAAGAAAAGGCGGCGTCAAGTCGGCCGTCGGCGCGGGTTCGCGGCAAGCGTCCTGGAACAGGATCACCTCGTCGAAATAGCCGCCTTCATTGAGCCGTTCCGCCCACCATTCCGCAGAAATGTTACGAACGAGCGTCGGCGTCGCGTTCGCCATGAGCACGCCCGAGCGCAGGCCCGTCGGCGCAAAGCCGTGTCCCGAAAAGAACATCCAGAGACGCTTGCCGGCTTTTTGGTTGTCGTTGGCGGCGGCGTCGTTCGCGAGGGCCGTAAAAAACTTCTCGATCTTTACATTGGCCGGCTCGGCGTCGTCGACCGAGGCGGCCGCTTGGAATTGCGACGACACGAGCAGCGTCGCATTTTCCTTGGCCACGCCCCCGCCTTGCGGGCTCGTCACCCAGGCATAAAAATCCTGCGCGTCGCCTTCCGCGCCCGCCAGGGGCGTCAAGCCTGGGTAGACGTTGATGCCCACGACGAGGGCGCGGTCGCCGAAAGCCATGCGACTTAGGGATATTGCTGCTTGATGAAGGTCCTGTCCGTCGCAGACAAATCCGTATTGAGCCCCGCAGATTTCCCGTCCAACGTCCAGCTCTTCGGGATCGGATACATCATGATCGACGTCGAATTGAGCGTGGTGCCCGCGATCTCGTTCGGCGGATATTTCTCGAACATATTGTGTTCGATCGTAGGCAAGTCCCAATTGTTTGGCGGGCCGGAAAGGTCGGCGATGACCGCGTCCCTGTTCCAATGAATCTCGTCGTCCGGATTCTGGTGCTCGTGAATGAGCCCGAGAGCATGACCAAATTCATGCAAGATGACGCGGCGCGCCTCTTCATCGGTGACGTCCGGCGTCAGCCACCCGAAATTCATGGTGGCTTGGTCTTGCGGAACGTTGCGACAGGTCGTGCCAATCACCGACCACGAGCCCGGATTCGAGAAGGAGACTCGGATGTCGGTGTCCGGCGGCTCGAGCCACGCAAAGCGCAAATTTGCAAGATGGTTGATCCACTCAGAGGCGAACTTGCGCACGAGCGCCTTCTGCTGGTCCGTGCCGTCCACGAAGGAGATAGAAATTGTGTCGCCGGACTGCCACTTCGATCCTTTGACGAGCGCGGCCTTGGCCTGCCCCGTTGTCGGCGGGGGGGCCTTGAACCAGGCGAAACACCATTTCTGGGAATTTTCGGCTTCGGCAGTCATCCCGCAACTCCTTATGTTTAATGCAATGTTCGACCAAGTCGACGTGCCGATCATGGGACTTTGAATTTCGATCGTCAAGGAATGCAATCGGTAAGGGAGCGGGGAGGCGATAGAGGCAGTTTTCACGCCAACGGCCATGCTCGGCCACGGCCCCATTCCTCGACGTAGTGGTCCGTCGGCGGCAAGAGAAATCGAGAAGGCGTCTCTCATGGGCGGCGCACTGACCGCGTGATTTCAGCAGGATAAATTTGGCTGCCCTTCCTGGATACATATCGAACTATGTGCCTTGCGCCGAACCCCTATTTTTGGCGTATCCTTGGAGATCTTTGGGAGGTTCAACCGGCAGACCAGGCATCTTGGGTCCGTCATCTCTGCAACTCCTCAGCAGGCTGATGTGCATCCCACTGGCCGGAGAGGCCGCTTGGCGCCAAGAGCGCCTTTGGCGCCGTAACGAGGATTGGCCCTTTCACGGGCTCCGATTTTGGTGGGAAGTTCAAAAGATCGTTGCAGCCGGCTTTGCCTGACGCCTCCAGTGATCGGCCCATGGCGTCGTCGCCGCAATGCGCTTTGTCTAATCCCATCTTGGAATTTCGCCCGCCCGAGCCTGCGGTCGCCGAGCCCTCGCCGATGCCTCTCGATCAGAACGCGCCTGTGCTTTAAGTTTGTGTATCC
Source organism: uncultured Alphaproteobacteria bacterium (assembly GCA_963760695.1). GTDB lineage: Bacteria > Pseudomonadota > Alphaproteobacteria > Rhizobiales > Beijerinckiaceae > Methylocystis. Next base: position 23,557 of record CAVXEI010000023.1, on the reverse strand, counting down.
GCTAGCAGGCAGTTGAAAAGGTGCTTTGTTGGCGGGGACGTCACTAATGCGATGCGGGAACGCATGGGCATCGGAGCGTGGACCTCGTACACATTTTCAGCGGCCGGCTAGACCAGAAAATCGGTCGGGCCGGGCGGGAGAGTTGCTCGGGAGGAGAGCTCATGCGGCGCGCAAGCTTCTCGCGCATTCTGTCAATGCTATCGCTCATCGCCTCGACCTCGTTCGCGAAGCCAGCCGAACCCCAAGCCAATGTCGACGCGCGCGTCGACGCTTTGCTCGCGAAGATGACGCTTGAGGAAAAAGTGGGCCAGCTGAACCTGGTTCTGTATGACAGATCCAGCTTGGAGCAGGCGGTCGCCGCGGGCAAGGTCGGTTCGATATTGGGCTTCATGGGCGTGGCGCGGACGAACAATCTCCAGCGTTTCGCCATCGAGCATTCGCGACTGCACATCCCTTTGTTGTTCGGTGGTGACGTAGTGCACGGCTATCGAACGATTTTTCCGATACCGCTGGGGCTAGCCAGCGCCTGGGATCCGAGCGTGGTCGAGACGGTAGGCCGGATCTCGGCGCAAGAGGCCAGCGCCGCCGGCGTCCGCTGGACGTTCTCCCCCATGGTGGACATCGCGCGCGACCCGCGCTGGGGGCGAATTGCGGAAGGGGCGGGCGAAGACCCGCTGTTGGGATCGGTGATGGCGGCCGCCTACGTTCGCGGCTACCAGGGAGCCGATCTCTCCTCCGCGACCAGCATCGCGGCTTGCGCGAAGCATTACGTCGGCTACGGCGCCGCAGAAGGCGGTCGCGATTACAACAGCGTGGATATGTCGGAAGGCCGACTGCGCGAGGTCTACCTCCCGCCTTTCAAGGCGGCGGCCGACGCGGGCGCGGCCACGTTCATGAGCTCCTTCAATACGCTCAATGGCGTGCCGGCCGCCGCCAACCGCTTCGTCTTGCGTCAGATCCTGAAGGGAGAGTGGAGCTTTCGAGGCTTCGTGGTGAGCGACATGTGGTCCATCCGCGAGCTGGTGACGCAAGGGGTCGCCTCGGACAAGGAGGACGCCGCGCGCCAAGCTCTGCTGGCGGGCGTGGATTTGGATATGGATAGCGACGCATACATCGACCATGCGGCGGCTCTGGTGCGCGACGGGGCGGTTCCGATCTCCGTCGTTGACGACGCGGTGCGTCGCGTTCTGCGGGTGAAGCTGCAGCTCGGTCTTTTCGAGCGGCCCTACGTGGACGAGCAGCACGAAGCCGGCGCGTCGCTGAAGGCCGAGAACCGCGCTACCGCGCGAGCGATCGCAGGCAAGTCGATCGTGCTGCTGCGCAATGAAGGCAATCTGTTGCCCTTATCCAAATCCGTCGGCGCGATTGCGATCATCGGGCCGCTGGCCGACAGCAAGCTTGACATGCTGGGCAGCTGGGCCGCCAAAGGGGATCACGCAGAGGCCGTTTCCGTGCTGGATGGCGTTCGCGCGGCGGTGAGCGCCAAGGCGCTCTATAGCAAGGGCGTGGACGTCGCGGCCGACGCAACAGACGGCATCGCGCCGGCCGTCGAAGCAGCGCGGCAGGCCGACGTCGCCATTGTGGTAGTGGGAGAGAGCGGCGACATGAGTGGCGAAGCGGCGTCGCGGTCCACTCTGGAACTGCCCGGACAACAGCAAAAGCTTCTCGAAGCGATCGCTGCGACCGGCAAGCCGATCGTGCTGGTCTTGATGGGCGGTCGTCCCCTCGCAATCCCATGGGCGGCCGAACACGCGCCCGCCATCCTCGAAGCATGGTTTCCCGGCACGGAGGGCGGCAACGCAATCGCCGACGTGATTTTCGGCGATGTCAATCCGAGCGGCAAATTGCCCGTATCCTTCCCACGCGCCGTGGGACAGGTCCCTATCTATTACAATCATCTCAACACCGGGCGGCCTCCGGGCCTCAACCCGCCTTGGCAGACAGGCTACCAAGATCTCCCGTCCTCGCCCCTTTATCCATTTGGCCACGGCCTTTCGTACAGCAGGTTCGCATTCGCAGATCTGCGCGCAGAAATGCAGCCCGGACCGGACCAGGAGGCGCGGGTGTCGGTGAACGTGACGAACAACAGCGCTCGAACCGGCGAAGAAGTCGTGCAGCTTTACATGCGCAAGCTTGTCGCCCCCGTCGCCCGGCCGGTACGAGAATTGAAGCAGTTCAAACGAATCGAGTTGAAGCGAGGCGAGACGCGGAAAGTGGAGTTTACGGTTACGCGTGACGAGCTGATGTCCCTGCGCCCCGACATGCGCATCGCGGTCGACCCCGGCGCCTACAGCGCGGCCGTCGGGCCTGACTCGGCCCAGGTCTTGGAGGTGCGTTTCGAGGTCCCGCCGCTTCGATGCGCGCATATGCCAAATCCGCTCTGCGAAGACGACCAGCGACCATCGCCGGCAAGCCAGCAACAACCGCGGTAAGGGGTCGATCGTGATGGAGGCGGACGGCTCGATCGTGACTGGGACCCTGACACGGTCGCCGCGCGCGCATGCGCCCGAAGCTCCGACCAACCCGCGAGCGATGACGACCGTCACCGCGCTGTTCTTCATGTGGGGTCTGCTGACATGCCTGAACGATATCCTCGTGCCCCATCTCAAGGCTGTCTTCGAGCTCAACTATGTGGAGGCAATGCTGATTCAATTCAGTTTCTTCTCCGCATATTTGGTTTTCGCGGCGCCGAGCGGCAAGCTGGTCGAGCGCGTCGGCTATAAGAGCGCCATGGTCCTCGGGATAATGACCATGGGCGTCGGCGCCCTGCTCTTCATCCCCGCCGCGAGAGCCCTTTCTTTTCCGCTCTTCCTCACCGCCCTCATTGTTCTCGCCGCCGGAATCACCGCGCTGCAGGTATCGGCGAACCCATATGTCGCATTGCTGGGCCCCGCCCGCACCGCTTCCAGCCGTCTCAATCTGGCGCAAGCCTTCAACTCGCTTGGAACCACCCTTGCGCCCTTGCTCGGCAGTCTGCTGATCCTCAACGCGGCTCCGAAAATCCTTGCGCAAGCGCACCCACTCGCGCCCGCCGAACTCAAGGCCTACCGCTTGCATGAGGCCGCGTCGGTGATTCCGCCATATCTCGGGCTTGCGCTCGTCATCTTCATTCTCGGCGCCCTTATCGCGAGATCCAATCTCCCTGCCTTCCCGGTCGAGCCCAGAGATGCTGGGTCGCTCGGGTCGGTCTGGAAGCGACGCCGCCTGGTGCTCGGCGCAATCGCCATATTCGTTTATGTGGGCGCGGAGGTCTCCATTGGCAGCTTCCTGGTCAACTATCTCAGTCAGCCGGATATCGGCGGCATTGGCGAGGACCTCGCGGCACGTTACGTTTCACTGTATTGGGGAGGCGCAATGATCGGCCGTTTCATCTGCTCGGCTCTGCTGTTGAGGGCGCCGACCCGCAGTTTGCTCGCCACTTTTGCGACGATCGCCTCGGCGTTGACCCTCACCTCCGCGTTGACATCGGGACATGCGGCGATGTGGAGCATTCTGCTCGTCGGATTGTTCAACTCCATCATGTTCCCGAGCATCTTCACGCTTGCGATCGAAGGGCTTGGAGCCCTGACGAGCGAAGGGTCGGGCGTGCTGGTGTGCTCGATCGTCGGAGGAGCGGTTTTGCCAATTCTTCAAGGCGCGCTGGCCGATCACTTCGGAATCCACCGCGCATTCATTTTGCCCGCTCTCTGCTATGTTTACATCATCTACTTTGCCTTGCGCGGCGCCGCCGAGGACGGTCCCGCGCCGCTCGACTGACGTCATGAATGCAACCGTCTCGCTCCGACGCTCCAACGCGGCGACCCGCGCTTCCCTCATCCGGCTCGTCGTCTCGCCCTGATAAGCCTGAGCGGCGCATGCGCAATCCTGACGTGCAACGGGGTCGTCCCGAAGGGATCGCCGTCAAGCTGCGTAGGCGTCGGCGCGACGGCGGCGATCTCGATTTCATCCGCTCCAAGCGTACGGACCCCCGCCCCCTCGAGAGTGCTCCCGGCGAGCAGGCGCCAGCCGATCCGCAGCAGCCCGAGCAGGCTGTCTTCCTCGATCAGCACGAGCTGCAAGCCCGGCAGTGTGGCGTGCGTTTCCGGCGCAATGATGAAGTCGCCGCCATAGCGAGACGCATTGGCGCAGATTGCGATGCGGCAGACGATGATCCGTCCGGCGACCGTCACCAGGAGGTCTGGCGTGCGCGCGCGCCGCCTCCGGGCGATCGCCGCCGCTATGTAGGCCCATTTCCCGAACGCCGCCTTTAGGCCGCTCGGGATTTGATGCACGATGGCGGCGTCAAGGCCAGCGGAAGCCATGAGCAGGAAGGGCCGTCCGTTCGCGAGCCCATAATGGAGGGGCGTCGTTCTCCCTTCCATGATGTCTTGTGCGATGTGCAAGGACGCAAACCCGGTCTCCGTCTCCAGAGCCAGCACATTCGCCGTCCCGCCGGCGATGAGCGCCAGCGCGGGTCGCCGTCCCGCGATCTGGCGCAGCCCCGCGACGGCTTCGTTGATCGAGCCGTCGCCGCCATGAACGGCGACGACATCGAACGCTCCGCCGATCGCGGCGACGGTTTGGCGAATGTCCCCTCTCTTTGCCGAGCGCCTTGTCTCGACATTGAGGAAGTTTCGGACGAACTCAGCTTCGATCGTCGCCAGCGTCGATTCGGAAAAGCCCCGCGCCTTTGGATTGGCGACGATCAGCACATCACGCACCTCAATGGTCTCGTCGTCATGCGTCGCGCGCGTCAGTTCGTTCTCTGGGTCGGTCACAGCAGCCAAGGCTAAGGCATCTCGATTAGTCGTTCATAGCCGCTCCGCGCCTCGATCAGCGCGCTTTGGCAGACCTCGGGCAATGGCGCCCGGAGCGCGACGGAACCCGGCTCGCTCTCCGGAATCATCGCGTCCCTTCCATAGGCGGAATTCAGCCGCGGCAAAGTAATTTTTTCCCCGCAACGTGCTTGGATATTAAAATTGTCGGGCAAGTAGACGTCCTTCAAATCGCTCGCGACATAGGCGCTGACGAGGGTCGGGAGCATGACGATCGGGACGTCGAGCGACTTGACGGCGAAAGGCGACGGCAGCGAACTGCGGATCTGATAGAAGGTGACGTCGTTCGAAGCGCGCCTGAGCTTTGAATAATCTTCTGGCTTCCAAAACGGCGTCTTGGCCGTGCCCGTGAACGAGTTCGGCTGATGGTCGCCAAAAACGGCGAGAACATAAGGACGGCCCGTCGCCTTCTCCCTCTCGCGCAGGGTCTCTTCCAGCAGTCTGATAGCCAGCTCGGTCGAGCGGTATCGCGCGATATATTCGTTGAGTTCGCAAGTGGCCCGCGAATGAGCCTCTCCGACGAACCGGTAGGGCATCTCCGCCTCGCTTCCAAAGCGAGAGCAGGGATGCGGAGAATGATTCTCCATCGTCAGCGCGAAGGCGAACAGCGGCGAGGACGGGTCGGATCGCTTGATCACGTCGATGTATCTCGCCATGATATCCGTGTCTTCTGCGGTCCACGGCTTTTCGATGTGCAGATCGACCCCATCAAAAAAGGACTCGAAGCCGTAGCGGGCGTAGGCGAGGCGCGCGCCATAGAATTTGCCCTCAACTGAATAAAGGCCAAGAGTTTTGTACCCTTTTGCGCGTAGATGCGTGGGCAGCGACGCTTTGACATAAGGGGCGAGCTCGACATGCGTGTAATATCCGGCATAGCCAAACATGCGGGAGGGGATTCCCGTAATCGCCTCGAATTCGCTGATCCATGTCCCCCCGCCGATGGCGTTGACGCCGAGTTCGCCCTGTAACTGTCCGCTCGACGAGTTAGGGAAAAGATCGGAGCGGAGCTCGGGCGTCACATCGAACACGCGCGGAAGATCGAACGTCGACTCGAGAAGCACAATGACGATGTCGGGAAGACGCTGCGGCGGTTTGAGCGGCTTCAAATATTCTGGCGGGCGATCGGTCCGCGATGCCGTTCTCGCCGAGTCCTGGTTGGCTAACGTGCGGAACGGCGAGGTCTTCGTCGCGTCGTATTGCGCGCTCAGCACCAGGAAGGGAATCGGCCCAACCTTCCTCGCGATCAAGAGGAGCCCATCCGGCATGTTCGCGATTTCGGCAAGTTCATGCCGCATGACCGCGGTCTCTAATCGTTCAGAGAAAATTGCCACGGAGACCGAGGCCAGGAGGCCGGCGGCAGCGATGACGAACGCTCTGGCGACGCCCCGGTCACGAATGTCCGTCCGGCGCAAGCACGAAAGACACCAGTAGGAGGCGCCGACGGCGAGGCCCGCGACCACGCAAGCCAACAGGGCGACGGGGAGCCAGGAAATTTTCATCGCGCCGAGAAATCCTCCCGGATTCGCGAGCGCTATCTGCAGGTCAAGAAATGTCAAAGGCATCTCGGTCAGCGAGATTTTCGCGTCGTTCACATAGATGATTGCGACAGAGGCGATGACGCAGCAGCCCAGATAGATCAGGGCCGGACGCCAGGGAAGGGCAAGCGCGAGACCGAAGGCGATTACAGCAAGAAAATACTGGCTCCACTCGATGAAGTCGCTGTCGGTTACGGCTTTTAGAGCAAGCAAGATCCCGAGGAAGAAAACGGTCGGAAGCGCAGCTTGGCGAAACATCTTGTGGGGCACGGCTGCCTCCCCTCCGCCAATCCGGCACAGATTGTCATCGAAGCGTCATCTAAACGTCATTTACGCGAAACGCGGCCGTAAACCAAGCAGTTCGCCCTTGACACGCTCTGTCGTAGCGCGTCTGGAGCCAACGCTTTGCGGGAGAGAAGGCGCCACCGGCTTTTGAGATGGGTAACGGGAGGTCTTCGCCCGATCCGAGGGGCGTCGGGAACACACCCGGCCTCAATCCCTCTCGCGGTGGGCGAGGCGCTGAAAATCAACAGTCAGGGCGTGACGCTCGGCGGCGACCATCGCCAAGCCGGTTCCGCCAGGGGCGCAAGTCTCAACCGCGCCTTCAGGCGGACAGCTCGGCTTCCCGCCTCAGCCGCAGAGCGGCGCTTTACAAACATCCGGCGAGATTCTGGTCCCGAAGGTCGCAGCGCGAATGCGAGTTCCGGGCTCTCGCTGACTGAGATCGCTTGAAATGCCGGCATAGCGTTTCGATCACTTTTCACGCCAAAGAGCAGCTGCCACCGAGACGCCCTTCTCTCCAAAGCTCCGACTGAGCCTTTGGATCGTAACGTTGGACGATGTAAGATTGCGGCGAATAGCCCCTGGCGAGTCGCGGTTGCCCGCCGTGGCGGCGTGATCAATCCGGTCCAGAGCGGCAAGCGCGCTGATAACCCCGCTAAGCTACACCACGTGCTCGGACACGATCATGGCCTGTACCCCAGCGACGAACACGGCCGCAATTTGTTGTAATACTATCGAAAGCCTTCGATCACGACCGCTGCTTCGCTGAGGAAGTAATCGGTTCCGCCGTCGAGCAATTAGTCGCGCAGACTGGAGTTGACGCTCCCGATTAAGGCGTTCTGCCTTGGGCTATCGGCCGTGAAGTCAGCGGACCCTGCGCCGACTGCCGGCCTCAGCCGCCGCCAACTCAAAAACGTGGTCCGACTACGCACACCAGAAGCCGGCAATATGGATTCGAACTAAAGCCCTCGCCACCTCAATGGCTTCCCTGAAACGCCTGTTAAGGCCGCCACAAACCTATTCTAATTCAATGGAATAAACGCTGGCTGTGGAGGCAGTCCGCGAGCGAACCCGTCTCCACGTCGAATTCCCTGCTAACAGGGAAAATAACAGGGAATTTTAGAAAAAGAGGGCGGAATTCGCGCGTTTCGGCGCATAGGCCGCAGATATCTCAATGGGTTGGGTGGAAATTCCCTAAGGGAGCGAACAGGGAAATTTTTCGAGCGAACAGGGAATGATTTTGGGCCTTTTGTCTCGTATCAGGGAATGCTTGAACCTCCGCAATAATGCGCATCTCTACCCCCTGCCCTCGCTGGCTGCTACTCTCAGATTTGCCGCGCAGGCGAGAATCGGCTTCGAGCTGCGGGCGCGCCCACAATCAAGAAATGAGAGCATTTATGGCTGCGGCGGGGGCTGACGACCTGACGTCGAGCGACACTCTGCGGAGCTTCCTGGAAGCTCTCCCCCGGCTTGCCTGCGCATCGCGGAAGCAGTCGCGCTCCTTGTTCAACGGGCTACGCCGACGCTTCTTCGAGTGGCGCAGGCGGTCGAACGGATCGAACGATTGCCGGCTGTGAAGGGATATGAGCCATTCTTTATTCGAGAAAGTCGTCCTCCTCTTGAGGCGCGGGTTTTGGCGAACGCGATCAAGAAACTTGGTGGCGAGTTATTGGGGCAGCGACTCGCCGAGCGCAACGTGTCCATCTCTCTTGTTGCGCTTGCGAAGGCTGAGGGTGCGAGTTCGCTTGTCATATCGCGTCGCGCCAAAGTTCTTGGGCGCGCCCTGAATGAGCCACTGGTCGAGGTTCCGCTCCGAAATGCTTGCGCCACGGCGGGCCTCTCGATGTCGATCGACTCGCTGCAGGCGCTGGTCGGCCGAGCGATGGATCGCGATGACGCGGCGTGTCGGCGGCTGATCGAAATATCCAGAACGCTGCGCCGGCGCCTTCGCGACCCCAGGGGACGCGTCCCCAGCATCGCAAGCGTGACGCACGAGGTGCTCCTCCACGTGGTGAAGAGGGCCTACACCGTTGATCCGGATGAGGGCGACATCACGGATCCCGCAACCCTGGCGACCCGCATCGCGATCGGCGACCCGGACTTCGATTCACGGCCGGCGCGCCGCCGACTGCGGGCACGGCAATCCCCTTAAGGGGAAGCCTCGGATGGGTCGCTCTGGATTGCACTCGGCTCAGGGCGCGGGGCGGGGAAAACTTGAGCCTTTTTGTGTCTTAGCGTTGGACCGTCGTCTTGTGATTTAACTTCGCGGCACTTCTGATTCTGCGGAGATGAACATATGCCCGCCGACCTCAAGATCGGGCGTCCCAGCGTCCGTCCGGAACCTGGTCCTGCCGCCCTGCGTGTTCGCGATCCTTCCACATATGACGTCGAGCATGCGCTCTGTGGACGATCTGCGGCCGAACCCCAAGAACGCTCGGACCCATAGCAAGCGAAAGATCAAAGACCTCGCCAAGGCGATCAAGGCGGTCGGCTTCATCGGCGTGATCGTCGTCGACGAAACGGGGATGATCTTGGCTGGCCACGCCAGGCATGCCGCGGCGAAGCTTCTCGGGATAAAAGCCGTCCCGACCATTTGCGTCACAGGCTTGAGCGACGAGCTCGTCCGCGCATTCGTGCTCGCCGACAACAAGTTTTCGGAGCGTGCCGGCTGGAATCGTGAGATGCTGGCGAGCGAGCTTGAGGAACTCTCGATCCTCCTGCCGTCTCTCGATCTCGACATCGCGCTGACCGGCTTTGAACTCGGCGAGATCGACGTCCTCCTGGCCGACATTGGAGAGGAGAAACCCGAACCCGAGGACCGCTTGCCGCCGACCGCCGGGCCCGCGGTCACCTGTCGCGGCGATCTCTGGATCCTGGGGAAGCACCGGATTTTCTGCGGCGACGCGCGCGAGGCCTCGGGCTACGCCCGCCTCATGAAAGGCGATCTGGCCGCGATGGTCTTCACGGATCCACCCTACAACGTGCGGATTGGCGGGCATGTCCAGGGGCGGGGTCGGGTCAGACATGACGAGTTCGCCTTCGCTTCAGGCGAGATGAGTGACGCCGCTTTCCGCGCGTTTCTCTTGGCATGCCTCGAGCCAGCGGCCCGCGCCTCGCGCGACGGCGCTTTGCATTTCGTCTGCATGGATTGGCGTCACATCGACATTCTGATGAAGGTCGGGCGCGACATCTATAGCTCGATGCTCAATCTGGTCGTCTGGAACAAGACCAATTCCGGCCAAGGGTCGCTTTACCGCAGCCAGCATGAGCTGATCGGGGTTTTCCGGGTAGGCGAAACGCCGCACCAGAACAATGTCGAGCTCGGCAGACATGGGCGCAACCGCAGCAACGTCTGGACCTATCCCGGCGTCAATAGTTTCGGCGCGGGCCGGGACGAGGCGCTGGCGATGCATCCGACCGTCAAGCCGGTCGCGCTGGTCGCCGACGCCATGCGCGATTGCACGTCGAAAGGCGATATCGTCCTCGACCCGTTCCTCGGTTCTGGCACGACCATCGTGGCTGCGGAAAAGATTGGGCGTCGCTGCTTTGGCCTCGAATATGAGCCGGCCTACGTCGATGTCGCGATCCGACGCTGGCAGGCTTACACGAAGGCCGATGCGGTTCTGGAAGGCGATGGCCGAACTTTTGACGAGATCGCAGAAGAGCGGCTTGCTCAAAGCGAGGCGCCAGCCGCCCCGCCGCCGCCGCTCAACACCTCGCGTTCTGAGCTCGATCCGCTAGCGGAATCCTGGATTGCGCTGTGCTCTGCACACCTCTGCGCCACTCCAACCGACGAGGAAGCGACGCCATGACTTGGAGGCGCGACGACCAGACGAGTCCGGCGGATGCCCCGGAGAACATGGACGTCAGCGAACGCGCCTACGAGGTCGGCTACGGCCAACCGCCAAAAGCGACTCGCTTTCAGCCCGGCCGCAGCGGCAACCCGAAGGGGCGTCCCAGGGGGTCGAAGAATTTCAACACTGTGTTCTCAGAGGAGCTGGCGCAACCGGTCGCGCTCATCGAGCAGGGCAAGCGCCGTCGGATCCCCAAAAAGCAAGCGCTTGCAAAGCAACTCATAAATAAAGCCCTCGGCAATGACCCCAAGTCCATGGCGCTCGTCGTCGGTCAGATAAATCGCACCGAGGCGCCGAGGGAAGCCCGCGCATCTCTGGCGATCGACCTCACCCAGAACAGGCGCGTGATCGAAAGCATCGTTCGGCGCATTCGCATGAACACCGAGCCTTCTTCCGAAGCCGCTCGAGAGGACACAGACGAGAAATCTAAATGATGGATTCCATGCCCCCAGATTTCGCAAAAGTTCCTCACCGCGGAAGAGCTGCGCCTGATCTTGAGCGAGGACTTAACGAGCTTTATCGAGCGCAGCTACTACGAGCTGCATCCAGGGCGGGAGTTCGAGCTTGCGCCCCACATCGAGGTCGTCGCGACAAGGCTAGAAGCCCTGCGTCGCGGTGAGATCAAACGCCTGATTATTAACCTCCCGCCTCGGCATCTCAAGTCGCATTGCGTCTCTATCGCCTTCGTCGCCTGGGTTTTGGGCCATGATCCGAAAACGCAAGTGCTTTGCGCGAGCTTCAGTCAGGAGCTGGCCGACGTTTTCGCGGCTGACTGTCTCCGCGTCATGCGGAGTCTCTTTCTACCGCGCCGTCTTCGGCCACGTTCTCGGGGATCGCCAGTCCTCAAGGGACTTCGAAACCATCGCTGGGGGAAGGCGGATTGCGGCCTCAGTCGGCGCTGCCCTGACAGGGCGCGGCGCTGACCTTATCGTGATCGACGATCCGCACAGGCTGGAAGACGCTCTCTCCGAGGAGGCTCTCAAGGCGACGCACGCGTGGTGTGACGATTTGATTATCAGTCGCCTCAACAACAAGGAGCGGGGAGCCGTAATTGTCGTGATGCAGCGCTTGCACCAGCAGGACCTCGTGGGTCACGTGTTGACGCAAGGGGGCTGGGATGTGTTGGCCTTGCCGGCGATCGCAGAGGTGGAGGAGAAACATCTCATCGAGGGGCCTTTTGGACGGCGCATGTTCACGCGATCGCCGGGTGAGCCGCTCTGCCCACAGCGCGAGGACGCCGCTTGCTTTGCGGACGTGAGGCGGAAGATCTCAGAGTTCGATTTTGCGAGCCAGTACCCAACAGAACCCCGTCTCGCGGAAGGAGCTCGTGGCCATCGAAGCCGAGCGAAGCCGTCGGCTTTGGGCGGCTCACAAGTCGGGAGATCAGCTCACCGCCGGACGGCTTTGGGTTAGTCGGCTGACGAAGACGCCTGAAGCCGAAGTGACTGACGAGGCGGCGATCACCGCTTACGCCCAGTTTGCCGCCAGCGTTGAAAGACTCGAAAATGAGATTTAGTCTCGTCGAACGCATACCTGTCCCCTCGCGGTTGTGTTGGAATTGGCTGACGCCGCTGCGAGCGGCATGAGGAAATCCGATCAGCGGCGAGGTCAATGAGCCGATAGGAGGTGCGGTTAGGGAGATGTCGTCTATCAACCCCTCTGATTGGGGCCGCAGTACCTCAGAAACCGGACGTCTCATGCAAGCATCCCGCAATCGTCGCGTGGCCGCTTGGCGCCAGAACCGGACGTTCCTCGCCCAGCGTAGACCTCTGTGTGACAACAGCTTGCAACCCGGCTTCTACTCGCAAATGCGGCGCGGGCGGTAGCCAATTTGATAGCCGTATTCGTCAAAGACCGGACGATTTTCTGTCCAACATCGCGGTGGAGGCGGAGGCGGAGCGACGTATACCGGAGTGGGTGCCGGATAATAATAGGCGGGAGGCGCGGGGTGGGCGAGAGCGCCGCCGGCGATGGCGCCAAGTGCGAAGCCGCCGATTCCCGCGGCTACGGCTGCGCCCGCAGAGTCGGCCCGAGCCGGAGTTGCAACCATCGCGGAAGCGCAGAAAAGGGCGAGGGCCAGAAAGGCGGCGACAACAACATTTTTCATTGGCTTCTCCTTTTTGATAAAGGCGCGCTTTGCTTGGTACCCACACCCCGCGCATTTTCCCCAACGGCAGTAAATCCGCGGTGAATCGTCCCAGAAATTCTGTCGGTGTTGTCCTGGTCGACGCGTCTTACCACCGCGAACGAAAGGGGCGATCCCCGCGCCACGCGGCGACCGATCGAACGACCAGGCGGAGCGCTCGCATTCCATCACTTGCAGACCGGAACGCCATTCACGATTGCTCAATGCTGTCCTTGCGGGGCAGGAGCTTGCCGTGGCGCGGGCGCCGGAGCACGCATGGCGGCGGGCGGCGGCGGCGGCTGATGATAGACCGGCGCGGGCGCCGGAGCGCGCATGGCGGCGGGCGGCGGCGGCGCTGATGATAGACCGGCGCGGGCGCCGGAGCGCGCATGGCGGCGGGCGGCGGCGGCGGCTGATGATAGACCGGCGCGGGCGCCGGAGCGCGCATGGCGGCGGGCGGCGGGGGCGGCGGCTGATGATAGACCGGCGCGGGCGCCGGAGCGCGCATGGCGGCGGGCGGCGGCGGCGGCTGATGATAGACCGGCGCGGGCGGCGGAGCGCGCATGGCGGCGGGCGGCGGCGGCCGCTGATGGACGTGGCGCGGGCGGCCGAGCGCGCGCTGGCGGCGGCAAGGGCGACGCATTCGGCAGCGTGTGCAGCGCGCGGCGGGATTGGCCGGGGCCCCTGAGGCGGAACCTGTCCGATGGGCGGTTTGCCCCGCTGGCCGTGGCCGAGCGGCCGCGCTCCCGGCGTCGGCAAGGGCGACGCATTCGGCAGCGTGTGCAGCGTCGCGGCGGGATTGGCCGAGGGACCCTGAGGCGGAACCTGTCCGATGGGCGGTTTGCCCTGCTGGCCTTGGCCGAGCGGTTGCGCTCCTGGCGTCGGCAAGGGCGACGCATTCGGCAGCGTGTGCAGCGTCGCGGCGGGATTGGCCGAGGGACCCTGAGGCGGAACCTGTCCGATGGGCGGTTTGCCCTGCTGGCCTTGGCCGAGCGGTGGCGCTCCTGGCGTCGGCAAGGGCGACGCATTCGGCAGCGTGTGCAGCGTCGCGGCGGGATTGGCCGAGGGCCCCTGAGGCGGAACCTGTCCGATGGGCGGTTTGCCCTGCTGGCCTTGGCCGAGCGGCGGCGCTCCTGGCGTCGGCAAGGGCGACGCATTCGGCAGCGTGTGCAGCGTCGCGGCGGGATTGGCTGCGGGCCCCTGAGGCGGAACCTGTCCGATGGGCGGTTTGCCCTGCTGGCCTTGGCCGAGCGGTTGCGCTCCTGGCGTCGGCAAGGGCGACGCATTCGGCAGCGTGTGCAGCGTCGCGGCGGGATTGGCTGCGGGCCCCTGAGGCGGAACCTGTCCGATGGGCGGTTTGCCCTGCTGGCCTTGGCCGAGCGGCGGCGCGCCGAAAGGTGGGCTGGGCGGCGGCGCCACATTCGCCTTCTTCGCCACGAAGGATGGCAGAGCGGCGCCGATCGCCACGGCGGCCGCGCCTATTCCGGCCGCTTTCAAGGCCGTGGATGAGATCAATTGACCACCCGGATCCTTGACCACGACATTATTGGTCGTCTGCTCGAAGATCACCTGATTGTGGATATTTTCAAAGATCAGATTGCTCGGCGGCGGCTCGACGAAGGACGGCGCATGCTGCCAAACCGGGATCGGCACGAAGACGGGGATAGGCAGCGCATAGCTCTCCTCGACGAAATATGGCGGCGGCAAGACCACGAAATCGGGCGGCGGCGGCGCCAGGATATAGAGCGGCGGCGGCGGAGGAGGGGCGAAATCGAATTCGGGATCGTCGAATACAAAGACAGGCCGATCGACATAGATAATTTCTTCGGGCGGCGGCGGCGGCACGTCGTAATCGATCATCGCGAAGGACGGCGGCGGATCGTAAGCGGCGGCGAGTTCTGCGAGGCGCCGGCGCGCGTCCCAAACATGCGGCCCGCGCGGATAGCGACGTAGATAGGACCAATAGGCGTTCGGCGAGTCCGCGACGCGGGTGCGCCGCCACGTGATGGCCTCGCGCCGTATCGCCAGTATGGCGCGAACGCGCCTCGCCGAAGGGTCTCTCGGATAGGCTGCGATAAAATCCTCATAACCTTGCATATTGTCGCGCTGCACGGCTGCGGCATAGCCGTCGCGCGGGCCGAGTTCGCCGATCGGCTTCATGCGAATGGACGCGGTTCGATCGGGTTGCGTCGGCGCATTCGCCGAACGTTCGAAAAACACGAATGACGACTGAAATCCACCCGAGTTCCAAGGCAATTGCGCGCCCTTGGTCGTTTCGTTCACGCGCAGGCGGACTTTCTCGAACAGTTCGGACAACGGTAATCCGCCCTCGCGGATCATTTCGGAAAGCGCATGGGCGTAGGCGCCATAGGGGCCTTTTTCCGGCGGCGCGATTGTTCCCGGCGCGGCGTTGTACGCCAGGATCATATGCGAATCCGGCTCGTAAAGCGCGAAACCGCTGGCGAGCGAGGCGCCGGAAAGCGTGAACGGATTTGCGCGCGCCGCGTCGAGAACGACGACGCTCGCTTTCAGTCCAGAAGCGGCGAGCGATTTGACATAATCGGAAACGCGCGTCGCCTTCGAAGGAATATCCCCGTCGCGCGTGATGTTGGCGCCGATGGGAATGAGATAATTCTCGCCTTCGAATTGTAGCCCATAACCTGCGAAATACACGAAGGCGACGGTGTCGGGTCCGGCTGCGGCGGCTTTTTCCCCAAAATCGCGGAAGGCGTGACGCAGCGAGTCCTCGTCGAGATCGCGCGCGCCCGTCACGTCGAAGCCCGCCGCTTGCAAGGTCTGCGCAACGAGGCCCGCGTCATTGGCGGGGGTCTCCAGCGGCTTCTGCTCATAGGCGGCGTTGCCCACGACCAGCGCCATCCGCTTTTCCGCCGCAAAAGCGGGTCCTTGCACGGCGAGTAAGGCGCCAAATTGCATGGCCCATATGGCGAGGATTAGGAATTTGTATTTCAAGATGGCGCTCCATGGCGATAAGGGCGTCAACATACCAGGCGACGGCAAGCTCTTCGCGGACTCATGCGTGTGATTGTCGCCATCAGTCGTCGTCATGCCAGTGGCGGTGACCGCGATGCTCCCACTCCTCGCCCCGATAGCCCCAGTCCCGATGGCCCCAGCCCCAACCGCGATCGTCGTCGTCGTAACGCGGCCGGACCCAGACCTGGCGGCACTGCTGGCGCGGGCCCCAAGGAGAGTCGACCCACCAACATCTTTGGACCCAATCAGTTCGCTCGATCGCCGCGCCGGTTTCGACGGGCGGCGCTGGGAAAGCAGGCGAGGCGCTCGCGGCGCCGGCCGCTATCACGCTGGCGAATCCGAGTAGCGAGAAGAATTGGCGAACGCGGCGCATGATCGCGTCTCCCAGGGTTGCCGATGATGACAAGATGCTCGCATCGTCATGAACAGCAACTGAACCGGCGCTCGCCAGAAAGCCCTGCTATCCAACCCAAAACTGCGGCGATTTAGCGGCCGTTTCGAAATTGGTTGAGTGGCTGAAGCCCGCGCGATTCCAAGTGGTTGCTGATTCGCACTTGGAGCCTTCATGTGGACCCCAGCCACTCGCGAGAAGTATACCGGGATTCCCCGGATGGGCTCCGGTTCGGATGCAGGTGTCCTCGAATTTGACGTCTTTGACAAGGCGGAGCCGTCGCAGTGAGCGCCGCCAGAGCGCAGGAGGGGCGGACGACTGGCCGAAGCCGCCGTTCTGAAAAGGGAAATAGCCAATATTGCCTGTCATCTGGACGCGCCTCTCCCGTCGTTTGGCTCGAACTCATGACGCGCGAACGCCTCACGCCGTGGACGCCAAGGGTGGCGGTCGCAGCTCCGCGACGTCCCGCGTCATGTCGGCGACTTCTGCATTGGGTCCAGGCTGTGTGAAAACTCCGAGCGCATAAAATCCGGCTCGAATTTGGAGGCCTCTGACGGCTCAGAGACCCGGATTTCGCAAAAAATCTCCTTCTGCGTAGCGAGACGGAAGCAGACTGCGCGTTTTCAACACGGCCTCGGTCATCTTCGCCCGTGCCGCGCTGCCATGAGCGAGTCCGCTCATCCTCAAACAGCCGTCTATCTTCGCGGTGAAAAATGTTCGCACCCCCTATGCCCGAGGTGATTTTTAGGTCCGACTTTTCTGTCCTCCGAAATCCGAGGAGGAAGGTCATGCAAAACCAGGCGACAGCAACGTTAAGCGTGTCGGGGCGCGCGCCGTGGAATAAGGGCAGATTGATCGGAGCGAAGCCCCCACTTCGACCCAAACACGTATGGACGATCCGGACCAAGCTTCAGGTCGAACATCGGACACGAGATTTGGCCATGTTCAACCTTGCGATCGACAGTAAGTTGCGCGGCTGTGATGTCGTCGCCCTTCGAGTCGAGGATGTCGCCCCATACGGCGTCGCTCTCGATCGCGCCACCGTGCGTCAGAGAAAAACCGGCCAACCCGTGAGGTTTGAACTGACCGAGCCGACGCGCGATGCTGTCGATGACTACATCAAATTTACCGGCAAGAAGCCGGGCGACTTCCTGTTCCCTGGTCGTCATGGTCTCGTATCGATATCGACGCGGCAATATGCGCGACTTGTGTCGGAGTGGATTGCCAAAATCGGATTGGATCCGAAGTTCTTCGGCACCCATTCACTCCGCCGAACCAAGGCGACTCTGATCTACCGGCGAACCGGCAATCTCCGCGCCGTTCAGCTTCTCTTGGGGCATCGCAAGATCGAAAGCACCGCCCGATATCTCGGGATCGAAGTCGACGACGCGCTGGCGATTGCGGAGCAAGTCGACATCTAACGCGCATGAATCGGCTTGGGGCAGAGTGACCGTGCTCTGCCCTTTTGACAACCGCGTCGCCGCTTCGACGTCGATGGGAACGAACCACATCCTCGCTCTCACCATCCGGTTTTAGACCGACAGCCGACTGGCGTTTTGAGAGCACCCCTTTCGCAATGCGCCAACCTGCGCCGCCAGTGCTTAGTTCAAACGAGTCCGCTCCTCCCCACATTGCCGCTGCGACGCACGCGTTTGCGCACTTCAAATTCGCGCCATGAGGAGACATCTAGAGCGGGCTCCGAACGATCTGAATCGACGCAGGATTCCCGAATCGGCTGAAATCTGATTCATGATTCCCGCCGCGGGAAGGAGGCGGCGGGAATGGCGCTTTCCGACGATCTTCGCAAACGCGTGGTAGAGGCGGTCGTTGTCGACGGACTGTCGCGCAACGCGGCGGCGAAGCTCTTCAAGGTCAGCATCGCCAGCGCCGTGCGCTGGGTCAAGCAATTCCAGATGACGGGCGACGTCTCGTCCAAGCCCTGCGGCGGCGATCGCCGCTCCGGCCGCATCGAGGCCCATCAGGACTACCTCATGGGGCTGATCAGACGCACGCCAGACATCACCCTGCTCGAGATCCAAGAGCGCCTGGTCAACAATTGCGGCGAGCGGTTTTCGAGCTCCGTGCTGTGGCGCTTCTTTGATCGTCACGGCGTCACGTTTAAAAAAAGAGCGCGCACGCCGCCGAGCAGCAACGCCCGGACGTGCTGAAGCGCCGCCTCGAATGGTTCGAGGAACAGCCAGATCTCGACCCTTCGAGGCTCATCTTCATCGACGAGACCGGCGCCTCGACCACTCTGGCGCGAAAAGGCGGGCGCTGCCGGCGTGGTCAGCGGTTGCGCGCCGCCGTGCCGCACGGACATTACAAGACGGTCACGCTCGTCGCCGGCTTGAGCCTTCGAGGCGTCGTAGCGCAGAAAGTCTTTGACCGGCCGATCAACGCGGCGCTCTTCGAGGAGTGGGTGGAGACATGTCTGGTCCCCACGCTGTCGAAGGGCGACATCGTCGTCATGGACAATCTCCCGGCCCACAAGGGGCCGCGGGTCGAAGAGCTGATCGCGGCCGCCGGCGCCGAGCTGCGCTACCTGCCGCCCTACAGCCCCGACATGAATCCCATCGAGAAGGCCTATTCCAAGCTCAAGGCCTATTTGCGCAAGATCGCCGAACGCAGCGTCGCCGGCCTGATGCGCGCGCTCGAAACCTGCGCAGACATCTTCAAGCCCGCCGAATGCGCAAACTACTTTGATGCCTGTGGATATGATACAACTTGATCGGAGACCGCTCTAAGAGCGCCTTCATGGGTTAGGAGTTAGAGCCAAACGACGGGAGAGGCGCGTCCAGATCGACATCCAATTTTGCGGTTCCCTGGTCGGAAGACCGGCTAAGGTCGGCCGAACGCGATCCTGCGCTCCCGCGGCGGTCTCAGTGACCAACGGCAAGCTTCTGCGCAACGACTTGTTTGAGGGATTGTTCATTCAGCCCGCAGCCGGCGACGCCGGCGGCGCTCGCCGCCTATCACCTGCAAGAAGGCGGCGCGCGCCATTTGACAGGGCGGCGTGACGCGATGAAGGGGTCCTATCTCGGCCCCGCATACGATCAAAGCGAGATCGAACGGCGCCTCAAGGCTGCCAACGCCCGGTTCTCAGTCGTCGATGACGATGCGCTCATCGAGGAGACGGCGGCGGCGCTCGCCTCGCAACAAGCGGTCGGCTGGCGTCAGGGCCGCCTCGAGTTCGGGCCGCGAGCGCTCGGCGCCGCCTGATTCTCGCCGATCCCCGCTCGCCCACGATGCAGAAAAATCTCAATCTCAAGGTCAAATTCCAAGACAGGCTGCCCCGTCTTGGTGAACACGAGCTTCAACGTCCGTGGCGAGCCCATCGTGGCGACCCCCGAAGACGCCTTCAGATGTTTCATGGGCACGAATCTCGACTTCCTCGCGGTGGGGAACTGCATTCTGAGGAAGAGCGAGCAGGATCAGAGTCTGCTTTCCAATTATGAAGAAGCTTTCGAGCTCGATTAGCCTCGCGGCTCCGACGCCCGCCGGCGACGCGCCGGACGGGCGCTCCGGATTATACGACCGCCCGCTCTATACGACCGCCCGCTCGCTCAGCCTTGCTGCTGAGGATGAGGCTTTGCGTGGTGACGGCGAGCGTGACTCCTGCCGCTCAAGCCCCAGCTGTTGGAAATACCGGGCCCCGCCGTCGCGCCGATCAGCGCGCCGCCGACGAGACCCACGGGACCGAGCACCAAGCCACCCGCAGCCCCGCCGAGAATGCTGTCCACCACCGCCTCGCCGGCACGCGCCGGTGCGGCGCAGAGTAGGATCATCGGCAAAGCGAGAAAAAATCGACGCATGGTCAAGAACCCCCGACGGATAGAGTTGCCTCGCCGCTTCCGCGACGGCGACGACCTTACAGGCAAATGAGTTAAAAATTCGGACGGCGGCAGGAAGTCGGGCCGGGCCGCATCCGCCCTCGCGCAGCGCCGGCCTCTTCTTGGGGTTTACCCGCTCGAGGCCATAGATCATGCTGCGTTCAGGCCGGATCGCGTCAACGCAGAAACGTGATCGATTCTGAAACATTTGAGCGGGCTTTCTGAGAAAAACCGAGCTCCACTTTCCGCGGTGTGCTCGGACCCGCCCATCGGTCCCGTTGGAGCGATTTCCTGGCCACGCCGTCCCGTCGCCTGTGACGCCTGAAAAGTGCGACGACGACCGCTAGGACGCGTCGATCCGGCCGCCGCGCTCGCCGATTTCACCGGGAGGAGGGGGCGCGCAAAATCTCAAGGTCTTCATCGAGGCGCGCCAAGGCGCGCGGCGACGTGCTCGATCACGTGCCCTTCGTCGGCCCCCCTGGCCTCGGCAACGACGCTCGCCCAGATCATCGCGCGCCGAGCTCGGCGCACTCTTCGCTCGACCTCCGGCCCCGTCATCGCCAAGGCCGGCGATCCTGCGCGGCGCAGCTGACCAATCCTCGAGCCGCGCGACGTGCCGTTGATCGACGAGACCACCGCCTGAACCCAGTGGAGGAAATCCTCTATCCGGCGATGGAGGATCTTCAGCTCGACCTCATCATCGGCGAGGGGCCGCGGCGGCGAGTCGTCATCAACAGCTTGAGAAGATAGATCAACACAGACGGATCAAGTTTTCGAAAGCTTAACCTTTGTATCTAGCAATGCCTCCCCAAATTCCTGTATAGCATTTTATCAGTAATTTGAGCCTTGCCTGCCTATCTCGAATAGCCTTAAAGCGTTCCTTATCAGCGCTGCAACCCTCCTGGAACGGGTCCACCGGAGGGGTATCGAGTGAATAACTGAAAATCCGCTGCATCGAAATGCGGTGTGATCTCCACCGGTTCCGCCTCATCAGTGCCCGAACCCAATTAATCGAGTGCATCGTCGTTCCTGACGCGTCGCGCTTCATTGTGAACGAGTATCGTATCCAGGGCAATGCGAAATATGAACCAACAAGATGCCGAATTCCGCGTTTGCGGCAAGGCCTGGTTGATTTGGCGAGCGGCCGCGAATGGGGTCGATGTTCACCCTGCCGCGCCGCTGTGAGCGAGTCCGCCGATTTTCGAAAAGCGTCCGCGATAGGAAACCTCGCACGCTTCGGGTTCGCGCCAAAAGCTGACGTTGTAAAAATTGGGCAGCGAGTGGCCGAACGGATCTATTCCCCGAGCGCCCGGATGGGCAAACCCCTACCGGCTCCGCCGCGCGCTCAGCCGCAGGTCCAAAGACCCGCTATCAACTAACATTGCACTTGGATCACCCGATGGGCCGGCCAGAACCGGCTGCCGCTTCGCTGGCGGACCTTCCAAAGGGATCGACGGAGCGGCCCCGTCGATCACCCATGCGCTCAGCGCGGCGTGAGCGGATCGTTTCCGCCGCGATTTCGCGGACCGACCACGTCGGGCAGCGGATGCGGGATGCAGGGGCGCAGCCTGACGTCCGTAGTCCGGATGGAACACATTGCCGCCGCCGCCGCCCGGCCCCATCACGTAAGGGTTCTGAGGACCCCTGGGCCGCTGGGGCGTCGAGGGGAGGCTCGGCCAACGGGGAGGAGACGACGTCACCGGCCCCTGTGGTCCCGGCTGCGGCGACGGCTGCAATGGAGGCGAGTTCATCGGCCCCCCGCCCCGCCGCCGCCGGGATGGTAAACCGGCGGCGACGGCTGGTTCGTCTTGGAAGACGACGGGCAGGACCCGTCCGGCCTCGCTCGGCTGCCGTCCGGGCAAAGCCGCGGCGGCGGCGGCTGCGCCGGCCCTTGCGGCTGGTGATACATGCACATGGCGTTGAGCGGAATGACGCTGCCGTCCGGGCAGGTTTTCACGTGGGGCGGTTGTCCCCCTCCGCCCACAGGCGGACAGCGTTGACCCCACGGGACGTGCGAGCCGTCCGGCAAGTCTGCGGCGGTTTCGGACACGGTTGACCATAGGGGACGTGCGAGCCGTCCGGGCAAGTCTGCGGCGGGTCGGACACGGCTGACCATAGGGGACGTGCGAGCCGTCCGGGCAAGTCTGCGCCGGTTTCGGACACGGTTGACCATAGGAGACGTGCGAGCCGTCCGGGTAAGTCTGCGGCGGTTTCAGACACGGTTGACCATAGGGGACGTGCGAGCCGTCCGGGCAAGTCTGCGGCGGTCTCGGACACGGCTGACCATAGGGGACGTGCGAGCCGTCCGGGCAAGTCTGCGGCGGTTTCGGACACGGTTGACCCCACGGGACATGCGAGCCGTCCGGCAAGTCTGCGGCGGTTTCGGACACGGTTGTCCATAGGGGACGTGCGAGCCGTCCGGGCAAGTCTGCGGCGGTCTCGGACACGGCTGACCATAGGGGACGTGCGTGCTCGGCAAGTCTGCGGCGGTTTCTGAGGACATTGTTGACCCCACGGGACGTGCGAGCCATCCGGGCAGACCTGCGTTGACGGACACGGTTGACCCTGCGGGGCGTACGCCGAGCTGTCCGGACACCTTTGGTTCACTATCGGCGGACAGCGCTGGCCCCACGGGACTTGCGAGCCGTCCGGGCACATGACCGGCGGTCTCTGTGGACATTGTTGACCCCACGGGACGCGCGAGCCATCCGGGCACAGAACCGGCGGCGGTGTCGGACAGCGTTGAGCCGGCCCCACCCATGAGCCATCCGGACACGGAGTTCTCGGCGGGGGCGGGATGATGGGGCACGCTTGTCCGACCGGCAGGACCGGGCCGTCCGGGCAGCGATGCAGGCATCGGTGGCGGCGGCGCCTCGCAGGGCTGGTCGGAGCCGCCAGGTGGCCGTCATGGCACAGATGGCCGGGCACGCATCGTCCCTCGACCTTGAAGAAGCCGGGGCGATCGCAGGACGGATCGTTCGGCGCAGTCGGACAACTCTGTCCGACCAGAACGAAAGTCCCATTGGGGCACTGCTTCCTCGGCGGCGGGCAGACGCCGTTGATCCTACTGACGCCGCCTGGACAAGGAACCGGGCTGACAGGCGCGCAGGAGCCGCCCGGACAGGTTACTGGGCAATACGCGGCGGACACTTGCCGTTGACGGGCTTTGCGCCGTTCGGGCAGGGGACGGGATTGTCGCAATTGACCCAGACCACCACCGTTTCGACGTTCCAGACGTTCCAGACGAAGGTCCAGTCGATCACGATCTGCTGGAAAAACCAGATCGGCCAAGGCTGAAAGTCGACGACGATCTCGACAAAGGGACCGACGACATAAGGCGGCATGACGAAAACGCCGATCCCGCTCAAATATTCGAAATCGGTGACGAAGACGGTCTGCTCCAGCAAAGCGGCGGTCTGCGTCGCCGGCGCCGGCCCGCCTTGACAGCCCGAATTGAACTTCGGGGTCTCCATGAAGGTCCAGAAGCCGCCGTTGTTGAAGTCGTCGGACTGCAGGGTCTGGATGTCTTCGTCGGGCGGCATCGGCGCCCAGCCAATCCACTCGGGCTCGTGCGCCAGACGACCCAGCCGGGTGAGAACTCCGCGCCGGGAACCCAGATCCAGCCGAGTTGCGGATCGTTCGTCCAGCGTCCGTAATGATGGATGATCTGTCCCCAGGGAGTTCTGATCGTTGTAATACCAACCGAACTTCTGCGTGTTGACCCAGTTGCAGGCC
>CAVXEI010000022.1:0-45854 GCA_963760695.1 uncultured Alphaproteobacteria bacterium | reverse complement strand
GGCGTTCGCAGGCACGTCTCTGGTCACGACAGCGTTCGCGCCGACGACGGCGTTGTCGCCGATGGTGACCCCCCGTGTGATCGTGGCCTTGGCGCCGATCCACACATTGTCGCCGATCTTTATCGGACCCAGACGCATGCCGCTGCTTGCGGTCGACGCGCGCCCCTCGAATTCATGGTCCTGATCGCGAATTGTCACATACTCGGCGATCAGCGCATCGGCGCCGATCTCGATCGACGCGCTGGCGGCCACGACGCATCCTCGACCGAGAAAGCCGCGCGGGCCAATCGTCAAGCTGCCACCTTTGCAAAGAACGAGGGCGTAAGGTCCGATCGCGACCTCGTCGCCGATCCGCATGACGCCGCCGTCCGTCGCCTGCACTTTGCACGACCCGGAGATCATCACATTTTCACCGAGATGCACGTCGGGATAGGCGAGGGAGAGGAAGCCGCGCTGCGCGATCCAACCCAAATACTCGCCGAGGACCGGAATCGCGCGAAAAAGGCGGCCGACGCTCGAAGCGGGACATTCAGACGGTTCCGCTGTCCCGAGACGGCGGGAAAGGCGGGACATATCCATGACCGGCGCCGCCTTGGCTGGAGCCTGCGAGGGGAACAGAGCCCGAGCGCCCGGCAATTTGTGCAGCAAGCGGATCAGCCGATGCTCGTCGCCCAGCCGATAGGCGAGTCCGCGCAAGCTGATCACGGCGCCCAAGCGCGCAAAGCGCCACGCCGCCGATGTTCGCCACCGTCCGCGCTCGCAAAGAGCCGCAGCCCGCCTCCGGCTGCGATCAAGGCCGAGCTCACGAGAACGAGCGCCGACGTCTCGCCGTCCCAAGTCGCGCCGATAAGACTTGCGTCCCGCGACGAGGACGACGAGGGTCTGGATCATATAGGCGCATACATAGGCGTAGGCCGCGCCGACACGCCAAACGCTCAAGAAGCAGCAGCGTCAGCGCCGCCTGCGATCCCGACCACGATCGTCTGCGTCGCCGCGAACCAATGTGAGGCGCCTTTGGCGAGCTGCACATACCACATCGGCCAGCACACGACGCGAAAGAACACGCCGAAGGCCATCCAAGTGAGCAGTTCGCCCGCCGCATCGAACTTCGAGGAATAGAGAATTCTGACGACGAGCGGCGCGAAGGTCGCGGCGAAGAGCAAGCTCGGCAGAGCGAGCAGCACGCCGATCTCGGTCTGCTGATTGATCACGCGCGCGGCCCGCGGGCCGTCGTCGATCATGCCGACGAGACGCGGATAGAAATCCGTCGCCATTCCGGCGAGGACGACATTGGCGAAGACCCCGGTGAGGGTCCATGCCGCCTGATAATTGCCCGCCGCTTCCGCGCCGAAGCCTCGCATGATCAGCGAGCGCACGAGCATGTCGAGTCCCGCCCACAGGATGCCGTTCCACATGATCGCGAGGCTCAGCCCCAGGATCCTGCGAAAGCAGCCCCAAGTCTCGGCCATAGTGATCTTGACGGAAACGAGCGTGACCCGTCGGGAAAAATAGGCCGAGCAGAACAAGCCCGCGAGCGAAGCCGCAATCATCGAGGGGACGATTCCCGATTCTCCCATCAGCAGGAAGATCGCGATCGTCGCGACGCAGCTCAGCGCGGCGCCGAAAAGATTGGAGCGCGCATAATCTCCGATGCGCCTCACACCCTGCAGGAGGCTCGCCTGCACACGGTTCGACGAATTTATGAGGAGCGTCGCGCCGGCGATGGCGATCGGCAGCGCGTGCTCCCGCGACCCCGCAAGCGTTTCGCTCAAGGGTATGCAGAAGATGACGGCGAGCGCCCATCCGATCGCGCCCGTGGCCAGCAGGATGCGTCGCAGCATCGCAAAGGTTCGGGCGATCTCCTCGGCGTTTCCGCCGCTGTGCGCACGGGCGAGCTCGCGAAGCGCGCTGGGGCCGACGCCAAAATCGGAAACGGCCCCGGCGAGCGCGACCGCCGACGTGTAAGCGCCGAGAACGCCGACGCCCGCCGGGCCGATCAGCAGCGCGACGACTTTCACCCGAACCAGGCCGATCACATAATTGATGGCCTGGGCGCCGCCGACGATCGACGAGGAGCGCAGTATCTGACCATACGAGTGCTTTTTCTCGCTCATCGCGGGCGACTCGTGGGCAGGCCGCTGGCGTCCAGATCATTCAAGGGAATCATGCCCTCGGTTCGTCGCCGCGATTGGCTCGCTCGAGCATTTCCCGGGCGACGGCGATGAGGGCCTGATTGCCCAGCCGGCAATCCGCCGACATACGAAACGTGAAATACGTGATTTCCGCGGCGTCCAATCGCGACAGGGAAAGCTGGGATTTGAGCCGCGCCCAGAGGAACTCGCTCAGGGCGTCGAATCTCGAAAAGCTGCCGAGCGCCTCTCCACGATAGACATAAACGGTGCGCCACGGAGGCTCCGGAAAATGAAAGGCCATTAGTCTTTCCGGCGGGGCGCCGAAAACGCTTTCGGAGGTGACGTAGACGGGCGCTCGGCAAATCGGCGAGCGCAGGCTCAAGGAGAGGCGCGTCTGATCCCGGGCGCGCTCCACGACGAAATCCCCCAGCCGGTCTCCCTGCGGGTGAATCTGGGCCGTGGGTCGGTGAAGCTCCTCGCGATCCGGCGCCAATCCAGAAGGCGACAGTCGAAGGAAAGCCCCGACACAAAAAGCGAGCACGATGGCTGCGAGGGCCGCCTGACGCATCCTCATTGAAGGCGCGACCGTCCTGGATTGAGACCGAAATAGAAGAGGGCCAGCAGCCCGCCGAGCAGCAACCACTCCAGGATCGTGACGCCCGCGCCCTCGTGCCAGAACAGGTAGCTTTCCATCGACCACGCGCACAAGTTCAGACGCACCGTGTTGACCAGCACGACCCAGGTCACGCCAAGGAGCAGGACGACCCACGGGCGGCCGCGCGCGGATTGTCCGCCAATTTTCAAGAACGACAGCCAGAGCAAAGTCGTCGCGACGACATTGAGGAAGGCCGAGCAGGACGCTTCGACGACGATCGTGTGCCCGACCGCGCCCGAGATCGCGTTGCCGATGAGCGTGAAGTCGCCGAGATGAGACAGGATCAGGAAGGCGAGAGACGTTTCCAGCGGCAGCAGGAACTCTTCGATCGCGGATTGGGCGACGGGACCCCAGAGCTCGACGCAGGCCAGCCCCAGGCTCAGTTGCCCGATGGCCGCCAGTCGCGGGTCGCGCCGCCTGCAGAACCACAGGCCGACCAGCGTCAAGACCAGCCCGCCCACATGGCGCCAAGGATGCGCCAGCGCCAGTCCCGCCAATCCGAGCAGCACATAATCCGCCGCAGACAGGACGGCGTCCGAGCCCAATCTGCGCAGCACGCAAGCAATGGCGAAGAAGGCGATCAGCGCGATCGTCGGGAAAGGCTGGCCTCCCAACGGGATCGGCAGGTAATCGAGACAAAACAGCGAGAGAAAAAAGACCGCCAGCACCAGGCGATCGCTGGGAGCGCGCAGCGCCGAAAGCGCCCAGGAGAAGGCTCCCGTCGCAGTGCGCTCAACCCTCGCGGCGCTGTCAGTCATCTCACGGCCTTCCCCGCGCCGTTGGCTCGCGCTTCAAAGGCGCGAAGCGCCGCTTGCGACTTTGTCACCGCGAAAAAGTCGGGAAAGCGACGGCCGCGCTTCAGGCCGCGGGCCGCCCCTCCTCCCGCTGCAACTGAGCGACGTGCCATGCGACCGTCGCCTCTAATCCCTCGCCAAACCGATGCGTCGGATCGTAGCCCAACAATCGCTTGGCCTTGGAGATGTCCGCCTGGCTGTGCCGCACGTCTCCAGGTCTGAAGTCGCGATGCTCGACCTTTGCCGCAGCAGCGGCCGGCGCCGCGTCGATGAGAAGCTTCCGGGTCCGGGAATGGAGCTCGTTGAGCGTCGTTCGATCCCCGACCGCGACATTATAGACTTGGTTGATCGCGGCTGGTTCCTCCGCGAGCGCGGCCAGCAGGTTGGTTTGCACGGCGTTGTCTACATAGCAGAAGTCGCGACTCGTCTCGCCGTCGCCGTTGACGATCACGGTCTCGCCCTTGATCAAGGCGGCGATCCATTTCGGGATCACGGCCGCGTAGGCGCCGTTGGGATCCTGTCTCGGACCGAAGACGTTGAAATAGCGCAGCCCTATTGACGGCAGCCCGTAGCAGCGCCCGAACACATCCGCGTAGATCTCATTGACGAGCTTCGTCACCGCATATGGACTGAGCGGGCGCCCAATGACGTCTTCGACTTTCGGCAGACCGGGATGATCTCCGTAGGTTGAGCTGCTCGCGGCGTAAACGAAGCGCTTCGCCTTGGCGTCGCGCGCCGCGACCAGCATATTGACGAAACCGGTAACGTTCGACGCGTTTGTCGCGATCGGGTCGGCGAGGCTGCGCGGCACGGAGCCGAGCGCCGCCTGATGCAAGACGAAGTCGACGCCTTCGCAACCGCGACGGCAATCTTCCAGGTTGCAGATGTCGCCTTCGACGAACTCGTGCCTCGCCCACTGCTCCGGCGTCACGAGGCGCTTCACGTCTTCCAAATTCGACCGGCGGCCAGTGGCGAAATTGTCGAGGCCGACGACCCGCTGATCCAGCTTCAGCAGGGTCTCGAGCAAATTCGAGCCGATGAAGCCCGCCGCGCCCGTAACCAGCCAGCTTCTCGGGTGGCGGCGCAGCTCTTCGGTTAAGCGCTTGTATGCCGTCATCATCGTCTCCTCACAGCCGCAAATCGACATCGGTCGCGGGAAGGACGTATTTCAGATCATACAGCACGTGATCGCCTTTTCCGAGGGCGCGGATCGCCTTTGCGCCCATCTCGCGGAACTGGTTATGGGCCACGGCGACGATGATTCCATCGTAGCTGCCCGACGACGGAGCGTCGATAAGCGACAGGCCGTATTCGTGCTCCGCCTCCGCGCCATCCGCCCAGGGATCGTAGATGTCGACGACGACGCGAAAATCGGCGAGCTCGCGCACGATGTCGACGACGCGCGTGTTGCGCAAATCCGGGCAATTCTCCTTGAAGGTCAATCCCATGATCAGGATGCGGGCGCCGTCGACATGGATGCGCCTCTTGAGCATCGCCTTGACGAGTTGGGAGGCGACATAGGGGCCCATCCCGTCGTTGAGGCGGCGACCGGCCAGGATGATCTCGGGATGGTAGCCGATCGCCATCGCCTTATGCGTGAGGTAATAGGGGTCGACGCTGATGCAGTGGCCGCCGACGAGTCCGGGGCGAAAGGGAAGGAAGTTCCATTTCGTTCCTGCCGCGAGCAGCACTTCTTCCGTGTCGATCCCCATGCGATTGAAAATGATCGCGAGCTCATTGATGAGCGCGATGTTGAGATCGCGTTGCGTGTTCTCGATCACCTTCGCGGCTTCAGCGACCTTGATGCTCGACGCCTTGTGCGTCCCAGCCACGATGATCTCGCCGTAAAGCTTGTCCACGAGCTCAGCGACCTCCGGCGTCGAGCCGGCGGTAACCTTCTTGATGGTTGGAACGCGGTGCTGCTTGTCGCCGGGATTAACCCGCTCGGGGCTGTAGCCGAGGAAGAAATCCTCGTTGAACTTGAGCTTCGAGTAGCGCTCTAGCACCGGCGCGCAGTCTTCCTCCGTGGCCCCGGGATAGACGGTCGACTCAAAGATGACGATGTCGCCCTTTTTGAGAATCTTCCCGATTGTCTCGGAGGCTCGGACCAGGGGCGTCAGGTCGGGCTGCTTATGCTCGTCGATCGGCGTGGGCACCGTCACGATGAAGACGTTGCATTTGGCAAGATCGGCGGGGTTCGGTCGTGTAAACGAGGCCTTTTGCTTCCTTGAGCTCCTCGTTTGAAACCTCGAGCGTCGTGTCCGTGCCTTGCTTCAGCGCCTCCACGCGCGTCGCGTTGATGTCGAAGCCGACCACGTCGCGTCGCTTCGCGAATTCGGCAGCGAGGGGAAGCCCCACATATCCCAGTCCAATGATTGCGAGTTTGATATCAGACAGCTTCGTCACAGGCGTCGGTTGCGGCATGAAATTCCTCTATAGCGCTCGTTCAAGATTTCCGGGCGAATGCGCTTTGACGCGTGCGGGCGCGTCGAGGCTAAGGCTGCGCCGCGACAGCGCCGCCCGCCGGCGCAAGAATCGTGCGCGGGGTTGCAGTCTCTAAGGCGGCCCGGCCGATGTCTGCAGATTCAACTCGCGCAAGGGCCTTTCGCCTCGCTTACCCTGCGCCTGCAGGTCAGTGATGATCCGCTGGCGGGCGTCCTGGGGAATCTTCGCCAAGGCCGCGCGCATATAGGAGACTTGATCTTTCGACATGTTGTCGAAGTCCCAAGCAAGATCGGAGATGAAAACCGCTTTCGCCTCCGGCGGCACATAATTCCAAATTTGCAGAGTGAACACCGCGCGAGCCGTCATCACCCGCAATTCGCTGGGGGCGGTGAGGCTCGACATCGCCAGCGCCCTGACGACGCGATCCGCGGGCTTGCCGGCGAAGGCCTCCGCTTCAGCCAGTGTCAGCCATGCGGCCCCGTCGGCCGGCGCGACAGAAAGCAGCGACGCAAAGGGTTCGATCATCTGGGCCGGCTGTCCCCGCGAGGCCGCCTGCGCGAGGCGCTGGCGAGCCAAGTAGCCGACGGGAAACGTGTCGGCATAAGTCGAGAGAGCCTTCACGTCATCGGCGCTGCCTGCGAAGGCGGTGGTCAGGGAGTAGCGTAGGAGCGTGACCCCTCCCGATATGGCGTAGGCGCAGGTCCCGATGATGAGGAGCGAGGTGAAGGTGTGGAGCCGGGATCTACGACTCATTCGCTATAGTACCGGCGATAGTAACGATGGCCGTAATGGTCGGTGCTGGCGTATTTCCCGTATTTCTGCGCCTGCGAGTCGATGACGTAGTTGAAGACGATGCCGGCCACCTTCCGCTCGCCCATCACTCGCTTCAACGTGTTCGCCACAAGCTCGCGAGGCGTGGAAGCCCACCTCACGACGAAAAGGACCTTATCGACAGTGGGGGAAATGATCGCGGCGTCGACAACGGGTCCCAGCGGGGGAGAGTCGATGATGATCAGATCGAATTTTTCGCGCAACGCCAGGATGAGCGCCTTGAACCGCTCCGAACCGAGAAGGTCCATGGGATTTTGCGTTTTGCCGCCCGCGGGGAGCATCCAAATCCCGAGCTTCTCGTCGACGATCATCACATTCTGCAGCTCAGCCTGGCCCACCAGATACTCGACGAGCCCAATGCTCTTTTCGGCTCTGAAGTAGCGGGAAGCGGACGGATGACGAAGGTCGGCGTCGATGACGAGCACCCTGTGGCCGGACTGCGTTGCCGAAGCGGCGATGGACAGCGCGACCGTCGTCTTTCCCTCGCTTGGCATGGCCGAGGTCAACAGCAGGACCTTGGGTGGATGGTCGACGTCGCTCATTTGGATTGCGCTACGCAACGATCGGAAGCACTCGCTTAACCTTGAAAGGGGTTTCGTGAGCGGGAATTCCGGCACGGATCGCGGCGCCCCATCCAACATGAGCTCGCGCGTTTCGACCTTTGAGATCGAGCCGAGAACAGGAAGATCCAAAGTCTCCTCGACCTGCCGAGGCGTCGTGAAACCGGCGTTGAGCGCCTCCACGGCGAAAGCGCTGCCCAGCCCCATCGCGAGGCCCAGCGCCAATGCGACGGCGAAGAACGTCGTCTTCTTGGGGTAGGACGGCACCTCAGGCGGCAGCGCCGGCGTGATGATCCGCGAGTCGCGCGCCTCGAAGGTCGATTGCTCCTGAGTGATTTTCGCGCGTTGCAAGAAGTCTTCGAACAACGTTTTGTTGACGGTCATGGTGCGCTCAAGCTCGCGCAAGGTCACCGTCTTGGCGCTGTCGAGGTCACTCTCCCCCGTGATTTGGCGAAGCGTTTTTTCGACCGCCTCTTGAGAAGCTCTCGCTAGGTCGAGCTCGGCGCGCAGGCTGACGGAAAGGCGCTGCAGTTCGGAGCGGATGGCGCGATGAATGTCCGTGATCTGCGCCCGCAAATTGATGACGGAGGGATGGGCCGCATTGTAACGTGAAAGCAGATCCGCCTCTTGGCGCTGATAATCCGTCAGCTTGCTGCGCAGCTCCGCTAGCAATCCCGCGTTCATCGAATCGGGCAGCGACGACAGGCTGCTTCCCTGCGCCTGAATCTTCTCCAGAACATCGACCTTCGCCTTCACCTCCGCCGCCGTCGTGCGCGCGCTGGCGAGCCGCTGGTTCAACTGCTCCCAGTTGCTCCTGGCTGAGGGTGCCGCCGCCGTGAGTGCTCCCCGCCGCCGGCAGATTATTCTCCGCGCGAAAGCGGTTGACGGCCTCTTCCGAGTCGCGCAGCTGCTGGCGCAATTCGACAACTCGATCGCTGAGCCAGCCGGAAGCGCGTTTGGCGGCGTCCAGGCGGGCGTCGAGCTTGTCGACGACGTAGGCGTCCGCCACGGCGTTCGTCAATCGAGCCGCCTTGATGGGATCAACCGACGTGACGGAGATCGTGATGACAAGCCCTTGGCCCAGGCCGCGTCCGACGGCCATGGCGCTTCTCAAATTCTCGATAGTGCTGATCGTCTCGGAGGAAATATTTCCGAAATCCTGCGCGTTCTGGTCTTTCGACGCAGCCTCCTCGGGCGACGGCGCAGGCGCGGGTCTCGAGAAGAAGGCGCGGATGGGCGCCAAGATGCTCACGGCGCCCGCGCCACTCAAGGCGGAGCCTCCGAATTCCGGATCGCGCGTGAGCTGCATCTTTTCCACGACGCGCCGCAGGAGGGTCGTGGATCTGATGATCATCATCTGGTTCTCGACCACCTGTTGATCGAGCATCAACTCCGACATGAAGAGGTCCTGGCCGGCCGCGCGTTCTTTGCGCGGGTCGAGCAGCAGCTGCGCGGTCGCCGTGTACAGCGGCGTCGCCCTCGCAAGATAAAGGGCCGCAAGGAACACGAAGAGCGCGACCATGCCCCCGATGAGCTTCCACTGCCGCCAAAGGAAGTTGACGACGTCGCGCAAGTCGAAGCCGCCAGCTTCGGCGCCGGGTAAGTCTTTCGTGACGTTGAGACGATTGAGCATGTATCGTCCTTTGCCTCTATGGGTTCGACCAGCGAGATCGCTAGTCCGAAGTAGATACGCGCGAACTTTGCGACTGCGCGACGCCTGCCCCCAGCAGCGCCATGAACGTTATCGCCACACCCTCGATTTGAATGCTGAAATCGACGAGAGCATGAACCCCGACCACAACGGAAACCACCGTCGCGACAATGGCGGCGGTGGCGTCTCGCTCCCGCCTCATCGCTCCCTTGAAACAAATGGCGGCGAGCCAAACCAAACACCCGACGAGCATTGTTCCAAACACCAACCCGAGTCCGAGCCAGACCTCCAGGTAGGCGTTATGGGCCTTGTCCCAGATCTCCCAGGTTCCGAACGATGGGTCTCGGTACATCGGGAACACGTCCTGAAACGTCCCATAGCCGAATCCGAGCAGCGGGGCATCGAAAATCGCGTGGACGGTCAGGCTGTAAAGAGTTAGGCGGCTCAGATCGACGAGCCCCTCGGTCGAGATGCGGCCGACGATCAGGTCGCCGAAGAAGGCGAAACAAGCGACGAGCGCGACCGTCACGAGCGCTACCGTCTCGAGCCGCTCCTTGCCGGCGCGGCGCCGGCGGGAGAAGATCATCGAGTATAGAACGAAAATCCCCAGCCCCGTCGCCAGAATTCCCCCGCGCGACACGGAGCCCAGCAACGCCACGAGGATCGCGATTGCGCTCCCGAGCAGGAACAGCCCTCGCTCGCCGGTGACTTCCAGGAACCGGCTCAACCGGTAAGCGGTGAGGGCGCCGCCGTCTCCAGGCATCGCATCCCTGTACAGGCGGAAAATGAGCGCGACGTTCACGATCAATCCCATCCCCGCATAGGTCGCGAAATTGTTGCGTCCAACGAAAGCGGATCGAACGATAAGCATCGGCGGCACATCCGGGAAGAACGGCATCCCGCCGGAAAAAACTGCCACACACACCAACCCGTATATCGAATATGCGGCGACGATAGCTACGATCCACCAGAGAAGCAAGAAGACGCGCTCCCGCTCGCGGCACAGCTCAAGAGAGAGCCAGAAGACCGAGGCGGTCGTCAATAAACGAATCAACGCAATGCCGGTTTCTCCCCTGTTGAGGGAGATGCTGGCCTTCACCGAGCGTTGCAGCACTTCCGCGGTCATTCCCCAAAGCGGGTGCGAGAAGAGCGCGCTGACCTCGGGAGTCATCTGCGCCGTCGCCCAGAACACGGCGGCGAAAAACAGCACGAGGGGACCCAAAATGCTCTTGATCGAAAAGGGGTGTCGTCGACCTCTCAAAGCGAGGCTGATTTCGTAGAGGACCGCCAATGCTGGAAACAGGATTCCATTCACGCCCCAGGCGAGCATCCTGTCTCCGCCCAACCAGAACGGCGCCCAAGCGAGAGAGGCGATGAAGGCGCCGAAAAAGGCGGTCTCTACCGGCTCTTCGTTCCACAAAAGTGTCCAACGGCCACGTTCCTCGCGCGGCTCGTTCAGCGGCTCCTGATGACGAGAAAGTTCGGGGCGGGAAGATCTGAGCATTCACTCTGCCGTCAACGCCATGCTACCGCAGTTCGGGTGAAGCGCTTCAGGCTCCACTCGCTTTGCAGTCCGGAGCGCGCCTCAAGCGCGAAGGTCGTCTAGCTGGCCGCCACGAGGTCGGAACTCCGAACGATCGCCGGAATTCTTCCCCCCATGATTTCAAGCAGTACACGCACGCGTCCAGCCCCGTCAAGGCGAACGAGCTCGCCAAGCTGCTCAGCAAAAGGGCCGCTGATCACGCGAACGCGTTGACCCCTCGACAGCCCCTTATCGAAGCGGCACACGCCAGTTTCGTCGACCGTGTCCAAGATCAACTCCACAACGCCTCGGGGGACCGGCAAGGGCAGTTCATCCGCCCCAATCAGTCTTGCCACCCCAAAGGTTCCGTTGACCGAACGCCAGCGGTCGCGGTTGAGGTCGAGCGCAACGAACAAATACGCCGGGAAGGCGGGGGCGCGCACGTGCCGCATCTTGCGCGCGTGGCGAACCGTGCGCGCAATTCTCGGCAGGAAAACGCGAAAGCCCTGGGCCGCGAGCTGCGACGCGGCACCCGCCTCGCGGTTGGGCAAGGTTCGTGCGACGTACCACCGCTCGCCTGCAGAGAGCTCGCCGTTCAGAATCACCGTCCCTCAACTCGCTCCCGGTTTTTGGAACCGAGCCAATCTGCATGGAAGTCCTTTGCGGCGCCGAGACGCGGCTCCAGTCAGCGGCCCTGCCCCGGGAAGCCCGACGGTCACGGCCTCAGAACGGCTCGTCCAGGTAAGCCCCGCAGCGGAAGCCTTTATGACAGTGAACAGCGCGACTGCGGGATCCACTGCTCGATCCCCGCGTCTCCAAACTCATTTTGTAAGTGTACTAACAGGAGGGGCTCGAGGTCAAATGATCGAGCGCAATTTCTTGGTCCTGCCGCAAGTGTGTTTTTATGTTGTTTTAATTGTGTTTGCTGGAATGATCGATACAGAGGATCGACTGGACCATCTACGAGACGACGCGTCGGAGGAACGCAGTCGTTCGTCCAATCATCTCGTCGATAACCAATAGGCCGCTGCGAGGATCGCGGCCATCCCGACGAGGAGGGCCCGATCGGACGAGCGCCGCGCGCGAGCAAGGGCCTCCAGCGAGCGCGACGAGAGCTCGACGCCGGTGACGCTCTGCTCACTGATGCGCGAAAGCGTGATTTCCGCTTCGCTCAGCACGGCGGGAAGGCGCCCGGCGAGTTTTGCAAGCTCGACCAGTCCGCGGCCCGTGTCCTCGATCTTGGCCTTGGGTCCGAGATTCTCCTCGATCCAGTCGCGCACAACGGGCTCGGAAGTCTTCCAAATGTTGAGCTTCGGGTCGAGCATGCGCGCGACGCCCTCCGCGACGACCATCGTCTTTTGCAAGAGGACGAGCTCGGTGCGCGTGCGCATGTCGAAGAGCGCGGTGACTTCGAAGAGCAAGGTGAGCAGCCGCGCCATCGAAATGTCGGCGGCGTTGACCGTATGGAGCGGCTCGCCGATCGCCCGCAGGGCCTGCGAAAACTCCTCGACCGAGTGCGCTGGCGGCACATAGCCCGCCTCGAAATGCACCTCGGCGACGCGTCGATAGTCGCGCGTGATGAAGCCGTGCAGAATCTCGGCGAGAAAGCGCCGCTCCTTAAGCCCGAGGCGCCCCATGATGCCAAAATCGATGGCGACGACCCGCCCGCTGGCGTCGACGAAGAGATTCCCCTGATGCATGTCGGCGTGAAAGAAGCCGTCGCGCATGGCGTGACGCAAAAAACCCTGCAGCACGCACCGCCCGATTTCCTTGAGGTTGTGACCTGCAGCCGCGACCCGGGGAAGATCGGAGAGCGGAACGCCCTCGATCCACTCCAGCGTCAGAACCTCCTTGGCGGTGCGGTCCCAATCGACCTCTGGCGCATGGAAATCGGGGTCATTGGCGACATTATCGCGAAATTCCGAGGCGGCGGCCGCCTCGAGACGGAAGTCGGTCTCGAGCTTGACCGTTCGCGCGAGCGTGTCGACGACCTCGATCGCGCGCAGCCTCCGTCCCTCGGCCGAGTAGCGCTCGGCGACGCGCGCCACGAGATACATGTCCGCAAGATCCCTGGCGAACTGGCGCTCGACCCCCGGCCGAAGCACCTTGACCGCCACCTTGCGTTCGCCCTCCGCGTAGCGCGCCCGGGCGAGATGAACCTGGGCGATGGAAGCCGCCGCGATCGGCTCGCTGAAGCTCAAAAACAGCTCGTTGATCGGCTTGCCGAGAGATTTTTCGATGATCGCGACCGCCGCCGCCTGTCCGAAGGGCGCCATCCGGTCCTGCAGCGCCGTCAGTTCGTTGGCGATCTCGCCGCCGACCACGTCGGGCCGCGTCGCAAGAAATTGTCCAAGCTTGACGTAGGAGGGTCCGAGTTGCGCCAGCGCACGCGCCAGCGCCTTGGCGCCGCCCTCGCGGTCGCTGCGCGCGAAGAGATTTGCAAAGCGGACGAGGCTCCCCGCCGGCGCCGGCAACAAGACGGGGTCGAGTTTCGTGAACACGCCTTCATGGGCGAAAACGTAAGCCGCGCGCGCAAGGCGCCAGATATGTCCAAAGCCCAAGATCACGCGAGGCCCGCCGTTGTTCTTATTGCGTTGCGGGAGCCTAAGCCGAGGCCCAGGGGAAAAGTCAATGCGCGCCGGCTTCTAAGTCTCGCCGACGCTTTGCTGCTTAGGGCTTCCAGCCCGAGTGGATCGCCACCACGCCGCCCGTGAGGCGCTCATAAGCCGTGCGGCGAAAGCCCGCCTTGCGGATCATCGCCTCGAAGTCGTCGGCCTTGGGGAAGCGGCGGATCGACTCGACGAGATAGCGGTACGGCTCGCCGTCGCCGGCGACGAACTTGCCCACGAGCGGAATGACGTTGAAGGAATAGGCGTCATAGATCTTGTCAAGTCCCGGCACCGTGACCTGGGAGAACTCGAGGCACAGAAACCGGCCGCCGGGTTTCAGCACGCGGAAGGCCTCGGCGAGCGCGAGCTCGATGCGCGGCACGTTGCGGATGCCGAAAGCGATCGTATAGGCGTCAAAGTGAGCGTCCGGGAAGGGAAGGCTCTCGGCGTTCGCCTCCACGAACTCGAGCTTCTCCTCCAGCCCGCGCTTTTGCGCGCGTTCTCGGCCGACTTCGAGCATGTCGCCGTTGATGTCGAGCACGACGATCTTCGCGTCAGCCCTGGCCTTGGCCGCGATGCGGAAGGCGACGTCGCCCGTGCCGCCGGCGACGTCCAAATGACGG
Source organism: uncultured Alphaproteobacteria bacterium (assembly GCA_963760695.1). Taxonomy (GTDB): domain Bacteria; phylum Pseudomonadota; class Alphaproteobacteria; order Rhizobiales; family Beijerinckiaceae; genus Methylocystis. Next base: position 32,032 of record CAVXEI010000022.1, on the reverse strand, counting down.
AAGCCTGGCCTTGCGCCGGCGTTCACCTTGGCCGCGAGCTGATCCTTCCAGAGCCGATGCAGCCCGCCGGACATCAGGTCGTTCATCACGTCGTAGCGATGCGCGACCTTGTGGAAGACGTCGTCGACGCGCTCCTGCTTCTCCGCGAGGCGCACCTCCTCGAAGCCGAAATGGGTGGATTCTTCCGGATCGGCAGGGGCCGTGGTCATCGCATGCTCGCTGAACGGGGAAAGACGGGAGAGCTATAGCGGCTCCGCGAGCGCGACGCTACCTTGCGTCGCGCCGCCGATCTCCCCCCAGCCGTCAGCTCCTCGCCCGGCGAAGCCTCGTCCTAACGCCGGCAGCCGCGAGAACGGCCAAGCTCCCAAGCCCGACGCCCGGAAGTGGAGCCGGGGCCTGGACGTTAACGAGGGGCTCCCAGACGAAGCTGCCGCCGCCGCCGCCGCCGGCCCAAATCGGCGACCGAAGGTCGCCGGTCGCGCCGGCCCTCCGACGACGATCGAATAGATCCGTCTCCGGCGGTCAAGGACAATTTGGCCGATCGACCCCCGCCCCATAACCGCCGGTATCGCCTGCGCCTGCTGAGCCGCCCTGGGCGCCGAAGGCTTCAATCGTATAGACGCCCGTGGTCTGCACGATATAGTTTTGAGTGGTTCCGGCGTAATCGAACACCGTGCCGACTTGGCCTAAAAGCTGTATGATGACAAAGCCATTTGCGCCGGCGCCGCCTCCGGCGTTCGGCACGCCGTTCACGCCCGAGAATCGTTGCGGGCAGAGTAGCGCGCCGGGGCGATGTAGGAGCCGCCGCCACCGCCGCCGCCGCCGCTCGCCCCGCCACCCCCGCCGCCGGAATAGCCGCCGCCGCCACCGCCGCCGCCTAGGCCGCCGCCGCCGCCGCCGCCGCCGAAACCGCCGCTGTTGTTCCCGGACCTAAGACGACCGCCGCGCCATCGCCGCCCGGAAGGTTGGCCGGCTGAAGCCGCCCACGGCGAAGGGCTCGTAGCGCCGAGCGCCGCCGCCGGCGTTGCCAGCCGCCGCGCCGCCGCCGCGCCGCTCAACTGAAATTTGCGCCGCTCGCCGCCGGCGCCCTTGCTGCCGCCGGCGCCTTGGAAGCCTTGTTTTGAAGCTCGGAACCGTCGGAACCATTCAGTCCGGCTTGCCCGCGCCCGCCGGTCGATACCGACCTGCCGCGCCGCCGCCGCCGCCGGCCGCGAGCAAGCAGAACCTCGGCTTGCGCCGGTCCCGCTGCGCCCAGCCCAACCACCAGGGCGAGAGCCGCCGCCGGCGCGGCCAAGGCCAGCGACTTGGATTTCAATGCAAAGCCTTTGCCTGACATCGCGCATCTCCAAAGGGCGGCAGCGCCTCAAAGTTTGAGAGCCTGCGGAGCGAATCCACGCTTAAAATTTCCTTGCCCCGGGGCGAAGCTTCGCCCGGGGCAAGGTTCCAAGGATCTAGCCTTGGATCGAGATTGTCTTACAACTTACGGCTCTAGTAAACGGGATTTTGGGGCGCTCTTCGGAATTCCCCGAGGGGTGGAGCAAGAGCCTAAGCGGCGAGCGGGGCCTCCTTACGGAGTGACCCCTATGCACGCCCTGGCCGTGCCAGGAGGCGACATCGAACCGGAGAAAAAGGATGCGCCTTTCACCTCCGCTCCGACAAGATGAAGTCGTCCCTCGCCAAGCCCGCCTCTTTGCCTGCGCCGGCCGGTCAGGCGCGATACTGCTGCAGTCGCGTCGTGCGCAGGCCGGCGAGGCCGTGTTGATCGATGGAGGCCTGCCAGCTCAAGAATTCGTCGACGGTGAGCGTGTAGCGGCTGCAGGCGTCGTCGAGCGAGAGCAATCCGCCGCGCACCGCCGCGACGACTTCCGCTTTTCGCCGGATGACCCAGCGCCGCGTCGTCGGCGGCGGCAAATCCGCGATCGTCAGCGGGCTCCCATCGGGGCCGATGACATATTTGACGCGGGGACGATACGTCTCTGTCATGCTATTACTCGCTTACTGGAAACCGACACACGCAAGTTTTCTATATGCATTCGGTTTTAAAATTCACCTAAGCAGTACGGGGTTTACGAGGGCGCTTCGGCAACTCGACGTTAAATTCATGTGTCGAATTGGCTCGCCCGCGCGGCTCGACGTAACGAATTCCTAACGGGCGCCGCCGTTCTTGAAGAATTCGTAGAGATTTGCGGTTAGCGATTTGCAAAGGCCGCGACGCGGCCGCGCCGAGATCCGCGCTGGCTCCGCCTGAGCCCACCGCCCCACGGCAGCGTCCGTCATTGCGAGCGGAGCGAAGCAATCCAGAGTGACAACAGCGACTGTTGACGCCTTACTGGATTGCTTCGCTCCGCTCGCAATGACGGGGCGTTACGCCGGGAAATCAGGCGAGGGTCGGATATGAGACCCGCTCACGCCACCACAGCCGCCGCCTTGCTCTTCCCAAATTTCTTGCGGTCGTTGGGGTCCAGATACACCTTGCGCAGCCGGATCGACTTCGGCGTAACCTCGACGCGCTCGTCGTCCTCGATATAGGCCAGCGCCTTCTCCAGCGTCATCTGGATCGGGGGCGTCAGGCGGACGGCCTCGTCCTTGGACTGGGTGCGAATGTTGGTGAGCTGCTTGCCCTTGAGCACATTGATCTCGAGGTCGTTGTCGCGCGTGTGCTCGCCGACGATCATGCCGCGATAGACCTTGCAGCCGGGCTCGATCATCATCGGACCGCGGTCCTCGAGCTTCCACATGGCGTAGGCGACGGCTTCGCCCTGATCGTTGGAGATCAAGACGCCGTTGCGACGGCCCTGGATCTCGCCCCGATGCGGCGCATATTCGTGGAACAGCCGGTTCATGATCGCCGTGCCGCGCGTGTCGGTCAGAAGCTCTCCCTGATAACCGATGAGCCCGCGCGTCGGCGCATGGAACACAAGGCGCAGCCGTCCGCCGCCCGACGGCCTCATCTCGATCATCTCGGCCTTGCGCTCGGCCATCTTCTGCACGACGACGCCGGAATGCTCCTCGTCGACGTCGATGACGACCTCCTCGATGGGCTCGAGAAGCTCGCCGTTTTCGTCCTTCTTGAAAACGACCTGAGGACGCGAGACGCCGATCTCGAAGCCCTCGCGTCGCATCGTCTCGATCAATATGCCGAGCTGCAACTCGCCACGGCCCGAGACGACATAGGCGTCGCCCTGGGCTAAGTCCTCGACGCGCAGCGCGACATTGCCCTCGGCCTCCTTATAGAGCCGCGCGCGGATCATGCGGCTCGTGACCTTGTCGCCTTCCGTGCCGGCGAGCGGCGAATCGTTGACGAGGAAGGTCATGGACAGCGTCGGCGGGTCGATCGGCTGCGCCTGCAAGGGCTCGGTGACCTCGAGCGCACACAGCGTGTCGGCGACGTTGAATTTTTCGAGCCCCGCGATCGCGACGATGTCGCCCGCCTCGGCCTCGTCGATCGGCTGGCGCTCAATGCCGCGAAACGCAAGAATTTTCGACACGCGCCCTTGCTCGACGAGTGAGCCGTCCCGCGCCAAAACCTTGACCGGCTGGTTCGGCTTCACGCTTCCCGCGAAGACGCGGCCGGTGATGATGCGGCCGAGATAGGGATTGGCCTCGAGCAGCGTGCCGAGCATGCGGAATCCGCCCTCCTCGACCTTGGGCTCGGGCGTATGCCTGACGATGAGATCGAAGAGCGGCCCCATGCCGTCCTTGGGACCGTCCGCCTCCTCCGCCATCCAGCCCTGCTTCGCCGAGCCGTAGATGATCGGAAAGTCGAGCTGCTCGTCGCTGGCGTCGAGAGCGGCGAAGAGGTCGAAAACCTCGTTGATGACCTCGCTCGCCCGTGCGTCGGGTTTATCCACCTTGTTGATGCAGACGATCGGCTTCAAGCCGATCTTGAGCGCCTTGCCCACGACGAATTTCGTTTGCGGCATCGGGCCCTCGGCCGCGTCGACCAAGACGATGGCGCTGTCCACCATGGAGAGGATGCGCTCGACCTCGCCACCGAAATCGGCGTGGCCAGGCGTGTCGACGATATTGATGCGCGTGTCCTTCCAGACGACCGAGGTGGCCTTCGCCATGATCGTGATGCCGCGCTCTTTTTCGAGATCGTTCGAATCCATGACGCGTTCGACGACGCGCTGGTTCTCGCGAAAGGCCCCCGACTGTTGCAGAAGACGGTCGACCAGCGTGGTCTTGCCGTGGTCGACGTGGGCGATGATGGCGATATTACGCAGCTTCATGGGGAAGGCGGCCTTGGGAACGACCGGCGCCGGCTCCGGGGCCTGCAACACGGCGGACGGAGGACGGAAAGGGTCGACGATTTTGCGATGCGGCGCCGTATACAGGATCAGCTGGCAAAAGGGAACCCTTCAGCCTTCAGCCCGCGGCGAGCCGGGTCGTTCGGTAGGAGGTTTCGATAGGGAACTGGATGTCGATGCTCCTAAAGGTCAGCTCGCCCCCTCGGACCAGTTCCGCCACCGCCGGCCAGTGCATGAGTTCGTGTCGCCGGCGCATGGCCCCATGAGCTGGCCCTCGACGAGCTCCCGGCGCGCGTCGTAGGGCTCCTCTCGAGAGAAGTCCCGCACTGTCATCGGCGCCGCCGCGTTGGCGAGACTTCTGCCGCGCCGGTTCTTCGAGCGTCACCCCGCTCCATTGCCCTTGGCGTTGGCGCGCGCCGCCGTGACGTCGCGCGCAAGCCTTCCGGTCAGCTCGGCCAGATGGTCGAAGCGGGCTTCGTAAAAACCCGCGCCGGAGGTCGCCGAACGCAGCTCGATGATGAGGTTGTCCATCTCGGACTCCGGCATCAGCGCCTCCATCTTGTCCCAGCCCTCCCAGCCCTCGCGCGGCCCGAACCCGAGAATCTGTCCGCGCCGGCCTGAGACGATCGCCGAAGCGCGCGAGATGTCCTCGCTCGGCGCGTAGACCGTCACCGCGAGCACCGGCTCGAGCAGCACGGAATCGGCTTGCCCCAGGGCCTCGCTCATGCCGATGCGGCCGGCGGTGCGGAAGGCCATGTCGGACGAATCGACCGTATGATAGGACCCGTCGAGCAGCACGGCCTCGACGTCGACGACCGGAAATCCGAGCGGCCCCTCTCCCAGCGCGTCGGCGCAGCCCGCTTCCACCGAAGAGAAATACTGCTTCGGCACAGAGCCGCCGTGGATTTGCTCGGAAAACTGGAAGCCCTCGCCACGTTCGCGCGGCCCGACCGCCAGCAGCACGTCGCCGAACTGGCCATGACCGCCGGATTGCTTCTTGTGGCGTCCGCGCGCCTGCACGCGCTTGCGGATCGTCTCCTTGTAGGCGACCGTAGGCTTGTGCGTCTCGACCGTGACGCCGAAGCGCGACGCCAACCGCTCGAGCGCGACGCGCAGGTGCATCTCGCCCTGCCCCAAAAGCCGCGTCTCCGAGAGGCTCTGGTCGTTGACGCATTGGAGCGCGGGATCTTCCTCCATCATTTTCGTCAAGGCGCCCGCGAGCTTCATCTCGTCCTTGCGGTCCTTCGCCTTAAGCGCCAGCGCATGCACAGGCGGCGGGGCGGCCGTCTCGCTTCTCGTCGCCTCCTTCGCCCCGGTACGGGGATCGCCAGAGAGACGGTCGCCCGTCTTGGCGTGCTCCAAACGCCCGAACGCGAGCGTGTCGCCCTCCTTCGCCTCGGCCTGTTTCGACAAAGCGCCGCCCAGGAGGCGGGAAACGCCTGATACCTTTTCTTCGCCCCCAGGCGAGAGCACGGGCTGCCCATCGACGAAACCGCCGCGCAGGACCCGGGCCAGCGAGAGCTTGCCGCCATGCGACGTGTGGATCGTGCGAATGATCTGCGCGAGCGGGGGGCCTTCCGCCGCGAGCCCCAGTCTTTCACGGGTCGTAGCGACCCCCGGAGCCTCATGGCGCAGCGCTTTCAGGAGACGCGTCACGCCAGCGCCGCGTAGGGCCGAGCCGATAAAAAGCGGCACGACAAGCCCGGCGCGCAGCTCTTTGGAGAGATCGTCGAAAACCTGGTCACGCGGCGGCTCGATGTCGGTGATGAGTTCCTCCATGAGCTCATCGTCGTAATCGGCGAGACGCTCGAGCATCGAGTAGCGCTCTTCCTTCTCATGCGCGGTTTCGCCCTTCGGAATCTCGATGACCTCCGAGGTGGAGTGCTCGCGGTAGACAAAGGCGCGCTCGAGCGCGAGATCGATGAAGCCGATCGCAACCCCATTCTTCCACAACGGCATTTGTCTCGCGATCAGGGGCGTGCGCGAGGCCGGCTGCAGCATGGCGAGCGCCTCGCGCACGCCGGTGGCCGCCACGTCGATCTTGTTCAAGAAGAGGAAGCGCGGCACGCCCAGTTCCTCGAGCTCGCGCAGCACGAGCTGGAGCGGAAAGATTTTGCGCGGATCCGCCTCGCAGACGACGATCGCGGCGTCGACGAGCGGCAGCGTCTGGCGCGCTTCATGGGAAAATTCGAGGGAGCCCGGGATGTCGATGAACGTATATTCATCGCCGAGATAATCGGCGTGGCCGATGTTGGCCTCGACGCTCATCTGATGAGCGCGCGCCTCGGCGGAGAGATCGCCCAGCGCGGCGCCCTCCCGCGCTGCGCCCGCGCGCACGAGCAGCGCCTCGAAAAGCTTGCTCTTGCCGGTCTGGAACGGGCCGATGATCGCAATGAGGCGCGGCCCTCCGATTCTCGCGCCGAGACTTTGGTCCTTCTCGCCCATGACCTGCTCCTTCCGTCGAAGCCTTGTTTGGAGTGCTTGGCCTCGTTGACCGATGGTCCCACCAAGCGGCGCGGAGCGCAAGGCGGAAGCATGTCCTGGCGCCAAGCAGCAAACCTTTGGTCAGGCAAAAGCGCCGCCTTGGGCTAAACCGGACGGCCTGTATCGAAAGCCCTGCGGAAGCTTGTGTTTAACGGCGCGACACGCGCGATGCCCCATCGCCTCCCTCTTTTCCTGCCCGGGCCGAATCGGCGACAGTGGAGCGAACCGACAGGCCCGTCGCTCGGGAGCACGACCATGGCTATCTCCGCGTCAAAGAAGCGCATGGTCCTACATCCCGCCTTCGGCGGCGCGCTTTCGCCGATGGCGACGTGGAGGCGCTCTCGCTCTTCGGCAAGATCGGCCGCAACGAGGCCTGCCCCTGCGGCTCTGGCAAAAAATTCAAGCGCTGCCACGGCGGATCCGCGTGAGCGCTGCGCAGGCTCGAAGGCGGCGCCAGCGGCTTTCTTCAGGTAGGCCTTTAAACTTGCCAGCTCCGCAGATCGGCGCCAAGGGCGACGGATGGATGAAAGCATCGGACATTTCGTCGCCTTGCTCGCGGTGGCCATGCTGGTGGCCATCGCCGCGCGACGGCTGAAGCTCCCCTACACGGTGGGCCTCGTCGTCGTCGGCGCGGCGCTGAAGTTCAACCGGCTCGATCTGGGCGAGCATCTGACGCATGATCTCGTCTTCGACCTCATTCTGCCGCCGCTGCTGTTCGAGGCGGCGCTGGCGCTCTCCTGGCGCGATCTCAAGCGCGATATCGTTCCGATCCTCGTCTTCTCGACGGTGGGCGCGCTCGCCGCGACCTTCTTCGTCGCAGAGGGCATGACGGCCCTGATGGGCTGGCCCTTCGCCTCGGCGCTCGTGTTCGGCGCGCTGATCGCCGCCACCGACCCCGTCGCGACGATCGCCATGTTCAAGGACAACGCCATACACGGCCGGCTGCGCCTCCTCGTCGAGAGCGAAAGCCTCATGAACGACGGGGCGGCGGCGGTCATCTTCGTCGCGAGCCTCGGCTGGGCGCAATCGGGCGCGGCCCCGGCGGATTGGCCGACGATCCTGAGCCTTGCCGGGGTCGCCGTCGGCGGCGTCGCGATCGGCGGCCTCTGCGGCGGCGCGGCGATTCTCGTCGCCGGGCGGACCTCCGAGCACGTGGTCGAAGCGGCGCTGACGACGATCACCGCCTTCGGCGCCTTTCTCGCCGCCGAATATCTTCACGCCTCCGGCGTGCTCGCGACCGTTGTCGCCGGTCTTGTCATGGGCAATCTCGGCGTGCTCGCGGATGACGAGCGGTCCTATCTCACGAACAAAGGCCGCGAGTTCGCCGTCCCCTTGTGGGAGTTCATCGCTTTCCTCGCCAATTCCGTTGTCTTCCTGCTCATCGGCGTCGAGCTTGCCTCGCTGCCCTTCGGCCCGACGGAGGCCTGGGCGATCTTCGTTGCGATCGGCGTCGTGCTGCTCGGCCGCGCGGTGACGATCTACCCCTTGAGCCTGCTCTTCGCGCCGACGCGCTGGGCCATTCCGCTTCCCGAGCAGCATGTGTTGTGGTGGGGCGGCCTGCGCGGCGCGCTGGCGCTCGCCTTGGCGCTCTCGCTGCCCGAAACCCTACCGCTACGAGACGAAATCAGGGTCGCGGCCTTCGGCGTCGTCGGCTTCTCGATCGTCGTGCAGGGCCTCACGATGCCGCTGCTGCTGCGCCGGCTGGGGTTGGTCCCGAGCGGGTGAATTGGAAAGCGGTTGCAGCCCGTCGTCCGCCTCCGGCTCTCTGAGCCGGCTCGCAACGGCGTAGGCGCCTTGCTCAGAGTCGCGTTTCTGGGTACTTTCGGCCGCTTCGTTATCGTTCAATGGGGTGAAACGAATGACTCGCTTATTGCTTGCCGCAACCATCTCCTTCTCGACCCTAATCGCCGCTGCAGCCAAGGCCGAGGTCTCGATGACCGGCTCCTTCACGGCGCGTCAAGCCTGCCCGGCCACTCCGTCGATCCACAGCAGCGATAACCCCGGCGGCATAAGCCTGGAAGTCAATCATTCCTATAAGGCTCTAGCCAAGAACAAGGACGCCGCGACGCATTATCTGCTCGAGGTGCCAGGCGCCAACCCGCTGCGCCGTTGGGTCGCCGTGAGCTGCGGCGACGTTTCGACGGCCGCCGCCGCGGCGGGTCAACCCTCGGGGGGAAAGCAAACCTTTTACGTGCTTTCGGCGAGCTGGGAGCCCTCCTTCTGCGCGACGGAGCCGCAAAAGGCCGAGTGCAAAATCGAAACCCCGAACGGCGCCGACGCGAGGCACCTCTCTCTGCATGGTCTGTGGCCAGACCCCGACGAGTATTGCAATGTCCCGAGCAACGTCGTGGCGCTCGACAAGAACAAGCGCTTCGGCGATCTGCCGGCCGTCAACCTGTCCACGCAGGTTCGGGACGCGTTGGACCAGGTCATGCCCGGCACGAAGTCCGCGCTGGAGCGCCACGAATGGGTCAAGCACGGCACCTGCGCCGCGGGAGCGACGCCCGACGCCTATTTCGGCGCGGCGACCGCCTTGATGGCGCAATTGAATGCGTCAAAAGTCGGGACGTTGTTCGCGAGCAATGTCGGCCAACAGATCACAACGGCGCAAATCCAGGAGGCGATGAACGACAGCTTCGGCGCCGGAGCGGGCGACCGCATCAAGGTGAGTTGCAAAGGCTCCCGTGGAGACCGCATGATCGATGGAATTCACGATCGGAATTCAGGGGCAGGTCGATGAAAAATCCGACTTGGCGCAGCTCATCGCCGCAGCGTCGCCGATTGCCAATTCCGGCTGTCCCAGCGGTCTCGTGAAAGCCGTCCGACAATAAGCAACCGCCCGCGGCTCTCGGGTCGCGGGCGCCTTACAAATTCAGCGACTTCATGTGACCTCTGGCGCCCGCAGGGCAGATCGCGCGCCCTCTCCCTATGCGCCGTCGCCGCGGGCAGAACTGACCCCGCGAGCGACGCGCCGCAGAGCTTTTGCACGGGCTCATCGCGCTGATTGTAAGTCGTGGTCGTCACCGTCACGACGCCGCGGTCGGGACGCGAGCGCGACCGCTTGATATCCGTCACCTCGCCCTCGATGCGGATCGAGTCGCCCGGCCGCACGGGCTGCGGCCAGCTGAGTTCGACGCCCATGCCGATGAGGCCTCCGGCAAAAGGCGCGGGTCCTTCGACCAACAGCCGCATCGACAGCGCCGCCGTCTGCCAGCCGCTCGCGATGAGCCCGCCGAAGAGGCTCGCCTTGGCGGCCTCCGCATCGATGTGGAAATATTGCGGATCGTTTTCGCGCGCGAAGGCGATCATCTCCTCGAGCGTCACGACGCGCGGCTCGGAGCGAAAGACCTGACCGACCGAGAAATCCTCGAGATAGAGCGTCATGACGTTCAATGCGTCTCCGTTGACGCGAGCCGCTTGATCGCCGTCACCTCGCCCGCGCCGGCGGCGAGATTTCGCGCGCGGACCTCGTCCAGAGGTTCGGACGTGACGAGCATGTGCGTCGCGTTGGCGTGAAGCAGTGTCGCGGGGTCGCGCATGATTCCGACGTGACCCTTCCAGAAGACGAGATCGCCGCGCTGCAACGGCTCCCCTTGCGCCAGGGGACGCCCGAGGCCGGCCTGCTGCAGATCGCTGTCGCGCGGCGCCGCGATCCCGGCCCGCGCCAGCGCGCATTGCACGAGGCCCGAGCAATCGATCCCGAGCGGGCTCTTGCCGCCCCAAAGATAGGGGACGCCGATCAAGGTCTCGGCGATCGTGACGAAATCGTCGGCATGGGCGTCGATGGGCGACAAATGTCTTGCATAGACGAAGCCCCCGTCGCTCGTCGCCAGGAAGTCGTTCCGCCGCTCGATGACGCAGACGGCCGCGCCGAGCGGCAGCGCGAGAATCGTCGGCGCCTTCATATTGGCTGCGGGGTAGACGAAGCTGCGCGCGACGCGAACGACATGGGTGGGCGGCTCGACGCGGCTCCATAGCGCATTGGCCGCAATCCAGCCGACATAGCCGTCGCTTGCGAGCTGGCCCCAGCACCAGCCCTCCTCCTCGTCATAGACGGTCACGCAGTCGCCGTAGAGCGCCTGGGTGTCGAGCGGGGCGTCAGGGCGCGGCTCCCGCTTCACGTCCACGACGCCTTCCTTGACCTGCATGGCGACGCCCTCGACGAAGCGCGCGGCGGCGACGCGGCCTTCGAGATGCCTGGCGGCGATCTCGGGGCGAGCGGGCGTCAGTCGTCTGTCGAAGCGCTCGCTCATCGCGTCGCGCTCCCCGCCGCAAGGCGCGTCTCGATCAGATCGTAAAGCAAGCGGGCGGCCTGGATCTCGCCGCCTTCGCAACGACCTGGCTTTGCCGACGGGTTCCAGCAATAGACGTCGAAATGCGCCCAGCGATCCGGTTTCGCGACGAAACGCTCGAGAAACAGCGCCGCCGTGATCGAGCCGGCGAAGCTGTGACTCGTCGTGCTCGACACATCCGCGATCTTGCTGTCGAGCCCGCTCGAATAGCTTTCCCAAAGCGGCAGCCGCCAAACGGGATCGTTCGCGCGCGCGCCGAAGCGGGCGATCTCCTCCGCGAGTGCGTCGGAACGTGTGTAGAAGGGCGGCAATTCCGGACCGAGCGCAACGCGCGCCGCGCCCGTCAGCGTCGCAAAATCGAAGAGCAGGTCCGGCTCGTCCTCGGCGGCAAGCGCCAAGGCGTCGGCGAGGATCAACCGTCCCTCGGCGTCCGTGTTGCCGATCTCGACGGTGAGCCCCTTCCGGCTCTTGTAAACATCGCCCGTGCGAAACGACGCGGCGGAGACCGAGTTCTCGACGATGGGCAATATCACCCGCAGGCGCAAAGGCAGATCGACAGAAAGCAGCATGTCGGCGAGCGCCAGCGCGACCGCGGCGCCGCCCATGTCTTTCTTCATCAGGGCCATCGCGCTCGAAGGTTTTATGTCGAGTCCGCCGGTGTCGTAGCAGACGCCCTTGCCGACCAGCGTGACCTTGAGCCCGTCGGCCGGCCCGCGCGAGAACTCCACCAGCCGCGGCGGCTCGGCGGCGGCGCGGCCGACCGCATGGATCAAGGGGAAGTTCTCGCGCAAGAGGTCGTCGCCCATGACGACGCGTGGCGCGACGCCGTAACGTTCGGCGAGAGCGAGCGCCGCATCGGTCAAAGCCTGCGGCCCCATGTCGTTTGCCGGCGTGTTGATCAGATCGCGTCCCATCGCGACCGCAGCGGCGATCCGCTCGAGGCGCACGGCGTCGACGCCCTCGGGCCGGCGCAGGCGCGGCTTCTCCGGGCCTTTCTCGCGATAGCGGGCGAATTGATAGGAGGAGAGGAGAAAGGCGAGCGCCGCGGCTCCCGGGTCGCGTGGCGCGCGCTCGAAAGCGTAGACGCCGGGCGGCAAGGCCGTAAGCTTGCCGGCAAGAAAGGGATCGACAGTCTTCGCGCCGGCGGGTTCGACGCCGAAGATCACGCGCGTCAGCGCGCCCTCTGGCGACGGCGCGAGAAGCAAGGCGCCGGGCTTTGGCGCAAAGCCCACGGCGCTCACATAGGCGCGAATTGTGGGCGGCAGCCCCTCGAGATATTGCGGGAAACTCTCCGCGTCGACGCAGTCGATCGCAATCGCCGGCTCTTCACTTTCCGCAAAACGCTCCGCGTCCGCCATCTCGACTCCTCAAGCCGCGCGTAAGGTTAGCAACCTATCGCTGAACCCCCGATCTCAACGTCCTGGAACTTCGACGTGATCAAGGCTCTTCCCCGCCTTTTGGCGCAGCCCCTTTTCTTGGCGCAAGGCGCGGCGGAGCGCAATCTCCTCGCGCGCGGGCTCGCCGTCCTGCTTCTCGGATCGGCGCTGGGCCTCTCCGGCTGCTCGGGCGCGATCAACGACGTCACGGGAGCGATCGATAGCCGCCGCGCGCCGACGACGATGCCGGCGGGCGACGCCGAACTGCGACGCTTCACCGAGGAGTGGGGCGCCCGCTACGAGAAAAATCCCAAGGACAAGACGGCGGCGATCACTTACGCGAAGGCGCTGCTGGCCCTCAAGCAGACGTCGCAGGCGGTGGCGATCCTGCAAGGCCTGGCGATCCAATATCCGCAGGACATGTCGGTCCTTTCCGCCTATGGCAAGGGACTCGCGAGCGCCGGCCAGCTCAATCAGGCGGCCGAAGTTCTCTCGCGCGCTCATACGCCGGAAAAGCCGGACTGGTCCGTCGTCTCGGCGCAAGGGACGATCGCCGACGAGCTCGGCGATCACGAGACGGCCCGCCATTTCTACGACGAGGCGCTGAAGATGCGCCCGAACGATCCGAGCGTGCTGTCCAACCTCGGTCTCTCCTATGCGCTGTCGCGACAATTGCCGCGCGCGGAGGAAACCTTGAAGGAAGCCGCGATGCAGCCTGGGGCCGACATGCGCGTGCGCCAGAATCTGGCCCTGGTGCTGGCGCTCGAAGGCAAATTCGATCAGGCGGAGGACTGGTCGAGGCGAGATCTGTCGCCGATGGACGCGGCCGCCAACGTGGCGCAGATCAAGATGATGATCTCCGAGTCGAACACCTGGCGCGACATCCAGAAGAATACGCCGAAGGAGAAGCGCATGAAGACCGCGGCGCAGAACGGCTAGAGGTTAAAACTGACGCTTGGAGCCAAGGCCCCGCGTGTGGCTCGCGGCTGATCGAGACGGCGATCGCGAGCGGTTGTAGAACGCTTCTCCTGTTCCGCACCGTATTCGTTGGCCTCTTCATTGCGAGGAGGCGAAGCCGACGAAGCAAGCTTTGCGTCAAGCCGATTCAGACGGCGGCGGAGAGCGGCTAGCGGACCCTCTCATCCGCCGTCGCCAAGCCGGCCATATCCCGGAGCCGCCGCGATATACTGGATTGCTTCGCCTTCGGTCGCAATGACAGCCAAGATTCGACGGCTTGATCGTATCTGCTTCAGTCGAATCGGCGCGCTCATGATCAGAACCGGCGCCCAGCCCTTTCTTGCCGAACATGCGATGTGACATCATTCTTGACCCGAAGCGCTCGACGGAGGGACGCGAATGAGCGATGTCGCGCCCCCCTTGCGCCACGCCACAGCCCCGCCTTTAGTCCGTCGCCGCCAGCGCTTGGCGAAGATCGTCGATCAGATCCTGCGCCGTCTCGAGCCCGACCGACAGCCGCACGACCTCCGGCCCCGCGCCCGCGGCGAGACGCTGCTCGTCCGTCAACTGTCGATGCGTCGTCGACGCCGGATGCAGAATGAGGCTGCGCGTGTCGCCGACATTGACGTAGCGGCAGCGTCTCAACGCCGGTGAGCGTGAGAAAGGCGTTCATCGGCGACAATGCGGGACCGAAGTCGCGCAAGGCCACGGCGCGCGCCTTGGTCGTGAAGGCGAAGTCGCGAGGCGGGCTCCAGCCCGGCGTGTCGGCGGCGAAGGCGCGCGGTTCGAGATGACGCCGAGGTCGGCGCCGACCCTATGACAGTTCGCTGGCGAGCCGCTGAATTTCGATCTTCGGGCAGCGGTTCATCACGACCTTGAGTCCGGCGGCCCTCGCCCGCTCGGCGGCAGCGTCGTCACGCACGCCGAGCTGCATCCACACCGTCTTGGCGCCGATCGCGATGGCCGCGTCGGTCACGGCGCCGGCGAATTCGGAGCGGCGGAACACCTGAACGAAATCGATCGGCTCAGGAACCGATTGCAGATCGGAATGGACGCGCTCGCCGAGGATTTCCTCTCCTGCAAGGGCTGGATTGACCGGAATGACGCGATACCCTTTGCCTTGCAAATACTTCATGACGAAGAAGGCGGGGCGATCCCGTTTGTTCGTCGCGCCGACCTGCGCGATGGTGCGCGTCGTCGAAAGGATCTCGCGCAGAAAGTCGTCCGAATAGGCGAGATCGTCGGTCATGGCGGCGTCCTGTTGATGTCCGCCAAACTTGAACGACAGCTCATGTTGCGGCGTCAAGCCAAAGGGAAGCCGGCCATCAACCGCCCGTGAACGCCAGCAGCGCCTCCTTGATTTTGGCGCGCGCGAACTGCCCGAGAGTCTCGAGGTCGAGATGCGGAATGTTGGGAATTTCGTTGGTGACGACCGTGGCGTCGACGATCGCCGGACCGTCAAACGCCAGCGCGTCGCTGATCGCCGCCTTCAACTCGTTGGGCTTGCGCGCGGCGAAGCCCTGGGCGCCGCAGGCGCGCGCGAAGGCGACGAAATCCGGATTGGGAAACTCGATGCCCTGGTCATAGGCCGGCACGCCGATCAACTCGGCCTCCAGCCGGATCAAGCCAAAGGCGGCGTTATTGTAGATGACGACCTTGACCGGCAGCTTATGGTGAACCGCCGTCATGAACTCGCACATCAACATGTTGAAGCCGCCGTCGCCGGTCAGCACGATCACCTGCCGCGAGCGATCGAGCGCCTGCACACCGTTGGCCTGCCCCAGCGCCGTTCCCACCGCAGCGTTGTTGAAGGACCCGATGATGCGCTGCGATCCGCTTTGCCGAATCCAATTGGCGGACCACAACGTATTGAGTCCGGTGTCGAGCACGAAAACGGCGTCGGACTTGGCGAGATCGCTGACCGCGCGCGCGACAGCCTGAGGGTGGATGCGCTCTGCGCTGCGCGCGAGATCAGCCTGCTGATCGAGCTTGCGGTCCCAGGCGCGGCGTTCCTTCGCGAGTTGATCCCAGTACCTCGTGTCGGCTTTCTTTGCGACGCATTCGATGAGCAGCCTAAGCGTCGGCCGCGCCGAGCCCACCACGCCGAGCACGGTCGGCGCACGGCGACCCAGCACTTCCAGCCGCTCGTCGATCTGCACCACGACCGGCCGCTTTGGAAGGAAATTCGGATAAGGATAATCCGTGCCGACCATCAGCAGCAGGTCTGCGCTCATCACCGCCTCGTAAACGGGCTTCGAACCGATCATGCCGATGCCGCCCATCCAGTGCGGATCGTCGTAGGGCATGATGTCCTGCCCTTTGACGGAATGGATCAGCGGCGCCTTGAGCCGGTCCGAAAGCGCCCGCAGCTCCGCCGCGGCCCCACGGCAGCCCAGGCCGCAGAGAATGAGAACGCTGGAGGCTGCGTCAATTCGGCTGGCGATACGGGCGACGTCCTCCGCGCTCGCCGCGAACTCCGGACGCGGCCGCAACGTGTCCACGCTGGCGACGCCGCCGTCGCAGCGCGCCATCATGATGTCCTGCGGAACTGTAAGATGGGCGACGCCACGGCCTGCATAGGCCGCAGCGATCGCCTGGTGGATGACGGCGGGCGCCTGCTCCGGCGAAGCGATTGTTTCGGTGTAGAGCGACACATCGCGAAAGAGGAGATCCGGCTTCGTCGTCTGGATGTAATCCGTCCCCAGCAGTTTGAGCGGCATGTCGCCAGAAATCGCGAGCACGGGCGCGTGATCGCGCGATGCTTCATAGAGGCCGGCGACGAGATGCGTGCTGCCCGGCCCCGTGGTGCCGGCGCAGACCGCGAGACGGCCCGTGAGCTTGGCCTGACCCGACGCAGCCAAAGCCGCGCCCTCCTCATGGCGAACCCCGATCCATTCGATGGAGGAGCGCCGCACGGCGTCGGCCAAGGGATTGAGCGAGTCGCCGATCAGAGCAAAAATCTGTTTGACGCCAAGGCTCTCGAGAACATCCACCAATATTTCTGCGACTGTTTCAGCCATGTGCGCCTCCAATATCCATCGCGCGCAGGTTCAGCAGACCGCCAGGGTTCATCTAAGTGCGTTTTGGCTAAATCCATCCCCAGCGGGCGATTCGAAGGCGCCCGCGAGAGCGTTACATTTTCGCCTGATCGGGAAACAACGCCCGCAGCCCCTCCTCGCTCGCCGCGCAGACGCCGCGCTCGGTGACGAGGGCCGTCACATAACGCGCGGGCGTCACGTCGAACCCGAAATTCCTCACGGTCGATCCCTTTGGCGTGACCCGCACCCGCGCGACCTCGTTCGCATCCGTCAGGCCGTTCATGAAGGAAACCTCGTCGCCGCTGCGCTCCTCGATGGGGATTTCCTTCACGCCGTCACCGAGGCTCCAGTCGAAGGTCGAGGCGGGAAGCGCGACATAGAACGGCACGTCATTGTCATGAGCGGCGAGCGCCTTGAGATAGGTGCCGATTTTGTTGCAGACGTCGCCGCGCCGCGTGGTTCTATCGCTGCCGACGATGCAGAGATCGACCTCGCCATGCTGCATCAGATGACCGCCGGCGTTGTCGACGATCACCGTATGCGGGATATTCTCGGCCCCGAGCTCGAAGGCCGTAAGGCTCGCGCCCTGGTTGCGCGGGCGCGTCTCGTCGACCCAGACATGGAGATCGACTCCGGCCCGCGCCGCCTTGTAGATAGGCGCGATCGCCGTGCCCCAGTCCACCGTTGCAAGCCAGCCGGCGTTGCAGTGGGTCAATATGTTGACGCGACCGCCTTTGCGCTGCGCCGCCTCCAGGATCAGTTTGAGCCCGTTCTCTCCGATCGCCTCGCAGCAGGCGGCGTCCTCGTCGGCGAGGCGGCCCGCCTCCGCGAAACCCAGCGCCGCGCGCTCAGCCTTCGGCGCGGCAAGGAGCCGCGCCAGCACA
This sequence comes from uncultured Alphaproteobacteria bacterium, assembly GCA_963760695.1. Classification (GTDB taxonomy): domain Bacteria; phylum Pseudomonadota; class Alphaproteobacteria; order Rhizobiales; family Beijerinckiaceae; genus Methylocystis. Next base: position 14,751 of record CAVXEI010000022.1, on the reverse strand, counting down.
TGGTCGAGCGCCCATTTCAGGTTGATCGCGGTCGGGCGCGTGGCGAGGAGCGTCGCATGAGCTCGCTGCAAGGCCTCGTCGCTCGCATCTTCTCTTGCGGCGAGCGCGAGCCCATAGGCGCCCGTCACGCCGATGAGCGGCGCGCCGCGCACCACCATGTCGCGGATGGCCCGGGCGGCCGCCTCGACCGAAGCCAGCCCGCAAATCTCGAAGCGAAACGGAAGCTTGGTCTGATCGATGACGCGAACGGTTGCGCCGTCCTCGTCGAGCCAAATCGTCCTGTAGTGCCGCCCCTCGATCTTCATTCGCCCGCCCCCTTGTCTAAAGGCCTCGTTAGCACGGCCCAGCGCCAAAGGGACCTCCCAGGGGCTTGGGCCTTGCTCAAAGACCAGTCCGCGCTAGAACCTCCGCAATCCCCTCGCCGAGGGCCGACGATCGAGACAAAGCATGCGCGACTATCTGAAATTCTACATCGACGGAAAATGGGTCGAGCCTTTGGAGCCCAAAACCCTGGAGGTGATCAATCCCGCGACGGAAGCGGTCTGCGGCCGTATCGCGCTCGGCTCGGCCGCGGATGTCGACCGCGCCGTCAACGCCGCGCTCAAAGCCTTTGAGACCTTCTCCCGCACGAGCCGTGAGGAGCGTCTTGCGCTGCTGGAGCGCATCGTCGCGGAACTCGAAAGGCGCCACGAGGACATGGCCAAGGCCATAACCGAGGAGATGGGCGCTCCGGTCTGGCTCGCGCAGCGCGCGCAAGCCGCCATGGGCGCGGCGCACTTCAGAACGGCGATCGAGGTGCTGAGAAGCTACAGGTTCGAAGAGCGGCGCGACGCGACGACGATCGTCAAGGAGCCGATTGGCGTCTGCGGTTTCATCACGCCTTGGAACTGGCCGCTCAATCAGATCGCCTGCAAGGTCGCGCCGGCGCTGGCGACCGGCTGCACGATGGTCCTGAAGCCCTCCGAGATCGCGCCGTTTTCGGCCATGGTCTTTGCCGAGGTTTTGGAAGCGGCAGGCGTGGCCCCGGGCGTGTTCAACCTGATCAATGGCGACGGACCGACCGTCGGGGCGGCGATCAGCGCGCATCCGGGCGTCAGCATGGTGTCGTTCACGGGCTCGACCCGCGCCGGCGTCGAGGTCGCGAAGAACGCCGCTCCCACCGTCAAGCGCGTTTGTCAGGAGCTCGGCGGCAAGAGCCCGAACATCCTCCTCGAGGACGCCGACATGGAGACCGCCGTGGCGGCCGGCGTCAATGCGGTCATGCGGAACTCCGGTCAGTCCTGCAATGCGCCGACCCGCATGCTCGCGCCACGCAAGAGAATGGGTGAAGTCATCGACTTCGCGAGGACGGCGGCCGAAGCGACGACCGTCGGCGATCCGAACGGCAATGCGCAGATGGGTCCGCTCGTCTCCGAGGCGCAATGGAAAAAGGTCCAGGCGCTCATCCAGAAGGGCCTGGAGGAAGGCGCGACCCTCGTCGCGGGCGGCATGGGGAAGCCCGAGGGCCTGCAGCGAGGCTACTACGTCAAGCCCACCGTCTTCGCGAATGTCACGAAAGACATGACGATCGCGCGCGAGGAGATTTTCGGGCCTGTCCTGTCGATCCTTGGCTATGACACGGTCACTGAAGCGATCGAGATCGCCAACGACACCGAATACGGTCTCTCCGCCTATGTGTCCGGCGGGGACCGGGCGCGGCTCATCGAGGTCGCCTCGCGCCTGCGCGCCGGCCAGGTGCATCTAAACAACGCGCCGATGGACCTGATGGCGCCGTTCGGGGGCTACAAGATGTCCGGCAACGGCCGCGAAATGGGCGATCACGCCTTCGCGGAGTTCCTGGAGACGAAGGCGATCCTCGGCGTCGCGCCGTAGGTTGGAACGGGCGGAGCTCGCGTGCTCCGCTCTGCCCGTGGCGCTTGTTGCGGCCATTTATATCTGCTATTCTGGATATATGGATAATATCGAAGCCATCGCGGCGCTCGCCGCGCTCGCGCAAAACACGCGGCTCGACACCTTTCGCCTGCTCGTCACCCGCGAGCCGGAAGGCGTGCCGGCGGGAGAGCTCGCCCGCCTCATGGCCGTGCCGCAAAACACGATGTCGGCGCATCTCAGCATTCTCGCGCGCGCCGGACTGGTGACGGCGGAGCGTCGCAGCCGCTCGATCATTTACCGCGCCAAGTCTCGCGCGTCTGCGCGAGCTGACCTTGTTCCTGCTCAAGGACTGCTGCGGCGGGCGGCCTGAAGTCTGCGCGCCGCTCGTCGCCGATCTCGCCCCCTGCTGCTCATCCAAGGAGCGCGCCCATGACTGACCACGTCTACAACGTTCTCTTCCTTTGCACCGGCAATACGGCGCGCTCGATCATGGCCGAAAGCATCCTGCGCAAGGATGGCGCGGGCCGCTTCAACGCGTTTTCGGCGGGGAGCCGCCCCAAGGGCGTCATCAACCCTTACGCGCTGAAGACCCTCGAAGCCTACGACTATCCAACCGACGGCTTCCGCTCGAAGAACTGGGAAGAGTTCGCCGGACCCGACGCGCCGAAAATGGATTTCGTCTTCACCGTCTGCGACAACGCGGCGGGCGAAGCCTGCCCGGTCTGGCCGGGTCAGCCGATGACCGCGCATTGGGGCATCGAAGACCCTGCTGCTGTCGAAGGCACGGACATCGAGAAGCAGAAGGCCTTCAACCTCGCCTTCCGCTACCTGAAGACCCGCATTTCCCTGCTTCTGGCGACGCCCATTCACCGCCTCGACAAGATGGCGCTGAAAAACCGCCTGCGCGAAATCGGCGAGGCGGAAGGCGCGACCCACGGCCATAAGACGGAGGCGTGAGGGTGACGATCACCATCTATCACAACCCCGCCTGCGGCACCTCGCGCAACACGCTGGCGATGATCCGCCAAAGCGGGGAAGAGCCTGTCGTCATCGAATATCTGAAAGACCCGCCGACCCGCGAAAAGCTCGTCGAGCTGCTTAAGGCCATGGGTATCTGCGCCCGCGACCTGCTGCGGCAGAAGGGAACGCCCTATGACGCGCTGGGCCTCGCCGATCCGAAATGGACGGAAGACGAGCTGATCGGCTTCATGCTCGAACACCCAATCCTCATCAATCGGCCAATTGTCGTGACGCCGAAGGGAGCGCGGCTCTGCCGCCCTTCCGAAGCCGTGCTCGACATTCTGCCCAATCCCGCCATTGGCGAATTCATCAAAGAAGATGGGGAAGTCGTCGTCGGCAAAGCCGCTCAACGTCAATCCTGAAAGGACTTTATGACGACCATTCAAGTTTTCGATCCCGCGCTTTGTTGCAGCACCGGCGTCTGCGGCGTTGACACCGACCAGGCGCTTGTCACCTTCGCGGCAGATGTTGATTGGGCGAAGAAGAACGGCGCGCAAATCGAGCGCTTCAATCTCGCGCAGCAACCCTTGGCCTTCGCCGACAACGCCACGGTGAAGAGCTTTCTGGAACGCTCGGGTCAGGAAGCGCTGCCGCTGATCCTCGTCAATGGCGATATCGCTCTTGCCGGACGTTATCCCAACCGCACGGAGCTGTCGCGCTGGGCGGGCGTCAACGAAACCGCCGAAGCGCAACAGGGCTCATGCTGCGGCGGCGGTCGCTGCTGCTGAGGGAACGCCATGAAATTCCTCGAAGGCGCGCCGCGTTTTCTCTTCTTCACTGGCAAGGGCGGCGTCGGCAAAACCTCGATTGCCTGCGCCACGGCGATTCAGCTCGCGGAAGCTGGCCGCCGTGTGCTGCTGGTCAGCACCGATCCGGCCTCGAATGTCGGGCAAGTGCTCGGAATCGAGATTGGCAACAAAATCACCGCCATTCCGTCTGTGCCGCATCTCTTCTCGCTCGAAATCGACCCGGAAGCGGCGGCGCAAGCCTATCGCGACCGAATTGTCGGTCCGGTGCGCGGCAAGCTGCCCGACTCCGTGGTGAAGGGCATTGAGGAGCAACTGTCGGGAGCCTGCACGACGGAAATCGCCGCCTTCGACGAATTCACGGCGCTGCTGACCGACTCCGAAATTACCGCCGGTTACGATCACGTTGTTTTCGACACCGCGCCGACCGGCCACACCATCCGGCTGCTGCAACTGCCCGTCGCTTGGTCTGGCTTTCTTGAGGCAGGGAAAGGCGACGCCTCGTGCCTCGGGCCGCTCGCCGGGCTCGAAAAGCAGCGCACGCAATACAATGCGGCTGTGCAGGCGCTCGCGGATGGACAGCGCACGCGTCTGGTCCTTGTCGCTCGCGCCCAGAATTCGGCCCTGCGCGAAGCGGCGCGCACCCATGGGGAGCTGGCGGCAATTGGCCTCACCCGGCAATTCCTGATCGTCAACGGTTCGTTGCCCAAGGCAGAAGCCGGTCTCGATCCGCTCGCCAAGGCGATCTATGGGCGCGAGCAGGCGGCCTTGGCGGCCATGCCTGACGCGCTGCGCGCCTTGCCCCGTGATGACGTGCCACTGAAGCCGTTCAACCTCGTCGGGCTCGATGCCCTGCGCCAGCTCCTTGCTGAAACCGCGCCCCAGCTGGAGGCGGCGGGATGGGAGCCGGTCGAGCTGCATGCGCCAAGCCTCTCCGACCTCGTCGATGACATCGCCGCCGAAGGTCATGGGCTTGTCATGCTGATGGGTAAGGGCGGCGTCGGCAAGACAACGCTAGCGGCGGCGGTCGCCGTCGAGCTGGCGCGGCGCGGGTTGACGGTTCATCTCACCACCTCCGATCCTGCTGCGCATCTGACTGAAACGTTGCACGGCTCCATGGCGCGTCTGACGGTCAGCCGCATCGACCCGCACGCGGAAACCGAGCGCTATCGGCAAGAGGTGCTGGAAACGAAAGGCGCGCACCTCGATGCACAAGGGCGCGCCCTACTCGAAGAGGATTTGCGCTCGCCCTGCACCGAGGAAATCGCCGTCTTCCAAGCCTTCTCGCGCATCATCCGCGAGGCGGGCGAAAAATTCGTGGTGATGGATACCGCGCCAACCGGCCACACCCTGCTGCTGTTGGACGCGACGGGGGCCTATCACCGCGAGGTCGCCCGGATGCTGGACGCCAAAGGCCGGCATTACACGACCCCGATGATGCAGCTTCAGGACGCCAAGCGGACCAAGGTGCTGCTTGTGACTTTGGCCGAGACGACCCCCGTCCTCGAAGCGGCCAATCTGCAAGCCGATCTGCGGCGCGCCGGTATCGAGCCATGGGCATGGGTCATCAATAACAGCATCGCCGCGGCGCGACCGCATGCGCCCCTGTTATGCAAGCGCGCCCAAAACGAGCTGGCGGAAGTGGAAAAGGTCGCGACCGCCCATGCCCGCCGCTACGCCGTCGTGCCGCTCTTGCAGGAAGAACCGGTCGGCGTGGACCGCCTGCTCAAGCTGGCCGTCCCCGTCACCGAACCCGCCGGAATATTCGAGAAGGGTAGCAACCATGAGTGAAGCCACAACCCTCGCCCGCCCGCCGCAAGCCAGCCAAGCCCCCGCCATGGGCGTCTTCGAGCGTTACCTGACGCTCTGGGTGACGCTCTGCATCGTCGCGGGCGTTGTCCTCGGTCAGGTGATGCCCGCCGTCTTTCACGCCATTGGCGCGGCGACGGTCGCCCAGGTCAATCTGCCGGTCGCCGTCCTGATCTGGCTCATGATTATCCCTATGCTGCTGAAAATCGACCTTGGCGCGCTGGGGCAGGTCAAGGAGCACTGGCGCGGGATTGCGGTGACGGTCGGCATTAACTGGCTGGTGAAGCCCTTTTCCATGGCGCTGCTCGGCTGGATATTCATCTCGCACCTCTTCAGGCCGTTCCTGCCTCCCGACCAAATCGACAGCTACATCGCCGGGCTTATCCTGCTGGCGGCGGCTCCCTGCACGGCCATGGTCTTCGTCTGGTCGAACCTTGTGGAGGGTGAGCCGCATTTCACGCTGTCGCAGGTCGCCCTCAATGACAGCATCATGGTGATCGCCTTCGCGCCGATTGTCGCCCTGTTGCTCGGCCTCTCGTCCATCACGGTGCCTTGGAATACGCTGCTGCTGTCGGTCCTGCTCTACATCGTCGTGCCCGTGATCGTCGCGCAACTGTGGCGGCGTGTGCTGCTGGCGCAGGGCGGGCAGGAGGCCTTGAAAAGGACGCTCGGCAGACTCGGCCCGCTATCCCTTTCCGCCCTGCTGCTGACGCTGGTGCTGCTCTTCGGCCTGCAAGGCGAGCAGATCATTCGCCAGCCGCTCGTCATCGGCCTGCTCGCCGTGCCGATCCTGATACAGGTCTATTTCAATTCGAGCCTCGCCTACCTTCTCAACCGCGCCCTCGGCGTCGAATGGTGCGTTGCCGGTCCTTCGGCGCTGATTGGCGCGAGCAACTTCTTCGAGCTCGCCGTCGCAACGGCAATCGCGCTGTTCGGCTTCCAGTCCGGGGCGGCGCTCGCAACGGTCGTCGGCGTCCTTGTCGAGGTGCCGGTCATGCTCTCCGTCGTCCATCTCGTCCGCCGGACGCGCGGGTGGTATGAGCACGCGAAAATCGCGTGAGGCTATGAGAAATAACTCTTCCGGCAACGAGCAGACCGTTGTGCTGCTCGGCATTGCAGCCATGTTGCTGGCGGCCATCATTTACATCTGGCTGGACTTACCGCCGGATATCGCGCCGAGCGAATGAGCGCACCCCGTCAACCGACGAACGGGAGCTGAAGAAAATCAATTATGCCGGAGGCGCGGGTGGTATGAATGCAGAGCGGCCTAGTTAAGTAGCTCGAACGGGGCAATCGCATGCAATCGAAAAACCCATTTCGGCACCACACGCCTGACGATGACCCGGAACCGGGAACCCCCGGCACCGGGGAGGATGTTTGCCCGGAATGCAACGGGACCGGCAAACAGGTGGACAAGAAGACGGGGCAACTCACGGAAGAGCCCTGTGAACGCTGCGACGGAACGGGACGCATCGTCGAGGGAATTGGCTAGGCCCAATGGGTGAACTGGAAGAGGCGCAAGCCAAGGCCGCCGCCGCCTACAACTCGTGAGCAATATCGGCTGGCGCATAACCTGCCGTCGAGCGGCGCGGGAATCCCCAGCGCCGCCGAGCTGAACATCATCAATCAGCGCGTGCACACGGGCGTCGGCGCCTCGGGGCAGATGCGCTCCAGCGACGACATGGCGGAAACGCGCGCCTACGCGCAAGCGGCGCGCGCCGGCGTCGCGCCGATCAACACGCAATACTCGACGGGCGCGCAGGCGAAGGGCAACACATCGGCGCGACGGGTCAGAACAAGCGCGGCGGAATGCTGGAGGCGCAGAGCAACGATCTCAGCGAGGCGTTCGCAAACGAGCTGGACAAAATTCCCAGCGGCCAACCGCAGACGGCGCTCAACGCCTATCACGCCGCCTTTCACAAGGCGCGGACGCCTGCGGCGAGAGATGCGGTCGACAAGATTTGGTCGGCCTTTCAGCGGCGATGACGCTATGCCGATGATGGCGGCGGCGTTGCAAGTTGCCTGAAGCTGCGACCGAATTGGAGAGAGCGCGTCAAGTCGAGCGGAGGCATGGGGGCGGCGGACGGGCGCGCGAGGGGCACATTTTGACCGAGGCCGTGTGAAAAACGATTCACTTGCTTCTGTGTCGCCGCGCAGAACGCGATTTTTCGCGAAAATTGGCTCTCCGCGCCGCCAGACGCCTCGAAATTTTGGCCGGATTTTATGCCCTCGGAGTTTTCACACAGCCTGGACCGAGGCCGTGTGAAAACTCCGCTTTGACGTCACCCCTGATGGTTTTTGGATTGGGCAGACGAGGATTTGGGGCATCGCTGCCGGTCGCGGTCAGGCCGCGATCGCCTCCATCAGCGGTTTGATCCCGAAGATATTGAGCATCCGCTTCATATTGTAGGCGAGCACCTGGAGACTCATTTCGGTTTTCACCTTTTCCAGGGTCCGGGTCAGGAAGTGAGTGCTTCCCATCCATGCCTTGAGTGTCCCGAACGGGTGCTCAACGGTCTGTCGGCGGATGGTCATAGCGCCGGGCATGTGGTCGAGCGCAGCCTGCATTTTATCGAGAACGCCCTCGTGCTCCCAGCGTTTGAGACGCTTGTGCTTCGTGGGCGTGCATCTGCGCTTGAGCGCGCAAGTCGAACAGGCCGTGAGATTGCGGTATTGGTCGACGTTGTCGTGGCGATCGGAGCGCGCCTTTCCCTTGGTCAGGCGTTCGCCGGCCGGGCAGGTATAATGGTCGTTTTCCGGGTCATAGATGAAGTCCCGAACGGTGAAGAGGCCACGCTTGTCGTTGCCGGAGGTCAGCGTCTTGGGAACGCGGGGCAAGACGCCAGTTCCTTCGCAAGCCAGCACCTCCTCGCCGCTGTAATAGCCTCGGTCAGCCAGCACGGTGACTTCTTCGCATTCGATGGCGTCGCGGGCTTTGCGACCCATTGACGCCAGTTGCGCCCGGTCCGTGCCGATGTTGGTCACTTCGTGCGCGACGATGAGATGATGCTCGACGTCGACAGCAATCTGGACGTTGTAGCCGACGATGCCTGTACCCTTGCCGCTGGTCGCCATCGAGCGGGCGTCGGGATCGGTTAGAGAGACCTGTTTGTCTGGCGCTGCCTCCACCTGCCTTTCCATGTCCTTGAGCGACTGCATTTGCCTGCGCAGGCCTTCAATCTTCTCCTTCAGGCGCGTCGCTTTGGCCTCGGCGATATCGCTGTCCTGTCGATCCGCATGGTCGAGCGCCGTCAAGTAGCGCGCAACGCTGGCCTCCACCTGCTCGATGCGCTTGGCGACCTTGGCCACCGTGAAATTTTTGTCGCGGTTGTTGACGGCCTTGAATTTACTTCCATCGATGGCCACGACAGCGCGCGTGAACAAGTTGAACTGCCGACACAGCTGCAAAAATTGCGCGCAGGCCGCGCGGATCGCGGGACCGTTGTCGCGTCGGAAGTCAGCGATGGTCTTGAAGTCCGGCGCCAAGCGGCCGGTCAACCACATCAGCTCGATATTGCGATTGGTCTCCCGCTCAAGCCGCCGGCTCGACTGGATGCGGTTGAGATAGCCGTAAATGTAGAGCTTGAGCAGATCGCCCGGCGCATAGCCCGGACGTCCCGTCGCCTTCGCCTCGACCCGCGCAAATCCAGCGGCTTTCAAGTCGAGCGCGTCCACAAAGGCGTCGATGAAGCGCACCGGATTGTCGGCGGCGACGTAATCGTCGATGGCTTCGGGCAATAGCAGCAACTGCGAGCGATCGGAGCCGGGAATGTGCGTCATGTCCCGATTCTAACGCAACGCTCACGCTAACAGAATCCCGTCAACCGCAGTTTCCACACAGTCTGGACCCAAAGTCGTTGCCCTTCTCTCCAGAACTAGCGGATCGTCCGCATCCTGCGCTCCGGCGGCCACGCTCTCGTCGACCGCGCGACCTTGTCAAAGTCGGCAAATTGGGGAATCTTTGCGTGTTATGTCGCGGTCCAACTCAAGATCAGCCGATGACATCCTGGCCCGTTTCTTCCAAAATCTCTCCCTCCAAAGCGACAAAAGCAATCTGTGCGCGGACTCCTCTAGAGCTGGCTCCGGTTGTCTGAACAGCGCCCCGCGGAAGTTAAGTGGATTCCTGCCGGGTTATGCTGAACGCGGGGCTCAGCGATTTTGATGCGGCGGCGGGAGGGCGTAGCCCGACCAGAGCTGCATCAAAATCGCGCACGACGGTTTCATGCCGCCGCCGCGATGGTCTGCAAGGCGAAGTAAGCCTCGTCCGGCGTCCTTCGGTCAAGCGCCGAATGCGGTCGTCGCTCGTTGTAGAAGGCCAGGTATCGGCCGATCGACGCGCGCGCCTCTGGAACAGTCTCGTAGGCGCGCAGATAGACCTCCTCATATTTTACGCTGCGCCACAGCCGCTCGACGAACACGTTGTCGCGCCAGGAACCCTTGCCGTCCATGCTGATGGCGATGTTTGCATCGAGCAGCACACGGGTGAAGTCGATGCTGGTGAACTGGCTACCCTGATCCGTGTTGAATATCTCCGGCTTGCCGTGCTTCGCCAGGGCTTCCTGCAGCGCCTCGACGCAAAAATCCGCCTCCATCGTGATCGACACGCGATGCGAAAGCACCCGCCGGGTCACCCAGTCGACGACCGCCGCCAGATAGACGAAGCCCCGCGCCATCGGGATGTAGGTGATGTCCATCGCCCAGACATGGTTGGGCTTTTCGATCTTCAACTGGCGCAGGAGATAGGGATAAATCTTGTGGCCCGGCGCGGGTTTGCTGGTGTTCGGGCGGCGGTAAATTGCCTCGATTCCCATGCGCTTCATCAAAGTCGCGACATGGCGGCGGCCAATCGAAACCCCTTCGCGGTTCAGCATGTCGCGCAGCATTCGACTGCCCGCGAACGGGTAATCGAGATGCAGTTCGTCGAGCCGCCGCATGATTTTCAAATCCTCGGTCGATACGGGCCGAGGCTTGTAATAGACGGCGCCCCGGCTAACGCCGAGCGCCTTCGCCTGCCGGGCGATCGGAAGGTCGTGATCCCTGTCGATCATCGCTTTGCGCTCAGCATGCCGGCCTTGGTGAGCGCGCCTTCCAAAAAATCATTCTCCAGCGTCAATTCGCCGATCTTGGCGTGGAGCGCTTTCAAATCGACGGTGGCCTCTCTCGCGTCGCTCTTCTCCTGGCCGAACACGCCGGCCGCGCCTTCGAGAAGCTGGCCCTTCCACGTCGTGATCTGGTTCGGATGAACATCGAACTGTTGCGCCAGATCGGCTAGCGTCCTATCGCCCTTCACCGCGGCCAAAGCCACCTTCGCCTTGAATGCCGCCGTATGATTGCGGCGCGGTCTCTTCGTCATCTCAAGCTCCTGATTCGCAGCGAGAAGCCTCGCCGCTGTCAGGCAGAAAATCCACTTATCTCACTGTTCAAATTTGCGGGGCCAGCTCTGACAGCATGAATACGGCAGCTTCCGGGCTTCTTCAGAAGTTTACGGAGGGGGCGCGAGCCACCGACCGATTTTCTCGCCGGTCGATTTGGATTGCCGGTTTGGCACTGTTCGTTGCAGTGGTCACGCCGCTCTTCCAAATCGGCTATGACCGATGGAAATCCAGTCAAGAGAACGAGGATACAAAACGTCTGGTTCGAGACGTTGTTCATCAAATCATAGATGCGCAAAAACAATCATCCAACGACCTTAATGGCGCTGTGTCTGACCGCTTTGCTCATGCTCACGTTGACGAGGCGGCACTCGCCAAAGCGCTTTCCGCCCTGAGCGACGAGATTCATGCGTTAAGGGATAAAACCGCGTCGCCCGCATCGCCTTTGAAAACGAGAAAAGCACATCCAAATTCCAATCAGTAAGATATTGATATGCGAATGGGCGCGACAGACCATGTTCCATAATGCGTTCAACGAATTTCGGACGCTCCCCCGCTCGGCGCGATCGGGCTGTCGTGAACCGAACCCGCAAGCGGTTTCCGCCTTGCGGCGTCCATCCCTGACGGCACGGCGACCGCCCTTCGCGACGCCCCCGACCGTGGAAGTTTCGGCGGGGGCGTTTTCGGCTCTGCCCTAGAATTTCCAAGGCACTCAGGCTTTCAAGGCGATAGCGAATAGCTCATGCCGGAAATGCGTGCAAAGTTTCGCTGGCAATTGGGGCGCTGACCATTCAGCCAGGGTGCCGTGGATCGCCACGATCGTCCCGACGAGCACGGCCGCGCCGAGGGCGACCAGGAAGGGGCCGTGCGCTGCGTGCGCCGCGAAGCACGCGAAGTCGAGGGTTTCGGTGGACATTTTGGTCCTCCTGTTTTGCAGTGCGGTATAATATAGTGCGCTGCACAATAAATGACAAGGCCGGCTCGGTCTTCGCAGCTTTTATCCTTTTTTTTCAATGAGCTATCTGGAAGGGAGAACCTCAGAGAAATTGATGGCAACTCCAACAGTCCCAAAGCGATTCGCTGTTGGGGCGGCCATCGCCCTGAGTTCTGACCGCCTGGGCTGGACTACGCCGATAATCCGCTCAGCCGGGCTCCCTGGCCGCGATTGCAGCGCTCCCCGGCGATCACCGCGCCAGGAAGCCGCGCGCCTTGGCCCACACACCCGCGAGGACGAGGAAGGCAAAACTGAGCAGGCGCGCGCCGGGAAGGCAAGTCCGCTTTTCCCCACATTGCCGCCGTGACGCACGCGTTCTCGCGCGTCGGTGATGCGCCAAGGAACTAAACCGCTCTCGCGGTAGTTTGCGGCAGGGTTTCAGGGGCGTTGTGGGAGGGCTGCGGGTAACGGTTGGGCGTCGAACTGTCTGAAGATCATGGGGTTAGCAACCTCGCTTCAGACAGGAGCCGCACATGACAAAGGAGTGCATCACCCCGCTTCGCCGACGCATGATCGAAGACATGACCGTTCGGCATTTGGCCTCGGAGACGCAGCGCAATTACATCCGCGCGGTCAAGACCTTGGCGGGCTTTCTGGGTCGATCGCCGAACACGGCCACGGCCGAAGACCTGCGTCTTTTCCAGTTGCACTTGAACGCGACCCATGTCCGCCCGCCGACGATCAACGCTACGGTCACGGCGTTGCGGTTCTTTTTCGGCGTGACGCTCGATCGGGCCGAGGCGGCTCGGCATCTGACCTTCGTCCACGAGCCGCGCAAGCTGCCGGTCGTCCTCAGCCCCGAGGAGGTCGCGCGCCTGTTGGAGGCGGCGCCCGGCGTCAAATACAAGGCGGCGCTCAGCGTCGCCTATGGCGCCGGCCTGCGCGTCTCCGAGGTGGTCTCGCTAAAAGTCTCGGACATTGACAGCACGCGCATGATGCTGCGCGTCGAGCACGGCAAGGGCGGCAAGGATCGTCATGCGATGCTCTCGCCGCGGCTGCTGGAGCTCTTGCGCGACTGGTGGCGCATCGCGCGCCCGCAGGTCTGGCTGTTTCCCGGGCGCGACCCGATCGACCCGATGTCGACGCGCCAGCTCAATCGCGCCTGCCACGCGGCGGCCCACGTGGCCGAGATCACCAAGCGCATCACGCCGCATACGCTGCGGCACAGCTTTGCAACCCACCTGCTCGAGCAAAACATCGATATCCGGGTGATCCAGGTTCTGCTCGGCCACGCCAAGCTCGACACCACCGCGCTCTACACGCGCGTCGCCGCCAACACCATCCGCGACGTCATGAGCCCGCTGGATCGTCTGACCCCGCTGAAGTCAGGAGACGCCAAGCCGCCCGCATAAACTCCGGGTCATGGGGCGTCCGGCTCTGGAGGTCGCGGATATCTTCCGCGACCACGGAGCGGCGTGGCGCAAAGCCAACGCCGGCCATGTGAGCCTTGGCCAGTTGAAGGTGATGTCGGCGATCGAGAGCTGCCGCACGGCGGCCCTCGGCGGGCATGTCGCGCGCTGCGAGGACTGCGCCCACGAAGTCATCGCCTACAACAGTTGTCGCAATCGGCATTGCCCCAAGTGTCAGGGCGCGGCGGCGAAGAGATGGCTGGCCGAGCGAGAGTCCGAGCTGCTGCCTGTCCCCTATTATCACGTGGTCTTCACCCTGCCGGCGGCGATCGGCGACATCGCCCATCAGAACAAGGCCGTGATTTACGACCTGCTGTTCAAGGCCTCCGCCGAGACGCTGATCACGATCGCCGCCGACCCAAAACATCTGGGCGCGCGGATCGGCGTGACCTCCGTGCTGCACACATGGGGGTCGGCGCTCACCCACCATCCGCATGTTCACATGATCGTCCCGGGCGGCGGCATCTCCTTGGACGGTCAGAGCTGGGTAGCCTGCCGGCCCGGCTTCTTCCTGCCGGTGCGCGTGCTGTCGCGGCTGTTCCGCCGACTGTTTCTGGAAAAGCTCGTCGTCGCCCACGCCGCCGGTCGCCTGCGATTCTTTGGCGCGCACGCCAAGCTCGCGGACCGCGCCGCCTTCGCGCAATATCTGGCGCCGTCGCGCGCCGATCGAATGGGTGGTCTACAGCAAGCGCCCCTTCGGCGGCCCCGAGGCCGTGCTGGCCTATCTGTCGCGCTACACCCACCGCGTCGCCATCTCCAACAGCCGCCTGCTGGCTTGCGACGGCGACGGCGTCGCCTTCAAATACAAGGATTACCGCGCCAAGGGCCGCGCCCGGCAAAAGGTCATGCGGCTCGCCAAGGACGAGTTCATCCGCCGCTTCCTCATTCATGTCCTGCCGAGCGGCTTTCATCGCATTCGCCATTACGGCCTGTTCGCCAGCGGCGTCCGCGCCCAAAACATCGCCCGCGTGCGCGAGTTGCTCGGCGTGGCGGCGCCACGCGAACAAGACGACAAGCGCCCCAAGGACGCCAATCAACCCGAGCCGCGCATCCTCGCGCATCCATGCCCATGCTGCGGCGGCCGCATGATCGTCATCGAGACCTTCGAACGCGGACGCGCTTCGCGCGACTTTTCGCTTTTTGAGATCAGGATCGACACCTCATGATCGCGATCGCGTTCCCGCAACCTCGCAAGCTCGCTCTTTGTCGCCGCGGGTCGCTCGACGGCGCCGGCCCCGCTCGCCCAAATCTGCTTCCGGCGCATATCGTCATCGCCTCCGCCGTGAAAAATCCGATCCCGTCGTCGACAGAAAACTCCCCTTCGCTACGCTCCATCCTTCGAAAGCCGCTGTCACGGACTCTCCGACGCCAAGCCAACAGACGCCGGCGACGCCTAAATCCCCATAGCTCGCAGCGGCGACGGCGCCCTTCCGACTCGCGGTTTCCTTCCTTGGAGGTTTTCGGACGCCGGCCCTACGGCCGCGCAACCGCAAGCGTCTGGAAAGCGCCGGCATCCGAAAACCTTCACA
>CAVXEI010000021.1:0-150512 GCA_963760695.1 uncultured Alphaproteobacteria bacterium | reverse complement strand
GGGAATACAGCCCCGAGACGACCGCCTGGGTGCTCACCGTGAAATCCATGACCGACTGGAAAGTCAGGATCGGCGCCAAGGCCGTCAAACGTCCGTCGCGCTCGAGCCGGGAAATCTGACTCTGCAGCGCTTCCGTCAGCCGATAGGATTGGCGCGCCCCGTTCACGGGAAAAGAGTTGTATTTGAAGGGATTGAATTCCGGCAGCACGCTGAGCCACGCAGCCTTGGCGAAGGCGGGCAGGAAGGCCGGCAAGCCGGCGAGGCCCGCGAATCGCGCAAAGCGCGTGATCCCGACCATCGGAGAAATGAGGATCAGCTCGTCTGGGCGCGCGAGTTCCTCGTTCTCTAGGGCGTCCAGCGCGTATTTGAGCGCGAGCGAGCCGCCGTTCGAGAAGCCGATGATGTGCAGTGGCAATGGCTTCGGCGCGAGACGCCGCGCCTCTCTGACCGCCAACCGAGTCGCGGCCAGCCAGGTCTCCCAATCCGTGTTGCTGAGGGCCGCCGGCACCGTGCCGTGGGCGGGCGCCCGGATCGCGACGACTGCAAAGCCCCGGTCACGATAACGAGCCCCGACATGGCGAAGACTGTAGGGCGAATCGGTGAGACCGTGCAGCAGCACCACGGCGCCCACGGGATCTTGCTTTGGCGAAAGGAGGTAGGATCGATTCCAATCCTGCGCGAAAGACGCGGGGTAAACGGGACTCTCCGCGTAGTAGCGATTGTAGGGAACCTTGTCCTGTTCGGGCAGCTTATCGGTGACGTTGGCGCGCACCGACTGGAAAATTTTCTCTTCCGCCTCGAGGTAGGCGCGCCAATCGGCGTGATCGAGCTCCTCGACGGTCATCTCTCGCGGCGCGAATTTGTGCCACGGCTCGAGCGGCAGCCCGCGCTGCAAGTCGTAGATGCGAACGCCAAAGAACGTCAGCAAAGCGACGCCCGCCAACATCAGAATGGTCTTCAAGACTTTTGGCATGGCGATCCGCATTTACCCGTCCGCGCTCCTTGCGATCTCTTCTCGGCTCCCGCGGCCGCGGATGGGACCGGCGTCCACGTCTCGCGCGGGCCCGTGCTCTCGCGAAGTTGGCCCGTCTCTCGCGGGCTCGTCAAGCGCCGCGCGGCTCAAGCCTGGAGCTCGGACGCCTCGGTCGAGCTCCGGAACTTGACGCCATGGCTTCAGGCGGGGCTTATGGCGCGGGCTCCGTGTCTCCACAGGCTGAAGCGACCATGAAAGCGCCAAAGGCCCGGTCTTGGAAAGTCGGCGCGGCCAACCCGCTGCAAACGCATGCATTCCCCTTGGAGTTTACTCGTGAAGGTTAATGGCGCTCTGCTCAACACCGCGGCCGCCGCTCTTCTCCTCCTGATTTTTCTCGTCTTCTGCAATCTCGGCCAGGCGGTGGTCGAGCCGCTCGTGCTCGGCGTCTTCCTGATCGAGGTCACCTGGCCGCTCTATAGTTTTCTCAAGAGAAGGATAGCAGGCTGGGTCGCGACGGTCGTCACCATCGGCGTGACCATCGTCACCGTGCTCGCGCTCTTTTCGGTGATCGCCTGGGGCGGCAGCCAGGTCGCCACCTGGCTTCGCGATAATTTCGACCGGATCCAAACCACGCTCCTCAACTCGACCGCTTGGCTGGAGGAGCACGACATCTTCATCCTCGCGATGATCGCCGACCACTTCAACGCCGCCTCGCTCATCGCCTTCTTCAGGACCGTCGCCCTGCGGTTTAACACGATGGCGGCCTTCGCCACGCTTGTTTTCCTCTACGCCTTGATGGGGCTCGCCGAAACCGCAGCCGTGCAAGAGAACATCGAGAGGCTCAAGAACCAGGATCTGGCGCGGCAGCTCCTTTCCGCCGGACGCGGCATCGGCGAGAAATTCCGCTCCTATCTGTTCGTGCGGACCATCGCCAGCATCGCCACGGGGCTCGCGATCTGGGGCTTCGTCGCCTCTATGCGGCTCGATCTCGCCGGCGCCTGGGGCGTGCTGGCCTTCGCGCTCAACTTCCTGCCTTATATCGGCTCGATCCTCGTCACGGTCCTCTTGCCGGTGTTCGCGCTGATTCAAGCCGACACGCCGGCCACGGCCGTCTATGTCCTACTCGGCGTGTCGCTCATTCAGTTCGTGACCGGCAGCCTGTTGGAGCCGCTCTTCTCCGGCGCGGCGCTCTCAATCTCGCCGCCGGTGGTCATTTTTTCGGTGGTCTTGTGGACCTTCCTCTGGGGCGCGCTCGGCGCCTTCCTCGGCGTGCCGATCACAATCGCAATGCTCACGCTGCTCGAGCAATTCCCCTCGGCGCGTTGGTTGTCCGACCTGCTCGCCGGAGGACCGGGTCTCAAAAAATCTCGGGCCAATCCACGATTGGCGAGTTGAACGAGGTCTCGATGTTCGACACCGGCCTTAGAGCGCGTCCCGATCGCGTGGAATCACGCGATCGAAAAGGACTCGCTCCAAATCAAAAACTTAGAGCATGTCCTGACCGCAAAACCGCTTCGCACTTTTCCGGGACATGCTCTGAGGTGTATGTACTTAGTGTTTGATTCGCTTAATAGAATCGGATGGCTCCGATTCGCAAACCCTATCCGTCTAACGTCAGCGACGAAGAGTGGTCTCTGGTTACGCCCTACCTGACGTTGATGAACGAGACCGCGCCGCAGCGGCAACATTCGCTGCGCGAACTGTTCAATGGCCTGCGCTACGTCATCCGTTACGGCATCGCCTGGCGCGCGATGCCCAACGATCTGCCGCCGTGGTTTGCCGTGTATCAGCAGGCCCAACGTTGGCTGGCGGCCGGCGTGTTCGAAACGCTCGCCCAGGATTTGCGCGTGGTGTTGCGCTTGGCGTCCGGGCGGGGCGCTGAGCCGACCGCAGCCATCATCGACAGCCGCACCTTGCGCTCGACGCCGGAGAGCGGCCCGCGTGCGGGCTATGACGGAGCCAAGCGCAAGCGCGGCTCGAAGCTCCATATGGCGGTCGACACGATGGGTCATTTGCTGGCGTTGCATGTCACGCCGGCGAACGTCGATGACCGCGCCGAGGTCGGCAAGCTCGCCGACGCCGTGCAGCAGGCAACCGGCGAGACGGTCGAACTGATCTATGTCGATCAAGGCTATACGGGCGAGAACGCCGCCGAGGCGGCGCGTAAACAAGGCATTGAGCTCTGCGTCGTCAAACTCCCCGAGGCGAAAAAGGGCTTCGTCCTGCTGCCAAGACGCTGGGTCGTCGAGCGCTCATTCGCCTGGATGACCCGATGCAGACGGCTTGTGAAAGATTACGACGCTACGCCGAAACCTTGGCGGGCTTCCATGTTGTCGCCTTCGCCTGCCTCATGCTCAAGCGCGCCACAGAAATCATGCTCCAAAGTGCATAACACCCTCTAGCGCCGACCTCGCCGCGCGATGATCACTTCCGCCCAATAATCAGGGCTCCCGTCTGGTCCGATGCGCACGTCACCATGCAGTGGCGGAACGAAGAGCGCCGGGGTTGCCGTTGACGTCGATGATGCCCCTGGAGAGCAGGTTATCAACGTGGCCGCCGTGAGGGGGCTGGTAGGTCGCGAAGATGTGATCGAAGGTGCAATTCTCGCCGACAATGATGATGACGTGCTTGATCGGGCTGGAAGCGCGCCAGTCAAACTGGTTGTCGCCGAAACTCCCCGGTCGGGCCTGTGCGGCCAGCGCAAAGGTCGCAGAAGGCAAATCTGCTCAGGCGCGCTTGTCGATCGGCGTGTAGTCGCGGCGCTTCTCTCCCGTGTAGAGCTGGCGCGGGCGGCCGATCTTGGAGCCGGGGTCCTCGATCATCTCTTTCCACTGCGCGATCCAGCCGACCGTGCGGGCGATGGCGAAGAGCACGGTGAACGTCGTGGTCGGGAAGCCCATCGCCTTGAGCGTGATGCCCGAATAGAAGTCGATGTTGGGATAGAGCTTCTTCTCGATGAAGTAGTCGTCGTGCAGCGCGATGCGCTCGAGCTCCAGCGCCACCTCGAGCAGCGGGTCCTTGAGCCCGAGCTCTCTCAACACCTCGCGCGTCGTATGCTGCATGAGCTTCGCGCGCGGATCGTAGTTCTTGTAGACGCGGTGACCGAAACCCATCAGGCGGAACGGGTCGTTCTTGTCCTTGGCGCGCGCGATGAAATGCGGAATGCGATCGACGGTGCCGATCTCCTCGAGCATCTTCAATACGGCTTCATTCGCGCCGCCGTGCGCGGGCCCCCAGAGCGACGCGATGCCGGCCGCGATGCAGGCGAAGGGGTTGGCGCCCGACGAGCCGGCGAGACGGACAGTCGAGGTCGAGGCGTTCTGCTCGTGGTCGGCGTGCAGGATGAAGATGCGGTCAAGCGCGCGCGAGACGATCTGATTGACCTTGTAATCCTCGCACGGCACCGCGAAGGTCATGCGCAGGAAGTTGGATGAGTAGTCGAGATCGTTCTTGGGATACACGAACGGGTGGCCGATGGAGTATTTATAGGCCATCGCCGCGAGCGTCGGGATCTTGGCGATCATCCGCGTCGAGGCGATCATGCGCTCTTTGGGGTCGGCGATGTTGGTCGAGTCGTGATAAAAGGCCGACAGCGCGCCGACGGACGCCACCATGACCGCCATGGGATGCGCGTCGCGGCGGAAGCCCTGGAAGAAGCGCGCCATCTGCTCATGCACCATCGTGTGGCGCGTGATGCGATAGTCGAAATCCGCTTTCTGTGCGGGTGTCGGCAGCTCGCCGTAAAGCAGCAGATAACAGGTTTCCAGGAAGTCGCCGTGCTCGGCGAGCTGCTCGATTGGATAGCCGCGATAGAGCAAAACGCCCTCGTCGCCGTCGATGAAGGTGATCTTCAATTCGCAGCTCGCAGTGGAGGTGAAACCGGGATCGAAGGTGAACATCCCGGTCTCGCCGTAGAGCGTGCGGATGTCGAGAACCTCTGGCCCCAAAGTGCCCGCCGCGACCGGCAACTCAATCGTCTTTCCGCCGAGCGTGAGAGAACCCTTGGCGTCGCTCATCGTGATCTCCCCTGGCTTAGGCGTCCCCGCTCGCGCCCCTGCACGTCACGTGCCATGAGCGAGAGCGTATCCCGCGATGCAAAAGACTCGCGCTAGCTTATTGTGCATTGCACAACGCAAGCGGAGCCTTGTCAAGAGACCACAGCCGCCATCGCCGAGGCGGCGTCATCTTGTCCGGCTGCGACAACGTCAATGTCCGGCTCGCCCGGCTCCGGCAAATCTTCTCAAATCGGCGCTTTTGGCATCGCCTCGCGCAGTTCCGCGAGGGCGAGCCGCAGACCGTGGAGCTGGTCCATCAGATGAAGAATCACGTCGACACCCTCGTCGTTGACGCGCATGTCGTGCTTGAGATCTAAAATGAGACGCGCTCGCGCGATGTCCATCTCGCGAAAGCTTGGTCCCTCGGCGGTGTCTTGGGGAACGAGCCACTTCTGCTCCAGCCACAGCTCCAGGGTCTGCAGTTGAAGTCCCGAGACGCTCAGAAACTCATGCTTGCTCATGATCATGAGCTTTGATCCTCACGCGGGTTGAACGTCTTGCCTCTTTCCCATTTGGCGACGAAGGCCTCGAGCTCCGGGTCGGGCGGCCGCGGCAGAACCACCTTCAGCCTCACGAATTGATCGCCGAAGCCGCCTCCGCGGCGGGGCGCGCCCTTGCCCTTCAACCGCAGAAGCGTGCCGGTGTTCGAGCCCTTGGGAATCGTCATCGCCACGTCCCCCGTCGGCGTCGCCACGCGGATCTCTCCGCCGAGCACGGCTTCGGAGAGTGAAATAGGCGTCTCCACCGTAATGTCGTCGCCGTCCCTCTTGAAGCGAGAGTCCGGGAGGACCTCGACCTCGATCAGCGCGTCGCCCGGGCCGCCCGAGCCGAGGCCGGGCGCCCCCTTGCCCTTGAGACGGAGCACTTGCCCGCTCACAAGTCCCGGGGGGATCGTCACATCCAGCGAGTCGCCGCCCGGAAGCGTCAAACGCTTCTTCGCGCCTGCGATCAACTCGACGAAATTGATGGGGAGGTGAAAGTGAAGGTCTTCGCCGCGCCTGTTTGCGCGGGCCCATTTCCCGCGTCGCAGCAGTTCGGCGAAAGCGTCGTCCGTATCGACGAAGTCGGCGTAGCCCGAGGCGTTGGTATAGGGCTGCGCGTCGTCCTCCCCGGATGCAAAATCCTTGTAATATTGCTGCCGCGGCCGCTCGGCGCCCGCGGCGTCGATTTCTCCGCTGTCGAACCGCCGCCGCTTCTCGGCGTCGCTCAGCAAATCATAGGCGCCGGTGATTTCCTTGAATTTTTCCTCGGCGGACTTGTCGCCCGGATTGAGGTCCGGATGCAGCTTCTTCGCGTGCTTGCGAAACGCCTTCTGGATATCCTCCGGCGACGCCGTCCGCTCGACCCCGAGAATGTCGTATGGATCGCGCAAGACTCAAATCTCCCCGGCGTTCGACTGGTCCGCGATGCGCGCCAAACTCTCATCGCGGCCCAGAATCCCCAGCACCTCGAAGATCGGCGGCGAGACGCCTCGGCCCGTGAGCGCCGCGCGCAAGGGCTGAGCGAGATCCCCGAGCTTCAACGAAAGCTCGGTCGCCGTCTCGCGCACGGCGGCTTCCGTCGTCGCGGGTGTCCACTCCGACAGCGTCGGAAGCCGCGCCGCGAGCGCGGCGAGCCGCTCTTTTCCGGCGCCGGCGAGCAACGCCTTGGCCTTGTCGTCCAGCGCGAGCGGGCGCTCGGCGAACAGGAATCCTGCGCCCTCCAAAAGCTCGTTCAAGGTTTTCGCGCGCGCCTTCAGGCCCGACATCGCCGCCAAGAGCTGCGCGCGCTTCCTCGCGTCGAGCTTTGAGAGCGCTTCCGGCCCGCCCTTGAGATAGGGCAGCGTGTCGATCAAGGCCGCGAGCAGCTCGTCGTCCGCCATCGCGCGCATGAAATGGCCGTTCATGTTCTCGAGCTTGACGAAGTCGAAGCGCGCCGGCGAGCGATGCACCTGCGCGAGATCGAAGGCTTCGATCAGCTCCTGCGGCGTGAAGAATTCCTTGTCGCCCTGGCTCCAGCCGAGCCGAGCGAGGTAATTGCGGAGCGCGATCGGCAGATAGCCCATCGCGCGGTAGGCGTCGACGCCGAGCGCGCCGTGGCGCTTCGAGAGCTTCGCGCCGTCCTGTCCGTGGATCAGCGGAATATGGGCGAAGCGGGGGATGTCCCAGCCCATCGCCTCGTAGATGTGCGTCTGCCGCGCCGCGTTGGTGAAGTGATCGTCGCCGCGGATGATTTGCGTCACGCCCATGTCGTGGTCGTCGACGACGACGGCGAGCATATAGGTCGGTGTCCCGTCCGAGCGCAGCAGCACGAAATCGTCGAGATCCTTGTTGGGAAAAACGACGCGGCCCTGAACGGCGTCGTCGACGACCGTCTCGCCCTCGCGCGGCGCCTTGAGACGGACGACCGAACCGGCGCCCGCAGGCGCCTCGGAAGCGTCGCGCTCGCGCCAGCGCCCGTCGTAGCGCGGCGGCCGCCCTTCGGCCCGCGCCTTTTCGCGCATCTCCCCGAGCTCCGCGGCCGTCGCGAAGCAGCGATACGCCTTGCCTTTTGCGAGCAGTTCCTCCGCGACCTCGCGGTGACGCGGCGCACGGGCGAACTGGTAGATCGCGTCGCCGTCCCAATCGAGCCCGAGCCAGCGCATGCCGTCGAGAATCGCCTCGATCGCCGGTTGCGTCGAGCGCTCGCGATCCGTGTCCTCGATGCGCAGCAGCATCTTGCCGCCGTGCTTGCGCGCGTAGAGCCAGTTGAAAAGGGCGGTGCGGGCGGAGCCGATGTGCAGAAAGCCCGTGGGAGAGGGCGCGAATCGCGTGATCACTTGTGTCGGCATTCGATTGAGGAGCGCTCGAGAGTGGAAAAGGGCGTGAACCGGGCCCTGTAACACGCGCTGCGCAACAATTCGACCCGCTCGAGCCAAAGCGTCGGCGCGCCTTGCGGCGAAATCCCCAAGACAAACCGCTCTGGCCACGCTAAGCTTCCGCATTCCCACTTGGCGGGGAGCTGCTCTTTTGCGCGTGTTGATTGGCGAAGCGGCGGGGGCGGCGGGATTTCGACGCCTTCCGAATTTTCCGGCCCTGGCGCCGCGCCTGCGTCACGCCTTGCGCCTCGCGCTTGACAGAGAAACCGCGCTGCGCCGGCCCTTTCTCTGGACCCCGGTCGCGACCGGCGCAGGCGCGCTCCTCTATTTCGCCGCGGAACGAGAACCGTCGCTCTCGGTCTCGCTGGCCTTGTTCCTCATCGCGGCGGGGCTCGCCTTCAAAGCCCGCGCTCATCCGCGCTTCTTCGCCCCTCTCGTCGTTTTTGCCTGTCTTTGTGGCGGTTTCTTTTCCGCCGCCTGGCGCGCGGCGCGCGTCGAGGCGCCGACGCTTGCGCGCGTGGGCGTAGGGGAGCTGACGGGTTTCGTCGAGGAGCTGGACGTACGGCGCGAGGGCGCGCGCTTCGTCCTGGGCGTCGCGAGCGCCGAGGGCCTGCCTGGCGGCGCGCAGCCAGCGCGCGTGCGTCTCACCCTGCGCGGAAAGCCGCAGTTTGCGGCCGGCGATTTCGTCGTCTTGAAGGCGCGGCTCATGCCGCCCGCGCAGGCCTCGCTGCCTGCCGGTTACGACTTCGCGCGCGACGCCTATTTCCAGCGGCTCGGCGCCGTGGGCAGCGTGCTCGGGCGCGTCGAGACGATGCCGCCGCCGGACCCGGCGCCCCTGTCTTTGCGTTTCTTCTCGGAAATCGACCGCTTTCGCAATGCGATCGCCGCGCGGGTCTATGAGCGGCTGCAAGGCGACACCGGCGCGATCGCCGCGGCGATGGTGAGCGGCAAGCGCGACTTCCTGTCGGACGACGCCAAGGAGCTCATCCGCAAGGCGGGAATTTTTCATATCGTCACGATCTCCGGCATTCAGATGAGCCTCGTCGCCGGCGTCTTCTTCGTGGGCCTGCGCCGAATTTTCGCGCTCTCGCGCACGCTCGCGCTGAATTACCCGATCAAGAAATGGGCGGCGGCGCTCGCAATTCTTGGCGCCGTCCTCTACGATCTGGCGACGGGCTCGCGCGTCGGCACAGAGCGCGCGCTCGTCATGACGCTCGTCATGCTCGTCGCGATTCTCTTCGACCGGCCGGCGATGTCGATGCGCAATCTGGCCTTCGCGGCCTTTTTCGTGATCCTTTTCGAGCCCGAGGCGTTGCTCGGGGCGAGCTTCCAGCTCTCCTTCGCCGCCGTCGCCGCGCTCGTCGCGGTCTATGAGACGCGCGCCGATGCTCAGCTTTCGGCGCGCGAGGAGGCGCAGCCTCGCATCGGCTCGCCTCTAAGTCCCTGGCGGCGCTTCGTCTCCGCATTTGCGCGCGTTGCGACGCTCGGACCTGTGGCCGCCCTGATGGCGACCTTCTGCGCGACGCTCGCCACCGCCTCCTTCATGGCCAACGACTTTCACGAATTGAGCCCCTATGTGCTCATCGGCAATCCGCTCACGCTCGCGATCATCGAGTTCTTCGCCGTGCCCTGCGCGCTCATCGGCGCTGCGCTCTATCCGCTCGGCCTCGACGGGCCGCTCTGGATGTATCTCGGCGTCGGCATCGAGCTCGTGCTGAAGGTCGCGCATTTAATTGCTGCCGCGCCGGGCGCGGGCCTGCCGGTGAAGAGCTTCTCGCCCTCGGCGATCTTCTTCCTTTCGCTCGCGCTGCTCTCCGTCGTGCTCTGGCGCAGCGCGCCGATGCGCCTGACCGCCGTTCCCTTCCTGCTGATCGGGCTCTTCGGCGCCGCCGCGGAGCCGCCCTTCGACCTCGCCGTCGCGCCCTCGGGAGAATCGGCGGCGCTTCGCGTCGAAGGCGGCGAGCTCGCGCTCATCGGCAAGAGGACCAACGATTTCGCCGCCGAGCAATGGTTGCGCGCCGACGCCGATCCGCGCGCGCCGAGGCAAGCCGGGCGCGCCGCTTGCGACGACCTGGGCTGCGTCGCCAAGGCGCGCGGCGGGCAGATGGTGGCGCTGGCGGCGAAACGCGAGGCGTTGCTCGAGGACTGCGGCAAGGCGGATGTGCTCATCGCGCCTTTTGACGCGCCGCAGGGCTGCGGCGCGAAGATCGTGATCGACCGGCGCCGCCTGACCGAGACCGGCGCCGCGACCCTGCGCTTCACGGACAACGGCGTGCAATGGACGACCGCGCGGGCGAGGGGTGAGGACCGCCCGTGGTCGCGGGCGCCAACGCAGCGCCCGGCGCCGCAAAAGCACGTCGCGGTGGAGGAGCAGAATGACGTGGCGGCGGAAGACTGAAGTAGAAAGGAAAAGGCGAGCGGCAGAGGCTGATCCAGGCGCCCTTGGCCGAAGACGGCGCCATCGAGCAGCCCCCAAAACTCAAGCCAGGCAATAATTTGCAGCACGATTGGGATTCGTTTTTAGCAAAGAATGATGGTAGCTTCGTCGCTCTCAGCAAGTCGCCGCTGTCGGATTGCAAGAACGTAAGCGCCAGTATTCTCTTCAATCACATCGCGGCCAACTTCGGGCGAGCGCCTATGGAGCCCGATCTCGTCGACCGGATTTACGAAAGCGCCTTCGCGCCGGAGGTGTGGCCGCGTGTTCTCGAGGAGCTGGAGAGAATTACCGAGACGGTAGGCGGGTCGCTCTTTATCACGGACAAAAACGAGGTCACGGCTTGGGCGTCATCCCCGATCGCTTACGAAGCCACCGCCAAATTCGTGAAAGAAGGCTGGTATTTTCGCGGGCAAGTCAAATCGCAATTCCATCGCGCCTGCCACGCCGGTTTCTTGACCGCTCTCGATCTATTCACCCCGGAGGAGCTGGCGGAGGAGCCCATCTATCGCGATTGTTGGAGGGCGCGCCATGGCATCGGGGCGGCCGTAGGCACTGTCATTCCACTGCCGACCGGCGTTGATGTGGGCATTGTGCTTCCGCGCTTTGAGAAGAACGGTCCTATCGAACGTCATGTCGTTGAAAAACTCGACATGCTGCGTCCGCATCTTGCCCGCGCCGCCGTCATCTCGGCAAGCCTGCAAATGGAGCGCGCGCGCGCCGCTGGAGAGACGCTCGCCGCGCTCGGCCTCCCTGCGCTCGTTCTCACCGAGCATGGCAAGGTGCTGGCCGCCAACTCCTTGGTCGAGAAGCTCGCGGAGTTTGTGCTGTGGCGGGCGCAGGACCGCATTTCTCTCATCGACAGATCTGCGGATCAATTACTGCGCGACGCGATGGCGGCTATCGACGCCCCGCAGGGAGGCGTGCGCTCCTTTCCGGTTCGACGTGCAGAAAGCGGAGGGATGATGGTCGCTCACGTCATTCCCATCCGCGTTTCAGCGCGCGACGTCTTTCTGCGCTGCGCCGCCGCGCTCGTGTTAACGCCCGTGACCGCGCCGCAGGCGCCCCCCGTCGAGCTCGTGCAGTCCTTGTTCGATCTCACGCCCGCTGAAGCGCAGGTCGCCCGGGGGCTCGCTGCAGGAGAGACGGTCGAACTCCCTCGCGTCCGCCCAAGGCGTCTCGCAAAGCACTATTCGCAGCCACGTCCGTGGCGTGTTGGAAAAAACCGGCTGCAATCGCCAAACTGACGTCGTATCGCTGCTCACCGCGATTTCACCGCCACGCCTGACGGCCCCGATCTAACGTCTTACGTTTGCAGGGCGTCACAAAAATTTCATGACCTCATCAGTTTTGATGAGGCGCCGCAGCGCAGTCCGTCGCATCCTTTACAAGAATGCGAAGGAGAATGGACATGCGCGTAAATCAGATTGCCCGTGGCGCCATCATCATCGCCGCGTTCGCTGCTTCCGCCTCGGCCTGGGGCGAAGCCGATCTCAAGCTTCCTCGTGAAAAAGCGACGCTGGTCGCCCCACCCTTCGTGCACCCGCACGAGCAGGCGACGAAGTCGGGTCCCAAGATCGTCGAGTTCAAGATGACGGTCGTGGAAAAGCCGGTCGTCATCGACGACAGCGGCACGACCATACCGGGGATGACCTTCAACGGCTCGATCCCCGGCCCGTTGATGGTCGCGCACGAGGGCGACTATGTCGAGCTGACGCTGACCAATCCCGCCACGAACACAATGGCGCACTCCATCGATTTCCATGCGGCGACCGGAGCGCTTGGCGGCGCGGCGCTGACGCTGATCCATCCGGGCGAGGAAACGACGCTTCGCTGGAAAGCGACGCGGGCCGGCGTGTTCATCTATCATTGCGCGCCGGGCGGAGCGATGACGCCATTTCATGTCGTGTCGGGCATGAGTGGAGCGGTCATGGTGCTGCCGCGGGAGGGTCTGCGCGATGGTGCGGGCAAGCCGTTGCGTTACGATCGCGTCTATTACATCGGCGAGAACGACTTTTATGTGCCGCGTGGCGCGGACGGAAAATTCCAGAGCTTCACTACAGTGAGCGAATCATTTCCCCAAACGATGGAAGTCATGCGCAAGCTTATTCCGACGCACGTCGTGTTTGAGGGCAAGGTCGGCGCGCTGACGGGCAAGAACGCTCTCGCGGCAAAGGTTGGCGAGACCGTGCTGATCATCCACTCCCAAGCGAACCGCGACAGCCGACCGCACCTCATCGGCGGCCATGGCGACTACGTCTGGGAGACGGGGAAATTCCACAATCCGCCCGAAAGAGGTCTCGAGACATGGTTCATTCGCGGAGGAAGCGCGGGGGCGGCGCTCTACACGTTCCGCCAGCCCGGCCTCTACGCCTATCTCAGCCATAATCTCACCGAAGCCGTGGAACTTGGCGCTGCGGCGCATTTCAAGGTCGAAGGCCAGTGGAACGACGATCTGATGAAGCTGGTGAGCGCGCCAAAGCCTATTTCTGCGGATGGCATTTCTCAGGCCGTGGCGAAGGCGAAAGGACCAGGGCTGTGAACGCGCTCGCTCCTGAAAGCGACCTTTGGGAGTGCAGAGGCGGGCTCATGCGCTCGAAGATAAGGGTTGCGATAACGGCGGGCGTCATTTTGCTGGTCGCTGTGGCGACAAGGCCTACGGCAGAGACGCCATCCTTCTCAAGTTCTCCTGAAACGATCGATGTCGAGCCGGGAGCCTACGCTTATCGAATGGCCGGAGATTTCGCCCTGGCTGGACGGCCGATCAGCGCCCCGCTTGTGGCTTTGACGCGACGGACCGTGCTCCGCATCATGAAGCGGCAAGTCACATCGGCGGAATTCGATCTCTGCGTCGACGACGGAAGGTGCGCCCCGCGCTCCCCGGAGACGGGCGGCGTACCAGATTTGCCCGCAGTGGGGGTGAGTTGGCGTGATGCGACGGACTATGCGGCCTGGCTCTCCTTGAGAACGGGGCATAAGTGGCGTCTGCCCACGGATGAGGAGTGGGCCTTCGCGGCTGGGTCGCGTTTTCGTGACGATGGGCTTTCGGTCGCCGCTTCGGGCGAACCCTCCGCGCGCTGGCTTGCCCGCTACGAGCGAGAGTCAGAAACAGCGGCGTTGGACCAACGTCCGCTCCCCGTCGGCGCCTTTGGCGCCAATGAGCATGGCCTGCTCGATCTTGCCGGGAACGTTTGGGAATGGACGGACACCTGCTTCACGCGGCAATCGCTCGACCAGAAGGGCGCGCCCGTCGGCGCTCTATCCGCCAATTGCGGAGTGCGGGTCGCCGAAGGCCAACACCGCGCGTATGTTGTTGATTTCATACGCGATGCGCGCGGAGGCGGCTGCTCCGCCGGCGAGCCTCCAGCCAACCTGGGCTTTCGGCTGGTCTGGGAAGACGGCGCCGCTTCGGTGATCGCTTCTGCCTGGTGATGGCTGACCCGCTGACACCCACCGCGCCTACATCTTGAAATCCTCGCCGAGATAAATTCGGCGGACGTCGGCGTTGGCGACGATCTCTGCGGGCGTGCCCTCCGTCAGCACATGGCCGTTGTAGATGATATAGGCGCGGTCGGTGAGGCCTAAGGTCTCGCGCACGCTGTGATCGGTGATGAGCACCCCGATCCCCCGCTTCTTCAAATGGCGCACGAGCTCCTGGATGCCGCCGATCGCGATCGGGTCGATGCCGGCGAAGGGCTCGTCGAGCAGCATGAAGGAAGGCCGGCCCGCGATGGCGCGCGCGATCTCGCATCGCCGCCGCTCGCCGCCCGAAACCGCGATCGCCGGCGTCTTGCGCAAATGCGTGAGGCGAAATTCCTCGAGGAGCGCGTCGAGCTGCTCTTTCCGCCGCTCCTTGTCGGGCTCGACGATCTCGAGCACCGCCAGGATGTTCTCCTCGACCGTGAGCCCCCGAAACACCGACATTTCCTGCGGCAGATAGCCAATGCCGAGCCGCGCGCGGCGATACATCGGCAAGGGCGTCACGTCATAGCCGTCGAGCGTGATCCTGCCTCTGTCGGGCTTCACGAGACCGGTGATCATGTAAAAGACGGTGGTCTTGCCGGCGCCGTTCGGGCCGAGGAGGCCAACGGCCTCGCCCCGACGCACATGCAGGCTCACATCCTCGACGACGCGGCGCGCCTTGTAGGACTTGGCCACATTGTGGATCGCCAGCACGCCCTCGGAATCGTTCTGCGGCCCTTCGGCGGCCTCCATGGCCTGCTGTTCGAGTGCGTCGGGCCGGGGGTCGTCCACCGCCTGCTGACCGGGCTGCTCGTCGTTCTCGCGTTCCTCCTGCCGCCACGCCTCCTCGACGATTTCGTCCTGCTTCGTCGCCTGGCCCGGACGGATCGCCTTGGCGCGCGCGACAAGCTCCCGAGCGCCCGTCCCGCGCGCGAGAAGCTCCCGCGCGGCGTCGACACCAGTCGAAAAGGTTTTGGGCAGGCGCAAGCGCGGAGTCCGATCGAAGAGGGCCGGCTGGCGTCGGCCGCCGATTACTTACCCCAAGCTGAGGCCGACAAAAAGTTCCCGCCGAGCGCGCGCCGGCGGAAGCCGCTCACGCCCAGGGGCGGGCGGCCTCGGCCTGGCGCTCATAGTCGGAGATTTTGTTGGCTTTCTGCAGCGTGAGGCCGATGTCGTCGAGGCCCTCGAGCAGGCATTGCTTGCGGAAGGGGTCGATCTCGAACGTGATGACGCCCCCGTCGGGACCGCGGATTTCTTGCGCCTGGAGATCGATCGTCAGAACGGCGTTGGCGCCCCGCTCGGCGTCATCCATGAGCTTCTCGAGCTCGGCCTGCGAGACCTGGATCGGCAGAATGCCGTTCTTGAAGCAGTTGTTGTAGAAAATATCCGCGAAGCTCGTCGAGATGATGCAGCGCAGGCCGAAATCGAGGAGCGCCCAGGGCGCATGCTCGCGCGACGAGCCGCAGCCGAAATTGTCGCCCGCGATGAGGATCTTGGCGTTTCGGTAGGCCGGCTTGTTCAGAACGAAGTCGGGGTTCTCGGAGCCGTCCTCGCGGTAGCGCATCTCGGAGAAGAGCCCCTTGCCGAGACCCGTGCGGGCGATCGTCTTCAGATATTGCTTCGGGATGATCATGTCCGTGTCGACGTTCATGATCTCGAGCGGCGCCGCGACGCCAGTCAATCTGTCGAATTTTTCCATGTCTTGCCTTGGGCGTCCTCTCGACGGTTTCTTGGCTCGCGGCTTAGCAAATGGCGGGGGCCGGCGCAAAGTCGAAGCAATCGCCCTCGGAGGCGACGGCCGTTTTAAGGAAATCCCGGCCTGACGTCCACACAGTTTACGCGGGTTCTGATGAGCTTGCTGAAACAGCTCAACCTATCCTAGGCTCGCCCTTCCTGGGATTTCGTTCCATCGGCGGAACGGGAAAAGCGTAACGACGACGAGAGGATCGCGCCATGTGCCAGGCTTGCGGAGTTCCAAACGTTACGCATGAGCGGCAAATGCCGCGCCGCGCCTTTATTGCTCGGGGCGGCCGCGGCGGCGGACGCTGGCCCTCGTCGATGGCGCGAGCGCGAGGGAGAAGCCGTCGACGCAAGCAAGCGCCCCCGCCGCCGAAGCCCGAGAACGTCATGACGCCCGACGCGGCCTTGGCGCGCCTCATGGAAGGCAACAAGCGCTACCAGAAAGGCGTCGCCAAGCGACATGATTTCATCGCGGAACGAGAAGCCCTCGTCACAGGGCAAAACCCCTATGCCGCAATCCTTAGCTGCGCGGATTCCAGAATCGCGCCGGAATATGCGTTCGACAGCGGACGCGGCGATCTCTTCGTCGTTCGTGTCGCCGGCAATTTCGCCAGTCCTGAGGGGATCGCGAGCTTCGAATATGCCGTCGAGGTCTTGAAGGCTCCGCTTCTGCTGGTGCTCGGGCATGACAGCTGCGGCGCCGTGAAATCGACGATTACGTCCATCCAGGACAAGACGACGCTGCCTGGCCATCTCCCGTCATTGGTCGCAGCGCTGACGCCCGCGGTGGAAGCTTCTGCAGCCCAACCGGGAGACAAGCTCGAAAACGCCATAAGAGAGAACGTGCGTCTCACCGTCGAAACGCTGCGCTCCGCCACGCCGCTGCTGAGCGCCGCCGTAAACGACAAGCGCTTGAAGGTCGTCGGCGGGATTTATCGTCTCAAAGACGGCGCCGTGGATTTGATCGCTTGAATTGGGGGCGGTTGAACGCTCACTGCGCTTTATCGCTGCAGGTCGCCATTGCGGAGCGAATCGGCGCCTCGGTCGGCCGCTCGCCTTTCTTTTCCAGGACCGAGCGGGCCATGTCGAGCAGGGAGCCGTAGGCGGGGTCATTCGGCCACGTCTGTTTCAGAAACTGCGCCTGGCCATAGGCGTCCTTGATCCTGCCTTGATAGTAGAGGGCGAAGAAGAGGCCCCGCTGCGCCTCTTCAAGCGGTTTGTCGCCCCGATAGCATTGGGCCGCGCGAAACAGCTCCTCGGCGTTCTTGGCGAGATCGGGCCGGCTGTTCACCCATAATTGCGCGAGCGCCAGGATCGCCGGGACGTCTTTCGGACTGAGCTTGAGCGCCGCGGTCAAGTCCGCCGTCGCTCCTTCCCAGGCGCCGGGGTAGTCGAAATTGTGTCCCATACTCTGAAGATAGCCGCGCTGATACAGCAGTTTCTCGTCGTTGGGACGTGAGGACAGCGCCGCGTCGAGATCCTTCCTGAGCGCTTCGTACTGGGCTTTGAGGACTCGCGCGCCGTTCTTGTCTTTGATCTCGGCCGGATAATGCCCGATCGTCGGCTCGAGCGCTTGCAGGCGTTCTTCGAAAGAGCCCGCGGCGCGCGCATCGAGGACGAGCGCGCCCGAGACGAAAAACAGGCCCGCAACGATCGCTGCGCATCGCCGCCTCGCCATGGATGCACTCCTTCGGTCCGCCTACGGCGTTCTATGGACATCGTGCGCGCGTTCGAGATGTTCTACAAGGTCGGGTAAATCCGGGTTGAAAACGTCGGGCCCTTTATCGTAACCCTCCGCGAAGCCGCCGCACCGACGCGCGGCGCAAAACTGCCGAACCAGGAGCGTCCGATGATCCGCATTCGCCTGCTGGCCGCCCTCTTGGGCCTCACGACGGCGCTCGCCGCGACGGCCGCTAGCGCGGCCGGGGCGACCGTCTATGTCTTCACGGTCACTTGTCCCGACAAGACCCAGATCGTCGAGCAATGGACCATCGAGGGGGACGATCCGGGCAAGGAAATGCTGCGGGGGAAGACCCTCGAGAAGCATCAAGGCTGCGCCGCCGCCGACTACAAACCCGCGACAGACACCAAGCTCTTGAAGAACACGCAGTTCTTCAGCCTGCATCCCAAGGAAAAGAGCTGGCTGCCGAGCTTCGGGAATCCTCTCAGCGATCTTTGGAAGTAGGGCGCAAGCCCCTCAAAGGCGGTCCACGTCCGGGTCGAGCAGTTCGTGCAGATGCACGACGAAATAGCGCATATGCGCGTTGTCGACCGTCGCATGCGCCTTGGCCTTCCAGGCGGCGACGGCGCTCTCATTGTCGGGATACACGCCGACCAGATCGAGCTTCGTGACGTCGCGGAAGTGAACGCCGCCCAGCTCCTCGAGCTCGCCGCCGAAGACGAGATGCAGCAATTGCTTGGGCTTGGCGTGGAGCGGAAGCGTCATCGTCATGATCCTCGTCTAGCAACGGCTTTGGCCAGGGCGAGGCTTTCGCCAAGCAGCGCCTTGGGCGCGGCGACGAGCATGTCGCGGCGCGAATTGGGACGGTTATAGGAAAGCGTATCCCCGTCGAGCTCGACGAGCGCGCCTCCCGCCTCGCTCAGTATCACGTCGGCCGCGGCTATGTCCCAGTCGCGGGCGTTGGGCTTGGCGATCGCGACGTCCGCCTCCCCCATCGCGATCTGGGCGATACGCAAAGCGAGGGACGGCGTGCGCTTGACGAAGCGCAGCTCATGGGGGCTGTCGCCGAGAAAATCCTGATAGTCGGTCGGGGCGACGAAGGCCGCCCCGTGCAGATCCGCGCGCGCCGAGACGGCGATCGCCTCGTCGTTGAGAAAGGCGCCCTCGCCGCGACGCGCGAGAAAGGTCTGCTCCAGCGCCGGCGCATGGACGACGCCGACGATCGGCCGGCCCCTCTCGATGAGCGCCAGCGAGATGGACCAGCGCGGATCGCCGCGTATGAAGGCGGTCGTGCCGTCGATGGGGTCGACAATGAAGAGCGCCTCACGCTCGAGCCGCTCCGGTGTGTCGGCGCTCTCCTCGGAAAGCCATCCGGCCGCGGGCAGGATCGCTCGGGCGCCTTGATGGAGAAAACGGTCGACGGCAAAGTCGGCGTCGGTGACCGGCGAGCCCCCGCCCTTGAGCTTGATTGCGGCGCTGGTCCGCTCGCCGACACGGAAATCCGCCATGGCGATCGCGCCGGCCTCGCGCGCCAATTGCTCGAGGCGGCTCGCGAGTTCTCGAAGATCAGCCGGGTTGCCTTGCATGCCTGTCTGGTAGGCGAGGCCCGCGCGCCCGGCAAGCCACGATTTTGCGCATGGGCGCGCCGATTGCGCGCAATTTTATGTTTCGCCTTTTCCGCCGCTTAGCCAAGCAGAGCCAAATCTGGCTCAGAAGCAATGGTTTAAGCGAGATTCACCGATCCCGTTAGCAATTAGGGACGTGATTTGGCGCGACTATGTCCCAACGAAGCGAGCGATCCCTTCCCTGGAGGCAAAAATGTTCGAACGGCACTCGGCGCAAGACCGCAATAATGTGGGCCAGATCCAGCACGACCCGCGCGCCGACGGCGGACGGCGGACCGTCCGCGTCACACGTAACGGCGTGCTGATCGAGCGGCGCCTGAAAGGCGTTTCGATGACGATCGGCGTGCCCTTCGCCGCCTACCAGGGCGTCGCGCTCGCGGTGGAGCCGGAGCCGTCTTCCGGCGTCGCCGCCTATCGCCTCTCCCTCGCCCACGCCGATCCCGACCTCGAGGTCCTGCTCTGCGAGACGAAGGACAGCGGCGCCGCCGCCGCCGACTGGAAATATTGGTCTTTCTTTCTCGACCTGCCGCGCCTTGCGTCCGAAAACGGGGAAGTCGCGCCCGTCGACGGAACGAAAGGCAAGGGGATTTTCGCGCGCCGCCGCAACGCCGCCGTGGCCAAGCGCCGCCCGCGCTTTCTCTCCCGCCGCAAGCCCGGCGAGCCCGCTCGCGTTGCGGCGGTGTTCCGCAGCGATCGCGAGATCATCTGCTACGAGTGAAGGACGCGCGCCAAGTTCTCGGCCAGTAGGCCGAGGAACAGCAGCAGACCGGCGTCCCGGTTGGCGCGAAAAAGTTTCAGCGCGCAAGCTGTCGGGAGGTCGGACCGCAGCGGCAGGGTCTGCCACAGCAGATGGGCGGCGAAGGCCGCGACGCCGAGGTAAGCGAAAACGCCCAGTTCCGCCGTCTTGCAGGCGGCGAAGGTGAAGGCGCAGGCCAGCGCATAGAGCGCGCCGACCGCGAGGCGCACCTTTGTCCCGAAAAGCCGGGCCGTCGAGCGGACGCCGGCCTCGGCGTCGTCTCGCGTGTCCTGGAGCGCATAGATCGTGTCGTAGCCGATCGTCCAGAAAATCGAGCCGACGTAAAGCAGCACGGCGGGAAGGCCAAGCGTCCCGAGCGTCGCGGTCCATCCGAGAAGCGCGCCATAGGCGAAAGCCGCGCCGAGGATCGCCTGCGGCCACGAGGTGAAGCGCTTCGCGAAGGGATAGAGGAGCACGATCAGCGGCGAGACGAGCGCTAGCGCGATCGTCGTCAGGTTGAACGAGACCAAGACATAGAGGCCGACGAGACATTGCGCGAGGAAGAAGAGCTTGGCCGCCCGCAGCGAGACGCGGCCGCTGGCCAGCGGCCGGTCGCGGGTGCGCGCGACCTTGGCGTCAATTTCGCGATCGACGATGTCGTTGTAGGTCGAGCCCGCGCCCCGCATCGCCACGGCGCCAATGAAGAAGAGCGCAAGCTGCCTGAGATCGGGGGAGAGGCCGAACGCCGCGGAAGCGAGCATGCTGCTTTGCCAGCAAGGAAAAAGCAGCAGTTGCCAGCCGACGGGCCGATCGAGTCTCGCGAGCTGCAAAAATGGCTTCGCGAAGTCAGGCGCGAGCCGCAGCAGCCAATGTCCCGCGACGGCGTCGGGGAGGATCGCGACTCTCGAAGGGCGCGCGGCGTCGAGCGCGTCGTTTTGGTCGGTTCGTTTCATTATTTGCGCATGGCTCTCGGCCGCGTCATGGCCGGGCTTGTCTTGGCCATCTACGTCGTCCCGCCGCGCAACGGCAAGACGCCCTGTCGAGGTGCGGCTAAGGCGTGATCCTTAGAGCGGACCCGCGGGGAGGCGCGGCGGACCCATGCCGCCATTGGCGGCGGCGCGCTGCTGATCCTGCATCTTCTTGAAGTTCGCAGCGGCCTCGCAAGCCTTGGACGCGAACACCTGATCGCGGGCGTGGGCCTCTTTCAGCTGGTTCAAGAACTGATCGGGGACCTGGCACCACTCCTTGTTCTTAGTCATATAGGCGAGCAGCTGGCCCTCGGAAGCGACGAGCCCCTTCGCCACCGGACAGGCGGCCATGGGGTCGATCTTGCCTTTGCCGGCCTTGCCGATCGCATTGAGCTTCTCGATCTGCGACATGCGCGCCTGCATCATTTTCGGCAGATCGGCTTGGCAGTCGTCCGCCGCCTGGGCGGGCGAAGCCGCGAGCGGCGCCAGGGCGAAAAGCGTGAGAGAGAACAGCACTTTCGTCAGCCGAACGATCATCGGTAATTCCGTCTTCAAGCGCGCGAAACGTCCGTCGCGCCCCCTGCCGGGCACTCTGGCCCCAACAAAGCGGCGGCTTGATGGCGAAGCGCTTCCCTCTCCCCGGGCGCGGGCCGAGGGCTGAGGTGAGGGGTTTGGCGCTGAAGCGCAGCCAACGCCGCATCCGTGGCCCCTGCCCTAAGCCTCGGCGGGAACCGTCGCCAGCGCGTCCCTCAACACCAGCGCCACGTGGCGCGCCTTTCGTCCCGCGCCGTGCTCGATCTGATGACGGCAGGAGAAACCGTTGGCGATGAGCGCCGCCTCCGGCGCCGCGCGCACGGCGGGAAGCAGCGAAAGCTCGGCCATCCGCATCGAGGTCTCACTCCGCATGGGACATCCGAGCCAGCTCTATGTCGGCGAGCCGCAGCGCGACGATGAGCCCATCGAAAAGCGCTGAGCTTGCATGAACCGGCAGCGCCGGCGTGGTTGGCTCGATCCTTGCGTACAAACCCCGGACTGGGCAATGAGCCAACAGGCCATCACATGAGTAACAAGTCTCTCACGATCGCCGACGTCCAATCGCAGGGCTTCATCGGCTTCTATGTGACTTGCACCGATCCCATGTGCCGGTATTCCACGCCCATTCGCTTCGATTCGCTGGGAACTCAACCCCTCGACTTCCTTTTCGGCGATCGGGAAAGTCCGTCGCTTGGAGTGTGCGGCATGCGGGGTATCGGAGGTTTCGATCATGCCGGAGCCGTACGAGTACGAGATGTCTTGACGAGCGGACGTCACTTTGCCTGTCAGAATAATAGCCGTCGCAACTTGCCTGGCCTCCGGCTCGCGAGGCGACAAATTGAACAGCATCGAACGCAACGCCGATCTGGGTGGACCCTTTCGCCCCCCGCGCCTCGTTCGGGGCCTCCCTTGAACGCCGCGACGCGCCTCGGTCGAACGTTTGGCGTCGCCCGTGACGCGAAAGCTCGGGCACAACTTCTGACAGTCGCGGCCGTGCATGCAGACGGCGACGGCTTTGGCGTAGTTACCGCCGGTCGCGGGAACGCCGGAATAGGCGTCGTCGATGCCGTAAGACGTCGACGACGACTCCCAGGGGGAAGCTGACACAGCTCGGCCCAAAGGTCGTGAGCCACGCCCCCTACCTCGCCTTCCAGCTGGCGGCGGCGCCGTCCACACCACACCGTAATTCGTCATTCTGATTCGCGTCATCGTACTTCCGGTGAGCCGACCCGAAGTCTTCGCTTCGCGCGTTAAAGCCAATGGCGATGGGAACCGATTGGAGCGGTTCAGCGTTCATTGCTTGGGTAGAGGTGGCGGCGCGGTCTCCCGGGCCGACGGGACGCGTGCAAGCTACCCGCTTGAGAGTTGGCCCGCGTTCCGCGTCCGCCGCATGTGAGGCGGCGGCAAGGTGGTTGCTGACGAAACTTATGGAATAGCTGTAATCGACGACGCTCTCGGTTGGGGGAATTCTTTATGGCGACGCAAAGCACGCTGGTGGCGGTCACGGGACTGCCGGTCAACACGGCTCTGACAGCGCAAGGCGCGCAAGATAGGATCCGCATCAGTTCCGTGGGGTTCGCGGATGAAGGACAACGCTGGCTTCACTCGATTATTGTAGATGCCGACGGGCGCACGCCTGAGGGGAAGCTCGAGGATGACGGTCCTGCTGACGGAAATTACCCTTTGCCGGGCGGCGTTCGCTATTCGCTACTGTGCAGCATTGGTAGTCAGACGCTTCCCGTCGGCGCGAGCAGCGACTTTTTCGCGCCAGCCAAGGGCGACATATTCCTTCTCGCCAATGACGACGACCCTTCAGACAAT
Source organism: uncultured Alphaproteobacteria bacterium (assembly GCA_963760695.1). Lineage (GTDB taxonomy): Bacteria > Pseudomonadota > Alphaproteobacteria > Rhizobiales > Beijerinckiaceae > Methylocystis. The sequence continues at coordinate 127,647 of CAVXEI010000021.1, read as the reverse complement.
AAGTGGGCAGTGAAGCAGGATCAGTTTCCTTGGCTCGTGAGCGTTGACTTGACGCAGCCCGATCCCCCTCCGCCTCCCAAGACGCCCGGACTGAGCATCGAAGATATAGAGATCATTCAGGTCACCCAATCTGCCGCGGGCAAATCACCGCGTGTGGGCGGGAAGACGACGCTTGTGCGCGCTTACTTGACGATACATGACCCTTCCATGTTGCCGGGCGCGCCGACCTTCAATGGCTACGTGCGCGTCCGTCCCACCGACCAGGCCGACCAGACCGACACAGGCGCAAAATTCCCTGCGCTGAACCCGACAGGCGCTCCCAACGCGGTTGTCGTGCGGCTGGAGGGAAGCCCGCTGGACAAGACTTCAGACGTCAGCGTCTCTCAACTTCGAGATCCCGGGGTCGGCGCTTGGCGTTAATTTCGAAACCTCTCATTTCACCTTTGAGGTTTTTGCCTGGATCGGCGGCGATCAAACCCGGAATGCTGGATTTAGCGCCCACGACCAGCGCTCGGCAGGCTTCTTGACCGCTGGCCGTCCGGTATCCTGCAGCTTCGTGCTTGTCGATGCGCCGGTCAATGGTTCGATACAATCGCCCAGTCTCGCAGACCTTTTGACAAGGTTTCCCCAGGCTATGTTTCGACTGCCAGTTGCGGATCTGGCATCCCCGCTGAACGCAGCGAATCCCCTTTCGATCCAAACAAGTCATGATGTAGGCGGGGACGGGTCTGGCTTTGATAAAGTCCTCGGCGATCTAAAAATACTTGCATTGCTCAATAAGCTTACCCCCTTCGGCAAGGACGACGTAATCTTGGGATGGGCCCCACCGAACCCGAAGGCGAAGCAGACTTTTGTAGGCATTTCCGATGGCGGCAAGTTCGTTGTGGCGGCCGATACGTCTGGACGAGGCGCCCAAACGATCGCGCATGAGCTATGCCACACGTTCAGTATTCATCACGCAAATTGCGGAGGGCCAAAAGGTATAGACAAAGTCTACCCGTAACTCTAGATGCTCAAGGCTGGAACACGCTAAATAAAACTATCATTCCTACCGGAACAAACGCTCTCATGAGTTATTGCAATCCCAGGTGGCCAACTGCCGAAGAATATAAGCGCGCTCACACATCTCTGAAGAAGTGATCCGAGGCTCGTCATGCGAATGCTATGTATTTCAGGCATATACGAAGAGGGCGGCGCATTGCGCCTGAGCCGCGGACTGATCGGCGATGTGACCGAAGAGGACGTGGCGCGCGCGAATCTGCCGGACGAACGTGTCATCACGCTGATGACGTTCGATGAACAGGGGGACCTGCTCGGGCGCAGCGTGCTTCCGGCGCGCTCGTTATGCGCCCTGCCCGGAGAAACGTCAGATGTCCCTTCGAAGGAGAGATATTTGATCGGCGGTTTGACGTCTGTGCCGGAGGGCGCGCGCCTGTTTCGATTCTTCTGGGAGGGCGCGCTCGTTCATGAGTTTGCTCGGCCGCAGCGCGTTCCACAGGTTCAGTTCACCTGGACGCCGCCAAGCGAAGCCTTGCGCGGCCGCCATTTGGTGACCTGGGAGGCGCGGTTTTCGGAAACCTTGAGCTACTTCGTCTTCGTGGAGCGCGGCGACCAAGATCGGCGACCGGTCTTCATCGGCGAGGAGCCGAAGGCTGAAATCGATTTCGATCAGCTTCCCAGCGGTTCTGATATGCGATTTCGAGTTGTCGCGAGCGACGGGTTCCACAATGCCGCAGCGGTATCGCCTCCCTTCAGCGTCGCCCGCAAGGCGCCGTCAGTTATTGTGGCGCAGCCGGCGACGGATATGGACGTGCCATTCAATCAGCCGGTGTTGATGGAGGGCGCCGCCTGGTCAGCGGACACAGGGCTGCTTCCCGATCATCAGCTACGTTGGCTCTCCGACAAAGACGGCGAACTCGGATACGGCCGCAGAATTCTCGCAAGGCTTTCTCGCGGTGTTCACGTCGTGACTTTGGTTGCTGTTGATGGCACGGCGACTCAGCCAGTAAGTCGCGAAATACGGTTGACCGTTAGATAGGCGAGACCGTCCTGGGACTTTCGGATCAGGCGGGCATGCGGGACATCACCACCTAGTGATCGTCGGCGCGAGAAACGACGGATGCGTAAACAAAACGCCCCCCCGATCCGTCGAGGCGGGGCATTTGCTTTTTGGCGGCGGCCGAGACTGACCACCTTCTGCTTCCGGCGTACAGCGCGCACTCAAACCCACCCGCTATGGGGCCGCAACGGACCTAGCCGCGACAAGCGCTCTTGCTTTAAAACAGCAGTCGGCCCTCCCGCTCGCGAGGCGAATTTGCGCAGCATCGATCTCAACGCCGATCTCGGCGAAGGTTTTGGCGTCTGGCGCATGGGCGACGACGACGCCATGCTGAAGCTCGTCACCAGCGCCAACATCGCCTGCGGCTTTCACGCGGGCGACCCCGAAATCATGGCGAAGAGCTTTCGCGCCGCCAAGCAGGCGGGCGTCGCCGTCGGCGCGCATGTCTCCTTTCCCGATCTCGCGGGCTTTGGCCGCCGCGCGCTCTGCGATGTCGCCCACGGAAATCGAGCACGCCGTCGCCTATCAGATCGGCGCGGCGCAGGCCCTGGCGCGCCTTGCGGGCCACGAGATCACCTATGTGAAGGCGCATGGCGCGCTCGCCAATCTCGCCGAGCGCGACGCCGAGGTCGCGCAAGCCATCGCCAACGCCGTCGCCAAGGTCGATGCGAGCCTGACCCTGCTCGCCATCGCGAGAAGCGCGCAGGGGCCGGCCGGCGCAAAGGCTGGCCTCAAAGTCGCGCAGGAGATTTTCGCCGACCGCGCCTATGCGGAGGACGGGCGCCTCGCGCCGCGCAGGGAAGAAGGCGCGGTGCTGCACGACCCGCAGCTCATCGTCGCGCGCGTGCTGACCATGCTGGAGGAAGGAGCGATCGTCACCCGCTCGGGCGCGAGGCTCAAGACGCCCATCGACTCGATCTGCGTGCATGGCGACACGCCAGGCGCCGTGGCGATTGCGCGCGAGCTGCGCGCCGCGCTGGAAGCCGAAGGCTTCCGCCTCCAGAGCTTCGCGGCGGCCTGAAATGGCGGGCTATGCAACGCCGCGTTTCCTCGACGCTGGCGAAGCGGCGCTTTCGATCGAGTTCGGCGACAGCGTCGACGCGCAAATCAACGCGCGCGTTCTGGCGCTCGACGCAAGGCTCCGCAGCGCAGCGCCGCGAAGGCCTCATCGAGACGCTGCCGACCTATCGCGCGCTGCTCGTCTGCTATGAGCCGCTCGTTCTCTCGCGCGAAAAGCTCGTCGGATTCATCGAAGCGGAACTCGCGCAAGCGCCGCTCGACGCGACCGTCGCGGCGCCCGCGCGTTGGCGCCTGCCCTGCTGCTACGAAGGCGAGTGCGGCGAAGACCTCGCCGAGGCGGCGGCGCTTCTTAGGGTTACGCCCGCGCGCTTCGTCGAGTTGCACGCGGGTGCGGAGTATCGCGCCTATATGTATGGCTTCGCACCCGGCTGGTGCTACCTCGGCGGCCTCCCCAAAGCGCTCGCCCTGCCGCGTCGCGCCACGCCGCGCGCCCCGACGCCGCCCGGCGCGGTGCTCATCGGCGGCGGTCTGGCGCTCGTCGCGAGCAATCCGATGCCGACCGGCTGGTATGTCGTCGGCCGCACGCCGGAGCGGCTCTTCTCGCCAAAGCGCGAGCCGCCGCTCTTCATCGCGCCGGGCGATCTTCTGCGCTTCGAGCCCGTGACCCTCGAGAGTTTTCGAGCGCTCGAAGCGCGCGCGGCGCAGGGCGAGCGCGTGGCGCTCCGCGAGGACGGCGCATGAGCGCGCGGCTGCGCATCCTCGCCGCGGGCCCTGGCGTCACCTTGCAGGACGAGGGCCGGCGAGGATTTCTGCGCTATGGCGTGACGCCCGCGGGACCGATGGACGCGGACGCCTTTCTTGCCGCGACGCGCACTGCTGGCGCAGAAGCCGCGATCGAGGTCTCGCTCGGCGGCATCGAGATCGCGGCGGAAGAGCGCGAGATCGGCCTTGCGATCTGCGGCGGAAATTTCGACGTCCGGCTCGACGGACGCCCCCTGCCCTGCGCTTGCGCGCTGACGCTCGCGCCCGGCGCGCGGCTGGCGCTACGGGCAGGCGCCTCCGCCGCCTGGGCCTATGTCGCGCCTTTCGGCAGATTCAACTTGCCCAAGGTCCTGGGGTCGCTCGCGACGCATACGCGCTCGGGGCTCGGCGGGCTCGACGGCCGCGCGCTTGTCGCCGGCGACGCGCTACCCCTGCTCGACGCCCGTCCCGGACCCAAGGAGCCGATGGCGCTGCATGCGCCCTGGCTCGGCGTCACGTCTGAGACGTTGCGCGTTCTGCTCGGCCCGCAGCAGGATTTTTTCGGCGACGAGGCCCTCACGCTTTTTCTTTCCGCGCGTTGGCGGCTCTCGGCGCGCAGCGACCGCATGGCCTACCGGCTGGAGGGCCCAAAACTCGCGCATCGCGCCGGCCATGACATTGTCTCGGACGGTCTCGCCATGGGCGCGATCCAGGTGCCCGGCGACGGCGCGCCGCTCGTGCTGATGGCGGATCGCCAGCCCACCGGCGGCTATCCGAAGATCGCCCACGTGATCGGCGCGGACCTGCCGGCGCTGGCGCAAAAGCGGCCCGGCGAGGAGATCTGCTTTGCGGCGGTGAGCCTGGAGGAAGCGGTGGCGGCGCGGCGCGCCAAGGCGCGGCCTCTGGCCGAGGGCGTGCGGCTCGAGGCGATCACGCCAGAGCTGACGAGCGAGCTTTTGCTGGAGCGAAATCTCGTCGGCGGGGTCGTCGGCGAATTCAATAGTCCCGAGTGATACTCAACCGGCAAATTTATACATGCCGCGGCCCGATCGCGTAATCGTGCCCGACTGGTTGAGCCTCGACAAGATCACGGAGAGATTGCCCGGCGTGACCTCCACGCCATATTCCTCGAGCTCGGCCTGCAGCTCGCGAATGGACGCCTCGCTTCTTTGGCGCAAGGTCGCGACGATGAGTTCCTGGGCGGCGGAGGAGGCGGTCGCGTCCTTTGAAATCATATGTGCGGCCTCGGCCGGACGGCCGTCGCTTCCGGGGAAAGTTACAACATTTCCCCCTCTTGTTGTAACTAACTTCGCCGAGAGCGCCGCCGCCTGCTCGGCGATGCAGGCCTCGATGAGCCGGGGGTCGGCGCGGTCTTCCAGCTTCAGGATGGCGTAAGCGTGAGCATAGGCCCGCTCGACGGCTTCCGCGAGCTCCTGCTTCAAAATCGCTGAGAATCTTTTGATTGCTGAACTCCACGGACGACACGCTTGCCTCCGGCGTTACGGGCAGGAGTGGGAACTTTCAACAAAACATTACTACGTGTCCGAGAACGAATCAACCGATGGCCTGCCTGGCTAAAAAAACATCAAGGGAAATGGTAAATTTCCCGCAAAGATAATTGACGAGCTTCGCACGTATGTTGTAATGTTTGTCCAGTAGCGGGAATTTGTTGTAATGTTCCCGCGGAACGGTGGAGAGTCGACATGTCGAACGCTTTGACGTCTGCAGCTCCAACCCTGGCCCTGGCGGCGAGCGCGGTCGGGACGGGGCTCTTGCTGGCCCGGGGCTTCCTCAAGAACCTCGCGGGCGCGGTCTCGCTGTCGGGCGCCAGCGCAGCGCGTCGGCGACACGAAAGTGTGGGACGGGCTCGTCTCCCTCAAGAGGGGCAAGCTGCAGCTCGGGCTCTATCTGACGCTCCGGCGCGTCGACTGAAGAACGCGACGTCCCGAGCGCGACTGCGGATGGGCGTCGCTTGAAACCCTCAGCGCCCTCGCGCCCGTAACCGCATCACCCCACCACGAACTCGCGCATCATGCCCGTGTCCTCGTGCTCGAGGTTGTGGCAGTGATACATGAAGGTTCCCGCATAGTCGGCGAAGGGTTTTAGGATGCGCACGCGTTCTCCGGAGAAGACGGGGACCGTGTCCTTCAGCCCGCTCATCATGAAGCCGTCCTTGACCGTCGCATAGGCTTCCTCGTCGACCATCTCCGGATCGCGGCTCAGAACCGCGAATTGCTGGCCATGCAGATGGATCGGATGCGCCATGGACATCATGCCGCCCATTCCCATGCCGCCCATGCCCATCCGCCGCCCATTCCCATGCCGGCCATGCCGCCGTGGCCCATTCCCATGCCGCCGCATGCTGATGGAAAATCTCGAAGAGCTGCGTCGTGTTGAGCGGTATTTTCTCGATGTCCATCGCGTCGTCGAAAGCGTAGGGCCGGCCGTTGAGGAGCATCGACATCGGCGCCTCGCTGATGGCGATGGGCCGCGGCGCGCCTTTGTTCGCCGCCTCGTCGATCCGCGGGAGCGGCGGCGTCGACAACCGCTTCGGAAGCGCGGGGCTGTCGGTCGTCTCGCGCGTGACGCGCAGCGCAAAGAGCGGGAAGTCGCCGCCAGCGGGAAGGCCGGAGCCGCCGCCCATCATGCGCTGCATGCGCTCCGCCATCCTCGGCACGGCGCCCGCGAAGGGCGCGCTGCGCATGACGACGGTCGAGCCCGCCTTGCGGCCTGAGAAATCCGCCCAGACGTCGAGCCGTTCGCCGGGCGCGAGCATCACGTAAGGCTTCGTCTCCGGCGCCGCGAGGAGGCCGCCGTCGACGCCGAGCACGACGATCGGCGAGCCGTCGTCCCAGGCGAGCTTGTAGATGCGCGCGTTGGAGGCGTTGAGAATCCGCAGGCGATAGGCGCGGCTCGCCACGTCCTGCACATGATCCGCCTTGCCGTTGACGAGAATGCGCTCGCCCTGGAAGCCGACCATCCGTTCGTGCATGCCGACGTCGTAGAGGAGCTGGTTGTCGTCGGTGAAGCTGCGGTCCTGCAGCACGATCGGCAGCTCATACTCGCCCGACGGCAGGCCGAGCGCATCCTCCTCCGCGTCATTGACGATGATGCCGCCCGCAAGGCCGCGATAGACCTGCGTCGCCGTCGCCTCATGCGTATGGGGATGGAAGAAATAGAAGCCTGCGCGGTTGCGGACCTCGAACTCGTAGACGTAGCTTTCTCCCGGATCGAGCGCATAAGCGGGATGACCGTCCGCCTCCGCCGGAACGTGCAGACCGTGCCAATGGGCGATATTGGGTTCGGGAAGCTCATTGCGCAGCGTGATGCGCAGCTTCTGTCCCGTCCGCAGCCGGATGAGCTCGGCGAGATAGGAATCATTGAGGCGCGTCAGCGTCCCCTCGGGTCCTTTGACGAGCCGCGCGCCATAGCGCCACACATTGTTCGTCGTCGCCCCGGCAAGGATCTGCGCGCGGGCGGGCGCAGCGACGAGCTCGATCTCGACGTCCGGCGAAAACGCGGGCGAAGCCCAGCGGGGCGGCAACCGCTTCATCGGGCCCATGGCGCGCATCGCCCGCGCGGCCATAGGAGAAGCGGCGAGCGCGCCTCCGGCAAGGCTCCCCAGCAGCGCGCGGCGGGAAAGACCTTTTTCAAACGACATGGTCGCGTCTCCGGGGCTTAGGCTTCTCTGCTGGAGCTAAGCGCTCCGCCCCGCGCCTGCAACGCGGCGAAAAGGCGCGCGCCGTTCGAGCGGAGCGCGCGCTTGAGCGCGAGGTGAACACGCTCTCTGCGTCCGAGCGCTTCCGCTCAAACGCTGCGTGACCACGCCTCTCAACCCTTCTTTTCCCTACGCTGCATCACAAACACGACGAGAGCGAGCGCGGCCGCAAGGCCGAGCAGGAGATAGGGGATCGGGGAGCGGGGCGCGCCGCCGACCGAGAAAGGAAAGCGCGCCGTCGACAGATCGCCGGAGGGGCTCTCGATGGTGACGATTCCGATGAAGTTCCCGGCTTCAGAGAAATGGCGCCCGAGGCTGAAGGTCCCGGTCGGGTGGAGCTGAGGCGCGACTTCCGCGACGACGGGGCCGTCCACGGGTTCTCGCTCGTCACCGGCGTTCTGAAGGATGCGGAAGCCGATCTTTCTCTGCCGCAGTTCTTCTTCCGGGATATCGAACACGAAGGTCGTCCCGTCCCCGACCTTCGGCGCGTCCTCGCAGAATTTTTGCTTGCCGGTGCTGGATTGATAGCCGGAGAAATAGAGGATGTCCGGGCCGACTTTGAGGATGCAGGCGCCCTGATCGTAGATCAGCGCCCCTCGCGCCTCGGCCCGAGCCACAGCGGTGACAAAGAAGGCGCCGATCAGAAGCGCCCAGCGTCCACGGCGCGTCAAAGTGTCGCTCATAGGTGTCATGACTTCGCGGTCTCGTGCGACGGCGAAGCGCCGCCAACCCCGAGGATAGCAAGGCCGAGCCGGCAAGTTAATCAGTCTCTCGCGGCGCCAGATAACCTGAGCGCAGCTTTATCGCAGCGCCAACGAGCGCGACGCTTTGCTTCGATCGCCTTGACAAGCAACAGCCGTTACAATAATGCCAACAACAACTGCAATTCGAGGCCGCAGGCGTCATCTGCGGAAGAGATGGCCTGTTCCGTAAGGAAAATGGCCGGACGCGACGTGCAGGAATATTGTCTCGGCCTGGGACGTGCAAAATTGGCCCCGAGGCGCTAGACGAGTGACGCAGCGATCCACTCACCCAAGATCGTAAGCAGAGTCGTCGCTCATTGCGAGCGACAGGTAATGCGTTGGCCGCGACCCCGGACCCGCGCGTTTTGCACCTAAGGAGGAAACAATGGGCGCGATTCTCGAACTCACCAGCTATGCCGCCACGCCGTTCGGCATGATCGGCATCATCGTCATTGCCGCGCTGGCCTATTTCGCCGCGCGCTGGGTGTTCTCCGACTAAGACACAACGCTTAATAACGTTGATCTGCTACGCGGCGTCTCGGTCAAGCCGGAGCGCCGCGTTTGTTTTAGGCGCAGCGTCGCCTCCAAGTTTTGCCGGCAAGTCGCCCGAGCGCGCGCTCTGCTCGAAGGAAATTGTTGCTATTACACGTGGCCGTGAGCCACGAGAGCCAGTTGCGGTCCTCGTGAGGAGCGGTAGGCTTGAGCGGCGCGGCTCGAACTCCATCTTGCCAGGGCGGCATCGACGGGGACACGCGCAATGAAAGCTCTGCTCTTTGGTTTTGGCGTCCTCGCAGCCGCGAATAGCGCTTTCGCCGGCGAGACCGACGCCAGATACTCCGTGCCGCACATCACCGTTCGCGCCGAAGCCAAGAGCGAGGAACGGCCCAATGTCGCCTATATCACCTTCGGCGTCGTCAACGACTCGCCGACCGCGGAGCAGGCGGCGGCGGACAATGCGACGCCCTCCACGGCCGTGATCGACGCGGTGAAGGCCATGGGCGTCGATCCCAAGGATGTTCAGAGCCAGTCATTCTCGGTTTCGCCAATCTACGTCGAGGAACGCGACGCCGGGGCGCGCCAGCCCACCAGGCAAAAGGTCGCCGGCTATAGGGCCAATCATCTTTTTCGCCTGAGGCTGCGTGACGTGGACAAGGCTGGATTCGTCGTCGCGAAACTCCTGTCCAAGGGCGCCAACGAGGCGCAGGGTCTTTCCTTCGGCGTCACGGACGAGGCCGCCAAGATGGACGCGCTGCGCGTCCAGGCCGTCGCCGAAGCGAGGCGCCGCGCCGAGGTCTATGCCGGGGCCGCCTCGATGAAGCTCGGTCGCCTTTTGGCCCTCGAACCGCAGCCGGCGCCGATCGCTTACGCCGACATGCCGATGCGAAGCTTCGAGGCGAAAGCCGTCATCCCGGTCGAGCCGGGCGTGATCCCGCTTTCCACGACGGTCGAAGCGACCTGGGAACTCGCGCCAAAATGAGGCGTCCGGGGACCGGAAAGTCCCCAAGGCTGTTTTTGGCCGATAAATGCGCTAAGAAGCTGCGACCCAACCATTTCGAGCTTTGACCTCATGCCTCTCGCCGCCGCAATCCGCACCATTCCCGACTATCCCAAAAAGGGCATCCTCTTTCGCGACATCACGACATTGCTCGGCGACGCCCGCGCCTTCCGCAAGGCGGTCGACGAATTGGTCCAGCCTTGGTCAGGCTCGAAGATGGACAAAGTGGCCGGCATGGAGGCGCGCGGGTTCATCCTGGGCGGCGCCGTCGCGCATCAGCTTTCGGCGGGCTTCGTGCCGATCCGCAAGAAGGGCAAGCTGCCGCACAAGACGGTGTCGATCAGCTATGAGCTGGAATATGGGACCGACGAGATGGAGATGCACGAAGACGCGGTGTCGCCCGGCGATCGCGTGATCCTGGTCGACGATCTGATCGCGACCGGCGGCACCGCCGAGGGCGCCATACTCCTTTTGCGCAGGATGGGCGCCGAGATCGTCGCCGCCTGTTTCGTCATTGATCTGCCAGAACTCGGCGGAGCCGCGAAGGTCGAGGCGCTTGGCGTGCCGGTGCGCAGCCTCGTGAAATTTGAAGGGCATTAGCTTGAAGGGGGCCTTTCGCGCGCGTGCAACGAGGCGACGCGGGACGCTGTTGTCATGACTGTCGAGGCGATAAAGCCAACGCGATCGCAGCTTCTCCTGGCGATCCTGTCCGCGGCGACGATCGCGATCGGCGTTCTCGCGCTGAATCTTACCCCGGACCGGGAGGACAGCGCGGAAGCGCCGGACGTCGCCACCGCCCCCGCGACGCGACCCGACGAGGGGCTCGGCGGCCGTTTTCTGCATGCGCTGCGCGGCGGCATCGCGACGCTGCGCGGCAGCGAAGAGCCGGCCGCCTCCCCAGGGGCGCCCGCCTCGATCGAAGCGCCGCCGCCGGAGGCCCCGATCGTCGGCGAGCCGGTGGACGCGCCGACCCCGCCGCGCCGGCCAGAAGGACTGGGCGCCGACGAATTTCCGCTGCCGCCGCGACGGCCGTCAACGCTTTCGGGAGAGCCCCCCGGGCAGACGCCCGAGGCGCAGGCCCCGGCCGCCGCGCCCGAAGCCGCGGCGCCGCCGTCCACGGCGGAACAGCAAGTCGCGGCGCTCGCGCCCGAGCCGACGCTAAAGCCCGCGCCGCCGGGGAGCTTCGATCGGACGGATCAGCCGCCGCCTCGCTTCAACATGGGCGCGCCGGCCTATGTGCGCATCTTCAAGCGAGAGGGCGAGCTCGAGCTGTGGCTCAAGGTCAACAACCGCTACACGCTCTATCGCAATTTCCCGATTTGCAAATGGTCCGGCCACCTCGGACCCAAGCTCAAGGAAGCCGACTATCAGTCGCCGGAGGGCTTCTATGCCGTGTCGGCGAAGCAGCTCAATCCGCACTCCAACTACTACCGCGCCTTCAACGTCGGCTATCCGAACGCCTTCGACAAGCAGAACGGGCGCACGGGCGGCCTCGTGATGGTGCATGGCAACTGCAAGTCGGTCGGCTGCTTCGCCATGACCGACAAGGGCGTCGAGGAGATCTACGGCTTCGTGTCCGCTGCGTTGTCGGCAGGCCAGCGCGAGGTGCCGGTGCATATCTTCCCGTTCCGCATGACCGAGGCGGCCCTCCTAAAAGAGACGACGAGCAGCGGCATGCTTTCCTTCTTTTCCCAGGACGCCGTCGCGGGCAAGGAATGGGCGGCTTTCTGGAAGAATTTGAAGGAAGGCTACGATCGCTTCGAGGTCAACCACGAGCCGCCGACCGTCTATGCCTGCGGCGATCATTACGCCTTCGAGCCAGGCAAGGACGGGTGCCAAAAGATCGCCGGCTGGTGATGAGGCGGCGGGGGGAATCATTCGCTTTTGCTGTCGGCGCCTGATCGCGGACAATTGCGTCGCTCAGGGCTTGGCCTGCCCTATCAGCTTATAGGCTTTTTTCGCGCCGACACGGTCTATGACACGAAATTCTACAGCCTTGAGAGAGTTATATTGAGCAAAAAAGGCTTCAAGTCTGGCCAATGAGATCGGGGTTCAGATCGCTGAGCGTCTGGACAAGAGCATGAGCGTGAGCGTGAACGCTGACGCCCAAAAGGCGATCGTTCCTGATCCACTTCTCTCCTTTTTTTCGTTGTTCAGCCTCAATGGCTCCAATGACGCGCACGGGAACGACGCAACCCGTTGGAGCCTCTTCGTCCATCAAAATCATGATGTCGAGAGGATCTCCGTCATCCGCTTTCGTGGAGGGAATGAAGCCAAAATCGAAAGGAAAAACCATTCCCTGAGGCAAGACGCTCGCAAGCTCGAAGGCGCCGATCTCCGGGTCGTAGTCGTATTTGTTTCTGCTCCCCTTCGGAGTTCTCGACGATGGCAGTCACGGCTCCGCTGTCGGGATCGATGGCCGGAAGGGTGTCGAGCTGCTTGATCACTGCCGCCTCTGAGGTGAACGCCTCGGACAGACATGTATCGGCAGGCCGGCATTATCAACCCAAGATAAGTGATAAGCTCCAGCGAGGTGGACGGGATCTCGAACCGTCTCGACCCCTCCGGCGTCAAAGAGAGCGGCGCGCCGCTCTCTTTCTCTGTCGATCAGTAGCTCGCGAAGATCGGCGTCTTGTTGACGAAGTCGAGCGGGCCGCTGATCGTGATGCGGAACGCCGGCGGGTCGATCGGCTTCCAGGTGCGTTGGGCGATGCCCGCCCGCTGCCGCCGACGTACCAGGGATTGATCGCGAAATCCTGCTTGCCGAACACATTGGCCGCATAGTCGATCATGTCGGCGCGCGAGTTCAGGATGTTGAAGCCGTCGACCTGCACCTTCCAGCCATTGTCGAAGCGGTAGCCGAGGCGCGCGTTGACCGTAAAGGTCGCATGCGACTCGATCTGGCCATCCTCGGTCAGAGGCCGGGCGCCGAAGTAGCGCCCGCGTAGCGCGCCGAACCAGCCGGTCTGCTCGCCGAGCTCGAGGCCGAAGGTGGAAACCCAGACCGGCGCGAGCATGAGATAGTTGCCGGCGCTCGAACCCGGCAGGCCGAGGGGCCAGAGGGGATCGGCCGCGGCTCCGCCGGAGAGGTAGGTGAACCAATTCGCGAACTGCTGGATGTCGTACCCCCTGAAACGCGCATGCGTGCCCGTAACGTCGGCGTCCGCGTGGGCCCAGCTCGTGATCTCGTAATTGCCCGTCCATTCGAAGCCGTAGCGGCGACCGGGACGTCCGTAGACGCTCGTCGCGCATCGGCGTTGAAGGTCTGCTCGGCGTCGAGGTCCTGCCAGAACAGCGTGATGGTCGTGTCCAATCCCGGCAGTATGCCCTTGCTGCGCAAGCCGGTCTCGGCGCCGCGGGTTTTCGTCAGGAGCTGCACGTTGGGGATGTATGAATACGCCGAGCCATCCGTCGTCCAGTGATTGAGCGCGCCGCGGATGTCCTCGGCGCGCAGGCCTTCGCCGAAGTTCACGAACAGCTCGGTGTTGTTGTAGGGTCCGAGCACGGCCCCGACCTTCGGGCTCGTGAAGAACCGCCCGAGTTGGCCATTGTTGAGGCTGCCCAGAAGAAGGGGGTCGCGAGAACTAGGAATGTTCCGGTCGGGTCTGGAACGAACGGCGGAAAGGAGCCCAAAGCGAGCAGCGGGTTGGCGACGGAGTTCACCGAGCCGTGCACATAGTCGAGGCGGAAGCCTTCCGTCGTGCGGAACCACGGCGTCCAGAACTGCGTCGTGTCCGTCCAGACCCCGTGGATATATTCCTTGATATAGTTGTTCGAGATCTGGTCGAACTGCAGCCTCTGGAATGAGTCGCCATTGCCGTTCAGGATGAAGTCAGCGAGGCCCTGATAGCCGACGCGCGTCTCCATCGCCGTTCCCTGGAGGGTATATTTCCAGCCGTGCATGGCCTTGAGGCCGTATTGCTGGCGATGATCGAACTGATGCGTTTGATCGCCGAAAGGGATGACGCCGAGTCCAAGGGGCTGGAAACAAGAGACTGGCGGGATTGCTCTGCCAGTAGGTGAAGTTGTCATAGAGATTGGTGTCGTTGTGAATCATATAGGCTTCGATGCGCGACCAATCGTTCTTGTTGGTCTCGCTCCAGCGCATCGACAGGCTGTAGCGCGCGGCGTTGCCGCCGTCCGTCGGGTCCTGCGTGTCCCAGCGCGACATCAAGCCCTTCGGAGACTAGATTGTAGGGGATCTGGTCGGTCGCGTAATAATGCTGCGAATAGGCCATCGCCGTGAGCGAGAAGCCGTTCTCCGCCGTGCCCTCGCTCCAGCGCGCAAGCCGTTGATCTTGCGGGCCTCGTCCGGGCGTTGCCAGGGGCCGTTGTAGTTGCCCAGCTCGAGGGCCATCATCAGCTCGCCTTGGCCGACGGCCCAGGATTTGGCTCCGAGCGCCCGGCCATAGAGGAAGCTGCCGCCCGAGCCGATGACGAGGCCTTCCCGCAACTTGTCGACGTAGTTCATGTGGATTGCGCCGACGGCCGAGAACACGCCCTCGTCGGCGAAATAGGGCCCCTTGCGCACCTCGAACTCGCTGAGCAGTTCCGGGATCAGGAAGTTCGTGTCGGCGTAGCCGTTGCTGTGAATGTGCGACGGCTGATTGACGTTCATGCCGTCCATCGTGATGCCGATGTCGAAGCCGTGATCGAGCGCGAAGCCGCGCAGGAAATATTGGTTCGCCTTGCCGGGGCCGCTGTGCTGCGCGACGACGAGGCCGGGCGCGATCTCCAGCGCCTCGCCCGGCGTCGCGAAGACGCGCGCATTGACCTGCTGCGGCGTGAAGTCTCTCACGCTCGAAGCCGCGTCGGCCCGCTGCGGCTGAGCGAGCGGCTTCCTGATTTCCGAATAGGTCGGTTGCTGGGTTCCCGGCGCAGCCTCCTGCCAGGGCTGCTCGGCGGTCGGCTCCAGCGCGGGCGGCTGCGGCGGAGCGGGCCGCGAAGGAGCGGGCCGGGTCGTCCGCTCGGGGGCAGCGCGCGTGGGCGCCGCAGCGACATGCGTTGGCTTGGCGCTCGGCGCGGGCTTGTGCGCCACGTGCTTTGCGCCGCCGACGTCGATCGCCGGCAGCGTGGTTTGCGCGAAAGCCGCGCTGGCGGTCAGGGCGCAATGCAAAGTGGCGGCGGCGATGGAGCCGGCGCGGAGGACGCGGATGTAGTGGCGAGACGGCATGGCTCTTCACTCCGATTCCGCCAAAGATCGGCGGAGCCCGCTGACGGCGCAGGCGCGGAAACTCGGGGAACGGGTACGGGAACTTTGGCGCGTGCGCGCCCGAAGCCTCAAGCGAGCGGCGGCGCCCGAGCGCGATTGGCGCTCGCCTGCTCCCGAGGCCGTAACGCGCGCTCGACGGTCAGCGGCACGGGGCGTAGCAGCACGGCGATTGGCTCCGCGGCCCGCGGAGCTTCGAAGGGAGCAATGAATGCAACGCCGCAAAGGAGACAATGCTCGCAGGGAGCGGGGTGCTTGCCAGGGGCCGGCGCGGCATCGCCCGGCACATGTGCGCAGTGAGTTGGGGCTGCCGCCGCGCCGAGGGAATGATCCGACGCGCTGACGACGCTCGCAAAGCCGGGGTTCGCGACGAGAAGCGCGACCACCGTGGCCAGGAGCGAGAGCCAGGACTTCATTGCGCGCATCGGAGAAATCGCCGCGATTAGGGTTGCGTCACGAAAGGTTAGGCTCATGGCAGGCTAGTCGGCGAATCATGTTGGCGCAATGACGCATTGGACGACGAAAGCGGATTCTCGCCCAGCGTGACATTTCTACAACACGCGCTGACTGCTGCATGGAATGAATCCACGCGCCAATATTGCCTCTTTGCGATCGCTCCAACTCCTCAATCAGCGTCAGAAGCGCGCAACAGGGGCTCTCAGGTTGTCGCCTGACGGCGGAGATTTTTGGCGCCGCCGCCCTCCCAGAACTACGGGCAGGCCGCGAGCGAATGAGCGGTGTTCGTCAACGCGCCGACGAATTGCTCCATCCAATTACAGGCGTCCCGCTCGCGAATCCGAGCCATTAGCGCGCGATGACGCTGGAGCCGTTCCGCTTGCGACATATGGATCGCTGTCTGCATGGCGTGCGCCACTTCATCGGCGTCATAAGGATTGACAATCAGAGCTTCTTCGAGATCTTCCGCGGCGCCTGCAAACCGTGACAATATCAACACTCCGGGATTGCTTTCATCTTGAGCGGCGACATACTCCTTGGCGACGAGATTCATACCGTCACGTAAGGGTGTGACCAACCCTACATGGCTGCCGCGATACAGAGCGGCGAGCGTCTCGCGTGCGACTCTCCGGTGGATATAGCGCACGGGCGTCCAGTCAAAGTCGCCGAACTCTCCATTAATTTCACCCGAAAGCGCTTCGAGCTCATGGCGAATGTCGGCATAGGCTCTCACTTCTTGGCGGGTCGGCGGCGCGATCTGCATCAGTGTCACTGTCTTGCGATTTTGAGGGTAGATCTCGAGCAGGCGCTTGAAGGAGCGCAACCTGTCCGGCAAGCCTTTGGTGTAATCCAAGCGATCGACGCCAATGATGTTGATGCGGGGCTCGCCCGCCCTGTGTAGTCGTAAAATTCGCTTGCTAGCCTCCGGAGTTCTGGCCATTGCGGAAAAAGCGTCGACGTCTATTCCGACTGGGAACACGGCAACGGAGAGGATCTTGCCCGCGATGCGGAGAACCTCGGGCGAAATCAGCTCCCCATTCATGAAATCGCATACGAAACGGCAGAAGTTTCCCAGATCGGTTTTGGTTTGAAAGCCGACCAAGTCATATTCGAAGAGCGCTTTCAGCAACCACTCGTGCTCTGGGACAGCGAGCAAGATGTCGGGTGACGGAAATGGAATATGGAGAAAGAAACCTATTGGGTTGACCACGCCGCGCGCGCGCAATCGCTCCCCGACCGCAATGAAATGATAGTCATGGACCCAGACAAGGTCGTCCGACCGCAGCATGGGCAGAAGCATCTGAGCAAATCGATCATTGACGCGCCGGTAGCCGTCGATGCTTTCTTGAGTGAAGCGGGCGAGATCGAGCCGAGTGTGGTGAACCGGCCACAGGGCGGCATTGGCGAAACCAAGGTAATATTCGCTGTAGTCGCGTTCCGTGAGAGGCGCCGTCGCCAACGTCAAGGCGTCACATTGCGTATGCGTCGCGCTGATTTCCGCGTCGTCGGCGACAATCTCGCCATTCCATCCAAACCACAGCGCGCCTTGCTCACGCAACGAGTTGAGAATGCAAACTCCAAGGCCTCCCTGAGCCTCACCGCAATCGGGATCTGCAACGCGATTCGATATGATGACGAGACGGCTCATGTGTTGAATCCGTTTGGACCCTAAGGTTGGCGCCTGAGCTTGGCAATTATCAGAGTAAACCAGCATAACTTGGCCATTTGTGCGCGAAAGTTGGATTTTTTTGCGGCGAAAATGAGTGGGCAGCGGCGAAGGCCGATAAAAACAAGATTATTCAGTGAACTGAGCTGCCAGCAATTTTTTATCCACGCGGAATTAGACTCCAGAGGCTTGAGCATGACGACAGATTATTCGATCGGCCTCAGAGAGTTAGTTAGAATATACTTTTTCGTGAGCCACAGCGACGGATGGTGGATTATTGCGCATCCTTGCCGTCCCATCTCAAGATGGCGGAGGCCGCATACCGGGGGGCGCTGGAGGCTGCATTGGGTTGACCCGCCACTGGTCAAGCGCGCTCTTTGACGAAGCCCGCCCTTCTGCGACAATGCCGACTCACTGGCGCGGCCCGGCCCCATGCCGCCGATCGCCATCCTTCGAGTCAATCGGAGCTTTGCGCATGTCCGTGGCCCCGAACGCCGTTCCCGGCAAAATACTTGTCGGCGCCTCGGTCCTCGCGGCCACGGGCAAGCCCGCGCAAGAGCGGCGATATCAATATCTGCTGCTGCCGCTCGGCAACCGCCACGGGCTCGTCGCCGGCGCGACGGGGACCGGCAAGACCGTGACGCTGCAACGGCTCGCGGAAGGCTTCTCGCGCGCCGGAACGACGGTGTTCCTCGCCGATGTGAAGGGCGATCTGGCCGGCTTGAGCCAGGAGGGGGACTGCCGCGCCGTGTTCGTCGAGCGGGCCAAGGAGCTCGGCCTCGACTACGCCCCTGAAAAATTCCCGGTCATCTTCTGGGACCTTTTCGCGCAGCAAGGCCATCCGGTGCGCGCGACGATCACGGAGATGGGTCCGCTCCTGCTCGCGCGCCTGCTCGATCTCAACGAGACGCAGGAAGGCGTGCTCAACATCGTCTTTCGCGTCGCCGACGAGCAGGGCCTGCTGCTCTACGACCTCAAGGACCTGCGCGCCACGCTCAGCTACGTCGCCGAGAATGCGAGCGAGCTGCAAACGAAATACGGCAATGTCGCGAGCGCCTCGATCGGCGCCGTGCAGCGCCAGCTTCTCGTTCTCGAAACGCAGGGCGGCGAGACGTTCTTCGGCGAGCCGGCGCTCGATCTCAAGGAGTTCATCGGCCAGGACGAGCGGGGCCGCGGCTACGTCAACATCCTCGCCGCCGAAAAGCTCATGCGCTCGCCGCGGCTCTACGCGACCTTCCTGCTGTGGATGCTGACCGAGCTCTTCGCGCAGCTTCCCGAGATCGGCGATCAGCCGACGCCGAAGCTCGTCTTCTTTTTCGACGAAGCGCATCTCCTTTTCACCGACGCGCCGAAAAATCTCCTCACCGCGATCGAGCAGGTCGTGCGGCTGATCCGCTCCAAGGGGGTCGGCGTCTATTTCGTGACGCAAAGCCCGCTCGACGTGCCGGACACGGTGCTGGGCCAGCTCGGCAATCGCATTCAGCATGCGCTTCGCGCCTTCACGCCGCGCGACCAGAAGGCGGTGCGCACGGCCGCCGAGACCTTCCGGCAGAACAAGACTTTCGACACGGCGGCGGCCATCACCGAGCTCGCCGTCGGCGAGGCGCTCGTCTCGATGCTCGACGAGAAGGGCGCGCCGCAAGTCGTGGAGCGGGCGTTCATCGCGCCCCCTTCGTCGCGCGTCGGGCCGATCACGCCGCAGGAGCGTCAGTCCGTCATCGAGGGCGGTCCGCTCTATGGTCTCTATGACACGCCAATCGATCGCGAATCCGCCTTCGAGGTGCTGCAGAAACGCGCCGGCGCTCGGATGGAGGGCGCGGGCGCGGGGCCGGCCAAGACTCCAGACGTCAACAGCGCGCCGCCGATCGAAGCGTCGGCCGGGGGTGGGATTTGGGAGAGCGTCAAGGACGCCTTCGGCGGGCTGTTCGCCCGACCGAGCCCGAAGCGCCTGTCGCCCGCCGAGAAAGCCGCCAGCGCCGCACTGCAATCCGCCGCGAAGAGCTTCGGCACGAAGATCAGCCGCGAGGTCCTGCGCAATATTTTCGGCGGGATGTCGCGGTAGCAACTTGCCGGCGTTTTCGTCTATCGACTTTCCGCCAACCGGATCCACGCCATCGTTCGCGTCCGCGCTCGACCGCTCCCGCCCTTGCGGAACGGGAACGCGCCCTAACAGTTCATCCTCTGGAAGCCGTATCGCATCATGCTCAAGCCTCTCGCTCTCCTGCTGATCGCCCTTTCGTTGCTCGTCCCTTCAGCGGCCTCGGCCGCGCAGAGGACGTTGACGGGCGCGGCGCTCTATCGCGAGCGGATCGCGCTGCCGCCGACCGCCCGCTTCGAGGCGGCGATCGTGGACACGGCCCGCGCCGACGCGTCCGCCCGGTTGCTGGCCCAGACGACGATCGACAATCCCGGCCAACCGCCCATCGCCTTCGCAATCGCCTATGACGACGCCGCGCTCGACCCGCGCGCCCGCTACAGCCTGCGCGCCACGATCTCCGTCGACGGAAGACTGTGGTTTACGACGGACACGATGATTCCGGTCCTGCGGGCGGGCGCGCCGGACCGCGTAAAGTTGCTCTTGCGCCGCGTCGGCGCCCGGCAGGGCGTGCTCGGCCCGCCGCCCGGCGACGCGCTCATCGGCGGCGAATTTCGCTATTTCGCGGACGCTGCGGCCTTCACGCCGTGCCGCACGCTGCAGGAAATTCCTGTCGCGTTGGAAGGCGGATATACGGCGCTGGAATTGGCCTATCGCGGCGCGCGCAGCGAGCCGGGAGCAAAACTCTATGCAACGGTCGAGGGACGCGTCGAATCCAGAGAAGGCATGGAGGGGCCGCCGCGCCCGACCCTCGTCGTGACGCGCTTCGTCGGCGTATGGCCGGGTGAGAATTGCGAGCGCAACCGTGCCGACGCGGGGCTCGCCAACAGCTATTGGAAGATCGAGACTCTTGGCGGCGAGACGATGACGCCGGTCGAGGGCCGGCGCGAGGGGAGCCTCGTCCTGCATGAGCCTGGCTTTCGCGCGGCGGCCACCGTGGGCTGCAATCGTATGGTCGCGAGCTGGCGGTCGGAGGGTCGGGGCGCGCTCGCCTTCGGCCGCTTCGCGAGCACGATGATGGCCTGCCCGCCACCGCTCGACGCGCGCGAACGGGCGCTAGCCGACATCCTCGCGCGCACGCGCGCCTTCGCCATCGCCGGCCCCATTCTCGAACTTTACGACGAGACCCATGCGCCGCTCGCGGTCTTCCGAAGCGTCGCGCTTCGTTAGCGAGCGGGTCACACGCGTTTGACGGTCAACCCGGCGCTTTCGGCAGCCGTCGTAGGCGCGCCTGGACTTTCGCTTTCTCGCGGTCCCGCGATATTGATGGAGTGCGCATTCGCAAAGCCCTCGAAAAAGGCGGCGATCTCCTGGCGCCCTCGGCGTTCGAATAAACGACCACCTGCAGCGGCTTCCCAAGCTTTGACGCGCATTGCGCGGCAAGCGCGGTTCCGAAGAAACGAAACGAGCCCGGGACCAGAATCAGCGTCGCGTCGCTGTCGCGCGTTCCAAGCGCTGCGCTGCGCGGGGTTGCTGTCCTCCGTTTCCCTCAAGCCGGGGTATTTCGCCAGCAGCCCCGGCGGCGCGCAAAAATCTTCCGCCCAACCGCCCTTCGGACACCATCCCTCGTAATGAAAGCCCGCGGCATGGCGGCGTCGAGCGCGGCGCGATCGACGCCGGTCTGTCCGCCGGAGCGGATACGGAAGCCAATTTGTTCGTTCACTTCTTAGGATCGCTACTGGAGCTGAGCTCACGAGCCCTATTGGCGGTTCCTGGGAGTCACTTAGTTGATTGTGGCGATGCGGCGAGCCTTCGCGCGTGGAATGAGACGTCATGAACTGGAAGACCTTGGCCCGCGTGGCCGTTCTCAGTCTGCTGCCGTGGACTTCGGCCAACGCCAATCCCGCGCCCCGGCCACCCTCGGGAACGCAGTCCATTAAAGTCGCCGCCGTCGACTTTGTGCCTGCCTGGGGAGACCTCGACGGCAATATCCGTCGCCTCGTCGATGCCGCCAAGGAGGCGAGCAGCCAGGGCGTCACCTTCGCCGTTTTCCCTGAGACCGCGGTCAGCGGGTATCTGTTCAGCGGCCCAGATCAAATCGCGCCCTTCCTCGACACCATCCCTGGAAAGACGACGGCCGCGCTGCTGCCGGTCCTCGCGCGCGCCGGCATGTATATGAGTGTCGGCATCGCCGAGCGGGATGCGGATACCGGCATCGCCTACAATAGCGCCGTGCTCCTCGGTCCAAGGGGCGTCATTGGAAAATACCGCAAGAACGGCCTCAACCCCCAAGACCAAAAGGTGTTTGCTCCGGGCAACACGGGTGTTGAAGTTTTCGACACGCCCATTGGACGCATCGCGCTCGTCATTTGTTATGACGACACCTACTGGCAATACGCGCGGCTCGCCGCCTTGCGGGGCGCGCAAGTCATCGCGTGGCATTCCGTTTCCGATCGGGTAATGCCCGGCACGCCGCCGGCCGAGGCCACGGGCGACCATTCGACCGTGGCCAACGTGCAGTTCATGAGCGCCCAGAACGGAGTTTGGGTCATCGGCGCCACGCGCAGCGGCATAGAGACAAATCCGATCACCGGCGGCAGGTTGTATTACAATGGCGGCTCCAGCATCTGGTCGCACGAGGGGCATAAGCTCGCCCAGGCGCCCGTAGCGCCGCCCGAGGTCTTGCCACCCGGCCTGCACGGCGTCATCACCGCCACCATCAGGCCCGCCGACGCCGACCAGACGCGAGGGAAGCGGCTCGGGCTGCGCCATCCGGCTCTCTACCTGCCTCTCCTGGCGCTGCATCGCAGCCCAGTCGACCCGAACGCCACCCGGACCACACGCACGGTATCCCTCGCCGCCGCCCAGTGGCCCGAAGGACCCTCGCTTCTCGACGCCGTGAGGCCCCTCGAAGGCGAGCTCATGGTTCTGCCGGAACTGTCGGGCCTGCCCTCAGGAATTGGCGCCGACGAGATCAAGGCGCGCGCCGAGGCTGCAGGCGGCGCCTTTGAGAAGTCGCTCAAGGCCGCGGCGCAAGACGGCAAGGGTTATCTCGTCGGCAGCTATCCGGAGCGCGATGGCGATCATGTCTTCCACACGGTGGCGCTCGCGGGACCGCGGGGCGACATCCTCGCGCGTTACCGGGTCACCCATCCGAAGGCCGCTCACGCCGAATGGGCGACCCCGGGCGTCCAGATCACGGTGGTCGAAACGCCGCTCGGCCGCATTGGACTGGCCTCCGCTGAAGAGCTTTCCGTGCCCGAGCTGGGAGGGCTGTACGCGGCTCTGCGCACGGATATCCTCGCCGCCCCGGCCGGCGAGCCCGAGCCGATCAAAGTCGAGACCGACCCCGCGCTCTACTCCGTCCCCGATCCCCCCACGGGCCGCGCCGATTTTTTCCCCTTCGCCGCCGCCAAGCAGGGGCAATACTGGCTGGTGAGTGGGGGCCGGCGCGTCGGAGACCAAACCGCAGCAGGCATCTACGGGCCGGAGCCTGTGGTTTCCACGCCCACACTGACGGCGCTCTCCGGGGGAGCCGGCGGTTCGCTACAGGACGGCCATACCGGCGCCGGGAACCTGGATCAATCAGGGCCAGCTCATCGATGGGCAGCAGGCCCTTTGGTTTGCTCCGCTCGTGCTTCAGGAAGGCAACGCCTGCCTGGAACGCTGGCGTCGACAGCGCGCCGGCCCCATGCCTTGCCGGTAGGTCCGTGCGCCACGCCCGCGCCTCAGCGATAAAGCCAGGCGTTGCGCTCGAGCATTCCGCGTCCGCCGATCAGCGTCATGACCGCATCGCGCGCGTTGGCGAGCGGAAAGCCCGCATGGGCGAAACGCCCTTGCCCCCGCGAAGCGGCCTGCACTTTTGCCGCGCGCGCGATGCGGGCCTTCTCATAAGCCCTGAAGGCCGCGGCGGGCGAGGCGCCGCCTTCGAACGCGCGGCCCAAGGCTTGCGCGTCTTCGATTGCCTGCGCCGCGCCTTGCGCGAGAAAGGGCACCATCGGATGCGCCGCGTCGCCGAGCAACGTCACAGCGCCCCGGCCCCAGGAGCGAAGCGCCGGGCGGCCCCAGAGCGGCCAGCGCCGCCAGCTATTGCAGGACGCGACGAGCTCGCGCAACGGGCCAGCGCCGCGCTCGAAATCCGCCGCCTCGATCAGGCTCGCGCCGTCTCGCGTCGGCTCGCTTTCCGGCGGCTCGACGTCGCCGTCCTCGATGATGAGCACCGCATTGACCATCTCTCCACCACGCAGCGGATAATGCACGACATGCGCGCCGCGCCCGAGCCACAGGTTCACGTGCTTATCGCGCAAGGCTTGCGGGACCGTCTCCGCCGGCAGCAGCGCGCGCCAGGCCATGTTGCCCGTGTAGAAGGGGGCGTCCTTCTCGTCGCGGAAGAGAAAGGCGCGCACGGAGGAGCGTACGCCGTCGGCCCCGATAAGGCCCGCAGCCTCCAAGTCCTCGGGACCGGCGGCGCCGTGCACGCGCAGGAAGACTTTTCCGTCCTCCTCGTCGAAATCGCCGACGCGGGCGTTCTCGCGGATCGCGATTTGCTCGCGAGTCTGCGCCGCCTCGAGCAGCAGAGCCTGCAAATCGGCGCGGTGGAAAAGGCGAAAGGGAGCGCCGAAACGCTCCCGCGCTCCAGCGAGCGGAATTCGGCAAAGCTCTCTTGCGTCATTCGCGCGGCGGATGACGATGGCGTCCGGCACAAGCGCGTTGGAGTCGAGCGCCGGACCGAGGCCGAGGGTTTGGAGAATGCGTCCGGCGTTCGGCGCGATCTGCAGGCCGGCGCCGACCTCCTCGATCTTCGGCGCCTTTTCGAGCAGGGCGACGCGCTGGCCGGCCCGCGCCAGACACAGCGCCGCGGTCAGGCCGCCGATTCCGGCTCCGGCGACGACGAGGGCGTCCGAAGCGGAGCGGCTCACGAGGCGGCGGCGACGGGCTCCGCCGGTTCATAGACGCACTCGGCCGGATCGGCGCCGCCGTGCAGCGACGCGTCATAAACGAAGAGCGTCGAGCAATAGGGGCAGACCGCCTCGCTCGCCGCGCCCATGTCCAAGAACACGTGCGGGTGGTCAAAGGGCGGCAGCGCCCCGATGCACATGAACTCCTTGGCCCCGACGCGAATGCGCGGGACGCCCGGCTGATTGTGGAAATGCGGCGTGGCGTGCTCTGACATGGGAACCGACCGTTGAGCGGACGCGCCCCGGCGGGCGCGGATTGCAGCCCGGTATAAAGCGAAGGGCAAAAAAGGGGAAGCCGGTGGTTACGGCGTGATCGGATGCCGTCGGGCTGGCTAAAAGGCCGCTCAATTCATCTGAGGCGCGCGCCCCAGGAGACCGCGGGTCGGGATCACCCCGTCTTCGGCGACCGCGGATAGGGCGCGGCCAAAGGCGAGAATTAGCGCCGTCAACTCCGCTTCCGCGACCTCCTCCGCCGCCTCGACGTAGGGAAACCATTGCGTCATGCGCTGACCTTTCTCCGGCCATTTCTTGCGCTGCCGCAGGACGCGTAGCGGGAAGACCTCGACCCGGCACATCAGCACGGCGCCGTTCTTGAGGCGCTTGCGATAGTGATAGGCGCCGACCGACTTTTTCCCGATGTTTCCGAGGAGGCCGCCCTCCTGCAACGCTTCAAGCGCCGCCGTCGCGTTGGGCTTGCGCCCCTTCATCGGCCAGCCTTTAGGAATGACCCACCGCCTCGTGTCGCGGGAGGTCAGCAGCATGATTTCTAGCTCGTCGTCGATGCGCCACGGCAGCGCCCCATATTGCGCGTGCGGCTCTCTCGATTCAGCGACCTTTTTCTTCTTGGCGGCCTTTCGCTCTTTCATGCGAGCCCCCCCGCCAGCGCGTAGAAAATGGCGGCAATGATCGCCGCCATCGGCATGGTGATCACCCACGCGATCACGATATCCTTGGCGATATTCCAGCGTACGGCTGAAACCCGCCGCGCGGCGCCGACGCCGACGATCGCGCCGGTGATCGTGTGCGTCGTCGAAACGGGGATGCCGAGCCCGGTGGCGAGAAACAGCGTGATGGCGCCGCCGGTCTCGGCGCAGAAGCCTTGCATCGGGGAGAGCTTGGTAATCTTCGAGCCCATTGTGTGCACGATACGCCAACCGCCGAACAAGGTGCCGAGTCCCATGGCGGTCTGGCAGGAGAGCACGACCCAGAAGGGCACGTGGAACTCCGGGCCGAGGCTCCCATGCGAATAGAGCAGCACAGCGATGACGCCCATGGTCTTCTGAGCGTCATTGCCGCCATGTCCCAGCGAATAGAGCGAGGCGGAAACGAATTGTAGCGTGCGGAAAAGGGTGTCGACAGCAAGCGGCGTCTCCCGCACGAAGATCCACGAGACCGCCAATACCAGAACGAGCGCCAGGGCGAATCCGAGAAGCGGCGACAGCACGATCGCCGCGCCGGTCTTGAACAGCCCCCCCCAGACGATCGAGCCCACGCCAGCCTTGGCGACGCCCGCGCCCACGAGGCCTCCGACGAGCGCGTGGGAGCTCGATGAGGGAATCCCCAAGGCCCAAGTCAGAACGTTCCAGACAATGGCGCCCATCAGCGCGCCGAAGATCACGCGATCGTTCACGATGTCTGGGGTGATGATGCCGGTCCCCACCGTCTGCGCGACATGCAGCCCGAAGAACAGGAAGGCGACGAAATTGAAGAAGGCCGCCCAAAACACCGCATATTGAGGCCGCAGCACCCGTGTGGAGACGATCGTCGCAATTGAGTTCGCGGCGTCGTGCAGGCCGTTCAGGAAGTCGAAGGCCAGAGCGACCAGGATGAGTCCGAAGAGATAAAAGGCGCCATCGTGCACGCTTCGCCTCCTAAACGTGTTCGATCACAATGCCGGAAATGCGGTCGGCCATATCCTCGAACCCATCCACCACCTTTTCGAGGTGGCCATAGATTTCCGATCCGGCGATGAAGGCCATCGGATCGGATGTGCGGTGCGCGCGGAACAGCTCCCTGAGGCCTTGGTCGTAGATGCTGTCCGCCTCATCCTCGATGCGCATGATCTCTTCCGCGAACGCATTGAGCCTGCCGGCGTTCTGCCCCATCGACCGCAGCAGCGGGATCGCGTCGCCGGTAAGGTCGGCGGCCTGCACGATGATGTCGCCCATGCGGCGCGCCAGCGGGTCGAAATCATGCGTGTCATAGATGAAGGTGGCTTTGGCGGTTTGGTGCATCTGGTCGATGGTGTCGTCCATCGCCGTGATGAGGTCGCGGATGTCGCCGCGATCGAAGGGGGTGATGAAAGTGCGGCGGACCGCGAGCATGACCTCGCGGGTGATGGCGTCCGCCTCGTTCTCCTGACGCTTGATCTCTTGACAACAGGCGAGGTAGCGCTCGTCCCCGTCCAGCAGGGACCGCAGAGCCCTCGAGCCCGCGACGATGGTTTTGGCGTGGCGTTCGAAAAGATCGAAGAAGCCCTCGTCTCGCGGCATAAGCGCTTGGAACCATGAGAGCATCTTAAAACCTCCGCCGGGGCCGCAGCCTGTCACAAAACCGTCATGCGCCGTGACCGCGGCGTAGCCGAGCTTCTCGCGGGTGTAAAGGCCGCGAAGCGGTTCACGTTGCTTAACTCGAGGGCGCCTATCTTAGTCCTTTCCTCCACCTAACATGGCGGAGGGTGACGTCGAGGCGACGCCGCTGAAAAACTCATGAAGCTTCCGATGCTGTCGGGGCGAATCGGGGCTGATAAATTCTTCAGCTCGGCGAAGCTTTCGCAACGGGATTGAGAGCTACTGGGTGAGCGTGGACGGAAAAAGCGGCTGCAGCCGGCCGGCGCAGATGACGCCCTTCGACGATTAATGGAGGCAGTGCGTCGATCCGATCCAGCGCCGCCCCGCGAGCGGGACGGCGCCGCGATCGCGACCTCAAAAAATCTTGGTGAACAGGAAGTAGAGCCCGCCAGCGAGGACCATCGCGCAAGGCAGGGTCAGAACCCAGGCCGTGGCGATACTCCTCACCGTGCTCATTTGTATGCCCGACCCGTTCGCGGCCATTGTCCCGGCGACGCCCGAGGAGAGCACGTGTGTGGTCGAGACGGGCAGGCCGAATGTGTCGGCGATGCCGATTGTCGTCATCGCGACGAGCTCGGCCGCGGCGCCCTGGCCATAGGTCAGATGCTCTTTGCCGATCTTCTCGCCCACCGTCACGACGATGCGCTTCCAGCCGATCATCGTGCCGAGGCCGAGCGCGACGGCGACCGCGACCTTCACCCAGGTCGGGATGAATTTGGTCGCCTGGTCGATCTCCTTCTTGTAATCGGCGAGCGTCTTCTTCTCGCCTTCGGACAGCTCGGAGTCCTTGTCCTTGGACAGGAAGCGTATCGCTTCCGACGCGAGATAGATGTCGTTCCTCGTGTTGCCTACCGCCGCAAAGGGGATTTTCGAGATCGAGCCGTATTCTGTGATCTCGTGCGAAATCTCCTCCATGAGCTTGGCCAGCGCGATATAGGTCCCATCTCCTGGCGTGAAGCCCGCGTCGCCATGGTAGGTGATGTAGTTCGAGACGGCGGGTCGCGGATTGCCGAGCATCCGATGCCCGGCCTCCTTCGACTGGACGACCTTGATCGCCGCAGCCGACGCCTTCGTGAACTCGGCGATATGGTTCGCCGGCAGGGCGCGGTTGAGCGCATAGGCCGTCGGCACCGTGCCGATCAGGATCAGCATGATGAGGCCCATGCCCTTCTGCCCGTCGTTCGACCCATGCGCGAAGGAGACGCCCGTGCAGGTCAGGACGAGCAGGCCTCGGATCCACCACGGCGGCGGCGTCTGACCCTTCGGCTCCGAATAGAGCGCCGGATTGCGAACGACGAACTTCATGAGCAGAAGCAACCCGCCAGCGCAGACGAAGCCGACCACTGGCGAGATCAGGAGCGCTTCGCCGACCTCGGTCGCCTTGTGCCAGTCGACGCCAGACGTCCCGTCGCGGCCGTGAAGAAGCGCGTTGGTGATGCCGACGCCGATGATCGAGCCGATTAGCGTATGCGAGCTCGAAGCCGGCAAGCCAAGCCACCACGTGCCGAGATTCCAGACGATCGCCGCAATCAGCAAGGCGAAGACCATCGCGAAGCCGGCCGAGGAGCCGACCTGCAGGATCAATTCGACCGGCAGCAGCGAGACGATGCTGAAAGCGACCGCGCCGGTCGAGAACAGCACGCCGAGAAAGTTGAAGAATCCGGACCAGATGACTGCGAAATTCGCCGGCAGCGAATGTGTGTAGATGACCGTCGCCACCGCATTGGCGGTGTCGTGAAATCCGTTCACGAATTCGAAGCCGAGGGCGATCAGCAGCGCCAAGCCGAGCAGCGCGAAAGGCAGATAAGTCGTGACAGGCGCGCCCGTTTCCTGGACGTCTCGCCAAATGCTGTAGGCGGTGAAGCCCAATCCCAGAGCCAGAATGCCCGAGAAACAGCAGAATGCTTTGGATGCTCGTTTGATGGTCGAGTCTTGGCTTTGGAGACTCAGGGGCAGTGTTGACATCGATATCGGCGCCGGTGGTGACGGACGTCATTTGCTGTTCCTCAATGGACAACGGGCCCTGCTCCAGGCGGCGCCCTAGATACGTAAATGTCCCAGGAACATGACAATGGTGATGCGCCGAAAGCCTAGAGGGTGTTATGTACTTTAGTGTTTGATTCCCTTAATAGAATCGGATGGCTCCGATTCGCAAACCCTATCCGTCCGACGTCAGCGACGAAGAATGGTCGTTGGTCGCCCCTTATTTGACGCTGATGGAGGAGAGCGCGCCGCAGCGTCAGCACTCGCTGCGCGAGCTTTTCAACGGCCTACGCTATGTGCTGCGTTACGGCATCGCTTGGCGCGCCATGCCCAATGATCTGCCGCCCTGGTTCGCCGTGTATCAGCAATCGCAGCGTTGGCTGGCGGCGGGGGTCTTCGACGCGCTTGCGCAGGACCTACGCGCCCTTTTGCGCATCGCCTCCGGACGCGATGCCGAGCCGACAGCGGCGATTATCGACAGCCGCACCCTGCGCTCCACGCCGGAAAGCGGTCCGCGGGCTGGCTACGACGGCGCCAAGCGCAAACGCGGCTCGAAGCTGCACATGGCAGTGGACACGCTGGGGCATCTGCTGGCGTTGCATGTGACGCCGGCAAACGTCGACGATCGCGCCGAGGTCGGCAAGCTCGCCGCCGCCGTGCAGGAGGCGACGGGCGACAGCGTTGAACTCATTTACGTCGATCAGGGTTATACGGGTGAGAACGCCGCAGACGCAGCGAAAGCGCAGGGCGTCGAACTCTGCGTGGTCAAGCTTCCCGAGGCGAAGAAGGGCTTCGTCCTCTTACCCAAGCGCTGGGTTGTCGAGCGGTCCTTCGCTTGGGCGACGCGATGTAGGCGGCTCGTCAAAGACTACGAACGCTACGCCGAAACTCTGGCGGGCTTCCACGTCGATTGCCGGGGCCTTTCTCGCTGCTGCCGAACGGTCGAGCGTTTCATCCACCTCAACCCGTCTCAAAGAAGACAGAGCGTCAAAGCTAGAGGGGTGTTATGCACTCTGTAGCATGAATTGCGCGGCGCGTTTGAGGCGAGGCAGCAGAGCGACCCCGCGCGCGCGTAGGCCGAGGGCGACACGGTGTATTATTGGGGTCTTCCTCGTCCGTCCGGTCTTGCCAGGGGCGCGTCTGTCCCTCCTCCCATTGCCGCCGCGATTGGGCCCAACCTGCCCTGACGTCACTCGCTTTCGTCTCTAACTTTGGCGATCGCCATGTCCGTCACCTTGACGAAGGCAATGACTTCGGAGCCGATCTCAAGACCCAGTTCGCGGACGGCGCGCGTGGTGATCACTGAGGCGACCTTACCCCAAGGGGTTTCGACCTCGACTTCGGAAACGACTGAACCGAGGACGATCTCGACGACTTTGCCGCGAAACTGGTTAGCCGTATCAATCACCTGAATTGGCACGGGCAAGCTCCCTTTTGGCTCTCGGATAGATGGACAGAAACAGCCGCAAGACATGGAACACGTCTCCAGCCCGCTCCTTCGCGCCGAGATCCATTAAGCGCCAGAAATCTCCGACTATCTGGCGGCATACAGCTTTCTCGCCCCGCCGGAGGTTCAGCAGGTAGCTTGCAAGCAGCGATTTATGTCTTGCGGCGGGAAGAACGTACAAACCCAACTCGTCCGGCGCAAGCCCAGCCACTTCCGCGCATTCTTGTATTGTGATCATGGCCTTTTCTCCGCGCAATGCCCCTAAAACATCTTAACTCACGTCTATGTTTCCTTGACGGATGTCAAAGGAATATAACGCAACGCGTACCGCTCGTGTTTGATATTGTATCACGTCACAATAAACACTCAGAACGCGGCAGGAGCATGGCGGCAAAACGCTCAGGTTCTGTACCTATTGAATCTGAAGGAGATATTTTCGACCAACATTCCCGCGAGGGCCGTGTGCGGGCACGCCGCCGCCCTTGGGAACGGGGAAGCGCCGCGGAGCCTCTGCCTGAGCTCAGCGTTAAAAATACGCATTTTACAGTGAAACGGAGCGGGGTCGCGCTATTTGAGACAAGCGCGGCCCCGGCCCAAAGGGGGGCTCGTTTGCGCGAGCGCGAAACCTCGGAAGGCTGACGCCTGCGCAATCTGGGAAGGGGAGGATGACCGTTATGAAGCGTTACAAGCTCTTTTTAGCGCTGTGCGTCGGCGCGGGGATGATCGCGGCGGGGAGCGCCTTGGCAAAACCCGTGACGAGTCCCGCCACGGTGTATTGGGGTCCGGGAACCGCCTGGCCGGTCAAAGGTCAAATTCCGGCGGGAGCGGATGTGGACGTCGTCAATTGCTACGGTGGCTGGAAGCAGGGCTGGTGCAAAGTCCGCTACGGCAAGATGAAGGGCTACGTGAAAGGCGTCACACTGGCTCCGGCGGGCGGCGGAAAGGTCGCGATCGGGCCCGTCGTCGCGAAATGGGCCATCCACGTGCACACGGGTCCAGGCCGGAACTGGCCCGTGGCCGGGATCGTCTCGCAGGGCCAGACCGTCAATAAGGGAGCGTGCGTGTCGAGCTGGCGCGGGCATTGGTGCCGGGTGACCGCCGGCGGCGTCACCGGCTGGGCGCCCGACTGGGAGCTGAAGCGCGCGGGCGCGATCTTCGACTAAGGCTTCGCCTCTCCTCCGCCGACGGCCTTCAGGCCGCCGTCGGGGGGCGCTTGGCCCGTTGCGCGGCCTCGTGCTCTCTGAGTTGCGTCAGCGTCGCGACATTGGCGTCGAAGACATATTCCGCCGGGCGCTGTCCATCGAGCGGAATGTCCGGCGCCATCGGCCCTTCGGTCTTCACCCCGAAGAGAGCGATCCAGGCGGCGCGCCAGGGCCGCTGCACCGTGTCGGCGACGGCGGTCGCCTCGAAGCCGGAATGGACCATGCAGTCGGCGCATTTCTCGTAATTGCCGACGCCGTAGGAATCCCAGTCGGTCTCCTCCATGAGCGCCTTGAAGCTCGGGGCATAGGACTCGCCCAGAAGGTAGCAGGGGCGCTGCCAACCGAAGACCGTGCGAAGCGGCATGCCCCAGGGCGTGCAGTGATAGCTGACATTGCCGGCGAGGAAGTCGATGAAGAGGCCGGACTGCTGCAAGGCCCAGTTTCGCCCGCCGCGGCCGCGCTTCAGGATGGCGCGGAACAGATCCTTCGTGCGCGAGCGGTTCAGGAAGTGGGTCTGGTCCGGCGCGCGTTCATAGGCGTAGCCCGGAGAGACCGTCATGCCGTCGACGCCGAGTTGCGTCATCTCGTCGAGGAAGGCCGCGGCGCGGGCCGGATCGGTGTTCGAGAAGAAGGTGCTGTTCGTCGTGACGCGGAAGCCCTTGGACTTGGCGAGCTTGATCGCCTCGACGGCGCGCTCGTAGACGCCCTCCTGGCAGACGGCGGCGTCATGCGCTTCCTTGTCGCCATCGAGATGGATGGACCAGGTGAAGTAAGGGCTGGGCTTGAACTGATCGATGCGCTTGGCGAGCAATAAGGCATTGGTGCAGACGATCGCGAATTTCTTTCTCGCGACGACGCCTTCGACAATCTGCGCCAAGTCCTTGTGCAGCAGCGGCTCCCCGCCCGCGAGCACGACGACCGGCGCGCCGCACTCGTCCACCGACGCGAGCGCGTCCTCGACGCTCAGCCTGCGGTTCAGGATATCGTCCGGATAGTCGATCTTGCCGCAGCCCGCGCAGGCGAGGTTGCAACGAAAAAGCGGCTCCATCATCAAAACGAGCGGAAAGCGCTTCCGGCCGGAAAGCTGCTGGCGAAGGAGATAGGCGCCGACCTTGGCGACGTAGTGAAAGGGTAAAGGACAAGCTCAAGTCCTTGAGTTTCGGGACAATCGACCCGAGGACGCGCCGCGCGCCCTCGCTTTGGAGCCTATATACGGCGGGAGGATGGCGTTGCGAACCCCCTCGCGCTCCCCCAGCTATTCGAGAGTCTGAGCAAATTTCAGCCCCGAGTTCGATCGTGAGCCCCATGCCGACGCTTGCGAATTTATTGCCTCTCACGATCTTCGCCCGCGGCGTGTGCAGGAGGCAGGCTTTCTCGACGGCCGGCGTCGACGTGCTGCCGCCAGTCAGGAACACCGCATCGATGGCGTCGGCGCGAACGCCCGCGCTTTGGATGCATTCCTCGACGCAAGCGGCGATTTTTGCGCATTCCGCACGGATCGTCTCCTCGAACAGCGCCCGCGAGGTCTCAATCAGAAGTCCTTCGACGATAGAGGCCAAGTCTATGGTCGCGGCGGCATTGTCCGAAAGAAGAATTTTCGCTTTTTCCGTTTCTCCGGCGACCCGATGGCCGGCGCGCTCATGCACGACCCTCAAGAAACGCTCTATTCTCTCCGGTTCTTCGGCGATGGCGCGCAGATGCTTCAACTCCGCCTCCACCTTGTGGGTGTAGAGGAACGCAATCCGGTGCCACAAGGCGAGCTCGTGGAAATAGCTGTTTGGCAGGTCGAGCTCCGGGCGCTTGCGCTGGCGCGTCTGATAGCCGAAATGCGGCATGACCTGCTTCAGGCTGAGTTTATAATCGAGATCCGTGCCGCCGACGTGGACGCCCGCATAGGCGAGAATGTCCTGTTTCCGGTCCGGGCGGTTTCTGCGCTCGGCGGACACCCGGACGATCGAGAAATCGGACGTTCCGCCGCCGATGTCGGCGATCAGCGCGATCTCCTCTCCCTCGACGCCATGCTCATAGTCAAGCGCCGCCGCGATCGGCTCATACTGAAACTCGATATGCTTGAAGCCCTGCGCGCGCGCGACCTGCATGAGCTGGTCCTGGGCGACACGATCGGCCTCGGCGTCGCCATCGACGAAAAAGACCGGCCGCCCGAGAACCACCTGCTCGATTGGCGCGCCCGCCTGTTCTTCCGTGGTTTTCTTGATATGGCCAAGGAAGCTGCCGAGGATCGCGGTGAATTTGGCCCGCTTCCCACCCGCCACGGTGGTTTCATTGATGAGCGAGCTGCCGAGGATGCTTTTGATGGCGCGGAAGAGACGCCCGTTCTCGCCTTCGACATAGGCGTCGATCGCACGGCTGCCAAAGCAGACGCTTCCGCCAAAGGCCGGATAGAAGATCGCGCTGGGGATGGACGTGCTGTCGCCCTCGACCTTCACGAGCGACGGCGCTCCGGCCTGCACGAACCCTGCGGAGGAGTTCGATGTCCCAAAGTCAATTCCGCAGGCTGGGCTCACGTGCATTTTCCTTGTGGGCGAGCGCGCGGACACGCGCGGCGCTTGCGTCCGTCTCAGGGATATCTCGTGGCGCGCCGAACAGGGCGGGCTTTCTACGAAGCCTGAGCTTTTCCATCAAGCCGCGCGCGAGCGGTCCCGAGCCTTGCCCTCGCGCGCCGCTCCTGTCACCTTCGCGCGTCTCTTCGCAAGGAGGCCGCCCGTGAGCTGTCGACCGTCTTCAGCCCGCCCTCGATGTGGAGGTTCCCGGCGGCATTTTCGTGCTGCGCTTCGACGAGGAGGGGCGCGCGTCGCCGGGTGACGCGACCGACGTCGAGAAGCTCGGCGCGCCGGGCGAAGGCTTCGTCTGGCTGCATCTCAACCTCGAGGACGTGCGCGTCACACGCCTTCTTGAAGAAGCTCGCCGTGCTTTCGGACGAGGCGCGCAGCACCCTGACCCAGCCGATCGATCGTCAATTCATCGACCATTCGGGAAATCTCGTGCGCGGCGCGATCGTCGACTATGAGCGCGGTCTTGGCGGGCGTCTGCCGCAGACGGGCTATCTGCGTTTCGTCTTCGGCGAGCAGTTTCTGATCAGCGCCAGGGAACGGCCGCTCGCGTCGGTCGAGGCGACGCGCATGGCGCTTTCCGCCGGCCGCCGGGCCGAGACGCCGCTCGACCTCTTCGAGAGCATCGTCGGGCATCTCTGCGACGAGCTCGGCAAGATCATCTTCGAGCTATCCGCCGCGCTCGATCACATCGAGGAGCGCATCGTCAGCGACAGCGGCGGCTTTGGCGAACGTGCGACGCTCGGCGTCACGCGACGCTCGGCGCTGCGACTCGCCCGCGAGATCGCGGGACTGCGCTCCCCGCTGCTTCCGCCTCGAAGCGATGCTGAGCGAACCCGAGCACGAAGAGCTGAAGGAAACGGGCGCGCGGCTCGCTCATCGCGTCGATATTCTGGCCCATGACCTCGCAGAGGTGCAGGATCGCGCACGTCTGCTGCAGGACGAGCTCAACGGGATCGCGGACCTCGTCACCAACGACCGTCTCTACATTCTGACCGTCGTGACGACGCTGCTGCTTCCGGCGACTTTCGTGACCGGCTTCTTTGGCATGAACACGCGCAACCTTCCCTTCGCGGACGCCGAATGGGGCACGGCTTTCGCCTTCGGCCTCTGCATATTGGCGGCGCTCGCCATGTTCTTCTTCATGCGGCGCATGGGTCTGGCGCGCCCCCGCGGCTCCTCGCGGAACTGAGCGCGGATTGGCGCTGCTCCGCCGAGCAATGAGGAACAAAAGCCGCGGCAGAGGCGTTGTCATTTCGGTTGGCTCGCAGCACAGATTGAAGCAAGTGAATTGCGGCGCCATCGATTGGGTCGAACACGCGCCGAGCTGCAGAGGCGCCGTCCAATCCGCGCTGTTTTCGAACGAATCAACTAGGGAGGCGACTATGTCAAATCCTGGACAGCACACGATCCAGAAGTGGCGCGAGCGGCCCCGTCGTGAAGAGATTGCAGCGAGCGCTGCGCCGCACGCCCAACCTCGGCATCGTCGTCGATGGCGAATTCGGGCCCCAGCTCGAAGCCGCCGTGAAGGATTTCCAGCAGGGCGCCGGCCTGACCGCCGATGGCGTCGTCGGCCCCCAGACCTGGGCCGCCCTGCCCGACGGCGGGCCGATGCCGACGTTGCAGCAGGGGTCCTCGGGCGACGCGGTCAAGAGCCTGCAAAAGGTTCTCTCGAACGGCGCAAGCGACTGGGGCGTGTCGCCGGGCGCGATCGACGGTCAGTTCGGCCCGAAGACGAAGGCGTCGGTCGAAGCGTTCCAGAAATGGGGAGGGGTCGCGCCGGACGGGATCGTCGGAGACCAGACCTGGGACGTGTCATTACACGCCGCAAGCGCGACTTTGGAGTCGGCGGTCGGGCTCAATTTCGTCATTGGCTGAGCCTCAGACGCCTCTAGCGCCGCTCCGCTCGGCATTGATGGTCGAGCAGATCCTCCGCCGAGCCGCCCACGCCGTTTTCGAGCAGCACAAAGCCACGCTCGCCCTTCTCGTCGGTGACGCCGGCGACGGCTATCGTCTGGAGGGCCATGTTCGTCTGCGCGCCGGGAATTTCCTTGGCGACCGTCTGAAAGAGGTTGCGCTCGAGCCCATTCTCGGGAAGGCGCTTGGCGCGATAAAATCCCCAGGGCCGCAGATTCAGCGGCGTCCAGCGCTGGCTCGAGAGCTTCGCGCCCGCGAGCGCCTTCTTTAAGCGCACGTCCAGACAATCGACGTGGATATGCATTTGATCCTGGGTCCGCGCAGGGCGGGAATTGATGGCCATGCCGATGTCGTCCCAGCCGAGCGGGCGGCGCGCGGCGGAGACGACCCATTGACGCTCGCCCCAGGCATAAGCCCAAAAATTGGGCGCATCGTCACGCAGCAGGCTCGGGCTCTCAATGCCCTCTGTGCGGGCCGTCGGAACGACGATGATGCGGGTCGCGTCGCCCGGCGCGCGGATCACGACGAAGCCGCGTTCCTCGTCGACGGCGAGGCAGGGAAGCGAAACGCCGAGCGTCGCATGCATGGGCAGGCAGAGCTTGTGCACCACCTGCCAAAGCGCCCCGTGATCGGTAAGGTCGAAGGCCTTGCCAAGGCAGGGCGTCAAGGCGCTCGCGCCGACGGCGGACGCCAGCAGGACCCGAAAAGCGGCGCTGCGCGCAAGGACTGGCCGCGCTGGCGGGACCGCCGGAGCCGCGGCGGAGGTTTCTGTGTTCAAGGGTGTTTCGATTCCGTCTGCATGCGCGGCGGCGCGACCAAGGTTGGATCGGTTCGCGCCCCAACATCACTTTCCCGCGCTTCCTAACGCATGCGCCTCGGCAATAGGCAAGGCCCGGCGTAGAGAGCAAGCGGAGTCGGAGGTGGTGGGCCGCGGTGCGGGCCCGGCGGCGAAACGCCTTGTCTTTGGCATGAAATTTCCTAGAAAGGGGGCTCGCGCCCTCGATTTTCGTTAAAGGATCCGCCGGCATGGCTTCTCTCGACAGTTTCAAGTCCACAAAAAAGCTCGCTGTCGGAACCAAGACCTACCACTACTATTCTCTCGCCGCCGCTGAAAAGAAAGGTCTCGAGGGCGTCGCGCGCCTTCCCTATTCTCTCAAGAGCCTGCTCGAGAACCTGCTGCGCAACGAGGACGGCCGCTCGGTCACGAAGGAGACGATCCAAGCCTTCGCCGGCTGGCTCACGCACAAGGGCAAGACGGAGGTCGAGATCGCCTTCCGCCCGGCGCGTGTCCTGATGCAGGACTTCACCGGCGTGCCAGCCGTCGTCGATCTGGCGGCGATGCGCGACGCCTTCGTCGCACTCGGCGGCGACCCGCAGAAGATCAATCCGCTCGCCCCCGTCGATCTCGTCATCGACCACTCCGTCATCGTCGATCAGTTCGGCACGTCGCGCGCCCTAAAGCAGAATGTGGCGCTTGAATATGACCGCAACGGCGAGCGCTACCGCTTCCTGAAATGGGGACAGGAGGCCTTCGACAATTTCCGCGTCGTTCCGCCGGGCGCCGGCATTTGCCATCAGGTCAACCTCGAGTATCTCGCGCACACGGTCTGGACGAAGAAGGAGCGGGTCAAGCACAAGGGCAAGAGCGAGACCGTCGAATGGGCCTATCCCGACACGCTCGTCGGCACGGATTCCCATACGACCATGGTCAATGGCCTCGCTGTGCTCGGCTGGGGCGTCGGCGGCATCGAGGCGGAGGCCGCCATGCTCGGCCAGCCGCAGACGATGCTTGCGCCGGAAGTCGTCGGCTTCAAGCTCGAGGGTCAGCCGCGCGAGGGCGTGACCGCGACCGACATCGTGCTGACGGTCACGCAGATGCTGCGCAAGAAGGGCGTCGTCGGCAAGTTCGTCGAGTTTTTCGGCGGCGGCCTCGCGCATCTCACGCTCGCTGACCGCGCGACGATCGCCAATATGGCGCCCGAATATGGCGCGACCTGCGGGTTCTTCCCGATCGATGAGGTGACTCTCGGTTATCTGAAGGCTTCCGGCCGGCCGGCCGCGCGCGTTGCGCTCGTTGAAGCTTACGCCAAGGCGCAGGGGATGTTCCGCACGGCGAACGCGCCGGAGCCGGAATTCACCGACGTGGTGACGCTGGATTTGGCGAACGTCGTTCCTTCGCTCGCGGGCCCGAAGCGCCCCGAAGGCCGCGTCGCGCTCCAAGACATGAAGTCCGCCTTTCTTTCGGCGCTCGAAGGCGAATATCGGAAGCCCGCCGGCGTCGAAGCGCGCCATGCCGTCGAAGGCGAGGATTACGCGCTCGGCCACGGCGACGTGGTCATCGCCGCGATCACCTCCTGCACCAACACCTCCAACCCCGGCGTGCTCGTCGGCGCGGGGCTCCTGGCGCGCAATGCCGTCGCGCGCGGCCTAAAGGTGAAGCCCTGGGTGAAGACGTCGCTCGCGCCGGGAAGCCAGGTCGTCGCCGCCTATCTCGAAAAAGCCGGCCTGCAGAAGGCGCTCGACAAATTGGGCTTCAATCTGGTCGGCTTCGGCTGCACGACCTGCATCGGCAATTCCGGCCCGCTGCCGGCGCCGGTCTCCAAGACCATTCAGGCGCATGATCTGGTCGCGGCGTCGGTCCTTTCTGGCAATCGCAATTTTGAAGGCCGCGTCAATGCGGACGTGCAGGCGAATTACCTCGCCTCGCCGCCGCTCGTCGTCGCCTTCGCGCTCGCCGGCACCGTGGCCATCGATCTCGCGGCGGAGCCGCTGGGCAGCGACAAGAAGGGGAAGCCGGTTTATTTACGCGACATCTGGCCGAGCAATGAAGAGATCGAAGAGGTCATCGCCAAGAATGTGACGCGCGCGATGTTCCGCGACGCCTATGGCAAAGTCTTTGACGGCGACTCTCATTGGAAAAAGCTCAAGGCGCCCAAGGGCGAAACCTACGGCTGGGACGGACAGTCCACCTATGTCCGCAATCCCCCCTATTTCACCGGACTGACGAAGGAGCCGAAGCCCGTCGCCGACATTGTCGGCGCGCGGATCCTCGCGCTATTTGGCGACAAGATCACGACCGACCATATCTCGCCAGCGGGCTCGATCAAGGCGGCGTCTCCGGCCGGCAAATGGCTGCAGAGCCAGGGCGTCGAACCGAAGGACTTCAATCAATACGGAACGCGCCGAGGCAATCACGAAGTGATGATGCGGGGCACTTTCGCCAATATCCGCATCAAGAACTTCATTCTGAAGGACGCCGCCGGCAATGCGCCGGAAGGGGGCGACACCAAGCACTTCCCCGACGGCGAGACGATGTCGATTTATGACGCCGCCATGAAATACAGGTCGGAGGGAGCGCCGCTCGTCGTCTTCGCGGGCGCCGAATATGGCAATGGCTCGTCGCGAGACTGGGCGGCGAAGGGCACGGCGCTGCTCGGCGTCCGCGCGGTGATCGCGCAAAGCTTCGAGCGCATCCACCGTTCCAACCTCGTGGGCATGGGCGTATTGCCGTTGACGTTCGAACCGGGAACGAGCTGGCAATCGCTGGGGCTCACCGGCGCCGAGGAGGTGACGATCGAGGGCCTGGGCGCGAGCCTTGCGCCGCGCCAGACGCTGACTGCGAAGATCGTTTCCGTTGACGGCGCGGTGCGCAGCGTTTCGCTGCTCGCGCGGATCGACACGCTGGACGAGCTGGAATATTTCAGGAACGGTGGGATTCTGCCCTACGTGCTGCGAGGCCTTTTGGGCTAGGGCGCCTGTCGAGTCCGCAGCGCGTTCGTCCCTTGAGCGTAGCCGTATCGAGATAAAAATTGCGAGATCACGCGTGGGCGACGGCCGCGGCGCTCACGTTTCTTCTTTACTTTTGCGCCTTGGCCCGGCTTGCAAGGAGTTGTTCGATGGTCAGCGCCAACGATCTCGAAGGGGAGCTCAACTATGCGCGCGCGCAGGCGGCCGGACCTGAGGCGGGACTCTTCGGTCCGCAATCCATGACTTGGCGTGTCGACCGTGAAGCGGCGATCTTTCTGGGGGCCGGGCGCGCCCTCCTGTTGCAGCTCGCCCACCCTGGGTCGCCGCCGCGATCACGGAACATTCGAAAGCTTTCGCCGATCCCGTTGGGCGGTTTCATCGCACCTTCAGAACCATGTTCACCATGGTTTTCGGCACGCGCGACCAAGCTCTGCAGAGCGGCGCGCCGGCTGCACGCGCGTCACGCGGCGGTCGCTGGCGTCATGCCGGTTGCCGCGGGACCTTTCCCGGCGGGTTCGCGCTATGTCGCCAACGAGACTTCCGCGCTCTCGTGGGTCCACGCTACGCTCGTCGAAACGGCGGCGATGGCCTACGATCTCGTCCTGCCGGCGCTGTCAGCCGCAGAGCGGTCACAATATTATGCGGAAAGTCGGCGGCTTGCCGCCCTGTTTGGGATTTCGCAGCCCGGCTTGCCGCAAAGCTGGGACGACTTCGTCGCCTACAACGAGGCGATGTGGGCGTCCGACATTTTGACGGTGACTCCTCAGGCGCGGGCGATCGCTGATAGACTGCTCAGAAGCAGTCAGCTCGGCTTACGCGCGCCTAAGTGGTATCTTGCAGTCACGGCCCGGCTGATGCCGCCCCGTCTGCGAAAGGATTTTGCATTGTCTTACGACGAAGCCGAACAGCGCCTCGCAACACGCGCGCTCCATCGGCTTCGAAGCCTCTATTCCGTTCTGCCGGCGTCGCTGCGTTATGTCGGTCCCTATCAAGAGGCCGTCGGCCGGCTCGCCGGAAAAGCGCGACCGAGCCTTTTCACTCGATGCTCGAACCGTTTCTGGATCGGGCAGGGCGCGCTGGGTTGTTGAGCGTCTCGTTTGAAGGCTGAAATAGCGAGGTATTGGGAGGTCTAATGAACCGCGTTCGCAACATTTACATCGTCGATGACGACCCAAGCGTTACCGAAGCCTTGGGCCTGTTCCTTACGACGGAAGGATTTTCGGTGCGTCGCCATGCTTCCGCGCACTCGCTCCTTGATTCCCTGAAAGAGGACGAAAGCGGCTGCGTCGTCACAGACATGAGAATGCCCGAAATGACGGGGCTCGAGCTCATTCAGGCCATGAAGGCGCGAGGCATTTCGATGCCGGTCATTCTCGTCACCGCCTACGCGGATGTCCCGCTGGCGGTACAGGCGATGAAGATGGGCGCGGTCGAGCTGCTGGAGAAACCTTTCGATTATGATGCGCTGCTCACCACCATTCGCGAGGCGTTGCAGCGAACCTACGCGGACGAGGAACGGCGGATAAGGACACAGGCGATCTTGAGACGATTCTCAACCCTGACGAAACGCGAGAAGGAGGTGCTTGCGGGATTGCTCAAGGGGCGCTCCAACAAGGTCATCGCCCATGATCTGGGCATCAGCATGCGGACCGTCGAGGTGCACCGCGGCACGTTGATGATGAAAATGGACGCTAAGAGTCTGCCGGAGCTGGTGCAGCTTGCCCTGGTCGTGCCGCCGGAGGAATTGCCGGCGACTCCGGCGTGACTCGCCCCTTTCAGCTTTCGGCTCGCAGGTCGAGAAGCGGCAGCGACAGGGAAACAACCGTTCCGCAATCCGGGCCGGCGTTCATCCATATCTTTCCATGATGCGCTTCGATAATTGCGCGGGAGA
Source organism: uncultured Alphaproteobacteria bacterium (assembly GCA_963760695.1). Classification (GTDB taxonomy): domain Bacteria; phylum Pseudomonadota; class Alphaproteobacteria; order Rhizobiales; family Beijerinckiaceae; genus Methylocystis. The sequence goes on along the minus strand of CAVXEI010000021.1, from coordinate 86,220 downwards.
CGGACAAACCAATGCCCATGCCGCCGCTTTTCGCCATTTTGACTGGCTCGAACAAATTTTCTCTCAGCTCGGGAGAGATGCCCCGTCCTTTGTCGATGATGTCGACTTGAATCTGTTCGTCGTCACATGAGGTTGCGATCACCAGATCTGCTTTTGGGGACGTCGCCATCGCCTCTTTCGCGTTGCGTATGAGGTTGACGAGCACAAGGACGAGCTGCACCTTGTCGACAAGCACGGCGTCTCTCGCCGCGTTCAATTGAAGCCTTATCCTGCCTCGTCCGTCGGCAATCACGCTCGAATCCGCCAGGGCCTCCCGGATCAGATCATGCAGATTGGTCTGGAGCATATTGGGATCGCCATGAGAGATGAACTCTCGCAATCTCGTAATGATGCGCCCCGCACGCCTGACTTCATTCGTGGCTTTTTCCAGGATTTCGCCAATGTCGGCCGGACGCCGTGCTGGGATCTGAATCAAGCATCCGTCTTGCCGCCGCCGCATAGGCGCCCGCCGCGGTCAGCGGCTGCGTGATTTCGTGAGCGAAGCCCGCGGCCATGTTTTTCATCACATCGAAGCGATTGATATAAAGCCTCTGGACCTCCGCCTCAGCCCGCTTGCGGTCGGATATGTCGAGCGCGAAGGCGACGCCTTTCGCTCCCGCGGCATCGAGAGCAGAAGACGCGAATAAGACGGGAATACGCTCTCCGTTCTTGCGGAGATATTCCTTTTCGGAAGGTCGCTTCGTCGCGCCGCTCGTTCTGATCTCCGCCATGGCGGCTCGGTCGCCGGCAAGGAACTCAGGGGGCGTGATCTTGATCAAGTTGAGCCGACCGGCTTCCAAGTCCTCGCGGCTGTAGCCTAACATCTCGAGAAATCTGTCGTTGGCTTCCGTGATCGCCCCATTGACGCTCCAGTACATAACGCCGAGCAATCCCGAAGTCGTAAAAGGCGCGCAGGCGCGTCTCGCTTTCCCTCAACTCATCCTCGGCCCGCTGGCGCGCGGTCATATCCTGGGTGTAGCCGTGCCAAATGATGGCTCCGCCCGGTTCAAAAACCGGCGCCGACTGCCCTTCGATCCAAATCCACCCTTTGCTTGGGTGCTCATAGCGGAAACTGCCACGCCAAGAGGTCCCCGCGCGCACGGAGTTTTCGATGCTCTCGGCGACGCGATCGATGTCGTCGGCATGGATTCGTTGGAAAACTGGCTCGGCGTCATCCTTCACATCCTCGGGTAGAAGACCGTAGATGTCAGCAAAATGCGCCGACACGTAAGGAAAGGAGTGTTTCCCCTCTGCGCTCCTGCGGAAGGAGCAGATCACTCCGGGAACCGACGCTGCAACCTTCACCATCTGGTCAGCCAGTTGCGCCTTTTCGACGAGGAGCCTCTCAACCTCCTTCTGCTGCGTGATGTCGCGGCTCACACCGATCAAGCGAACGGGTTTCCCGTCGGTGAAAATGGCTTGCGCCTGCGAACTGATCCAACGCACCGCGCCGTCGCTTATTCGGTGAAACCGATATTCCGCAGAATAGCGACCGTCCGACGCCGGATTGAGCGCCGCGAAAAATTTCTCTCGCGCGGCAAGTCCGTCTTCAGGCGCCACAATAGCAAACAGGGCGTCCGGGTTGATGGGCGTATCGGGCGAGAACCCGAAGATCTCGCGCATCTGCGGGTTCGCCTCAAATACGCCGCGACCCAGCATCGAAGTCCCATGCGCCGATGGACCCTGCGGACATCGCCAAGCGTAAGCGCTCGTTGGTAATTTGAAGCCGATCTTTCTCGGCGGCGCGCTCCTCGGCGTCATCGGCTCGAGAAATGGCGCTATGCAGCATCTCGCTGGCGCCCGAGATGATCACCGCACTGGCGAGAAAGATGGAGAGCCCGACCCAGTCGCCCGTTTCTGCTAATGGAAAGAGCCAGACGTGCGCCACGCTCGCGCAAAGCAGCGCGGCGACGAGGCCCGACACAGAGCCGCCCCATATGGCCGCCACGGTCACGACTGGGTAAAAAGTCACGTAAGCGAGACGATTTTCAAGAAGTCCTTGAATAGCGAGACGGAACGCCAAGCCGAGGGCGGCCGCGCCGACGCCAATCGCGATGCGCTGGGAAATCGATTTGATAGGGGAGGAGCCGCTCGAACTCGCCGTGATCAAACGACCGAGCGCGCTCGCGGAGGCAAGCTTAGGCGCAGACATGATTTGTCCGAAGATCCGTTCGGCGTCGTCGAGATAGGGCATCGAGATAATCCCGGTGGAACCGCTCGGCCTAAGGATGGCCTCGACATTGGCCGCTTGACAAGGGCTCCCGCACGGTGGCTCGCGTCTCAAGTCGCTGCTCGATCACTTCGCGCTCATCGACGATCCGCGCGAGCCCTGGCGGGTCGCGCATCCGCTCGCGCGAGGTGCTGCTGCTCGTCGTCTGCGGCACGATCGCCGATTGCGACGACTACGACGCCATCGCCGCCTGGGGCGAGGCGCAATCTGCTTCCTGCGCCGCTACCTGCCCTATCAGCACGGCGTTCCCGGCGGGCGCTGGCTCACCCTGCTGATGAACCGGATCAATCCGGCGCTGTTCTCCGCCGCCTTCACCGCCTGGGTGCGCGAGACCTGGCCGGAGTCGTCCCGAGCTCGTCGCCATCGACGGCAAGACCTCGCGCCGCAGCCACGATCGCGCCGAGGGCAAGGCGCCGCTGCATCTGGTCTCCGCCTTCGCCACCACGAGCCGCCTCGTGCTCGGCCAGGAGGCGGTCGAGGGAAAGAGCCAACGAGCTCGCCGCGATCCCGGTCCTGCTCGACCGGCTCGCCGAACGGCGGCCTGAAGGGCGCGCTCGTCTCCATCGACGCCATCGCCACCAACGCCGAGATCGCGCAGGCGATCACGGACGCGGGCGCCGACTATCTGCTCGCGGTCAAGGCCAACCAGCCGACCCTGCGCGCCGAGATCGAAAGCGCTTTCGCCGCGGCGCGACGCAGATCGACGCGCTTCGTCGACCTCGACAAGGGCCACGGCCGCATCGAGCAGCGCCGCGTCGAGCGTCCTCCGCGAGGTCGACTGGCTCGAACGGCGACCGCCGCTTTCCCGGCGAACTGCGCCTGCCGCACGCCGCGACGATCATCCGCGTGCAATCGCGCGCCGAGCTCGCCGACCGCAGCCGCTTCGAGACCCGCTACTACATCTCCTCGGCCGCGCTCTCGCGCCGAGCAGGCCGCCGAGGCCGTGCGCGGCCACTGGGGCATCGAGAACCGCCTGCACTGGGTGCTCGACGTCGCCTTCGCCGACGACCAGTCCCGCCTGCGCAAAGGCCACGGCGCCAGAAACAGCTTTTCGCGCCGCTGCGTTCCTGGATCAACTTACCCCTCTCTCGGCGCCTGCTTTGGCGGCGCGCTGCCCACGCGCGACGCGATAGCGCCTGTTCGCTTTGGCAGGATCCTTCCGGCGTCGTCAATGGCCGCCGTGACCATACGCTCAACGCAACTGGCGGCGCTTCAGATCGAGTTCGCCGGTATCGCGTCTTGTTTTCGCGGCGCTGCCGGCTTCCAAGCGTTCGACGATGACTTGTCAAAAGGCCGGACGGTGAGCCCTTCCTTGGCGACGCTGAATCCGTCTCTGGATTGGCGCATCGTTTGATTGGCGATATCGGCGTAGATGTTGCCAACCTTAGTCACCTGCGCCGTGAAATCGTCAAGGCTCGATTTGGCGAAGTCGAAGTTGAGCTGCATTATTTCGTCGAGCTTGCGCGCGCGGGACAATTTCTCGCTAAACGCAAAAACATTCGCGAAGCACCTTTGTGAATAACCCGACGTCTCCCTGGTGACGGTCCAGAAGCCCTGCGTTGCCGAAGTCGCAGCCGCCGCCAAGGCCTCGAACTGGGTGAGGCCGGCGCTTCCGAGTTGCTGGGGGTTCATAACCATCAAACATCCTCTCCGGTCGATGCACGCGACCGCCAATCAAGCATTACGCTTTAGGATTGAGCGACCGCTGAACGGACGTGTCCGCCGCAAAATGTGTGAGAACGGATAAGCCTGAAGGAATAGGGCAGCGTCAATCCGGTATTTTCTCGTACGCAGTTTAGCTCTTGCTTGAACGCGATCGTAGGTGAGTCTGGAGATGCGCTCGAAACTCTCTGCTGTGCCGACGCTGCACGGACCGCCTTCTTAGCGAGAGAGTTGAAGAAGCCTCACTCGAATCTGGCCTCAGGATAGTCCGATAAGAACTGTCGTAACACGATCAGCAAGTCCGACGCCTGCTCAGCCCGCCCTAAATCGATCCACATCCCGATATCGGCGACTATCATTCGGCGCACGATTTTCGGACCTCGCCACAGACTCAAGAGATAACTCGAGAGTAGCGCGCGATGCTTGGACGACGGCGTGGCGCCTAGGACGATTTGGTTTGACGCGAGCCGGGCGAAGGTTGTGCACTCTCTGACGCTAACCATCACTCCGGACCTCGCCCCGCAACGCCGACGAAATTGCCGCGTCACGCTTTCTATCTCACGACTGGGAAGCCTTTGAAATTGGGGTCATCTCGTATTGCGACGCAGCAAAACGTCAGCCGTCCTGGCCCCGCTCCGCAGCGCCGAAGCAAAGGGGCGATCATGCTTGAGAACCCGCGGCGCCTTCTGGTCCCAAAGCTTGCTAACCCGGTGACGGCTTCCAGATACGATCCGGGGTGCCGGAGGGTCAAAGGAAGGATGCGCCGTGAGCAACCACGCCGTCGATGCGACGAGACCGTCAGGGGAACGTTCGGGGACCGTCGGCAATCTTGCCGCCAACAGTCCCTACATCGTCATGCTTCTCCTCGCGCTGTTTGGCGACTCTGGCGCTCGGCACGTTCAGCGCCGGCGACGTCGTGACGCATCTGCGCCGTGGGCGTTCGCGCCAAAACGGGATTGACGGAAAAACCTAGGGCGGCGCTCAAACAGTGGATCGCGCCGGAGGCAAGCGGAGGCCCCGTCTTGGAGAATAGCGGCCCGCTTCATGTCCACAATCAGCCCGGCGTCGCGAGCGTGCGCATCGGCGTCAAGGAGTTCATGTGCATTGGCGCGCTGCCGCCCTTCGACCATCCGCATATTTTCATCGACATGGGCGAGGCCAATGAGGCGCGCTGCTCTTACTGTTCGACCTTGTTCCTGTTCGATGCGCGGCTCGAAAGAAATTGCGACCGACGCGCCTGCGCTTATACGCCGGAGCTCGAGTTCGATCTACGAAGCGGCTGCGCCCGAGTGTGAGACGGCGCAACATCCTTCTCTTGTCGGGGCTCCGACGGCAGCCGCGGAGTCGACGGAAGACCGAGCGCGCCGCGGGCGTCATCGGCGGTTTCCGTACGGAAGCCCAGCTGAGGCGGGCGCTCGAGCGATTGACGCCCTTGGGCCTCGCGGACTTGCAGACGTTCGCGCCACAAGACCGCCAAAGGGCCATAATATTTTCGCCGCTGCCTGGCTTAATCTTCGGCGGCTTGATCGGGGTCGCTTGCGGATTCGCGATGCAAAACTACGCTCATGTGGCGACCGCTCCTTTGGACATCGGCGGACGTCCGAAATTCTCATGGCCGTCCCTTGCGCCGATCGCCTTCGTTGTCGGCGTCGCTTTTTGCGCGATCGGCGGCGCCGCGATTGCCGCACGCCATTTCAAGCTCGGCGAGCGCGTCGACGGCTTTAGAACGAAGCGCGAGGCGATGCGAGGTGACTGGTCGGTGTTGGCGCGCACCGATGATGCGCAAAGGCGCGCAGAGAGTCGCGCTATCTTGAAGAGCCTCGACGCGAAAAACATCGAGGAGGTCGCGTCTTGAGCCGCCGCAGGGGGTCTCCACCTGGTGCGTCTCGCGAGCGCAGGGCGACCGCATCGGCGGGCAGCTCTTGAAACGCATGGCCCTCGTCTTCCCGTTGCTCGCCGTCCCGACCTTCGTCCAAGCCGCCTTGCCCGCTGACCTCGGCGGGATCGCCTACCGGCAAAACTCGGCGTCCGGCTTCCGCTCGAGGCCACGCTGCGCGACGAAGACGGCCGTCCCTGACGACGTCCGTCGCGCCACGCGCGGGCGGCTTCGGGCGTGATCACCACGCCAATCTTGTCCGTTTCTTACTGTGTTTCCACTTCGACCCTACGACGGGCACTACACTCCGTCGATCACGAAACTATTGCGGTGGGGAGTCGGCGCGACCGTGATCCTCTGTCCAATGTCCTTCCGGGCCTTTAGGAAAGACGCTCAACGCGCCTAGGCGCGCTTGCCGGCCTTGCATTCAGCAGTTCTCCGATGATCAACGAAAATCAGCAGTCTCCCCGTGATCATTGAAAGAATGAGGGCGAGCCCCAATTTCATTTTGCCACCGAGCTGAAAAGCGAGAGCTGAGCTTCTGGGCGCTCCTTTCGCGGCCGTTCCGTGCGCGCATCAATACGACTCCAGGAAGTTCAACCTGGGATGGGGGGTCATGCTTCCTTCGATCGACGGTCTCACGGGTCACGCGATTTTTCTCGACCTCGACGGCACCATCGTGGAGATCGCGGAGCACCCGGACGCCGTGTGCGTGCGCCCCTCCACACTGCGGCTTCTCAAGGCGCTCAACGAGGAGTTCAACGGCGCCCTCGCCGTGATTTCGGGGCGCGAGATCTCCGCGATCGACCGCTTGCTGCACCCGTTGATATTGCCCGCCGCCGGCGTGCATGGCCTGGAGCGCCGGGACGCGACGGGAGTTCTGCACGCGCCGCAACCCACGGAGGCGCCTCCCATCAGTTTCGTCTTCGAGAAAGTCTTGGGCGACGAATCAGGGGTCGTCATCGAGAGAAAGCCCGGGGCGGTCGCCGTGCATTATCGGTTGCGGCCCGATCTCGAGCGTCGATGCTGCGAGATCGTGAAGGAGGTCGTCGGACAGAGAAAGGATCTTCGAATGATTCATGGGAAAATGGTGTTCGAAATCCTTCAAAAGGGAGCGGACAAGGGGCGGGTGATCACTGCGTTTCTTGAAGAGCCTCCGTTCCACGGCCGCGTGCCGATCTTCGCGGGGGACGACGTCACGGATGAAGCGGGCTTCGCGGCGGTCAACCGTCAGGGGGGCATCTCGATCAAGGTCGGCGGCCAGGAAACAGACGCTCGATTCCGCGCCAATGACGTTCGAGAATTGGAGAGCTGGTTGCGAAACCTGCTCGTCGGGGCGCGTGGAGAGCAGGCGCAATGATCGACCTGGGCGTCGTTGGAAACTGCAGCTTTGCTGCGCTCATCGATCGCGACGCCAGGGTCGTCTGGTGCTGCGTACCGCGCTTTGACGGAGACCCGGTCTTCCACAGTCTTCTCGGCGCGCCGAAAGGAGCCGAGGGGTCAGGAGTGTTCGCCATCGAGGTCGAGGACTACGTCCACAGCGAACTGTCCTACGACGAGAACACGCCGATCCTCGAGACCGTCCTGCATGGCAAGAATGGCTCGGTGCGCGTCCGGGATTTCGCGCCGCGCTTCTGGTGGCGCGATCGCGTGTTCCGTCCGCAAACTCTCGTGCGTCGTCTTACGCCCGTTTCCGGCAGCCCGCGCGTTCGTATTCTCCTGCGCCCTCGTTTCGACTATGGCGCGACGGCGCCGACGCTCACGACGGGTTCCCACCATATCCGCTACGTCGGCCCCCACACCACCTTGCGTCTAACGACCAATGCGCCGACCGACTACGTGCGCGATGAAAGCTTCTTCAACCTCTATGGTCCCATCGATCTGATTCTCGGCGTCGACGAAACCTTGAGCGCGGGCGTCATTCAAACGGCGGAAGATTTCGACGTTCGCACCCGCGATTATTGGCGCCAGTGGGCGCATCGACTGGCGATCCCCATGGAATGGCAGGAGGCGGTCATCAGAGCCGCGATCACGCTCAAGCTGTGCACTTACGAGCCGACCGGAGCGATCGTCGCGGCGCTGACGACGAGCATTCCCGAAGCCCCGAACTCGGAGCGAAATTGGGATTACCGCTATTGCTGGATTCGAGACGCCTACTTCGTCGTCCGAGCGCTCAATCGGCTTGCGGCGATGCGCAAGATGGAGAACTATTTTCGTTGGCTCATGAACGTCGTCGCTTCCGCCAATGAGGACGACATCCACCCCGTCTATGGGGTCGGGCTCGAGCCTCAGCTTCCCGAAAGGATCATCACCTCCCTGCCTGGCTACGATGGAATGGGTCCTGTCCGCGTCGGCAATCAAGCCTATGAGCATTTTCAACATGACAGCTACGGCAATGTCGTGCTCGGCGTCACGCAGGCCTTTCTGGATCGACGTCTGCTGTCGCCTCCGACGCGAGTGGATTTCCTGCGCCTCGAGTTCGATGGGGCGCAAGGCGCTGGCCCTTTATGACAAGCCGGACGCCGGCATGTGGGAGTTGCGTTCGCGCGCTCGTGTGCATACGACCTCGAGCCTGATGTGCTGGGCGGCGCTCGACCGACTGGCCATCATCGCCGATCATGTCGGCGAGCCGGGGCGAGCGAGGGATTGGAGAGAGAAAGCCAATCAGGTCAAGCGCGTCATTCTCGAACGGGCCTGGTCCGAAAAGCGAGAGGCGTTCGTTGAATCCTTCGAGGGCGAGCATCTCGACGCTGGAGTTTTGTTGATGGCCGAAGTGGGCTTCCTTGACGCTGACGATCCGCGAATGGCCTCCACGATCAAACAAATCGAGAAGACGCTGGCTCGCGGCCCGCATCTCCTGCGTTACGAAGCCGCCGACGACTTCGGCATGCCTGAGACGGCGTTCAACGTCTGCTCCTTTTGGCGAATCGACGCCTTGGCGCGCATGGGCCGAACCGAGGAGGCGCGAGACCATTTCAACCAGCTTCTCGCCTGCCGCAGCGCGCTCGGAATGATGTCGGAGGATTGCGACATTCAAACCGGAGAAGCTTGGGGCAATTACCCCCAGACATATTCGATGGTCGGAATAATCAATTGCGCTGTGCGGTTGTCGCGTGCTTGGGAGCGGGCGACATGAGCGCCGCTGACAGCCGGAACTGCGAGCCATTTTGGCTTCTATTCCTCGGCAGCGCCCTCTGCTGCGAGCGGCAAGGTGAAACTGAGTTTCGCGCCGCTGCCGGCGTCACGCTCGGCCCATATTCTCCCCCGGTGGGATTCGATGATGGACCGCGAAATCGACAGGCCGACGCCGAGGCCGCTGGCCTTTGTCGTGGCGAAGGGTTCGAAAAAGTCCGCCTCCGCCGCCTTCGAGAGCCCAATGCCCGTGTCGATCACATCGGTTTGCAACGTTTCGTCTTTCAGCGTCGTCGCAATTGTCAGGTTGCGAACTTTCGACGCGCTCATCGCCTCGCAGGAGTTGCAAATCAAATTGACCAGCACCTGTTGAATTTGCACCTTGTCCGCCACGATCCCATCCTTGGGAGCGTCCAGACGCAACACCAAGTTGATATTGTTTTTTTTGATCACGGGAGAAGCGAACTCGCACGTGTGCTTTATGATTGCATGCAGGCTCTCGCTCGTTCTTTCGGAATCGCCGCGTGAGATGAATTGATGCAGGTGGCTGACGATTCGCCCGGCGCGCAGCATCTGTAACGCGGCGGCGTTCAAGGCCTCGCCAACTGTGGGCGGGCGTTGTGGGAAGGACTCGAGCAGCCGCAACGCCGCCTGCAGGTAGTTCGCAGCCGCCGACAGGGGCTGGTTGAGTTCATGGGCGAGCGCAGCCGCCATCTCCGCCATCGAGGACAGCCTGTCGCCATGCAGTCGCCGCAGACGCCCTTCCATCGTGCGTTGCTCGCTGAGATCGCGAATAAACCCAATGAACAACCTCTTATCAAGATGCCGGATTTCCGAAACTCGCACCTCCGCAGGAAACTTCGAGCCGTTTTTGCGCAGCGCCTCGACCTCGCGGCCAATGCCGATGACCTTCGCCACGCCGGTTTCTAAATAGTTCTGCATGTAGCCCTCGTGCCTCGCACACTGAGGCTCGGGCATGAGCATGGCGATGTTGGTCCCGAGGAGCTCCTCTGCGCTATAGCCGAACATCGCGTCGGTTGACTTATTCACGGCCTGAATGACGCCGTGCTCGTCGATCGTGACGATCGAGTTGGCGACGCCATCGATGACGGCGCGGATTTGCGCCTCGCCCGCGCGAAGAGCCTCCTCCGCCTGGCGCCGCTCGCTGATGTCAACGAAAGTGACGACGATCCCGTCGATCCTGTTTTCGACGGTGCGATAGGGCCGCAATCTCATGAGATACCAGGCGCCGTTGCGGCTGCATACTTCACGCTCGCTCACAGCGAGCGTTCTCAAAACCTCCTGGGCGGCAGCGGCAAAGGCCTCATAATTGAGGCTGTTCGTGAAGTCCGTGATCGAGCGCCCCTCGTCGCCGGTTACGACGTTGAAGAGATCCGCGACCCGCGGCGTAAAGCGCTTTATACGAAGCTGATTGTCGAGGAAGAGGATCCCCACGTCCGTCGCCGCCATCAGATTTTGAATGTCGCTGTGCGCGCGCGAGATGCTATCAAGCTTCGACTTCAGCTCGCTGTTGACGGTTTGCAACTCCTCATTGATCGACTGTAGCTCCTCTTTGCTGGTCTCGAGCTCCTCGGCGGTCGAACGGTATTCCTCGTTGATCGACTGGAGCTCCTCGTTGGCGGCCCGCAGCTCCTCGTTGGCGCCTTCATATTCTTCCCTCGACGTGCGCAGTTGCGATTGGGTGAACTGAAGCTCTTGCTGAAGCTCGAGAACTTGGCCCTCAGGCGCGCGCCCCTCGAGGTCCGTCGTCTTGTCCGAGTTGTCGCCGAGCGCTTCTCCCTCGAGGAAGAAGACGATCGCCGTGCGCGTCGCATGCGGCTCGCTACGGGCGGGTTTCACCTGCAAATAGACGCGGCGCTGAGCCCCGTCGAAGCGCACGGCGACCGGCGGGCTGAGGCTGGCTTCCCCGTGTGAAAAGGCCCGATGAAGCGCGGTCCGCAGGTCGAACCGCAACTCCTCGCGCACAAGCTCCGTGATGTCGTTTGTGAGCGGGCCTGCCGAGGGTTGGATATAGCGTCCCGCAGACTCCGAGATATGAATGACGCGAAAGCCTTCGTCGACGATCGAGCTTGGCGGCGCGGTGCGTTCGAGCGCATCGCGATGCACCATCGCTTCGTTCGGCGTCCTGGAGCTGAATACCGATCGTGGCGGCAATGGCTCCAGGGCGCCGCCAACCGTGAGCGCCTGCACCATCCGCCCCCCGTCCGCCGCAGAGGGCGCGCGCTGGAAAATGCGCGCGTCCCGATCGATGACGCGGAACGATCCGGGTGGATTGTCAGCGCTTTCGGATGAGCCGAGGAAGAGATACCCGCTGGGAAGCAAGGCGAAATGGAATGTGAGGCAAACCTGCTGCTGGAGATCGCGCCCGAGATAAATGAGCAAGTTCCGGCAAGAGATGAGATCAAGTCGCGAGAAAGGCGGATCCCTGGAGAGGCTGTGCTTCGAGAACAAAACAATGTCGCGCAGATCTCGTTTCACCCGGTAGTGATCGACCTCCCGTGTGAAAAAGCGCCGGAGCCGCTCTTCGCTCAGGTCCGCTTCGATCGACGGCTGATAACGGCCCTCGCGCGCGAAAGCGAGCGCGGCTTCGTCGATGTCGGAAGCGAACACCTGAATTTCGGGATGGATGTCGCGACGATTGCTCTCCTCCATCAGCAGCATGGCGATCGTATAGGCTTCCTCCCCCGTCGCACACCCGGGAATCCAGACCCGGACGGCGTCGGCGACGCCTTTCTCTGCGAAGAGTCTCGGGATGACGGTCTCGGCCAGCGCCTTGAACGCGGTGGCGTCGCGGAAGAACGTCGTCACCGAGATGAGGAGATCGGTGAATAGCGCCTGAGCCTCTTCCGAGGTCTCACGGAGGATGGAGAGATATGCCGCGAACGTTGGTGCGCGCTGCACTTGCATCCTGCGCGCGATGCGACGCAGGACCGTCGATTTCTTGTATTTGGAGAAATCATGTCCGGTGCGAACGCGAATGTGGGAGAGAATGCGCCGTACCGTCTCCTCGTCACTTTCTGCTAGCCGCACCGCGGGGACGCCGCCAGCGGCGACCAGCTCGGGCAGCCGCTTGGCGATTTGGCGCACGGGGAGCACAAAGTCCGCGACGCCGGTCACGATGGCGCTGCGCGGCATAGACGCGTAATCCGCCTCGTCCGGATCCTGCACGAGAATGATGCCGCCGGCCTCTTTCACCGCCTTGACGCCTACGGACCCGTCCGAGCCTGCTCCAGAAAGAACGATCGCAAAATCGTCGGCGTGTTGCGCCGCGAGCGACCTGAAAAACAGGTCGATCGGCGTACGTTGCCAGCGTGGTTCAGCGAATTCGACGACCGAAAGGTGTTGATCGGCGATGAGAAGCTGTCGGTTGGGCGGGATGACGTAGACATGCCCGGCTTCGAGCTGGACGCGGTCCGTCACCTGGTCGACGGGCATCTTCGTGTGCGCCGCCAGAATGGCGGGCAACTCGCTCTGATGGCCGGGATCGAGATGAACGATGACGACGAAAGCGGCGGGAACGTAATCCGGCAGATTCTCGAACAGCTCCTGCAGGGCCTGGACGCCCCCGGCGGAGGCGCCGATTCCGACCGTTGGAAATCGTTTCTCCACAGGGACGCCGTCGCTCTGCTCAGTTTCTATGGGCGCTTGCTCGTCGCTGCTCATGAGACCGTTTCGCTATCTGGGCGCTAAGGCTATCACCATCACAAGCGCGAGCCTTGCGCGCTGTGGCTCGGCTGCGGGGTCCTTTGGCTTTTTCGGGAGCGGCCGAGGCCCGGCAGACGGGGCCCGGTCGGCAGAGCCCCACAGCGCGCGACAATTAGGCCTGCTTTTCAGCGATCAACGCCATCCGCACGAGCGCCGACAGACTGCCCGCCTCGGTTTTCTTCATGATGTTGGCGCGATGAACCTCGACGGTCCGCTGGCTGATGCCAAGTTCCGCGGCGATCGCTTTATTGGTCTTTCCTCTGATTAATTCTTGGAGGACGCCCTTCTCCCTCGCGCTCAAACTGGAAAGACTTTTGCGGACCGCTTGCGCGGAGGCGACGCTGTCTCCCTGCTCGGACACGCCCGCAAACGCCTGCCGGACGGTCTGGACCAACGCCGAAGGATCAAAGGGCTTTTCCAAGAGATCGATCGCGCCTTGCTTCATTGCAGAAACGGCAAGCGCAACATCGGCGTAAGCGGTAATGACGATGACGGGAAAATTGAAACCCCGCTTCTTCATTCCTTCGATCAGTTGCACGCCGTTGAGGCCCGGCAAGCGCACGTCTGTCACGACGATGCCTGCCTCGCTCTCTCCGATCGTCTCCAAAAATTCCTCGGCCGAAGAATAGGTCTTTGCTTCGTATCCCTCGATCGTCAGCAGGAAGCGCACTGAACCCAGAACAGCGGCGTCATCGTCGATGACGTGCACCACTTGCTTGCGGGCCGTGGTCTCCCGTCCGATCTCCAGAAGCTCGGGAGAAATGCGAGGCTTGCCGGCCTCCAGGGTTTTTTCGCCTGCGCGATGCGAATCGTGCGACCCCAGGGCATCCTCCGTAACGCCTGCTATCATCATTCGATCAATTCCTATGCTTCTGCGCAATGACTCCGCTCACGCTAAGAGATTTCACGGACCCGATCATATTGTCTTATAATACACGCATTTCGCGGCGCCACAAAAAGCTTGATGACGTACGTACTCACGCGGGCGCTTGCGATGGCCCTGCAACTCCAAGCTTCACCATGTCGCGCATTCGGAAGTTGCAGTGCGTGCCCGAGGACTGCTCACCGCCTTTATTGCAGCGAAGTAGGTAATAGTCCCAATGGCGTAAACCTCTTGAGATTATTACTGTATCCTCGTGGGGTGCTTGAGAGCCGGACCCTCGGATCTCGTCGTCCGAGAGCACTGCATTGCGGTTGCGCTCCCCACGGCTTTTTGGCTGGTAATGTTGAGACGGAGCGCTCGCCCGCCAAGTCTCCCGCTTGCCTCGCCTTCTTTGTCGACGCGCTTTCAGACCGATGGGCTGCTCAGGTTGCTCGGAAGGACATCGCGGACTCGCGAGCTCCAACCGGAAAACTTGAGACAGCGACCCGCGCGCCTATTTCAGGGCGGGAATGGTGAACCGCGAGATGCGGCTGTCGCGCGTCTGGGAGTAAGGGCATGGAGCGACTTGTCGTGGTTTCGAATCGGGTCGCTGACCCGGGATGCCCAGCATCGGGCGGCTTGGCGGTCTGCATCCTCGATGGTTTGAGGGAGCGCGGCGGCCTTTGGTTCGGATGGAATGGCGAGATCGTCGCCGCCGAGTCGGAGATCGGACTTTCCTGCAAACGAGACGGCAAGGTCACCTTCGTCACCATGCCGATCACCGAGCGCGATTACAAAGAGCACTATCTCGGCTTCTGCAACGCGGCCCTCTGGCCTGTGCATCACTACCGTCTGGACCTCGCGCGCTTCACGCCGGAGAGCCGCGACGCCTATCGCAGAGTCAATCGCCGTTTCGCCGAGGGGCTCGCGCCTCTCCTCGAGTCGGACGATCTCATTTGGGTTCACGACTATCATCTGATCCCCTTCGCGGCGGAGTTGCGCGCCCGCGGCGTCCGCAATCGCGCCGGGTTCTTCCTGCATATCCCATTCCCGCCGCCGGACATGCTTGTGGCGGTGCCCGAACATGAATGGCTTATGGAAGCGATGCTCGCTTACGACGTCGTCGGCTTCCAAACGACGACCGATCAGGCGAATTTCTGCCGGTTCCTGTGCGAGGCGATGGGCGGCGAAATGCTGTCGCGCGACGTCGTCCGCGTCGGGGGGCGCATCGTAAGCACGCGGGTGTTTCCGGCCGGCGTCTGCGTCGATTCTTTCGCCGCAATGGCGAGCAACCCGGAAGCCGAGAGGCGGATTCAGTGGCTGCACCGGCGCGGCGAGCCGCGCGTGAATATCATTGGGGTGGATCGGCTCGACTACACGAAGGGCCTGCCGGACAGGTTGCGATCCTTCAAACGTCTGCTGGAGCTCTACCCGGAGAATTGCAAGGCCGTCACCTTGATGCAGATCGCGCCGCCGACGCGGGAAGAGGTCAAGGCCTACGCCGATATTCGCCATGAGCTCGAAGCGCTCTCGGGCGAGATCAACGGCGAGTTCGGGGACTTCGACTGGACGCCGGTCCGCTACGTCCACCGCAACGTGCCGCGGGAAACGCTCGCCGCGCTCTACCGCGGCAGCCAGATCGGGCTGGTGACCCCCTTGCGCGATGGCATGAATCTCGTGGCGAAGGAATATGTCGCGGCTCAAGATGAGAGGAATCCGGGCGTGCTGGTGCTTTCGCGTTTCGCCGGCGCCGCGGAGGATTTGGAGGAGGCGCTCGTCGTCAATCCCTATGACGCGGACGAGGTGGCGCAAGCGATGCAGCGCGCCATCCTGATGCCGAAGCAGGAGAAGATCGAGCGACACGCCGCACTGCTTGCCCGCGTGCGCGAGCGTAACGCGCGCAACTGGATGGATGGTTTCTTGGAGGCTCTCGATTCGCCTCCCTTCTCGGTCACGGGCTCGCTCATCACCCCGGCCTCGGCGTTCGATTCGCTACGGCCCTTTGGGGCGATCTCAACGGCTCAATTGTCGGCGGCGCCGAGCGGCCGGCAAACAGCTTCGAGGGGTTTCCGTTCGGCTGCAATACCCCAGGCCCATTCAATCAGGCCGGCGGAGATCATCAGACCGGCGCCGAGAGCGTAGCCTTCGAACACGCGCGCGCGGCTCCCGGTCCCGATCAGCGTCCCCAATAGCCAGGGACTCACGGCGCCGCCCACGAGCGTCCCGAGCGCATAGAAAACGGCGATGGCCATCGCGCGGATCTCGAGCGGGAACGTCTCGCTCACGGTAAGATAGGCAGAGCTCGCCGCCGCCGAGGCCACGAAGAACACCGCCATCCAGCCCATCGTCTGCTGCTCCGCCGTCAGCAGCCCCGTTTTGAACATGTGCCCGACGCCGAGGAGCAGCACCCCGGAAACGACGTAGGTTGCGGTGATCATGATCCGGCGTCCGAGAGTGTCAAAAAATTTTCCGAGTAGCAGCGGGCCAAGGAAATTGCCTCCCGCCAAAGCCAACAGGTGCCAACCGAGCCTATCGGCGCCGACGCCGTAAAAGTCGGTCAAGATCAGGGCATAGGTGAAGAACACCGAATTATAGAGAAAGGCCTGGGAGGCCATGAGCGCCAGACCGACCAGCGCCCGGCGAGGGTAGAGCCGAAACATCGCGTGATAGATCTCGCTGAGCGGGACAAAGACGCGCGTTCGCAGCCTGATCTTCGGAAGCCGGTCGAGTTCCTCTCCGGACAGCTGGCGGCCGGCCTGGCTTTCGATCCGGGCGACGATCTCTTCGGCTTCGCTTTCCCGCCCGTGCAACATGAGCCAGCGCGGGCTCTCCGGGATCCATCTGCGGATGAGGAGGATGAGCAGTCCGAGCGCCGCGCCAATCAAGAAGGCCAATCGCCACCCCAGCCGGGGGTCGATCACCGCCGGGTCAAGGAGAACGATCGATGCGCCGGCCCCAAGCGCTGCGCCCAACCAGAAGGTGCCGTTGATCACGAGGTCGGTCCAGCCTCGGAATCGGGCAGGAATGAGCTCCTGGATCGCCGAATTGACCGCCGCGTATTCGCCGCCGATCCCGCAGCCGACAATGAAACGGAACAGTGTGAAGCTCGGCCCGCCCCAGGAAGCCGCCGTCGCCGCCGTCCCCGTGAGATAGACGGCCAAAGTGATGAAGAACAGCTTCCGCCGCCCAAGCCGGTCCGTCATCCACCCAAAGACCAGCGCGCCTAGAACCGCGCCGCACAGATAAGCGGCCCCCGCCAATCCGACGTCCGAGGCCGTCATATGCAGCCCGACGCTCTGGGTCAGGACCCCCGCGACGGCGCCCGCCAGGGTCACTTCAAGTCCGTCGAGGATCCAGGTCACACCGAGCGCGACCACGACCAGGCTATGAAAGCGGCTCCATGCCAAGGCGTCGAGTCGCGCGGGCACATTCGTTTCAACGATCGTCCCGTCCGCATCCGCCCGAGCGAGAGGCATCGTCACACTCCGGCCGCGCGCTGTGCGCCCCCGCGACGGCTCGGCGAGGCCGTCAGCCTGCTCTACGAGGCGCGTTCAGCGGCGCCGGCGCAGCAGGCTGTGACGATCTCCCCGGCGATCGCCACCAGAGCGTCGGCGTCGTTGGGTTTCACGTATACCTTATCGGCGCCCGCCCGCATCGCTTCTTCATGAATAGTAGAAGATGTTGTCGTGGTCAGCACAAAGATCGGAAGATCTTTCAGTAGAAACGATTGACGCAAAGCTTTTAGGAACTTGACGCCGCCGAGCCGGGGCATATTGAGGTCGAGCACGATGGCGCTTGGAAGCTTGTCGGTCAGGTCGTCCCTCGACACCTGATACAGCCCTTCGAGACCATTTTCAACGTGCTCGCACTCGATTTCTACATTCAGCTTGTTCCGAACGCAATCGATGGCGCGCTCCAGCAGAAAAACATCATCCTCGTCATCTTCAACCAACAGCAGTCGACATACCCCTGGCCTGCCTGGATTTGACGCCATAGGAACCCTCGTTTTGGAACGCGAGCGGCGACACGCCCCCGACGCTGGAACGGCTTGTCCACCGTTCATTTACTGCCCACTTAGTGGGTCGAACGAGGAGGACAAGGGTTGGCGCTGAACCTGCTCAAAGAGGACGACGAACTGTTTCGTCTGGCGCTCGAGGCGGCGCCGGCGGCGATCATTGTAGCCGATATTGAAGGCCACATCCGCTTCGCCAATGCCGAAGCGGTGCGAATGTTCGGCTATGAAGCGATCGAGCTGGTGGGAATGTCCCTAAACTCGCTCATTCCCCAAAATTTGCGCAACCACCACACGCCGACTGCATCGTGACTTTTTCCGCAACCCGAGCAAGCGCGCCATGGGCGTCGGACGCGATCTGCGGGCAGTGAGGCAGGGTGGAGCGGAGTTTCCGGTTGAGATCGGACTGACGCCGATTGAGACGGTGAGCGAAACTTTCGTGCTGGCAACGGTGCTCGATATCACGACCCGCCGCGAGGGTGAGGCGGCCTTCGCACGACGCGCCGCGGAACTGGAGCGCGCGAACCAACGTCTCGCTCAATTTGCCTATATTGCTTCGCACGACCTGCAAGAGCCTCTGCGAAAAATTGCGGCTTTTGCGGATTTTCTCGACCAGGCGGTCGCTAAATCCGATCTGGCGGAAATGTTGCGCGCCAAGGACGTGATCCGCGCCTCCGCGATAGGAGCTCGCGAGCTCGTGAACGATCTGTTGTTCTACTCGAGGACCATCAACGAGGATGTGACTGTACGCGTTCTCGATCTGAGAGACGAAATCGATCTCGCGCTCGAAGACTTATCGCAGTTGATCAGCGAGACCGGCTCCGAAATCGACAACCGCGTGCCGCATCTTCAGTTTGAAGCCGACCGGCCGCAGTTCAAAAGCTTGGTGCAAAATATCGTCTCCAATGCGATCAAATATCGTAAGCCGGATCAGATCGCCAAGGTGCTCATTCTCGTGGATCCCCTGGAACAAGGCGGCATCCGGATTTCCATCGTCGACAACGGGATCGGCTTTGAGGCCAAATACGCGACCATGGTCTTCGAACCGTTCAAGCGGCTGCATTCGAAAGCGAAATATCCGGGGACTGGAATTGGGCTCGCTATCTGCAAGTCGATCGCCGATCGCCACGGTTGGGACCTGTCTATCGAGTCCGAACCCGGCCAGGGCGCGACATTCTTTATCACGATGCCGAGTTTGAAGAGCGTGTCGCGGCAGGAGCCGTCGAGCGCCAAGAGCGCGCAGGACTGAGCCCGAAGCGGCGGCGGCAATCCGCGCGGTTTCAGGCGACCCTCTGCTCCTGCTTCTCCGTCCACTCGCCCTGCGACGCAAGTGCGTTCATCTGGGCGCGATGCGTGAACGCGGCTTGCGCGGCGCCGACGTTTTCGGGCCTCCCCGCCCAGCGCTTCAGCGCCGACGCCTGCAAGGCGCGGCCATAGCTGAAGGTGAGGGCCCAAGGCCCCCCGATGTGGTTGATGGCGTCGAGATTTGCGGTGGCCTCCACATCCGACTGCCCGCCGGAAAGAAAGGCGACGCCGGGAACCGCGATTGGAACGGAACGCCGGAGCACGCGCACGGTCGCCTCCGCGACTTGCTCCGGCGGAGCCTGGTGCGGATTCTTCTTCCCCGGAATCACCATATTGGGTTTGAGCACCATCCCCTCGAGAAACACGCGGGCCTCGTAAAGCGCCGCGAATACGCGCTTGAGCACGAGTTCCGTGACTTCGGCGCAGCGCTCGATGTCGTGATCACCGTCCATCAGCACCTCGGGTTCGACGATCGGCGTGAGCTTCGCGTTCTGGCAATGCGCCGCATAGCGCGCCAGCGCCCGAGCGTTCGCTTCGACCGCGTAACGCGTCGGCGCGCCGGCATCGCGATTGATGTCGATCACGGCGCGCCATTTGGCGAAGCGCGCGCCGAGGCCGTAGTAGTTAACGAGCCGCGCTTCTATGCCGTCGAGACCTTCCGTGATCGTTTCGCCGGGAAAGTTGGGGAGAGGCTTCGCACCCAAGTCGACCTTGATCCCCGGGATCGCCCCGGCGGCCTCAATCAGCTTGACGAGCGCCGTCCCGTCGCTTGCCGACTGCTTTATGGTCTCATCAAAGAGAATGACGCCGGAGATATATCGTCTCATCGCGTCTTTCGAGCGGAACAGCAACTCGCGATAGTCGCGTCGCGTCTCCTCCGTCGAACCAACTCCGATGGATGCAAAGCGCTTTGCAATCGTCCCGCCGCTCTCATCGGCGGCGAGAAGCCCCTTACCCGCGGCGACCAACACCTTTGCCGTTCGGGCAAGCTGATCCTTGCTCATTCTCTTTCTCCGCCTTCGATCCTCTGACCGGCGTCACAGCTGCGCGTGACTCAGTCGTTCCTGGATGGGGGCAAGGAAGCCCAACAGAAGAAGAACGATCGCCAGTCCTGCGTGCAGCCACCGGTCGGCCATGTTCAACTGGATCCCCTTGAGCATCTCCGCGTCAGGGAAGGCGAATCCGGCGATCGCGATGAACGTGTAAAGAATGGCGACCACGCGGATTGTCGTGACGGGAGCGCCCAAGAGAGCGCCGGCCAGGAACAAGACGCCCGTGGCGACATGCACGTAGCTGTGCAAATCATTCACCACGAAGAACCCGTGGGCGGAGACAACGGAGTTTTCGGTGAAGCCCACCGCTCCCAACAGCAAGAAGGCAAGGCCGAAGATCTTGGCCAGGAGATCGGCGTCCCAGTGCGACTCGATCATCTGATTGCTCCCGTGGACGGCCTCATCGCGACGCGCCAGACACGCGGCAACCTGAGGCGCCGCCGGCATGAACCTCGCGAGGCGTTCATCGAACACATGGCGTCCCTGGCGGCGGTGTCTATCCGCAAGGGCGCAATTCGCGATTTCAGAAATCCGCCTGCGGCGCCCGGATCAAACGCAGGCTCAACGATAGATCTCCCGAAAACGATGTCGGGCTGGGATCTGGCGACGCTCGAAGAAAATTGTCCCGTGCCCGACGGCCTAAGACACTCGCGCGCTATATGTCGCTCGGGAAGGAACTAGAAAGTCGCAGCAGCAGGCCGATGCATTTGCTGGCCGCAAGCTGCGCCGGGAGAACCACATGAAGACCGTCGTCATCGGAGTCGTGACAGGGATGCTCGTCGCAACTGGCGCTGCGAGCGCGACCGACGCCATCGGCACGCACAAGGTCGTCGCGCCGCAGGAGATTCAATGGGGAACGACTCCGCCCAGCCTTCCGGCGGGGGCGCAAGTGGCGGTGCTGCACGGCGATCCGCAAAAGTCCGGCCTGTTCGTGCTGCGCTTGAAACTCCCCAAGGGGTACAAGATCGCGCCACACATGCACGACCAGTCTGAAATCCTCACGGTGATTTCGGGGAGCCTGAGACTGGGGCTCGGGCCCTCAGCCGACAGGGCTTCTGTCGAAGCGCTGCCCGCAGGCAGCTTCTCCTCGATGCCGCATGGGGTCGTGCATTACGCCTTGGTCAACGAGGATTCCATCGTGCAAGTCACCGCCAACGGTCCCTGGAATATCGAGTACGTCAATCCGAAGGACGACCCGCGACTGAACGGCGCCCCGGAGCCGAACCAGAACGAGCTCTACTCTTCAAAGTCGCCATAGCCTGAGCCGGCGTGAACGCTGGTAGAAAGGGACGCGTTCAAGCCGTCACACGCATGAGGACATAGCGAAGACGCACATTAACGGTCGGCTTTGGTCTGTCCGACCTGGGTGGCCAGCCGCGCAAAGGAAAAAGCGCGGCCCTCGTCCGCGGCCTTCAGCGCCTGTCTCAAGAAGCGGGCCGGAAAATAGATTGCGTCGACATTGGCGTCCCTCAACTCCGTCGGCCGACGCGAGTCGCTGGCGAGGTCCGCTTCGACTCCCGCCAACAGCTGGTCGAGCTCGTCGTTGTTCAAGACGCCCTTGTCCCTTACGGCCACGAGCAGAGCGGCAAGCACGGCGTAGACGCCTTCGAGTTGAAGATTGGCTGTGTTCATGCTCCACCTGTGTAGTTTGCAAAACTGATTGATTCTCTTCGTGTGATCTTGCATCTGCGCACTCGCACTCGCAAGGCCGCGCCGCGGCGGGGGACGCTTGAGAACAGCGCAAGCGGGGCCATCTCGACGCGTTCCACGCACTCTTCCTGTCGGCCAACGCCTCTGTCAGCAGAGAACCCTTCTTCTATCTTTCTAACGCGAAATCGTCATGACGACACGGACCGGGTCAAATGCCCCTGAACGTCGCGCAGAAGCTCATAAAGGCGCATCTTGTGCGCGGCAGTCTCGTTCGAGGCGAGCCGATCGCCTTGCGCATCGACCAAACGCTCACGCAGGACGCCACGGGCACGTTCGCGATGCTGTCGCTGGAGGCGATGGACATCGACCGCGTGCGGACCGAGGTCAGCGTGCAATATGTCGATCACAATCTGTTGCAGGTCGACAATCTCAACGCGGAGGATCATCTTTTCCTGGAGAGTGCGTGCCGCAAGTTCGGGGTGTGGTATTCCCCGCCGGGGAACGGGATTAGCCATGTCGTACACATGGAGAGTTTCGGTCGCCCGGGCAAGACCTTGTTGGGAGCTGACAGCCACACGCCGGCAGCGGGCGCGTTGTGCATGCTCGCCATCGGCGCCGGCGGCCTCGATGTCGCGCTCGCGATGGCGGGTGAGCCTTTCGCGATCGCCATGCCAGCGATCCTGGGCGTGGAGCTTACCGGAGAGCTGCCGCAATGGGTCAGCGCCAAGGACGTCATCCTGGAGCTTCTGCGACGCCGCGGCGTCGCCGGAGGCGTCGGCAAGATCATCGAATACTATGGGCCGGGGCTGCGCGCTCTCGACGCGATGGATCGACATGTGATCGCCAATATGGGCGCGGAGCTCGGCGCCACGACTTCCGTTTTTCCGTCCGACGAAATCACGCGACGCTATCTCAGTTCGCAGGGCCGGGAGGAGGTGTGGCGCGAGATCGCGTCCGATTCCGGATGCAGCTATGACGAATATGATCATATCGATCTCTCGACGCTGGAGCCGCTCATCGCCAAGCCCTCGAGTTCCGGCAACGTCGTTCCTGTTCGTGAGGTCCAAGGCTTGGAAATCGCTCAGTCCTACATCGGTTCTTCCGCAAATCCAGGGTGGCGCGACTTCGCGATCTCGGCGGAAATCGTTCGCGGCAACAGAGTGCCTCCGCAGGTCTCCTTCGACGTTAATCCCACTTCGCGGCAAGTGCTGCAGACCCTCATCGCCGACGGCCGGCTTGGCGCGTTATTGGCCGCAGGCGCGCGGCTTCATCAAACCGGATGCAATGGCTGCATCGGCATGGGCCAAGCCCCCGCAACCGGCCGCAATTCGCTGCGTACGACCCCGCGCAATTTCCGGGGTCGCTCGGGAACCGAAGAGGACTCGGTTTTCCTTTGTTCTCCGGAAACCGCCGCGGCTTCGGCGCTTGCCGGGAAGATCGTCGATCCGAGAACTCTCTCCATCCCCTACCCGAAGCTCGCCGAGCCGACTGCGCCCCTCTCTTCCCTCAAGCTGCTCGAAAGGCCGCCCGGGTTGCCGGAGGCGCGGACGGTGAAGCTCGTGAAGGGGTCGAACATCCATTCGCTGCCCGAGTTCGACGCGCTTCCCGACGCGCTCGATCTCCCGATCCTGCTGAAGATGGGCGACAATGTCTCGACCGACGAAATCATGCCGGCCGGCGCCAAGGTGCTCCCCTATCGCTCCAACCTGGAAAGAATTGCGGCATTCTCTTTCGCCCGCATCGATCCGAGCTATACGCGCCGCGCCCGCGAGGCGGAGGGAGGCCACGCCGTCGTCGGCGGCAAGAATTATGGGCAAGGCTCGTCTCGGGAGCACGCCGCCGCCGCGCCGCGTTATCTCGGGCTGAGGATCGTGCTCGCGAAATCCTTTGCCCGCATCCACAGACAAAATCTCATCAACTATGGGGTGCTGCCGCTTCGCTTCGCCGACCCGAGCGACTACGATCGGCTTGCGGCTGGCGAGCGCCTGCAGGTTTCTCACTTGCGCCGACACCTGCAGGAAGGCGCGCCCTTGACGCTCGACTGCGCGGGACGCAGCGTCGAGACACGACATGACCTGACCGCGGATCAAATCGAAATCATTCTGGACGGTGGGGTCGTCAATCGCCGACGCCGACTCGCCGCCCAAAGACTGGGACGCACCGTCGCCCACTGAGCGGCGCCGCCATCAAGAGGCGACGGCGCCCTGTGCGGCAAGCGCTGAAAGCGCCGCCGAAAGGGCGGCGAGCGCGAAATCGATGTCCGACGGCGTATGCTCGGCGCTGATCTGGAACCGAATCTCCTCCTCGCCCTTGGGGACGACGGGATAGGCAAGGCCGGTGGCGAGGACGCCTTGCCTTTGCAACTCGGCGGTTAGCGCCAGAGTGCGTTGCGTGTCGCGCGTGAGCAGGGGAGCCACCGGGTGCTCGCCCGGCAGCGTTTCGCATCCGAGCTCGAGAAGCCCCGCCTTGAAGCGCGCCGTCATGGCCTGCAAATGCGCGAGTAGCGCCAGTCCTTTCGGGCTGTCGAGGATGTCGAGCGCCGCCCGCGCGGCGGCGGCCTCGCCGGGCGCGATCGGGTTCGAATAGACGTATAAGGGCGAGGTTTCGCGAAGGTAGCGAATGACCGTATCGTCTCCAACCACATAACCGCCATTGACGCCGAACGCCTTGCCGAGCGTCGCAACGAGCAGATCGACGGGCACACTCCCAACGTGTTCCTCGACGCCGCGGCCGCTTTTCCCCAAAGCACCGACGCCATGCGAGTCGTCCGCAATGACGATGGCGCCCTCCGAAAAGGCGTCGTCGTATTTTCGGGCCAAGGCGACGATGCGATCGAGGGGCGCGTAATCGCCGCGCATGCTGAAAACGCCGTCCGTGATGACGATCGCTCGGGCGCAAGCTTTCGTCGCCTCCTCAAGAGCGCGTTCGAGATCACCGAGATCGAGATGCTTGTAAACCTGCTTCGTCGCGGGTCGTCCCAGCGCGATGGCGTTGATGATGCAGCTATGATTGAGTGCGTCGCTTATCACCGCGGCGCTATCGGTGATCAGCGGCCCCACGGTTCCCAGCATGGCGGCGTAAGCGGAGGAGAACAGCATGGCCGCCGGGCGGCCGTGGAAGGCGGCCAGACGCCGCTCGAGCTCGACGTGCGGCGACCAAGTGCCGCTAATGAAGCGAACGGCGCCGGGACCGACGCCGAAGCGGCCCGCCGCCGCCGCCTCGGCCGCGATAACCTCGGGGCTCAAGGCCATGCCGAGATAATTGTTGGCGTTCATCCGCAGAAAGCGTCGATCGCCCTCTCCTTCGACAAGATAACGCGGCCCGTCGCCGCCGCGGGGCGGCGCGACCCCGCAGATGACGGTCTCCTTACCCTTAGCTCGGCCGGCAACGGTAAGCTCATCGAGGCGCGCGGCGAGAGTTTTGCGCAATTTTTTGCTCTGCATCGGTCGTTATCCTTTGTGCTCCGTTCGCCGTATCGATTGGCGCGGCGAGATGGCGAAGCATGTCCTCCGTCATCGCGGCGAGCCCGAAGCGCGGCGCAAAGCCCCAATCCTCACGCGCTGCGCTGGCGTCGAGCGATTGCGGCCAGGAATCGGCAATGGATTGGCGCAGTCGATCGACGCGGTAATCGACAACAAACCCGGGCGCACACTGGCAGATCTGCGCCGCGAGCTCGGCCGGCGTGATGCTCATCGCCGTGACGTTATAGGCGTTGCGATGCTTCAGCCGCGCTGGATTCGCTTCCATCAGCTGGATAATCGCTGCAACGGCGTCTGGCATGTACATCATGTCGAGACGCGTGTTCGGCGCGAGGAAGCAGGCGTAGCGCTCTCCCCGCGCGGCCGCCCGAAGCATCTCGACCGCGTAATCGGTCGTCCCGCCGCCCGGTTGCGCAACATAGGAAACAAGACCCGGCAGGCGCACGCCGCGAACGTCGACGCCCAAGCGCGCCGCATAGTAATCGCACAGGAGCTCGCCGGCCACCTTGGTCACGCCATACATCGTCGACGGACGTTGGACGGCAACTTGTGGCGTGTCGACACGCGGCGAAGTGGGACCGAATGCGGCGATGGAGCTTGGAAAGAACACTCTCGCCTCGAAGCCCTGCGCGACTGTCAGGACGTTGAGAAGCGATTCTATGTTAATGCGCCAAGCACTTTCGGGATCGGATTCGGCGACGGCGGAAAGCACCGCGGCGAGATGATAAATTTCGCCGACGTCGTGGCGGCGCATCACGGAGCGTATCTCCTGCAGCTCCATGCAGTCCAGGCGTTCCCAAGGGCCGTCGCCTGTCGCACGCCCTGACGCAACAGCGAGATCGGAGGCGACGACGCGCTCGGCGCCGTAGCGCGAGCGTAGCGCGGGAGCCAACTCCGAGCCGATCTGGCCAAGCGCACCCGTCACCAATATTCGTCGCATGCATCCGTCCTTCGCGCCCCGCGGACACGTCGATGCTCCCCACCGCTCTCAACTATGGCGTCGCCTCCCGGCGCCAATTGCTCGTTTGAATTGTGTGACTCCCTCAGCAAGCCGACTTTCGCGGCGCAGTGGAGGGCCCCGCCGGCTCAACCCGCGGCAAGGCGCGCGGCGCGTTCAATGCTTCCAGAACTCGCCGCCAGCGATTCCGCCTCGAGCGCAGCGTAAAGCGACAGCGGATCGACGACGGCGCAGCCCAAGGCGTCTTCGAAGCTCTGACGATTGCCGCGCTCCAGAGATTGAGTTTCCGTGCGATCGCGCAGGTTCGAGCGGAAGATTCCGGCGGCGCTCACTGGCAGAAAGTCCTCGTAGCGAATCGGTTCGATCGAGAGACTTCCTTCCGCCAACAGTTTCTCGATCGACGTCGGCGCGACGCTGCGCAGGCGCAAACCCTCGGCCGTCGGCCGGTATCGAAAGAACGCCAGCCCCTGAGCCCAAAGCGCCCCGTAATCGTCTGGAAAAGCCTGGAAATGGCGATTGAGCTCCTGCTCATGGACGGCGGGGTTCGACGCTGCGTCCTGGCCATTCGTGAAGGCTGCGGAAAGTAGCCTATCGTAAAGCGCTCGTCCTTCCTTGGTCAGCGCCGCGCCCCGCTGTTCCACCTCGCCAAAGCGCGCGCTGTGCGTCGCGGCGCCGCCGCCGCGCGACGCCGGGAACTCGATTCTTTCCGCAAGAGCCTTGAAGCTCGTCTGGCGCAGGAGAATCGGACAGTTTCGTCGCGGCGGCCCTTCGATGATGTCCTTGGGTTCGAACGCTTGCGCCTTCATGGCGCGCTGGACCTTGTCGATGTCGAACGTCGGCGCCGCCAGGTGGTTGACGTGCGGGCCCTTGAAGCAAGCGATGTCGGCGACGATCGGGTGCGCCGCCTGCAGCCTACGATAGGCGTCGATCGAAACGGTCGCCTCCGGTCGCCAGCGGAAGATTTCGATCGCCTCGCCGACGAATTCCGAAGCCTCCGCCTGATCGAAGCTGCCCGCCGTCTCGAACCGATCGAGCAGCTCGAGACCTCGCGGCGTCGCTATGCTTCGGCGCCGAAGAATGGCCGCGGTCTCGTCGCGCAGCTCGGCTTCAGCAACCAAGTCCAAGCGCAGCAGCGAAACGAAGACGCGAAAGGGGCATTGCCGAAGCGCCGCTTCGGTGAGGGGCCGAAAGGCGGTGGAATGAACCGGCAGGCTTGCGACCGACAAGTCGTAATAGCCGACCGGCGCCATGCCCATGACGGCGAAGATACGCCGAAGCAGAGCCAGTTCGGCGGGAGCGCCGACTCGAACGGCGCCGTGGCGTTCGACATTGCGGGCCTGACGGTCCATCTCGCGCTCTGAAAGCCCCGGCTCAGCAGCCTGGGCTTCCTCATTCACGCGGGCGACGAGCTCGGTCATGGCGCGGTAACGCGGCATTTCCGCTTTGCACATCGCCGACAGCCGCGCCAGAAACATCGCGCGGATCGTATCGGCGGAAACCGTGACGCCCATGGCCTCGCAACTCCGTCTCGCGCCCGACCGCTCCTCAACTAGCGTCGCGCTTCCCTTTGTTGAGGCCGACTGCGGCGATCCACCCCCCCTATGGCTCGAGGAACTTGACGCCCTGCGCCAGCGGCAAGTCGGTCGAGTAATTGATCGTGTTGGTCGCACGCCGCATATAGGCCTTCCACGCGTCGGAGCCGGCCTCGCGCCCGCCGCCGCTGTCTTTCTCGCCGCCGAATGCGCCGCCGATTTCTGCGCCCGAGGGGCCGATGTTCACATTAGCGATGCCGCAATCCGAGCCTTCCGCGGAGAGGAATCGTTCGGCTTCCCGAAGGTCGTTCGTGAAAATCGAAGAGGCGAGCCCGTGCGCCACGTCGTTGTGCATGTCGAGCGCCTGTTCGAAGTCACGATATTTCATAACGAAGAGAATGGGCGCGAAAGTTTCGCGCCGCGCTACCGGCGCCTGCCCGGCGAGCTCCACGAGCGCCGGCGTCACGTAGAACGCGTTGGGAAAACGATCGACCAAGACACGGTCGCCGCCCGTGACGGCGCTTCCTATCGCGCGAGCTTCGTCCAGCGTCGCCAGCATCGCCGCATAGGCGGCCTCGTCGATGAGCGGCCCGACGAGCGTTTTGCTGTCCCGCGGATCGCCGACGGACGCGGAGCCGTAAGCCGCGCGCAAGCGGGGGAGAAGCGTCGCATGCACGCTCTCGTGAACGATAAGGCGTCTGAGGGTGGTGCATCGCTGCCCCGCGGTTCCCATAGCGGCGAAGGCGATGGCGCGCGTCGCCAGATCCAGAGGCGCGGACGGACAGACGATCGCCGCGTTATTGCCGCCGAGCTCCAGTATCGCCCGCGCAAATCTGCGCGCGAGGCGCGGAGCGACGGCGCGTCCCATCTCGGTGGAGCCGGTGGCGGAGATCAGCCTGACCCGCTCGTCATCCACCAGCTGCGCGCCAATGTCGCTTGCGCCCAAAAGCACGGTCGAAAGTCCCGTGGGGACACTGCCAAAGCGCGCAGCGGCGCGCATGAGCAGCGCTTGCGTCGCGAGCGCCGTGAGCGGCGTCTTTTCCGAAGGCTTCCATACGAGCGCATCGCCGCAAACAAGCGCGAGCGCCGCATTCCAGGCCCACACCGCCACGGGGAAGTTGAAGCTGGTGATGACGCCGACGACGCCGAGGGGATGCCAGGTCTCCATCATCCGATGCCCGGGACGCTCCGTGGCGATCGTCAATCCGTGGAGCTGTCGAGAAAGGCCAACCGCGAAGTCGCAGATGTCGATCATCTCTTGAACTTCGCCGAGACCTTCGGAAGCGATTTTCCCCGCCTCGAGCGTTACGAGTCGCGCAAGCTGCAGTTTGGCGGCGCGCAGCTCTTCTCCAAAGAGACGCACAAGCTCTCCGCGCCGGGGAGCTGGAACTTCGCGCCATGAGCGAAACGCGCGGTTGGCTAAGCCGATGGCGTCCTTCGCGGCGCCGGCGGCGCTGATTTCCACGCGCCCGATCGCCTCGCCCGTGATCGGCGAATGCGCCGTGAGCCCGCCGTTCGAAAAGGCCGAGGTCTCGACGCCCAACGCGCCCAACAGCGCAGATGCCTCTTGCGCGATACCGCCGGTTGCGTCGGAGATCGCCATCACTTTCCCTACCTCGAGCGGAACCCTCCGCGATGGACTTAGCCTTCGCCAAGACTAAATATATATTGTGCGTCTCGCGACGCGCCCATCAAAGTAAGGTAAGAATCCGTTGTGGGGGCGGAAAGAGTGAGGGAACCTGCATGGGTTTCTCAGGCTTCGACAGCCCGTTCTGCGCAAGGAACTACGATCCGCTGCCGGTGATGCTGACCCGGGGCGAGGGCGCCTATCTGTGGGACGTCGCAGGACGACGTTACATCGACATGATGAGCGCCTATTCGGCCGTGAGCGTCGGTCACGCGCATCCGCGCATTCTCGCCAAACTCTCTGAACAGGCGCAGCGCCTCGCGGTGCCGTCCCGGGCCTATTACAACGATCGGTTGGGTCCGTTCTTGGAAGCGCTGTGCAAGCTGACCGGCCTCGATGCGGCGTTGCCGATGAACACCGGCGCGGAAGCTGTGGAGACGGCGATAAAGGCGGCGCGCCGATGGGGCCAACGGGTCAAGGGAATCGCCTCGCCGGAAATCATCGTCGCCGAAAGAAACTTTCACGGGCGGACCACGACGGTGATCAGCTTTTCGTCCGATGAAGAGTACCGCGACGGCTTCGGGCCCTTCACACCCGGTTTCCGTCTGGTTCCTTTCGGCGATCTCGAGGCGACGCGCACGGCGCTTTCGGAGCGAACCGTCGCGGTGCTGGTCGAGCCGATCCAGGGCGAAGCCGGCGTCATCGTTCCGCCCCGCGGTTGGCTTGCCGGGCTGAGGCGTCTGTGCGACGAAAAGCGCATCCTGCTGCTGCTCGACGAAGTTCAGTCGGGACTCGGTCGGACCGGCGCCTGGTTCGCCTATCAACATGAAGACGTGCTTCCGGATGGCGTGATGCTCGGCAAGGCGCTAGGAGGCGGCGTGCTGCCCGTCTCCGCCTTCATCGCGCGCCGCGAAGTCATGGACGTCTTCACGCCCGGCTCGCATGGCTCCACCTTCGGCGGCAGCGCTCTCGCCGCAGCCGTTGGGCTGGAAGCGCTCAACGTCATCCGCGAGGAAGGTCTCGTCGAGCGCAGCCGAACGCTCGGCGCATACTTGCTCCAGCGACTGCATGCGGTTCGAAGTCCCGCGCTCGGGGCGGTTCGCGGTCTCGGACTTTGGGCGGGTGCGGAAATCCGGCCGCGCTTTTCTAGCGCGCGGGCCGTTTGCGAACGCCTGATGTCAAAAGGCGTGCTGTCGACCGCGACGCATCAGACCGTCGTCCGTTTCTCGCCGCCCCTCGTCATCTCGAAAGCGGACCTGGACTGGGCGTTGGACCGCTTCGAGGAAGTGCTGGCTGAGGTCGAGCGGTTGGACCCTCAATCCGTCGACACGGGGGGCGTCTTGATCGAGACTTGAGGCCTTCATCGCGGCGTCATACGCTCGGTTTGCGACTTTAGCGGCGAAGGAACGACGCTTGGTCGATGGGCGAATGGGTTTGCGAATGGACCGGCCGGCGATCGGAGCGGATGTTGGGCGCATCCGCGGCATCCTGCTGGATTTGGACGGGGTCGTCCATGTCCGCGGCGATGCCTTGCCCGGCTCGTTGGAAGCGATTGCGAAGCTTCGGAAGGGGCGGGTGCCGTTCAAGTTCGTGACCAACACGACAAGGCGCCCGCTCGCGCGCATTGTCGCGGATCTCGCTGTCCTTGAACTCGAGGCGGCGCCGGAAGACATCTACACGCCCGCGGCGCTGGCGCGCGACTTCCTGCGTCGCGGGGGTCTCAGCGCCTTTCTGGTGGTTCATCCCGCGCTGCGCGAAGATTTTTGCGATCTCCCGAGCGGGGGAACGGAAGCTGTCGTCGTTGGGGACGCGGGCGAGTTCTTCACCTATGACCTGCTCAATGAGGCCTACCGCAAAATCTTAGGCGGGGCGCCGTTTTTCGCGCTTGCGAAGAACCGGAATTTTCGTGACCAGGATGGCGGGCTTAGCTTGGACGTCGGCGCTTTTGTGGCGGGCCTCGAATATGCGTCCGGACGAGAAGCGATCGTCTTGGGTAAGCCGGCGCCTATGTTCTTTGCGCTCGCCCTCAAGGGACTGGGGTGCGCAGCCGAAGATACGGCGATGATCGGCGACGACGCCGAGGCCGACGTGGGGGGAGCAATGGCCGTGGGTCTTCGCGGGGTACTCGTCAAGACCGGGAAATACCGCGCCGGCGACGAGACGCGCTTGCAGGAGCCGCCTACGGCGATAGCCGATGACCTGCAGGCCGCCGTCGACCTGCTGCTCGGCTAGGCGGATCCGGCTCCAGTCTTTTGATCCGGCGCGATTTCCTACGGCTCGAAGGATTTTGTTCGAGCGGCAAGGGCCGGCAACCGACAGACTGGATGAACCGACCACAGGCGCTATTCTAAACCGAAACGACGCCGGAAAGCGCTGCGCAGCGAGGGACAGCATGAGCGACAAGGAAGCCTCCGTCCATGGCGACGAGAAGGTCATCTCTCTCCTCAACCGCATCATGGAAAGCGAGCTGGCGGGGGTGGTGCGATACACGCACTACTCGCTCATGGTGTTCGGCTATAATCGTTTGCCCATCGTTTCCTGGCTGCGCGCGCAAGCCGACGAATCCCTCGCGCATGCGCACGACGCGGGGGAGTTGATCACGCACCTCGGCGGTCATCCGTCGTTGGCGATCGGCGCGCTGCTCGAGACGCACAAGCACGACATCGGAGATATCCTGCGCAAGTCGCTGGCCCACGAAGGGCTGGCGCTGCAGCTTTACAAGAATCTTCTCAAGGAGGTGGAAGGCGTGTCGGTGATGCTGGAGGAATATGCGCGAAAGATGATTTACATCGAAGAGCTGCATCAAGGCGAGGTCAACAAGATGCTCCGCAGGCCTGGCGACCTCGCCGTATACTCCGATCGATGATGGGGCCGCGTGGGGGTCTCGGCTTTCGTCCCGACCCATTTACGAGTTCGAGGCCACGCGTGAGAACCGGGAGGCTTTCTGATCGAAGAACAGGCTTTGGGAGATCGTCGCTTTCACGGCTTCGACGTCATAAGGCTTGCTGATCAAGAACGTCGGCTCGGCGCGTTGACCGGTCAACAATCTTTCGGGGTAGGCAGTGATGAAGATGATGGGCGTATCGCCCTGCTCCAAAATGTCGTTCACGGCGTCGATGCCCGAGCTCCCGTCGGCCAAGTGGATGTCGGCGAGGACGAGCCCCGGCGCTCTCTGCTTGG
This sequence comes from uncultured Alphaproteobacteria bacterium, assembly GCA_963760695.1. Lineage (GTDB taxonomy): Bacteria > Pseudomonadota > Alphaproteobacteria > Rhizobiales > Beijerinckiaceae > Methylocystis. The sequence goes on along the minus strand of CAVXEI010000021.1, from coordinate 53,898 downwards.
CGAGATTCCTCGCCTCCGTGCGGGTTCTCGCAACGCCGATGATCGAATGTCCCAACTCTCGCACGATCATCGACAGTTCCGCCGCAATCACGGCCTCGTCTTCGATGATGAGCACGTTTGTGGTGAGGCATTCGGCGATTTCGCGTCCCGCTTCGGAGATGAAGCGCGAGACGTCCTCGATGTCGACGCCGAGAATGAAAGCGATATCCGAAGGCGCGAAGCGCTCGACGGAATTCAGGAGAAATGCCTGCCTCGAGCGCGGCGTCAGATGCGCAACTTTCTGCATCACCGCTGAGGACGCCCCCAAATCTTCCAGATTCTCCAAGGGAAAGGACTTCTCCGAAATCGTCGACCAGAGGGTCGAGAAGACGCGGTACAAACCGGCGCGGACCCCAAGCTGCTTCGGAAAGGAGCCGGGCTCTTCGATGATCGCTTCGAGCGTTTGGACGACGAATGCGTCTCCCACCGGCTGCGAGCCAGCAAGCGCGCGCGCGTATCGGCGCAGATACGGGAGATGAGGACCAATCTGTTGAGATAGCGTCATTTGGCTTTCCCTCCCATGGCTGATGGCGCACGACATGTCACGAGCCACTCGCGTTCCTATATAGTCAATAGCTTAAAAGAGCGCGAGACGAAATGATAACGAGGGGCGGCGTCAATGTCGGGAAACGATGCTGATACCGAGAGATCGCCGCGCTCTTTGGAGCCGGGCGGCCATGCTGAGCGCGCGCCCCGAACTCGACGCCGCGGCTCAGCTAGCGCCTCGGAGCCGCGTTGGCGAGCTACGCCGACCAACTTCTCTGTGAGCCCATGCCCGACGTGTTTCTCGCCTTGTTGGCCAAGCTCGAGTCCAAGGAGCCGGAGGAGTGACGCGTGCGCGTGTGAGAGTCCCCGCTCAGCGCGAGCCTTAACTGCGCGCTTATGCCCACTCCCCGAATGAGAAGCCGCCGATGTAAACCCTTTCATCGAGGAAGCACGCGTAAGGGCTCGGAAACGCTCCGAGCCTTCCAGGGAGAGCACAATGCCGCTGTCCGGGTTCGAGGGGATGTTCACGGAGCCGATCGAAGCGCCGGAGCATGCACGTCGGCTGAAAATGGTTCTGGATTGCTTGCCGGTGGGGATATTGCTTGCCGCGGCTCCAGAGGGGCGCATCGTTTTCGGCAACCAGATGATCCAGACGCTGCTGGGCCATCCGGTCCGCTACTCGAAGGACATGGGATCCTACGGCGAATGGGTCGCCTTCCACCAAGACGGGAGACAGGTTGAAGCGCACGAATATCCCCTGGCTCGGGTGCTTAGTGGCGAGCAAAATCCGACGATGGAGTGTCGCTATAGACGGGGCGACGGCTCTTTTCTGTGGATCAAGATCAATGGCGGTCCCCTATACGACAAAGAGGGAAAGCTGGCCGGCGCGGTCGTGTGCGTTACGGAGATCGAGGCCTTGAAGCAGGCGCAGGCGCGCGAGCGTCTCATGCACTTGGAACTGCATCACCGCATGAATAACGCCCTGACGATGATCCAGTCGATCTCCAATTTGAGCGCGCGCTACCCGAGCCCTGAGGAGGATTTTCACGCGGCGTTCTCGGGCAGAGTAGGTCTCCTCAGCCGGACGCAGGTCCTGTTGAGCAAGAGTTCCTGGGCCACCATCCCGATGCACGAGCTGGTCGCCACCGCCTTGCCTGAAACGCTCGGCTACAGCCAGATCGAGGCGTCGGGATGCGACCTCTCCATGCGCTCGGACGTGGCTCTGGCGTTGGGGCTCGCGTTGCATGAGCTCAAGACGAACTCGAGGAAATTCGGGGCTCTGAGTCAAAGCCGAGGCCACGTCGGAATACATTGGAGGCCGGTAGAGGGTGCGAGCGGCAAACAGCACGTCGTGGAATGGAAGGAAACCGGTGGACCGGCGACGTCGCCGCCGAAGCAGTGCGGTCTGGGTTTGGAGCTTTTGCAAAACATCCTACCGATGCAGCTCGGCGGACCGATCAAACTCGAGTTCGAACCGCTTGGTCTCACCGCGAGCATTGTCGTGACGCCATAAGAAGGCGTGGGCGCTCTTCGACACGCTCAGTCCTCTTCGCCGAAGTCTCCCTCTCGCATATCGGCAAGCCGCGCCCCGATCGCGGCGGCAAGCTTACTTTGCAAGGTCGAGCCTCTTTCCAACATGCCCAACTTAGCGATATCGACGTTCAGCGCCGCTTCGCGACGCTTGTACTGGTCGACTTGGCCGGGCGTGGGCGGCGGCACCTTCGTGTCGCGCCAAGCCAGCGAGTTCGAACCATGCAAGATCGTCGCTCGTCAGGCCTAACTTCGTGAGGCGCGTTCTAAGCGACTCAATTTCCGCGTTTTGATCGGTCATCGCTTCTCGCTCGATTCGAAAGCCGCGGCGCGTGCCGCCCATCCTTCCGCCTCTAACTAGCAACGGGACCTTCAGTGGCCATACGAGCGTCGCTGCTTGTGGCTCGAGCTTGGAACAAATTTGCATTGAGGCCGGTTAAGCGACCACCCGTTCAGTGGAGAGAGAATCATGAGCCAAACAACGTCGCAACAGAACGAAGGCGAAGGCAACCGGACTGACGCCAAGCGCTTCAATGAGGAGCAAGCCAAATTCGCCAAATCGGGAAAGGTCCCCGCCGCCGCGAAGGATGCGAAAGAAGCCCTGGAAGGACCGGAGCGCGAAGCGTTGGAGCAGGCGGAAGCCGAGGGGCGATCTCACGCCAAGGAGTGACGCTTGGCCAGCGGCGATGGGGCGCCCGTTCGAAGCGGCTGCCTGGGGCCGTCGCGGGCTTGGCTGGGGCGGGAGGATTCGAACCTCCGTATGGCGGAATCAAAATCCGCTGCCTTACCACTTGGCGACGCCCCAATGCCGCGACGGCTGGGCCGACGCGGGCGATACCCTTAAAACTCGGCGAGCGCAGAGGCAACCGCCCCGGCGGCGCCTCCTCAAGCCGATATCGCCCCGGCGGTCGCTGCGGCCGCCCGCAGGGCTGCGATGTTTCTCGCGTAGCTCTCCCGGCCGCCCCCGTCGAAGACCGCCGAGCCCGCGACGACGACGTCCGCCCCCGCCTCGACGACCGCAGCGATCGTCTTCGGCGAGACGCCGCCGTCGACCTGCAGATGGATCGGCCGGCGGCCGATCATCTCGCGGACGCGGCGGATTTTTTGTAGCTGCGACGGGATGAAGCTCTGTCCCCCGAAGCCTGGATTGACGCTCATGACGAGGATCAGGTCCACGTCATCCAGCACGTAGTCCAAGGCGCGTTCCGAGGTCGCGGGGTTGAGCGAGACCCCCGCCTTCTTGCCGAGGCCCCGGATCGTCTGGAGCGTCCGGTGGAGATGAGGTCCGGCCTCGGCATGCACGGTGATGAGGTCGGCCCCCGCCTCGGCGAAGGCGGCGAGATAGGGGTCTGCCGGCGCGATCATCAAATGAGCATCCAGCGTTTTCGTCGTTATGCGACGCAGCGATTTGATGAGCGCCGGCCCGAAGGTGATGTTCGGGGCGAAATGTCCGTCGATCACATCGAGATGAATCCAGTCCGCCCCGGCCGCGATCACCTCGGAAATTTCCTCTCCGAGCCGAGCGAAGTCAGCGGTCAGAATCGAAGGCGCGATGAGGATCTCGGGCAAGCGCCCCTCCGTTTTTCCGCGGCCGAACGCCTTTGGGGCGCGCGGCGGCGCCGGTATAGCAGCCGGACGTGGCGCCCGCCATTCGTAGCGCTAAAAACCGGCGGAGAAATCCCTTTGGACGGCTTTCGGGTCGCGGCCCCAGGCGTCTGCGATACGAAGGGCCATCGGGTCAGGGAAGATATCCTCCGCGCCGGCCTCGATTCCCGCGAGGATCGCCTTTGCGCAGTCCTCCGCGCTCGTCTTTTCCATCGGGATGCTGGCGGCCATGTCGGTGTCGATCGGGCCGGGGAAGATCGCGTGGACAGCGACGCCCTTCTTCGCAAGGCTCGCGCGCAGCCCCTGGGTCAGCGACCACGCCGCCGCCTTGGAGGCGCAATAGGCCGCGTATCCCGGCATGCTCGCGAAGGCGGCGACCGAGACGACATTGGCGATGGCGCCGCCGCCATTCACCTCGATGACCGGCGCGAAGGCGCGCGCCGTTTCGAGGACGCCGACCACATTCACGTCGAAGACGCGGCGAAGCGATTCGGCGGAGGTTTCTGCGGCGTCTCCCACCTCCAGAACGCCGGCGTTGTTGATGAGCAGCGTGACGTCCCTCGCCGCGCGCGCCGCCTCGGCGATGTCCGCGGGCCTGGTGACGTCGAGCGTGAGAGACACGACGCGGCCCTCGCCTGCCCCCTCGAACCGCGGCAGTTTTTTCGCATCGCGCGCCGCCGCATAGACCTTGCGGGCGCCCGCGTCGAGCAGCGCGGCGACGAGCGCGCGACCGATCCCGCGATTGGCGCCGGTGACGAGAGCGATGCAATCCTTAATCCGCATGAGGACCTCCAATGTGGGCGACAGTATATTTCGGCAAGGGGAGTGCGAAGGACCACCGTTGCAGCTGGGCGCTTCAATGGAAGGCGGTCGAGCTTCGCGGGGCGGCGCCTTGCGCAAAGGCCGTCAAGGCGCGTTCCGCGCCTGCTCCGCTTGCGCTTCGCCCCTTCGGGTGACGAGCCCTCGCGCAAGTCGCAATTCATCATCCATCTCCCTTTGCTGAACTTTGCGCGCAAATGCGCGAGAAAGCTCCGCAAAAGGAGATGAAGGCCCTACGCTCCATTCGGCGTCAGTCAGTCAGCCGAAGACCCGGAGCGAAACGGAGGAACCGCCACAGAGTGACAGGCGGTGGCGGTTTGAAGGACGACGCCGGATGGGGCATTCGCCGGAACCGATGTCGATGTCGTTTCGCCTCCTCACGCCGCCGCGATCTTGGGATCGAGCTTGCCCGCCGCATAGAGCTTCGCCATCTCGGCGAGCGGGATGGGCTTGATCTTCGAGGCCTTGCCCGCCGCGCCGAACTCCTCGTAGCGCTGCTTGCAGACCTTCTTCATCGCCTCCTGCGCGGGCTTCAAATATTTGCGCGGGTCGAACTCGCCCTTGTTCTTGCCGAGCGTCGCGCGGATCGCCGCCGTCATGGCGATGCGGCAGTCCGTGTCGATGTTGATCTTGCGCACGCCGAATTTGATCCCGCGCTGAATCTCCTCGACCGGCACGCCCCAGGTCTGCGGCATCTCGCCGCCCGCGGCGTTGAAGGCGTCCTGCAGGTCCTGCGGCACGGAGGAGGAGCCGTGCATGACGAGATGCGTGGTCGGCAGACGGCGGTGGATTTCCTCAACGACCTTCATCGCCAGGATCGCGCCGTCGGGCTTGCGCGAGAACTTATAGGCGCCGTGCGAGGTGCCCATCGCGATGGCGAGCGCGTCGACCTTGGTCTTGGCGACGAAATCGACGGCTTGGCCCGGATCGGTCAGGAGCTGGTCGTGCGAGAGCTTTCCCTCCGCGCCGTGGCCGTCCTCCTTCTCGCCCTCGCCGGTCTCGAGCGATCCGAGCACGCCCAATTCGCCCTCGACCGAGGCGCCGACCCAGTGGGAGAGATCGACGACGTTCTTCGTGACCTTGACATTGTAGTCGTAATTCGCCGGCGTCTTGCCGTCGGCCTCGAGCGAGCCGTCCATCATGACCGAGGAGAAGCCGAAGCGGATCGCCGAGGCGCAGGTCGCTTCGCTATTGCCGTGGTCCTGATGCATGACGATCGGAATGTCGGGATACATGATCACGAGCGCCTCGATCATCTTGGCGAGCATCGTGTCGTTGGCGTAGGAGCGCGCGCCGCGCGAGGCCTGGATGATGACCGGCGCATCGACGGAAGACGCCGCCTCCAGCACGGCCAGACCCTGCTCCATATTATTGATATTGAAGGCTGGAACGCCGTAATCGTGTTCGGCGGCGTGGTCGAGCAATTGGCGGAGCGTGACGAGGGCCATGAGGTTCTCTCCCGGAGGAACGGGTGGCTTTTCGGATTCGCGCGTTGCTTTACACGCTTCGGGAACGAAGCTCCAGGAGGGGGTGGGCGGGCTTGCCGCGCCCGCCGTCCGGTCGAGGCGAAGCTACGTGGAAGTACACGGCCCTGTTTCGCCGCGCCCAAAGTCATTCGCTCTGCGCCAGCAGGGAGATAATCGGGCATAACCCTCCCGTTCGCCCTTCCTCGCATTGGCGCATGAGCGCCGTTAAGGCGTCTCGAATGGCGGCGAGGTCCGATAATTTTTCCTCGATCACAACAACCTTATGCGCGGCGAGTTCGCGCGTCTCGGCGCAACGGCCCGCGTCGCCGAGCCGCAAGAGACTGGCGATTTCTTCCAGTGTGAACCCCAAAGCCTGCGCGCGCTTGATAAAGCGGAGGCGATTGACCGCGTCGTGGGGATAGTCTCGATGGCCTCGGAACGGCTTATGCGGCTCGTCGAGCAATCCGCGCCGCTGGTAGTAGCGGATGGTTTCGACATTGACGCCCGCCGCCGTGGCGAGCCGCCCGATCGTCATGGCGCGCTGCATGATATTCGCCCTTGCGTCCGTACCATACTACGGAGCTTAGAAGAGGATGGGAGAACAAATCCATCAGAAAGCCAATGACGGGATTCAGAACCTCACTCATCGCGGGAACGGCTGCCGCTGTTGGCGCGTCGCTATGTTGTGTCGGCCCGCTCGTGCTGCTGGCGCTCGGGGTCGGCGGAACGTGGATCGCCAAGCTGACAGCGCTTGAGCCTTACCGCCCGCTCTTCGCGGGCCTGACATTGCTTTTCCTCGGTCTTGCGTTCCGTCGCCTTTACCTCGTCCCGAAGGCCTGCCGGCCCGGGGCGGCCTGCGCCGATCTGCGTGTGGCCAAGCGCCAGAGGCTCACGTTCTGGATAACCGCTATGCCGCTGTTGGGTCTTCTTGCCATCCCGTGGCTTGCTCCATTCTTCTACTGAGAGGGGTCTCCCATGCGCCGATCATTATTTGCCGTCGCGCTCGTCTTGTCACCGCTTGCCGCGTTGGCTGGGACGCCGCAAACCGTCACCCTCAAGGTGCAGAACATGACCTGTTCCGTCTGTCCGATCACGGTCAGGAAAGCGCTTGAAAAGGTGCAGGGCGTGGCAAGCGTGAAGGTCGATCTCGGCGCGAAGACAGCGACCGTGACTTTCGACCCGGACAGGGTGAATGCGGAAGCGCTGGTAAGCGCGACGGCGGAAGCAGGCTATCCAGCAAGCGTCAAGTAGAAAGCGCGATGCAAATTCAATCTAAGCTCACCTGCCCGTTCTGTGGCCATCAATCGACCGAGACGATGCCAACGGACGCCTGCCAGTTCTTTTATGAATGCAAAGGCTGCGGCGCGCTCCTAAAACCCAAAGCTGGCGATTGCTGCGTTTTTTGCTCTTATGGCGACGTGCCATGCCCGCCGATACAGGAAGCGCGACAGCATGGCGGCGGCGCCAATTGTTGTTCTCGTGGATGAGCCCGCTGGTTGCATGACTGGGCGTTATGGAACGCCACCCTCGGGTGCAACCCGCCAGCGCGCACGTCGCCTCAGCGAGACGGAACGGCCTTTGTCAAGATGTCAAGAACGGCCTTCAGCCGCCGCCGAAGCGGGCGACGGCGCATTCTTGACAACGGCCGACGGCTCGCCATGCTCGTCGCCATGAGAGGTAAGGCTTTCCAGAGTTGCCGGGGTCATCACGACAACGTAGGGGAACGCGGCTGGCCTTTAGGCCTGAACAGGAAGAAGACGCCCCCATGCCGCCGCGACTGCTCGCCCTGGTTCTCCTCCTCCTTGCGACCGCGAGCCAAGCCTACGCGCTCGACAAAGTGAGCTTTGCGACCAACTGGCGCGCGCAGGCCGAGCATGGCGGCTTCTATCAGGCGGTCGCCGACGGCACTTATGCCCAATACGGGCTGGACGTCCGCATCGTGCAGGGCGGCCCGCAGATCAATGCGCGGCTGCTGCTCGCCGCGGGCCGCGTCGATTTCGCCATGGGCTCCAACCTCATCCAGACCTTCGACGCGGTGAAGCAGAAAATCCCGGTCGTCGACGTCGCGAGCCTCTTTCAGATCGATCCCGTCATCCTGATGTCGCATCCGGGCCTGGGCTACGACCGTTTCGAGGACCTACCAAAGGCGCCTACCGCTTTCATCGCCAGCGACATGCTGGTTTCGGTCTATCAGTGGCTGAAAAAGGAGTATGGCTTCCGCGAGGAAGCGGTGAAGCCCTATGGCTTCAACCCGGCGCCCTTCATCGCCGACAAGAACTCGATTGAGCAGGGCTTTCTGACCTCCGAGCCTTTTCAGATCGAGCGCCAGGGCGGCTTCAAGCCCAATGTCTACCTCCTCGCCGACTATGGCTATGACAGCTATTCGACGATGATCGAGGCGCGCGCCGAGACCATCGCCAAGAACCCGGACCTGGTGCAGCGCTTCGTCGACGCCACGATCATCGGCTGGCGCGACTATCTTCACGGCGACAATCGCGCCGCCAATGCGCTGATCAAGCGCGACAATCCCGAGATGACGGACGATCTCATCGCCTTCTCCATCGCCCAGATGAAGGAAAGAGGCATTGTCGATTCCGGCGACGCGAAGACGCTGGGCATCGGCGTGATGACCGACGCGCGCGTGAAAAGTTTCTTCGACAAGATGGTGCAGGCGGGCGTCGTTCCCGCCGACTTGCCGTATAGGAACGGCTATACGCTGCGCTTCATCGGAAAGGGCGTGGGGCTCGAGGAGGGAACGAAATGAGCGATCCGGGCGACCTCGCAGAAGCATCGGAAATCGCCTATGGTCGCGCCATGACATCGGCAAAACGCGTCGCGATTTATCCCGGCTCTTTCGACCCCCTGACCTTTGGTCATCTCGACGTAATCCGCAAGGGAACGGCGCTCTTCGACAAAATCATCATCGCGGTCGGCGCGCATCCGGGTAAGACGCCCATGCTGTCGCTCGAGGAACGGATCGCTCTGATCCTCGAGGCCTGCGCGATGCTCAGCCTCCCGAAGCCCTGCGAGTTCGAGGCGCGGGCCTTCGAGGGTCTGGCGGTCGAGGCGGCGCGGGGACTCGGCGCGTCGATTATTTTGCGGGGTTTGCGCGACGGCGCCGATTTCGACTATGAAATGAGCATGGCGGGGATGAATACGGCGCTCGCGCCCGAGATCGGCACGGTCTTTCTTCCCGCCTCGCCCGAAGCGCGCCACATCAACGCGACGCTCGTGCGCCAGATCGCGAAGCTCGGCGGCGATCTTTCCGCCTTCGCGCCGGAAGCCTCGGTCGCCGCATTAAAAAGAGCCGTGGGCCGCCACTAAGGCGCGATCCATAACGACGAAAGACTGGGGAGGACTTCAATGACCATTGACCGCCGCCATTTTGTCGCGGGCGCCGCCGGCGCAGCGACGCTCCTTGCTTCGGGCGCCGCCCGCGCCGAGGACAAGCTCCTCAACCTCGATACGGTCTATGGCCGCACCGTCATCAAGATGCGCCCGGACATCGCGCCCAAGCACGTCGCGCAGATCGAGAAGCTGGCGCGGGAGCATTTTTACGACGGGATCGTCTTCCACCGGGTGATCCCCGGCTTCATGGCGCAGACGGGCGACCCGACCGGCACCGGCACGGGCAAGTCCAAGCTTCCGAACATTCCGGCGGAATTCTCCAAGGAGAAGTTCTTGCGCGGCACGGTCGGCATGGCGCGCAGCCAGGAGCCGGACTCGGCGAACAGCCAGTTCTTCATCTGCTTCGGCCCGGCGCGCTATCTCGAGGAGCAATACACGGTCTGGGGCAATGTGATCTCCGGCATGGAGTTCATCGACCAGATCAAGCCCGGCGAGCCGCCGGCGAACCCGGACAAGATCGTCAAGCTGCGCATGGCGGACGATAATAGCTAAAGGATTTTCAGCCCCCTCCCCAACCCTCCCCCGCTCGCGCGGGAGAGGGAGCGGACTTGGGTTTCTTTGAACGTTTCGCGAAACGCCGGCCATTCCCCTCCACCGCCATAGCCCGTCGATAGACGGGCGTCTAAAGACGCCCTATGGCGGGGGAGGGCTGGGGAGGGGCCGGCTCGCCCTACCCCGCAAAGGAAATCGCATGTCAGAAGAAGGCAACACGCTCACGCTCGAAACCACGCAGGGTCCTGTCGCGATCAAGCTGCGCCCCGATCTTGCGCCGAACCATGTCGCGCGCATCAAGCAGCTCGTCTCCGAGGGCTTTTACGACGGGGTCGTCTTCCACCGCGTGATCGAGGGCTTCATGGCCCAGACCGGCTGTCCGCACGGCACGGGCACGGGCGGCTCGAAATATCCAAATCTCGCGCAGGAGTTCAGTTCGGCCCCGCATGTGCGTGGGACCTGCTCCATGGCGCGCGCCTCACACCCGGACACGGCCAATTCGCAATTCTTCATCTGCTTCGCCGACGCGCGCTTCCTCGACCGGCAATATACGGTCTGGGGCGAGGTGACCTCCGGCATGGAGAATGTCGACAAGATCAAGCGCGGCGAGCCGGTGAAAGATCCGGACAAGATTGTCAAGGCGACGCTGAGCTGAGGGCGCTCAACCCCTTCTAGACGCAGCTTCCGTGAAGGACGACCAGCCGAGCCTCACCGCGCGGGGCGCCGCGGGACATCGCGCCGCCCATCAGCAACTGGAGAGTGGGAGCGTTTTTCGCGATCGTCTCGCGCGCGAAATCCTTGGCGCGGAGGGCTGCGCCGAGGCCGACGATCGGGCGCGCGATCGGGGGCTGCGGCCCCTTCGCCTGCTCATCGCCGCCCGGAGCCGCTTCGCCGAAGAGGCGCTGGCGGGGACGGTCTTGGCCGGCCTGCGTCAGGCGGTCGTGCTGGGCGCCGGCCTCGACACCTTCGCGCTGCGCAACCCTCATGCGCAACGGGGCCTGCGCGTCTTCGAGGTCGACCATCCGGCGACGCAGGCGTGGAAGCGCCGGCGCCTCGCGGAGGCGGGCTTGGACGTTCCGCCCTTGCTCACTTTCGTTTCCGTCGACTTCGAGCGCGGGAGCCTGGCCGAGCGGCTCCCGGCCGAGGGCTTCGATCCCGGCGCGCCCGCCTTCTTCTTCTGGCTCGGCGTCGTCCCCTACCTCACACGCGACGCCATCCTGGCGACGCTGCGCTTCATCGCGCAGATTCCGCGCGGCGAGGTCGTCTTCGATTATTCCGAGCCTCTGGCGAACTACCCGGCCGAGCGACGCGGCTCCGTCGAGGCGCTCATGGAGCGCGCGGCCGCCGCGGGCGAGCCGATGATCTCCTTCCCGGAGCCCGCCGCGCTCGCGCGCGATCTCCGCGCGCTGGGCTTCGATGAAGTCGAGGATCTGGATCTGGCCGATATTACAGAACGCTTCTTTGGCGGCCGGAAGGGGATCGCCCGGCGGGCGGGCCCGCATTTCATGCGCGCGCGCCGGCGCGGTTGAGGCGTCCGACGGCCGGCGGTCGTCACGACGCCCTTCCGGGCGGCTCCGGGCAACTTCTTCCCCGACCACCCATTGACACCCGCCGGTCGCGCTCCTATCTCGGACTGGTCGCTGTTGGCACTCCTCGCGGACGAGTGCCAACAGCGCTTTCCGTTGACCCTTTGCCGGGCGCGCCACCCTGGGCGGCCGGCGCATCGAAGGAAGATTGCAACATGGCGTTCCGTCCCCTGCACGACCGCGTCGTCGTCAAGCGGCTCGAAGGCGAAGAGAAGACCAAGGGCGGGATCATCATCCCCAACTCCGCCAAGGAGAAGCCCCAGGAGGGCAAGATCGTTTCCGTCGGGCCCGGCGCGCGCGACGAGGCCGGCAAGCTCGTTCCCCTCGACGTCAAGGCCGGCGACCGCGTTCTCTTCGGCAAATGGTCCGGCACCGAGGTCAAGATCGACGGCGAGGACCTGCTCATCATGAAAGAGAGCGACATCCTCGGGATCGTCGGCTAACTCGCCCGCACAGCAACCAGAAACTTTCCCGTAACGGAGTGGACCCAACATGGCCGCCAAAGAAATTCGTTTCTCCTCGGACGCCCGCGACCGCATCATGCGCGGCGTCGAGATCCTCAACAACGCGGTGAAGGTCACGCTCGGCCCCAAGGGCCGCAACGTCGTGATCGAGAAGAGCTTCGGCGCTCCGCGCATCACCAAGGACGGCGTCACCGTCGCCAAGGAGATCGAGCTCGCCGACAAGTTCGAGAACCTGGGCGCGCAGCTCGTGCGCGAGGTCGCCTCCAAGCAGAACGACCTGGCCGGCGACGGCACCACGACCGCGACCGTCCTCGCCGCCTCGATCGCCCGTGAAGGCGCCAAGGCCGTCGCGGCGGGTCTCAACCCGCTGGATCTCAAGCGTGGCATCGATCTCGGCGTCGAGGCCGTGGTCGCACATCTCAAGGCCAATTCGAAGAAAGTCACCTCGAACGACGAGATCGCCCAGGTCGGCACGATCTCGGCCAATGGCGACAGCTTCATCGGCTCGGAAATCGCCAAGGCGGTGCAGAAGGTCGGCAATGAGGGCGTCATCACGGTCGAGGAAGCCAAGAGCCTCGAGACCGAGACCGTCATCGTCGAGGGCCTGCAGTTCGACCGCGGCTATCTCTCGCCTTACTTCATCACCAACGCCGAGCGTCTCGTCGCCGAGCTCGAGGATCCCTACATCCTCATCCACGAGAAGAAGCTCTCGACGCTTCAACCCTTGTTGCCGATCCTCGAGGCGGTCGTGCAGACGGGCAAGCCGCTGCTGATCATCGCCGAGGACGTCGAAGGCGAGGCGCTGGCGACGCTCGTCGTCAATAAGCTGCGCGGCGGCCTGAAGATCGCGGCCGTGAAGGCCCCGGGCTTCGGCGATCGCCGCAAGGCCATGCTCGAGGACATCGCGATCCTGACCGGCGGCGAGATGATCGCCGAGGATCTCGGCGTCAAGCTCGAGAACGTCACGCTCTCCCAGCTCGGCAAGGCCAAGCGCATCAAGATCGAGAAGGAGACGACGACCGTCATCGACGGCGCCGGCGCCAAGAAAGACATCGAAGGCCGCGTCTCGCAGATCAAGAAGCAGATCGAGGAGACGACCTCCGATTATGATCGCGAGAAGCTGCAGGAGCGTCTGGCGAAGCTCGCTGGCGGCGTCGCGGTGATCCGCGTCGGCGGCGCGACCGAGGTCGAGGTCAAAGAGAAGAAGGACCGCGTCGACGACTCGCTGAACGCCACCCGCGCGGCCGTGGAAGAGGGCATCTCGCCCGGCGGCGGCGTGGCGCTGCTGCGCGCCATTCCTGCTCTGGAAGCGGTCAAGACGTCGAATGCCGACCAGAAGACCGGCGTCGAGATCGTGCGCCGCGCAATTCAATGGCCGGCGCGCCAGATCGTCGAGAACGCCGGCGGCGACGGCGCCGTCGTGGTCGGCAAGATCATCGAGGGCAAGGAGTACGGCTTCGGCTTCGACGCGCAGAAGGGCGAATATGGCGATCTGATCAAGCTCGGCATCATCGACCCGACCAAGGTCGTCCGCACGGCGCTGCAGGACGCTGCCTCGATCGCCGGCCTGATCGTGACGACAGAAGCCACGATCACCGACGCGCCGAAGAAGGACGCGCCCCCGATGCCGGGCGGCGGCGGCATGGGCGGAATGGATTTCTGATCCGTTCTGCTTCAGCGCAGGAGTTTGGAGCCCCGGGCGGAAACGCCCGGGGTTTTTTTCAATTCAAATGCAGAGACGGCTTTTCACTTCGGTCTGGCCGGCGCGAGGCCTGCCGTCCAGAATGCGCTATATCTCGTGAAGCCACTCTTTTCATGAGAGTTCAGGAGCCCCTATGGACGACGCCCCCAAGCTCAAGGATCAGCCCGCCCCCTGCGCCGTCATCCGCGCCTCGGAGAACACCACCGGCAAGCAGGGGCTCACCTTCAAGCCCGGCATTTCCGCGCAGAGCGTCGGCGCCACCGGCGTCTATCTGGAGTTGCTGACGATCCCGCCGGGCGCCCGGGCCAAGGCGCATAAGCACGTCTCGCATGAGACGGCGATCTACATGATCTCGGGCGAGGCGACGACCTATTGGGGCGAGCGGCTCGAGAACAAGGTCGAGACCCGCGCCGGCGATTTCGTCTATGTCGGCGCCAATGTCCCGCATCTTCCCGTCAACACGGGAAGCGAGCCCGCGGTCGCCGTCGTCGCGCGCACGGACCCCAACGAGCAGGAGAGCGTCGAGCTCCTGCCGCATCTCGACGCGCTCGTGCCGTGAGCTTCGCCGTGATGCGGGCGGCTCACGCCGCAAAATGCACGGCGAGCCACACCGTCGGCGGCTCGGCGTCGGTCCATTCGACGCGATGGCGGACGTGGGCGGGAATCTCGAGCCAGTCGCCCGGGCCGAGCAGACGCGGCCCCGGCTCGTCCGCAAAGCGCAGCGCGGCGTGGCCTGCAAGAACGACGACCCATTCCGTCCAGGCCTGATCGTACCAAAAGCCAGGCGGGCTCGCCTGACCGTTCGAGACGATCCGCTCGATCCGCGCGCCGGCCTTTTGCGCGAGGATCGCGATCTCCTCCTGCGACGCCTGGGCGATCGATCTTCGCGAAAAGATTTCCGGCCTTGATCATGCCTCCTCTCCCGGGGCGCGTTTCGTCGCGGGGGGCGGCGCCTTCCCCCGCAAGATGACGGCTGTTAAGAGATACGGGCCGCCCGCCGTGAAACCCAAGCCTCTTGAGACCCATGCCCGCCATTCCCGATTTCTCCCAAATCCCTTTCGCGCCGGCGAAGGCCCTTCCGCCTGCCCCTGAGCCGCGGCGCTGGCTGACGCCGGAGGGGATCGAGGTGAAGAACCTCTATGCGGGCGCGGACACGGTCGGCCTCGACTTCCCCCATTCCTTCCCCGGCCTCGCGCCCTTCGTGCGCGGGCCCTATCCGACCATGTATGTCGCGCAGCCCTGGACGATCCGGCAATACGCCGGCTTCTCCACGGCGGAGAACTCCAACGCCTTCTATCGGCGCAATCTCGCGGCGGGGCAGAAGGGCCTTTCCGTCGCCTTCGATCTGGCGACGCATCGCGGCTATGACTCCGACCATCCACGCGTCGCCGGCGACGTCGGCATGGCGGGCGTCGCCATCAACTCGATCTACGACATGCGCACGCTCTTCGACGGCATCCCGCTCGATCAGATGAGCGTGTCGATGACCATGAACGGCGCGGTGCTGCCCGTTCTCGCGCTCTTCATCGTCGCGGCGGAAGAGCAGGGCGTCTCGGCCGACAAGCTCACCGGCACGATCCAAAACGACATTCTCAAAGAATTCATGGTGCGCAACACCTACATCTATCCGCCCGACCCCTCGATGCGCATCGTCTCCGACATCTTCGCATACGCCAGCAAGCATATGCCGAAGTTCAACTCGATCTCGATCTCCGGCTATCACATGCAGGAGGCGGGCGCCTCCGCCGATCTCGAGCTCGGCTACACGCTCGCCGACGGCGTCGAATATGTGCGCGCCGGCATGGCCGCCGGGCTCGACATCGACGCCTTCGCGCCGCGCCTCTCCTTCTTCTTCGCCATCGGCATGAATTTCTTCATGGAGGTGGCGAAGCTGCGCGCGGCCCGCCTCTTGTGGGGCCGCCTGATGAAGGATCTGGGCGCGAAGTCGCAGAAGAGCCTGACGCTGCGCACCCATTGCCAGACGTCCGGCTGGTCGCTCACCGCGCAGGACGTCTATGTGAATTCGATCCGCACCTGCATCGAGGCGATGGCGGCGACGCAGGGCCATACGCAGTCGCTGCACACGAACGCGCTCGACGAGGCGCTCGCCCTGCCGACCGACTTCTCGGCGCGCATCGCGCGCAACACCCAGATCGTTCTGCAGCAGGAGAGCGGCACGACGCGTATCATCGATCCCTGGGGCGGCTCCTATTATGTCGAGCGGCTCACGGCCGAGCTCGCCAAACGCGCGCTCGTGCATATCGAAGAGATCGAGAAGCTCGGCGGCATGGCGAAAGCCATCGCCGCGGGCGTGCCGAAGCAGCGCATCGAGGAGGCCGCCGCCAAGACCCAGGCGCGCATCGACACGCGCCAGCAGGTCGTCGTCGGCGTGAACAAATACCAGCCGACGGACGACGTCGCCCCCGACGTGCTGAAGATCGACAATTCCGCCGTGCGCGCCGCGCAGCTCGCCAAGCTCGAGCGGCTGCACGCCGAGCGCGACGAAGCGAAGACGCAAGCCGCGCTCGACGCCCTGACCGAAGGCGCGACGTCCGGCGCCAATCTGCTCGATCTCGCGGTCAAGGCGGCGCGGGCCAAGGCGAGCGTCGGCGAAATCTCCTTCGCGCTCGAAAAAGTCTTCTCGCGCCACAAGCCCAAGGCCAATGTGATCTCAGGCGTTTACGCGCGCGAGGCGGGGATCAACACGCCCGTCGTCACGCGCGTCAAGGGCATGACCCAGGCCTTCGAGGAGAATGAAAAGCGCAGGCCCAGCATTCTCGTCGCCAAAATGGGGCAGGACGGGCACGACCGCGGCCAAAAGGTGATCGCCTCGGCGTTTGCGGACTTGGGCTTCGAGGTCGTGATCGGCGATCTCTTCGCGACGCCGGACGAAGTCGCGAAGAGAGCGGCGGAGGCGAATGTTCATGTCGTCGGCGTCTCGACCATGACGGCGGGACATCTGACGCTCACGCCGCAACTCCGCGACGCACTCAAGAGCGCCGGGCGCGAGGACATCATGATGGTCGTCGGCGGCGTGATCCCCAAGCAAGACTTCGACGCGCTTTACGACGCCGGCGCGAGCGCAATCTTCCCGCCCGGCACGAACATCCCCGAGGCGGCTGAAAAGCTCTTGGAGGAGCTCAACATTCGCCTCGGCTACGCCCAACGGGAGCGGCGCTAGCGCGTTCGCGCGTTGGCTCAGCGATTGTGAGGCGCGTCGCCTGCCGACGTGCCGGCCTGGGTGCCGGGCGCGGCTTCAATTCCCGGGGCGCCAGCCGCAGCCTCGCTCTGCCGGCTCGGACGGCCGCCAACGAGGGGATTTTCCTTCTGGACCACGGTCGAGGGCTCCACCGGCGTCCCGACGGCCGGTCCGCTTGTGTTCCCGAGCGGATGCGGCGGCTGAGCTGCTCCTGCGCCGCCGCCCAAGGCGAGCGTCGAAACAAGGAGCACGAGAAGTTTGATCGCTTTCATGCGCTTCCTCCATCATTTGAAATCAGCATATAGAGACCGGCCGAAGCGCGGGGAGCGGCTTCCCGCGGAAGCGTTCGCCGGAGCATAGGGTGGGCCAATGTCGCAGCGCGATGCTCCGCGCAGAAAACAAAAAATGGGGAACCTCAATGATCGTCACGCCCTCCAAAGGCTTCATCATCGCGGCGGCGCTCGTGGCGGCGGCGCTTACGGCTTTCGTCATGACGCGCCGCGCTCCGGCTTGCGGCGGCAAAGGGCAGATCATGTCGACGATCAGCGATTGCAAATCCTGGGGCTTCGACGCATCGACCTGCGAGGCCGTCGTCGGCAAGGCGCGCGCCCTCGCGAAACGCGTGACGCCAGGGCTCGACAATTCTGTCAAATGCGAAACGCAATTCACCGACTGCTTCAAGGCCGACGACGGCTCCTATCACCCCATCCCGTCCTTCTGCCTGCAACAGGGCGCGACCGCCGCCGCCGAGCCGACCGATCTCCATTATCTGGAGTATGAGTCGGACCGTCAGAACCGCAAGAAGACGCACGAGGTGCCGATCAGATAGCGGCGCAGTAAGCTGAGCGTGTCCTTTTCCAGAAACCGCTTCGCACTTTTTGGGAACACGCTCTAATCCACGCTGGCGAGCAGGAAGCCGTCCCACCCCTTGGAGCCGACGGTCTGGATGACCGTCGCCGAGACGCGCGGCTCCGCGGCGACCGCCTCATAGAGCGCGCGCGTGCCGGTGATCATGGGATGGAGGTTGTGAGGGTCGATCACGGCGCCGTCGCGTATCACATTGTCAATGACGATGAAGCCGCCGCTCCGAACGAGCTTCACCGCCTCGCAAAAATAGGCGGCGTTGTTCTCCTTGTCAGCGTCGATGAAAGCGAAATCGATTGGACAGAAGCCCTCGGCTTCGAGCCCCGGCAGCAGGTCGAGCGCCGCGCCCAAGCGAATATCGACGCCGGCGCCCAATCCCTCGCGGGCGACATTGCTGGCGGCGATTTCCGCATGGCGCCGCTCGATCTCGAAGCTCACGAGGCGTCCGCCGGGCGCGAGCGCCTTGGCGAGCCAGATCGTCGAATAGCCGCCAAGAGTCCCGACTTCCAGAATGCGTTTGGGATGCAATGAACGGGCGAGGAGGTAGAGCATCTTGCCCTGCGGCGCCGAAACGTCGATCTGCGGCAGGCCAGCCTCGGCATTGGCGATGAGCGTCGCCGTCTGCGCCTCGCCGGCCCCGATCAGATGGCTCGCGATGTAAGCGTCGCAGGCGCTCCACTTTTCCTGTTGCATCTGTGCTCCCTCAATCTGCCACTAAAGCAAGCTCGAACGATTCCGTTCGAGCGACAGGCGCGCTCGGCATGACCTTCGCCATTATACATGGCGCATGAACAACTGAGGCATCCGCGCGCATTGGCCGACGACCAGGATCACCATCCGGGGCGATGGTCATTATGGCCGCCGCGAGGTGATGGATTGGTGCGAGGACAACGGCCTCGACTATGTTTTCGGGCTGTCGGGCAACAAGAGTCTCGCCGCCGCCGTCGAAGACGCGGCCGACGACATCCGCACCCGCCGCGCGTTGAAGCGGATGCCCGCCCTGCGCGGCTATGCGCAAACCGACTACGCCGCCAAATCCTGGAGGGCCGAGCGCCGCGTCTGCGCCCGCATCGAAGCGACCGAGCTGGGGCTCGACATCCGCTACGTCGTCACCAACATCGCGACGGGTTCAGCCGAACATATCTACGACACGCTCTATTGCGCGCGCGGCCAGATGGAAAATCTGATCAAATTGCACAAGAGCCAGCTGGCGTCGGATCGAACCTCCTGCCGTTCGCCGCTCGCCAATCAGATGCGGCTCGTTCTGCACACCGCCGCTTATTGGCTGATGCTGGAATTGCGCGACGCCATCCCCAAGACAAATCCGCTCGCCGTCGCCGAGTTCGCGACCTTGCGCGAGAAGCTCCTGAAGATCGGCGCGCGCATCGTCGAGACCGCAAGCCGCATCAAGCTTGCCCTCGCCACCGCCTGTCCGCAGGCTGGATTGTTCCGAAATCTGGCCGGAGCCCTCCAGCCGGCAGGCCCGTGACCGAGCGGCCAGGACGGCGTCCCCGCCCTCGATCATCCATCCCGACAACTCCTACGCGTTCCAAGTGCCGACCCACCCTGCGTTAACACGCATCGCGCAATCGCGCCCGAAATCAGAACGCGAATAAAATCAGCAAGGCGCGCCGGTTGGGTGAATAGGACGGGCTAAATCCTTCGCTGGGTGGAATCTTGGCCATAATAGATGGCGCGCTAGCCATGACGACAAGGCGGGGGCTCGTTTCCGCCTCCCCCGGGGGTCGAATTGCCGCGGCGGCTATGGGCGGGTATTGTCGGTAGGTTGTCATTCGTATGCCAAAGGGTATGACGCTGACAATCACCAACGAAGGGGAATGCGATGGGTATCAAGGCAGCGTTTTGCGGTGTGTTGTTAACTTTTGCCGCAGGGTCAGCTTTGGCGGCGACCGAATTGACTACGTTTGCCGATAAGGACGGCTATATCGATGTTCAGGCGTTGACCTGTGGGCAACTCGCAGACACCTATCAGGAAGATGCTGACTATCTTACTGTCTGGTACAGCGGATGGTATAACGGCTTAGGCAAGAAGCACAAGATGAAGGTCGATCGCGCAAAGACCCTGGAGCATGAGGTCATAACCTTCTGCAAAGAGAATAAGGATAAGAAGGTTATTCAGGCTATCGACGCGGTCTTCAAGAAATATCGCGCTGAAAACGGGATCAAAGCGAACTAACAAGTCAGCATAAGCCAGAGCGCCCCGCCGTTGCGTCCACGGTCGGGGCGTCTCTTTGCCGACAGCCTGGGTCCGACGACTTGCTCCCAAGGTAAAATCCGAGCTGTCTCGAGGCGGCTCCCCGATTGCTGTGCTTGGTTGGGGCGCTGTTGCGCGCTCCGCTCGCGCCGCTTCGACTTTCAGCAGCGGCAAAGCGGGTAGACGAAACTCTCCCGAGGAGGATTAAAGTTATTGCCGTAACAGCAGAATCCCCCGACACCCGCGCTTGCCCGGGCCAGCCCGGCGGGGCTAAAAGCCGCAGCATGTCGTTTTCCACGCCCGTCGCCGCGCTCACCCTTCGCGGCGTTTGCAAATCCTACGGCGGCAATCGCGTCGTCGGCCCCCTCGATTTCGAGCTCGCCAAGGGCGCGGTGACCGCCCTGCTCGGCGGTAACGGCGCCGGCAAGACGACGACGATCGGCATGATCATGGGGCTGATTCAGCCCTCCGCCGGCTCGATCCATGCGCTGGGCGCAGACATGGCGACGGCTCGCGAAAGCGTGCTCGGCCGCATGAACTTCGAGAGCCCTTACGTCGATCTGCCCCAGAGGCTGACCGTGCGCGAGAATTTGCAGGTCTTTGCGATGCTCTATGGCGTCAACGACGCCAAGGAGAAGATCGCGCGGCTTGCAAGAGATTTCGCGCTCCTGGACTTTCTCGATCGCCCCAGCGGGCGCCTCTCGGCCGGACAGAAGACGCGGGTGGCGCTCGCCAAGGCGCTCATCAACGACCCGGAACTCCTGCTACTCGATGAGCCGACGGCGTCGCTCGATCCCGACACCGCGGACTGGGTGCGCTCGCGGCTCGAGGAGCAACGAGCGAAGCACAATTGCACGATCCTCCTCGCTTCGCACAACATGGGAGAGGTCGAGCGGCTCTGCGAACGCGTGCTGATGCTGCGCCAGGGAACGCTGGTCGACGACGGCCCGCCCGCGGCGTTGCTCGCGCGCTATGGCCGCAGGACGCTCGAGGAAGTCTTTCTGGACGTGGCGCGCGGACGCGCCAACGGAGAAGCGGCGTGAGCGTCTTTTCGCTTGGCCGCGTCGGCGCGATGATGCTCCGCTACACTTATACGCTTCGCTCCTCTTGGCTGCGCGCCCTGGAGACGGTCTATTGGCCGACCATACAGCTTCTGACCTGGGGCTTCCTGCAAAGCTATTTCGCCTCCGCGGGCGCTGCGCAGAGCGGCCCGGCCCGGCTCGCGGGAACCTTGATCGGCGCCGTGCTGCTGTGGGACGTTCTCCTGCGGACGCAGCAGGGGTTTTCCTTCTCCTTTCTCGAGGAGATTTGGTCGCGTAATCTCGCCAATCTCATGATGAGCCCGTTGCGGATGAGCGAGTTCATCGTCGCGCTGATGGCCATGAGCGTGATCCGCCTCTCCATCGGAGTGGTGCCCGTGATCTTTCTGGCGATCGCGCTCTTTGGCTTCAATCTGTGGTCGCTTGGCGCGGCCGTCGGCGTCTTTTTCGTTGCGCTCGCGTTCTTCGCCTGGAGCATCGGTCTCGTCGTCAGCGGCATGCTGATGCGCTACGGGCTCGGCGCCGAGAGTCTGGCCTGGTCCCTGATGTTCCTCGTTCAGCCCTTTGGCTGCGTGTATTTTCCCGTCTCGGCGCTGCCGAGCTGGCTGCGGCCTCTCGCGCTCGCCCTCCCGCCGACCTACGTCTTCGAGGGCCTGCGGGGCTTGCTCCTCGATCACGTGTTTCATTCGGAGCTCATGGTCAGGGCTTTGGCGCTGGACGCCTTCTATTTCCTGCTGGCTTTGCTCGCCTTTTCCCATTTGCTCGCCAAGGCGCGCGAGGTCGGCTCTCTCTTGCAGACGGGGGAATGAGATGCCGCGCGCGGACTCTTTGCTTGCGGAGCGCGGACTCTTCGAAAGCAGAGCAAAAGCCCGTGCGGCGATTGAAGCGGGACTCGTTTCCGCCGACGGAATCAGGATCGCCAAACCGTCGCAAGACGTCGCGCCGGAAGCGGAGATCGTCGCGGAGAGCCCGCATCCTTTCGTCTCGCGTGGCGGCGTCAAGCTCGACTTCGCGCTCGAACATTTTGGCGTCGACGTAAAGGATCGCTATTGCCTCGATCTCGGCGCGTCGACGGGCGGCTTCACCGACGCCCTGCTCCAACGCGGCGCGCGCCATGTCGTCGCGGTCGACGTCGGCTCGGGACAGCTGCATCCGCGCATCGCGGGAGACCCGCGCGTGACGTCTTACGAGAAGCTCGACGCCCGCGCGCTCGAGCCCGCGCATCTCACGGAGCCGCCGAGCCTCGTGGTCTGCGACGCGAGCTTCATCTCGCTGACCTTGCTGCTGGAGCGCCCGCTTTCGCTCGCGGCGTCGCGCGAAGCAACGCTGATCGCGCTGATCAAGCCGCAGTTCGAGGCGGGCCGAGGCGCGGGGAAGAAGGGCGTCGTGCGCGACCCCGCCGTGCATGAAGCCGCCTGCGGGAAAATTGCCGAGGCCCTAGCGCGGCTCGGCTGGCGCGTCGTGGGGCTCGCGCCGTCGCCGATCGCGGGCGGCGACGGAAACCGCGAATTCTTGATCTACGGCCGGCGGCCATGACCCGAATCACGCTCGAGATCGAGCGACTCGGCCAGCGCGGCGAAGGCGTCGCGAAGCATTCGGGTCGCCTGGTCTTCGTGCCTTTCGCGCTCGAAGGGGAGCGCGCGCTCGTGGAAATCGACGGCGAGCGCGGGCGCCTCGTCGAAATTCTTTCGGCTTCCCCCGACCGCGTCGCGCCAATCTGCCAGCATTACGGCGTCTGCGGCGGCTGCGCCGTGCAGACGCTCGTGCCGTCGGCTTATGCGGCCTGGAAGCGCGAGCTCGTCGTTGCCGCTCTGAGCAATGCCGGAATTTCCGCTAACGTCGCGCCGCTCCTCGACGCGCATGGCGCCGGGCGCCGCCGGGTGGTCTTCCATGCGCGCAACGGCGCCGTCGGCTTCATGGAGGCGCGCGCGCATAAGGTCGTCGAGATCGACGCCTGTCCGCTGCTGGAAAGCGGTCTCGAGCCGGCGCTCGACGCCGCGCGCGCGCTGGCCCGCCCGCTCAAGGGGACCGGTAAGCCGTTCGACATCGCCGTGACCGCAACATTGGAGGGGCTCGACGTCGATCTACGCGGTTCCGGCGCGCTCGCCGAGAACGAAGCGCGTGCGCTCGTCGCGCTGGCGGAGCGCTTAGACCTTGCGCGGCTTTCCAATCATGGCCGCATCCTCGCTTTGCGGCGCCGGCCAATGATCGACGTCGGGAAGGCGAAGCTCTCGCCGCCGCCGGGAGGCTTTCTGCAAGCCACCGCGCAGGGCGAGGAAGAGATGGGCCGCCTCGCGTTGCAATCGATCGGCAAGGCCAAGCGCGTCGCCGATCTTTTTTGCGGCTCGGGAGCCTTTGCGCTGCGCCTCGCCGACGTCGCGCGGGTCGAGGCCTTCGACGAAAACGCCGAAGCGCTCGCAGCCTTGCAGGAAGCCGCCCGCACCCTGACGGGGACAAAGCCCATCGACGTGCGGCGGCGCAATCTCTTCGACAATCCCCTCCGCGCGGACGAGCTCGAGCGTCTTCGACGCCGTCGTCTTCGATCCGCCGCGCGCCGGCGCCGCCGCGCAGGCCGCCGAGCTCGCCCGCTCCAAGGTTCCGGTTGCGGTCGCCGTCTCCTGCAACGCGCAAAGCTTCGCGCGCGACGCAAGGCTTATGATCGACGGGGGATTTACGCTGGAGCAGGTCACGCCGATCGACCAGTTCCGCTATGCCGCCCATATCGAGCTCGTTGCGGTCTTCAAGCGCCCCGCGTCCAAGAGACGGAAGGCGCCGCTCCTGTCGCGCTGACGCCCGACTTGTGCGACGCGCGGACATCCGCTTGAATGCCGCTGTGAGGCGCACCGAACCCTTCCAAATGCTTTGGCTGCAGGCCGCAAGCTGCGGCGGCTGCACGATGTCGGCGCTGGAGAGCGGAACTGCGGGCTGGTTCCGAGGAACTCTCGCGCCTTCGGCGTCGAGCTGATCTGGCATCCCAGCGTCAGCGAGGCGAGCGGGCGAGACGCGCTTGCGATCCTCGATTCCGTCGAACGCAGGAGCGCGCCGGAACCTGGCGTCGCAAAGAAGAAATGAAGCGCATCGTCATCGGACCATTCAACCGGGTCGAGGGCGATCTGGAACTTGCGCTCGACGTCTTGGACGGCGTGTGCGCGAGGCGCGCGTCTTCACAAACCTTTATCGCGGCTTCGAGCAGATACTGCTCGGCCGGCCGATACGCCCACAGCGGTGCGCCGCCCCGTAGGCGCATGTCACGAAGATCGGTCGCGCGCCAAGGCTGCGCACGATCGCCAAATGGACGGCAGTAACGAGCGGCGGGAACAGGGATGCTGACGGCGGCAAAAGAAAAGCCCGACCACAAGAGTTCGGGCGTCTCCTCCATCAGTTCTGCGACAGAACCAAGGATCGCGTCCAATCAGTACTTGGCGAGAACCGCAACCGGAGCGCTCCAGTTGAAGTGATAGTTCACGCCGAGCCGGAAGACTTCCGTATGCGTCGCCACATGCTCCGGGAACGTGGCCGCGGTGAAGAAGGCATAGTTGCCCAGGTCTACGTGCAGATACTCGACCTTCACCGACCACTGCGGCGCGATCATCGCCTCAAGGCCGCCACCGACCGTCCAGCCGGCGATCGTGGCGCTGCCGGAAGTCGACAGCAGCGCGTCCCAGGCGTGCACCGCGCCCACCGCGAGGCCGCCGGTCGCAAAGGCGAGGACACTACTGAACGGCCCGTAGACGTTGCCAAGGTCCCATCCCAGGCGCCCGCGCACCGTTCCGAGGGCGTAGATGCCGCCGCCGCAGGCATGCGGAAGCGCCCATGGGAAGCCGCAGGTGTCACTGCCGGAGATCGACGACCAGGAGCCGTCGCCTTCGATGCCGACGACAAAGCGTCCCTGCTGCCAGTTGTATCCGCCGCCGCCGCCGAGCAAGGCTCCGGAGACGCCATAATCTCCGTCCGTTTCAACTGGAGCAGGGGCAGGGGGCGGAAGCGGCACAATGCCGCCATGCTGGCTCTGGTAGCCCACGCCGCCGCCGGCCGACGCGCCGACATAAGCGCCCGACCAGGCGTCGGGCTGGGCCTTCGCCGCCACGCCGGAAAGTCCGGTGAGCGCCATCGCGATCGCTAATGACTTGCGCGGTTCCATGGGAAAACCTCCAAAAGAACCCGAGGCAGCGTTTCGCTGCTTGTCGGGAGCAGCAGCGAGCCCGTCTTGCTCCGTCGAGCTTTCCGGGTGTTTAGATTCGAGCCATCTAAACGTAAGCGCTCGCCTGTTTCAATGCATGTCCGCAATAATTACGGGTAAAAAGCACGATTTACCGAGGGCGTTGTATTTTTGTCACAGTAATGAAATTGCAAAGGCTAAGGTTCGTCATGCGGACCAAAAAGCGTTTCCGGGGTTTGAATTTTCGCTATTCTGATCCCGCTCGTCTATGAGACCTGTTAGCTCGCGCGAGTTCTTCAATGACGTCGCCGCTGTCACCCGCTCTCGTCTCGGCCGGAGCAGACGCGCAGTCGGACACCACGGCGGAGCGTTTCGATCCAGCATTCACCGCCATTCCGGGTTCAAAGACCGCTTGCGGGGCGTGGCGGACATTTGAATTGACGCACTCGCGATTCGCATCGCTTCTTGTGCAATCCGCAGCCATCCGCTTGAATACCGCTGTGAGGCGCGCCGAACCCTTCCAAGTGCTTTGGCTGCAGGCCGCGAGCTGCGGCGGCTGCACGATGTCGGCGCTGGAGAGCGGAACTGCGGGCTGGTTCGAGGAACTCCGCGCCTTCGGCGTCGAGCTGATCTGGCATCCCAGCGTCAGCGAGGCGAGCGGGCGAGAGGCGCTGGCGATCCTCGATTCCGTCGAACGCGGAGCGTGCCGGCTCGACGCGCTCGTCGTCGAGGGCTCCGTATTGTGCGGTCCGGACGGAACGGGCCTCTTCAATAAACTCTCGGGCAGCGGGCGCAGCGTTCTCGACTGGATATCTAACCTCGCGCCGCTCGCTTCCTATTGCGTCGCCGTGGGCAGTTGCGCGGCCTTCGGCGGGATACCGGCGGCGTCGCCCGATCCGACCGACGCCCGCGGGCTGCAATATCAGGGACGCGAGATCGGCGGCGCGCTCGGTCCGGCCTACCGCTCCCGCGCAGGCCTGCCGGTCATCAACGTCTCCGGCTGCGCGCCCCACCCGGGTTGGATCATGGAGACTCTGCAGGCGCTTTCGCTCGGCCTCATTAGCCGTCAGGATCTGGATAGCTTCGGACGGCCGAAGCTCTTTGCGGACCATCTTGCGCATCACGGCTGCAGCCGCAACGAGTTCTATGAATTCAAGGCGAGCGCCGAACATGTCTTCGAGCGCGGCTGCCTGATGGAGCATCTCGGCTGCAAGGCCACGCAAGCCGTCGGCGACTGCAACCAGCGGGTTTGGAACGGCTCCGGCGCGTGCACGCGAAGCGGGTCGACCTGCATCGCCTGCACCTCGCCGGGGTTTGAATCCGCCGTAGGGTTCATGCGGACGCCGAAGGTCGCGGGCATTCCCATCGGCTTGCCGCTCGACATGCCGAAAGCCTGGTTCGTCGCGCTCGCGGCGCTGTCGAAATCGGCGACCCCGAAGCGCGTCAGAGAGAATGCGCGTTCGGATCGGATCGAACGCGCGCCGGAGCCGGGCGTCGAGAAGAAGACATGAGCCGCATCGTCGTTGGGCCGTTCAACCGCGTCGAGGGCGATTTGGAAGTTGCGCTCGACGTCGTGGACGGCGTGGTGCGCGAGGCGCGCGTCTCGACAAACCTTTATCGCGGCTTCGAACAGATTCTGCTCGGCCGGCCGAGCGAGGACGCGCTCGCAATCGCGCCGCGCATTTGCGGTATTTGCTCGGTCTCGCAGTCGCTCGCCGTCGCCGCGATGTTGCGCGCGGCGCAAGGCGCGACGCCCGCGCCCAACGGGCTCCTGCTGACGAACATCGCCCACGCAGCGGAAAACATCGCCGATCACCTGACGCATTTCTATTTGTTCTTCATGCCGGACTTCGCCCGCGCAGGCTACACGGGGCGCCCCTGGTTCGAGACGATCCAGGCGCGCTTCAAAGCGACAGCGGGCGAATGCTTGCGGGAGGCCTTGCCAGCCCGCGCCGGGCTCCTCGAGATCATGGGGATCATAGCCGGGAAATGGCCGCACAGCCTCGCTTTTCGCCCGGGCGGCGTCGCGCATGCGCCCGATCTGAGCGAAAAAGTGCGGCTCCTCGGCATACTCGCGCGCTTCCGCGCTTTCTCGGAGCGCAGCGTCTTCGGCGCGTCTCTCGAGGCGGTGACGGCGCTCGCGTCGAGCGCCGATCTCGACGCATTTGTCGAAGGCGCAGGGCGCGGGGGAGACTTCGCGGCTTTTGTCGAGAATCGCGCGCGATCTGCGGCTCGATTCGATGGGTCGCGGCCCTGGATTGATGATGTCGGGCGGCGCCTATCTCGGGCCGAAGGGACATCATTTTCGAACCGGCGTGTTCCACTCGTCCACGGGCGCGTTGCGCGGCTTGGATCTTGCCGATGTGCGCGAAGACGTTTCGCATAGTTACATGGGCGACAGCGACCCGCAGCCTGCAAGGGCGCGGACCCTTCCCGCTCTCGATCGCGACGGGGCCTATAGCTTCGCCAAGGCGCCGCGGCTTTATGGCGAGCCGGTCGAGGTCGGCGCGCTCCCCCGGCAGGCCGTCGCGGGCCACCCGCTGATCCGGGAACTCGTCGCGCGCGCCGGCGCCTCGACCGTCTTCGCGCGCGTCGTCGCGCGCTTGCTGGAGATTGCTTTGCTCACGCAAGCGACGGAAGCTTGGGTCCGCCAAATCGAGCTCGAGGAGAGCTTCTGCGTCGCCGACGCGCCGGCGCACGACGGCGCGGCCTTGGGCTGCGTCGAGGCTGCGCGGGGAACGCTCGCCCACTGGGCAAGCCTCCGCGACGACTGCTACACGGCCTACCAGATCATCGCGCCGACGACCTGGAATTTTTCCCCGCGCTGCGCCGCCGGGACGCCGGGACCGCTCGAGTTCGCCTTGGGAGGTTTGGAGGTCGGCAATGACGGCGCCGGCAGTGTTGCAGTGCAGCACATCGTGCGCTCCTTCGATCCCTGCATGGTCTGCACGGCGCATTGATTGGTCGTTTGCTTTTCTGCACTGGTAAGAAAATTTTCAGCTCGATGCGGGCTCTCCCTTAGCAACGCCCCGGCTTCAGGCCGCTCTCCTGCTGGTCCGTTTCTTGCGGCCCAGTTACCGCCGCCGCCAACGAGCGGTTTGCCGCCATGCAAAATAAAGCCGCGGGGAGAACCATGGCCGCCATCGAGACTTTTTACGATGTGATCCGCCGCCAGGGGGTCACTCGGCGCAGCTTCACGAAATTCTGCTCGCTGACCGCCGCGAGCATGGGATTGGGCTCGACCGCGGCGGCAACGATGGCCAAGGCGCTCGAGACCAATCCGCGCACGCCGGTGATCTGGATGCATGGGCTCGAGTGCACCTGCTGCTCGGAGAGCTTCATCCGTTCGGCGCATCCGCTCGTCAAGGACGTCGTGCTCTCGATGATCTCTCTCGATTACGACGACACGATCATGGCGGCGGCGGGCCATCAGGCCGAGGAGATCCTCGCCGAGACGAAAGAAAAGTACAAGGGCAAATACATCCTCGCCGTCGAGGGCAATCCGCCGCTCAACGAAGGCGGCATGTTCTGCATCGACGGAGGCAAGCCCTTCGTCGAAAAGCTGAAATGGATGGCGCAGGACGCCATGGCGATCATCGCCTGGGGCGCTTGCGCCTCGTGGGGCTGCGTGCAGGCCGCGAAACCCAATCCGACACAGGCGGTCCCGATCGACAAGGTCATTTTTGACAAGCCGATCATCAAAGTGCCGGGCTGTCCGCCGATCGCCGAGGTCATGACTGGCGTCGTGACTTTCGTCACGACCTTCGGGCGTCTGCCGGAGCTCGACCGCCAGGGGCGGCCGAAGATGTTCTACTCGCAGCGCATCCACGACAAATGCTATCGCCGCCCGCATTTCGACGCCGGGCAATTCGTCGAGCAATGGGACGACGAGAACGCCCGCAAAGGCTATTGCCTCTACAAGATGGGCTGCAAGGGTCCGACGACCTACAACGCGTGCTCGACGGTGCGCTGGAACGGCGGCGTGTCCTTCCCCATTCAATCTGGCCACGGCTGCATCGGCTGTTCCGAGGAAGGTTTTTGGGACAAGGGGCCGTTCTACGAACGGCTCTCCAACATCACGCAGTTCGGCGTCGAGCAGAACGCGGACGAGATCGGCCTTGCCGCGGTCGGCCTGGTCGGCGGCGCGGTCGCCGCCCATGCCGGCGCCACCGCCATCAAGCGTCTCACCGGCAAATCTTCTTAACATTGCTCGCAACGCTCGATCAGAAAGCGCTATCATGGCCATTCAGACGCCGAACGGCTTCAATCTCGACAATTCCGGCGAACGCATCGTCGTCGACCCGTTAACCCGCATCGAAGGTCATCTGCGGGTCGAGGTCAACGTCGACAAGGACAATGTCATCCGCAACGCCGTCTCCACCGGGACGATGTGGCGCGGCATCGAGATCATCCTGCGCGGCCGCGATCCGCGCGACGCCTGGGCCTTCACGCAGCGCATCTGCGGCGTCTGCACCGGCACGCATGCGCTGACCTCCGTGCGCGCGGTCGAGAACGCGCTCGGCGTCACGATCCCCGAGAACGCCAACTCCATTCGCAACATCATGCAGCTCACATTGCAGGTGCACGATCACCTCGTGCATTTCTATCACCTGCACGCGCTCGACTGGGTGGACGTCGTCTCGGCGCTTTCGGCCGATCCCAAGGCGACCTCGGCGTTGGCGCAGTCGATCTCCGACTGGCCGCTGTCCTCACCCGGCTATTTCAAGGATCTGCAGATCCGGCTGAAGAAATTCGTTGAATCGGGCCAGCTCGGCCCCTTCAAGAACGCCTACTGGGGCCACCCGGCCTACAAGCTGCCGCCGGAAGCCAATCTGATGGCGGTCGCGCACTATCTCGAGGCGCTCGACTTCCAGAAGGAGATCGTGAAGATCCACACGATCTACGGCGGCAAGAATCCGCATCCGAACTGGCTCGTCGGCGGCGTGCCCTGCGCCATCAACGTCGACGGCACGGGCGCCGTCGGCGCGATCAACATGGAGCGTTTGAACGCGGTCAGCTCGATCATCGACCGCTCGATCGAATTCGTCGAAAAAGTCTATCTGCCCGACGTCATCGCGATCGGCTCCTTCTACAAGGATTGGCTCTATGGCGGCGGGCTCTCGGGCAAGAGCGTCATGAGCTACGGCGACATCCCCGAGCACGCCAATGACTATTCCGCTAAAAATCTCCTGCTGCCGCGCGGCGTGATCCTCAACGGCAATCTCGCGGAAGTGCATCCGATCGACCACGCCGATCCCGAGCAGATCCAGGAGTTCGTGACGCATTCCTGGTACAAATACCCCGACGAGACCAAGGGACTGCATCCCTGGGACGGCGTGACCGAGCCGAACTACAAGCTCGGGCCCAACGCCAAGGGAACGCCGACGAATATCGAGGCGCTCGACGAGGGCGGCAAATACTCCTGGATCAAATCGCCGCGCTGGCGGGGCAACGCCGTAGAGGTGGGGCCGCTTGCGCGCTTCATCGTCGGCTATGCGCAGGGCAATCCCGAGTTCAAGGAGCCGACCGAGGCGTTGCTTAAAAAGCTCGACGTTCCGGTCACGGCGCTGTTCTCGACGCTCGGTCGCACCGCGGCGCGAGCGCTCGAGTGCCAATGGGCGGCGCAGAAGATGCGCCATTTCCAGGATAAGCTCGTCGCCACCGTCAAGGCCGGCGATTCCTCGACCGCCAATGTCGAGAAGTGGAAGCCCGAGAGCTGGCCGAAAGAGACCAAAGGCTACGGCTTCACCGAGGCGCCGCGCGGCGCACTCGCTCACTGGATCAAGGTCAAGGACGGCAAGATCGATAACTACCAGTGCGTCGTGCCGACGACTTGGAACGGCAGTCCACGCGATCCCAAGGGCAATATCGGCGCTTTCGAGGCGTCGCTCATGGATACGCCGCTCGCCGATCCCGCAAAGCCGCTCGAAATCCTGCGCACGATCCATTCCTTCGATCCCTGCCTCGCCTGCTCGACGCATGTGATGAGCGAGGACGGACAGGAGATGAGCCAAGTCAAGGTGCGCTAGCGCGCTTTTAAGAGGAGACGCCTTCATGACCGACACGGCGCAGGCATCCGGAATCTTGGACAGCCATGGCGAGAAGGCCGAGAATCTGCAGACTTTCTATGTCTATGAAGCGCCGGTGCGGCTGTGGCACTGGACCAATGCGCTGGCGATCGTCGTTCTCGCCGTCACCGGCTTCTTCATCGCGACGCCTCTATGGTCCACGCCTGGCGAGGCGAGCGCCAATTTTGTCATGGGCTACATCCGCTTCGCGCATTTCGCCGCCGGCTTCGTGCTGGTCGTGGGACTGCTCGGCCGCCTTTATTGGGCCATCGTCGGCAACCCCTACGCCCGGCAGATTTTCACGCTGCCGCTCACCGACCCCAAGTGGTGGTGGGGCGCCCTCTATGAGCTGCGCTGGTACCTGTTTCTCGTGAGCCGGCCGCAAAAATACATCGGCCATAATCCGCTCGCGCATTTGGTGATGTTCTTCTTCATGCTGCTCCTGACCTTCATGGTCGTCACGGGCTTTGCCCTCTATTCCGAGGGCGCGGGGCGCGACAGCTGGGAGTATAAGCTCTTCGGCTGGGTCTTCTCGATCTGGCCGAACAGCCAGGATATTCACACTTGGCACCACCTCGGCATGTGGGCCGTCGTGATCTTCGTGATCGTTCACATCTACACAGCCGTGCGTGAGGACATCATGTCGCGCCAGAGCCTGATCTCCTCGATGATCTCGGGCGAGCGCGTCTTCCGCGACAGCGACGACTAAAGCGATGACCGACGCGCCAAAGACGCTCGTTCTCGGCATCGGCAACATTCTCTGGGCCGACGAGGGATTTGGCGTGCGCGCGCTCGAGGCGTTTCACGCGCGCTTCGAGATGGATGAAGACGTCACCGTGATCGACGGCGGCACACAAGGGCTCTACCTCGTTCAATTCGTGGAAGCCTGCGACCAGCTCCTCGTCTTCGACGCCATCGACTACGGGCTCGCGCCGGGAGAGCTTCGCGTCATTCGCGACGAGGCGGTCCCGCGCTTCACCGGCGCCAAGAAGATGAGCCTGCATCAGACGGGTTTCCAGGAGGTGCTGAGCGCCGCCGATCTCTTGGGCCGCTATCCGAAGCGTCTCGCTTTGATCGGCGTGCAGCCGCAGGACTTGGAGGCCTGGGGCGGTCCGCTGACGCCGCCAGTGCGCGCGATGCTCGCGCCCGCTTGCGAAGCGGCCCGCGCAGTTCTCACCGAGTGGGGCGTGATCTGTCGGGAGCGCACCGGCGCGGCGGCCCCGCTGCTCTCCAACGATCTCGACGATCGCGCCTATGAGAGGCGAAACTTGGCGCTCTCGACCGAAGAGGAGAAGACATGCGCAGTGTGAAGAAGCTCCCGCTCATCGCCATCGCTTCGCTTGCGCCAGCGACGGCCTTCGCGACGCCGGCCCGCATGGCGACGCGGCCTGGAGCCTGCTGCACGTCGCGAGCAATTCCGATCACCTGCTCTTCATCGGCGTCGGCGTTGCGATCGCGCTCGGCTCCGCCGCCCTGCTCGCGCTCCAGCCGCAGCGCTGACGAGACATGTGCGTCGGCTTTCCGATGACGGTCGTGGAGGATCTCGGCGCCGAGGCGCTTTGCGAGCGCAACGGCGCGCGGGAGCGCATTTCGATGCTGCTCATCGGGCCGCAGCCGGCCGGAACCAAGATCCTCGCCCATCTCGGCACGGCGATGCGCGTGCTCGGCGATCTCGAAGCGCAGCAGATCGACGACGCGCTCGAAGCCGTCGAAGCGGCGCTTCGGGGTGAGAACGTCGATCACCTGTTTGCGGACCTGGTCGATCGCGAGCCGCAGTTGCCGGACTTCCTCCGCCAAGACCCACCTTGATCCGGCCGGCGGAATTCTTCCTTCCAAAGGCGCCATGCCTCTTTCCATCTAAATCCTCTTGGCTTCCTCCCTAGACGTAAAAATCCTTTGCGTACACGCAAGCGCCTTTGCACGTCTCTGGGCTTAAGGCTGGCATGCCGTTTGCCGATTGCATGAAAAAAGGAAACGTCCCCATGCCGGCGTCGCTGCGCAAAACGCTTCATGAGCGTCATCATCTGCCTCTGGTTGACGAAGCCAACGTCGAGGCCTTTCTCGCCCCGACGCCGGCCGCGCCGTCCCATAGCGTGCTGTTCTTCGCGGGAGACCCGAGCGAGCGGCCCGAGTCGCGCGACCTCGCCGTGATCCTGCCGCAACTGCTCGACGCCTTCGCGGGGCGGGTGCGCGGGGCGCTCGTCGCAACGGACGCCGAGCCGGCGTTGAAGGAGCGCTTCTGCGTCCGCGTGCTTCCGAGCCTCGTGGTCCTACGCGGCTCGGAGATCCTTGGCGTTCTCCCCAAAGTCTACGACTGGGCCGATTATGTCGCCCGTCTCGAGGCCATGCTTCGCCCCGATGCGCCGGCGCTCGTCGCCAAGTCCGGGCCGCGCACCGAGATCGCCTTCACACCGAGGGAGTCCGCATGACAAAGCTTGGGTTCTGGGCGGCGCCCGACGGCGCCGAGGAAGCGCTTGCGCTGGTCCCCCTCACACAGGGCGAAGCCGATGCGAGGGACAGCAACGGACTTTCCTTCCTCGCCACGGCCGACGGCGCCGAGGCGGTCAAGCGCTGCCCGCGCGCCGCGGCGCTCCTGCCGCAGCTTGCCGAGGCGCTGGCGGTGCAGAAGGCGTCCGACGCCGGGCGGCTCTTCGACATCACGGACTATGACGGCGACGATCTCGAGCTGATCGGGCAAGTGATCGGACAGGGCGAGGTCAGCGGCGTCGCCGCCCTGCCGGACGGCGTCACGGCCGAAATCAAGGAGGCGACCGTCGCGGGCCTGTGGCGCGTGCGCTTTTTCGACGCCGCCCGGCGTCTCGCCGCCGATTATCTCGAGATCGCCGACATACCGCAGATCGTTCGACGCGCCGGGAGCCTGGGCGCCGAGAGTCTCGCCTTCGGCGCGCCGCCTGCGGGCGCGATGAACGTCATGCCCCTGCTGGCCGAAATCAACGAGCGCATGAGCGAGCGCGCCCTCGAGCCGCCGGCCCATGTGATCAATTTCTCGCTGCTCCCGATGAACGAGGTGGACATGGCCTTTCTGCAGCAGACGCTGGGCGAGGGCTCGGTGCAACTGCTGTCGCGAGGCTATGGCGCTTGCAAGGTCACCGCGACGGGCGCCCGCAACGTCTGGTCCGTGCAGTTCTTCAACGCTTCCGACGCGATCATTCTCGACACCCTGGAGATTGGCGACGTTCCCGCCGCGGCCTGCGCAGCAGAGGAAGATTTTCGCGACTCGGCGGAGCGTCTGCGCGAAATTCACGAGGCCTATTTCACATGAGCGACGCCATCGACATCGAGCCGACGCAGCGCATGGAATGCGGCGTTTGCTGGCATGTGTATGATCCAGCGGAAGGGGACCCGGTCTGGCAGGTTGAGCCAGGCACGCCTTTCACCGAGCTTCCAGAGGAGTGGCGCTGTCCCCATTGCGACGCGCCGCGCGAGAAATTCATGAAGGCCGAGCCATGAACGCGGAAGCGATCGGAGAAGCGCTCGCCGCTCTGTATCGCAAGATTGAAGCGACGGCGATGCGCGACGCGCCGATCTGCAACGCCGCTCTGCAGGTGACCGCCATCGGCTTTCGCGACTTCGAGAGCTATGCCGTCGGCATCGTTTTGACGCCCTGGTTCCTCAACCTCGTCGCCGCAGAGATGCGGCCCGGGGCGATTGCCGCCATTCCGCTCGGCGCTTTCCGCCTCCACTTCCCCGCAGGCTCCATCGACTTCACCGTCACCGAGCTCGCGGGCTTCGGCAAGCTCGCGAGCTGCTCGCTGTTCTCGCCTCTCTTCGAATTTCCCAATCAGGAAACGGCCTGCGCCACGGCGCAGGCGGCCCTTGAGGCCGTGTTCGACGACAATCTTCACGCAGCGGAGACCGAGCGGCGCCCTGCTCTCGACCGCCGCGCATTTCTCAGGGGACGTCGCTTTGAACAGGGCGCCGCGTCATGAACGCCGTTGTTGGCGTCCCCGCCGCGGGTCAAGGCGGCCTCGCCATCAGCGCGGAGATCGCCGACACGCGCGTCTGCGCTGTTCGCATCTCTTCCACGCGGGCCACAAATCTTTCACGACTTTTCGTCGGCCGCCCGGCGGACGAGGCCCCGCTCCTGGCCGAGCGTATCTTCTCGATTTGCGGCGCCTCGCACCGCGTGGTCGCCGCGTGCGCCATAGCGCGGGCGCGGGGCGAGCCGGTTCACGCGGGGCGCAATCGCAGAGAAGCCATGGCGCTCATCGCCGAGAGTCTCGGCGCGTCGCTGCGCTCGAACGCGATCCTGGCGCTTCAGGCCGGCAGCGGCGCGACGGATCTCGATATCATCCGCCCTATCGGCGAGCTGCTGTCTCACTTGCGCGACCTGTGTTCCGAGGCGCTGGCTCCTTTCGAAGAGAAAGCCGCCAACCGCAAGTCGGCGATGTTGCTGATCGAAGAGATTTGCGCCCTGGGCCGCACTCTCGGCTTATGGGCGCCGCGAGACAAGGCGGCGCCGGATGGCCGCCGCGCGTTCGAAGAACTGGAAAGGGAATTCATGGGGGGCGAGAGCTTCGCGGTCACGGCCCCGGATTCGCTCGTCGACGCCGACGATGCAGAGGTCATGCAGCGCCTGCGCGCCGAAGGCGCGAGCTTTGGCGCCGCGCCTTGGCTGGAGGGCCGCGCGCCCGAGACCGGGGCTTTTGCGCGCCGGTGGGCGCAAACCGACTTTTCGAAGGGCGCGCTTGCCGCACGCTTTCATGCGCGTATGATCGACGTCGCTGAAGCTTTCAGGGAGCTCGGCCGGGCAGACAGCGACGCGGCGGCGCCCTGCGGGCACTCTCCGGCGCCGCGAGAAGGATTTGCCGCCGTGGAAACGTCGCGCGGACGTCTCTATCATTGGGTTCGGCTTACGGGCGACGACCGGATCGAGGATCATCGAATCGTCGCGCCTACGGAGTGGAATTTCCATCCGACCGGCCCTTTCATAGAGGCTTTGCTCGGCGCTACTATAAGCCGCGGTTGCGGGGAACGGCGGATCGTTCAGCTTGCAGGTCTCTTCGACCCCTGCGTCCCGTTCCGCGTCGCGGTGAGGGAAGACGGCCATGCATGAGCTGGCGCTGACGGAAAGCCTCGTCGAGCTCATCGAGACGGAGAGCCGCAACCGAGGGTTCTCCCGCGTGCGCGTCGTGCGGCTGGAGCTCGGGGCGCTCGGCGGCGTCGACGGCGAAGCGATGCGATTTTGCTTCGACGCGGTCGCCAAGGGAACGCTCGTCGAGGGCGCAGAGCTCGATATTTGCGTCACGCCCGGCGAAGGCTGGTGCCTCGACTGCGCCAAGACCGTGGAAATGTATGAGCGTTTCGGCGCCTGCCCGGATTGCGGACGCTATCATGTGCAGGTTGCGGCAGGCGACGATCTACGCCTCAAGGAACTGGAGGTCGAGTGATGTGCACGGTTTGCGGCTGCGGCTCGTCGAGCGTCGAAGGCGGCAAGGCGCATGATCATGCTCATGAACATGACCACGCTCATGATCATGCACACCCTCACGATCACGCGCACCATGATCATCATCACCCCCATGACCATGGGCACGATCACCACCACCCGGCGCCCGAGAGCGCGCAGGCGAATGACGCGGGCGTGATCGATTTCGGCGCCGGCGCTGCGGGCGTGCATGTCGCGGGGTTCTCGCAAGAGCGCATTCTGCGCATCGAACGCGACATTCTCGGCAAGAACAAAGACAATGCGGCGACGAATCGCGCGCGCTTCGCTAAGACCCGCACCTTCGCGCTCAATTTCGTCTCGAGTCCGGGATCCGGCAAAACGTCGCTGCTCGTGCGGGCGATCGACGATCTTGGCGCGCGCTTCCCGATCGCCGTGATCGAAGGCGACCAGCAGACATCGAACGACGCGGCGCGCATCCGCGCCGCCGGCGCGCCCGCCGTGCAGATCAACACGGGGAAGGGTTGCCATCTCGACGCGCATATGGTCGCGCACGGCCTCGACGCCTTGACGCTCGAGCCGGGGGGGCTGCTCTTCATCGAAAACGTCGGCAACCTTGTCTGTCCCGCCGCTTTCGACCTCGGCGAGGCGCACAAGGTGGTGGTGCTCTCCACGACCGAGGGCGAGGATAAGCCGCTCAAATATCCGGAGATGTTCGCCGCCTCCGATCTCATGCTGATCAACAAGGCGGACCTCTTGCCGCATCTCGATTTCGACGTCACCCAGTGCATCGCGCATGCGCTCAAGATCAATCCGGATCTTCAGGCGCTCGTCGTTTCGGCGAAGACGGGAGAAGGCCTGCCGGCGTTCTACGCCTGGATCGAGGCGCGCGCCGCGCGTTGGGCGCGCGCCAGCGCATCGGCCGCGGTCGCGGAATAGTGGTCATGGAGCCCGCGCGTTCCCGCAGCGAAGCACCGGAACGTCTGCGCGTGAGGGTGCGCGGCGCGGTGCAAGGCGTGGGCTTTCGTCCCTTCGTGCACGGTCTCGCGCGTGCGCTCGATCTCGGGGGCTTCGTGCGCAACGACGCCGAGGGCGTTCTGCTGGAGATCGAAGGGACGCGGGCGCGCGAGTTCGTCGCGGCGCTGAGACGAAGCCCGCCGCCTTTGGCCCGAAATCGACGCGGTCGAGGAGCACCGCGTCGCGCCCAAGGCCGAAAGTGAGTTTTGCATCCAGTCGAGCGTTTCCGGCGAGACGCGAACGCGAATGTCCGCGGACGCCGCCGTTTGCGAGGAGTGCCTCGATGAGCTCTTCGATCCACGGAGCCGATTTCATCGTTATCCCTTCGTCAACTGCACGCACTGCGGACCGCGTTACACGCTGACGCGCAGGCTTCCCTTCGACCGACCGCAGACGGCGATGGCGCCTTTCACCATGTGCGAGGCTTGCGAGACGGATTTTCGCGATCTCACGAGCCGTCGCTTTCATGCGCAGACCATCGCCTGTCCGCAATGCGGACCGCGGCTCGACGCGTCGATCGGCGACATCGCCGCATGCCTGCGCGATGGCGGCATTGTCGCCTTGAAGGGCGTCGGCGGTTTTCACCTGCTCTGCGACGCGCACAACGAAAGCGCGGTCGGGGAACTGCGCCGCCGCAAGCAGCGTGACGCGAAACCCTTCGCGGTGATGGTCCTCAACGCCGCCTCGGCCGAACGCATCGGCGTCTTCGACGAGACGATTGGCGCTCTCCTCGGCTCGCCGGCGCGGCCGATCGTCGTCGTCGAGAAGGCGGAGGCTCTTGCGCCTTCGGTGGCGCCAGGGCTTTCGCGGATCGGCGTCATGCGCGCTTACACGCCGGCGCACTACCTGATCTTCCATGCCCTGGCGGGGGAGCCG
Source organism: uncultured Alphaproteobacteria bacterium (assembly GCA_963760695.1). Taxonomy (GTDB): domain Bacteria; phylum Pseudomonadota; class Alphaproteobacteria; order Rhizobiales; family Beijerinckiaceae; genus Methylocystis. The sequence goes on along the minus strand of CAVXEI010000021.1, from coordinate 15,456 downwards.
GCAGGCGCCGGCTGGCGCGACGCCCCGCTCGATTGGGCGTTCGTCGCGACCAGCGCCAATATGAGCGGCGAGCCGCTGATCGTCGACGACGCCGAGGCCCGTGACAAACTGCGCGGCGTCGCCGACCTCATCGTGGGCTTCGCCCGCGAGATCGTCGCCCGGGCGGACGATAGCGTGATGACGATGATCGCCGGCGCGCCCGCCTTTCTGCGCCGCGCCCGCGGCTTCGTGCCCGAGCCGATCCCGCTGGCCGGCGACGGTCCCGATACGCTTGCTCTCGGCGCGCATCTCAAGACCAGCGTGACGGTGACGCGCGGGAAGGAAGCTTTCGTCTCGGCGCATATCGGCAGTCTCGGCGACGCCGCAACCGTGCGCCACCATGCGGAAACCGTCGCGCGCATGCTCGATGTTCTCGACGTGCGTCCCGAATGTGTCGCCTGCGACCTTCATCCGGATCTTCACACGACGCGGATCGCCGAGGCGAGCGGCCTGCCCGTCTTTCACGCGCAGCATCACGCCGCGCATGTCGCCGCGGTGCTGGCCGAACATGGCGTCGAGGAAGCTGCGCTCGGGGCCGCCCTCGACGGCTTCGGCTATGGCGACGATGGCGGCGCCTGGGGCGGCGAGTTGATGTGGATCGACGGCTGTGATTGGCGGCGCGCCGGTCATCTCGCCCCTGCGCCGCTCCCCGGCGGCGATCGCGCTGCGCGCAGCCCCTGGCGCATGGGCGTCGGCATGCTGGCGGCTCTCGAGCGCGGCGCCGAGGCGGAAACGCGCTTTCCGCTGCAGCCCTTGGCTTTGGCGGTGGCGCGACTGGCCGCGGCGCCGGGCGGTGCGCGAACCACGAGTCTCGGGCGGCTCTTCGACGCGGCGGCGGCGCTGTTGGGCGTGCGCCTGGAGCAGGACTATGAGGGGCAAGCGGCGATGGAGCTCGAAGCGCTTTGCAGGACGCCACGCGCGCTGCCCGGCGGATTTGCGCTGTGCGAGGGCGTGCTCGATCTTTCCCCCTTGTTTCGGTATCTCGTCTCGGAGAAACCATCGAAGGTCGAAGGCGCGGAGCTTTTCCATGGGACGCTCATCGAGGGGCTCGGCGCCTGGATCGTGGACGCGGTGCGCCGGTTCGAGCGCAAGCGCATTGCGCTTGGAGGCGGATGCCTCATGAACGCGGCGCTGGCGCAGGGCCTCGCGTTGCAGCTTCAAAAAGCGGAGATCGAGGCGCTTTTCGCGCGCCACGTTCCTTCGAACGATGGCGGCCTCTCGCTCGGCCAGGCTCTTTTGGCGCGCCGCGCCATGCTTGCAGGATGGGAAAACTAGCATGTGTCTCGCCATACCCGCGCGCGTCGTCGAGCTGCTGCCCGACAGCATGGCGCGCGTCAGTCTCGACGGCGTCTTGAAGACGGCGTCCCTCGCCTTCGTCGAAGGCGTCGGCATCGGCGACTATGTCGTGCTGCATGTCGGCTATGCGCTGGCCAAGATCGATGAGGATGAGGCGCAGCGCACGCTCGCGCTTCTGCAGGAGGCGGCGAACTTCGGCGCGCTCTCATGAAGCATCTCGACGAATATCGCGACGGGCATCTGGCTCGAGGCTTGGCGGCAGGCATCGCAAAAGAGGCGCAGGCCGATCGCTCCTATTCTTTCATGGAGTTTTGCGGCGGTCACACGCACGCCATCTCCCGATACGGCATTGAGGACATTCTTCCCGAGAACGTCCGTCTCATTCACGGCCCCGGCTGTCCGGTGTGCGTGCTGCCGATGGGACGCATCGACGAGGCGATCGAGCTCGCCAGAAATCCGATCGTGACGCTTTGCGTCTATGGCGACCTGATGCGCGTCCCGGGCTCCCATGGCGCGAGCCTGACCAAAGCCAAGGCGGGCGGCGCAGACATCCGCATGGTCTATTCGACGCTCGAAGCGATCGAGATCGCCACGCGCGCGCCGGACCGCGAGATCGTGTTCTTCGCGATCGGATTCGAAACCACGACGCCCCCGACGGTCGCCGCGATCCGCCTCGCGCAGAAGAAGGGGCTGAAGAACTTCTCGATCTTCTGCAATCATGTGCTGACGCCTCCCGCCATGCGACAAATCCTCGAGACGAGCGATCCGCAAGCGCTCCCGCTCGAGGGTTTCATCGGCCCGGCGCATGTGTCGACGGTTATCGGGACCGCGCCCTACGAGGCTTTTGCGGAGGAGTTCCACAAGCCCGTCGTCATCGCAGGCTTCGAGCCGCTCGACGTTATGCAGGCGATCCTTATGCTCATTCGCCAGGTCAATGACGGCCGCGCCGAGGTCGAGAACGAATATATTCGCGCCGTCACGCAAGCGGGGAATTGCATCGCGCAGCAGGAAATGGCCGAGGTCTTCGAATTGCGCGACAGTTTCGAATGGCGTGGACTCGGCGAAATTCCGCAGAGCGCGCTGCGCCTGCGCGAGGCGTACGGCGACTATGACGCGGAGCGGCGATTCCCCGTGGAGAAACGCTTTGCGCGCGACAATCCAGCCTGCGAGTGCGGCCCGATTCTGCGAGGGCTGAAACAGCCGCGCGACTGCAAGCTGTTCGGCACGGCCTGCACGCCCGAGACGCCGATCGGCGCCTGCATGGTCTCCTCGGAAGGATCCTGCGCAGCCTATTGGGCCTATGGACGTTTCCGCGCCCCTCAAAGAAAGGCGGCGGGATGAACAAGATGGATTCCGTTGGACGAAAGCTCGATCTGCGCCAGGGCCTCGTCGATCTGTCGCATGGCGCCGGGGGACGCGCCATGGCGCGCCTCATCGGCGACATCTTCGTCGCCGCCTTCGACAACGACATGCTGCGCGCGGGAAACGATCAGTCCGCCTTCGACGTTGCCGGCGGCCGCATGGTCATGACCACGGACGCCTATGTCGTTACTCCGCTCTTTTTTCCGGGCGGCGACATCGGTCTCCTCGCGGTCAACGGCACGATCAACGACATCGCCATGGCGGGCGCCGCGCCGCTCTACATGTCGGCGAGCTTCGTCATCGAAGAAGGCTTTCCCTTGGCTGATCTGCAGCGCATCGCGCAAAGCATGGGCGCAGCGTCGCGCGCGGCGGGGGTGCCGATTGTCACGGGCGACACCAAGGTTGTCGAGCGCGGCAAGGCCGACGGGGTTTTCATATCGACCGCCTGCGTCGGCGCCGTCCCCGCGGGTCTCGAGCTTTCGGGAGACAAGGCGCGTCCAGGGGACGCGATCCTGCTCTCGGGCTCGATCGGAGATCATGGCGTGGCCGTGATGTCGCGGCGCCAGGACCTTGGCTTCGACACCGATGTGCTGTCCGACACGGCGGCCCTGCATGGGCTCGTGGCGGCGATGGTCGCGGCGGGCGGCGCCTCGATCCGAGCGATGCGCGATCCCACGCGCGGCGGCGTCGCGGCGACGCTCAATGAGATCGCGCATCAGTCCGGCGTGGGCGTGCGCATCGACGAAGCCGCCCTGCCCATCAAGCCGCAAGTGGCCGCAGCGTGTGAGTTGCTAGGGCTCGACCCGCTCAATGTCGCCAATGAGGGCAAGCTCATCGCCATCGTCGAGAAGGAGCGCCGCCCAGGCGCTTCTCACCGCGATGCGCGCGCATCCGCTCGGCGCCGAGGCGACGCTGATCGGCGAGATCGTCGCCGACGACTGCCATTTCGTCCAAATGACCACCGCCTTCGGCGGCGGACGGATCGTGGACTGGCTGGCGGGCGAGCAATTGCCGCGTATCTGCTGAAAGGGTTGGCGAGACTGTGAGCCGCGCATGAACAAGATGCTCGACGAGATGGAGGTCGAGGCCGCGCAGAGAACGAGCGCAACCGTGCTCGTCATCGATGACGAGCGGCGTTCGCTGGAGTCTCTGCGTCGCGTGCTGAGCATCGAGTTCGAGGTGCTCTGCGCGGCGAGTGCGCAAGAGGCCGCGGAGATCCTCGCGGGCGATCTCGTCCAGGTGATCCTTTGCGATCAGCGCATGCCGGAGCAAACCGGCGTCGATTTCTTGAAGCGCGTGCGCGATCGGTGGCCAGAGCCGGTGCGCATCATCATCTCCGGCTACACCGACGCGGAGGACATCATCGCCGGCGTGAACGAGGCCGGCATCTTTCAATACATCACCAAACCCTGGGATCCTGAACAGCTCGTCGACAGCGTGCGCGCGGCGGCCGAGCTCTATCGACTGCAGAAAGAGGGCGCCGTCAGCGCCGCCGGTCGAAGCCAAGCCGTCGAAATTGCAGCTGCAAAACCTTGTCGGCGAGCGAAGACGAAGCGAACGCAAGCGTTACGAGTTCGACCGCATCGTGCATGGGCCGGACAGCAGCCTTGCGCGAGGCCATCGGGCTCGCGCGGCGCGCCGCGTGCTACGATGTCTCCGTGCTGATCACCGGCGAGTCGGGCACCGGCAAGGAGCTGCTGGCGCGCGCCATCCATCACAGCTCGGCGCGCGGCGACAAGTCCTTCGTTATCGAGAACTGCGGCGCGCTGCCGGATGAATTGCTCGAGAGCGAGCTGTTCGGCTGCAAGAAGGGCGCTTACACCGGCGCCTATCAGGATCGCATCGGTCTTTTCGAGGTCGCCGACGGCGGCTCGATCTTCCTCGACGAGATCGGAGACACCTCGCCCGCCTTCCAGGTCAAGCTGCTGCGCGTGCTGCAGGAGGGCGAGATCCGGCCGCTCGGGGCGCAACGGTCGCGGCGCGTCAACGTACGCGTCATCGCCGCGACCAACCGCAATATTGAAGCGGAGGTCGCCGCCGGCCGCTTCCGCCGCGATCTCTACTACCGGATCGCGGCCTTTCCGATCCATCTGCCGCCGCTCGCTGAGCGGCCAGGAGACATTCCGATCATCGCCGCGCGCATCCTCCTCGAAGTCAACCGCGCCTTCAACAGGCGGGTTCCCGGTTTCGACCCGGAGACCCTGCGCCTGATGCAGCGCTATTCATGGCCGGGCAACATCCGCGAGCTCTACAACGAGATCCAGCGCATGTGCGTGCTGCTGCGACGGCGAGGCGGCGCTCGGCCCGAACCTCTTGTCGGCGACGATCGCGCGTCGCGACGGCGCCCAGCAGACGAAAAACTCGTCGACGCTGCTGACGCTGAAGGACCGTGTCGAGGCCTTGGAGGCCGCCGCGATCAAAGAGTCCCTCCACCGCAACGGCCGCAACATCAGCCGCGCCGCCGAGGAGCTCGGTCTCTCGCGCGTCGGGCTTCGCAGCAAGATCGCCCGCTACGACATCTGCCGGGACGTGGATGACGAACCCTGACGCGTCCCGCTCCGCAAGGCGCGGCGAGTTGATCGCCCTCGTCGGCGGGAAGGAAGAGGTCCTGCTCTCGCAAGACGGCGAGTCGATGTGGATGGAGGTCATCCGCAAGATGGATGAGGTCTATGCGGACCTCATCGGCTACGAGACGGATCTCGAACGCAAGAACGCCGAGCTCGAGGACGCGCGCAACTTCATCGCTGGGGTCGTCGCCTCGGTCTCGGACGTGCTGCTGGTTTGCGACGAGAAGGCGGTGATCGTCCAAGTCAATCCGGCCTTCCAGAAGTTGATGGGGACCCCGGAAGCGGACTTGGTGGACCGGCCGCTCGTTGAATGCGTCGCCTCAGAGTGTCGCGCGACCGTTTCGGCGATGTTCGAGCCGGGACCCACGAGCAGAGACGAGAGCCTGGAGCTGCGCTTCGCGACGGCCGCCGGGCCGTCGGACCTGATGGCGGTCAATTGCTCTGCGCGTTTCAATTCGCTGGGGCGCCGCGCGGGCGCCGTGTTCACGGGGAGGCCAATCGGCGAGCTGCGGCGCGCCTATGAAGCCTTGCATTGCGCCCATGTCGAGTTGCAGCAGGCGCAGGCGCGTCTGATCGAGCAGGAAAAGATGGCGAGCCTCGGACGACTGGTCGCGGGCGTCGCTCATGAGCTCAACAATCCCATCAGCTTCGTTTATGGCAATATCCATACGCTCGATCGTTACAGGACCGCTCTCGCCGCCTATCTCGAAGGCGTTCATTCCGGACTATCCGAGGAGGCGCGAGACGCGCTGCGACGGCGTCTCAAGATCGACGCCGTTCTGGACGATCTCGAGCCGCTGATTGAGGGAACGCTCGAAGGCGCGGTGCGCATCAGCGACATCGTCAAGAATTTGCGCCGGCTGTCCTTTGGCTCCAACGCCCCACATGCGCCTGTCGAGCTGTCGAAAGTGGTGCGAACGGCGTCGCATTGGGCGTCCCGCAGCAAGAAGGCGAAAGCCAGGATTGAAACACGACTCGAGGCGGATCTCTTCGCGCTCGGCCATGAGGGGCAAATCTATTCGGCGATCGGAAATCTTGTCGACAACGCGCTCGATGCCGTGAGGTCCGTCGCAGATCCCCTGGTTTTGATCGAGACTCGATCGGAGGAAAAGCTTGCGGTCATCGAGGTGACCGACAATGGGCCCGGCGTGTCCAAGGACATTCGCGCTCGCATCTTCGAACCCTTCTTTACGACGAAGCAGGTGGGAGAGGGCACCGGCCTTGGGCTCTGGATCACCTACTCCATCGTTCGCGAGCATGGCGGCGCCATCGACTGCGTCGATCTTCCTCAAGGCGGGGCGCAATTCGTTCTGCGACTCCCGCGATGTGACCCGCCCGACCGGGTCGCGTCCGAAAGCTAGGGGCGCGCTCCCCGCGTTGGGATCGACACAATTCGATCGAACGGCTTGCCCGGCGCAAGCCAGTTCTATCTCTCCCGCGCCGAGCTGAAGGCGCTGGGCTCGCGAGCGCCATAGGAAGCGCGCTCGACGGTTACGTCTCGCTGTCCAAAGCCACCCAGTTCGCTTTCAACGGCGCGCCGAAGGGCGCAGCGATGCCGCTGACCGGCCGGCACGCCTTCTCTATGGCGGTCATCGGCTACAATCTGAGCACGAGCGGCAAGACGCTGGCCGGGACGGCGCAGGCGGTGTCGGCCTGAGGAAAGATCAGCGAGAGAGAAGATTGCCCCGCATGAACGCCCCCGCGCTCGCGAGCGCGCGGCGGCCCTCCTCCAAACGCGCGTTCCAAAGCGGCCAGGCGTGGATCATGTCGGGCCACACCTCCAAGGTGACGCGCACGTCGGCCTCGCCGAGCTTCGCCGCCAGACGGGTCGAATCGGAAAGGAGCGTTTCTGCCGATCCCACTTGGATGAGCGTCGGCGGAAAGCCCTCCAGCCTGGAAAACAAGGGCGAGACGCGCGGATCGTTTGCGGCGGCGCCGCCCGAGAGATAGGCGCCGGCGAGCTCCTCTAGATAAGGCTTGTGGATCAACGGGTCGACCGCGTCCTTCGTCGCGAGCGTCTCGCCCGAAAGGGTGAGGTCCGTCCAGGGGGAAATCAGCCAAGCGCCGCTGGGCGGCGCCTCGCCGGCAGCCCGCAGACGGTTGATCAGGGCGATTGTTAACCCGCCTCCGGCGCTGTCCCCGCCGACGACGATCCTCGCCGCCTCCACGCCCTGGGAGCGCAGAAATCGCCACGCCGTCAACGCGTCCTCGAAAGCCGCGGGGAAGGGATGCTCCGGCGCCAAGCGAAAGCCGACCGCCAGCGTCCTCATGCGCGCGGCCCGGCCCGCCTCCGTGACGAGCCGGCGGTGGCTCACGATCGACCCGGAGCAGTAGCCGCCGCCGTGAAAGTAGAGCAGCGCGCTGTCGCGATCGGCGCCTGGGGCTTGAGACCACTCGGCCGGGAGGCCGTCGATGTCGGTCGGTGTGAGGCTGATGTCATCCGCGACGGGCCAGACGGCCCCGACTTCTTCAATGCGCGCGCGACGCTCCTCCCAGCCGACGGGCCTGGGTTTAGAGCCGAGCAAGGTTCGTATATCGTCGATTTCCCGTCTGACCATGCCGCCAGCTTAGTTCGGCGCGCGAACTTGGCAAAGCGCAACTCTCAAAGATGACCTCCCAAAACCCACGCCCCCCTTCCCTGCTCGTGCTGGCGCTGGCGCTCTTTTTGTGCGCGCTCATGTCCTTCGCATGGGACCTTGCAGAGTTCGAAGCCTTCGCGCCGCCGAGCGAGGCCGCCATCCGCCGCGCCACTGTCGCGGTCGTCTTCACCGGCGACTTCGCCCGCGTCGACGAGGCGCTGAAGCTACTTGCCGCGGGACGCGTTCCCCGCCTCTATATCTCGGGCGTCAATGGCGGCGCGGGGCTCGACAAGCAAACTCTCGTCGCGCAATTCTCGCAGCGCAACCCCGGGCTTGCGCGTTTGGACAAGCTCGTCGCCTGCTGCGTGGAAATGGGCGAAGCGGCCGAGAACACGTTCCAGAACGCGTTCGAGACTCGATGCTGGTTGAGGCGCGACGCGATCAGGGGGCCGCTGCTTCTCGTCACCGGACGCGCGCACATGGCGCGCGCGCTCGCGCTTCTGTCGCGGGAGGCGCCGTATTTCGAAATCGTCCCTTTTCCGATCGAGGATCGGATGTCCGACGACGCGCGTGCGGACGAATGGCTCAAATACGTCGTGACCTTGGTTCTGACGCGCATCCCCGATCTCACGCGGCTCGAGCGCTTCAGCGGCGTCTTCGAACAGGGCTGTCCGCCAGAGTCCTGAACTCCGGCGTCTTTCTGGGACGCCCTCGCGCGCCCGCCGTCCTGAGCTATAAGAACGCTCCCCCGGCCGCGTCCGGGAGGATCGGAAGGTGCGATGCCGCTGTATTTCTCTTACGGAACTAACATGGACCGGCGCGCCATGGCGCAGCGCTGCCCGCGCTCGCTTCCGCTCGGTCGCGCCCGCCTCGCCCGCCACCGCCTGTTTTTCATGACCTGCGGGGCGGCGAGCGTCATGCGCGATCCGAAGACTTGCGTGCATGGCGTGCTGTGGCGGCTCGCGCCGAGCGACGTCGGCGCGCTCGATCGCTATGAGGACGTGGGGCGGGGGCTCTACCGCAAGATCTTGTCGCCGGTGCTGCGCGAACCGACGGGCTCCGCCCAGGCGTTGATCTATGTGGGCGCCGACACCGCGAGCGCCGCGCCGCGGGCGGATCATTTCGCCGTGATCCTCGCTGCTGCGACCGACTGGAAGCTTCCGGCCGCGCACATCGCCTATTTGCAGCAACTCTCGCAAGCCTATGGACGAGCAGCATCATGAGCGACATTCCCGTCGTCGATTCCGTGCCGGCGCTGCGCGCGCGGCTCAAGGAGTTTCGCAACAAGGGCGAGAGGATCGCGCTCGTCCCGACGATGGGCGCGCTGCATGAGGGCCATCTCTCGCTCGTTGCCGAAGCGCGCCGCCACGCCGAGCGCGTGGCGGTGACGATCTTCGTCAATCCCGCGCAATTCGGTCCCTCCGAGGACTTCGCAAAATATCCCCGCACCCTTCCCGACGATCTGAAGAAGCTCGCGCGCGTTACAGCCGACCTTTGCTTTGCCCCGACCTTGGAGTCGGTCTATCCGCCGGGCTTTTCGACGCGCGTCGAGGTGGACGGGCCGGCGCGCGCGGATCTCGAGGATCGCTTCCGCCCCACGCATTTTTGCGGCGTCGCCACCGTCGTCGCCAAGCTGCTGAACCAGGCGCAGGCCGACGTCGCCGTCTTCGGCGAGAAGGACTACCAGCAATTGCTCGTGATCGAGCGCCTGGCGCGCGATCTCGACATCGCGACGGAGATTCGCGGCGCGCCGACGCTGCGGGAGAGCGACGGGCTCGCGATGTCGTCGCGCAACGTCTATCTCTCCAAGAAGGAGCGCGCGGCGGCGCCGGCCTTGCATCGCGCGTTGACCGAGGCCGCGCGCCGCATCGGCGCGGGCGAGACGATCGAGGCGACGCTGACGCACGCGAGCGGCGAGCTTGCCGAGGCGGGTTTCGTCGTCGACTACGTCGAGGCGCGTCACGCCAAGACGCTGGCGCGGATTGGCGCCCGACGAGACGGCCCGATCCGCCTGCTGGCGGCGGCGCGGCTCGGCGCGACGCGGCTGATCGACAATCTGGCGGTTCCCCATGACGCATAAAGCGCTGCGCATCATCGTGACCGGACGCGTGCAGGGTGTGGGCTTTCGTGCCTTCCTCGCCCATGCGGCCGCGAGGCTCCAACTCTCGGGCTTCGCCCGCAACTGCGGCGTGAACGAGGTCGAAACGCTCGTCGCTGGCGAGGCGACCGCGCTCGAAGAGTTCGCGCGGCTTGCCCGGCTCGGCCCGTTGGGCGCACATGTCGAAAGCTATCGCGAGGAGGAGGCGGCAGTGAAAGACGCCGGCGCGGGCTTCGTCGTGGCGCCGAGCGTGTGAGGCGTCGTCGTCGCTGGTCCGCAATTTGCGTCTCGGACGCCGGACGTGTCTTACAAGGCGATCGAGATGGCTTTCACTCCTATCTGCAATACCGACGCCGTCAGCGAAGGCGGCATGGGCTTGTTCCAGGCCGGCCGCAAGAGCGTGTTGCTGGTCTGGCCGAAGGGCGGCGAGCTGAAAGCCTATCGCGGACGCTGTCCGCATGCGGACATGCCGCTGAGCGAGGCGACTTTCGACGGCAAGACCGTCACCTGCCCGCACCACCAATGGGGTTTCGACAGCGCCAGCGGCAAATGCGTCACGCATCTCGTCCGTAACGCCTTGCACGCTTACGCGCTGCGGGTGGATGGCGGCGAGATCCAGGTCGATGTCGGCCCCGTGAAGGTGAAGACGACGCCTGCGCCAGCCGGCTAGATCACGACTGCTGCAAGCCTCAACGCGATCGATTTTAAGTGAGCTTTTTGCCGAAAAGCTAGCTTTCCGCTCAAATTGAAGCTGAGCACAAGTCTTCGGTCCAAAGGTGACGCTACGCCGATTGTCCTTTTCTACAAGAACGAGGCGCCCTGTTCACGCGCGTCGCGGAGTTGGCGGGGGCTGCCGCTCGGTAACAGATCGCCCGCGACGACAGCGCAACGAAAGTTGACGGGATGAACCGGGCCGCCCTAGAGACAGCAGAGGCGTCGAGATCGCGTATGACGCGCACGCTCTCTACGCGTCGGCGCGGGACGAACGCGGGAATAATAAAAGCTGGAAGGGTGGCCGAGTGGTTTAAGGCAGCGGTCTTGAAAACCGCCGTGGGGGCAACTCCACCGTGGGTTCGAATCCCACCCCTTCCGCCAATAAAAACAACTCATCATAAAAAAGACCCACCCCCTGTTTCGACCCGGTTGCGACGCCGAAAACCACCTGCGGGTAACGCCCGGGGAACAGCCCCAAACCGCGACAGCTTGCCCCTTCGCCTCCCGCCATCGCCGATCTTCGCTCCCGAGGCGTCGCCGGCGCATGGGTGACGTGCCGCAATCCGCTGTGTCTGCGGTCGACGCCCATGAGCTTCGACGCAAACTACTTCGGCGCCTGCGGCTATGATACAACCTAATCGGAGACCGCTCTAGCTTCGTTGCGGTGTGGCCGACGGAGTGCGTCAATTGGACAGGTGGAGGCCTTGCCATGAAGATCATTATCTTCGCGCTATTGGGAGCCGCTTCCGCATTCGCGGCGTCGCCGGCAAGAGCCCAAACCATCACAACCCAGGAAACGGTGACTCGGACTGTGACGCTCACTGTTCCGGCCAATCCTGAGGGCGCCAGCCAATGTCGTTTCATTGGCCGGGTCGTAGGACTTGATCCTCACGGCGACAATTTTTTGAGTGTGAGGCTTCGCGCGAACGGGCCAGCTGGGCCGGCTTGGGAAGTTGACCAGCTTTTCACAAACAACCGTGTGTGTGTCGCGGGTTCATTGGGCAGATGGTTGAACGTCAGATACGAGCGCGACGGCCGAATGTTCTGCGGATGGGTCTATGACCGTTACATCGCTGAGGAGTGAAGCTGACACATATTTCCCAAGCGCCTCGGCCACTTCGATACCTCACCTCGATAGCGCCTCTCAAGTTCAATAACAATGGCACGCCCCACCTAAAGCAAAGACGTGAGCGCTAGGATGGCAGACCTGAAGCTGTTTTTGATTGTCTTCTTCTTGTTAGAAGCAGCTCTAGCGTCGCCAGCACGTGCCGGCAGCCACGAGGACATTTTTATGCAAAAAGAAGGAGGAGTATACGTAATACCAGTTCGCTTTAATGATTTTATAACGCTGAATGCCATTGTTGATAGCGGAGCTTCCGACGTTGTAATCCCCTTTGATGTAGTTTCTACATTGATACGAGCCAGGAAGATCTCCGACGATGATTTTATTGGCCATGGAGAATTTTTATTAGCTGACGGCTCAAAAGTTCCGTCAGTACAGTTTCAAAGTGCGGTCTATAAAAGTAGGAAATCAATACATTTAATGATGTTACAGCAGCCATCACTAACGAAGAAGGTCAGATCCTTCTTGGTCAGAGCTTTTTGGAAAGATGCAGAAGCTGGTCATTTGACAACAACAGGCACATTTTAAGCCTTGACTGTGGGGCTTCGAATTCAGCGGGATCCTTGACGAACCTGCTCGATGAAATGCAGTCCTCGAAACGGTGGGCAGTCGGTGGCCGGTCGAATTGCAGCAAGCCCAAAGAAGCTTATGCCTTGGAGGTGAGCGGCGGCTCCGTAGTATGGCGGAACGGTGAGGGAGACGTTGACGTCGAAGCCGTCTCCTACAGCGATGCAGCTAGTTTCAACGCCATCACGCGTGAGTCGGACCATGGTTCGAGAAGGCCGGTACAAATCGGACAGTCCTGGACATACGAGAAAATCGGAGCCGACCGCGTCCGGGTGCGGCCGTCCGGAGGCGCATCATTTCTTCTGGTGCGTTGCCCGTGACGGAGGGCTCGGGTAGCTGCTTGAGCCGTCGGTGCGCCATCTGCGCGCTCGCTTCCCTTGGCGCGCTCTGGGCGGGCGAAGGATTGGCCAAGCAAACGGCGAGGGCGACCCTGAACACCGCTGTAATACGTCCGAGGCGGGGCTTCCTCGCTTCAGGAGGGAAAATCGGCGGCGCGCCATGGCTCACGCTTCCGCCTACGCCGGCGCTGCCGAAGCCAGCCCGCGAGGGGCGCCTGGCGATAAATGGGGCGAGCGTTTACTTCGCGCAGTTTGGCGAGGGATCGCCTGTGCTGCTGCTCCACGGCGGGCTCGCTCACTCGAACTATTGGGGCCTTCAGATCGAAACTCTTGTGCGTCGGTTCAAGGTGACCGTGATGGACACGCGCGGTCACGGTCGAAGCCCCGTCAGCTCTCAGAAATTCAGCTACCGACAGTTTTCCGACGACGCGGTTGGGCTCATGGACGAGCTCGACATCCCCGCTGCCTCCCATCGTGGGATGGAGCGACGGCGCAATTACGGCTCTACAACTCGCCATCACGCGACCAGATCGCGTGCAGAAGCTCTTTGTTTTTGGTGCCAACGCTTCCCGCGATGGTTTGAAAAGGAACGGCGCCAGCACCCCCCTATTCAGGCTGTTTTCCGAACGATGTAAAAGCGAATACGCTTCGCTTTCTCCGCATCCCGAGAGATGGGCCCAGCTTGTGGAGGGGCTTCGCTCTATGTGGCGAAGTGAACCAGATTTCGCCTCGCGCCAACTAGCGCGAATAATTGCCCCAACCGTAGTCTCAGCCGGTCAATTCGATGAAATCATCAAGCTTGAGCACACGATATGGCTTTCTAAGGAAATCAAGAGCGCGCAATTGGTGATTCAACCCAAGGTCAGTCATTTTGCCATGCTGCAAGATCCTGCACAATTCAATAAATATATGTCTGATTTCTTTGACATCGTATGACTTGAATAATTTAATATATCAGAAAATGCGTGAAGCGCCGCGTGCGCCTCCCATCTCGACACAAGCTTCTTCGGCGAGCCTGACGAGAATGTCTTGCGCAAAGACTAGACGGCCAACGAGCAGGCGGCGGGCGGCGAGGCGCTCGAGATGGCGCTAGGCGGTGGGGGACTCCCCACCGTTTGTAAAGTGCCATCAAGGGCGAGGATAGCAGCTTTTCGCCGGGAGGCTCGGGTTGAAGACAGTCCGGGCAATGCGAACTTCCTGGTCGCTTTGGCGGCCTTTCAGAAAATCGGCGAGCCCACGCCTGGGTTGAGAGAGGTTCCCGGAAATTTGTGGAACGCGTGGTCTTTCCGATAGAAGACCATGTGTCGCGTCCTTCAATGCGCCGTCTCTTTTCCGCCCGACCATGGAGTCGCCTGCCTGCGCGCCCGCTTGCATGAGAGCATGATCGCGTTGATTTCACGCTCGCCGATTTGCTCGTCAGCTCTCGCACGTGGTCGCGTGTTAGCTTGAGATCCTTCTCCGTCGCCGGCTTTGTCGGATCGGACGTCACGTCCGCGATTGCGACGAACATCGCTCGCAGGTCCGCAAGCCTTGTCATGCCTTCATCTGCGCGTTCGGGGAGATCGACGTCGTTTCCGGACCCGAACAGGCCTTCCGCAAAGCCATCCACTTCCTGTCTTCGCAGCATCGCAGTCGCGCAAAGGCTCTCGCGCGTCGCCTCCGTCACGACGACCGTCAAACGGAAGGGATTGCTGCGGTCTTGATGCCGGCTCAACCGGTTCCACAGACCCATGACGAGCGCGCCGAGCAGTTCGTTGACGTCATCCATCGTATCGAAGGGCGGCAACTCGCCGCCCCACAGCCCTTTCACGACCTCAAGTGGCGACGCCGACATGACCGGGCTGGTAATGTTGCCGAGGAATCGCGTCCGCACTTCATGGAACGCAGCTGGGCAATTGTAGCGCTCGAGAAGCGCGCGAACCTGTTCGTCGGATGCGGGCGGGGGGCCGGAACGCTTGGCCATCGAAAGTCCTGGGGTTTTGGTTGGATGGCTACGCAAGCCATGGAAGAAGAGGATCAGGCTAGCCCGTCCGCGCTGCACTTGGAACCACAGCGCGTCGATGGCTGCCGGACGGGGAAGACGACTACAGCCTCGCGTCGACAGACAGCCATTCCTTCAACTTCGTCCACACGGCGCTTCCGCCCGTACGTGCGGTACTCGCGATGGCCAAGGCCTTGCGCTGCCCGACGATAACGACGAGCCGCTTGCCGCGCGTCACCGCAGTGTAGACGAGGTTTCTCGCGAGCATGGTGTAGTGCTGGGTGGCGATGGTGATCACGACGGCGGGATATTCCGAGCCTTGCGATTTGTGGATCGTCGTCGCATAGGCGGGAACGAGCGTATCGAGCTCGCCGAACGGATATTCCACTTCGCGTCCATCGAACTCGGCGACGAGAAGCCCTTCAGTCTGGTCGATGCGCTTGACCCGTCCGAGGTCTCCGTTGAACACCTCGCGATCGTAGTCATTTTCGGTCTGCATCACCTTGTCACCAGGGGCGAAGCTCGAGCCGAACCGCTCGATCTTCTCGCTCATATTTCGATTGAGGGCGTTCTGGAGATCGATGTTGAGTGCTCTCGCGCCGAGGGCGCCGCGCTGCATGGGGCACAGACCTGGACGTCGTCGACAGGTTCGAGGCCGAAGCGGCGCGGGATGCGGTCGCGAACGATTTCCACCACCTTGGCGGCCCCACTCTCAGGATCGTCGGCGTCGACGAACCAGAAATCGAGGTCCTCGCCACGTCTCGGCCATTCCAGCAGGTAAAGAAATACGTC
>CAVXEI010000020.1:0-57642 GCA_963760695.1 uncultured Alphaproteobacteria bacterium | reverse complement strand
TGACGAGCTTGACGAGATGGCTGTCGCCCCTGTCCTCGCTCGCATAGCCCGGATGCTCGTTCTCCGAGCCGCAAGGGCTTCACGAAGCTCACGGCTGGCAGAGAGCCGTTCTTCGCGGCTTCGAGAAAGTCCTCCTCGTCGCGCAAATGGTTTTTGCGACCCTCGGTGTTCGGCCCGTATTTCTCAAAAAAGTCGAAGGCCTGATGATGATAATGGAAGGACTTGTCGGGGCAGCGCAACACGCCGTCGACGGTCGTCTCATTGGCGTGCGGGTCTGCGCCCTCCGCCCCGGCGCAACGCGGGCCGGAGCCATTCGTCCAGCCGCGGCCGTCGCGCTTGCCTTCGACATTGTCCCCGCCGCCCGTGGACCAGGCCCAGTCGATGTGCTTGTCGTTCAGGCGCTCGCCGATCGTCTCGTAGCGCAGAGGCGGAAGACGCGGGATATGGGGCTCGTCGGGTCGCCAGGGCCAGTTTCCTGCCGGCTGATAGTGCCGACGGCCCAATCGCCGCAGATGAAGCCTTTCGGAGCGGGGGCGCGGTCCGGGGGGATGCGCGGATCGCCCTCGCAATAGGCCGTGAGCGGCCGGTCGCGCATCGGGGTTTTCGACGCTTCATAGACCTCCTTGGGCGGCTTCGTCGCGAGGCCGTTGGCGTCGATGGAGCTGTGTAGATCTTGATCGGCGCCAAGGCTCGGCGGGTTTTCGTATCGCGGCGTGCGCACAGCGATGAGCCATTGATGGTTCATGAAGGAGCCGCCGAAGCCCGCGTGGAAGAAATTGTCGGCGATGACGTAATGCGGCGCGCCGGCCGTGTGCAGATACTGGTAAAGCGGCGATTTCTTCGTGTCGTAATAGCCCATGACGAGCCCGGCCGCGTCGCTTCCCATCACGTAGCGGTTCTGCCCCCCGCCGTTGATCTGAAATTGCTCGTTGTAGAAGCTGTGCGTGAGATCGCGCGTGCAACCGCCCGGCTCGCCTTTGTCCTTGGCGTATCCTTCGCGCGAACCCTGCTTGGTGAAGCTGACGCCGTAGGGGCTCGGACAGGTCTTGTCCTGCGGCTTGATGTAGGCTTCGATGTCGAAGGGCGCGTTGGCGAAGGCGCAGGCCGCGCCGTCCTTAGGCTTCACATCTTTCAGATTGGCGTCGTTTTGGTAGAGACAGTCGAAGGGTTTCCCGTCGCCTCTGACCTGCAGCGAATGCGCGACTTCTGCTCCCGGCAGCCCGTTGACCGGCTCGCCCCCGACCTCGCCCCAAAGACCCCACAGATTGTCGAAGCTGTGATTTTCTTGGAGGATCACGACGATATGGTTGTAGTCCCGCAAGCTCTCGGCCGGCGCTTCCAGGCCGCCGAGGCCAGCAAGCGCGAGCAAGGCGAAACGGATCGAATTTTTTGTGAGGCTCATATCTTGCGGCTCGCTGAATTCGGCATCCCGCCAGCCTAGCGGTTATGCGAGTTCCGAATGATGGCTTCATGCGAGCCGGCGGTTGGCGGTCCAAAGGCGCGCGGCTCGCATTCGTGGCGAATGCATCAAGAGCATCATATGACACCACTTTGACGGAGATGACGTGACGGAAGGATTTTGGCAAGCGTCGCCGACAGCGAAGACGGATTTAAACGACGTTGGCGGGCGCAAGGCGGCATTCGCCTTCGCCGGTCTCGATTTGGATCGTCGCGTGCTGAATGCGGAAACGGCGCTCCAGCTCATGCGAAACGTCGGCCAGGAAGTGGTCGTCCGGTCCGGAGCCGGGGCGCACGAGATGCGCCGTCAAGGCGGTTTCCGTTGTGCTCATGCCCCAGATGTGCAGGTCATGAATTTCGGCGACCGCCAGCGAGGCTCGCAAGGTAAGCTTCCACCCCGCCGCAGGGTCGACGCCCGCCGGCACGGCGTCCAGCGCAAGATTGAGCGTCCATCGCGCAGACGGCCCCAACTGCTCCACAGAATGACGAGCGCCGATTGCGAAGCTGGCGGCGGGATCGAGCCAGAGCCATCCCGTCTGGCCGATCGCGAGCGCGACGATGACGACGCCCGCCGAGACGGCGGCGTCTCCGGCCATATGGATGAAGGCGCCCCTGACGTTCAGGTCCTGCTCGCGGCCGCGCAGGAAGAGCAGGGCGGTTGCGGTATTGATGACGATGGCCGCGAGCCGCCACCCAGAGCACCGTGCCGCTCGCGACTTCCGTGGGCGCGCTCAACGAGTTGCTCGGCCCGCCTCGAGGAGGAGCGCCGCCCGTCGCGACAAAGAGCAGCGCCGCATTGCCCAGCGCCGCCAGGATGGACGCTCGCCGATAGCCGTAAGTGCGCGAGGCGGTGGGCTGTCGCGTCGCGAGCCACGACCCGCCCCAAGCCAGCAGCAGTCCGAGCACGTCGGAAAAATTATGCACGCCGTCCGAGATCAGCGCGAGGGAATTTGAGCGCCATCCATAGATCAGTTCCGCGACCACGAGCCCGAGATTGAGCGTCGTGCCGATGGCGAAGGCGAAGCCGAAGTCTCGCGGGCGTGACTGTGGTCATGCGCGTGATGATGATGTTCGTGTTCGTGGCCCATGATGGCTCTCAGCGCGACTTTCCGCTCGAACGGAATCGTTCGAGCGACAAGAAATCGCGCCGGATCAAAAGGCTGGGGAGCGAATTCTGATCGCAAAAGTCTATCAACTTTTGAGCGCCAGCGTGGCCAGACCCGCAGGCCAGCGCCCTGGCACGACCGAGGTCGTTGAGGGTCAAGCTACGCCTTTTTGTTTTTGAACAAGTCCTCAAAATGTCGCCCCACGAGGCGGAGACGTCTGCGCTACTCAGCCGCTTCGAAGGGAAACGGCCGGGGCGTCCGCACGGCGCGCCCGCCAGGTTCAGGACCGTATCGCTGCGTAGCATCAAGCAAAAACTTTTGTGAGGGAGGATTATTCGGCCTATAGCTTAGCCCATGTGCGAGGAGCACTTATGCGTATTAAGCGACCAAGCTACCCGCTTCTGAACTGATTCAAATCCGAAAGCCAGTGACCTTCCCCTCACGCCGGTATGCGCCGTGGGAGCTTCCGCGGGTGGGATCACCGCTCTGCAATCCTTTTTCTCGCACGTCGGCGACGATCTTGGTCTCGCCATGTCGTCATCCTGCATCTCGCGCCCGATCAGCCAAGCTCGCTTGCCGAGATCCTCGCGACGCGCACGTCCATGCCGGTGCAGGCGGTCCCGGGCTCGACGAGATTGCAGCCGAACTGCATTTACGTGATCCCTCCGGATCGCGAGCTCGTCATGGAAGGCCGGTTTCGACGGCGCGGCCTTTCAGCGAGCCCAGGGGCAGACGATTGCCCATCGACACGTTGTTCAGGTCGATCGCCGCGGTCAGAGGCAACGTCATGGCGGTCGTGCTGAGCGGTTCGGGCTCCGACGGCGCGCTCGGCGTGCGCGCGATCAAGGAGGCCGGCGGCGTTATCTTCGCGCAGGACCCGAACGAAGCCGAATATAGCGAGATGCCGCAAGCCGCGCTCGCGACCGGCGTCGTGGATTGCTTCGCCCCAATTGCGGGCCTCGTCGCGCAGATCGCGGAGGTCATGCGCGGCAAGGAGGCAATGCGCGGCTTGGGCGAGGAGGAAGCCGAATTGGTTTTGCGCCAGATCATCAATCTGCTGCGCCTCCGAACGCGTCACGACTTCTCGAACTACAAGAGGGCGACAGTTCTCCGCCGTGTCTCGAGACGCCTGGAGGTCACGCGTCAGTAAAGCCTTGCTGCCTATTTCGGCTTTTTGCAAGCCAACACGGACGAAGCCAAACAGCTTTTTTCCGATCTTCTGATCTCCGTGACCTCGTTCTTCAGAGATCGAGAGGCTTTTTCCACGCTCGCCGAAAGGTCGTCGCGCCGATCTTCGAGAAGCTCGAAGCCGACGCGCTGATCAGAGTTGGGTCGTCGGCTGCTCCACGGGCGAAGAAGCCTACAGCATCGCCACGCTGCTGCTCGAAGAGGCGGCGCGGCGCGCCGTGCATCAACCATTCAGATATTCGCGAGCGATCTCGACGAGAAGGCGCTCGCGGTGGCGCGCGAGGCCCGCTATCCCAGGACGATCGAGGCCGAAGTCGCGGAGGATCGCCTTCGCCGGTTCTTCATCCTGGACGGCAGGAACTACCGAGTGAGGAAGGAATTGCGCGATCTCGTCCTCTTCTCGCTCCATAGCGCGCTCAAGGATCCGCCTTTCATCAAGCTCGACCTGATCTCCTGCCGCAATTTGCTGATGTATCTGCAACGCGATGTGCAGCGCCAGCTCTGCAGCCTGTTCAATTACGCGCTCAAGCCGGGCGGCTTCCTCTTTCTGGGCTCCGCCGAGATGGTGGACTCGGCCCCGTCGCTCTTTCGGTTCGTCGACCGCGACGCGAGAATTTATGCGGCTATAACTCAGTCGGAGCGGGTCGCGCCATTGCTGCCGCAATTCAGGTCCACCCATCATCCGCGACAGCTCGAGCCAAAAGGCCACATCGTTCCTGAGACTCCGGGCTCGGTTGGGCAGGTGCACGCCCTGGCGCTCGAGCGCAACGCTCCGCCGAGCGTGCTGATCGACAGCGCCCAGCGCATCCTGCACATCTCGGCAAATGCGAGCCTGTTCTTTCGGGCGATGGAAGGTCCCTTCAGCCTCGATGTGACGGCGCAAATACGTCCGGAGCTCCGTGTCGATCTGAAGCTCGCCCTCCAGCGGCTGCTCGAAGAGGGCCATCCGACGCTGACCCCGCCGATCGCCGTCGACTTCAACGGCGGCCGCAGGCTCGTTTCCTTGCACGTGACGTCCGCTGTCCCCGCCGACGGCGGCGAAGGCGGCGCGCTCATCCTTTTCCTCGACGCCGGCGCGCCCTCCGAGGACGGCGAGACGCCTAAGGACGAAGACGTCAATCAAGGGGAGCTGGCGCGGCTGCGAAGGGAGCTGAGCGCTGCGCAGGATCGCGTGAGCGCCAGTCGCAAGGAGCATGAGCTGTCGACTTGAGGATCTGCGCGCCGCGAACGAAGAGCTGCTGTCGCTCAATGAGGAATATCGCTCGACGGCGGAGGAGCTCGAGACGAGCAAGGAAGAGCTGCAGTCGATGAACGAGGAGCTGCAGACCGTCAACAGCGAGCTCAAGAACAAGCTGGAGACGATCTCCTCGGCGCACAACGACCTTCAAAACCTGATGGCGACGACCGAGATCGGCACGCTGTTTCTCGATAGCGAGCTCAAAATCAAGCTCTTCACGCCGGTGATCGCCAAATACTTCAATATTACGAGCGACGACATTGGCCGCCGCATCACCGACTACACGAATTCTGCTCGATTACACGGACCTGGAGAGGGACGCCGCCACGGTGCTCGAATCTTTGAGGTCCATCGATCGGGAAATCCCGTCGGAATCCGGCCGCTGGCTCGTGCTGGGCTTGCGTCCCTATCGCACCGTCGAGGGACACATCGACGGCGTCGTCCTCACGCTGATGGACATCACGAGCCGCAAGAGCGCCGAGGCGGCGCTCAAGCAGGAACTCGACGCAAGCCGGCTTTTACAGCAGCTCAGCACGAAAACTGTCCAAAGCGAGCAGTTAGCTCAACCGCTGAACGAGGTCTTGGGAGCCGCGATCGAACTCGTCGGCGCCGATTTCGGCAATATCTCACTTTTCGACGAGGGCAAAAGGAGCCTGCAAATCGCCGCGCAACGCGGCTTTTCACAACAGTATCTCGATCGCTATGCGACGGTCGGCGCGTTTGAGAGCTCCGCGCAAGCCCTCGCGCTGAACAAACTTCAGCCTATCGCGATTGACGATGTCGATCAGGGGGCTGCCGCCCGCTCTCCGTTGCTCGCGGAAGCGCGCTTGGGGGGATTTAGGAGCGTGTTGTCGATTCCGCTGACGACCGCTCAGGGAAAGAAGATCGTGGGTGTGCTGAGCGTGCATTTCCGCGAGCCGCACCAGTCTTCACTGCGCGACGCCCGCATCGTTGATATTTGCGCGCGTATCGCCGCGGACGCGATCGACGTCTTTCGGCTCCGGCAGGAGCAGCTCAAGGACCATCGCCACAGGAACGAGTTTCTGGCCGTTCTCGCGCATGAGCTGCGCAATCCGCTGGCGCCGATCAGCAATGCTCTCCAAACGCTTCGACGCCTCAAGCCGGGCACCGTGGAAACCGAAAGACTTTACAACATCATTGGACGCCAGGTCGAGCATCTTGCGCGTCTCGTCAGCGACCTGCTCGATATCTCTCGGATCACGCAAGGGAAGATCGACCTCCGACCGCAGCTTCTGGATGTGAACGACATCCTCCGCAATGTGGTGCAGTCGAGCGCGCCGGCGATCGAGCGCAGGAGGCATACGGTGAACGCGACGTTTTTCCCAAAACCGCTTCCTGTCTTTGGAGATCCCATCCGTCTCACGCAGGTGTTCGGCAATCTCCTCTCCAACGCGATTCGATACACGCCCGAAGGCGGAGTGATCGAGGTTTCGAGCGCAGAGGCGAACGGCGACGCGCTGGTGAAGATCCGCGACAATGGCGTCGGCGTCTCACCCGACATGCTGCCGCAAATATTCGAGCTCTTCGTTCAGGCCTCGCAAGGCTCGCAGGGTGGAATTGGCGTCGGCCTCGCGCTTGCGCGCACCCTCGTGTCGTTGCACGGCGGGTCGATCGAAGCGCACAGCGACGGCTTGGGCAAGGGCTCCGAGTTCGTCGTTCGACTGCCGGTTCGAGACGCGGCTTTGCCTACCACCCAAGCCGGCGACGGCAAGGACGCGAGGAAGGCGTCGCCGCCAAGGCCTGCCGGGCGAGCGCTCGTCGTAGACGACAAAGCCGACGTGGCGATTGGCCTGGCCATGCTGCTCGAAAGCTTGGGCGCGGACGCGCACGCCGTTAATAACGGGCCCGACGCGCTGGCTGCGCTATAGGAGTACAAGCCGGACCTCGCCATCGTCGACCTCGGCATGCCAGGCATGGACGGCTATGAGGTGGCGCGCGCGGCCCGAGCGACGCCGGAGGGGAAAGACCTGCTTCTCGTCGCGCTGAGCGGCTGGGGCGGCGACGAGCAGCGGAGGCTCGGGCGCGAGGCCGGATTCGACCGGCACTTCGTCAAGCCGATCGACGTCGCCGATCTGTCGGCGCTCCTGGCTGAGGCGGCGAAGCGAAAGCATTGATGTCGCGCCTCTTGTGAGACCGGACGTGGGCGCCAAAAGAAAACGCCCCGCGTCGGAGTTTCGAGCGCGGCGCTTCAAGATTGGGCGTTGCACGGGAGTTCTCGGCTCTCGTAGATATTATCGAGGCCTCGATTGGAAGAATCCGGGTCAAGCGCCCCAAATAAGGGCAGCGCACAAATATTCCTTTAGTATTGTATTTTTGCGCCCCATCGACCGGTGGTCCGGAGATAGCGCCCAAGGTTCCCTGGAGACTTCAGGCCATCGGCTAAATCGGCCCAAGCCCCCGCGCTTGCATCCCGGCGCGCTCTCCCCTATATCCGCCCGCATCCCACAGGCGAAAGTCTACGCGCTCCCTGAATCAAGGTGGCGCTCCGGTGCCGGTTTTCCGGCTCAAAGACGCTTTCGCCGAGGTTCGAACCGGAGAAAGAAAAACATGTCGCTGCCCGACTTCTCGATGCGTAGCCTCCTCGAGGCCGGCGCCCATTTCGGCCATCAGTCGCATCGCTGGAACCCGAAGATGGCGCCCTATATTTTCGGCGCCCGCAACAACATCCACATCATCGATCTCGCGCAGACGGTGCCGCTACTGCATCAGGCGCTGAAGACCGTTTCCGACACGGTGGCCAAGGGCGGCCGCGTGCTGCTCGTCGGCACGAAACGCCAGGCGCAGGAGCAGATCGCCGACGCCGCGAAGCGCAGCGCGCAGTATTACATCAACTCGCGCTGGCTCGGCGGCACGCTGACGAACTGGAAGACGATTTCCGGCTCGATCTCCCGCCTGCGCAAGCTCGAGGAGCAGCTTTCCGCCGGCTCCGGCGGCGTGACCAAGAAGGAGCGCCTGCTCCTCACGCGCGAGCGCGACAAGCTCGAGAAGGCGCTCGGCGGCATTAAGGACATGGGCGGCACGCCGGACCTCATCTTCGTCATCGACACCAACAAGGAAGCGCTGGCCATCAAGGAGGCCAACCGCCTTAAGATCCCGGTCGTCGCGATCCTCGACACCAATTGCGATCCGGCGGGCGTGACCTATCCCGTTCCGGGCAATGACGACGCCGGCCGCGCCATCGCGCTCTATTGCGATCTCATCGCGCGCGCGGCGATCGATGGGATCGGGCGCAGCCAGGGCGCGCTCGGCATGGATATCGGCGCCTCCGAGGCCCCGCCCGAGGAGCCGGCGCTCGTGACCGCCACCGCCGAGACCGAAGCGCCGGCGGAAGCCTTCGAGCTGCTGGCCGCGCCGCGCGGCGCGCCGGACGATCTCGCCAAGCTGCAGGGCGTTGGCCCGCAGATCGTCAAGAAGCTCAATGACGGCGGCCTCTTCCACTATTGGCAGATCGCGGCGCTTTCCGGCGAGCAGGCCGAGAAGCTCGACGCCGATCTCAAGCTCGGCGGCCGCATCGTTCGCGACAATTGGATCGAGCAGGCCCGCGGCTTCATCGCCGGCTGATCCCGCCGGTAGGCGGCGTGTCGCATAAACGTCCTAGTCATTTCGCCGGCCCGCAGGGGCCGGCGTCCTTTTGGATAGAGAGCGTCCGCGCGGCAACGCGACGGGCCGACGAAACGCAATAGAGGATTTCGCTCATGGCCACGATCACCGCCGCCCTCGTCAAGGAGCTGCGCGAGAGCACCGGCGCCGGCATGATGGATTGCAAGACGGCGCTCACCGAGAACGACGGAAATTTCGACGCTTCGGTCGACTGGCTGCGCAAGAAGGGCCTCTCCAAAGCGGCAAAAAAGGCCGGCCGCGTGGCCGCCGAAGGACTCGTCGCAGCGTTGGTCGAGGGAACGAAGGGCGTCGTCGTCGAGGTCAACTCCGAGACCGACTTCGTCGCGCGCAACGCCGATTTCCAGACGCTCGTGAAGAACGTCTCGCAGACGGCGCTCAAGACCGGCAAGACCGAGGTCGAGGCGCTGAACGCGCAGGCCTACCCGGGCGGGGGCTCGGTCGCCGAGGCGGTCACGACGGCCATCGCCAATATCGGCGAGAACCTGACTCTGCGCCGCTCGGCCGAAGTGAGCGTCTCGGACGGCGTCGTCGGCCGCTACGTCCACACGCAGATCGCGGACGGGCTCGGGAAGATCGCCGTGATCGTCGCGCTGGAGTTCGAAGGGCGATAAAGAGGTGCTCGCGACGCTCGCGCGCCAGCTCGCGATGCATGTGGCGTCCGCCAATCCGCTGGCCATGAGCGCCGACGAGCTCGATTCTGCGACCATCGAGCGCGAGAAGAACTTGCTGCGCGAGAAGAACGCCGGCAAGCCCGACAAGGTGATGGAGAAGATCATCGAATCCGGGCTCAAGACCTATTACAAGGAAGTGCTGCTGCCCGAGCAGGTCTCCAACCACCCCGATCACGGCGGCAAGACGGTCGCGCAGGCGGTCAAGGAGACCGAAGGCAAGGCCGGCGCGCCCATCGCGGTCAAGGGCTTCAAGCGCTACGCGCTCGGCGAGGGCATCGAGAAGCAGACCGGCGATTTCGCCGCCGAGGTCGCCGCCGCCGCGAAGGGCTGAGGCTCAGACGCAACCGAGGCGCATCGGATAGTCTCGTTTCTCATCACGAAGCGGAGACGACGAGACGTCCGGTTGCGAGACCTGTTTTGGCGCCGGATTGAAGATCGCCAGCTGCGAGGCGGTGGGGATGACGCGCAGAGTTTTCCGACTTAGGCTGAAGCGTATCCTGCGCCTTTGAAATATGCAGCGCATTCTTGTGGCGGAAAGTCGTCGAGGAGAGCGCCGATCCTTCGCCAGAGCGCGTCGATGGTCTTCCTCGGCCTTGCGCAACATGCGTTTGAGCTTCGAGAACACCTGTTCGATCGGATTGAGGTCGGGCGAGTATTTGGGCAAGAAGATGAGGCGGCGCCTTTCGCGCGAATGGCTTCTCTGACGGCGGCGCTTTTGTGCGAGCCGAGATTGTCCATCACGACGACATCCCCCGGCGAGAGCGCTGAAATCTGCTCGACATAAGCGAGAAAGCTTTCGCCGTTGATCGCCCCGTCGAGCACGCAAGGCGCGGTGATTTGGTCGCAGCGCAAGGCTGCGAGAAAGGTCGTGGTCTTCCAATGGCCGTAGGGAGCCTTGGCGATGAGCGCAAGACCGCGCTCCATCCAACCATGGGTGCGCGTCATATTGGTTTTCGCCCAGGTTTCGTCGATGAAGACGAGGCGCTTGGGGTCAAGCTTCGCCTGGATCTTCTAGCGCGCGCGATGGCGCGCGACGTCGGGCCGATCCTGTTCGGCGGGATATAGCGTTTTTTTTGAAGCTGATTTTCTCCTTGCGCAAGAACCGCCATAATGTGTCGCAGGACACGACGACGCCGCGTTCGCGCAGTTCGCCAAGCAGCGCGTGCAGGGTCAGATCCGGCTTCTCAGCAAGACGCGCCAGCAGGAAATCGCGCTGGCCCGCGAGCAGGTAGGGACGCTTGCCGCCCATGGGCTTTGCCGCCGCGCTGCCCGTCGCCCGCGCCGCTCGCGCGAAACGCACCGAAGTCGGCGACGCTCACCTGCATCAGCGCCGCCGCCGCCCGAACCGTCCACCCGCTCAACACCAACGCAGTAACACGCTCACGAAGATCGTTCGAGAGGTCGCGCCATTCCTTCCGGCCTCCGAATCCCGGCCGGAAGCTTGAATGAGCTCGCGCCAAAAAAGGGAATCCCCCGATGATTTTAGTCAGGGTCGGAAAGACTTGTAGGTATCGCCATTCCCATCAAAATCGGCCCTTGCCGCCGATCCGGCGCAATTTGAGGCGTTTTTTCAGCCGCGACGGTCGCCGCAGGCAGATTATAGGCGAACGCTGAGACCTTGCGATCATCCTTGGTGCAGCGCGATCTCATGGCGCAAACCAGACATGCGGCCGCACCGGCTATGGCGGGAGAGGCAGCGGTAAGTGTAAGAAATCCGCCTAGAACTCGGCAACCTATTCCCCGCGCGATCGGGGACGATCCCATTGGAAGTCGGTCAGCGTCAGCGGCTTCAGACACTTGCTGTCGGGGTTGAGCGTTTGGAGCGGGTCCGGGCAGTCGGCCATAAAATATTCCGCATAGGGGGCGATCTTCTGGCGGCCTTCTTATTGGGCCAGCCGGCGCGGTTGTGGCAATTGTTGCAATTCGTCGCCACCGGATGGATCGCCAGTTCGACGTACGGGGTTCATGGCGACGGGCTGCGCGCCCTGCGGCCGCACGGGAACGCCAGCAGAGGATTCGACCAGCAGAAACGCCCAAGGCCCTTGGGCGTCGGGCAGGGAAGGGCGATTGGCGGCGTAAGGGCCTGCGTCGGCGCGATCCGACCACCAGACGCTGTGCAGCGCCCAGGTCGGCAGTTCCTTGGTGTTGACGTGCATGGCGACGGTCACGAGATAATCGCCGACCTCGAAGGGCTTATTGTAGGCCCAATAGCTCGCCGCGCTGAGGATCGCCTGGCTCGGCTTCGTCGAAACTGTCCCAGTCCGCTTGCGTGACTTTGTGGTGATAGAATTGGTCGATCCCGTAGATGGTCGCCGTCGCGGTCACCGTCGGCCAGGGCGTCTTGGCGTCTTTTTTATCCTTTTCCGGTTCAAACACGCCATAGAGGAAACTGACCTTGGCCTCGAGCTGCGCAGGAGATTTGCCACTCGGATCGACCGCGACGAGGTTTTTCCAAACCTCATAGCCCGCGTATTTGGTGTAATTCGCGTCATAGTCGTCGCGCCACACGGGGATCGCCGACAGGCCGGTGGCCTTGACCGGCCAATACATATGCTTCGTCACGATGTGACGCGCCGGCGCCTCCAGGAGATGCACGCCGTCCTTGTGCAACTTGTCGAGGCTCTCGATCTCGTAGAGCTTCGGCGTGTTCGGCTTGGAGCCGCGGATCCACCCGTAGGCCTCTTTGCTCAGCGACTCGGTCACGATCATGATGTCGCCGTTGTTTTGAAAATGCGCGCCGTCACAGATGTTGGGGGGGCCGTCGGGGTTGGAGCATTTCGAGGTGGCGTTCGGATAGGCTTTGGCGACAGCCTCGGGAATGGGATAGTACGGCAATTCATCGGACGGGATGTCCTTATTGATCAAATTGCGCTGGATCAGCGATTTGCCGGAGCTGGCCGGCGCCGCAGCCGCGAACGCCCCCGGCGTCGGCTCGGCGGCGAAGGCCGCGGTGGTGTTGGGCCAGGTGTACCAGACGGGCCAATCGAGCCCTTTCGCCGGCTGCATGATGCCCGCCCACATCCGCCAGCCATGGTCGCGCAGCACGGCGTGGTCGCCGTCCTTGACCGCGTTGGCCAGCAGCGAGATTTCTGAGGGGTCCATATAGCCATAGCCGTCGGGGAATGGCTGGTACTCCGCCGCCCGGGTCGCCGTCGCCACTGGAAGCGCGAGGAGAAGCGAAGCGGCGAGCGCAAGGCAATGTTTCTTCAGCATGACTCCTCCGAAATTTTTGTGCAGAACTCCTTTTCGCCCGAAGGCGAGAACTGACCGGTCACTAGGACCATTATATGCTGCGGAAATTTCGCGGGCAATGTCAGGACGAAAAAGAAAATTACGCAGTAGAACGCGATCGCGCGCTGATTGCGGCCTGCGACGTCGAGGGCGCCGCCGGCCGACGACCCGAAGGTTGCAGGGCGGCGTTTCGGCTCCTGCTGATCTGTCAAAAGCGCAATAAATACAGTCTGTCTAAAAGGTTAGCCGACCATCCTGGGTTGGTGCAAAATTTAGAGACACTTTGCCAGGGAGAAGACAAGCATGGAGAAAAATATCGCCTATCCCCGAACCCAGAGGATCGGTATCTTCGTCTTCGATGGATTCGAGCCGATTGACGTCTTCGGTTTCGCCGAAGCCTTCACCATAGCGCGCTTTCTTGGCGCGGACTACTCCACCGCGCCGCCATATCCGTTCGAGGTCGTGCTGATTGGCGCGACGGTTGAGAAGGTGAAAAGCGCAAACGGACCGTCGGTCATACCGGACTGGACGTGCGCCCAAGCGCTCCAAGAACCGCTGGACGTTCTCATGGCGCCAGGCGGCGCGGGAACCAGGCGGCTGCTCGACGAGCAGCAGGACCCGAAGGAGTCGCAGCGCTTCTGGACTGGCTGATCGCCATGGATAAGAAGGTGCGGATCATGGCCTCCGTGTGCACCGGCGCTGCGCTGCTGGCGAGAGCTGGGTTGCTCGACGGTCTTCCTGCAGCGACCAACCATGCGGCCTTCGGCTGGGTGATCCAGCACGGCCCGAAGGTCCTCTGGGACAGCGTGTCGCGCTGGGTCGATGCGGGGAAATACGTGACCTCGGCGGGGGTGTCGGCCGGCGTCGACATGGGCTTTCATCTCGTATCGAGACTTGCTGGCCGCGCTGTGGCGGAAGTGGCGGTGACAGCGGCGGAATACGATTGGCGCCGGGACCCGCAGGCGGGCATCTTTTACCCGCAGCAGGCGCTTCTGCACCCCAAGCACAAGCACATGTGTGGCGACGACACGCACGAGGAATCACAACGGCCGCCGTGATGGCGGCCGTGGTAGCATCGAACATCATTTCCCAAAAGCAGTGTGGAGGACCAGCTGATGCCCCAAGCGAAGACGGTTGACGAAGTCATACATCGGTTGACGCAGATTGTCGAAGACGCGAAAGCGAAGGAATCAAGGCTTGGCTATTTCGCGGTCCTTTACCGTGAAGTGACAATCGCCGTCAAACAGCGCATCGATGAAGGCAACTACTTTGATGACAATGCGCGGATGGAAAAATTCGATGTGATCTTCGCGAACCGCTACCTCGCGGCGTACGATCAAATGCAAAGCGGATCCAAGCCGACACGGTGTTGGGACTACGCCTTTCAGGTTTCGCAGCAGTGGTGGCCCATTACGTTGCAGCACCTGCTGCTCGGCATCAACGCTCACATTAATCTCGACCTCGGAATCGCCGCCGTCGAGACCGTCGGCCCTCAGGGGTTGCCGGCGCTGCAGGCTGATTTCATCCAAATCAACGACTTATTGGCCGACCTCGTTGGCGACGTTAAGGAGAAACTGGCGTCGGTTTGGCCTCCGCTGCGGTGGTTGAATCGATATCTCGGCGACGTCGAGACAGGAGTCATCAATTTCAGCATGACCAAAGCGCGCGACGCCGCCTGGTCGCTCGCGCAAGAACTCGCAGCGATCGATCAGAACGATCGCGACCAAGTCATCAGCAGGCGCGACAACGAGACGCTCGGTCTTGGCCACGTCATCCGCAATCCGGGTTTTGTCCTCGGTCTCGTCACCAAGACGGTCCGCCTCGGCGAACGCGGATCCGTTGCTCAGATCATCACTGTCCTCGAAGGCGAAGCACGGCTTTGGAGCCTTGCGGTCGCGCGTGGCAAACCACTTCGCACGCTGCCGCCTCAATCAGACCGTCAATTGCAAAGTTAAGGCCGATGCGTCGCTCCGGCTCACCTTCTTGACGTGCGGACCGCTGCGGTTGCGTCAGGGAGCCAGCCGCCGCGGGGCTTCACTCGCCCAGGCAACGGCGCCTCTGAACATCCGACACGATCTTCTCGCAGACGGGGGCGATGCTCCTGTGTTGCGCGTCGACCGCCTGGTCGAATTCCTTTTGGCTGTCCGCCTCCCGGTCGCGCGTCATCTGACAGGCGGAAAGAGAGAGGAAAATCGCGGCCGAAACCAAGAACTTCAGCACCTGCGACCTCCGTCGTCCCCAGCTTCGAAAATGCCGGGAAACGCGGCCTCGGACAAGTTGCCCGTTGGCGCGCTGGGGCGGGAGGCGGAGTAGGGTAGTCACCGTCCACGCGTCCAAAGCCTGACCTTAACTCGATGCCGGACTTGCCATTTAAAGTGAGACTGATGGTTCCCTTCGGGGATCAAAAGGGAATCCGGTGCGCGCAAATTGCGCTACGCCGGGGCTGCCCCCGCAACTGTAAGCGGCGAGTCTTAGGACCATAAAGCCACTGGGGAACATCCCTGGGAAGGCGGTCCAAGGCGGTGACCCGCGAGCCAGGAGACCTGCCATCGTTCGTGGTCACGCGCGAGAGCGTCGGGCGGGGTGCACCGAGGCGGTTGATCTCTGTTGCTGCGCGCAGTCTGCGCCGATGACGGAGTGAGACCTTTCGCAGTGACGGCCCACGTTGCTGCGAGTCCAGGCTCATGCCTTCCCCGTTCTTCCAAAGCCGCCACGGGCGGCTTCCGCGCCGCTGCTGCGGCGCGCATTCGCCATGTTCTGTTCCTGCGTCATGTCCGCCGTTCTCTCGGCCCCGGCTCTCGGGCAAGAGACGCTTCCGACGATCCACATCCGCAAGCCGAAACCCGTTCGTCACGCGGCTCGCGCCGCACAGGCGCGAGCGCGTCAAACGCTCGCAGAGCTCAGCCGGGCGCCGGCGCGGCGCCCGCTGTCGCCGCGCGAGGCGGCGGCCGGCAGCGGGCGTCGCGGCGACAACGGGACCGAGATCGGTCCCGGAAACAACGGCCAGCTCTGCGCCGGCGGGGTGTGCAACGATCCCAAGTCCTACGCGGCGCCGATCCAATCGGTCGGCACCAAGGTCAATACGCCGGTCATGGACACGCCGGTCACGACCAAGACGGTCACGCATCAGATGCTCGAGGACCAGCAGGTCACCACGCTCGATCAGGCGTTGCGCAACGTCAGCGGCGTCACCATCGCGGGCGGCGGCAACGCGGCGGTCGGGAATTCCTTCACGAAGATCATGATTCGCGGCTTCCCGACGCAGAACTATTTCCGCGACGGCTTCAGGGTCGACAGCTTCGGCCTCAACTTCGCGGGCGCCGGCACCGTCGAAATGGCCAATGTGGAGAGCGTCGAGGTGCTGAAAGGCCCCGCCGCCATCCTCTATGGCGCGGTGGAGCCCGGCGGCATCGTCAACATCAACACGAAGCAGCCGCTGGATAAGCCCGCCTATTCGATCCAGCAGCAGATCGGCAGCTACGCGGCCTACCGCACGTCGCTCGACGCCACGGGACCGCTCACGCAGAACAAGGATCTGCTCTACCGCTTCACCATGTCCTACGAGAACGACGGGTCGTTCCGAACGTTACGACTACAACAGAAATTTGATGTTCAACCCCGTCGTGAGATGGAACATCGACGCCGACACCTGGGTCAGGGTCTCCGACCAGTATCAGCAGAACAGTCTTCAACCAGGACCAGTATTACATCCCCTATTTCAACAACGTCATCCCGCTCTGGCTCGGACGCAGCTTCAATTTCGGGGCGAAGTCGCCTTACAGCCAGCAGCAGAATTTCACCGAGGTCACCTGGCATCACGACTTCAACAAGGACTGGTCGATCCAGCAGACCGTCTTCATGCAGACCCTGCGGAATGACTGGCAGGACGTCGGCGGCACGAGCTACATCTCCGACTGCATCACCAATCGGGGGCATTTGCTTTAGTTTCCCCGGTCTCCCAACAGCGTGATCCTCAACCAATCCTCTTTTCCGTCCGACAACCGACAGGCGGAATATGCGACGACGGCCAACCTCGTCGGCCATTTCGACACCACCGAGGCGATCAGTCACACGCTGCTGGTCGGGCGCAGACTACTACCGCTACAACTTCCGAGGCTTCAATCTGGCCCCGCTAGAACCCCGCGACGCTCACGCCTGTTCGGGGCAGCCCAACTCCCGACCCCCGCCTCCGGGCTTGATCCCCTTCAACGCCACGGAGCAATTCGCCGACAATGTCGGCGTCTATATGCAGGATCAGATCAAGCTGCCCTACGGCTTCAACGTGCTCGGCGGCGCGCGCTGGCAATATATCAACAACAGGACGGGCGCCTCGGACACGACGAATTTCTGCGGGCCTTTTTCGAGCAATTGGAACCCGCAAGCCTCTCATTCATCTTCGACACCGGAATACCGATCCCCTGCAACTTCGACACGATCACCAAGAGGGGCCAGTTCGTCGACCAGAGGGTCACGCCGCGCGTCGGGCTCTTGTGGCGGCCGCTCGAATGGATCAGCTTCTACGGGAACTACGCCGAGTCCTACAGCCCCAATTACAACGGCCAACTGGTCTACGGCACGAACCAGCCGACGCCGCCGAGCGCTCGGCCAGCAGGAGGAGGCGGGCGTCAAGCTTTCGCTCTTCGACGACAGACTGCAGATCACCGCCGACTATTACCACCTGGTCAAGACCAACATCCCCGTCGGCATTCCGAACGCGTTCAACTCACGTGCTGCTCATCGGCGAAGGGCGTTCGCAGGGCCCGGAACTCGACATTCAGGGCGAGCTGCTGCCCGGCTGGAACGTCAACCTCGCCTACGCCAACACCGACGCGATCACGACGAAGTCGATCCCGAACAACCTCTTTGCTCCGCCGCCAGGGCTCGCCGATCCCCTTCGTTCCGCGCAATGTCGCGACGCTGTCCTCGACCTACGAGTTCAAGGACGGCCAGCTGAAGGGTTGAAGCTCGGCGCGCGCTACGACTACACCGGCTACCTCCCCTTCTTTCATTACGCGAATGACGGGAGCTACATCTATGGCGCGCTCGACGCCGAGCTATGGGCTCGTCGGCATCTTCGGCGTCCTATGAGTTCAACTACAACGGATACAAGATCATCACGCAGCTCAACGTCGACAACCTCTTCGACAAGACCTATTTCACGACGGGCGGCTTGGGCCCGCCCTCCTTCGACGCCTTCAATCCCTGCGGCTCCGGCGCTTTCTTCTCGACCCGCTCACGCCGGGGTGGAGCATGTCGGACTACAATTTCAACGTGATCGGCGCGCCGCGCACCTTGCGCGGGTCGATCAAGCTGGCGTTCTGAGCGATGCGGGGAACGATGCGCGGCTCAGACGAACAAGGAGAGAGGCGACCATGACGACATTGAGCGGCAGTTGCGCCGACACGAATTCTGGAGCCCGACGGAACGCCGCTCGACGTGTTCGCGCTGCCGACGGATAGCGCGAGCCTCGAAGAGCTCATTCGCGATCTCTTCGAGAACCATTGGCGCGACATCATCTTCGGGACGCTCATCGAAGGGGCGGCCTGGGAGATGCGCGCCGACGGCCCGCCGTCGCGCATCGGCGTGCTCGACGGCTACATCACCGTGGCTTTCGGCGTCCCGCATTTTCACATCTGCATCGGCGAGACGAAGGGAATGCGCAACAATCCGACGCCGCCCGAAGTCGCGAAGCGGCGGCGCACCGCGCGCGCGGAGCTCTATCGCCGGATGCGGCGGTCCTGCGTTCCGATGTCCTGGGGACTGCGGCTCTTCAACGGCGCGGGAGAGCAGCAGATGACCGTGTTTCTCCCCAATCCGTTCCTCGATCCCGAGACGGACCGCTTCCTGCCCGAGCCCGACTGGTCGCGCCTCGCGCTTTGGGACAAGCTGCGGGCGCGATGGTTCGGCCTGACCGAACCCGATCCCATCGACCGCTCCGCGACGAGATTCGCGAGCCCTTGATCGCAACCCGAACCGAATTCTCGTCGTCCACGCAGAGCGCCGCGACGACGAGCCCAAGCGATGGCGACGCCATCGATTTTAACTGAAGGAGACCTGCCATGACCGCACTCGCCCTTTCTTCTCAAGCCTCCAGAACGACACTGTCGA
This sequence comes from uncultured Alphaproteobacteria bacterium, assembly GCA_963760695.1. Taxonomy (GTDB): domain Bacteria; phylum Pseudomonadota; class Alphaproteobacteria; order Rhizobiales; family Beijerinckiaceae; genus Methylocystis. The sequence goes on along the minus strand of CAVXEI010000020.1, from coordinate 39,001 downwards.
TCGTCGCGCTCGCCGTCCTCAGCCTGCTCTTCACGCTCGGATTCGCCTGCGCGGTTCCTCTGGCCGCATTCGCGGCCATCTCCGCCATGTCCTTCGATCGACGAACCGCGCTCCTGGCGACCGGCGCCGTGTGGCTCGCGAACCAGGCCGTCGGCTTCGGCTTCATGCATTATCCGATCGACGGCGAGACGCTCGCCTGGGGCGGCGCGCTCGGCGCGATCGCGCTGCTTTCTTGCGAAGCGGCGGGGCTCGCGAATCGGCGGATTCCCGGCGTCGCCGGCGCCGGCGCGGCGTTCCTGGCCGCCTTCGTCGCCTATGAGGGCTCGCTGCTGCTGATCGACGCGGGGCTTGGATTGCTCGAGCACGTCGACTTCCTCGGCACGGTCCGCATCTTCCTCATCAACGCCTGCGCCTTCGGCGGACTGTGGGCGCTGAAGACGATCGCTTCCTCCACGAGCGTCGGGCAAAAGCTCACGGCGGGCCTTTCGGCGCGTCACGCTTGAACGAAATGCTCGATAAGCGACGAGCCGGCCGCCGGCTCCTCGATCTTCGCCCGAAGACAGGTGAAGGCACGTCGATGCGTCCGCCTTTCGGACTCTCTTGCGAGCCTCCCTTGCTCGTCGTTCGCTTCGAGGCGCCCGTGGAGATCGCGGGATGGCCGGTGCTCAAGCCCGGCTTCGCCTCGACGCGCGAGATCGTGTGGCTGGAGGTTCGCGACGGCGACCTTCCGATCCATGTCGATGCGGTCGCCTTCCTGAAGGAGAAGCTCGCCGCGCAGGGGCTCGATGAGGCCGCCGCCTTCATGACGTCTCGCGACATTCGTCGCCATCAGATCGCGCAATCCCGCATCGGCGACGTCACCGCGACATGCGTCGCGACGGTTGGCCTCTCCAACGCCGAGAGAGTAGGGTGCGCGCCCCGAGAGCCAGAGCCGTAAGCCTTCGGGACGATCAACACGCTCGTGCACGTCTCCTGTCCGCTCTCGCCTGGCGCGTTCATCGAGGCCGTCTCGATCGCGACCGAGGCCCGCACCGCGGCCGTCATGGAAACGAGCCCTGCGAACGATGGGCTCCCCGTCACGGGCACGGGAACCGATTGCATCATCGTCGCCGCGCCGAAAGGCGAGCAGGCCCGCAAGCTGCGCGGGTCTTCACACCGATATCGGCGAGGCGATCGGCGCCGCCGTCTATGACGCGATATTCGCCGGCGCGACGGAATGGATGGCGGAGACTGGCGAGACCAACGCGACCGTCGGACCGTCGGGGGCGTGAAGCCGTACCCTCAAAGGCGGGCCCATCACGCAAACACGGAACGGCCTGAGCCCCGAGAATTTGCCTCTCCGGCGGACGCGGACGATGCGCTCCCGGTGCGGCTACGCCAGTGTGCCGCGCCAGGTAAATCCCGGAACCCTCTCTGTACAACGGCCTTCGGCCCGACTTCGGCTTCGCTTTCCACGGCTGCCAGAAGCGTATAATCTTTGCGCTTGCGCGCACTCGGGGCCGAGGAAGACTGCTGTCACATGTGGCAGGAACGTGTAGACGCCTTCTGGGATGGCAAGCGAGGTCTCGCGCTCGGTTTCTTCGACGAGGAGACGGTCGCGGCGGAGGGCCTGCGTCCCGAGATCGCCGTCTTCGCTTCGGCCACCGAAGCGATGGACGACGCCGAACTCGTCGATCTCGTGGAGCCCGAACGCTGGCGCTGCGGCTGCCAGCTCTTCGAGCTGCCGCGCGGACGCCGCTTCGTGGCTCTGCATGCCGCAGGCGGCGCGGAGCTCCGGCTTGAGCTTTGCGATGACAAGCTGGGGCTCGCCGGCGGCGAATGGCGCGTCCTGCTCGTGGAGCTTCCTGAGGGTCCCGCGCAGGTCGCGCCGGCCTTCAACGCCTCCTCCTTCTCGGCGCGGGGCGACATCGCGCGTTACGCGCAGGAGCGGATCGTCCGCAGCGGCCCAAAGCTCGTCTGGGCGCTTGGCCAGAAGCGCAACGTCGAGCGACCCGCCGCCGCGATCGTCGTCCAGCGCCTGGAGCCCGCGCAACGGCTCTTCCCGGCCCAGCAGAGCCATCTCGCCATAGAGGCGCGCGAACTGGGCCCGGCGCGCGAGGAGGCCCCGCCACGCGCGCCTTTCGCCATCATGGAGCACTGGCTGCGCGAAGGCGGCGCGCCCTGCGCCACCCTGCGGCTACGCTTCGCGAGCTTCGCGCAAGGCGACGCGTTTCTCAAACGCGCCTCGGTCTTCCTGGTCATGCAACAGCGGCGCGCCTTTCGGGACTGGACGCGAGAGCAGCGAAGGACCGGCGAGCCGATCGCGGATCCCTTGACCTGCGACGACATCCGCGTCGCCACGGGACGGCCGGGCGAACGCTTCGACGCGGTGGAGAAGAGCGGCGCCATCGTCGTTCACAATCTCGCCAAGCTCGTGGGCGGCAAAAGCGCCTCGCTCGACGGGGTGTCGGCGCGGCGTTCGACGGAAGAGGCCGGTCCAGGCGCCGCCGTGGACGTGGCGTTTCACGCGGCCGCGCTCGGAGACGAGCTCGGGCTCGTCAGCGCCTGCCCCGATGGGGGAGATTTCGAGGTGCTGCCCGCCGACCCCGGCGGCGTGCGCCACGCGCGCGTCTTTCGCGTCGGCGCCGATGGCCTCACCGCGCGCGCGATGGAAGAGAAGGAGCCGCTGCTCGAGGAAATCCTGCGCCTCGCGGCGGAAGCGGAGCGTAGCGCGGAGTTCGGTCTGCCGGAAGCCAGACGCGCGGCGCCCTTGCAGGAGCGCCGCGAAAGGCTCGTCGCCCTGCTCAACAGGCCGCTCGCCGCCGCGGGATACGGCGAACGCTTCGATCCGACGCGCAAGTGGGACGCGCTCGATCCTCTGCGCTTCTGGTGTTTTTGCGCGCTCGTCGCCGACTGCCCGGCCTCAGGGCGCGGCGACCTCGCAGCGCGCGGCGGATTCGAGGCCTATCGCGCCGATCCCGCGCTGACCGCGGCGCTCGCGGGCCAGCTCGATCTGCGCCACGCGGACGCCTCGCGCCGAGCCGGCGAGGAGGCGAGGTCTTTCGTCCACCGCTACACTGCGGTCTCGGGGCTTGCGGGCGTCGTCGCGCCGCGGGCCGACGCGGCGACGCAGCTTGCGGCCTATCGTCTGCTGCGTCAGACGCCGCTCGCGCGCGAGCTCGCGGCGGCGCGTCTCTCCCTCGACGAGCCCTCCTTCGACGCGGCGGCGCTTGGTGAGACGGCGGCGACGCTCGCGAACGAAGCCATGGTGGAGCGCGCCGTGATCTATTGCGACGACTGGGGGTTCCCCGAGAAGGGCGAGGCGCTGCGCGCCTATCTCGAACGGCGCCGCGACGGCGAATGGACCTCGGCCGCCGAGGGAACGCATCTCGCTGTCATCGTCGCCGAAGCCGACGCCTATTGGCGCGAGATCGGCGCGGCGCGCGCGCGCCAACAAGAGGAAGCGGCGCCGCCGCCGAAGCCCTCGGGCCTGCTCGCCGCGGTGCGCGGGTTTTTCGCGCGCGGCGCGTCGAAGGCGGCGGAGTCGTGACGAGGCCGTCCGAATCCGCGCAAGACGAGGGCGCCGCGCCCCGGGCGCTTCCCGACCGTATGTCGATCACGCTCGTCGGTCCGCGCAAGGCGGGCAAGTCCACCCTGATCGCGGCCTTGCCCGACTGCGTCGCGCAAGGCGCGCATGGCTTTCCGCCCGAGCTGCGCCTGACCCTCCAGCCGATCGGGCGCAGCGAGTTCGAAGGCGGCTATCCGGCGGCGTCGAGATATGAAATTCTCGAGAGCTTTGTCTCTCCTTACGAGCGCTTGCGCGAGACAGTCGAGAGCGGCGGCGAGCCGACCCCGCCCGACACGCCGCAGGAGTATTTTTTTCGCGTGGCGGCGGAAGCGTCCGATTCCCCTTTTTCGCCGCCCGCGCTGGACGCGCCCCGTCTTTTCGAAATCGTCGACGTCGGCGGCGATCTCGCCGTGCCGGAGGAGGGCCGGCCGCAACCGGCGCCGGTCTCTTCGCGCGTGCAGTTCGCCACGAAGCTCCTGGCGAGCGACGCGATCGTTTTCGTGTTGCCGCTCTTGCGTCTAGAAGAGAGTCGCTGGATTGGCTCGATGTCGCGGCTCATCGAGCGCTTGGCGCTCGCGCCCGACCGCAGGGCGAGGCGCATCGTCGTCGCCTTCTCCTTTTACGAGCGGCTCTTCGTCAATCTCGGCCCCTCCGCCTTCACCTACGCCTGCGATCCGCAAGTCGCGGCGCATGTGCTGCGCCGGACGCTGGCGCAGGCGCCCTGGCTCGACGCGCTGCGCGAGCTGGAGCGAGAGGCGGGAGTCGCGGTGCGCTTTTGCGCCTTCTCGTCCTTCGGCTTCGTCAAAGGCTTCCAAAATCCCAATCTCGATCCGCATCAGCCGGGCGACAGGCGCTTTCGCCGCATGAACGCCGAGGGAAGGCCCTCGCTTGCGGAATTCTGGCGACCGTTTCTTGCGGCCGACCCGATCGTGAGCGCGGCGCTCGGCCTCGACAGCGCTTTTTGCTTTTCCTACGACCAGCTTGCCGTGGGCCCGCGCGCGCTTGCGGTGGAGTAGGGGCGGCGCCAGGGCGAGAGTGCGAGACGTGGCTAAGGCTCCTCCAACGGGAACCCGCGCATCAGCAGGCGCACAGGGGGCTGGCGAGGGGTTCCGACTGCAGGAGGGCTATTGTTGCTCCTGGACTGCTCCGCTACGCTTGCCTGCCGGCCATGCACGCGGCGAGGACCGTCACGTGGCGGGAGCGCAATCCGCGCCCCAGCGCGACAAGGAGTTTGCGATGAATAGATTTCTTCTTTCGCTCGCCCTCTGCGGGCTGTTCGTCACTCCGGCGCTCGCGGCGCCCGTGCATCTCAAGGGCGCCAAGGCCGACGCCTTCATCGCCAAATATTTTCCCAACGCCGACATTCCCGGGCCGGTTGCGGGGAGCTTCACCTACAAGAAGGGCGATCGCAACGCGGTCGGCCACGCGAACTGCAATGTGCCGGCGATGGGCGGGAGGTCGAACGGCGATGTTTCGACCTGCACGGTCGTCTACTGACGCCGGAGCGAAAAACTCGGCGCTGCGTCAACGCTTTTCCCGTCGCGCCTGCGCTGCGCGAGCGGACGAAAATACCCATCAGTCGAAAGCGCGCCAAAGCCGCCATCAACCCCGACTTCCGCGATGCTCCGGCACAGGTTAACGATTTATGATCGCCTCGTTCTCGTCGCCGTTTGCTGTTGAAGCTAATTGCATTTTATGTGAGGATAGCGACATTTGACGCTTAGCGCCTCGTGCGGTTTCGACGGGTTGATTTGCAAGTTTCGAAAAGCGATTCATCTCCGGTTTTTTCAGTTCAGTGCAACCTGACGGAACATTTCCGGCTCTCCGATCCCGTTCGATGTGGCGCCATCTTCCCGATCCAGGACAAGTCGGGCGTGCTGCACGTGTTCACGATCGGCTCGGATGGCAAATTATACGACGTCTTCGAGTACCCGAAACAGCGAGACCGGATGGACTTCGATCGAGATGCAATTTCCTGGACCTGCCAGTATTTTTGCCGCCGTCGCGGGTCTCGAGCGTGACGGGACGCTGATCGTCTTCGTGTCGGACACCGCCAACAACTTTTGGTATGTCCGCGACATTTGGGGCGGCGCCTGGACGTCGTCGATAGGATCGCCATATTCGGTCGCCGCGTTGAAGACGGGTTACGACATTAATGGCAAACTGGTGTTCGCCTTCCAAGTCGACTTCAACGATGCCGACGCCGCCCTACGGCGCTCTCTACGAATTGGACTACATCAACGCAGGCACTGCGCCACTTGCAAACACGCCTGGCACCTATGGCCTTGTTCTCGACTCGGGCGTCGGGCTCGACGCAGCGTCGACGGACGCTACGAAGCTTTCGACCTATGTCGTAGGCTGGTGCGATTATCGGCAGAGCCCAGCGGGCCCGGCGGGCAAAAAAAAGGACTTCGGTCCTGGCGCTGATCAATATTGGGCGCCGGGTCAAGTATTTTTCCGGCTCGCGCTCGCGTCCAACCCGACGCTCGCCGAGCGACTCGGCGGTCTTTGCGATCGAATCGAACACGCAGGCGCTCTATTACTCCGACGGAATTGGAAGCCTGTCGCAAATCAGCGGCGGCATGAAGGCGGCGTATGTCGCGCCCTTTTACAATGCGCAGGGGGATTTGGCCTCCGTGGCGGTCGACAACAACTCCAGGCTCTTTCACGCGCGCCAGACTTCGCCGGGCGGGTCGTGGACGGAATTCGCCGCGATCAACGATGATTTTATCGCCGCCGCTATATCCAGCGTGGTCGATCGCAACGGCGACACGATGTTCTTTAGCATCGGCGGCGATGGCGCACTGTGGAAATTCTGGCAAGACGGCGACACCGGCGATTGGGAATTCGAAAGTATCGATCTCGGAGTCGCGCAAACGGCCGATCGGGGCAAAGCCTATGTCTCGCGAGTGAGCGTGAAGGACGCCAGCGGCGCGCCGCTGGCGTTCGCCTCCGCCAAGGTGTGGGCGTCGGCGCCTTTGGACGCCACGGTGAATGGCCTAGCGGTCTCCCTCAACGAGAAGAATCCGGTCGAATTCGCGACCGACTTAATGGGGCGACTGACGATCGTCGCGCCGTCACATTTGCTGCACACGCCGATCCTCACGCTGCACATGGACGGCATGGCGGATGAGGAAGGGCTCGTCATCGAGCCGAACTCCGATATTCAGTCGCGCCTTGCCACTCTTGACGCGTCGTCGCTAACCCAAGCCAAAACGACCGACGGCGACTCATCACTCTATTGACGGGCGATTTCGCCAAAGGCGACGCGCCAGCGGCGATCGCGCAGGCCATCAATCAGACGATGCTGATGGCGGGCGCGGGACGCGCCATTTCGGTGGACAAGCGGCTGTCGCCCCGTAGTCCGTCGCCGCGCGCGGCGCGCTTTGTTGCTTCGAGGAAAAAAACCGATGTGCGGCGGATCGATCTCGCCGCCGCCCCGGACGCCAGCTGGACGCTCAGTTTCGTCGATGGCGTGCCGCAATTCACTCCGCACTCCGCCGCCGTCGCCGCGGCGAAAATGGAGCAACGCCGCGCGACATTGCGCAACGCTGCCGATTTTCTTGGCATAGATTGGAGCGACCTCTGGAATAGTTTCACCGGCAAAGTCATGGAAATCGTCGAAGTCGTCGTGCAGGCGGTAGTCGATGAAGTCAACAAGGTGGTGACCGAGATCAAGGCGCAGATCACCTTGCTCATCGACAACATCGAATATTACTTCGATTCGGCCATCAGCCTGGTCGAACAGGCCTTCGATATGGCCGCAGGATTTTTTCGAAAGGTCGGAGCCGAATTCGAAAAATTGTTTGACTGGCTCGGTTATGTCTTCAATTTCGATGACATTAAGCGCACGGCCGATGTCTTTTCCCATATTTTCTCGACGACGCTCGGGGTGTCGGTCGCCGCGGTCGGCGCCGCCAAAGAAAAATTCGACACGTCCTTCGACGCCCTCGAGACGCAACTCGACGCTCAAGTGGAGCGGTTCATCGCCTCCTTTGCGCCCGCAGAGAGTGTGAAGCAGACACTCGATCCGCTGCGTCCGCCCATGCCTGCGCTCGAGCTGCGCGCCAACAACAATTTTTTGTTGGATGCGTTGACGACCAATCTATCGAGCGCGTCCACGGCGCCTATCGACGCGCGACTGATCGCCAAGGACGGCCCGCTGGACGCGCTCGGCAAAAAATTGCAGGCCATCGCCGATGATTTGGCGACGGGACGCGGCAAGGAGGCGTTCAATTCCGCGGCCGATTATTTCGCGAGAATCGTCGACGATCCCAGCCATGGGCTTGAACTCGCTTTCGCCGGACTGTTGAGGGCGCTCGAGGGCGTCGTTCTGTTCACGGTCGAAGTCGCTAAAATCTTAGTCGATCTGCTGTTTGACGCCGTTTCCGCCATTTTGGAGGCGTTGCAAACGCTGTTGGACACGCCGTGGAGCCTTCCTTTCGTGAGCGAAATCTACAAGGCGATCACCGGCCAGGAGCTCCTTTTCAAACCGCTCGATCTTCTGGCGTTGATCGTCGCGATCCCCGCGACTCCGATTTACAAGATCCTCGACGGTTCGGGAGAGGCGCCGTTTCCCAACGCCTCAGCAGTCGCCCGGTTCAAAAGCTGGTTCACCGTCGAGCGTTTCGAAGCCTATTTCCAACCCGGAGCCCGCCCACGGATGGTCTCGATGCAACCGGGAGATTTCATCGACGTCGGGCGCAAATTCATGCATGTGGCTTACGCGACGAATTTCCTCTGTCGCGCCGTCCTGGAAACGAAGATCAACACCGACCCAAAACCGGACCGATTTTACGTCCTGCTCAATATTTTTCAGCGGCTGGCCTCGAGTGCCGTCACCATACCCTGGGCGTTGAGCGACGACCCGGGCGGGTTCGATGGCCCGGACCAACTCAAGGACTTATCCAATATTATTTGGGTCAGCCAATTGGTCTGTGGGCCATTGCGCGGATTGGCCGCCTGGATCACTCAAGAGACAGAAGTTGGGCATGTCACCGCCTCCATGTGGGGAGGCTTCCACCTCGCCTTGCACGTAACGCTGCTCGCGGAGGAAAATGCGCAGGATCCCCTCGAAATCATCGAAACCGTGTTGACTTGTCTGGCCCCCCAACTGCTGAAAATCTTGCAAACGGAAAAGATCCAGGAAGCGACGAGAGGCGCTTCGCTCGGCGTTCTGGGCGCCACCACTTTGCTGAGCGAAGTGGCGATCGCCGAAATCCATCTGACGCGTGTCTTCGGCCCCCACGAGCTTCAACGTCTCGCCGCAGTAAAGTAAGGGAAAAACTCTCGGCGATCGACGGCTTTCCAACTTGGCGAGATTTACGCGGGGTGCTGAGGCGCTTCGTTTCTGGCGTTGCCGAAGGGCCGGGGCTTCCTCCTTCACCCGATCAGGGACCAACCGGAAGGCGCCCTCACTCCTCGCCCTCGACCGCCGCGACGGCGGGCGCGAGCGGGGAGGGGAGGATATAGCGCGCGAGCGCGCCGCGACCGCGCCGCCAGATCCCGTCGCCATCCTCCGCAAAGCCGGAAAGCGCCGAGAAGCGGCCGGGCGCGCCGACTGTGGCCGCAAGCAGCCGCTGGCGTTTCAGCGCCGCTTCCAGCCTCGTTTCGGCTTCGATGAGCGTCCGGTCGTCGAGGATGTATTCGCCCTTGCGATCGACATAGGCGTGACCGGCGCGCACGAGCCGGTTCAGTAGCCCCATGAGATTGTCCCGCACCTCTTCGGGAAGCGCCTCGATCTGCGGAACATGGACGTCGAGCAGGCTCATCGCCCCGTGATAGGGCCTTGCTCGCCGCAGCAGCGCCTTGAGCACGCGCGTGTCCCAGTCGTCCTCGTCGCTGTCGATCACGTCCATCGAAGGCGGCAGCGGCGCGCGCTCGCGCACTTTCGTCTCGCGCTTCAAGATCTCGGACAGAAGCTTCATGACGAACATGAAGGCGTCCTGCGCGATCGCGACGCCGAGCGCCATCGTGGCGTCAGGCGTCAGCTTCAGGAAGGCCTCGCGCGCGAGCTCGAAGCGATTGCGTTCGAGGCTGCGAGTCTGAAGGAAGCGGTCGCTGCGCTTGAGCAGGTCCTGCACCTGCGCTTCGGTGAGGCCGGCCGCCTTGGCCGAGACCACGCAGGCGTCGACGCGCTGCTTGGCGTCGTTCACGCCAGTCGACGCGCTCGCCGCGTCGCCGCCCGCGCGCATGCGCGCGACGATCGCCTGCATCTCGTTGCGCAGTTCGCCGTCCAGCGTGCATTTCTGCGCGAAGACCGCCTTCGCGGCGATCACCTCGTCGCGCGCGGCAAGAAGATCGAGCGCGTCGCGTCCCTGCGGCTCGCAATCGAAGTCTGTGGGGACGATGGCCGGGAGGACACGCGTCTCGCGCGCCGCGCCCAGCAGCAGCGGCAAGCGGGCTTCGCCTCGCGAATGTGCTGAGTCGTCGGATTGACGCGAATATCGACGCTGCGCCTGCGAGAGCGCGGCGACCGCCGCCGAGAGATCTGGCGGCGTCTCGATCTTGCTTTCGACCGTGCTCGGGCGCTTGACGCGCGCGCTCTCCTCCTGCTGGCGCAGCGTGACCAGATTAGCCTCGAGAAGATCGCGCTCTCTGATCGCATGGGAGCGTTCGCTCGAGGGGCCGCTGAGCGTCTGCCGGATCGTCGCGGCGCGCTTGCGCGCGGCTTCGGCCTTGGTGTGATGCGACATGCAATTGGGCCCGCAGGCGGCGCCCAGCTTGTCGAGGCCCTTCGAGGCGTCGAGCGCGAGCTGCTCCTCCTGGCGCTCCGTGGCCAAAAGCGCGGCGATCTGCTCTTCCTTGGCCTTGACGATCGGCTCCAGCTCGGCGGTGGTGCGATCGAAAGCGGCGATCTTCGCCTCGGTCTCGGCGATCTGGCGGCGCGCCGCCTGCGCCTCTGTCGAGGTCGGCGGCGGTTTTCTGTGCGGCGATTGACGCCTGACGCTGCAACTCCTCTTGCGCCTTGCGCGCATTCTCGCGCAGCGCCGGCCCGGCGTTCGACGCCGCGCGCGCGAGCGCGTCGATGCGCTCGAGATAGGCGCGCATGGCCGGCGTCGAGACGATGCGCTGGCTCTCGGCGTCGTAATTTTCCTCGATGTATTTTTGCGCGGGCAGAAGCAACTCGGCGGCGATCTCCATCGGCTGCAATTGCGCCGCCAGCCGCTTCGACGAGAGGCCGAAGATGTTGTTGTAATAGTAGGTGAAGGAGAAGAACGCCGAGATCGAGAAGACGAAGATGTAGACGAGGCCCGTGATCGCCGTCTTGAGCACGACCCTCTCGCCCAGAAACTGCTGGCGGGCGATCAAGGCGCCGAGATCGGCGCCGAGCGACCAGGAGGTCGCGGCGAGCATCGTCAAAATGGCGGTCGTGCCGATCACCGTGCCGATGAGACCGACCCAATCGTCCGGCTCGCGCCGCATGACGTCGATCATGCCGCTCGAGGTCGTGTAGAAGACCCAGCAGAGCACGGGGATCGTCACGAGGAACGCGAGTCGCGCGAGGTCGGCGCGCGACAGGGGAGGCCGCGCCTTTGCCTTGGCGCCCTCGTCCTGTCCCCAGAACAGCGAGGCGAGACGCGCCGGCAAGGGTTGCGGCAGGGCGCGGTTCGCCGCCCGGGGAAACGCTTTCCGGGCCTGGGCGCGCCGCCGTCGGGCCTGCGCCCTGCTGGAGCCCGCGGGGGGAGCTGCAAATCAGTCATCGAGGCGCGCTCTCCGAGGCGGTCGGTTCCCGACCGCGCAATGGCCTCCCTGGACTTTGCACCCGTTTTTGGGCCTTTTTGCAACCGGGCGGCGCGAGCGTGGGCGCGCCTTTGTCAAAGAACTCGTTGTTTCAAGGGATTCGCGCTTCATGGCGGCGGGTCCTGCCGCGCAGCCTTCTCGATCAGCGCGGCGAGCTTTCGCGGCTCGTTGGGGAAACCGGCGCGAATCCAGTCGGCCTGAAGCCGCTTTAACGCCGCGCCAAGCGCGCGGCCGGGCGCAATACCGCGATGCATCAAGTCTGCGGCTTTCACCGGGAAGACTGGGCGCCTCCGAAGCCGCGACGAAATCGAACGCCTCACGCCACCGCGCATCCTGCGGGCCCGCGCCGCTCTCGGCTTGCAGCAAGGCGAGCGCGTCCCAAGCGCCGCGCCGGCCTTCGTAAAAAATGAGCTCCAGCAGCTCCTGACGCGTGGAGGGCGCTTCAAGCCCGTGGCGTTCCTCGGAGAGCCGGGCCATTCGCGCAAGCCGCGAGTGTTCGGCATTTGAAAGCCTTAGCGAGTTCGCGCACGCGTTCGGCGTCCTCTCTGACCAGGATCGCGAGCGCGCCGAGGCGCAAAACGGGGTCGGGCGGCGCCTCCCGCGCCAACTTCGATTGCGGCGAGCCGTTCGAGCCGCCCCGGAAAGCCTAAGCCAAGGAGCGCTTCGAGAATTCCGGTCTCGCACATGATCCGCAGGGTCGCCGGCGCGCCGCGCGCGGCGAGGAGTTTCAGGAGCTCCGTTCCGACGCGCTCGCGCGACAGGATCGCGAGCTCCTGGCGGGCCATGATCGCCGCGTGCAGGCCGGCCTTGTCGAGCGGCCCTTCGCCGATCGACGCGTGAAAACGGAAGAAGCGCAGAATGCGCAGATAATCCTCAGCGATGCGCGTCGCGGGATCGCCGATGAAGCGAATGCGCCGCGCCGCAAGGTCCTCGCGGCCGCCCGCGTAATCGTGCAGCACGCCGTCGGGCGTCAGCGAGAGGGCGTTGACGGTGAAGTCGCGGCGCATCGCGTCCCGCTCGAAATCGCCACCGAAGCGCACCTTGGCGGCGCGTCCGTAAGTCTCGACGTCCTCGCGCAGCGTCGTAACCTCGAAGGGTTCGCCATCGACGACAATCGTCACCGTGCCGTGATCGAGGCCGATCGGGGCGACCTTGAAGCCGGCGCGCGCAGCCGCGCTCATGACGACTTCCGGAAGAGCGGGCGTCGCGAGATCCACCTCCTGCGGCGCAATTCCGAGCAGGGCGTCGCGCACGGCGCCGCCGACGATCCGCGTCTCGCAGCCCGTCGCGGCGAGGGCGGAGAGGAGCCGTGCGAGCTTGGGCTCGCGAAGAAGCGTGTCGAGCGCCTTCACTCGAAATGCCCGGGCGCGAGCCGGCCGTTCTCGATGTGGGCCGGAACGTAAGCGCCCTTTTCGCGGGGCCCGAGGCCGAGCGCCAGCATGCCGATGACCGCGAGCGCGAGCCCGGCGATGGCCAGAACTCGGAGACTCGTCCGCGCGTCCAGAGCGACGCGACGAAGGGCCAGCGCAGCAGCAGGAGATGGAATAGGGCGTAAAGGACGAAGGGAAGCGCGAAGAGAAGCGCGGTTTCGAGATATGCGCGCCACATGGGCGAGAAGCCTCAGCTGGCGCCGCGCGGGCGCGGGGCGACTGCCGTCTGATATAGCACTTTCCTCTTGGCCGGAAGGTCGGCAGACCCGACACAACGTCTGCGTCTCTGGCGAAAACATGCCAAATCATAGAATTTTAGCGCGGCTGCGGAGAGTTTCTTTCCTTGAGTCAGGCTAGCCGTTGCAGACAAGCGCGCTACCCTCACCGCGAGCGTGGACGTCTTGCCGGGCTGCGGGAAAACCCGAGATCTCGGAGAACGAGGAGGCAGTGGATAATGATTGGACATCTCTCGACGAAAGTGACGCGCAAGCTTCTTCCGCGCGCCCTCGGGGTCTGCGCTCTGATCGGCGCCTATGCGGCCGCCGACGCCGTAATTCTCGGCGCGATGACGACACCGGCGCAGGCCTGGCGCGGCGGCGGCGGCGGATGGGGAGGCGGCGGCGGTTGGGGCGGACGCGGCTGGGCCGGACGCGGCGCCTGGGGGCCGGGCTGGGGTAATCGCGGAGGCTGGGGCTATCGCCGCGGCTGGGGCTACGGCGGCTGGGGCGGCGGCTGGGGATGGGCCCCGGCAGTGGGCCTCGGCGTGGGCTGGGGCGCGGGCGGCAACTGCTGGTGGTGGAACGGCTGGGACTGGGTCTACCGCTGCTGGTGAACCCCCGAAACAGAGAAATGACCTCCGGCTCGTCCAAAGGGGTGAAGCCGGAGGAATCCTCGAAACAAGATGGCTCCCGCCAATGACTTCTGCCCGTGGCAAGTTCGTCTGGTATGAGCTCGCAACGAAGGACATGGGCGAGGCCAAGGCTTTTTACGCTCAGGTCCTGGGCTGGGCCGCGCGGGAGGTCTCGCAGGCCGGCCGGCCATACAGCGTGCTTACAGCCGACGATGCTCCCGTCGCCGGCCTCATGTTGCTGCCCGAACAGCCCAACGCCGCGCCGCATTGGTTGGGATACGTGGGCGTCGACGACGTGGACGCCGCCGTCGCGGCGACGCGGCGGAGCGCCGGCGCGGTCCATATCCCGGCGACGGAAGTCCCTGAGGTCAGCCGTTTTTCGATAATCGCCGATCCACAAGGGGCGACGCTAGGGCTGATCGAGAGGCTTCAGTCCTCGCAGGATCCGCCAAGCGATCGCAACACGTCGGGGCGCGTGGGGTGGCACGAATTATTCGCTGCGGATTTTGAAACGGCCTTCGCGTTCTATTCCGCGCTGCTTGGCTGGCGCAAAGGCGACAGGCAGGAGGGGTTCATGGGCGTTTATCAAAACTTCGCCGTCGGCGCGCAGACGATCGGCGGCATGTTCACGAAGCCGCCGATGCTGCCGCACCCGTTTTGGCTCTACTATTTCAACGTGGGTGACATCGACGCCGCGGCGCGTCGCGTCGAGGCCGCGGGCGGCGTAATCCATTACGGCCCAATCGAGGCTCCGGGCGGCGCCTGCATCGTCCATTGTGGGGATTCGCAAGGCGCCACTTTCGCGCTGCTCGAGCGGCGCACGGTCAAGCCCATCGGCTATTTCACGCCGCGTCCGAGCGCGAACTGACCGACCGCGCCCTCGACGTGGAAGTCGATCCCCGTCATGCGCGCGAAAAGCTCGATGTTCGTTATGCCGATGGCGCAGCCGCCCAGCTCCATGTCCGTCGCCGTCAGGTAAAGGGTCTGCGAGAGGGCGCCGACATCCTTTAAGATCAACGAATAGGCGATCGCGCTGTATTTCCATGAGATGCGTCCGAAGCGAGCGGCGGCGACGATCAGGATCTGTGGGGGAACGGCGACGCCCATGGCCTGCGCCGCTTGTGCAAACAAGGAGTGGAGATCGCTCTCCTGGGCCGATATCGCCGCCAGCACGTGGTCGCCCGCGTCGTAATGATAGAAGCCGCGCTCGAGCCCTTCGCATTTTGCGACGGCGAGGTAGAGCTCGAGCTCATACGCCGCCCCGGCTGTTGGATAGGGCCGCGAAGTGTGGCCGCCGTCGTCGGTGGAGGGATCGCTCCAGCGCGAGAGCACGCGCGCGCTGCGGTCGAGAAAGGTCGAGAGCTCGTTGAGAGTGATCGGGCGGTAATCGTCAAAGCTGCGCGCCGAGCGGCGCCGGCGCAGGAGTTCCGCGAAGGTCGAGAGCGTCTGCGGCTGGGGCAGCTCGACCTTCTTGCCGCTCCAGCTCGGCCTCACGGCCGGCAAAGGCGGTATCGCGCCGACATGCGCATAGGCGCCGCCGAGCGGATTGGCGTGGCGCCCTTCGGTGCTGCGCGCGTGAAACAGCAGGTCGTGGAAGTCCCAAAGAACCAGCGGCTCGTCGCCCTCGTCCCGACGTAGCGCCGTGCCCTCGGCGATGGCGGACTTCATGAGCAGCTGGCTCTGCAGCAGCAGGGCGAGCAGCGTGACGCCGGGAAAATGCTCGCGGCGGCGCAGCTCCTTGATCCGCCTCGGCGTGGCGAGCAGGGCCAATGTGGCGGCGATGTTTGGATCGCTGAGCCTGAACAAGGCGTCGGCGCGAGGCGATTCCAAGACCATGTCGACGCCGCGTCGCCGCAGATAGGCGAAGCGCGACAAAACGAGCCAATCCGTGTCGCGAATCGCCGGCGCTTGCGGCCAGTACTCCGCAACCATCGGCTCGATGACGGCGAGGTCCTCGCAGGAGGATGCTCTGAGCTGAAATTCGAGCAGACCTCGCGTCGCAAGGCGTCCGATTAGCAACTTCAGGATCTTGTCGCCGGCGTCGACTGCGGCCGTCGGGAGGCCGACGCCAAGTTCCTTGATCCAGCCCGCGGCGTCGTCTCCAAAGGCGCCGAGGCTCGCGGTCTGTCCCTGTGCGTAGGCGACGATTTCGCCGGTCGCGCGCGCTTCGAGAGCGGCGCGGCCGTTCAGCTTGACGACGAGCGCGCCCGCGATACGCCGCGCATTTTTGGTGTCGGATGCGCGCACCGGGGTTCCGCGCTCAGCTATGCGGATGGATCGGATTGAGCTCGGCTTCCTCGCGCGCCGCTTTGAGCCAGCCGCACCTCACGGGGACGTCATAGAGGCGCCCAGGCCCGAAACGGCGATAGAAATGCCGCAAGCCCGGCGCGACGACCCGCACGACCGGAACGCCAATGTCGGGACGGGTCTGGTCGAGCACCAGGACGTCATGGCCGGCTTGCCTGGCGAGCGCGACACAGGCCGCGACCTGCTCATGCGTGTGAAGCGCGCCGAATTTCACGTCGAGGTCCGGCTGCACGAGCCCCTTTCCGCTCGGCGTGAGGTAGGGGTAGTCCTGCATGCGCAGCGGCGTCACGCCGTCGAGGCTTGACTTGTCGCCGGTTCCGCCACCCATCAGCCCGAGCGACAGGAATTGATTGAGCTCGGTCAGCGCCCGCAACAGCGCGATGCGCGCGTCAAAATGCGCGCCGGAGCCGAACTCGACGTTCTCCCGCCCGTCCTTCAGCCAGTGCGTGATCGCGATATAGGTCGGGACGCCCAGATCGCTCGTGATATCGAGCACCCAGAGTTTTCGCCCCCTATCGGCGAGCTCCTTCCGGAGTTCCCGCACGTAGGTGTCCTCGAACCGGCTCAAATCGAGCTCGGGACGCTGCAGACGATTGTACCACCAGATCGCATAAGCGTCGCGCTCGACGAGTTCGAGAAACCCCTGCACAATCGCTTCCGCGATCGTGTTGCCGGCCGCGCAGCCGTTGGAGTCCGCGGAAAAGGCGGCGGAGCCGCGATAGAAGAAGTACAGAAGGCTCGTCGGCAGATGCTTGAAGCGCTCGTCGCGCAAGGACCAGACCGGAGACCAGTCGATCTTCGCCGTCTCGTCAAAGAATGCAGGGTTCGCGTCGATGTCGTCCTGCGCGCCCGCCTCGGCGCCTCGTCGCAATTGGGCGTCGGAAAACAGCAGCACGTCATTCGGCGCGATGGCGTCCCCCGGCGCGAAATCCAGAAAGCGGCGCTTGGCCCTGATCTCGTCGCCCTGAAAAATGCCGGAGTAGCGCTCGATCGCCTCCATGAGCGCGCTGGCTTCGCCTTGCTCCGCCGTGCTGCCCTTGCCGAAGCTGCCGCTCTGCATGCCCGTGCGCAGCTCGCCGACCGTCTCCGCCCCACCTGTGAAATTGTGCTGGGCGTGAAAATTGGTGTTGAGAGGCAGATCAGCCTCGATGCGTTCGAGTCGTGAGACGACGCCGGTCAGCGGGCTCACCTGCTTGCGAAAACGCTTCACGGTCGCCGCGGGCGAGACGCTGCGATAGCCGCCGCTCGTCATCACCAGAGGGTCGTTCGCGCCGAACTCGATGGGCGCAGGAGATCGGTGCGGGTCGCGCAACTTCTTGACGCCGCAGACCGGACATTGCGGGCGGCGCCCCACATAGTGTTTCGCGATGTCCGCGCCGAGCAAGTCGAGACTCACGATGTGGTCGCTTAAATTCGTCCTGAAATCGGTAGCGATCGCCTTCGCGAGCTCGATGGCCGCGAGCTCGATGCCGCTGCGGCCGAGCGGGCGCCGCGCCAGTGGCGATGAGGTCAAGCGGCGAGCTTCTTTGCGATCGAGCAGCGCGCGCACTTCGCGGTTGCGCCGCATGCGATCGGCGAGGCATGACCAGCAGGCGCTTTCCCCTGGCCGGAACACCGGCCCCACGAGCGGGAAGATGCCCGAGGGCTGAACCAGCGCCCAGGGCGTCTTCGCGGCGAGGAATTGCTCGTTTAGCTTCTCCAGGCGCGGATCGAGATAGTCGTTGACCAGCACGAGCGTGAGCGCGGCGTTGCGCTTGGCGATGCGGACGCCGAATTCGCCGAGGGCGTCCTCGAGCTCAGCCGCGCCCTCGACGTCGAGCGAACGCAGACGCACGCCGCAGCTTTTGAGATTTTTTGCCGCGGTCTCCGGCGCATAGCCGAGGCTCGCCCAATAGGCGGCGGCGGGGCCCTCGCACTCGCGAGAGTCGAGCACGATGTAGCGCCGCTCCAGCATGCGCTTGAAGGCGGCGGAAATTATTTCGGGTGGATAAGACTTTCCCAGCTCGCGGGCAAGCTGCTGAAAGCTCTTTCTTCCTTTGCAGATCGCTGCAGCGAGCGCGCCGTAGACCTCTCCGTGCAGAAAGAACTTCCGATCTTCGGAATAGAGGCAGACGAGGTCGGTCTGCAAAAGATAAACGCTGAAATTCGGCGCAAATCGCGGGACTTCACCACGGAAGCGCGCAATCGGGTCCTCGTTATCGCTCATCAACGTCCGTTCGTGTGTGCAAAAATCGAGCCGCTGCCTCCTGCAAGGCGCGGCTCGTTGCCTCTAGATCCTGATCAGAATGACCCGCCGTTCAGCAAAGGCGGCATCCTCCCCACGAGATGCAGCAGCCGGCAGCGCACCCGCCCCATCCCCCGCCCCATCCCCAGCCTCCGCCACATCCACGACAACCCCTGCAGCCGCCGCAGCCCCTGCAGCCTCTGCAGCCGCCGCAGCCATGTCCGCAGCCACAACCGCGGGCAAGTTGCACATTGTCGGTCGCCATCGACTTCACGGCGTCTTGATCGAAGAGATGAAAGGTCGCCAGCGTGACGCCTGACATTTCCTCATCGCCAAGCATCATCGACCCGTTCAGATCGTCGCCCGGCGGCACTATGGGCATGCCCGCTGATACGCCGCTCGCCGAAGCGGCCAAGGACACGCCCGCAATTCCAAGCGCTGAGGCGGCCTTATTCAAAGGCCCGCCTTTTGAAGTCCGCTTCGCCCGCGCCATGGCAAGTCTCCCTTTTGAGCCGATCCCCGCAGCCAAAGTATCTCGCGCGTCGGCGCGGTTCGTCAACTGTCTCAACACACTGACGCTGAGGATGGGCTGGTTCCTGCGATTGGCGGGGATGCGGCGCTTCCCGGCGGCCCCCTCACAGCCCAGGTCGCCGTGCCTTTTCTGGATATTGCCCCTACATTGGAACGGTCCGCGTCAAGAAGGCCCTCTCCAGTGCGCTGGCGGCCACCACCGCCGCGGTCGCCGGGATTTCTGCAACCTCGCCATCCGGTGGGCCATTCATGGCCGTTTTCGCGAGTCCGTCGCGGGAAATGCAAGAGAAAGGAAAAAGCATGAAAACGGCATTCGCCGCTGTCGCCGCAGCCGGCCTCTTTGTTTGCGCGCCGGCCATGGCGGAAACCGATTGGTCGCAGGTCGACGCCGCCATCGGCAAAACGGCGATGGTCGCGGGAGCGGCGCGCAAATACGGGTTTCCCCGCCGCGATCTTGATGTGACCCTCGACGGGATCAGCATCAAACCCGGCCTCGCCCTCGGCGGTTGGATCGCCTTTGCGCCAGAGGGGCATGAGGCTCATATGATGGGCGATCTCGTGCTGACCGAAACGGAAGTGACCCCAGTCATGCGGTCGTTGCTCGCCAACGGCGTCGAGGTGACCGCTCTGCATAACCACCTTCTGCGGGCTGTCCCCGCGACTTTCTATATGCACGTGGGCGCGCATGGCGATCCGGTGAAGCTGGCCAAAATCGTCCGGAAAGCCCTGGCGGAGACGAAGACGCCCTCTGAAACCTCCGCCGCCTCGAGTGGCGAACCGCCCAAGATCGGCTTCGACACAAAACAAGTTGACGAAGCTCTCGGCTTTCCAGGCAAGAACAACGGGGGAGTTTATCAATTCGCCATCCCGAAGGTCGAGCAGGTGAAAGCCGACGGCGCGCCGGTCGCCCCTGCCATGGGCGTCGCCAATGTCATCAATTTTCAACCCACGACCGACGGCAAAGCCGTCATCGCCGGCGACCTCGTGGCCACTGCGCCGGAAGTGGAGCCGTTGCTGAAAACCCTTCAAACGAGCGGGATCGAGGTGACGGCTCTCCATAACCACATGCTCGACGACGAGCCTCGCCTGTTCTTCGTTCATTTCTGGGCGAACGACGACGCGGTAAAGCTGGCGCGGGCGCTACGCGCCAGCCTTGATGCGGTTCACGCTGCGACGCGGAGCTAGCCCTAGGCCGCCGCTCGCGAATCCTCGCGCGGCTTGCGCAGGCGCCCTAGGCCTGTCTAATGGGACGGCAGGAATTACAAGCATCGCCGGAACGGGAGACGATGGATGAGCGAAGTGACGACGCCGACAAAATTCAAGCGCGTCGTCGTCAAGCTTTCCGGTGAGGCGCTGACGGGGCCGGGGACGCATGGGCTCGACGGAGCGACGCTCATGCGCATCGCCAAGGATCTCGCGGTCGCGGCCGGGGAGGGGACCGAAATCGCGGTCGTCGTCGGCGGCGGCAATTTCTTTCGCGGCGTCCAGGGCGCCGGCAAGGGGCTCGAGCGGGCCCGCGCGGACGCGATCGGCATGCTCGCGACCGTGATGAACGGCCTCGCGCTCGAGCAGGCCCTCGAAGCGGAAGGGCGTCCCGCTCGCGCGCTTTCGGCGATCGCCATGCCCACGCTCTGTGAGACCTACACGCGCGCCGCAGCCCTGCGCCATCTCGCCAAGGGGCGCGTCGTCATCTGCGCGGGCGGCACGGGCAACCCTTTTTTTACGACCGATACAGGGGCGGCGCTACGCGCGGCGGAGCTCAAAGCCGACGCGATCCTCAAGGCCACCCAGGTCGACGGCGTGTACACAGCCGATCCCAAGCGCGATCCGAACGCCAAGCGTTACGAGACGCTGACGCATGACGAGGCGATCGCCAAGAATTTAGGCGTGATGGACACCGCGGCCTTCGCACTCGCACGAGAAAATCGGCTTCCGATCCTCGTGTTCTCGATCGCGGGGGAGGGCGCCGTCGCCGCCGCGCTGCGGGGGGAAGGGCGCGGCACGCTCGTCGTCCCCTGAAACCTAAGCCACGGGAGGCGCCGACCGTGCCGCTCGTTTTGAGCGTCGCGTGAGATCGCGCTTATCGCGACTGATTCATTTGGCTTTGGCGATTTCCTCTGGCGGTTGCCAAACCATGTCGGAGCGCGCGCTCGTTTTATTGTTATTGTTATTCGCTGCTTTCGCGCCGCCCCTATGGTCGTCGACGGCCTTCTCGGCAATTTGCCACTCTTCGCGGCTCCAATTCGCCGCCTCTTTTTGCGCCAAATTCGAACCGAGGGGAGGCAGCAGAGCCTTGATCTGTTCTTTTAGTTTCTGGCCAACGGAGTCTTCCGATCCCCGCCCATAAGCATTCGTTGTCTCTGTTGGCGCATTCCGCGCAATCTCGGCAGGCGCATTCTGCGCAGCCTCGGTTGGCCCTTTCTGCGCACTGGGCGCTTTCTGCGAACTGACGAAGCCTTCTTCGGGAAGGCTTGCAACACGGCGAGGTGTCGACGTGTTGGCGGCGAAGCCTAACACCGCCAGAGCCGCCACTATCGCGGAAATTCCGACGATATGCCGGTTCATTGCTGCTGGCAGGTTCATCATTATCACCCCCTGGTTGGACGGCGTGTAGAAAGGGCCTCGGCCCCGCCCCCATAGCGGCCTTAAGTAGCGGCGCTCGGCCGATTGCTAGCGTTGCCGGGCGCTTTGAAAAACACTTGGAACTGTCGGAGCTTGCCTCCGGGCCGCGCGATCAGACCGCGCGCCCGGACTGCAGCCCAGCCGCGATCGGGGACTATGAAAACTCGCCCCGGCGCTTTATTGTCCGCGTCCGGCGGCGGGCCGGGCGCGCTGCGAACCGGAAAAACCTCAGCAGAACGGCTTGAAGCTGTTATGCTTGCCTGGAATTCGATTTTGGGAAGAAAGATGGATAGTACGCGATATGAGCCAAGCCTTCGATCTCGCCGATTTGAAGCGTCGGATGCAGGGCGCGCTGGCGACGCTCAAACATGAATTCGGCGGTTTGCGAACTGGCCGCGCTTCGGCTTCGCTGGTGGAGCCCGTCCATGTCGATGCCTATGGCCAGTCGACGCCGCTCAATCAGGTCGCGACGATCAGCATTCCGGAATCGCGGATGATCTCCGTGCAGGTCTGGGACAAGGCGCTCGTCGGCGCCGTTGACCGCGCAATCCGCGACGCGAATTTGGGACTCAGTCCGGTCATCGAGGGGCAGACGCTGCGCATTCGCACGCCCGAGCTCAACGAGCAGCGCCGCAAGGAGCTCGTCAAGGTCGCCCATAAATATGCAGAAGAAGCGCGCATCTCCGTCCGTCACGTGCGTCGCGATGGGCTCGACGTGCTGAAAAAACTCCTCAAGGACCACGCCATTCCCGAAGACGACGAGAAGCGTCACGAGCAGGAGGTGCAGAAGGCGACCGACGAAATAATTCGTGAGATCGACACCTTGCTGGCGAGCAAGGAAAAGGAAATCATGCAGGTTTAGCGCGGCGGGAACGGGCGCAGGGACGGGCGGCATCGTCGAGTTGTGGACAGGGCATCGATGGCGGATAGAGACATTGCTGGATTGAAGGACGCCGCGCGCGAGGCGCGGCCGGCGGCGTTTGGCCTCGCCCCCCGTCATGTCGCGGTGATCATGGACGGCAACGGACGCTGGGCGGCCCGACGCGGCCTGCCGCGCATCGAAGGCCACCGGCGCGGCGTCGAGGCGCTACGGCGCGCCGTGCGCGCGGCGATCGAGCTCGACGTTCGCTTTCTCACCGTTTACTCCTTTTCCGTCGAGAACTGGACGCGCCCCAGGGAGGAGGTGCAGAGCCTCATGGCGCTCCTGCACCGCTTCATTCACAATGATCTCGTCGAGCTGAACGCCAACAACGTGCGGGTGCGCGTGATCGGCGCTCGGGCGGGGCTCACGAACGACGTGCTCGCGCTGCTGCGTCAAGCCGAGGATGTCACGCGCGAAAACACCGGGCTCACGCTCGTCGTCGCCTTCAACTACGGCGCCCGTCAGGAGATCGTCGCCGCCGCGCGCGCCCTCGCGGAGGCCGTCGCCGCGGGCGAGCTGTCGCCGGCGGACATCGATGCGGACGCGATCGCGGCGCGGCTCTACACGGCCGATATTCCCGACCCCGACCTGATCATCCGCACCTCGGGCGAGCAGCGGCTCTCGAATTTCCTGCTCTGGCAGTCCGCCTATGCGGAATTCGTCTTCCTGCCCATCCATTGGCCGGACTTCGACAAGGCCGCGCTGGAACAGGCCATCGCAGAATTTGCCCATCGCGACCGTCGCTTCGGCGGGCTCGAATCCGGGATGCGCAACGCGAAGACCGCTTCATGAGCGCCGCCGCGCAAGAGCGGAGCGGCGTCCCCGAAGTCCGGAGGTTTCGCCGATCTCGGTCCGCGCGTCGCCTCTGCCGTCGTCCTGGTCGTGGCGGCGACGGCGACGGCCTACTACGGTGGATTGGTTTTCACCGGCTTCTGGCTCCTGGTCGCTTGTGCGGTCGTGTGGGAGTGGCAAAGCCTGATCGGCGGCGGAGCGCCGGCTCGTCCGCGTCGTCCTGGGCTGCCTTGCGGTCGCAGCCTCCGTCCTTCTCATGCGCGGCCTAGCGCCTTCCGCCGCCCTTGCCGCCGTTGGACTTCTTGGCGCGGCGGTGGGCCTCCTCGCGGGTCCGGATCGCAGGCTCTGGGGGTTCTCGGGCGTGCTCTACGCCGCGGCCCTCGTGCTCTCGGTCGACGCGCTGCGACATTCCGACGACAAGGGCGCGACAGCCATCGCCTGGCTCTTCGCCATCGTCTGGGGGGCGGACGTCTTCGCCTATTTCGGCGGGAGGCTGATCGGCGGGCCGAAGCTCTGGCCGCGAGTTTCGGCGGGGAAGACTTGGTCCGGCGCCGTGGTCGGCGCCCTGAGCGGCGCCGCGCTCGGCGCTCTCGTCGCTCGACTTTTCGCCGGCGCCTCGGTCGCGCCGATGTTCCTCGTCAGCCTCGCTGCGGTCATCCTGTCGCAAATCGGCGACCTCTTCGAGTTGGCGGTGAAGCGGCGCTTCAACGTGAAGAGATTCAAGCCGGCTCATCCCCGGGCACGGCGGCGTGATGGACCGGGTGGACGGCTTCATCTTTGCGGTGGTCTTTGCTGCGGCGCTGGGAGCGCTGCGCGAGCCCTCGTCGGCCGCCTCCGGCCTGTTCTCTTGGTGAGCAAGCTCATGGCGGCTAATGGCGCGAACGGCGGTAGACGACCCGATGGGGGCGCGCCGCGGCGCATCGCGCTGATCGGCGCCACCGGCTCCATCGGCAAATCGACCGTCGATCTCCTCGCGCGGAACCCCGACCGATTTCAGCGTCGTGTCGCTCGCCGCCGGGCGCGACCACGCCGAACTCGCGCGCCTCGCCATTCTCCTGCGTCCCGAATTCGTGGCGATTCGCGACGAGGAGGGGCTCGCGCCGCTCCGAGAGGCGCTCGCGGGGACCAACATCCAGATCGGCGCCGGGCGTGAGGCCGTTATCGAGGCGGCGACCTGGGACGCCGATCTCCTGGTCAGCGCCATCGTCGGGGCGGCCGGCGTGGAGCCGACGCATGCGGCGCTCGAGGCGGGTCGAGATGTTGCGCTCGCCAACAAGGAATGCCTCGTCTGCGCCGGAACGCCCTTCATGCGGGCGGCGCGCGAAGCCGGGGCGCGGCTGCTGCCCATGGACAGCGAGCATAACGCGATCTTCCAGGCGCTCGGCGGCGCCGACCCGGCCACGATCGAGCGGATGATCATCACCGCGTCTGGCGGCCCCTTTCGGACCTGGAGCCGCGAGGCGATCGAAAAGGCGACGGTCGCCGAGGCGCTCAATCATCCGAACTGGTCGATGGGGCCCAAGATCACGGTCGATTCCGCGACGATGATGAACAAGGGCCTCGAGCTGATCGAGGCGCACCATCTGTTCGGCGTCCCGGCCGAGAAGCTCGATGTCGTGGTTCATCCGCAATCCATCGTCCACGGGCTCGTCGCCTTCGCCGACGGAGCGGTCACCGCGGGAATGGCGGTTCCCGACATGCGCGTGCCGATAGCGCACTGCCTGGGCTTCCCGGAGCGCCTCGACGCGCCGACGCCGCGGCTTGATCTCGCCCAGATTGCAACGCTCACCTTCGAACGGCCGGACCATGAGCGTTTTCCCGCTTTGGCGCTGGCGCTGGGCGCGCTCGCCGCCGGGGGAGGGCTGCCGACGGTGCTCAACGCCGCGAATGAGATTGCGGTGGAGGCCTTCCTGGCCGGGCGCATCGCCTTTGGCGACATCGCCCGCCATGTCGCTCAAGCAATTGAAATAGCAGACAAAAATGGAGAAGCGGAGCCGCCTGCGAGCGTCGCCGACGCCTTGGCCATTGACTTTAATGTGAGAGATCGCTCGCGTCGCGCCTTGGCGGCAGGGTCCCTTTAGGGCATTTTAAGAGTTTGGTGATCACGCGCCGGCGGCGCGGTGGGCGCACGCAGGGCGTGCGAGGGAGCTCGAGGCGATGGACTACATCTTGGCTACGGCCAGCTACATTGTGCCTTTCGTCGTCGTGCTCGGCGTTGTCGTGTTCGTTCACGAATACGGGCATTTCATCGTCGGGCGGCTTTGCGGAGTCAAGGTCGACGCCTTCTCTCTGGGTTTTGGCCCCGAGCTCTTCGCCTTCGAGGATCGGCACGCGACCCGCTGGAGGATTTCCGCGATCCCGCTCGGCGGCTATGTGAAGTTTCACGGCGACGCCAATGCGGTGACCGCGGGCGTTTCCGACGAATTCGAGCAAATGTCGCCCCAGGAGCGGGCGGTGACCTTTGCCGGTCAGCCCGTGTGGAAGCGCGCCGCCGTGGTCTTCGCTGGACCCTTCTTCAACTTCCTGCTGGCGATCGCGCTCTTTTGGGGGATGTTCGCGCTGGTGGGCCGGCCGGTGGTGGTTGACGGCCAGCTGGTCGTCGCGCCGCGCATCTCGGCGGTGCAAGCGGACGGCGCCGGGGCGAAGGCCGGCTTTCGCGCCGGCGACCTCGTCAAATCCGTGGACGGTACGCCCGTCGAGAGCTTTGCCCAGTTCCAGAAGCGCATCGCCGCCTCTGCGGGGAAAACGCTGCACATCCTCGTCGAGCGTAGCTCGACCCCGACCGATCTTGAGGCGACGCCGGCGGCCGTGGACGGCAAGGACGGGCAGGTCATCGGGCGGCTTGGCCTCAGCTCCAGCGAGGACATCCGCGACATGCGGATGCACAGCGCCGGGCCGATCGAGTCTCTCGGTCTCGCCTTGGACGAGACCTGGAGCATCGTCGATCAGACAGGCAAGTTCGTCGCGGGGATCTTCGCGGGGCGCGAGAGCGCGAGCCAGCTTTCGGGGCCGATCGGGATCGCGGAAGCCTCCGGCAAGATGGCGCAGAAGATCAGCTCGTTGGGG
Source organism: uncultured Alphaproteobacteria bacterium (assembly GCA_963760695.1). Classification (GTDB taxonomy): domain Bacteria; phylum Pseudomonadota; class Alphaproteobacteria; order Rhizobiales; family Beijerinckiaceae; genus Methylocystis. The sequence goes on along the minus strand of CAVXEI010000020.1, from coordinate 12,967 downwards.
ATCTGGCCGTTGATCAACCTGATTGCGCTGCTCTCTGTGTCGGTCGGGCTGCTCAATCTGATGCCGGTGCCCCTGTTGGACGGCGGCCATCTCATGTTTTTCGCCATAGAGGCGGTTCGGGGCCGCGCGCTGAACGAGCGGCTGCAGGAATACGCCTTCAGGATCGGTTTCGTGATGGTGTCGTCGCTCATGCTCCTTGCGACCTATAACGACCTCGCACGGCACTTGAAGCTCTGAACGCGCCCCGGCGCTCGTTCGCGCCGCGGAGCGAAGCGAATCGCCGGCCCCGGGATCGATGACGGCCGACAATCTTTGCGCCGTCGCCCTCTTCCAGTTGTGGAGACGCGGCCGGCAGAATTCGCCGCGGGCCGGACGAAGAGCCCGGCACGTGCGCCGAGCAAAATAAAAAACCCGATCTTAACCAATCATTTATCATGATATGTGGCTTTCGCGCCACGCCTTGGACAAATTGCTCATTGAAGGTGCTCTCGGCATTTTCAGCCACACCCAAAGCGAGTAGAACGTTAGGGGTTCCGAGCGGGCGTAGTCCGTCCGCTCGAGGCAAGAGGCCCCTGCCGTCGGCCGAGGCGTCTCGCGACGAGGACGAGGATTAGAACCGCATGCGATCGACCCGACTTTTTTGCAGGAACGCCGCTTTGGCGATCGCGGCCTTTCTTGCGCTGGCGGGCTTCGTCTCCCCTGCGGCGGCGGACATCGTCGTTGAGGGCGTGCCGCCCGCCCAAGCGCAGGCGGTGCGCGACTATTTCCCTGGCGGGAGCGACGAGGAGATCCAGGCCGGCCTCGAGGCCCTGCGCGCCAGCGGGCGCTTCGGCGACGTCCATGTGACGAGAAGCGGCGGCAATGTGATCGTGCATGTCGCGTCCGGCACGGTCATCAATCGCATCGCCTTCGAGGGCAACAGCAAGATCAAGACCGAGAATCTCGAGAAAATCGTGCGCCTCACCGCGCATAAGTCTTTCAATGCGCGTCTCGCGGACGAGGACGCCGCCCACATCACCGAGGCCTATCGCGTCAACGGCCGCGCCGCCGCCAAGGTCAGCTACCGCGTGGTTCCGCTGCCCAACGGCACGGTCGACGTCGTCTTCGCGGTCGACGAAGGCGACAAGACCGGCATCAAGGAAATCCACTTCGTCGGCAACACCGTCTTCTCCTCCAGCCGTCTCAAAAGCATGATGGAGACGACGGAGATGAACTTTTACTCCTTCCTCAAGACGAGCGACGTCTACGATCCGGAGCGCGTCGCCGCCGACCTCGAGCTCATCCGGCGCTTCTATCTCAAGAATGGCTACGCCGACTTCCACATCGTGAGCTCGGACGCGCGCTACGCCCCGGAGTTGGGCGGCTACATTCTTGATGTCGTCATCGAGGAAGGCCCGCAATATCGCGTCGCTTCGGTCGACATCGAATCGCATCTGCCCGACATCGACGCGGGCGCCTTGCGGCCGCTGCTGCGTCTCGCGCCGGGCGACATTTACAACGGCGACGCGGTTGAGAAGACCGTCGACGCCCTGACCCGGGAGATCGCGCACAAGGGTTACGCGTTCACCCAGGCGCGTCCGCGCGGCCAGCGCAACCCGGTCGACCGCACCGTCGCCATCAATTTCGTGCTGGACGAGGGGCCGCGCGTCTTCATCGAGCGCATCAACATCCACGGCAATACGAAGACCCGCGAATATGTGATCCGTCGCGAATTCGAGGTCGGCGAAGGCGACCCCTACAACCGCGTGCTGATCGACCGGGCGGAGCGCCACCTCAACGGGCTCGGCTACTTCAAGAAGGTCAAGATCACCAATGAGCCCGGATCCGCGCCGGATCGGGTGATCATCAATGTCGACCTTGAGGAGCAGTCAACCGGCAGCTTCAACGTCTCCGGCGGCTATTCGACGACGGAAGGCTTCATCGGCGAGGTCTCCGTCTCCGACAGCAACTTCATGGGCCGGGGCGAGGCCGTTCGTCTCTCGGTCAACGAAGGCCAGCGCGCCCGCGGCGTGACCTTCAGCTTTACGGAGCCCTATTTCCTCGACCAGCGCATGTCGGGCGGCTTCGACGTGTTCGCGCGCAAGAGCGACGCCTGGACCTACTCCTACTACAGCCAGACGTCTTACGGCGCGACGCTGCGGCTCGGCCTGCCGATCACCGAGGAACTCACCTTCCAGCCGCATTACTCGATCTACCAGACCCAGATCTCGATCCCGAACAACTCGCAAACGCCCTACAACGACTGTCAGACTCCTCTTCCCGGCTACACGCCCGGCTTCGGCTACTGGCTCGCCCCCGCTCCGGGCAATCTCAGCGTGTTCTATAACTGCATGACCAACGGGGAAGCCTCGCTCGCGATCAAGGACTCGGTCGGTGCGCGTCTGACCTCGTCCCTCGGCTATACCCTGGGCTACAACAACCTCGACAATTTCCGCAATCCGAGGAACGGCTCCACGGTGACGTTCACCCAGGACGTCGCGGGCCTCGGCGGCGACACGCGCTTCGTGCGTACGACCGGCGAAGCGCGCTACTATCACGATCTCGACTTCCTGGACGTCGGCGGTTGGAACTTCCTCTCCGACATGGTGGGCATCACCCGCTTCCAAGCCGGCAATCTGACGCCGATCGCAGGTTACACGCCGCGCGTCTTCGACAATTTCAATCTGGGCTCCAACCTCGTCCGCGGGTTCGCGCCGGGCGGCATCGGCCCGCGCGACATGTCGAACTGGATGAGCTATCGGGGCAACGCGCTCGGCGGCACCAATTACTTCGGTTTCACCACCGAGGTGCAGTTCCCGATCTGGGGCCTGCCGAAGGACATCGGCCTGCGCGGCGCCGTCTTCAACGACGTGGGCTCGCTGTGGGACTTCCGCGGCAAGACCTTCTACCCGCAGGCCTACGCCGCCGGTCTGGCGTTCGGCCAGACCAACTGCCTGCCGTTCACGGCGCCGATGTATGGCCAGGGAGCCTGTCTGCTGACACAACCCCTGTGGGGCGGAACCAACACCGCGGGGTTCCAGATCCGAGACTCCTTTGGCGTCTCGCTCCTGTGGCAGTCGCCCCTCGGTCCGATCCGCTTCGACTACTCCTTCCCGATCGTCAAAGGGCCTTACGACGTGACGAAGCGCTTCAACTTCTCCGGCGGCACGACGTTCTGATCCTCGCCCGGGCGGCGGCCGGCCCCGCGAAGCCGGCCGCCGCCCGCGGCGTTGTTTCCTTCAGGCCCGAAACACCCTAAAGCCGCTTGCGGCTTTCCCCCTTCCAGGCGCCTTCAGCGGCCGGGGCGAAGGTCACCACGCAGGAGGACCGGCGGGCGGGTGAGTGCATATCCATTCTTTCCGCGGCCTGAGCCCAGGCCGCTCGCAGAGATCGCCGAGCGGACGAATGCGCGCCTCGTCGGCCCGCCTGACGCGGGCGAGATCGGGATCCACGGCGTGGCGACGCTCGAGGACGCGAGACCCGGCGAGCTGGTCTTCTACGATTCCTCGCGTTACGCGCGGGTCCTGGCGCGCTGCCGCGCCTCGGCCTGCTTTCTGCGGGCCAACGCTTCCGAGCAGCCGCCGGAGGGCGTCGCGCGGCTGTTCGTCGCCGATCCGCACCGCGCCATGGCGCAAGCCGCTGCGCTGCTCTTTCCTGAAGCCTTGGCGCCCGGCTCGCTTTTTCTCGCCTTTGGCGCATCGCCCGGCGCCATTGTGCATCCGACCGCGCGATTGGAGGCAGGCGTCACGCTCGACCCCGGCGTCATGGTCGGCCCTTTCGCCGAGGTCGGCGCCGGAAGCGTTCTTTGCGCGCAGGCCTCGATCGGGCCCGGCGTGAAGATCGGGCGGAACTGCCGGATCGGACCGCACGCAAGCGTCATGCACGCCTTCGTCGGCGATCGGGTGATCCTGCACGCGGGCGCGCGGCTGGGGCAGGACGGGTTCGGCTTCGCGCTTGGGGCGGCAGGGCATCTGAAGTCGCCACAGCTCAAGCGCGTCATCGTCCAGGACGATGTCGAGATCGGCGCCAATACGACGATCGACAGGGGCGCGCTGCGGGATACGATCGTGGGCGAGGGCGCGAAGATCGACAATCTCGTGCAGATCGGTCACAACGTCGTCATTGGCAGGGGGTGCGTGATCTGCGCGCAGACCGGCGTCGCGGGATCGACCGAGATCGGCGATTTCGTCGTCATCGGCGGGCAGGCGGCGATCGGAGGCCATCTCACGATCGGCGCGGGGGCGCAGATCGCCGCGCGCGCGGGCGTCGCGAGAGACGTCGCGCCCGGCGCGCGCGTTGGCGGCGCTCCGGCCCGGCCGGTGCGCGAGTTTCTGCGCGGCGAGGCGCTCCTCTTGCGCATGAGCCGGCGCTCCGCCGCGCCCCGTCAGGAATAACAGCGTGAGCGCGCCCGAAAGAAGCGACCCGCGCGATGAGGAGGAACACATGGACGACGCCGCCACAGGGGCGAAGCTCGACTCCGTCGATATTTCGCGGATCCTCGAGCTTCTGCCGCACCGCTATCCCTTTCTCTTGATCGATCGAGTCGTCGATATTCGCGGCGACGAATATGGCGTCGGAATCAAGAACGTCACGATGAACGAGCCGCAGTTCCAGGGCCATTTCCCCGACCGGCCGGTCATGCCGGGCGTGCTCATGATCGAAGCGATGGCGCAGACGGCCGGCGTCATCGCGATCCATGCGCATCAAGGGGCCGCCGAGCGCCCGAAGAGCGTCTATTTCGTGACGATCGACAAGGCGAAGTTCAGAAAGCCCGTCGGTCCGGGCGACCGGCTCGAGCTGCGCATGACCAAGATCGCTCAAAGGCGCAATATCTTCTGGTATCGCGGCGAGGGCGTCGTCGACGGCGCGCGTGTGTGCGAGGCCGAGATCAGCGCCATGGTCGGCGCTTAGAGCATGTCCCGGAAAAGTGCGAAGCGGTTTTCCGTCAGGACATGCTCTAAGTTTTTGATTTGGAGCGAGTCCTTTTCGATCGCGTGATCCCACGCGATCGGGACGCGCTCTAGAGCGCGCTGCGAAAAAGTGGAAACCGGTTTTTCGCGTGAAGCGCGCTCTTAAGTTTTGTAATCGATCACGCTGTCTGCGTTTGAGGGCTTGCGCTCAAACGCCGCGCGATCTGTACGACACGCTTTCCGGGGGCGCTAAAAGGTGACGGCGCGCGCGCATCCTTCAGCGATCGTTGAGGCCGGGGCGAGGCTCGGCGAGGGTGTGACTATCGGTCCCTTCTGCCACGTCGGTCCCGAGGTCGAGATCGGCGATTGGGCTGCGCTCCATTCCCATGTGGTCGTGACGGGCGCGACGCGGATTGGTCCGAGAGCGCAAATTTTCCCTTTCGCTGCGATCGGCGCGCGTTCGCAGGACCTCGTCTCGAGCGATGGGGAAGGGCGGGTCCTCGTCGGAGCCGACTGCATCATTCGCGAGGGCGTCACCATCAACGCGGGCACGCGCGCCGGCGGTTCGGAGACGCGCATTGGCGACGGCTGCGCGCTGCTCGCGAATGCGCATGTCGCGCATGACTGCAGGCTCGGCGACCGCGTGACGCTCTCGAACGGCGTTCTGCTCGGCGGCCACGTCGAGATCGGCGACGACGCGATGATCGGCGGCGGCGCGGCGGCGCATCAGCAGGCGCGGATCGGCGCGCATGTCTTCGTCGCCGGACTGGCCGGGATCGAGGGCGACGTCATTCCCTTCGCGCTCGCGGGGGGGCATCGGGCGCATCTCTTCGGCCTCAATCTCGTGGGGTTGCGCCGGCGCGGCTTCTCGAACGCGCGCATCGAGCGTCTGCGCGAAGCCTATCGTCTTCTCTTTCCCAGCGAGCCTGCGCCGCGGGACGCGCGGATCGCGGCTTTGCGCGCCTTTGCGGGCGACGATCCCGACATCAAGCTCCTGCTCGACTTCCTCGCTGCGCCCGCAGCGCGCCCGCTCACGACGCCGCGGCCCCGCGGCCTTGCGCGCGGAGCCGAGGACGCTTCGTGACGAAGGTTTTTCTCGTCGCCGGCGAAGCGTCAGGCGACATGCTCGGCGCGGCCTTGATGCGCGCGCTGCGACGCGCGGAGCCGGGCGTGGCGTTCGCCGGCATCGGCGGGCGCGAGATGAAGGCTGCTGGCCTCGCGAGCCTCTTTCCCCTCGAAGACATCGCGGTGATGGGACTGACTCCGGTGCTGGCGCGGCTGCCTCTCCTCGCGCGGCGTCTCCACCAGACAGTGCGCGGGGTCCTTGCCGATCCGCCGGACTGTCTCGTGCTGATCGACGCGCCGGATTTCACCCACCGCGTCGCGCGTCGCGTGCGCGCCGCAATTCCGGCCATCCCCATCGTCGACTACGTCTGTCCGAGCGTCTGGGCCTGGCGGTCGGGGCGAGCGCGCAAGATGCGCGCCTACGTCGATCGCGTGCTGGCGATCCTCCCCTTCGAGCCGGCGGCGCTGGCGGAACTCGGCGGCCCTCCCTGCGACTATGTCGGCCATCCGCTCATCGAACGCCTCGACGCGCTCTCGCACAGCGACGCGGCGGCGGAAGAAGACCGCTTGCTCGTCGTCTTGCCGGGCTCGCGCGAAGCCGAAGTCCGCCGCATGACGCCGCTCTACGGCGCCGTCGCGGCTTTGCTGCACCGTGAATTTCCCTCGCTCGAGGTGGTCGTGCCGCCGACTGAGGCGCTGGAAGCCTTGGTGAAGACTGAGACTGCGCGCTGGCCTGTTCCCCCACGTCTTTTGCGCCAATCGGAAAAATATGCAGCTTTCCGGCGCGCGCGCGCGGCCCTCGCCACGTCGGGCGTCGCGACGCTGGAGCTGGCGCTGGCGAAAACTCCGATGGCCGTCGCCTACAAGGTCTCGGCCCCGGAGAGCCTGTTGCGGCCGCTCGTCAAATTGGAGAATTTCGCGCTGCCCAATCTGATCCTGGCCCGTTCGGCCAAGGACCGCGCGGTTCCCGAATTCTTCCAGGCGGAAGCGAAGCCCGAAGCGCTGGCGGCGGCGCTCGCCAACCTCATTCGCGGCGGACCGGAGCGGGAGGCGCAGCTTTCAGCCTTCTCGACGCTGCGCGGCAAGATGCTCAGCGCCGGCGCGATCCCGAGCCACCGCGCCGCCGAGATCGTGCTCGCGACCGCGAGCGGCGAAAAATCGCGCGATTGAACGGGGGCGGGGGCTTGTGCGCCTCATATTTTGAATTATTCTAAGTTTCGCGCTAGGACCGGCGACGCGAGCGGCGCGTCTGGCGGCGCTTAGTTTTTCTCAGGGAGCAACACACGATGGCTACGCTGAAAGGCAGCAAGACCGAGGCCAATTTGAAGGCCGCTTTTGCGGGCGAATCGCAGGCGAATCGCCGCTACCTCTATTTCGCTCAAAAGGCGGACGTTGAAGGCTATAACGACGTGGCGACCGTGTTCCGCTCTACAGCCGAGGGCGAGACGGGCCATGCGCATGGCCATCTCGAGTTTCTCGAGGCTGTGGGCGACCCGGCCACGGGCCTGCCGATCGGCGGCACCTCCGACAATCTCAAGGCTTCCGTCGCCGGCGAGACCCACGAGTATACGGACATGTATCCCGGCATGGCGCGTTCGGCGCGCGAAGAGGGCTTCGAAGAGATCGCCGAGTGGTTCGAGACGCTGGCCAAGGCCGAGCGCTCGCATGCGGGCCGCTTCCAGCGCGCGCTCGACGACCTGAAGTAAGCGCCTTTATCCGCAGCCGTAAACCGCGGCTGCGGGCGAAGTCCCTCTCCACAAGGGGGGAGGGGTTTGGCGGCGAAAAATCGGCGGTCGTTGAAGAACGGCTGCCGACTTGGCTTCGAAAGAGAAGGACGAAGATGCGGGAAGGCAGCCTCGAGGCCCCGACGCGGTATCCGCTGGATTGGCGCAGTGAGGATTTTTACGACGAGGCGAAGCTCGACGCCGAGGCGCGGCGCGTCTTCGACATTTGTCACACCTGCCGGCGCTGCTTCAACCTGTGCGACAGTTTCCCGAGGCTCTTCGACCTCGTCGACAATTCAAAGAGTGGCGAACTCGACACCGTCGCGAGCGGGGACTTCAAGCCAGTCGTCGACGCCTGCACGCTCTGCGACATGTGCTTCATGTCGAAGTGCCCCTATGTGCCGCCCCACGAGTTCAATATCGACTTCCCGCATCTGATGCTGCGCTATCGCGCGGTCGAGGCGAAGAAGAACGGCGTCTCCTTCGCGGATCGCACGCTCGCGGAGACCGACCGCAACGGCAGGATCGCGACCAAGGTCTCGGGGCTGGCCAACTGGGCGACGTCGCTGAAGAACAAGCTGACGCGCAGCCTCGCCTCGCGCTTTTTCGACATCAATCCGCAAGCGGCGCTGCCGCCCTTCGCGAATGAGACGCTTCAAGCTTACGCGGAAAAAAGCTTAGCCGCGCCCAAGGCCGCCGCCGCACCGGCGAAGGTCCGCAAGGCCGTGCTCTATGCGACCTGCTATGGCGACTTCAACGAGACCTCGATCGGCAAGGCGGCGCTCGCCGTGCTCGCCAAGAACGGCGTCGAGACCAAGGTCGCGCACCCCGGTTGCTGCGGCATGCCGAAGCTCGAACAGGGCCTCATCGGCGAGGTCGCCGAAAGCGCCAAGACAGTCGCCAAGGCCTTCGCGCCCTACATCGCGGAAGGTTACACGATCGTCGCGCCGGTGCCGTCCTGCGCGTTGATGCTGAAGTTCGAATGGCCGCTCATCCTGCCCGAGGACGGGGACGTGAAGCGGCTTTCAGAGGCGACGCGCGATCTCTCCGAATACATCGTCGACATCGCGCAGAACGAGGGGCTAGCCGAGGGCTTGCAGCCCATCGACGGCGGCGTCGCTTTTCATGTTTCTTGCCACTCGCGTGCGCAAAACATCGGCCAGAAGGGCGCGGAGCTCTTGCGGCTCGTGCCGCGCATGGATCTTTCCGTCATCGAGCGCTGCTCGGGACATGGCGGCGCCTGGGGTTGCAAGGGCGAGAACTTCGAGATCGCGCTCAAGGTCGGGAAGCCCGTCGCGCGCCAGGTCGCGGGCTCCGGCAAGAAATATGTGGTCTCGGAATGCCCGCTCGCCGGCACGCATATCGAGCAGGGCGTCGAGCGCATTGCGGGGGACGCGCAACAACCCGAACGTCTCGCGCACCCCATCGAGCTTCTGGCGCGCGCGTACGGGGCCGCGGGGTAGGGGTCGAACTCAGAGGCCGGCGAGCGCCCTGTCATCTGGCCAATGTCGGCTTTCGAAGGGACTGCGGGCGAGGCAGGCGACAAGGCGTCATCGTTCCGCCCGTGACCCTGGCCGTGTGAAAACGCCGTTGATGCTATAATTCCTGGGTGATTTGCCGGGGGAACTCATGAAGCGCTTTGTCGAGGGGGCGGATCGTGGGCAGGGCGCGCTTTTTCCGGAATGTCTCGAAGACTGGATCGACGAGGATAATCCCGTTCGGGTGATCGACGTTTTCGTCGATGAGCTTGATCTGGGCGCGCTCGGGTTTAGCGGGGTCGATCCCAAGGCGACAGGCCGGCCGTCTTATCATTCGTCCTGCCTGCTGAAGCTCTACATTTACGGCTACCTGAACCGGGTTCAATCCAGCCGACGGCTGGAGCGCGAGGCCGGGCGCAATGTCGAGGTGATGTGGCTGACGCGGCGTCTTTCTCCCGACCACAAGACGATTGCCGATTTCCGCAAGAACAACGGCGGCGCCATCCGCCAGGTTTGCGCCCGCTTCGTCGCGCTGTGCCGGGCGATGGGCCTGCTCACGCAAGCCAGCGTCGCGATCGACGGCAGCAAGTTCAAGGCGGTGAACAACCGGGACAAGAACTTCACGCGCGCCAAGATGGAGCGGCGCATGGCGCAGATCGAGGAGAGCGTCGCGCGCTATTTGCGGCAACTCGACAGCGCCGACCGGCAGGAGCCTTGCGAGGCGCTGAAGCTCAAAGCAGGCCGCCTCAAGGAGAAGATCGAGAAGCTGAAGGGCGAGATGCAGCGTCTCGAGGCGCTCAGGACGCAAATGCTCCACGCGCCGGACCAGCAGATTTCGCTGACGGATCCCGACGCTCGCTCGATGGCGACGAGCGGGCGAGGCTCCGGAGTGGTCGGCTACAATGTGCAAACGGCGGTCGACACGACGCATCATTTGATCGTCGCTCATGAGGTGACCAACGTCGGCTCCGACCGATCTCAACTTGCGAACATGGCGACGAAAGCGAAGGCGACGCTGGAGGCGGAGAGTCTCGATGTGGTCGCGGATCGCGGCTACTTCAACAGCGCGGAGATTTTGGCGTGCGAGCAGGCGAGCGTCACGGTCACCTTGCCCAAGCCGATGACCTCGGGAGCAAAGTCCGAAGGGCGCTTTGGCAAGCAGGACTTTCGCTATATGGCCGAGGACGACGCTTACATCTGCCCCGCCGGCGAACGCCTGACCTATCGCTACACGAACGAGGAACATGGGCTGATCCTACGCCGCTATTGGACCAGCGTCTGCGGCGCCTGCGCGATCAAGCCTCAATGCACGCCGAGCGCAGAGCGGCGCGTCACCCTGTACAGCGCCGGAGCGAAAATCCCTCAATGAAGCAACCGAGACGGTTGGTTGCGCCGGAGCAAAAATCCGGCATTTGAGCAGCCCCTCGCTGTTTTTGGCGAGGGCGGGGGATGAAGCAGGTGGCTTAATTTTCAGGTCCGGCATGCAGTCCGAATTGAGGTATCACGAGCGGGCGGCGGCGCGGCGGTTTGGGATCGACCCAAGAACAGTCTCGAAAATGTTGAAGTTCTCGATCCCGCCTGGCTATCGGCGGTTGAAGCCGCCGATCAGGCCGAAGCTGGACCCGTTTGTTGCGATCATCGACCGCATTCTCGAAGAGGAAAAAGCCGGCCCAAGAAGCAGCAGCATACGTCGAAGCGGATCTTCGAGCGGTTGCGGGACGAGTATGGCTTCACCGGGCGCATCACGATCGTAAAGGATTACGTGGCGAGCTGGCGGCAACGCTCGCAAGAGATGTTTGTGCCGCTAGCGCATCCGCCGGGTCACGCTCAGGTCGACATTGGCGAGGCCCTCGGCGTCATCGGCGGCGTGGAGCGCAAGATCCACTTTTTCGCTTTCCACTTGCCGCACTCGGACGCCAGCTTCGTGGTGGCCTATCCGGCGGAAACGACAGAGGCGTTCTGCGACGGCCACGTGAAGGCGTTCGCGTTTTTCGGTGGCGTGCCCAGAGTCAATTCTCTATGACAATACGAAGATCGCGGTCCACGGATCCTGGGGGACGGCAGACGGCAACGAACGCAGGTCTTCCCGGAACTCCAGTCGCACTACCTGTTCGAGGACCGCTTCGGCCGGCCTCGGCAAGGGCAACGACAAAGGCAAAGTCGAGGGGCTCGTTGGCTTTGCGCGGCGCAATTTCCTGGTGCCGATCCCGGTGTTCGACAGCTTCGAAGCTCTCAACATCCACCTGCTGGAGTGCTGTCGCCGTCGCATGAACGATCGCTTGCGCGGCCATCATCAGACGATCGGCGAGCGTCTGGAGCCGACTTCCCTGCATTGGAACCTCCGCTACCGCCCGCCTATGACGCCTGCGAGAAAATCGGCACGACGGTTTCATCGTTGTCGTTGGTGCGGTATCGGCTCAACGATTATTCCGTGCCGACATCCTACGGTCACCGCGAGGTGTTTGTGCGCGGCTATGTGCACGAGGTCGTCATCGCTGCGGCGCCGGATAATCGCGGTCGTCCCCGCTCCTATGAGCGGGAAGATTTCGTGTTCGACCCGTTGCATTATCTCGCGCTGATCGAGCGGAAGATCAACGCGCTCGACCAGGCCGCTCCGCTCGTTGGCTGGAGGTGTCCGGAAGAGTTCGCGACATTGCGTCGTCTTCTGGAGGCCCGCATGGGCGAGCAGGGCAAGCGTGAGTTTGTCCAGGTTCTGCGCCTCATGGAAGCATTCAAGATCGAGGACGTGACCGCCGCCGTCCGCGACGCGATCGAGCGCGGGGCCATCGGTTTCGACGCTATCAAGCATCTCGTGCTGTTCGGATCGAGCGGCGACCGCCGCGCCTCGACATGACAGTTTATCCGTATTCGCCGCGAGCAACGGTCGCGACGACCTCGGCGAGCTCGTATATGGCCCTGCTGGCGGGAGGCGCGGCATGACTGACACACCGCAAATTTTGCTGGCCCACTATCTGAAAGCCCTCAAGCTTCCAACGTTCCTCCGCGAATATGACAAGCTCGCCCGTCAATGCGCCGCCGAGGGCGTCGACCATATCCGTTACCTACTGCGGCTTGCCGAACTGGAACTGATCGAGCGAGAGCGGCGGATGGTCGAGCGACGGATCAAGGAGGCGAAGTTCCCCAGCCGTCAAAAGCCTCGATAGCTTCGACTTCCAGGCTTTGCCGTCCCTCAACAAACCCCTGGTGCTGGAACTCGCCCGCTCGGGTCCTGTCGTCGTCGTCAAAACATCATCGCTGTCGGCAACAGCGGCACGGGCAAGACGCATATCGCCCTGGGATTGGGACTGGCCGCCTGTCCAAGGGCCTGTCGGTCGGCTTCGTCACCGCCGCGGCCCTGGTCCACGAGTTGATCGAGGCCAGAGATGAAAAACGGCTTCTGCGTCTGCAACGCCAGCTCGCGATGCATAAGCTGCTCATCATTGATGAACTCGGTTATGTGCCTCTGTCGCAAACCGGAGCCGAACTGTTGTTCGAGGTCTTCAGCCAGCGCTACGAGCGAGGCGCGATGATCGTCACCAGCAATCTGCCGTTCAACGAGTGGACGAGCGTGTTCGGCTCCGAGCGTCTGACCGGCGCTCTGCTGGACCGATTGACCCACCACGTGCATATCTTGGAGATGAACGAGAGAGCTACCGCCTCGCCCATTCCAAGAAACGCGTCCATCGCGAAAAACCGCAACCCCCGTCCTGACGAATAACGCGGTGCGACGTGAAGCCAAGGCCGGCACATTCGCTTGTTCAAGCGTGATGCATTTTTGCTACCGCCCGACGATGCAAAATCACTCCGGCGT
>CAVXEI010000019.1:0-195260 GCA_963760695.1 uncultured Alphaproteobacteria bacterium | reverse complement strand
CGTCGAGCTCGTCCAGCAGCCCGGCGACCGCCGCGTCCGCGCCGCCGTCGGTCTCGACGATCGGCAGCCCGTCGAGCAGAAGCGCCTCGCGATCGATGAGCCGCGAAGGGCGGCCAGCTCGGCTGCGTGAAGCGCGCCGTCGCGGATCACGAGCGCGATCCGGCCGAGGCCGACGCGAGCCCCTGCGCCACACCGAGGCGCGCGTCGGCGTCTCCGCCGTCGAGGCGCACCGCGACGCGCGGGCCGGCGGCCTGCGCTGTGCGCGCGAGCTCCTCGGCGGCGCCCTGGGACGGGCGAGTGGCGGCAGCCCGGTGGCGAGGCGCACCGTGCCGTCGAGGCGCTCGTCGAGCGCGTCGATCCCGGTCAGGTGGTGAAGGATGCGCTCGTCGAGACGCAGCGGCCGGCTCGCGAGCGTCAGGCCCGGCGCCGGCTCGACGAGCCGCCAGCGGCGGAGCGGCGAGCGCGACGCGAGCGCGTCCCAGTGCCCGTCGGGCAGCGCCGCGAGCGCGAGCCCGAGCTTCGCGCTGTGGGTCGCCGCCGTCCTGGAGCGCACCGACGAGCGCGGCGACCTCGCCGTCCAACTCGACCGCCGCCGTGAGCAGCAGCAGCTGCCGCTCGAAAGGCGACAGCCGCAGCAGACGCGCGAGCCGGTTGACCGCCGGCTCGAAGTCGTCCGGTTCCCTGTCGCGGCGGACGGCGGCGGCGCGCCGAGCCGGTAGGCCTCGAGCAGCGCGCGGACGTGCTCGAGCTCGGTGACGAGCGGCGAGTGCTCGCGCTCGGCGACCGCGGTCATGCCGGCACCGCCACGGACTGCGAGGGGTCGAACACGGGCGGATCGGCGCAGCGGTCGACCAGCAGGCTCGATCCGCTTCAACGGCGTACTCGCACCCACTGCGAGCCCGGCGGCATCGCCGAGCGCGAACGTGAGCGTCGAGGTCGCCGTGCCGCTCGTCGGCAAGCGCGCTGTCGCCGCCGACCGTGAGCTGCGCCTCCTGCGCCAGCGCACCTGCGGCCGCAGATCGAGCGTCGCCGTGACCCGCCGCGTGCCGGCATCGCGCGAGATCGTGGTCGGCGGCAACACCGGCTCGGGCGCGAGCAGCACCGCGGCCACGTTCGACTCGCGCGGCGTCGTGTCGCCAGGCCGGATCAGCGAGAACGTCACCGTGATCGCCGCGGGCCACCCCTTTTCGCGAGCGCCCACGGAAGGACGATGTCGATGCCCGCCGGATCGGCGCTCACGCCGATCGCGATCTCGTTGGGGACGTCCAGCAGCCGGTGCGCGAAGCGCACCACCGTCGAGGTCCCTTGATATCGTGCCCGGTGATCCGGATCGTGTCGCCGAGCCGCGCCGCGGGCCGGCCTCATGGCGGCACGATGCTGTCGATCGTCGGGTACGGCGGCAGGAGGCTCGGCACGACGACTGACCGCGGTGGCGCGTCACACCGAGGTTCGACCCGCCGGCCACGCGAGAGGATCGGCAGGACGTTCCGCGTCCCCTTGCGGGCCTCGATCAGCACGACCTGGAGACGCAGGTACAGGCGGTCGGCCGGGTAGTGCGCCTGGATCGCCGACCAGAGCCGCGACATCCTCGGTGTCGAGCGACTCGTCCGTGATCGTGACCGCGTCGAGCTGGTCGGCGAGGTCGAAGGCGGTGAGCGCCTGGATGCGGCGGCAGGATCGTCGTCCCGAGCGGGCTCGGCTCCAGCGCCCGCCGGATCGCCTCGGCGTGGTCGAGCACAGGCCGCTGGTGCAGCAGGTGCATCGCGTAGCCGAGCAGAATCTCCGCCTGGAAGTCGGCCACCCCGTACGCGGTCAGCAGGTAGTGCAGGTTGAGCGCGGCGAGCCAGCCGGGAAGTTCGAGAGCCGCGAGCCGTTGCCGTCGGACCACGGGAGCCCGACCTCCGCCCAGCCCTGGTTGCGGCTCGTCCGGGTAGAAGAGGTTCAGCGACGGCGGCGAAGGCCTCGGTTGTCGCCGACCGTCTGGCGCCACGGCGCGACCTTCACCGGGCTGAGCGGCGCGCCGGCATCGATGAAGCCGTTGTCGAGCAGGTTCCGGAGCACGGCGCTGACGGCCCCGATCGCGAGCGGGCTGCTCATCCGGTCGCCCTCGCGAACAGCGTGCCGGCCCAAGCCCAGAGCCGCCTCGCCGGCCCCTCGCGGCCCGGTCGCGGCTGCGGCGCACCTGAGATTTCGCGCGCAGCCCTTGACCACGTCGCGCGGCCGTAATTTCATGGCATACTTTCGCAGAACGGAGAGTAGTATGGCGTCTCAATGGGTGAAACTGACCGAGACAGGATAATAAAGAGACTGCTCTCGGGTGAATGTCACGAATGCCTGCGTTCTCGCCGAACACAAAGGCGGAACCGGATTGGTTCATAACCGAGACGAAGAACGCCACCTTCGATGTGAAAAAGTCGCCGGAAGCGGTTCTTGGGAAAACCGGCAAAACCTGACGATACGCCTGTAGGCGATTCCACTGACCACGCTCCTCACCCCTTCCGGCGCTGATGACCGCTCAGCGAGCTTCGCTAAGGCGTGGCGGGCTTCCGCCGCGTCCGCCCGAGGGTTACTGCGGCCTGACGTTTGGGGACCTGGCTCAAAAACGCCTGGCGGGCGGCGAGGGCCTTCGCTTCCTCTAAGGCAACCCACGCAAAGTGCGCGCGCTCCCAAACTTCAAGCATTTGATCGGGAGCAAGAGGCGGAACGACAGTCGAAGCATCGGCGACGCGTTGGTGGGTTTCGCAAAAAGCGCGCCTAAGTTGGGCGATGGTGGAAGCGTTGGTAGTTAGCATGAGCAGCCTTTCGAACGTTTAGGGACGTCAATTCGCTGACCGCAATTCAGGCATCGTATGCCCCCGTCGCGCACCCTATCCATCGCTTGAATTTGCTGTCCGCAGTTGGTTTGCCGCTCGCTGCCGCCATTCTTCGCCCCGCTTCGTCGCTCGGCGGCGCACGTCAAGATCCCAAGCCGTCGCGACGGCTGACATAATCGAATTGGTGGGCTTTAGATCGGCCCGCTTAAAGGGGGCGGCGACGGGCGAAGGCGCAATGCCGGCGACGATCATGCCGGGAGAAGTCTGGCGCGTTGTCATTGGCGTTCCTCCGGTTCGTCCAAGATTGACTCGGCGGATTGCTCCATCTCTGGAGCGAGAATTTTGGCGAACCCGCCGATGAGAAGCTCCACAGGGCAATCAAGAAAGCCTTCCTCATGATGGGACTACCGCTCTAATTGGCGGACCGCGCTTTGGACAAAGCCAAACGGCGCTGCCGCTTGGCCTCGGCGACGTTGCTCGGCCCGAGTCGTTTATGATACACAGTGTATCTCAAACGGACGATTGTCAACAGCTACGATGCACCATGTATCACCGAAAAGCGTCAGCGCGCTTCTAGCCTCCGAAATTATCCGGGCCGGCAGAATGCTTCTCCACCGGGACCAGAACACTGTCGCCGAGGCGGCGGGTGTCGCCCATGTCACGGTGCGGCCGGACTGGCGCGAGCATCGGGCGCATGGCAAGGCTACAACATGAGACGGATGCGTTTGGCGGTCGCAGGACTTGGAGTGGTTGTCCTCCTCATAAGCGCGTCCGTCCGAGCTGAGGAACTGCCGCTCAACCCCGCCGTGACGCAGGCGACGATCGCTGAGACAGTTTGCGTCCGGGGCTGGACGAAGACGGTCCGGCCGCCCTTCTATGTCTCGAATGCAATCAAGCTGACGAAGCTCAGGGAACGCGGCCTCACTGCGGCGGACAGAAGCCGCTTTGAACTCGACCACATCATCCCGCTCGCGCTCGGCGGCGCACCCGACGATCCGCGCAATCTCCAGCTTCAACCCTGGCCCGAAGCCGACGCGAAGGACGACGTTGAGGCGTGCCTTGCACGCGCTGTGTGCGCCGGCAGGATCACGCTTGACGAGGCGCAGGTCCGCATATGGACGGACTGGCGCAGCGCAGGGGCGCGATGTCGTCACGCGCCGCAGCGATCTTGGTTCTCGCGCTGGTTCTGACGCCCGTTCTCACCCTTTCCGGCAGCCGGGCGGCAATCACGCGCAGGCATGGCAGACAAAAAGGGAGACCCGGTGGTGCCGGGTCTCCCTTCGAGGAACTGAAATACGCCGCATTACAGGGACACCGTAGCTCGGCCTCGAATCATTCTGATGACACTCCCGACTGGCAGGCGCTGCTACCCTCGAGCGCATGCCTCCCCGATTCGCCGGTCCGGCGATGGACCTGACCAACATGCGGAGCCTCGGCGTGCGGTCAATCTTCGCGACATGCGATTGCGGCCGAGCCGCGGCTGTCGACGTGTCGGAGAATTCCTAACGTTGTCGAGGTTCCGTCTCTCCGCTTGCGCCTTCGCGTTGCTCGGCGTGCGGGGCGCGTCCTAACGACGTGTGCCCGGACTGGCGCATCGGGCGCAGGGGGCGGCGCGGTGAGTCAGATTGTCGCGGATCGTCGATGCGCATCGAAGCACCCGCAACTTGTTACCCACAGCGCTACCCCAGCGGAAAATCGAAGCAGTGAAGGGCGCGGGCTTCGGCATAAACGCTTGTTTTAATTGGTGATCCCGGCAGGGCTCGAACCTGCGACCTACGGTTTAGGAAACCGTCGCTCTATCCGGCTGAGCTACGGGACCAGCGCGCCTCCTCTCTATCCGAACGCGCGCATTTTGCCTAGGTTGGGCGCGGCGGGGCGCGAGGGCGATCCGCACTCGCGGAGGCCGCCATGTTCGATTCCGTCCGTCTGCCGCACAAGCTCGACAAGGCCGAGTTCACCGAGGTTTCGGAGCGCTTGCGCGAGAAGCTGCTCGACGCGCAATTCGAGTTCGTCGAGCGCAAGCAGAAGAGCCTCCTGCTGCTCATCAACGGGTCCGACGGCGCCGGCAAGGGCGAGGTGCTGAACCGCCTCTACGAGTGGCTCGACGACCACAGCCTGGAAACGCTTTCCTATGGCGCGCCGACCGAGGAGGAGCGGCTACGCCCGCTCGAATGGCGCTATTGGCGCGACATGCCCGCCAAGGGCCGCATCGGCCTGATTCTCGGCGGCTGGCACCATCGCCTGCTGCATCATCGCGCACAGGGCAAGATCAGCCGGACCGCCTTCGACAGCGGGCTCGACGAGATCAACCGCTCCGAGGAGATGCTGCGCGCCGAGGGCGTCGTCATCGTAAAGGTCTGGCTGCACGTCGAGGACTCCGTCGCTCAGAAGCGCCTCGCGAAATTGCGCGAGAATGGCGGAAGGATGAAGCGCGCTGTCGTCATCGAATGGGAGGACATCAAGGGCGCGCGGGCGCGGGAGAAACTCGCGCGCTCCGCGCTCGACCTCGTCGAGAAGACTTCGACGGGCTACGCGCCCTGGGCGGTGGTCGCGGCGGAGGACGCACGCTACCGGGATGCGGCGGTGGCCGAGCTGCTGCTTTCAGCGCTCGAGCGCGCCAACGCCGAGAGCGCCGCCGCCGCGCCGCCGGCGACGAGCGACCCGACGCCCACACCGACGGCCCAGCAGCCCGCGCAAAACCCCGCGCTGCCGCGAGCGAGCCTCGTCGGCTCGCTTGATCTGACGCTTTCGACCGCCCCGAACCAGTACCGCGAGACGCTCGACTCCCTGCAAGGACGACTGAGCGAGCTGACGACCTCGCGCAAGTTTGCGCATCGCGGACTCGTCCTCGTCTTCGAGGGCAATGACGCGGCCGGCAAGGGCGGCGCGATCCGACGCGTGCGCGGCGGGCTAGACCCAAGGCGCTTTCGCGTGCATGGGATCGCCGCGCCGACCGACGAGGAGCTCGATCGCCCGTACCTTTGGCGCTTCTGGCGTCACCTGCCGCGGCTCGGCCACACCACGATCTTCGATCGCAGCTGGTATGGGCGCGTGCTCGTGGAGCGCGTCGAGGGCTTTTGCGCGCGCGACGACTGGATGCGCGCCTACACGGAGATCAACGATTTCGAGCGCCAGATGACGCGCGCGCGCATCCTCGTCGTCAAATTCTGGCTTGCGATCAGCCAGGAGGAGCAGCTCGCGCGCTTCTCCGACCGCGCCGCGCGCCCCGCTAAACGCTACAAGATCACCGAGGAGGACTGGCGCAATCGGGGCAAATGGCCGCAATACGAAGAGGCGGCCAATGAGATGATCGACCGCACCAACGCCCGCCGCGCGCCCTGGACGCTCGTCGAATCGAACGACAAGAAATACTCGCGGCTCAAGGTGCTGCGCACGATCGTGGAGCGGTTGGAGGAGGAGGTTTAGGGGTGTTTGGCCGCGTCCGCGAAGACTTGCCGCCGCGGAGCATGGGCCTCGCGGCGCTCTTGCGGCGAATCGAGGTCATGAGGTTGGTCGCGAGAAATCTCGGCGAGGCCGGCGAAATGGTGCGAGCGCGCGGGCCGACGCGGTCGGTCGACCGCGGGCAGCATATGTACCGGTCGAGTCGCGATCAGATGTTGATGCTCTGCGGTATGAGGCTGGGCAGCAGATAGGGATACGCATCCGCTAGCCCGTCCCTCTTCATATCCGTTTCGATTTGACGGAGAGACGCCTGAAAAACTCCCAGGGCCGCCAGGATGTTTGGGTCACTGAACCATGGATTTCCGAATCGATCAACGTATTGACCCAGTTGGGTATAGTGGATCGACCCCAGGAGAATACCCAGGTTCATTTGCGTGAACGCCTGGGACAGGGGCGGCAACAGCGCCAGCCAATCGCCGTCCGTTGTCACCGGGGCGTAGCCCGCGAGCGGCATCGCCGGCGCAAAGCTCATGATCGAGGATTGCGGGAAATTGACCGCAGAGTGCTGCGCGCTCGCCGTGAATATGACGATCGCCAAGACCTCGGCCAGCAGCGTTCGGGTTTGAATGACCTCCCTCCCGTTCACCCGCTCGCCCAAATTCGCGATGCGGCCCCCCTCGTGCGATGTGAGTTCGGCGACCCAGGCGCTTAGGTGGGCATCCTGTCGCAGCACCGCATCTGACTGATACGTTACGTTCACGTAGGCGGTCGTCCAAGTGTGGATGGCCTTCCAGACGCGCAACCCAATGTCGCGATAGGGGTAATAGGGCAACTTGGCGGGGTCATCCACGCCGCGGGCCGTCAACATGTCCGGCAAGGAGGAACGCCGGAAGTCTAGCAGCACCGCCTGCGCGCCCTTGACGGCCGCGACGCGGGAACTGTCGATCGTGCCTCCGAGCAGCACGTCCACCGTTCCGCCGGCGCTCACCAGCTTCGACTGTGCGGCGTCATTGATGAACAGCGTGCCGTAGAAATGCGGCCATAGCAGCAACGCGATGGGATGGTAATATAAGGGAGACCAGGGGAGCTTGGCCGTCGCCATGATGAAGGCCTCGACCACCAGGTGGGTCTGGCCAAGGTGGCTGACCGCCTCGTGAAAATTGCCGTCCGCGACCTGGACCGCGATCTTGGCCTTGCGCCATGCATCCTGGGCTTTGGCGTCGTGGAGTGCGCCCTCCGCAGGCGGCGTGACGACCGGATTCTTGGCTTCGGGCGTCTGGCCTACCTGGATCGCCACCGCCTTAAGCCGGGGATTCTTTCCGGTGCTCGGCACTGCGAACATCGCGATGGGGGCCCACAGGTATTTCTGGTAGTCTTGCCAACTGCCTTCGACCATCCAGTCGAGCGCAGCGTAATCGACAATGTAGACACGCCCGTCGGCTATGGCGGCGTCAAGACTGTCCCCGGCGCCCATCGCGGCCTGAAACTGCTGGTTAGTCACCGGGAATTTGGCGAGCGGCGCGGTCATCCGGGTGATCGCGATCGGGTTGGGACCCGCAACCCGCATATCTGCGAACACCGCGTCCTGTTCGAATGTGTCGGCGATCGGCGGCAGCGGCAGCGTCTTGAACAGGCCCTTGTAATCATCGAGGCTTCTCTTGGCGGGCTCCGCCGGCTGCCATCCGCCGATCACCCTGTTCAGTGCGCCAAGGAGTTTTTGGGTGTCCGTGAACGCCTTCTCGAAGTTCTTATCCTCGACGTCCGTGATGACGGTGTTCACTTCCTGATCAAGTTCGTTCGCCGCATCGTAGAATTGCGCGATATCTGACACGACCCGCGCCAACTGGCTGAGAAATTTCACGTAATCGCCGTTCTGCCAGTCCGTCATCGCCTGCTCGATCATTTGATCGAGATATTCGAGATTCGTGGTCACCTGCAATGCAACCAGATTGACCAGAAGCCTGAGCGCCACACCGGCGATCGGCAGCACCAGGCCGAACGGCAGGTCCAAGTTAGGAACCGTTTTGACCATGGCGAGCGGCGAGATGTGCTCGTAGTCGTAATCGTAGTCAGTCGCATGGATGGCGGTCGGGCGCACTCCAGGTTCGCTTACCATGCTAACGTTCCCTGTTCTTCTGTTGGTCGGACATTTGCCGCCAGAGCAGACTTCTCAGCCCGTCTGGGGTAGCCTATAAACGTCGATCCGGGATTTGCCCGATGGCTTCACACCCCAGTGGAAGCGTCCAGCTCCCTGCCGGAGATTGGAGTCGAAAAATCTAGGCTTGCAATCGTAGGCCTTCACGTCGATCACCCGTCGCTGGCTCTGGCCTACACGGCGGCGGTTCAGCGGCGGCGCGTGGATCTTGGTCCCGCGCAGCAGGGGCCCACAACGACCAGCGCACGTTGCGGCCGCGGCCGTTCACGTGGAAGCGAAGCAAGCTCACGATCTGCTTTCGATTGAGCCGATAGACGACATCATTCAGCCGGATCTTTGGATCGACGTCGAGTTCGTCGGCGAGGGGATCGCGGATGGACGACGGCCAATCTTCTTTTTGAAAAGCGGACAGGATCAATTCCTGGTTTTTTGCCGGCCCATGGAACTGCTTGATCAGGCGGTCGCCGAGAAACAACTCGCGCCGGGCCGCATCCCAATGCGGTTTGGCAGACGCCTGGGGATGCGACTTTCCATTCGCCCCCAGAATTTCCTGCGAAGTCGCCACGTTCTCGCACTGAGCGAACCTGGCGCCTTCCCTTGTCAGGAGCACGCATGTCGTCGGCAAGAAGTTGAGACCGCGACTGGGCGTAAACGACCGATGCTCGTCGCCAGGCGCCGATGTTTCCTCAGCATGCTCGACGAATTTTTTGACCACCATCCAGCGGAGGTCGGTGATCGTCAGTCCGGCGGCGTACAGCTGACCAATTTCAAGGGCGAAATCCCAAGAGGGGGCATGCGCGTCGCTGGCGCAGTCGAGAGCGCGCTTGAGAAGCGCCAAGGCCGCGCGAATGCCGTCGCCGATTGACAGGTCGTTTGATTCTTCATGAGGATCTGTCTTGTTGTTCTCCATGAAAATCCTCCATTAAAATGCACGAGGACTCGCTAGACCGGACGTTCGCCACCCTAAAAGCCATGGGCTGGATACGCAGCAAGTTCCAGATGCTATTTCTATGACAAGTTCAAATAACCACACTCCACCCGCCGGCCCTACCTCGCGATCCAGCCGCCGTCGACGACGAGCAGGTGGCCCACGATGAACCGCGCTTCGTCGGAGCACAGGAACAGGACTGCCGCCGTCAGCTCCTCCGCTTTGCCCATGCGGCCGATGGGAAAGAGCGCGCCCGCCGCTTCTGGGGTGATGCGCTCCTTTTCCATCCACTGATGAAACACGTCGCCCGGCGCGTCGATACCGCAGGCCGCGATCGCATTGATGCTTATGTTGTGCTTGGCGACCTCGAGCGCCGCGGACTTGGTGAGGCCGTCCACGCCGCCCGTCCGCCCGCCCCTACTTCACGAAAATGTAAATATCGACCTCGCCTTCCTCGTCCTCCGAGTCGGCGAGGTCGCTGATATATTCCTCGATGAAGCCGTCCTTCGTGTCGAGCCCCTTCTCGTCGAGGAAGGCGGTGATCGCCTCATAGGTCGATTCGATATCCTCGTAAGGTCCGCGGTGCTCGAACTTCAGCGCCTTTCCAGCGGGCGTCGCGCCGACCTCGACGCCGCCGTCGAGCTTGCCCTTCCCGTCCGGCGCATTTTCGAGCGGCAGCATCGCCTCGAAGCGGATCGCCTTGTCGCTCGTATCGGAAAAGACGGCGATCGGCTTTCCGGAAGCCTTGACGCCCGCCTTGAGCGCGGCGGCGTTCAGCTTGCCGAGCGCTTCGGCGATCGCCTTCTGGGCGTCGTCGAGCGGCGCCTCTCCCTTGAGCGTCAGCGCCGGCCGCGCGGCCAGCTCCACGGTCTGGCTCGCGAGATTGGCGTCGGCGCTCTCCTGCCCCTGCCCCGGCTCTTCCTTCGCGCCGGGCGGCGTCGACTTCTCCGGCGCGCGTTCGCCGATCGCGGCGGGCTCGGGCGTGAGCTTCTTTCGCAGGTAAAAGCCTGCGGCGCCGACGACGATGACGAGCGCGGCGAGGACACCGAGAACCCGGCCAAAACGACTGAACCCATTGAAATTCGCCATTCGCATGTCCTCTGCTGCGCCTCGCCACCGCTGGCTAGACTGGCGCAGATTCGCGTCGCGCGGAAGACCCTACACAGTTCCCGCTACGATCCGGTAACCTTACAAATGTGCGCGCCTCCCTAGGGCGGTCTTCGACCGCCGCGTCCCCGCCGGAAGAAAGCGCTCGCGCAAGGCGCGTGGCGCACTGGCGCGGTTTCGCCTATATAACGGCGGGACGATCAAGCTTAAGCGAGCCTCATGCCCCACGCCCTCGCCGGCCGTCCCGTTCTTCGCATGAACGGCGCCGGCAATGAAATTCTCGTCCTCGATCTACGTGGGGCCGCGCTCGCGGTCGCGCCGCAGGAGGCGCGCGCCATCGCAAGGCAGCCGGGACTGGCCTACGATCAGCTGATGGTGGTCCACGATGCTCGCGAGGCGCAAGCGGACGCGGGGCTGACGATCTACAACGTCGACGGATCGCTCTCGGCCGCTTGCGGAAACGGCACGCGCTGCGCGGCCTTTGCGCTCGCCCGTGCGGAGGGGGCTTCGGCTCTGATCTTCGAGACCGACGCGGGGCCGGTACGGAGCTGGCGTGAGGCCGAATTCTCCTTTCGAGTCGACATGGGGCGCCCGCGCCTCTCCTGGCGCGAGATTCCACTCGCTCGGGACGTCGGAGATTTGGCCAATGTCGCGCTCGATCCCCCCGTCCCGGGCGCGCCGGATCGTTTCGCGGCCGTCGGCATGGGCAATCCGCATGCGGTCTTCTTCGTCGCGGACGCGGCCGCGGTCGATCTGGCGAGCCTCGGCCCCAAGATCGAACGCCATCCGCTCTTTCCCGAGCGCGTCAACGTCTCCTTCGCCGAGCTGCGCGGGCGCGACGACATCCTGCTGCGCGTCTGGGAGCGCGGCGCCGGCGCCACCAAGGCCTGCGGCTCGGCCGCCTGCGCGACGCTCGTCGCCGCGGCGCGAACCGGCCGCGCCGAGCGCCGCGCCCGCGTGAGACTGCCCGGCGGGGATCTGACGATCGACTGGCGCGAGGATGATCACGTGCATATGACGGGTCCCGTCGTGCTCGAATTCGAGACCGCGCTCGCGCCGGAAACTTTCGAAGGGATCGCGGCGTGAGCGTTTCGCAACGCGCGCCCGCCGACGTCGAGACCGTGACGCTCGGCTGCCGATTGAACATGGTGGAATCCGAGGAGCTCGCGCGTCAGGCGCGGCGCTCGGACGAAAAGGGCGTCGCCATCGTCAATACCTGCGCCGTCACCGGCGAGGCGCTGCGCCGCTCCCGCCAGGCGGTGCGCCGGCTGGGCCGCGAGCGGCCATCCGCCCGCATCATCGTCGCGGGCTGCGCCGCGACGCTTCACGCGGCGGACTTCGCCGCGATGCCCGGCGTCGCGCGGGTGATCCCCAACGACAACAAAAACCTCCATTCCGACGCGGGCTCGACGTCCCGCGCGGTCGCCGCTGCGGAGGGAACGCGCGGCTTCCTCGCCGTGCAGAACGGCTGCGACCATCGCTGCACCTTCTGCGTCATTCCCTTCGGACGCGGCGCCTCGCGCTCCGCGCCGCCCGACGAAGTGCTCAGCGCCGCGCAGGCGCTCGTCGAGAGCGGCAAGCGCGAGATCGTGCTGACGGGCGTCGATCTCACGGCCTATGGCGCCGATATTTCCGATGGCTGGACCCTGCCTCGCCTTGCGCGGATGCTGCTCGCCGAGCTTCCCGACCTCGCGCGCCTGCGATTTTCATCGATCGACTGCGTCGAGGCGGGCGTCGAGCTGATCGACGCCATGGCGCAGGAGCAGCGGCTCGCGCCGCACTTACACCTTTCCTTGCAAGCGGGCGATGACCTGATCCTCAAGCGCATGAAGCGCCGTCACGCGCGCCAGCACGCCGTCGATTTCTGCAGCCGCTTGCGACAAGCGCGGCCCGAAACGGTCCTGGGCGCGGATCTCATCGTGGGATTCCCGACCGAGACGGAGGAGATGTTCCAACGCACACTCGATCTCGTCGAAGATTGCGGGCTCACGCATCTTCACGTCTTCCCTTTCTCGCCGCGCCCGGGCACGCCCGCCGCATCGATGCCGCAGGTGGAACGAGAGACGATCCTCGCGCGCGCCGCCCGGCTGAGAGCGCTTGGCGAACGGCAACTGCAACGTCATCTCGGCGCGCAGCGTGGAAAGAACTTGCGCGTCCTCGCGGAACGCGGCGGACAGGCCCGCGCCGCGGATTTCACGCTCGTGCGCACCCCCGGGGCGGAGCCGGGCGCGATGTTCGACGTGCGCGTGACGGGCGACGACGGACGCGTGTTGCTGAGCTGACATGCCCTCTTCTTCCACGCGACCTGAAGCCTTGACGGGCTTCTGCAAGAAGAATTCGCTCCAGCGTTTCGATTTGGCGCAGTTCCTTATAGACTCGCTCACGGCCTATCCCCCCGCCGCCTGCCCCCTGGAATGAGGTTTGATGCCCGTCTCCGTCGATTTGGCCCTCGAAATCCTCGAGATCGTCTGGATCAACATCCTTCTGTCGGGCGACAATGCGGTGCTGATCGCGCTCGCCTGCCGCGGGTTGCCGCAAAAGAGCCGTCACCTCGGCGTGCTGCTCGGCGCGCTGTTCGGCGTATTGCTGCGGGTGGTCTTCACGCTCATCGTCTTTCAACTGCTGAGCATCCCGCTTTTGAAGATTTTCGGCGCGCTGATGCTGCTGGCCATCGCGATCAAGCTTCCAAACCAAAAGATCGACCATTCGCGCATCGAAGCGAAGCCCGATCTCGTCGGCGCCGTGACCGCAATCGTCGTCGCCGACGCAGTGATGTCGCTCGATAATGTCGTCGCCATCGCCGCCGCAGCGCATGGCTCGCTATCTCTCATCATCTTTGGCATAGCGCTTTCGGCGCCGATCGTGATCTTCGGCGCCGGCGCGCTCATGAAATTATTCGATCGCCTGCCGATCCTGGTGCTCCTCGGCGCGGCGCTGCTTGGCTTTGCGGCCGGGGATCTCGCTGCGGGCGACCCTTTCCTGGAGCGTTTCGGAGCGCTCCCGCCGCACTTCGAGCTTTTTGCGGGCGCGGCCGGCGGCGTCCTGGCGCTCGCGCTCGCGATGCTTTGGAAGGCGATCGTCGAACGGCGCACGCCTCCGCCCGGAAGCCGCGTCGATCAGCCCCAGGGACCCGTCCCGCGCGGGGCGGGCGAGGACTGAGGATTTGGCGCGGCCAGCGCCACGTCGCGTCCCCCAGCGAACTGCATGAGCGCCGCGACGCGCTCGTTCACGGAGGGATGGGTCGCGAAAATGCCGGACTCGGGCAGGAGCGCGGGGCTCTCGATGAAGAAGGCCTGCATGCGCGAGGGGATCTGTTGCATCGCCGCCTGCGCCTCGATCTTGCGCAGCGCCGAGATCATCGCGTCGGGGTCCTTCGTGAGCTCCACCGAGCCGGCGTCGGCCAGAAACTCGCGCGCCCGCGAGATCGCGAAGCGGATCAGCACGGAGGCCCCCCAGCTCAGGGCGATCACGAAGAGCGCGATCATGATCGCGAAGATCGCGCCGCCGCCGCCGCCGCGATCGTCGCGCGAATTGTCCCGGCGCGGGGAAAAGCCGAAGGGGAAATTCCAGCTTCGAAACATCAGATCGCCGATGAAAGCGAAAACGCCTGCGAAGATCGTCGCGACGACCATCACCTGCGTGTCACGGTTGCGGATGTGAGTCAGCTCATGACCGAGCACCGCCTCGAGTTCGCCATCGCTCAGCCTCGCGAGCAGCCCTCGCGTCACCGAGATGCTGTAATGCCCCTCGCGTATCCCGGAGGCGAAGGCGTTGAGCGCGTCGTCGTCGATGATCTTTAGCGTCGGGATCGGGATGCCGCGCGAGATGCACAGGTTCTCGAGGAGATTATAAAGCCGCGGCGCATCTTTTCGGGATACGCCCTCCGAGCCCGTCGCATAATCGATCATCCGCTGATGAAAGAGGAAGGCGATGCAGAACCAGATGGCCGCTCCGCCGAGCGCGACAGGCCACCCCCGCTTCACGTCGGCGACGGCGCGCGCGAGAAGAACCTCGAGCGGCGCATCGGCCGATAGCGCCTCGAACAGGAGCGAGACCGAGAACATCAGCGCGACGAGCAGCACGACGAAGCCGGCCAGGAGAAAGATCGTTCGCACCCTGTTCGCCTGGATGTGCGAATAGAGCCCGTAGGCCTTGAACATGCTCGGCTGCCTTGTTTTTCGCCGGCGGCGAATCCTTCGTGACGAAGCTTTCTCGTCGTCTGCTGCCCCTCAGGCTTCGCGTGGCAAAGCCCCCTCCAGGCGCAATCTGGAAGACCTGCGGGATCTAGCGCCCGCTCCCGCGAAGCCGGGTCGGGCTTGGGAGGGGGGACGCAAAGTCTATCACCATCGACGCCTCAGAATTGCACCTTCGGCGCTTCTTGGACGGCTTTGCGCTCGCCTTCTTCGAGCTCGAAGAAGTCCATCGGCTTGAACCCGAAGCGCTCGGCGATCAGCACGCCGGGGAAGCCCTGGCACGCCGCGTTGAACTCGGAGACGGCGTTGTTGAAGAAGCGCCGCGAGGCGGCGATCTTGTTCTCGAGATCGGAAAGTTCCGACTGCAACGCCTGAAAATTCGCGTTGGCCTTGAGGTCGGGATAGCTTTCCGCGATCGCGATGAGCCGCGACAAGGCGCCGCCGAGCGCGGCTTCCGCCGAAGCTTGCGCCGCCGGCCCTTGAGCGGAGGTCGCGAGGTTGCGCGCCTTCACGACCTCATCGAGGGTCGACTTCTCATGCGTCGCATAGCCCTTGACGGTCTCGACCAGATTGGGAACGAGATCGTGGCGCTGCTTGAGTTGAACCTGAATGTCGGAAAGGGCCTGGCCGGCCCGCTGCCGCATCGACACGAGCCCGTTGTAGGCCGAGACGAGCCAGAGCGCGGCGACGGCGACGACGCCGAGAAGAATTAGGAACATCGCTCCACTCCCCGAGCTGCGGCGCGCGAGGCGCCTCGCCTCTCTGCGGAGCTTAGCCCCGTTTCGTCGCGATGGAAAGATGAGCCGCCGCCGTCGCTCTTCGTTCAGGCTCGCGGCGACAGCGTTTCTTGCCGCCGTGCTCCGCCCCGCGCGCATCGCGCACCGGACGCTGAGGCTCCTCAGGCTCCTCCATGCGAGAATACCGCACCCCGAGGAAGAAGAGTATTTGCGCGCCCTGCGGCGGTGGCGCCGCCCGCGCCGCTCGCGTGCCCGGACGTAGCGGAATGATATCGGCCATTGTCGTCGCAAGCCCCCCGAATCGGCCACCAAACCCGCACTCGGCCTTCGAGGCCGATTAGGGTCGCCGAGGGTTAATGTTCCGTCAACGCCAACCCTCTAAGCTGCTCCTGTGAGTGAGTGGGGTACCGAGGAATTGCGTTGAAATGAGGGACGGCCGAAACGAGAAGGAAGCCGACAAGCGCAGAGTGCTCGTGACCGTTGTCGAGCAATTCGTCGCGCACGCCGGCTATCGCGCCGACGATCTGCGGCAGTTTGCGCGGCTCGCCGGCGATCTCCTGGCTCTCGTCGACGATGAGGTCGCCGCAGCGGTCGCCGAGCCGCTGTGCCGCCACCCCGAAACGCCGCGCAGCCTGGTTTTGCGTCTCCTGGAACGCGGCGGCGCGCCGGCGCGCATCGCGCTGCGCATCGCGGCCGCGACGCCTCAGAATTTGCTTTGCGCCTTCGCCGAGCGGGGACCGATCGAAATGGCCGTCGCCGTCGCGGGCCGGCCCGATCTGTCGCGCGAGCTGGTGGCCCGACTGCTCGCGCGCGGCGACCCGCGCCTTCTGCGAGCGCTCGCCGCCAATCCCGAGCTTCGCCTCGACCCCCCGACGCTGAAGCTCCTGACCGAAGCGGCGCGAGACGACTTTGTCGTGGCGCGCGAGCTTCTCGGGCGCAATCCGCCCGGCGGTGTGAGCGAGGCGCTGTTTCTCTTCGCCACACGCGAGGAGCGCGCCATCATTCTGGTTTCCGCGTGCCGCACGGCCATGCTCGCCGGCGCAACCGAAGCGCCCCAGCGCCGGGAGGAGCTTGCGGAAGAGTTCGAGGCCTTGGCGATCGGCGAGGATCAGGAATGGCTCGTCGCGGCGCTCGCCGCGGCGCTCGAGGCTCGCAAGGATCGGGTGCGCGCCATCCTCTCCGACGAAGGGGGCGAGCCGCTGGCGCTGGCGCTCGCGGCTTTGGGCGTGCCGCTCGAACGCGCGACCCGCATCCTGCTCGCGGTTCGCCAGCCCTATTCTTTCGACGTCGCGCGCATACGCGCCTTGCGCGATCTGATCGCCGCCACGCCCTACCGCGCGGCCGCCTCCATCGTCGCGGCGATGACCGGCGCGCGACCGGAGCGCCCGGCCTCGCGACGCGCTCAGGCGCAAGACGAGCCGATGTCGCAGGTGGGGGCCTGGCGAAAGGCGGCGCCGCGCGCCCACGCGTCGACGCTTGCGACGAAGAATGACGGGCTCGGGAGGACCGCCTGACGGCCAGGCGAAAAAGTGGAAATCGGTTTTCGCACCTTGCTGCGTTCAGGCGACACCATTGGACGCAGCGTGATCTCGCGCGACGGACGCCGTCACGCCGCAATGTCGACGAAGGCGCGGCCCTGACGGTCTTCGATCTCGACGATCCAAAGATCCGGATCGAAATCGATTTGGCGGGCGAGACGCGCTTCGACCTCACCGGGATCGAGCCATTCCGCCGCATGCTGGCGCGAGAAGAGACGCGCGACACCGGGCTCGATCGCTTCCGTCTGCGCCGCGGGACCGTAGAGCGCCGCGGAGCCGTCGAGCCGGTCGACCTTCACGTAAATCGCGCCCGCCTCCGCGGCGCCCCGGCGGCGCAGCATCGCGACGGCGCCGGCGACCTCGACGCTCCGGATGAGTGCGGAAACAAAGATGTCAGAACGCAGGCGCATCGTTTTCTCGGTCGTTGAGCTTTCTTCGCAGCGGGCGTCGGCGCTTCCTTCATCATGGCTGCGCCGGCAGGCAAACTCGGGTCGTTTGTGAACACTTTTCGCCGCTCGGACAACCATCGCAGGGCGGCGTTTCGCCGCATCCCGGCGCGTTCACGTCGCAAAGGTTCTGGCAGCCGGCGCCGCCCTGGCAGCTGCCGACGACGGTGACGTCGATTGGCGCGGCATAGGAAGCGGCGCCGCTCGTCGCGGTGACCCTCGCCAGTGCATGCCCGCTCGGGGCCGCGGGAGAAGCCGAAAACTCGATGAAGCCGGCCCTGCCGCGAATGTGACGCGCGAAGCGCTGCGTCTCGATCCATTTGGCCGATACGCCCTCCGGCAGGCCCGCAGACTCTGACGCGGAAGGAGGACGTATCGGACCAATGCGTCGCGGAAGCCTCCGCGCCGACGCGCAACGGCGACTGACCCGGCGAGAGCGTCACGCAGTCTGTGCTCAGCGCGAACCGCGCCTTCGCGCAATGGCGGGCGCCTTTTGGGGCGCGGTCGAGGGTCGCACGCTTCAGCGCGTCGCGGACGAAGGTCAAGGCGTCGTCGGGCGTGGAGGGCAGCGGCGAATTGGCGAAGAGCACCACCGGCGTATCGCAGGCGAAGAGCCCCGCATAGGTCCGAACGGCTTGGTAAGGCGCGTCCGGCGAGGGAAAGTAGCCCACAGCGCCGTGCTTGCAGAGATTGCCCTCCGGGCAGTCGGCGGGCCGGACCCAATTGTCCCAGCTCAGTCGCTGGCAGCTCATGGTGGTTCTCGCCGCATCCGAGAGAAGCTTGCCGCCGCGGCCGATCGCCCCAAGCAGCCGGCGGACGTCCTTCGCGCTCAAAACCCAATTGCTCGCGCCGCAAATGAGCGTGCCGTCGCTCCACTCGTGTCCAGGCGTCGAATCGGCGGGAAACGAATAGGCGAGCGCGTAATCGGACTGGCTCGTGCGCTTGCAGGCGCGGGAAGCGTTGAGGACGCGGCGGAAGACATGCGCATTCATGTAGTCGATGTAGAACTGCGAGCTTTTCTTAGCTCTTTTGCTCTCGTCGCGCTCCGCGGCAATGTCTGTGCGGCCTTCGAGCTGCGGCAGGAGCTCGCGGATCAGGCCGATGTTGGAGTTGCAATAGAGCGGGACCTGCCGATTGGCGGGCTCGACTCCAAAGGCGATCTGCGCCTTGAGATTGGAATAGAGAGTGCTGCCGCAATCGGGATAATGGGGATCGGAAGAGGCGAGAGCGCCGCGAAAGCCGGAGCGATGTGTGAGGAGGTCGGCGAAGGTGATCTCATCGACATTCGGTCCCTTCGCCCAGTCCGGATAGAGGAAGGGCGCGATACTGTGATCAATGGTGAGCTTGCGCCGTTCGAGCGCCTGCAGCAGCGCGACCGTCGTCAGGACCTTGCTTAAGCTCGCGACGTTGGAAAGTCGCTGCGGCGTCATGGCGACGCCGTTCGGCGGCGCGTCCGTCGCGGTTTGCGCGAGCCCGCCGAAAGCGGGCGGCAGATCGCCGACGATCACGACATAGCCTTCGACCTTGTCCTTTAGGCCGGAAACCAGGTTCTGCTGGAGGAGGCCGAGATCAAGGCAGGCGCGATCGTCGCAGACGACTTCGCCCGCGAAGGCTGCGATGGAGCCCAGCGCGGCGAGCAGCCAAGTTGCGACAAGCAGCCAAGTCGCGAC
The DNA here is from genome assembly GCA_963760695.1 of uncultured Alphaproteobacteria bacterium. Taxonomy (GTDB): domain Bacteria; phylum Pseudomonadota; class Alphaproteobacteria; order Rhizobiales; family Beijerinckiaceae; genus Methylocystis. Next base: position 176,271 of record CAVXEI010000019.1, on the reverse strand, counting down.
AAGCAGTGCGGCGGACAGTCTCATGGGGCGGTGCGAGTCGATCGGTCGCAAAAACTATGCTGCATTTTCTCAAATCTTCGAATACCCGCGAGCCTCGCGCGAGGCTATTCGCCAGCCGCCAACGGGACAAGCGGAAGCGCGGCTTTCATCGGTGCTCCCGCTCATGTCTGCTCAGATCTCCGACATGGATCATGCCGGCCTTGCTCGGATCGAATCCGCTGGGGAATCGCGTCTCGCTATCATAGACGCAGCCCCCCAGCTCGGCGCCGCCGAGTTGCGCATCCTCGAGATCGGCGCCGTCGAAGCGCGTCAGGCGATGAGGAAGGCTCGAACATGCGCGAACCCCTCGCAAATCCGCGCCGGTGAGACGGGCGCGCCGGAAGCTTGCGCCGGCCATGCCTGCGCCGCGCAGATCGGCCCCGGAGAGATCGGCGCCGTCGAGCCGCGTGGGGCCGGCGACACGATCGAACGAGAGATCGGCGTCGCGGAGATCCGCGCCTCGAAGATCCGTCGTCCTGGAGCGATGCGCCACGGAGACGGCATCCCCGCAAAACCGCGCTGTCGAGCTTGCAGCAGCGCAGAACGCCCCAGCAGAGATCCGCGCCGGAGAGATCAACTCCGGAAAGTCGCGCGAAAATCAGGTCGCATCCCCCCATGGTCGCGCCGACGAGCGAGCGGTCGCCCGGCGGCAGCGTAAAGTCCCGCATCACTTTTCTCTCCCATCGGCGCCAGTTGCTTGAGCGGCGCCGATGCTGTGAGAATGGCTAATCTTTTCGATTTGGGCGGTGCGTTTTGGCACAGCGCGGTTGGGGCGAGGCAAAAAATTCCTCGCCGTTCAAAGGCGCCTCTCGGGCGCGGGAGGCGTCGCTTATTCCTCCCCGTCCTCCGCCTGCTTCTTCGCGCTGCGGCGGGCGAGAAGACGAGCTGCGCAACGCCAGCCGCTTGAACTGGCGTTCGCGCGCCGCCTCCGCCTTGGGCTTCAAGATCTCGCGATATTCGTCGCGCTTGCCGTGGATCGAGGCGATCACATGGCCCATCGGCACGCCGATGTCGACGAGCACGGTCTCGGCGAGCTGCAGGCTGGCCTCGATCGTCTCGGGGATCGCGTCGGTTGCGCCGGCCTCGTAGAGCCGCGTCGCGTGATCGGAGTTGCGGGCGCGCGCCACGATCGTCATGTCGCCGCGCATCTCATGCGCAACGCGCACGATCTCGACGGCAGCCTGGACGTTGGTCACGGTCACGGCCAAGGCGCGCGCCTGCTCGAGCCCGCACTTGGCGAGCAATTCCCGCTTCTCCGCCCTTCCCCAGTAAATGTCGAAGCCTTCGTTGCGCCGCTCGGCGACGAGCGAAACCGCGTCGTCGATCGCGACGAAGGGTATCTTGTGACGGCTGAGCATTTCGCCGACCAGCGCGCCGACGCGCCCGAAGCCCACGATCACCACCTTGCCGGCGGCGACGTCGCCCTCCGGCATGAGATGCGCAAACTCCGCCCGCAGCGCCTCGAGGGACTTTTCCCGGGAAAAGCGCGCCCCGAGGCGGGCCAGCAACGGCGCCGCGAACATGCTCAAGGTCACGACGACGATCGCGCTGGCTCCATGCGCGCCCGGCAGCACCCCCGCGACGCTCGCAAAAGTGAGCAGCGCGAAGGCGAATTCGCCCCCGGGCGCGAGCAGCAGGCCCGTCTCGGCGGCGACGGGCGCGGGAAATTTCAGGGCGAGCGCGAGCAAGCCCGTCAGCGCCGCCTTCAGCGCGATGAGTCCGCCCGCATAAGCGACGAGCGGCAGAGGGTCGCGCATCAAAAGGTCGAGGTTCAGCTCCGCGCCGATGGAAACGAAGAAAAGCCCGAGGAGAAGGCCCTTGAAGGGCTCCATCGTCACTTCGATCTCGCGGCGATATTCCGTCTCGGCGAGCAGCAGACCCGCGACGAAGGCGCCGAGCTCCATCGAAAAGCCCGCCGAGGCGCTCACAACTCCGGCGCCGACGACGACGAGCAGGCAGGCCGCGACGAAGAGCTCCGTCGATTGCGCGGACGCCACGAGGTGAAAGAGCGGCCGAAGCAGGAGCCTTCCGCCGAGGATGAGGCCGCCGAGCGCGGCGCAGGCGGGCGCGAAGGTCGCGAAAAGCTCAAAGGGCGTGAGCGGATGCTCATGGGCGCGCTGCATGACCGAGATGAACAGCAGCGCCGGGGCGACGGCGAGATCTTGCGTCAGCAGAACGGCGAAAGCCGCGCGTCCAGCGGGCTTGTTCAATCGCCGCGTCTCGGCGAGCACCCCCATCACGAGTCCGGTGGAGGACATCGCCAGCGCCGCGCCCATGACGAGCGCGGGCGCAGGCTCGAGCTCGAACCAAAAATAGCCGATGCCCGCGAGCGCCGCGGACGTGACGAGCACCTGCGCGAGACCGAGCCCGAAGATCAGCCGGCGCATGCGCTCCAGCCGCTCCCAGGAGAGCTCCAGGCCGATCATGAAGAGGAGGAAGACGAGGCCGAATTCCGCGACGCTCGCAACATGCGCCACATCGGAAATCGCCAGATAGCGCAAAAAATCGATGCGATCGCCGAAGCGCCCGAGACCGTATGGGCCGAGCGCGACGCCGGCCGTGAGGAAGCCGAGCACCGGACTGAGGCGCAGCCGATGGAACAGCGGCACGACGACTCCCGCCGTAGCAAGAAACAGCAGCGCCTCGCGATAGGCGAAAAATGGAGATGAAGGGGTCATAGACGTTGTTTAAGGGCGCGGCGGTCCGGCGAAAAGCCTGAGGCGACTTCTTCAGAAGCCTACCAGACTTTTGCGACCGGACGTCTCTCAGCGTCTCGATGGGGCTCGATGTCTTGCTCGAACGATTCGAAAGCCCGTCAGACGCCGCTCATGCGCAAGCAAGAAAAGAGCCGCCGGTCCGCGACGGCTCAAAGGCTCAAGGCTCCGGTTGTCGGCGGCGGCCGCCCTTCAGCTGCTATGTTTCCTCTCGCCCGCGACCCACGTCTCGCTGACTTTGATCTCGCCGAGCTTTTCGGGCTTCGTCTTGTAGGGGTCCGCCTCGAGGATCACGAGATCGGCCTCCTTGCCCTTCTCGAGCGAGCCGATGCGGTCTCCCATGCCCAGCTGGCGCGCCGCGTCGATCGTCACGGCGCGGAGCGCTTCATCGAGCGTGATCGCCTGATCCGAGCCGATCGTCGAACCATCGATGTCGCAACGGCGCGTGAGCGCCGTGCTGACGAGGGCGAGCGGCCCCGGCGGCGAACAGGGCGAGTTGGTGTGCAGCGTGAACGACAGGCCGGCCTTGACGCAGGCGCCGGCGGGATCGGTAAAGGCCGCTCTTTCGGGGCCGAAAATCTGGTCCCGGTAGGCCGCGCCATAGAAGCGCACGTGGTTCATCAGGAAGCTCGGCTGAACGTTGAGCGACTTCATGCGCAAAACCTGATCGGCGCGCGCCATGGTCGAGTGCTCGATCCGATTGACGCCGTGCTCGGTCGAATCGCCGTAAGCCGCCTCGATCGCGTCAAGCGCGATGTCTATGGTGCGGTCCCCATTGGCGTGGATCAGCACCGGGAGACCGGCCGCCTTGATCTCCGCGACCATTTGCTTGAGGCGCGCCGCGTCAAAGTTCGGCGAGCCTTTGCTCGTCGTCTCGAGATAGGGCTGCGTCTGGGCGCCTGTCTCGGTCTGGTTCGATCCGTCGCCTACGATCTTGACGCCGTAAAGCGTGAAGAGCGAATTCGGGAGCTGCGTCGCCTTCGCGCCGAGCCCCAAGCTCCGATAGGGTTCGACGCCCTTCATGTCGTCGTACATGAGGCTCGCGCTCGTGCGGCAGGGCAGCCGGTTGGAGAGCTTGGCGAAGGGCGCGATCCAATCGGCGCGAAGAGTGCCAGGCTCGTGCACGGTCGTATTGCCGACCGCGGCGACGGAATGCAGATAGTCGTTCACCGCTTTCGCAGCGAGCTGCGGCGTGATCTTCGGGAGCGCGGGAAGCACGACCTTCATCATCGCGCTCTCCTCATAGACGAGGCCGTTGAGCCGTCCCTTCTCGTCTCGCCCAAAATGCCCGCCGCCGGGGAACGCGCCGACATTTTCGGGAATGTTCGCGGCCTTCAAGGCGAGACTGTTGACGCAAGCGTCATGACCGTTCGTATACCAGACCAATATGGGGTGGCTGGGCGAGATCGCGTCGAGCTCCTCCCTCGAGAGGTCCCCGCCTTGCAGGAGATTGTCGAAATTGCAGCAAGCGATCCATTGGCCCGGCGGCGTGCGCGTCGCGATGGCGCGAAGCTCGCTCAGCAATTTCCCGCGCGTGGGAAATTTTAAATAGCCGACGTCATTCAAAAGCTCGAACATGAGCGCGGCGAGAACGGTGTGATGATGCGGGTCGATAAAGCCCGGCATCAGCACCCGCCCCTCGAGATCCACCACCTTCGTTTTCTTGGTCTTGAAATCGGCGACGGCGCTGTCGGAGCCGACGGCGAGAATCTTGCCGTCGCCGATTGCAAGCGCTCTAACCGCCGGCGCGCCCGGGGCCGGAATGATCTTGCCACCTCTGAAGATGACGGCCGCGCCCGCCTCCTCTGCGGATGCGGCGCCCCCGTTCGCGACGCTCGCGGCGACCGTGGCGGCGGCGACCGAAGAGGCCATGAAATTGCGTCGGGTCTGACCGATCGCGCCATCGCCCGAAAGGCGCGCTTTTCCGCCTTGGAAAAAATCGCCGTGAAGGACGAGCGGATTGAAGCAGGCGCGGCACATGTTTGGCCTCCACGTTGCTAGGAGCGGCGTTTCTACGGTCTGTTATGGCGGAAGGTTCGGGAGCCTATTCTCGGCACAAGGCTGCGGAATTGAGTCTCCTCTCCTTTCTGACCTTTGGCAAGGCCGCGCGGCTCGCCGAGCGCGCGGCGGCGGGCAAAATCTCGTCGCGGCGCTGGAAGCGTAAACGCGTCCGCCGGCTACAGGCTCCGCAATTCCGGCCCCGGCTTGCGCGAGAGCGCGCGCCACACGCCGGCGAGGCCCAGGACGAGCGTCGCCATGAGCGCGGCGAGCGTCGTCATTGCAACGGCGCCGGGCAGGAAGACGAAATGCATCTTCATCAGAAATTCGGTGATGGCATAGGCCGCCCCCGTGCCCGCCGCGAGCGCGAACAGGCTCGCGGCTGAAGCCAAGCAGAGAAACTCCATCGCGTTCGAGGCGACGAGCCATAGGCGCGTGGCGCCGAGCGTCTTCAATACGACCGCATCATGGATGCGCGCCCTCTCGCTCGCCGCGACCGCGCTGCCGAGCGCCAGCACCGCGGTCAGGATCGCGATCCCCGCCGCCGCGCGCGCCGCGAGCGCGAGTTGCGAAGCGATCTTGTCCACCGCCTCCAGCGCCTCCTTGACGCGCACGGCCGCGACCATCGGATAACGCTTGGCGGTCTCCCTCGCGAGACGCGCGTCGAAAGCGTTTGCGTCCGCGCCCGTGGGGAAGCGCGCCGTAAACAGCTCCGAATAGGGCGCGCCGGCAAAGGTCGGGGGCGAGAAGACCATCACGAAATTGATCCCGTAGCTGCGCCATTCCACCTTGCGCAGATTAACGAGCTTCGCCGTCAGCTCGCGGCCCAGCACATTGACGGAGATTTCGTCGCCGACGGACAGGCCGAGACCCTTGGCGACGCGCTCCTCCATCGAGACAAGCTTCTCCTTCGTGTCCTTCGGCCACCATTCGCCCTCGACGATGCGAGCGCCCTCGGGAAGCCCCGCGGAGAAGGTCACGCCGCGGTCGCCCTCCAGCGCCCAGGCGGCGTCCTCTCCCGGATGCAGCGTCTCGGCGCGCGCGCCCTTCACCGCGACGATGCGGCCCCTCATCATCGGCACATGCTCGACATGCGAGCCCGGCGCCTGTTCCTCGATGAAAGCCTGGAAGGCGCCCGCCTCCTCCTTCGGCACGTCGATGAAATAGAAATCCGGCACGGCGCCCGTGCCGGAGCGCTCGAGCTCGGCGTGGATCGCGCCCTCGACGAGCGCCAGCGCCACCATCAGCGTCACGGTCACGCCGGCCGAGACGATCAGCGTCGGCGCGAGGCTGCCCTGGCGCGCGATATTGCCCTGGGCGAGCCGCAGCCGCGCGTCGCGGGCGCGCGGCAGCCGCCTCGCGGCGACCATGACGAGCCAGGCGACGCCGCGCAGCAGCAGGAAGGCGCCGAGCACCGAAGCGACGAAAGCCGCGGCGAGCGCCTTGTCGGCCGCCGTGAGGAAGACGACGGCGGCGAGCGTCGCGAGCGCCATGAGCGCCGCGAGGCGATAGCGCAGCGGCGCCTTGCCGAACTCGCTGTCGCGGTCGTCGCGCAGCAGCGCCGCCACCGGAACGTCGTGGGCGCGGCCTAGCGGCGGCAACGCGAAGACGAGCGCGACGAGCAAGCCGTAGAAGGCGCCGAGCGCCAGCCCTCGATAATCGACGCCGATCGCGATTGGCAGCTCCAGCGCGCGGCGCAGCGCCTCGCCCGCCGCGAAAGGCATGACCGCGCCAATCGAAAGCCCGATCGCGATGGCGAGCGTCGCCATGGTCAGCACCTGCCACAGCGCGATGGCGAAGACGCGCGAAGCCGGCGCGCCCAGCGCCTTGAGCACCGCGAAGGCCTGGCGCTTGCGCTGCACGAGGCCCTGCACGGCGTTGGCGACCCCTGCGCCGCCAGCGACGAGGGCGGTCAGCGCGACGAGCGTCAGCAACTGGGTGAAGCGCTCGAGGTTCTTGGAGAACTGCGGCGAGACCGCATCGCGCTTGCGAATGTCCCACCCGGCTTTGGGGAACGCCTTGTTCGCGGCCCCGACAAAGCGTGTCGCGTCCTCGTCGGAGGGCGCGCCCGGCAGCGTCACACGCGCCAGATAGCGGATGATCGTCCCCGGCCGCACCAGGCCCGTCGCGCGTAACGCCTCGTGTGAGATCAGCACCCGCGAGCCGTAGCCCAAGCCTCCCGAGAGTTTGTCCGGCTCGGCCCGCGACACCGAGCGGATCACAAAATGCGCGTCGCCGATCGCGAGCCTGTCGCCGACCTTGGCGTCAAGCCGGGCCAAAAGCAGGGAATCGGCGATGAGCCCATAGGACTCGCCCTCCTTGGCGAGCGCCGCCGCGACGGCGCTTGGGGGCTCCGTCTCCAGCGCGCCGAAGGGGGGATAGACCCCCGGGTCGACCGCCTTGATCTCGACCAGCGCGGGGGGCGGCGGCTCTTTTTGCGTGTCGCCGGTCTCCAGTCTCGCCATCCCGCGCATCAACGCGATCTCGTCGACGTGGCCATGCGCCGTGAGATAGGCGCGCTGCTCTTCGGAAAAATCCCGATGCGTCAGCGCAATGGAGACGTCGCCGCCGAGCAGCGCCCTGCCCTCATGCGCGAGACCTTGCGCGAGCGAGAAGGAGAGGCCCTCGACGCCCGAGATTGCCGCGACGCCGATCGCGATGCAGGCGACGAAAACGCCGAAGCCGCGCTGATCGCCGACCAGATCGCGCAACGCATAGCGCAGCGCCAGCGGCAGGCGATACGCTGGACCGCTTCTCAGGAGCTTCAAGGCTTTTTCCAGTGGCATCAAACGATCTCGCGTTTCGACTTTGTCATCCTCTCGGAGGGGACTAAGCGCGACGCGGCCCCCTTCGCTCTGCCGAGAAGTCTCCCCCGGAGCCGGTCCATGAGTTTACCATGCGTGCGCCGATCGCGGCGTGCCTTAGCGGGCGGCCGAGCGCGGCGTCCTCAAGCTTGACCGGCGGAAACTTCACCGAAAAAAGTTGATTTGGAGCATCTCCGGCCCCATATAATCCAGTATCGAGTTTTCGGCCGAATGAACTTGCTCCTCGCTTCGCGCGCGCCAGCTCGTGACTTCCTCTCCAGAACTACGATCGACAAGGGACGTCTCAGCGTCCCGTAGCACTGCTCCTGGAAAGGGACACGTCATGGAAACAGGCAAAGTGAAATGGTTCAATGGACAAAAGGGATTTGGCTTCATCGCGCCCGAGAACGGCGGGAATGACGTCTTCGTTCACATCAGCGCTGTCGAGCGCGCCGGTCTGACCGGGCTCGCCGAAGGCCAAAAGGTCACCTACGAGCTGGCGGTCGATAGGCGCAGCGGCAAGTCTTCCGCCGATCAGCTGCGAGTCGTCGGCTAATCCGCTGACTTTCACGGGCCGGCGGGACCGTCGGCCCGTTGCAAAAACAGCCGCGGAGGGGGCTCCTCATGGTCGAGATCATCGGTGCGGCAGGGCGCTTTCGCGCCGGGCGTAACTTTTCGCGAGTGACGCACAAGTTCGCCATTGGCGCTTCGGTCGTCCACAGGATGGGCCACCAGTCCGAAAAAGTGCTTTTTCGCGTTGTGCGGCAGCTGCCAGACGGCGGGCAAGGGCTGCAATATCGCCTGAAGAGCGAAACCGACGGGCATGAGCGGGTCACGTTCGAGGCGACGTTGGAACGGCCGGACGACCCCGGAGATATTGCGACATAAACAATACAGCGACGGAGGGGCACGGTGGACGCGCAGGACTATCGGATGGAAGCCGACCTCTTCTTTTCCAAATCAACCAATCACAAAGACAAATCGCTAACTTTCAGGCGTTTTGACCACGCGGCCGATGCGATTCGCTATGCCGTCGAGGAACTCACTCCCCATATGCTGGCGGGTTGTTCGCTGGAGGTGAACGGCCTTCATTATTTCGGACGCGAGATCCGGCCGCTCTACGACAGCGAAACCTTTCCTTTGCGACGAGATAAACGAGCCGCTCAGGCTTGAGCGGCCTCCCGCTGAGCTACTTGGGCGCAACTTGCCCTTTCAGCCGCTACGCCGCGCCCCTCCGCCCTTCCCGGGTCGGGAACAGGAACCACAGCACCATGGCGACGAGCAGAAGCGCGGGCACATCGCCAACGAGGTGACCTCGCTCATGCGCGTCATACATGGACTGCGCCGCCATGACGATCGCGTGCGCGACGCTCGACCAGATGGCGAAGGAGATCAGGCTTCGATGATCCGCGGGACGGCGGGCCGCAGCAATCAGGAAGACGCCGAGAACCGCGTAGATCGCGCAGATCATCTGGAAGTAATACTGCCCTTCCCCGCCGTGCCACAGCCAGCCGGACGGCCAAATCAGGGCAAGAGGGTAAACCAAAAGGAAGACCACGCCGAAGACCACGAGCGCTATCTTGAGAAGTCCTTCGCGGCTCGTGTCGGCAATGAACCCTTCGTGGCTTGTCTCGGTCATGTAAACGCTCCCTCAAGCTAGCGCGCCTTCCGCTCCGACGGAGCGTTCGGTAAGAAACCAGGCCAGACCAAACCCGGAGCGAAGACCGCCATTGTCTATGGCTCCTTCTCCAAGTGATAGAACGCGTCGCCTCGGACGGCTCGCTCCTGCCGAAATTGACACGCGCCGCCCGGACCGCTCACGAAACGCCTTCGATTTCTTCCGGGCGCTTGCAACCCAGTCGCGAGCCGCACTGGCGCCGCCACAAGCCCGATAACCGGTGGGTCACGTCAAATGTTCCCGGAGATGTCTGAAATATCGAGCTTACCTTGGCTATTATCGGCTAGTCAGAGCCGAGACGCAGTTCTGTCTTCGTTGCCTCTATCGTATCGCTTGTGACTTTGCTTTATCGATACTGTTTCTGTTGCTGCAGTCTCTTGTCCTAGCTCCGCTCTGGTGGGTAAGATCATGTCTTTATTGGCATTGGTTCCCTAGAAAAGCAGCGAGTTGGCGCGGAACAATCAAAGATATTCTTGGTTATTCGGCAGCGGGGGGACACCGAAAGGAAACCGCCATGGTTGGACGACTTCTGGCAACGACGGCCCTCGGCCTGGCGCTCGTGTCCACGCCCGCCTTCGCCGCGACCTCGCCGGAGACGCAGGCCACTACGTCCTCTCCGGCTCAGTCCACGATTGGACAATCCGCGACGAACCAAAATGCGCAGAACGTGCCTCAAGAGTTGCAACAAAAGCTCACGTGCAGGGGTTCACGGACGTCAAGGCCGTGCCGGATTCATTCTTGGTGAGCGCCAAAGATAAGCAGGGCTATCCGGTGACGATGCTCATCGGACCCAATTCCCTGACGGTCTTCACGATGGTGGAAAACACCAAACACGGCAGTGGCGGCATTCAACCGAGACAGTGATCCAAAGCGAAACGCGAGGCGGCGACGAATGCGTCGCCACCTTGCCTGCTGCTCGAGCGACACGATCGGCGTGTGATCGTCTTGAAGCGTGGAATGACTTATCGCAGGGACGTCGGCCACGCTTGCCGCTTGCGTCACCCTCGCTATCTGCGTGCGCAATGCGCGCCATGACGCAGTCACTGCGTTGCGCGAGTACTCGGAGAATTCGAAATGAAAACCTCTGTAGCAATCCTGAGCTGCCTCGTGTTCGCCGTGCCCGCCTATGCGGCTGGGACAAGCACGATGGAGTCGAGCGGCGTCAATTCGGTCCTGAACCTTAGTCCGTCCTCGCAAGACTTCATCAATGAGGCCGCCGCCGCCGACCAGTTCGAGATCGAGTTGGCGCAGATCGCGCAGACCAAGGGCGACGCTTCCGATAAGACCTTCGCCCAACACATTATCAGCGATCACCAGAAGAGCTATTCCCAGCTCAAGGACATCGATCCCAACGCGCTCAACGCGCTGGACTCTTCAAAAAAGAAGACGCTGGACGAACTTAGCCGTCTCAATGGGACGGACTTCTCCAAGCAGTTCCGTCGCGACCAGATCAACGCGCATAAGGAGGCGATATCGCTGTTCCGCCGCTACTCGGAGAAGGGCGACAATGAACAGCTCAAGAGCTTTGCCGCCAAGACGCTGCCTGATCTCGAGCGCCACCTCCAGATGGCCGATTCGTTGCGCTGAGGATTCGCTCGGCGGAAGGAAGCCGTTCGCAAGGCGCGGACGGCTTTCTTTCAAAGGCAGGCTTGGATCGTTCCGCGCGCGCCCCGTGAAATTAACGCTGCCAAACGGAACAATGTGCGTGACGGGCGGTTCTTGGTCCCAGAGCGTCGCCTTCCGAATTGGGAATGAGAGCGACGCCGGCAATCAGACGAATGAGGAGCCTGAAGATGGCGACTGCATCACCGACCTTCAATCTCATCTCGAGCGAAGATGTGGAAGGCACGAAGGTCTGCGATTCCGGCGGGAATAAAATCGGCGAGATCGATCACCTGATGATCGACAAAGTTTCGGGGAACGTGCGCTACGCCATCATGAGCTTCGGCGGCTTCCTGGGCCTTGGACACAGTCATTATCCCGTGCCGTGGAACGCGTTGAAATACGACACGAGCCTTGGCGGCTATATCTCGAACATCACCCAGCAGCAGCTTCAGGACGCGCCCGAGTTCAGCGACGACAGCTGGACGAGCCGCGACTGGGAGTCCGACTGGCACGAGCACTTCGGCGCTCGCCCCTATTGGCAGGAGAGCGGCCGTTCGTCGACAACGTCGGCGGAGCCTTACGGGACTCTCACCCGAGCCTCCGATGACGCCCCGCGAGCCGCTGACTTAAGCCAATCGCGCTACAGAACGGGCTGGTGAACTCGACGGGCGAGACCCTCTCTTGGACCTCGCCCTTTTTTTGCTTTCGCTGAACCCGATGCTTTTACATCCATTGCGACCTATAAACATGATTAGGAAGCCTGCGGCGATTCCTCGGCAGCTCTCTCCAGTCAACTACGCATCAACGATCTTTTGCCGGGGCGCGTTGCCCGCTTCAAGCTTGCCGCGGCGCTCGGAACGCGCGTGCACGTAGCGATCGAGGGGCGCGAGCCAAGCCTCCTCTCGCGAAATCGGCACGATCCGCTTATGATGGGTGGGCGCCTTCAAGAGCATCCCGCCCGAGGACCTTACGATGACAATTCACGCCGATCTGGGGCCGTCGCTTGAAAGCTTTGTTAGCAGCCTCGTCGCCTCCGGCCGCTATGCTTCGCCGGGAGATGTCTTGCGCGAGGCGCTGCGGCTCTTCCAGGAGCGCGAAGCGCGCCTCGCCACGCTCGACGCCGCGATCAAGCGCGGACTTGCTGACGCCGCCGAAGGTCGTGTGAAGCCTGCGGCAGAGGTATTTGACGCTCTCGAGGCGAAACATCAGGCGATGGCCGACGTCAAGCGTCCATGAATATCGTCTTTGCCGCGCAGGCCGAGGCCGACCTCGATGGGATCGCCGCGGCCATAGCCATGGACAGTCCCGCGCGCGCAGTGAGCTTCATTCGAGAATTGCGTCAGCGCTGCGAGAGCCTGGCGGAAATGCCCAACCGATTTCAACTCTTGCCTCGCTACGCGGACAAGGGCGTCCGTCGCTGCGTACGGCATTCCATTCTATCACGTCGTCGCCGAGAGGATTGAAGTCCTACACATTCTGCACGGCTCAAGGGATTACGAAACAATCCTGTTCCCGGAGAACTGAGGCGAGACACCGCAGCCACGCATGAACGATCTTTTGCGGGGACGCGTCTCCGCTTCTCGCACGACGCGGCGCTCGCGTGCGCGTCGCGGTCGAGGCGGCATGCGCAACCGGAAATGCCAAACGAGGATCAAGCGATGGCGGCGCAGCTCGCCGACGTTATTTCTCAAGGCGCGACTGAAGAGGAACGCATTGCCATTACCGAATGCACTAGCTCCATCTGCGGGGCGCGCACGGTCTCCTCGCCGAGCTTGGCGCGATAGACGACGAAATTCTCCATCACGCGCTGCACGTAGTTGCGCGTCTCGGCGAGCGGGATGCGCTCGACCCAGTCGATCGGATCGACATTGGGGTGACGCGGATCGCCATAGACGCCGATCCACTCCTTCGCGCGGCCTGGCCCGGCGTTGTACGCCGCGAGCGTCAGGATATACGATCCCTTCTCCGTCCCCAGCAGCTCGCCCAGGAAGGACGCGCCCAACTGCGCGTTGAAGGCCGGCTCGCTCATCAGCCGATGCGGATCGTAGCCGACATGCGCGAGCGCCGCCGTGTGGCGCGCCGTCGAGGGAAGCATCTGCATGAGCCCCACCGCGCCGGCGATCGAGACCACATGCGGATCGAAGGCGCTTTCCTGGCGCGCCACCGCAAAGACGAGCGAGCGCGGCGCGGAGCCCGGCAGCGCCGAGAAGGCCGGGACGCCGAAGGTCGGGAAGGCCGCGTCGTCGATCCACACGCCGCGATAGGAGGCGAGCTTGCCGAGGGTGAGCGAAAAACGCGCGTCATGCGCGCGTTCGGCGGCGACGGCGAGCGCGGCGACCTGCTCGGGGCTTTCCAGATGCTTCGCCGCGTCGGAAGCCAATGCGCTCATTGCCTCCTTCTCGCCGACGGCGATCAGAAGCTCGACGACGCGCACCGATTCGTCGCGCGCGTCGCCCGCCGCGGGCACGGGTGACGGACGCAGGGGCGAAACATTGGAGCCGATCTTGGCGAGCGCCAACTGGCCGTAAAAGGTCGTCGAGTGGTTCGACGCCTCACGATAATGCGCGCGGGCGATCTCGTCCTGCTCCGGACTATGGCGCGCCTCCGCGGCGCGCGCGCGCCAATATTCGGCGCGCGACTTCTGGTGCGGCGTCTCGGCGATCGCCACGGCGCGATCGAAGTGGCGTTCCGCCGCGTCGATATCGTCGAGGAAGCGCAACGCGATCCATCCGGCGTGGAACTCGGCCTCGACCTGCGAGGATGCGGTCTTCGCTGCGTGGCCCGCGAAGACCTCATAGGCGTGCTTTGTGTCGCCCCGGTCGAGGAGCTTGCGCGCAATCGCCTTTCGCTCCGTCCACCAGGCCTCGCCATCGACGAGCTTTTCGGCGGCGGTCGGCGCCTCGCGCAGCGCCGCGGCGGCTTCCGGGAATTTGTTGGTCTTGCGCAGGTAGCGCACGCGGGCGAAGGTGAGGCCCGGGTCTTTTTGTAGCGCGGGCGGCAGGCTCGCAATCAATTTGGAATCGCCGCGCCCGATGCTCGCCGCGGCGCGCGCTTTGGCGAGCAGCGCCACATCCTTGCCGGCGAGCTCGGCGGCGCGCAGCGACGGGCCGCCCCGCCCCGCATAGAACAGGCGATCGGCGCGGTATCGGTGATCTTCGGGGCCGAGCAGCTCCGCAAATTCCTTGCGCGCCAGCGTCTCGATCCCGTCGCCAAAGTCGTCCTCGCGCCACAGCTCGCGCGCGAGCGCGGCGGCCTGCTCGAACTCACCGTCGCGAGCCAGAGCCCGGGCCAGAACGAACTTGCCCGCCGGAGCGGAGGGCCGCCGCTCGGCGAAGAAGGCCTTGATCGTCGCGTCGGGGCGGCTCTCGTTCAGAAGCTGGTCCTCCGCGCGGCGCCGCAGCCAGTCGCCCGCGGGCCAGCTCGGATGGGCGAAGAGAAAGCGCTTCAAGCGCTCGAATCCGGCCTCGCGCCAGTGGAGCTTCAGTCCCACCCATTGCGCGGCGGCGACAGCGATCGGGTTCTGGAGCCTTGCGACAATCTGGTCTCCTTGCGCGAGATCGCCGGCGCGATAGACGGAAACCGCCGCAAGGAAAGGCTCGGCCTCGGCGCCGACCAGCGTCGCGAGATCGGACGAGGCGGCGAGCGGTTCTTTGTTCTGCGACGCCGGTTCCGGCGAAGCATCGGCCTGTTGAGAGGCCTCGCTCTCCGGCGGCTCCGTCGTGGCGCTCTCTTCGCCCTGCGGCTTCGCGGCTTCGTCGGAGTTAGGCGCAGCGCGCGAGGGGAAGAGCTTCGCCACCCAGGCCTGCGGCCCCGCGCCCTCCGGGGCGTACCATGCGCGCCCCGCAACGAATCCGGCTAGCAGCGCGAGCGCCGTGGCGCTGCCGATCCATGCTCCTCTCTTGGAGAGAAATCTCGATCCGTCGCCTGGCATGTTCGGGCTCCTTCCCTGGCCTCGGCCGTCTCGATCGAGACGCCTGGCGAAAGGTCGATCCTCACGCGTTGTTAAACGAATTTTGCGGGGATTTCGTTAACGCTTCACGGCGATCACGAACCCCGCATCACCGGCCCTTGGCGCTCCTCGAAGGCCTTTCCTCGGGGCCGGGCAGCGGCTAAGAAGCCCCACAAGGCGAGATAGACTTCGAATACGGCGACCGCAAGGCGCTAGGGAAAGCGTTGGAAAATGCCCAAGGCAGCGATATTTCACGGGTCAATAACGGCGCTCGTGACGCCTTTCAATCACGGGGTCGTCGACTTCGACCGCTTGCGCCAACTCATCGAATGGCAGATCGAGAGCGGCACGCATGGGTTCGTGCCCGTCGGCACCACCGGCGAAAGTCCGACCCTGTCGCACGAAGAGCATGGCGAGGTCATCACGGCGACGATCAAGGCGGCGCGGGGCCGCGTCCCGGTTATCGCCGGGGCCGGCTCGAACAACACGCGGGAGGCGGTGGCGCTCGCCGGCCACGCGGAGCGCGCCGGCGCCGATGGTCTGCTCGTCGTCACGCCCTACTACAACAAGCCCAATCAGGAAGGGCTCTACCAGCATTTCAAGGCGATCAATGATTCGGTGTCGATCCCGATCATCATCTACAACATTCCGCCACGCTCGGTCGTCGACATGAGCGTCGAGACGATGACGCGCCTTTCCGAGCTCAAGAACATCGTCGGCGTCAAGGACGCGACCGGCAATGTCGGGCGTATCTCCCTGCAGCGCCAGGCGATGGGGCCGGACTTCATCCAGCTTTCCGGCGACGACATCACGGCGCTTTCCTGCATGGCGGCCGGCGCGAATGGCTGCATCTCGGTCGTCTCCAACATCGCCCCGAAGCTTTGCGCGGATCTGCAGAACGCGGCGCTCGCCGGCGATTTCAAGACCGCGCTCGCGATCCAGGACAGGCTCGTGCCGCTTCAGGTCGCCGTCTTCCTCGAGCCCGGCGTCAACGGCGCCAAATACGGCCTCTCGCTGCTCGGCCGGTGCCTCGAAGAGACGCGGCTGCCACTCATTCCCGTTGCGGCGGCGACGAAGGAGCGCATTCGCGTGGCCATGGTCCACGCCGGCGTGCTCGAGGGATAAGCCCGATCGTGGCGCAAAGCTCAGAGCCGAATTTCAAGATCGTCGCCGAAAACCGCAAGGCGCGATACAATTACGAGCTCGGCGAGACGTTCGACGCCGGCCTCGCCTTGACCGGCACCGAGGTCAAATCGCTGCGCACCGGCAAGGCGACGATCGCCGAGAGCTACGCCCACGTCGACCGCAAGGGCGAGGCGTGGCTCGTCAACGCGACGATCCCCGAATATGAGTCGGGCAATCGCTTCAACCACGAGCCCAAGCGGCTGCGCAAGCTCCTCCTGAAGCAGCGCGAATTGGCCAAACTCGCGCAGGGGGTCGAACGCGAAGGGATGACGATCGTGCCGCTGCGCATCTATTTCAACGATCGCGGCCGGGCGAAGCTGCGAATCGCGCTGGCGCGCGGCAAGCAGCTGCACGACAAGCGCGAGGTCGAGAAGAAGCGCGACTGGGGCCGCGAGAAGGGCCGGCTGCTGCGGGATAAGGGGTGAAGCGCCGGGGGCGGACACCCGAAGTTAGCGACCGCGCCCCTCAGGCGGCCAAGAGATGCAAAAGCTCGCAATGACGCACAAGATTGCTGCGGGCGTCGATGAAGCGCTTCGAAAAAATGGATGTTCGCCATGAAACCATAGAGCGCCGCGTCCATGCTCGTGGCTTTCAGAGCATCGTGGGTTTTCAGCATGGCGTCACGAAAGGACGGCCAGAAATCATCATCGCGCCAGCGCGAATAGAACATGACTCGATAATAACCGGCGCGATGATCGCGCCGGTTTGAACTTCCGAGAGGACGAGGCTGTTATTCCTCGCCCTCGTCTTGCTGCGGGCCGGCCGCGGCGGGAGCGGGCGCCTGGGGCGCCACCGGCCGGCGCTCCTGATAGCGCTGCATGCGCTCGGCGCGCTCACCCGGATCGCGACCGATCTTGCCCACGAGGTGGATGAGATCGATGAACTCGTCGGCCTGACGACGCAGCTCATCGGCGATCATCGGCGGCTGCGTGGTGATCGTGGAGATCACAGAGACGCGAACGCCCTTGCGCTGCACCGCCTCGACGAGCGAGCGGAAGTCGCCGTCGCCGGAGAACAGCACCATATGCTCGATGTGCTCGGCCATCTCCATCGCGTCGACCGCGAGTTCGATGTCCATATTGCCCTTGACCTTACGGCGGCCGAGCGAATCGACGAACTCCTTAGTGGGCTTGGTCACGACGGCGTAGCCGTTGTAGTCGAGCCAGTCGATGAGGGGGCGAATGGAGGAATATTCTTGGTCCTCGATCAGCGCGGTGTAGTAGAATGCGCGGATAAGGGTTCCCTTCGCCTGAAACTCGCGCAGCAACCTCTTATAGTCTATGTCAAAGCCAAGCGACTTGGCCGTGGCGTAGAGGTTCGCACCGTCAATGAATAGCGCAATTCTCTCTTTGTCTGTCATGTCTGTCTCGCGGTTCTATAGGTTGGAAAAAAGTCCGCTCCCCCGCGACGGAGCGCGAACCGGTTTAAAGCACCAGGCCTTCAGCCCAGCTCAGACAACCTCTTGCTTCGTATCACATCGGGATAAACTCGTCCTCTGACTGACCGGTCGATCCGCCTCATCAACCGTAAATCGCCCCTTCCCAGCATCGGGAACAACAGGGTCCGCCCAGCGCTTTACATACCTGTCATCAGCTTTTCGTCAAGAGCGCGGCTCCCCGCACGCTGTTAAATGCATATGCGGAAACATTAATTTTTTGAAAGCGAAGCCGCGCGTGTCGTCGTCCCAACTGTAGCCTTCCGCCGCTGAAGCTCCTGCTATTCAGGCGTTCCCCCTCTCGCCGGAGCCTCCTGTGTAACCGTCGCCGAGAGGAGATCCTCCGCTCGAAACCTTGCGCCTGGCTTGCGCCTTTTGCGCCCGATATCCTGCGAATAACCGCTCCGCCCGCGCAAGCCGCCCCGCCCTTGGCCGCTCTCGCCGAGTCTCGCCAATTCGGCCGCGCTGAGGCTAAAGGAGGTGACAGGATCCGAATCAGGCGAGGATGAATGAAACTTTGGACCGGCCTCGGCAACCCAGGCCGCGCCTATGCCGGAAACCGCCACAACATCGGCTTCATGGCGATCGAGGCCATCGCCCGGCGGCATGGCTTCCCTGCGGCGCGCGCCAAATTCCACGGGCTCGTCACCGAGGGGACGATTGGGGGCGAGCGCGTGATGCTCCTTGCTCCCCAGACCTACATGAACGAGTCCGGGCGCGCGGTGGGCGAAGCGGCTCGCTTTCACAAAATCGCGCTTGCCGACATTGCCGTCTTCCACGACGAGCTCGACCTCTCGCCCGGCAAGTTGCGCGCGAAGGTGGGCGGGGGCGACGCGGGCCATAATGGGCTGCGCTCGATCACGGCGCATCTGGGCGCAGGCTATCGGCGCGTGCGGCTCGGCATCGGGCATCCCGGAGACAAAACGCTCGTGCACGGCTTCGTTCTCTCGGATTTCGCCAAGGCCGAGGCGCCCTGGGTCGAGGCGCTGGCTGGACGCCGTCGCCGCGAACGCCGTGCTTCTCGCCCATGGCGACGACGCTGGCTTCCAGAACAAGATCCATCTGGCGATGCAGGCCGCGGGCTTCGGGGGGGCGGGAAAGACGGACACGATATGACGCCGCCTCGTGGCTGGGCGGTCATCCTGAGCTTTGAAGCTCGAGCTTTGCAGCCTTCCGATAAGGCCGCCTTGCCAATGCCGACAAACTGGCGGAAAGTTGCCCTTGAGCTGGAATATATCGCGAAAATCCCGGATCCCTGGACGACAGACAGGCCTCATGTTTTGTTCAACCCTGCTGCGCAGCGTCCTCGCCGGCGCGCTCACGGCGGTCTTCGTCTCCGCCGCCTTCGCTCAGCAGCCTTTGCCAACCATACATATCGGCGTTTCTTCACAGAAGCGGGCGAGCGCGCCGGCGTCCCCACAGATGCGAAGTGCAGCCTCCCGAAGGACCTCGTCGGTCCCTGTACGCGCCTCAACGGCGCCGAGCCCCCCGCGCATCGAGCGGCGATCGCCGCCGCGGCGCCCGCTCCTGCCACGCCTCCGGCGCCTGCCGACGTGGCGGCGACGCCCGTGAACGCATTCAACAATCCCAACTACAGCGTTCCAGACGCCACCGCGGCAACCAAAACCGCGACGCCCATCGTCGACACGCCGGCGTCGATCGAAGTCGTGCCGCGGGCGGTGATCGACGACCGTAAGGAAAGCGATCTCTCCGAAGTGGTGGAAAACGTCAGCGGCGTCTGGTTCGTGCCGAATTTGGGCGGCTACGGCTCCTTCACAATTCGCGGTTTCAACACCACGACCGTCTACCGCAATGAGTTGCCGGTCGGTCCTGCGAATCTTTTGGTACCAATCGCCTTTGACACGTCCAACCTTCAAAGCGTCGAGGTGCTCAAGGGGCCGGCCGCGATGCTCTACGGAGCAGGCGAGCCGGGCGGCCTCATCGCGATGGTCACGAAGAAGCCGCTGGATACGCCCCATTATTCGCTCGAGCAGCAGTTCGGCTCCTCGGCATATTATCGTACGCTCGTTGACGCGACAGGACCGATCGACAAGGACAAGACGCTGCTCTATCGCTTTACGGGGGCCTTCCAAACCAATAACTCGACGGTGCGCGACTTCGTGTCGGCCGACCGATGGAACCTGGCAAGCGCCTTCACCTGGCGGCCCAGCAATTGGACGGAGATCACTTATGACATTGAGGGGTCGAAACAGCGGTTCAAACCAGACACCGGCCTCATCGCCTGGGGCAATCGTCCAATACCAGTTCCGATCGGCCGCTCATATCAAGATCCGAACGAACCATACGACAACCTGTTGAACCTTTATAATGGGCTCAACGTAAAGCAAAAACTATACGAGGACACGAATAGCCAGTGGACGTTCGACGGACGCTTTCTGGCACGAAATTATAAAACCAGTGACACTGAGGTTGTTCCGGCGCTTCCCACCTTTGAGACGGCAATCCTTCCCATTTCCGGGGGCATCAATAGAGGTGCGTTCGATCCAAGAAATGGAGTTCTCCAGCGTAATATCTTCGGACTAGACTATTCTGAGCGTTCTTGGCTTGGCAATGCCGATCTTAAGGGCAGATTTGACACGTTCGGAGCTAAGCACGACATTCTCATTGGTTACGACTTCAGCAAGATGACTGGCGATGTCCTGTGGAATGGCGCTTTCGGCGTTCCGGATCCCGCTCTCAACATCAATGTCTGGGCCCCGTGGTACGGGATTCCTTCCTGGCGGCTTAGCCCGGCGGCGCTGGATTTTTGGTACGCGCGAAGCCCTACGCAAGCGGAGAGATGGAAACAGTGGGATTCCGGCCTTTATGTTCAGGATCACCTGACCCTGCTCGACCGGCTACATATCATCGCCGGCGGACGTTGGGATTATGCCGTCCATGGATTTTCGAATAGCGACATATTCGGCAATCCCACGCCGCGCTTACCCAATCAGGTGAGTGTGCCAAAGTCGGGTGACCACGCCTTCAGCCCGCGCATTGGCGTCCTCTTCGAGCTGACGCCTTGGCTTAGTCCATTTGCCGATTGGTCGCATGGGTTCGGCGTCAATAATGGCCTCGACCCGAATAAGCGGCAGCTTCCGCCGCAATATTCGCAACAATGGGAAGTGGGTCTGAAAGGTCAGTTCCTCGACAAGAGGCTGACGGCCACGCTTGCCTTCTATCAGCTCACCAAGAACAACCTCGCCGCGGCGCTCCCCGGCAGCCTCAGCACTTCTATCGTGGGCGACGTGCGCAGCCGCGGGATCGAGCTCGACGTCGCCGGACGCGTCAATGACAATATCAGCGTCATCGGTAACTACGCCCACACGCAAACCAAAATACTCGATTTTGCCGATAGAAATCCGGACCTCCTCCCCATCGTATTCCCGAACCTTAACGCCATAGTCGTGAGCGAGAGGGGCAACTGGTGGCCAAATGTGCCGCGCAACTCCGGCTCGATTTGGGCGAAATACGATTGGAACGGCTATCTCGCGAAGGAAGGAGCGAGCTTCGGACTTGGCGTGCGTTACGAGGACATACGGTGGGGCGACAGGCTCAACAGCTTCCAGTTCCCGGCCTATGCGGTCGTAGACGCGCTGATCGGCTATCGCTGGAATTACGAGGGGATGCTCTGGAGCGCGCAGCTCAATTTGAAGAACCTGACCGACACCCAATATTTTGTGGCCGCTGATCAAAGCGGCGCCGGCAACCCGCGGCTTGCCATATATCCCGGCGACCGCTTCCAGGCCATCGGTTCGATCAAGGTCGAATACTGACGCCGTCTCATTTGTCCCCTCCGGCGCCGGACGCGTCGCGGGATTGGGTCCTCGACGGATCAATCGTTCTCCACGAACTCCAAATCGACGATATCGACAAAATTACTGAGTATTTTCAGGGTAGTCCTGCACTCCGCTTCGCTGAAGTTCCGAGCCGGGTAGACGGCGTCGCCGATGATCGTGAGCGGTATGTTGAACCAATAGGCGTCGATCGCCGTGGCGACGATCGTCAACTCGAGGCCGCCTCCTATCATCACGATAGGAGGGGCGCCGATGTCGTCATGGAAGCTGCGAAATTTATGGTTTCGCAGCAGCGAGCAGCGAACGCTGTCGAAGACGAGCTCGCCGGCTTCGAAAAGCTCGCGGTTCTGCCCCCAACTGCCCTGCGCCCGCTCCGCATTGTTCGAGCGCACGGCCGTATACGGGGCCTCCCTCGCCTCCCAAAGCTTGATGAGCCTGCCGACGTTCGCGGCGGCCCTCAGGGGAAAACCGCCCGCCGTCACACATTCGAAGGCGGGGCTCGAGACGCAGACCAGCAAGGGTTGCTGTCTTAGTCCTCGTACGGCGCGGAAGTTGATGCTCATGCTGCAGTCTTTGGTTTAGGGGTGGCTCTCACGCTGTTGCTCGATACGCTGCGCGCCGCTCGCGTCCTGGAAAATTCCAAAACACCTTCTCGATCCCAGTCTCCCTCTGGTCTTAGTATAGTCATTGGTCCTTCAGCGAGCGTGATTGCATCCGCCTTTGGCTCAAGATCGATAGTCATCTCTGTGTAAAGATGATCGGAAAACAGAAATTCTTCCCGTCCTGGGATCGGCTTCGCTCCAAAACGGGCCCAAAACGGTTCCAGTCCCTCGCGCGCATGCCCATAAATCCGCCGGAAGCCTTTGCGTCGCGCGAAATCTATTCCGCAACGAACAAGTTCGAAGGCGATGGTCGACCGGCGGAACGGCTTGCGTACCGCCAGGCGCTCGAGCTTGACGAAGTCGGCAAAGAAGCGCGCGCGAAGGCAGCCGGCGGGCTCGTCACCCGTGAAGGCAAGAAAGTGGGTCGCGCAATGGTCGTTCCCGTCGAATTCCTCTGCGAAAGGACAGTCCTGTTCGGCTATGTATACCGCGGAGCGTATCGAATAGACCATTAGAAGATCATCCATGGTTCTAGCGACCCGGACTTCATATCGCGAGTTACGAACTCTATTGGCCGCCTCTCTCGTCGAGTAACGCTCATTCTGGGACCTAATCATCATTCCACTCCCCACACTACGCTGCGCTGTTTACGCAAAGCGCGTCGACACCCAAAGACCCTGGCCATTCAGGCCATTCTCGACCGGACGTGATTTGCAGATTTTGCACGACAAAGCCCAGCCCTTTGTCTGTCGTAGGCCTAGCATAAATCTCCGCGGCGCAAAGCTCAGGGCGTTGTAACAACGCCATGAAGTTGCCCATGGCTCTTATTCCATTGGTGGGAGGCCGGATCGCCCAAGCCCAGGCGTAAACGGCTTCCACGCGGGATCCCTCTTCCGCGAGGCAGGACAGCTGCGGCTCGGACCATGGACAAAGAACCGTTCAATAACCTTTCGAGCCCCTCCGCATTCAGATGCAGGCAGGCAAAACAACCAGAGTGAGAAGACTTGTTTATTACGGCATATATACTTTTCGCATAGGAATGGACGCTGCTGAATGAAGCGAAAGGCGCTACTAGCCCGGGCACCAAGTCGAACAACAGACTGGCGAGTTCCGGCAACTCGTCCTCGAACGCGGGGCGAACCTCAAGGGCCGAGCTGAGGGGGAGGTCGTCGAAGCGGCGGCGGCGCGCGGGCGCACGCACCCGCGCAGCGCCCGAACTCTTAGCCAAGCTTGAACTCATTACGCGCTCCATTGCAGCCACCCCGGAATCGGCCTATTCCTTGACATTAATCCAAGCGCGAAAAAAACTGCGCAGACATTTATGCAAAGAGGCGCCGCAAAAATGCAGCACCGTGAACGCGCGTCACCGTTAGGGCAGCTTTCCTGGGACGACCTGAGGTTTTTTCTGGTTTGTGCAGAATCCGGAAGTTTCAGGAAAGCTGGAAAGTTCCTCAAAGTCAATTCGGCGACGATCGTCAGAAGAATTACCCGTCTCGAGGCCGCCATTGGTCTCCGACTATTCAATCGGTTAACGGACGGAGTGACGCTGACCGACGAAGGCTGTTCGGTCGCACAGCATGCTCACGCCATGGAGAGGGCGGCCGCGAGCATCGAGCGGCAATCCCAACTGTCCTCCGCTGTTGGCGTGCGCGGCCACGTCCGGGTCGCCATCACCGAGGGCGTGGGGACCTACTGGGTCCTGCCCCGTTTGCTCGACTTCCAGAAGGCGAACCGTCGACTGACATTCGATTTGCAGGCCACGATGGAGCACACTGACGTCGGCCGCCTGGAGGCCGACATGTCCGTTCAATTTGTTCGTCCCGAACGCCCTGACCTAATCAGCGTCCGCTTGGGGCATCTGCATGTCTACCCGTTCGCCTCCTATGGCTACCGCGAGCTCTACGGGTTGCCTTCCTCCATGGAGGAGGTCAAAAGGCATCGCCTCATTCAGCAGGCGGGGCCACTTCTCCAACCGGGCATGTATGAGCGTGTGCTCGGCGTTGACAGCCTCGAAGGCATCGTCGGAGTCGCCACGAACTCCAGTTCTGCAGTTCTTTACGCCGTGGAGAGAGGCGCGGGAATCGGCATGCTCCCCACTTATGCGCCGACTTTGGGAGCCAAGTTGATCCCGGTGGATCTGGATTTTTCGCATCGCCTCGAGCTCTGGCTCACCTATCACCCCGACCTGCGCAATTCTTCCCGCCACATGGTTGTGGTGGAATGGCTGCGGAGAATCTTTCGACCCCGTCCGCTTCCCTTGCTTTGCGGAAAAGTTCATCCACCCGTCGGAGCTGAGGCCCCTTATGTCCGACGCCGCGGCGATCAATTCCGTCGACGGCTTCGCGGCGGCAAACCCCGGCAGCCTCGAACCGATGGAGTTGGACGAGGTGGCGCTTTAGAAAGCCGTGGAACTCCGATTTCCGGACCTTTTACATTTCCGCGCAACAGCCTATATGAAGAGTGTCGTCGCTCGCGGCGACTATGGCGATAAACGAGCTTCGCAATAAACCTATCGGACCCGGGGGCGGTACCCGGCGCCTCCACCCGAAACCGGTTGCGTCCGGTTTGGGGTGGGGGCGAAATAGGATTGACGAGGGCGTAAAGGGGGTTTCTTCGCTCGGCATGATACCGCCGTTATCGGGTCAAACCTATAGTTGCCAACGACAACTATGCTCCGGTGGCCGTCGCCGCGTAATGCGGCGCCCTCACTGGGAAACAAGTCCTGAAGGTTAGCGCCCTCAGGCGGGGCTCGGAGGCGCCTGGCAACAGAAGCCTCCACTTCTCCCAAGGCGCCGGCGCAACGGCTGAGCGCCTTAAGCACAGAGCGGTTTCCGCAAGAGTTGACAGACTTTTGCGATCTGAATTCGCTCCAGCATGTCAACCCGCGTATTTCTGCAGCTCGGAGGCTTCGTTCGAGCGGAAATCGCGCAAGCCGCTCGAAGAGTCATGGCCGCGGACCTCATTTTTCGATACGATCTCCTGGTGCAGAACGCCTATCTGGGCGTCGTCCGCGCCGTTCTCTCTCAGGTCGCGGCGACCGGCGAGTTGCAGGGCGAGCACCACTTCGTCATCGCCTTCCGCACCGACGCGCGCGGCGTGAAAATCTCGACACGGCTGCAAAGAGAATGGCCGCAGGAGATGACGATCATCCTCCAGCACCAGTTCTCGAACCTGGTGGTGACCGAGGAGGGCTTCTCGGTCACTTTGTTTTTTCGCTCCGTTCCGGAAACGCTATACGTGCCCTTCTCGGCCTTGCGCGCCTTCGCCGACCCCGCGGCGGGCTTCAGCTTCCAGTTCAACGTCGAGGGCGAGGAGGAGAACGAGGACGGGGAGTCCGCACCGCAGGCCGCCGGTCCCGCAGCCGCCAAGCCCGAGGCGCCCAAGCTGCCCGCTTCCGCGATGCGAGAGCCCGCGGCAAAGGACGCCCCCGCCCCTGCATCATCCGGTGACAAGATCGTCTCGATCGACGCCTTCCGCAAGAAGAACTGAGGCTTAGAGCCCATGGGCGAGGTCCTCAATCTGCGCCGCGCGCGAAAGGCGCAAGACAGAGCCGAGAAGGACCGGGCTGCGGAAGCCAACCGTATCGCCTTCGGGCGCATCAAGTCAGCGCGGCGCGCAAGCGAGGCGCAGAACGACTTGGAACGGGCGCGGTTCGACGCGCATCGCCTGGAGCGCCCAGAGCTCGAAACCGTTCCGGCGAAAGAAAATGCCGAAAAACAGTAGAGCCCTCCGGCCGGGCGCCAGAGGCGTGACGCGCGACCGCGAGGGTTGCTCGGCCCTCGACCGCGCCTTCGATCCCCGCGGCGTTCAGGCTGAAATCGCCTGAACGCAAAGAGACGATCGGTTTTCAGAAGTTTGGGCTTTGAGCGAAGAACCGGCTTCAACTTATTCGCAGCGCGCTTCAGAGGTGGGCCTCGATCCCGGCTTGCCGCAGAAACGCTCCATCACCATCGCGGGGCACAAGACCAGCGTTTCGCTCGAAGCCGCCTTTTGGCGCGTCCTGCGCAGGCTCGCGACCGAGGAGGGCTCATCGCTGGCCACGCTGGTCGCCAAGATCGACGCCAGCCGCGGCGCGGCCAATCTTTCCTCCGCGCTGCGAGTCTATGCGCTCGAGCGAGCCGCCCTTCTGCCGCCGAGCGACGCCGCGACCTCCCCGGCGCCGCCGGATTGAGGCGCGCGCGGGGTTACCGAGGGGCCTCCTTCGTCGGGGTGGCGGCTCCATCCGCCGCCTTGGCCCCAGCTTCCTTGAGCTTCTTCAGATCCTCCTTGGAGAGCTTCGGCGGATCCATCTTGATCGTCAGCTTGTCGAGCTTCGCGGTTAGCTTGAAGGGGACTTGATAGTCCTTGTCGTCGACGGGCGTGCCGGTGTCCGCGCCGATGTCGAAGGTTTCATCCCAGGGCAAGATCAGCGGAACGGTTCGCTCGAGCTTTTGAGAGGCCACGGTCTTTCCGTCGACCTTGAGCGTGCCCGCGCCCGAACGGCCGAGGCCGCTGAGGCTGTTGAACGCCACGGTCGCAAAACCCAATCCGTCGTAGCGGAAGTCGAACTCGATCGTGTGCTTGCCGGGCGCGAGCTCGGGACCTTCCCAACGCACGCGTTTGAGGTCGAGCAGGTTCCAGGTGAACACGGGCTTGCTCTTGAGCAGATAAAGTCCATAGCCGCCGAAGCGGCCGCCGTTCGTGTGAATCATCCCCTCCGCGCCGCCTTGCGGAATCGTGACTTCGGCCGTGATCGTGTACGAGGTGTTCAGCAGCTGCGGCGCGGCGCCATGCGGAAGTCCGGTGACGCTTTCGCCGCCGTAATTAAATTCAAGCCGGCCGCCGGAGAGATTGGGGCGCGGCGCCACGAGGCGCGTGGCGACCGTGGCGTCCAACGGCAACACCTGATATTTGGCGAATTCGGCGAACATGAGATCCTTCATCTCCTGAACCTTCGCCGGGTTCTGCGCCGCCACGTCGCTATATTGCGACCAGTCCTTGCGCACGTCGTAAAGCTCGAACTTGAAGGCGCTGGCGGGATCCTGGACGGCTGTGCCGAGCAGTTGCCACGGCGGCCGGATCGGGACCGCGCTCAGCATCCAGCCGTCGTTGTAGAGGCCCTGCACGCCCATCATCTCGAAATATTGAGTTCTTGTGGTGGGAGGGCGCCTCGAAGCCTGCGGCGGATTTGTCGAAGGTGTAGGCCATGCTGACGCCTTCGATGGGCTTCTGCTGGACGCCGTCGACCATGACCGGAGCGGGAATGCCGGTGAGCTCCAGAATCGTCGGCACGATGTCGATCACATGGTGGAACTGCCAGCGCACGCCGCCCTTGTCGGCGATGCGTCCCGGCCAGGAGATCGCCATGCCTTGACGCGTTCCGCCGAAGAACGAGGGAATCTGCTTCATCCATTTGAAGGGTGAGTCGAAGGTCCAGGTCCACGCCGTCGCGAAATGAGGGTAGGTCTGATCCGTGCCCCAGACGTCGTACCACTTCATCAGCTCGTCCGCCGTCAGCTCGACGCCGTTGAACTGCAGCACCTCGCTCACCGTGCCGTTGGGCGAGCCCTCGGCGCTCGCGCCATTGTCGCCACTGATGTAGATGATCAGCGTGTTGTCGAGCTTGCCCAGCTTCTCGACGGCGTCGATGACCCGGCCGATCTCATGGTCCGTGTAGGCGAGATAGGCCGTATAGACGTTCGCCTGCCGGATGAAGAGCTTTTTCTGCACTTCCGTGAGCTGATCCCAGCGCTTGAAGAGCTCGTCGGGCCAGGGGGACAGCTTGGTGTCGGCGGGAATGACGCCGAGCTTCTTTTGATTGGCGAAGATCTGGTCCCGCACCGCGTTCCAGCCTTCGTCGAAGAGGTGCATGTCCTCGATCTGCTTCACCCACTCCGGCGTCGGATGGTGCGGCGCGTGGGTCCCACCGGGCACGTAATGCAGAAAGAAGGGCATCTCCGGACTGACGGCGTTCAGCATGTTCAGCCAATGGATGGCGTCGTCGGCCATCGCCGTCGTGAGATTCCAGCCCGGTTTGCCGACGTAAGGGTAGATCGCCGTTGTGTCGTTGAAGAGATTGGGCTGCCACTGGCTCGAGTCGCCGCCGACGAAGCCATAGAAGTGCTCGAAGCCCATGCCGGTGGGCCATTGGTTGAAGGGCCCGGCTTGCGTCGCCACCCAGTCGGGCGTGTTGTGATCCTTGCCATACCAGGCTGTGCGATAGCCGTTCTCGAGCAGGATTCTGCCGACCGTCGCGTTGTCGACCCCGATCACGCTGTTGTAGCCCGGAAAGCCGGTCGACATCTCGCTGACCACGCCGAAGCCCACGGAGTGGTGGTTGCGCCCGGTGATGAGCGCCGCGCGCGTCGGCGAGCACAGCGCGGTCGAATGGAAGTTGGTGTAGCGCAGGCCGGCCTTGGCGATCCGGTCGAGCGAGGGCGTCGGGATCACGCCGCCGAAAGTCGAAGGCGCTGCGAAGCCGACGTCGTCGGTCATGATCAACAGGATGTTGGGCGCGCCTTTTGGCGGGACGACCCGCGCCGGCCAAAAGAGCTTCGATTGCGTGGCGTTGAGCTCGATCTCGCCGCCGAAGGGCTGCGGGGGCGGCGGCAGATAGCGGCCGTCGACCGTGATCGTCGCCTCGGGAGACCCCGGGGTTCCGTGAATTTCCGGCCGGTTCGGCTGCTCTAGGGGCGCTCCTCGCTTCGAAGGCTCCGCCGATGCGGCGACGCTCAAAGTCAAACTCAGCGCGATATTGGCGAGAACGAAAGCGACGCGGGAAATCAGCATGTCCCCCCCCCCGGTTAGCCTTGGCATGGGATCGCAACCCTAAGCGCCGAGAGAATTAGCATCCGCACCGACCCCTGTCTTGACAGTTCCGGCAAAGGCCGCACAAGTTTCGCCATGAATCCGGCTCGCCTGACCTTGCCTCGACCCGTTCCCGAAGGCTGGGCGCGACGCGGCCCGATCTGCGCGATTCCAGCCGTGTTGGCGGAGCTTGGCCTCGATCCCAGGGCGATTCTCGACGAGCTGGGCGTCCCCCACGCGTTCTTCGACGATCCGGAACTGCCGCTCAGATATGCCGACGGCGCGAGACTGCTCAGGGCCTGCGTCGAGAGGACGGGATGCGACCATTTCGGCCTTCTCGTGGGACGACGATGCGGCCTCAACCAGCTCGGCATGGTCGGACGGACCGCGGCTCTTTCGGCCGACGTCGAAGCGGCGCTGCAGACGCTCATCCGCTATCTGCCGCTCTTCGACCGCGGCGCGGTGATCTCGCTGCGCGCTCACGGCGCTGAAGCGGCTTTCAGCTACGGCACTTTTTCAGGCGGGATGGAAGGCGCCGATCAGCTCTGCGACGTCGCGCTGACCGTCGCTCTCAACACGCTGAAATCGCTGTGCGGCCCGGGCTTCAGGCCAAAGCTCGTGACCTTCCCGCACAAAGCGGGACGCTCCGCGCGCGCTTATGGCGCCCATTTCGGAGCGGATCTGCGCTTCGACGCCGAGGAAGCCGCGATCGTCTTCGAGCGCGCCTATCTGAAACGGCCGCTACCGACTTCGTCTCCGACGGAACGCGCGCAACTGCTCGCGCACGCGGCCGACATCGAAGCCCGGCTCGAGGTCAAAACGGCCGAACGCGTTCGGCGTCAGCTGCGCGCCGCTCTCGCCGTATCCTGGCTCTCGCAGGCGGAGGTGGCGAAGCAATTGCTCCTTTCGGAACGAACGCTGCGCCTGCGTCTCGCCGATGAGGGCGTGCGCTTCCGGCAGATCGTCGACGAGTTGCAATTCGAGACGGCGCGGCAATATCTTGCGACCTCCGGTCTCGAGCTCGACGCCATTGCGCCCCTGCTCGGCTATGCGGACGCAACCGCTTTCAACCGCGCCTTCCGCCGCTGGTCGGGGATGCCGCCGGGAACTTGGCGCGCGGCGCGTAGGCAGTCGGCGTCCTCTGAGACAGTTCAGATGCGCTAAACAAGCCTCCTTGACGGGGAGACGCGGGCTCCAGGCGCGTCCTTAAGCTCGTTGAAGCGAAGCCGCCCTCGCCTCTCGCGCAGCCTTCAGGCGAGCGAAGTCGGCGCCGGCGTGATGCGACGAGCGCGTCAGGGGCGAGGCCGAGACGAGCGCAAAACCC
This sequence comes from uncultured Alphaproteobacteria bacterium, assembly GCA_963760695.1. GTDB lineage: Bacteria > Pseudomonadota > Alphaproteobacteria > Rhizobiales > Beijerinckiaceae > Methylocystis. Next base: position 146,355 of record CAVXEI010000019.1, on the reverse strand, counting down.
TTGGCGTAGGCGAGCGCTTCGTAGGACGAGAACTCTTCCGGCGTGACGAAGGCCGCGACCTCTGCATGCTTCTTCGTCGGCTGCAGATATTGGCCGAGCGTGAGGAAATCCACCTCCGCCGTGCGCAGATCGTCCATCACCTGCATGACTTCCCCTTTGGCTTCGCCGAGCCCCACCATCATTCCGGATTTCGTGAAGAGCGTGGGATCGAGTTCCTTGGCGCGCTGCAACAGGCGCAGCGAGTGGAAGTAGCGGGCGCCCGGCCGAATGGGCGGGTAAAGGCGCGGCACGGTCTCGAGATTGTGGTTGAAGACGTCGGGCTTCGCCGCGACGACGATCTCGAGCGCGCCGGGCTTGCGCAGAAAATCCGGCGTCAGCACCTCGATCGTCGCCTGCGGCGCAAGCTCCCGGATCGCGCGGATGGTTTGCGCGAAGTGTGTGGCGCCGCCGTCGGGGAGATCGTCGCGGTCGACCGAGGTCACGACGATATGCGCGAGCGCCAGATCGCGGGCAGCCTCGGCGACGCGGCGCGGCTCCTCCGGGTCGAGCGGTCCCGGAAGCCCGGTCGCGACATTGCAGAAGGCGCAAGCGCGTGTGCAGACCGCGCCGAGAATCATGAAGGTCGCCTGCTTCTTCTCCCAGCATTCGCCGATGTTGGGGCAGGAGGCCTCCTGACAGACGGTGACGAGGCCTTTTTGCGCGAGCAGCGCGCCCGTCTCACGGAAACCCGCTGAGCCCGGCGCCTTCACGCGGATCCAGGGGGGCTTCTTCGCCACGGGGTTGTCGGGCCGGTGCGCCTTCTCGGGGTGGCGCAGGCGCGGTCGGGGATCGTCGCCGAGAAGATCGATGCTGTGCGGCATGCCTTAGATTTAGCGCGCCTCCGGCCGGAACGTAATCCCTCCGGCGCATTCGCGCGGGGGATCGGAGGGTAAACGGCTGGTTCCCGGCCCGCCACCCCTCTCCTGCCACCTGCCCCAACAGCGGGATGGTTAAGAAACCGCAACGATCCAAGCAAGATGGTTAATAAATCACGGCACATGCAATTTATAAATCGCGCGCTAAAGCGCCCTTTAAGGGGTATAATTTAAAAATCACATCGTCGAGAAGCCTGGGGTTTCCCGGACAGCGCGCTGCTCCCGGGATTATAGTTAACGTCTATAAACCTTGTTTTTCAGTTGTTTCTCAGGGGCGCTTAAGACGAGGTCCATGGCGACGACGCCAAGATGAGCTTGATCCCCTCATCTGCTTCGGCATCTGCGCAAAGAGACGCCCTGTCCCGAAGTGCGCGGTCGCGGAGCCGCGCTGTCCAGGGGACGCGGGGCGCGCTGGGCGCTCATCGCTTCAATAGGTCGCCGTCAGATATTCGACGATCTTGGGCACATCCTCTTCCTTGATGGGGGCGTGATACGCCTTGATCATCTTGTTCACCTCGGCCTGCCAGAAGCCTTTCTTGTCCTTGAAGCTGCGAGGCTGCGCGGAAACATAGTCGGCCGAGTGACAGGCGCCGCAGTGGCTCTCCACGACGTCGAGGTTCGGGCCGGGCGCGTAGGCCGCGGTTTCGTCCGGAAGCGCGATCGTCAAAGGCTTCGCCGCGACCGAAAGAGCGGCGGCGGCGAAGACGCAGGTCAGCACGAATCGCATCAGGCCCCTCCCCTCGCTCAACTCGCCGTGACGCGGACGGCTTCGATGACGTTGCGTCTATAGCCGCGCGGATTCCACAGGGCGGCGTCGGGTTGCGTCTCGCCGCCGACGCCCGTCGCCCGCACCTTGAGAACATGTGCGCCCGGCGTCACGTTCAACGCCAGTCGCCATTCCCGAAACGCGTATTTGCCGAAGTCGGCGCCGAGCGTGGCGTCGGTCCAGCTTGCGCCGTCGTCGGAAGAGACCTGCACTCCCTTGATCCCCGAGCCGCCGTCGAAAGCGATCCCTCTGATCTGCGAGCTTGCCGGCCCTCACCGACGCGCCATCCGCGACATTGGTGATGAAGGAGCGCACGTTGAGACGCGAGATCGGCCGCGTCGACGTTTCGGCGCCGCCCGGCTCCACGCAGGCGCAGTCATTGTCGGGAATGCGATAGGCCGTCTTCATGAAGAAGCCGTCGAAAGGCGCTTCGACGACGCGTGATGTCGTTGAGATGCTTCACCCAGTAGGTGCCGTACCAGCCGGGGACGACGAGACGCAGCGGAAAGCCGTTGAGCAGCGGCAGATCGGCGCCGTTCATCTCATAGGCGAGCATGACCTCGCCGTCGCGCGCATGGTCGATGTCGAGCGCCTTCACGAAGGCGGGCGTGGCGTCCAAGGCCGGCCGATCCAGCCCCTGAAAGGTCGCCTGCCGCGCGCTGGGCTCGACGCCGGCCAAATCCAGCACCGTCTTCAACGCCACGCCGCGCCAGCGTGCATTTCCCATCGCGCCATTGCCGAGCTGGCCGCCCGCGACGCGAGGCTCGACGAAGCCGCGGCTGTTCCCCGAGCACTGATTGACCGCGACGATCTCCATGGCGGGCAAGCGCTTCAGCTCGTCGAGCGAGAGGCTGAGCGGCTTCTTCACCTTGCCCTTGATGTCCAGTCTGAAGGTGTCCGGATCGATCTCCAGCGGGACGCCGGAAAGGTGGTAGCGAACGAAAAACGCGTCATTGGGCGTGAGCGGCCCCTCGTCGAAGACGGAGAAAGGCGTTTCGAGTTGCGGCGGTCTCTGCGTCTGCACGATCAATAGCCGCTTTTGCGGATATCTCATGAGCGGCCGCTCGCCATTCGCGAAGGGCAGCCGCATCGTATCGGCGATGGCGCGCAGCGGCGAGGCGGCGATTGACGCGCCTGCGCCCGTGATCAAGCTTCGCCTGTTGAGCATGACGACTGTGCCCTTCGCACTGCGGTAAATCTCAAAAGCCGGTGACGCCGCCAATCAGTGCGCCGTCAGCCGCAATATCGGAAGGACCGTGCCAGCCTGTGCGATCACGAAAGAAAAACACGAGTTTGTCTTCGCCGATGGTTGGTGAGACACGAACCATCGCTTCCAAATTGCCGGGATCGCCGAAATTGCTCTCGATCAGAGAAACGGCGGTAGGGAAACTCGGTATCTGGCCGACATTGCCGGCCGACGATGCTTTCCATTCGAAGACTACCAAGGGGCCATGCCAAGGGGCGCCCGGGCTATCATTGTCGCGAAAGTAATGAACGAGCTTGTTCCCCAAGGGAACCAGAAGCTCGAAGTTTCCCTGACGGCCATAGGCCGATTGGATCATCGCGGGTTGCCCCGTTATGCCCGTGATCGGCTTGCCATCAGCGATAATGTCGCTGGGTCCATGCCAACCTCCGCCGTCCCTGTAAAAGAACACCAGCTTGTCGTCACCTATGGTCGGCGACACGCGCACGACGCATTCCAAATTGCCGGGGTTAGCGAAATTGCTCTCGAGCAAGGCGACCGCTGTCGGGAAACTCGGAATCGCGACATTGCCACCTGCGGGTTGCGACGCCTTCCACTCGAAGACGACGAAGGGCCCATGCCACGGAGCCTTTGGATCGTCGTTGTCTCGATAGAGATGAACCAGCTTATTTCCCATGGGAACCAACAACTCGAAATTCCCGCGCTTGCCGAAGTGACCTTGTATAAGCGCTGGATTCCCAGATACCCCCGTAATCGACTTGCCATCCGCGACCAGGTCAAAGGGGCCATGCCAGCCGATCTGGTCTCGAAAAATGAAGGCCAATTTGTCATCTCCCAGCGTTGGAGAGACGCGGACGACGGCCTCTAAATTACCGGGAGAGACAAAATTGCTTTGAATGAGCGAGACGGCCTTGGGAAAGGCAGGAATTTGCCCGACGTTGCCGGATGGCGAAGAGGACCTCCACTCGAATATGCGGAACGGTCCGTGCCAGGGAGCACCCGGGGCGTCGTTGTCGCGGTAGCAGTGGGAAATCTTGTCGCCCTGAATAACGACCGCTTCGAAATTGCCCTGCTTTCCGAAGGATCCTTGCAGGAAAACGCCGTTATGTATCCCGCCCTTCAGCGGCACGCCGCCCGAAGTGAGAGCGCCCCCGGCTTTCCCTACCGCGAGGGATTGCGGCGCAAACCTTAGGGAGAACGCGGCCCAAGCATGATCTATCACGCCAACGTTGGGAATTGGCAATCCAATGAACCCTGGCACAACTTCGAGCCAACCTTCAGTAACAACCGGACCCGGCCCGAGATCATCGAATGTATGCGGTCCGCTGTAAAGCAACTTATAATCGTTCGATTTACCTTCAACGTAGTTCTCAAATGTACTTGATACAAAAAACTTTCCGTCCGCACTTGTTCCCGATCCTAGTGGATCAAAATAGGGGTTGTCCCAATGGATGTAAATTCTATCGCCTTTTCCAAAATGTTTGTCGTCCCCTATCAATTGGTCACGGTCTTGGATTTCAAAAGAAATATGACCTTCTGTCCCTGTCGCCAACCCGTCCGACTCCGATTGCCAAGCCCCAGTCTTACCAGGAAGAATTGTCGCCGGCGGTTGCCAGGGATCCGTCCATTCGCCGTGATCGAGGGTCGTGCCTCCGACCACCGACAGCTTGAATTGAGTTTCATTCATCAGATAGATTCGAAAATTCCTGACCGCCATGACGCTCGCCTTCTTGAGAAGAGACTAGAGCGGCGAAGATCACGGCGCTTCCGCGACCTTGGCTCTAAGCGCAACTTAATTGTCAACTAGAACACTGCCCCTGGCAAGTCGGATGGCGGAGGCAACTGCGGCCACGACCCGGTGTGGAACCTAACACCGCCTCTACACATGCTCCACGGCGATGACGCCTGGGAGCGTCTTCAACGCGTCGGCGACCGCAGCACTTGCGACATAGCCGCCGGCCAGACGGATATCGATCTCCTCGCCCTCCGCTTCGCGCATTATAGCGCGAATCAGAGGTCGCAGCGACCGCGCTCTATGCGCTCCGTCAGTCCGGCGCGTAGCCCCGCGCCTGATTGACGCGCGACTCGGCGGCGCCGAGCTCGACCTGCGCCATGGCCTGCGCGCGCTGCGCGTCGAGATAGGACTGACGCACTCTGTAAAGATCTACGGCGCTGGCTTCGCCGAGACGGAAAGACTTTCGCGCGAGCTCATATTGCTCGCTGGCGACGGTGAAGCGCTTGCTGGCCACGGCGAGGTTGCGCTTGGCCGCCGCCAAAGCTGCGCGTGCCGCCGCGACCTCCGCATTCACGAGGCGCAGCGCGCGGTCATATTCCGCCTGAGCCTTGACGTAATCCGCCTCCGCCTCGGCGCGGCGCGGCTCGTTGCGGCCCGGGGTTGGAAGCGGCACCTTGAATCGAAATCCGAGCGTCGTCGAATCCGTCCTGAACAGATCCTCCGGGGGCTTGCCGAACTGATACTCCTGGTTCGTCTCGTGACGGCCGAACACGCCGACTTCCGGATTCTCAATGAAGCTCGCGTCGACGAGCCGGATCTGCGCCTCGGCGCGCTTCAGGGCGGCGAGCGGCGCGCGCAAGGCGGGATGGTCCTCGATGGGGCCGCCGCGTCCCGCGGGCTCCAAGGCGCCATCCGGAGTCGCCCCGTTCGTCAGCACGCCATAGGCCGCCCGCGCCGCGCGATTTGCGGCCTCCGCCTGGGCGACCTCGCTCTCGGCGGCGAGCGTCTCGTTTTGCGCGAGCAAAGTGTCTTGACGCCCCGACTCGCCCAGCGCCTCGCGCCGCGTCATGTCGCTCCCGATGTCGCGCGCGGTGGCGAGCCGGCTCTGGGCGATCTCGGCCTCGCGGACGGTGCGCTGCGCGCGCCACCAGGCTTCGCGCACGAGGCCCGCGACGTCGAGCCTGCGCAGGGCGAGGCGCTCGTCGGTCTCGACGAGGCTCGCGTCGATGGTCTGGTGCAGCGCTTCGCTTTGACCCGGCAGCCAGATCGGCATGGCCGCTTCGATTTCTTCTTCTCTTGCCGCGTGCAGATTGCCGCCGACGTTGGAGCGCCGCGTGCCGGCGATATAGGGCGAGCCGGGCGTGAAGGAATTGGCGGTGTGTCGCCGCGCCGCCGTGGCGCGGCCCTGCGCGTCGAGAGACGTGCTCTCCGCGTCGATCTCGATGGCGGCGCTCAAATGGCGCGCCAGAGCGAAGCCCGAGGACGGCTTGTTGCGGCTTCGCGCCTCGGCGGCGTCGCATCCAAAAGCCACGACGCCGAAGCCGAAGAAGAGAAGGCTGAGAAGCCTGCGCGCTTCTCATGACGCCGGCTCGGGCGCGTGCGGCGGCGGACCGGCCCTCGCGGCGAGAGGGATACGCGCGCCCTTCACCAGTTTCGGCCCGCCGAAGCGCTCATAGAGAATGGGCAGGAGGATCAGTGTCAGCGTCGTTGCGGTGATCAGCCCCCCGATGACGACGACGGCCAGGGGACGTTGAATCTCAGCGCCGGGTCCGGTCGCCAAAAGAAAGGGAGCAAGACCAAAGGCGGCGATGGTCGCCGTCAGCAGCACCGGCCGCATGCGGCGCCGGGCGCCGTCCACCACAACCTCGCGCATGGTGCGCCCTCCCTCCGCGACAAGCTTGTTGAAGTAGGAGATGAGCACGACGCCGTTCAGCACGGCGATGCCGATGAGCGCGATGAAGCCGACAGAGGCCGGCACCGAGAGAAACTCCCCTGACAGCCAAAGGCCGATAACGCCCCCGATCGCCGCGAAGGGCACGTTGCAGAAGACGAGCGTCGCCTGCGCGAGGGAATTGAACGTCAGATACAGCATCAGAAAGATCAGCGCCAAGGCCAGCGGCACGACAATGGCCAATCGCGCGGAGGCCCGCTGCTGATTTTCGAACTGCCCGCCCCACTCGTAGCGATAGCCTTTCGGCGTCTGCACATCCTTCGCCACCGCCGCCTTCGCCTCGTCGACGAAGCCGACCAGATCGCGGCCTTCCACATTGGCGAGCACCGTGGCGAAGCGCTGGCCCTCCTCGCGGATGACCTGAATGGGGCCGTTCTCGTCGCGAACGTCGGCAAGCTGCGAAAGCTCCACCACCTTTCCCTCGCTGGAGACGACCGGCACGCGCGCGAAATCCACGGCGGAGCGACGCGCGGTCTCGGTCCCGCGAACGACGAGCGGCGTGCGGATCGGGCCCTCCAGGATCAGCCCGACCTGCTTGCCGTCGACCCAGACGCGCATGGCGTCCTGGATTTCGCCGGCGTTGATGCCGAATCGCCCGGCCGCGAGACGGTCGATGCGCGCCGTGAGATAGCGCATGCCGTCGTTCTGCAGCGCGAAGACGTCGCGCGCGCCGGTGAGCTTGCGCAAGGATCGCGGCGACGTCGCGCGCGAGACGATTCAATTCGTTGATGTCGTCGCCGAATATCTTCACGACCACGTCGCCGCGCGCGCCGATGATCATCTCCTGCACGCGCATGTCGATCGGCTGGGAAAATGCATAGGTGATGCCCGGAATCTTGTCGAGCACCGGCGCGAAGCTGGCCGACCAGCCAATCCATGCCGTGGCCGCGCCACTCCGACTGCGGCGCGAGGGTGAGAAAATTGTCCGTCTCGTTGAGCCCCACGGGGTCGATTCCGAGCTCGTCGGCGCCTGCCCGCGCCATCATGCTCTTGACCTCCGGGAATTTGCGACATGATCGCACGCTGGATCCGCCGATCCGTCTCCGCGGCCACGTCGACGCTGATCGTCGGATGCTTGCGCACTGTCACGACCGGCGTGCCCTCGTCCATCACCGGCATGAAGGTCTGACCGATGTGAGTCGCCGCAACCCCTGTGGCGGCGAGCGCGCCGATCGCGATCAAGCCGACCATCAGCGGATGCGCCAGCGCGCGCCCCAGCAGGCGCTCGTAGACATGAGCGATCTTGCGCACGAGCCACGGCTCGTCCTCAGCGCCCGGACGCAGCAATGGCCGCGCTGAGCGCCGGCACGACGGTCAGCGACAAGACCCATGCGGACGCCAGCGCGAAGGCGATGGTGAGCGCGACGGGCGCGAAGAGCCGCCCTTCCAGCCCCTCGAGCGACAAGAGCGGCAGGAACACGATGATGATGATGAAGACGCCGGAGGTCAGTGGAACGGCGACCTCGCGCGTCGCCTCCAGAGTGACGCGAAGGCGATCCTGACTGTCGGAGCTGCGCAGCGAGGCCATGCCGTGCTCGACGTTCTCGACGACGACGACGGCGCAATCCACCAGAAGCCCGATCGCGATGGCGAGGCCGCCAAGCGACATGATGTTGGCGGAAAGTCCCCAGAGCTGCATCACGCCGAAGGTCGAGAGCGCCGCCAGCGGCAGAATCGACCGACACGACGATGCGCCGCGCGCAGATTGCCCAGGAACAGGAACAAAAGGACGACCACGAGCACGACGGCTTCGATCAGCACCTTCTGGACCGTCCAGACGGCTTTGCCGATCAGCTCGCTGCGGTCGTAGAAGATCTCGACATGCGCGCCTTTGGGCAGGCTCGGCTCGAGCGCCGCGAGCTTGTCCTTCACCGCCGTCACGACGCTGCGCGCGTCGGCGCCGCGCAGCCCGAGAACCAGGCCCCACACCGCCTCGTACTCGCCATTGCGGCTGACGACGCCATTGCGCGGCAACGAGCCGTAGAGGACTTCCGCAACGTCGCCGACCCGAACGACGCCCGTGCTTCGGGCGACGATGACGACGCTCTTGATCTCCTCGAGATTATGCAGACGGCCCTCCGCCCGCACGAGCAGCGCCTCTTCCCCATCCTTCACGCGGCCGGCGCCGTCGTTTCGGTTGTTGCCGGAAAGCGCCTGCTGCAACATGGAGACGGTGACGCCGCGCGCCGCCATGGCCGCGGGAGACGGCGCGACTTCGAAAGTGCGCACGAAGCCGCCGAGCACATTGACGTCGGCGACGCCAGGCAAGCCGCGCAGCGCCGGCCGGATCGTCCAGTCGACGAGGGTGCGCTGCTCGGTCGGCGTCAAATCGCCGCCGACGATCGTGAACATCAGCATTTCGCCGAGCGGCGTCACGATCGGCGCCAGCCCGCCGCTCGCGTCTTGCGGCAACTGATCCGCCACCTGCGCGAGACGCTCGTTGACCTGCGCGCGCGCCCAATAGATATCGACGCCCTCCGCGAATTCGAAGGTGAGCAGCGCGACCGAATAGCGCGTCGTCGAGCGCATGCGCACGAGACGCGGGATGCCCGCGCATGGCGATCTCGATGGGCGCCGTGACGCGGCTTTCCAGCTCCTCCGGCGTGAGGCCGGGCGCGCGCATGGCGACGAGCACCTGCACCGGCGCGACGTCGGGAAAGGCGTCGATGGGCAGTTTCGTATAGGCGTGCGCGCCCCAGGCGGCGAGGCCGAGCGCGCCGAGGAACACGAGGAGCCTTCGGCCAAGCGCGAGCTTGATGATTTGGTCGAGCATCGCCCCCCGTCACTTGTCCTTCGCGGCGAGCTCTGCGAGCAAGGTGAGAATGCCATGCGTCGCGATGCGGTCGCCGCTTTTGAGCGCGCCTCGGATCGAGGCATATTGGGGGGTTTCCGCAACGACGACGACCGGAACCGCGCGAAACCCGGAGGCGTCGCGCACGAACACAAAGTGCTGATCGCGGTGCGTGACGACGGAGTCGGCTTTGACGCGCCACTGCGGCTCCGCCCGTCCCGCCGACCCGCAGAATCGCCTGCAGCGCCTGCCCTGGTCGCAAGAGATTCTTGGTCGCCTGGAATTCCGCAACGGCGCCGATAGACTGGGTCGCCGCATCCACCGTGCGGCCGACGCGAATTAGACGGCCCTGCGCGCCGACAGCGGGAAGCGTGACGTCCTGCCCAATCTGCAGCGGCGCCTCGCGTCCCACGGGAATTTGCAGATTGACCCAGATCGGATCGAGGCGCGCGATGGTGACGAGCGGCGCCGAGGCGGGCACCCGCTCCCCGGCGGTGCCGTGGCGCTGGAGAATGATCCCGGACACGGGGGCGCGCACCATGAGCGCGCTCGCAAACTTACGGCTGCGCCGCAGCGCCTCGATGTCCTCGTTGGTCATGCCCGCCAAGGCCAGCAGTTGCCGCCGCTCCTCGAGCGCCGACTCGGCTTGCACCGTCTCGGCCCGCGTCACGACGAGACGGCGCTCGGCGATGATGCGCTCCTTGAAGAGCTGCTCGTCCCGCCGCAGCTTTTCCTTGGCGAGATCCGCGTCGGAAATGGCGTGCAGAAAGGCGCGCTGCGCCTCGACCAGCTCGGAAGACTTGAGCTGGGCAAGAGGCGCGCCCTCCTTGACCTCCTCATCCGGGGCTGACGAGCAGCGTTTCGATCAGGCCTGCGGCGGGCGCCGCGACGACGCGGATTTGAGTCGGCGGCGCCACAACCACGCCGGGCACGACGAGCTCCCCCGTCGAGCGTTCGCCTCTCGATCGGCGCCATCTCGATTCCCGCAGCGTGAATCTGCTCTTCGCTCAACGGGATCGAAATATTCCCTTCGAGGGCCGGCGGGACGCTCTCCGCTTTGGCGACACCGAACGCGAGGGGCAAGAGAAGCAGTGCGAGGAGAGACATGCGGGCTCTTTGAGGAAGGACGAATGACAAGCGCATCTAACCTTTCCAAGCTGACATTCGGCTGACGGATACGGCGAAGGTCTGGCGGTCCCCCGCCTCTGCCTTCGGCAGGATCGGCTCGGTCGCACCCGTTGGGCGCGTCAGCGAATTGAAAGGCGTAGTCCTGTAGCTTGCGCAAAACAAGGTCTCGTCGCCGCCCTACTAGCCCTCCGCCCCCAAGGCCCTCGGGAGGGCGAGACCAGCTTGGCTTCAACTGAGGGATTAGAAGCGATGCTCACTCGACCTCAACGCGCAGCGCAATCGGACTCTTTGGAAGAGGGATTCTCCCTGGGCGTGAGCCCGTCCGCCCGGCGTCGGGCGCTTTTCGACAGCTATCTGATGAACATCGGCCGTGGCCCAGCGGTGGTTCACGAGATGATGGTCGCCGACTTGCGGCGGTGGGTGGATCTTGGCGCCTTGTCGCGCGCGGCGGACGTGGCGATCGTCTTGAGACAGTTTGTCTCCGATTATCCACAGACGGCGGTGGACCTCATGCCTGTCCGGCACGGCGACGCCTGCCTGTCGGCCCCGCCCGACTCCGAATGGAGAAACCGCGCAAGGACGCGGCTCGCGCAGCCTTCCCGAGTGGTCATCCAGCTCACTGGACGAGTGCGACCGGCGCGGGCCTCCAGCGCGGAACGATGACCGGGGCCAGCGACGAAATCAATTCTAAGGGCTTTGCGACGCGAGGCTCACGTGCGCACATAGGCTTGAAACTTCGCTTTGCGCCACAAATCATTCGGCGCTAAAGCCGCGTTATGGATTGATCCGGGACGGTCGTCCGCAGAGGGGAGGCGGGACTTGGGAGCAAGATCCTATCAAGCGTCAGATGTTGAGACTGTTTGATGCGTGTGCTTCTTGTCGAGGACGATGAGCGGATTTCGGGCGACGTCTCAAAGGCGCTCGACAAAGCCGGCTATGTGGTCGAGCGCGCGAACAACGGCGAGGACGCCCTCTTTCTTGGCGAAACGGAGAGCTTTGCGGCCATCCTCTTGGATCTTGGCCTGCCGAGGATGGATGGGTTGACGGTGCTCAAGCGCTGGAGAGGGCACGGGGTGGTCACCCCGGTCCTCGTTCTCACGGCGCGCGGCGCGTGGAGCGAGAAGGTCGAGGGCATAGACGCCGGCGCCGACGACTACCTGTCCAAGCCCTTCCGGATCGAGGAATTGCTGGCGCGCACGCGGTCGATCATCCGGCGGGCGGCCGGACGCGGATCATCGGTCGTGACGGTCGGCCAACTCTCGCTTGACGAACGTGACACGACGATCAGGGTCGACGGCGTTCCCATCGAGCTTTCGGCTTTGGAATACCGTCTCGTCGCTTATCTCATGCATCGGCGTGGCCAGGTGGTTCCGCAAGCCGAGCTGATCGAGCACGTCTATGGCTCGGACCATCTTTCTTTCAACGCCCTCGAGGTCCTCGTGGCGCGCGCCCGCAAGAAAATTGGCGGCGAGGTCATAAAGACTCGTCGAGGCTTTGGATATTTCGTGCCTAACGAAGCGGAATGACCCAAACTTCACTACGACGGCGCTTGCTTCTGATTGGCTTCTTCACGGTCGCTGTCGCGCTGGTCCTCGCTGGCGGCGGTCTGGTGCTGTCATTCGAACATAATGTCGAACGCACTTTGGATGACGATCTCGACGGCTTCGTTCACCAGATCCTCGGCCGCCTGGAGAACGACGACGCCACCGGCGGCTTGCGGATGACCAGGACCGCGAGCGATCCTCGCTTCGACAAGCCTCTCTCTGGATATTATTGGCAGGTGCTCGATTCGAGCGGACATGAGACCATACGATCGAAGTCTTTGGACAACTCGATCCTGGTCCCTTCCGGCGAGTGCATCCCCGACGGGCGCTTGCACTTTCGCTATACCTCGGGGCCCGCGCGCGAGACGCTTCTTGCGGCGCAACTGTGCCTCGATTGGAAGGGATCGCGCGGCCCCACGCAGGTCCGGATTCTCGCCGGCATCGACCTCGATCTCTTGCGGCCGGCGCGCGACGCATTCGCGCGTGAAATGGTGATTGGTTTCGTCATATTGGCCTTTGTTCTCGTGGTCGCCACCTGGGTTCAGGTGGATCTCGGCATCGCGCCCTTAGCCAAGATTCGCGACGAAGTCAGTGAGATCGCGCGGGGCGAGAGGAGCAGATTTGCGATGGTCGGCCCCACGGAGGTCCAGCCGCTCCTCGACGAAATGAACGCGCTGCTGGACGAACGCGCAGCGGAGATTGAGCGGGCCCGCAATCACGCCGCCGATCTCGCGCACGGTCTAAAGACCCCTCTCGCCGCGCTCGTCGCAGATTCGAGGCTGCTTCGCGAAAAAGGAGAGTTGGAGATTGCGAGGTCTCTGGAGCGGATCGGTGACGTCATGCAGCGACATGTCGAACGCGAGCTCGTCCGCGCCCGCGCGAGAAGTGGGCCTCGAGGAAAGAAGCTTCGCGAGACGCCTTTGCGCGATACGGTCGACACGCTCGTGCATACCTTGGCTCGGACGGGAACCGAGACCGAGTTTGACGTGCGCCTGCCCACGATGCTGAGGGTCGCGTTCGACCGCAACGACCTCATGGAGGTCATCGGGAATCTCCTTGAGAACGCGTCCCGTTATGCAAATTCCATCGTGCGCGTGTCGGCGAGCGCGCAGGGAAGCTCAACGCGGCTCGTCATCGAAGACGACGGCCCGGGCCTGCCCGAAGGCGCCGAGCAATTCGTTCGCCAGCGTGGCGGCCGGCTCGACGAAAGCGGCGGGGCCGGTCTCGGCCTGGCGATCGTCCTGGACGTCCTCGAAGCCTATGGATCCCAGATAGACTTTTCGCGCTCCGATCTTGGAGGATTGCGCGTCTCGGTCGATCTGCCGCCGGCGCGCGCGGAGGGGATCGGTTAATCGCAGGCGACGAGCGAGCCAGAGGCTCGCGGCCCGGCGCCAGTGGACAGCGAGTTCGCATGAAGCCATCGTTCGGAATTCGTATTACACATGCTCCACGGCGATGACGCCGGGGAGCGTCTTCAACGCGTCGGCGACCGCGGCGCTTGCGACATAGCCGCCGGGCAGCCGGATATCGATCTCCTCGCCTTCGGCCTCGCGCATCACGACGAGCGTCACCTCTCCCTCCCCCTTCGCCGCAAGCCGCGCTCTGATTCCTTCGAGCGGACTGACGTCGCGCAGAAAGACGCGCAGGCCCTTCTGCTGCTTCGCCGCCGCGGCGCCGAGGCTCTCGACCGTCACGATACGCGCGCGCACCTCGTCGCCTTCCAAGGCGCCGGAAAGCGTGAGCAGCACGGCCGAGCCCTTTTCGAGAAGGTCGCGATATTGCGCGAGCCCTTCGGCAAAGAGGATCGCCTCATATTGCCCGCTCTCGTCGGAGAGCTGCACGACGCCCATCTTGGAGCCGGATTTGGTGCGCCGCTCGGCGCGCTCCAGCACGACCGCAGCGAGGCGTCCCGCGCTCGCGCCGCGCCGGACCGATGCAGAGAACTCGCTCCATCGCTGCAGGCGCAGACGTTTGGCCACGCTGGCATAGGCCTCGAGCGGATGGCCGGAGAGGAAGAAACCCACCGCGTCGAACTCGCGTTGCAGCGTCTCGGCGGCGCTCCAGGGGGCGCATTTGGGCAACGCCAGTTCTTCGCGCGCCTCCAGGCCGAACAGCGCGTTCTGTCCGACCGAACGATCGTCCTGATGGCGGTTCGCGGAAGCAGAGAATCGTCTCGACGGCCGCGAAGACTTGCGCGCGATCGGCGCAGAGCTCGCCGAAGGCGCCGCAGGCCGCCAGATTTTCCAAGACCTTCTTGTTCACCTCGCGCGGATTGATGCGCCACGCGAAATCCGCAAGACTCGAGAAGGGCGCGCCGCCGCGCGCCGCGACGATCGACTTCGCCTGCCCCTCGCCGACGCCCTTGATGGCGGCGAGGGCATAGCGGATCGAAAGCCGGCCGCCCTGCCCTTCAGCGACGTCGAAATCGACGCCCGAGCGCGAGACGGAAGGCGACTCGACCTCAATTCCAAGCCGCATCGCCTCCTGGCGGAACTCGGCGAGCTTGTCGGTGTCGGTCATGTCGAAGGTCATCGACGCCGCGAGGAACTCAGTCGGATAATGCGCCTTGAACCAGGCCGTCTGGTAGGCGATCAGCGCATAGGCCGCCGCATGGCTCTTGTTGAAGCCATAGTCGGCGAATTTGGCGAGCAGCTCGAAGATCTCCTCGGCCTTGCCCTTGTCGAGCCCGCGCTCCACGGCTCCGTTGACGAAGCGGTCGCGCTGCTTGTCCATCTCCGCTTTGATCTTCTTGCCCATGGCGCGGCGCAGATTGTCGGCTTCGCCAAGCGAATAGCCCGAGAGAAGCTGCGCGATCTGCATCACCTGCTCCTGGTAGATGATGACGCCGAAGGTCTCCTTGAGAACGGCCTCGATCTTGGGGTGCAGATAGTCCGCCTCCTCCTCGCCGTGCTTCACCGCGCAATAGGTCGGAATATTCGCCATCGGGCCGGGCCGGTAAAGCGCAACGAGGGCGATGATGTCCTCGAAACGGTCGGCGCGCATCTCGACGAGCGCCTTGCGCATGCCTGCGCTTTCGAGCTGGAACACGCCGACGGTCTCGCCCCGCCCGAGCATCGCGTATGTCTTGGCGTCATCGAGCGGGATTTGGCCCAGATCGAAATCCGGCACGCGCGCGCGCACGAGCGCGGTCGCCATCGCGAGCACGGTCAGCGTCTTCAATCCGAGAAAGTCGAATTTGACGAGCCCCGCCGGCTCGACCCATTTCATGTTGAATTGGGTTACCGGCATGTCCGACTTCGGGTCCCGATAGAGCGGCGCCACTTCGTCGAGCGGCTGATCGGCGATGACGATGCCCGCTGCGTGGGTCGAGGCGTTTGAGTAGAGCCCTTCGAGAACGCTCGCGACCTCGAAGAGCCGCGCGACGCGGGGGTCCTCATCGACGGCTTCCCGAAGCTTCTGCTCGCTCGCCAGCGCCTCTTTCAGAGTCACGGGCTTTGCGGGATTTTGCGGGACGAGCTTCGCGATCTTGTCGACCTGGCCGAGCGGCATTTCCAGCACGCGGCCCACGCTGCGCAACACGCCGCGCGCGAGAAAAGAGCCGAAGGTGATGATCTGCGCGACGCGGTCCGCGCCATAGCGCTGCCGCACATAATCGATCACCTCGCCGCGTCGCGTCTGGCAGAAGTCGATGTCGAAGTCCGGCATCGAGACGCGCTCGGGATTGAGGAAGCGCTCGAAGAACAGCCCGAAACGCAAGGGATCGAGATCGGTGATCGTCAGCGCATAGGCGACGAGCGAGCCCGCGCCCGAGCCGCGGCCAGGACCCACGGGAATGCCCTTCGACTTCGCGAATTTGATGAAGTCGGAGACGATCAGAAAGTAGCCGGGAAAGCGCATCTTCTCGATCACGTCGAGCTCGAATTCGAGCCGCGCTTCATAGTCGGCGCGATTGAGGCCCGGGGCAGGACCCGTGACGGCGAGCCGCCCCTCGAGGCCTTCGCGCGCCTGCCGACGCAGCTCCGCGGCCTCCAAGGCGTCGAGCTCTTCCTTGCCGGCTTGGGGATCGGCCCGCAGAAAACGCGGCATGATCGGATTGCGCGTCGACGGACGAAAGGCGCAGCGCCGTGCGATCTCGACGCTGGCGGCCAAGGCCTCCGGCAGGTCGGCGAACAGCGCGCGCATCTCCCCTCGGCTCTTGAAGTAATGTTCAGGCGTGAGGCGCCGGCGTTCGGCCTGGCTCGTCACGCTCCCTTCCGCGATGCACAAGAGCGCGTCATGCGCCTCGAAATCGGCGCGGGTCGCGAAGAACGGCTCATTGGTCGCGACGAGCGGAAGGCTGAGCCGATAGGCCAAGTCGAGGAGCGGCGCCTCGGCCGCCTGCTCGGCGGCGAGCCCGTGCCGCTGGATTTCTACATAGAGCCGCCCGGGAAAGAGCCCCGCGAGCGCCTTGAGCCGCGCCTCGGCCGCCTCGGCGCGCCCGCCGGCGATGAGCGGATCGAGCACGCCCGACGGCCCGCCCGTGAGAACGATGAGGTCGGCCCCGTCGCTCTCGAGATCGGCGAGCGTCAGCGCCGGCGGCTCGCCCGGAGCAGCGTCAAGATGCGCGCGCGAGCAAAGCCGCATGAGATTGAGATAGCCCGTGCGCGATTTGGCGATGAGCACGAGATTGCCGAAGGCGCGCTCTCTTCTTCCGGGGCCGCGTTCCGAGCTTTCGGTGAATGCGATGGCGATCTGAGCGCCTGGCAGGCTCTGCAGGCCGGCTTTGGCGGCCTTCTCGGAAAATTCCAGCGCCGCGAAGAGATTGTTCGTGTCGGCGACGCCGATGGCCGGTTGCGCGTCCTTTTCGGCGAGTTCGACGAGGCGCGAGAGGCCGAGTGCGCCCTCCCGCAGCGAGAAGGCGGTGTGCACGTGGAGATGCACGAATCCAGGATCGAGGCTCACGCCCCCTTCATGCCGCAGGCGCGTTCGAGGGTCAAAGCCCTCGTCCCGCCGCCCACAGGGAAGGGCCCGCTGTGCGAACGAAAACGCCCGAGCCACCGGGGGCGGCTCGGGCAATGCCTAAAGCGCGTCTAACAGGAAAGTCTCTAACGAGGCGTCTGCGGCGGCCCCGATCTTTTGAATGATCAGGGCGCCGAACCAGCCACCTGAATTCGCGCTTTCGAAATAGACTTATTCCGCCGAGCCGAACCCCTTCACACCCGGGTTGAAAGTCTTGGCCGCGGTCTCGATCGGCTTGAAGGCTTCCTTGGCCAAGTCGGTGTAAAGCTCACCGATCTTCGTGGCCTGCGCGACGAAGTCTTCATAAGCGCCCTTGGCGTATTCCTGCTGCAGCGCAATGGCCTCGTCGAACTTCTTGACGCCGAGAAGCTTCTCCGCGAAGGCGCGGCTCTTCTCAAAGGACTTCTTGGAATATTCCTGCGTCTCGGCGGCGATGCCCTGCCAGCCCTTGGCGATGGCGGAAGCCGTCGCCGAAGCGGACTCGAACTGGTCCTTGCCGAGCTGCTGTACAGTTATCGAAGGTGGCGACCATAGTTTCGTCCTTGCGGTTGCGGTGCGCCTAAATTCAGCCCCCGACGGGGCGCGCGGCGACCTTGACGGATTATTTATACCGCACTGCACAATAATCCGTCAAGCGCTATGTTGTGCTGCAGCATGGCCAAGCCCACGTAGAGCGGCTTAACTTCCGAGTAACCGCGCCGACTTATTCTTGTCGACTGTGATGTCTTGGCCACGTCCGTTCCCGCGGCGCGGACGTCGAGACGCGCTATTCAAGGGAGCGGGCCGGCAAGATGATGACGTTTGGCGTCCTTCGGAGCGTTAAACCGAGTATAATGCTTCGGTTTCTGCTCGTCCTGAGCGCATTGGCGCTATCCATATCGAGCGATTTTGCGCAGGCGCGGAGCTGGCGCCACTCTTATGCTCACGCAGCCTATGGCCGCCAGCGTTTCTCTCTGCGTGTCGCTCACGGGCGGCCGGTCCGCGCCGCCTTTTACGGCCATGGCGGGCGAGTCTTTCATTCCGCGCCCCACCAAGGATCGGGACGTTTTCTGTCGCCGCCCGGCTTCGCGGCAATCGTCGTCGACGCCAACAGCGGCCGCACGCTCTTCGCGCAGAAGGAAGATCAGCAGCGCCATCCGGCGTCCATCACCAAAGTGATGACGCTCTATCTGCTGTTCGAGCAGCTCGAAAAGGGCCGGATGACCCTGCATTCGCCGCTTCGAATCTCCCAGCACGCCGCCGCGCAGGCGCCGTGCAAGCTCAATCTCGAGCCCGGCGCGACGATCGAGGTCGAGGACGCGATCAAGGCGGTCGTCACGAAATCCGCGAACGACATCGCGGTCGCCATCGCCGAGGCGGTCGGCGGCGACGAGGAGCACTTTGCTCAGATGATGACCGCGAAGGCGCATGCGCTGGGAATGCGCGACACGCATTTCGCCAATGCGTCGGGGCTGCCCAATGCGGCGCAAATCACCACGGCGCATGATCTGGCCGTGCTCGGCCGAGCGATTCAAGAACACTTCCCTCGATATTACCGCTACTTCTCGACCCACTCCTTCGCCTACCACGGCGAGGTTATGCGCAATCACAACCATCTCCTCGACCGAATCGAGGGGATGGACGGCATCAAGACCGGCTACACCAACGCGTCGGGCTTCAACCTGCTGACCTCGGTGCGCCGCGGCGGGCGCCACATCGTGGCGGTCGTGCTCGGTGGCAGGACGGCCGGCGCGCGGGACGCCTACATGGCTTCCCTCATCCAACATCACGTGGGCGCGGGGGAGACGCACAGAACCGCGCAACCGATCTCGGAGGAGAACACCGAGGGCGTCGAGACGGCCGAGCCGACGGCGTCGATCCCGCCCGCGCAACGCGAGAGCATGGCGTATGCGCGACCCGCGGAAGACGAACGCGACGAGGCTCCCGTGCCCGAAGGCAGCATCCCGCCCAAGGTCCAGCCAGCGGCGGCGCCTGAGACGGCCCCCGCAAAAGTGCGCCCCGCCTTCGTCTCTGGGGGGCAGAAAGCCGCAGGCCAGCCGCACGCCCAGGGCGGCTCGACGACGACGGCGAGTTCCTCGGGAAAGAGCGTCGCGCGCGTCGCCGCCGCCCCGACGACGCCCTCGGCGATCAAGCCGCCGGCAAACGACAACAAGCCCCTGAGCATCAAGGCCGAATCGTCGCGTCCCGCGCATGCCGGCTGGATGATCCAGCTCGGCGCGACGGAGGACGAGGAGAAAGCGCAAGAACTGCTGGCGCGGGCGCGAAACGAGGCGCGCATGCCCGCCTCCGCCAAGGCCTTCACCGAAAAGGTTCGCAAGGGTTCCGAAACGCTCTACCGCGCCCGCTTCGCGGGCCTCGCGGAGGACAGCGCCGCGCAGGCGTGTCGAGAGCTGAAGCGTTCGGGCTTCTCCTGCTTCGCGACGAAGAACTAGGGAGCCGCTCGATGTCATTCGCCCCACTGCCCGGCCGTATAAGCCAAAGGCCGTCCTTGCGCGCCAAGGGCCTCGGACGGCTCGCTCGGCTAACCCTGACGCCCGCGCATCAGGACATCCTTGGCTTCGTTGACCCGGGCCGCGAGGTCAGTCGTCCCGCCATGATCTGGATGAAGCTTCTTCATCAGATCGCGATGCGCCCGCGCAATTTCGCTCGCCGGCGCGCCCTTCTTCAGTCCGAGTATCTCGTAAGCCTCCTCCTCGGAAATCAACTCGCGACGACGTGCGCCGGAGCTCCGCGAGTCTCCGCCTCGCTGCTCTGCCTGACGCCATCCGGTAAAGCGGCGGTCGAAATACGCTTCTAGCAGCCGCGCCCCCTGAGGATCGTCGGTGCGGCAGAAATCGTAAAGATACATGAGCTGGCTGCGCGTGAGCTGATCGAACGGCATGCCTTCCTGAGGACCGGCGAGCACGGTTCCGCGGATCGCGCCGGTGGCCCGATCGAGCTCCATTTCGACGATTGCCGTGCGAATGCGCGACACCCCCGCCGCGCCGCGGCCCGCGCGACGAAACCCTCTCGCCGCGAGATTCGAAAAATCGACGAGCCAAAGGCCGAAGCCGAGCACCGCCAGGCCCGGCGCGATCACGCCCCGCAGCACGAGAAGGCCGCCGACGAGAGCCGCAAGCATTCCGCCGCCGAAACGAATCGTCTTCACCAGGGCGCGGGGCGACGCCTGCGTATAGGCGCGAAGCAGAAGATAGGTGAGCGTCGCCGCGAGAACCCCAAGCAGAATCGGCATTCCCAAGCTTCCTCCTCTAGCCTTTTCTAAATTTGCGACAAGAGCAAGGTCGCGGCCGGCTCCCCCTCGCGCGCGCGCCGCTCCAACGCCGCCCGTCCCCCGGACGCATAAGCCGCCACGGCCTTCAAAAGCGCCGCCAGATGCTGCGCGGCCGACGCGTCGAACGCCGCGTAAGCGCCGCCCGAAAGCCGGGCGATTTCGCGGAACACACGCTCCGTCGCCTTATCCGCTCCCTCCTGGAACATGAAGGCCTTCACGCCAAGCAGCCCCAGCTCGCCAGCCGCGCCCGCCAGACGATCGGGACTCTCTTCCATAGCGTCGCCGATGTAAATCAACGCCGCGACGGGGCGCGCCCGCGCCTCGTCGAGCGTGTGACGCAGCACCTTTTCGAGCTGCGTCAGTCCCGCGCGACAAGAAATTGCGGACATGAGAGCCGCCAGCCCCTTGCCGTCCGAGACAAATCGTGACGCCCGGCACTCAGAGAATCCGCGAAAGTAAGCGAGCTGAACGTCGAGCCCCCCCTGCGCCGCCGCGGCGACGAACATCTCGCCCTGAATCGACTGTGCGAGGTCCCACGTGGGCTGACGGCTCATCGTGGCGTCGAGCGCGAAGACGACACGGCCCCGCCCGGAACTTTGCGCGGGCGCGAGCGTCTTCATCTCCTCGAGAAAGGCGTCGACAGCGCCGCTGCCGCCCGCCGTTTTCGGCGCTATGTTGGCCTTGTCGTTCACGCTCCGCCTCTGCTTGCGTCGGCTCTTATAGCAAATCGGGCGGAGAGCCCGCCAATACAAGTGCCGCCTCGGGCGCGCTCGGAAGCGGCGCGGCGGCTTCCCCTGGCGCTTTTGGGGCTTTTCGACGCGACCGGCGCTGCGTTTGAGCGACTGTGCTTAACGGCAGCGCGATTTGCGCGATTTCTGCGCTAAGATAATCGTTCGAGCGATAGGAAATCCCGTCTCATTAAAAAGCTGGAGCGAATTCTGATCGCAAGAGTCCGTGGACTTTTTCGCAAGCCGCTCGAGCGCAGCCGTCGAGGACCCAGTGGCAACATCCCCATCCGCCCCACGACCGCCCATCATCGCTGCGCTACGCTACGAGGACAGCGCCGCGACGCAGGCCTTAATCGAGGCCTTCGCGCGCGCCGTGAGAGAAAGAGGCTTCTCGATCGCGGGCGTCGTGCAGACGCGCCTGAGGGAGGGAGCGGCGGGCCGGCCGCGAATCGTGCTGCGCGACCTCGAGAGCGACGCGATCTACCCCATCTCCCAGGATCTGGGACCCGGCTCGAGCGCCTGCAACCTCGACGCGGGCGAACTGGCGCAGGCCTGCGGGGCGGTTGAGCGCGCGGCCCGGCGCGGCGTCGACCTCATCGCCATCAGCAAGTTTTCCAAGCAGGAGGCGGAGCGCGGCGGCTTGTGCGACGCCTTCAAGATCGCCATGGCGACGAAGACGCCCGTCGTGGCCGGCGTCTCCCCGCACTTTCTGGCCGAATGGGCTGAGTTCGCCGGGACTGTCGCGACTTTCGTCACGCCCGAAATGGGCGCGCTGGAGACGTGGTGGCAAGAGCTGCGGCACGACCCGCGCTAGCGTGGATTCCTCTTGCACGGAGCCCGGGGCGAGCGTGCGCAGACCCCACGCCAAGGCGAATGCATGCGGCGCCGAGTGTTCACGCCTCTTTTGCCCTTCTCGCCGCCTCTGGCGAGACGCCAAACCGACGGCGATAATTCGCATCGAAACTCTCCAGATCGCTGAAACCGACGCGCAAGGCGATTTCCGGCACGGCAAGATGCGCCGCGGCGGGATCGCCGAGGAGAGCGCGAGCGCGCTCCAGCCTGCGTCTCAATTTATGATCCGAGAAGCTTTTCCCCGTCTTCTTGAGCAGCCGGCGGACTTCCCTTTCGGACACGCCGTATTTTTCCGCGATGGCCATAGCGCTGAAGCCGGGCTCGCAGGCGTGCTCGGCGATCTCGGCCAGCACCGTGCGCAGCTTCAAGGGCGCTGGCGACAGCGTGGCGCCCTGCGCTTCAACATTCTCCGACAAGTCGGTCATGACCGTCTTCCCCATCACCAGCATGAGGCGACGTTAAGCCTCCCGCTGCAGGAACGCCGTTTGCCAGCGCACACAGCGGCGAAGGCCGCGTTCCTGCAGGCGCGCGGGGGACAAAGCCGCCGCGCCGCTCGCATCTCATGGCGTCGCGAAAGAAGTTTTCCTTCCCGAAGTGAAGACTTTTATAAAAGCTGGGCCAGTGAGCGCGCCAGAACAGTTGTTGACAAAGTCGTTTTGCTCGGAGTGCCGTATAAGTTCATGCGAAAACGTGCGGAGTTGAAATAGAATTTTATTAATTCTTCGAAGGTCTGCTCGGCTCCAGATCCGCCGCATTGAGGGCGCGGTCGCGCGAACGGATTTTCCCCCGGCGGGCGCGTCTTTCGTGGGAGCGAGGCAGGAGCCCTCGATTGTCCGAATGGGGAAGCGCGATGCCGATCATCGCCTCTGGGCAATCGGTGAGGAATTGTCTCAGGACCAGAAACACGTCCGCGGCCCGCTCGGGCGCGCCCAATTCGATCCAGCGGCTAACATCAGCCACCATTAGCTTTCGAACGGCTTGCGGACCTCTCCAGAGATTTAAACGATAGGACGAAAGCAAGGCGCGGTGCATGTCGTTCAGTCTCAGCGCCAAACCTCTTTCTCTGGTCCTCATGAAAAAACATTTTGCGGAGTCTTGGATGCTTGTCACCGCTATCTCCCGAAGTAAACCGCCGTGTCATATTGATACAACGACTACAGGCTTCGAATGAATCCGGCTATTCGGATAGTTACCTAGGCTCCGATCCTTCGGAGGGACAGGCGACGGTGCAAACGATACCGAATTGCGGAGAAGACGAAGAAAAAAGCGGTCGTCGATCTTGCGATGAGCTGCGTAGCTTGAACTTGAGCGCTTCCTCCTGATCGCAAAATGTCCGCTCCTGATGAAATCCACTGTAAACTTCAGCGTACCGGCGGCGCGTACATCAAGCCGCCTTTCGTCCACAACGCGTTTTGCCGACGTTCCATGGCGAGGGGCGAAGACATGCCGAGGTTGCGTTCGAACACTTCCGCGTAGTTGCCGACTTCGTGAATGACGCGATAGGCCCAGTCGCGGCGCAGATCGAGACCTTCGCCGAAATCGCCGTCGGTCCCGACGAGGCGACGCAAGTCCGGGTTTTCCGAGCTGAGCGCGGCGTCGACGGTCTTCGTCCCAACGTCGAACTCCTCGGCCTCGACCATCGCAAAAAGCGTCCAGCGCACGACGTTGAACCATTGGTCGTCGCCCTGACGCACGATCGGCCCGACCGGAGATTTCGAAATGACTTCCTTCGTTACAACGTGGTCCTCCGGCTTTTGCAGGCGTGCGCGCCATTGGTGCAATTCAACGAGCCCCGCCGAGAGAAGATCGCAGCCCTCGGCGTCATAGGCGCGCGCGGCTTCCTCGAGGGAAGCGAAGCCGACCGAGCGATAGGCGACCCCGCGCGCCCGGTAGAATTCGGCAACATTGAGCTCGGAGGCTCCTCCCTGCTGCACGCAGACGCGCGGCGGCTCCGCGCCCACGCCGCGCCAGGGCTCGCCCGTCGTCACGGTCGCCCGGCGCTCCAGAAACCCCTGCCCGCCGTAAAAGGTGATGGCGCCGTAGAGCAGCTGGTGTCCTGCCTCGCGCGCCTGGGTCCAAGGCGCGCCGGAGAGCAGCACGTCCACCTCGCCGGAATGCAGAGCGGGCAGCCTTTGCTTGTATTCGAGCGGCTCGATGCGGATTCGTTGGGGATCGTCGAGGACCGCGACCGCCAGCGCCCGGCAGAAGTCGACGTCAAATCCGCTCCAGTTCCCTGCCTCGTCCATGAGCACGAAGCCGGGCGTGGGGGCGCTCGCGCCACACACGACCTCGCCGCGCCGGCGAATCTCCTGGAGAGTCGACGACGCCCTTGAATTCCGGCTGCGCCGCGAGACGCGGCGACCCGGCGGCGAGGCATAAGGCCCCCAGCAAGAAGCGCAGGATTCGGAATTTCATCGTCAACTCGGCATAAGGTGGCGCCACGCCGGGGCGCCGAGCCCGGGCTCTGGGCGGGAGGAAGCGATGACGGAGGGTAGCGGGGAATCAGGGCGAAAAAAGTCTCGCCGCACGCTCCTCGCTCATGCGGGCCGTCATCCCTTCGCGCATGAGGGCTTTATCAACACCCCCGTCTTCCGTGGCTCGACCGTGCTCTTTCCGACAGTCGAGGACTTCGAGCGACACCGCCAGCCCTACACCTACGGGACGAAGGGCACGCCAACGACGCGCGCGCTCGAGGAAGCGTGGAGCGAGCTTTGCGGCGCGCGGACGACCGTGCTTGCGCCGTCGGGCCTCGCGGCGATCGCGCTCGCGCTGATGACGGCGACGAAAGCCGGCGATCACCTGCTCGTCACCGACTCGGCCTATGGCCCGACACGCACCTTCTGCGACGGCGTGCTGAAGCGCTTCGGCGTCGAGACCCAATATTACGATCCGCGCCTCGGGGCGGGCGTCGCGGCGCTGATGCGCGAGAACACGAGCGCGATCCTCACGGAATCGCCCGGATCGCTCACGATGGAGGTGCAGGACGTGCCCGCGATCGCCTCCGCCGCGGCGGGGCGGGGCGCCTGCGTCATTCTCGACAACACCTGGGCGACGCCGCTCTTCTTTCCGCCCTTCGAGCGCGGCGTGGACATCAATGTCGAAGCCGGCACCAAATATCTTTCCGGCCACGCCGACCTGCTGCTCGGCCTCGTCTCGGCAAATGCGAAATGGGCGACGCGCCTGCGCAACACCTTCGACGCTTTCGCGATGGTCTCGAGCGGCGACGACGCGTTCCTCGCACTGCGCGGCCTTCGCACGATGGAGCTTCGCCTTCGCGAGCAGCAGCGCGCCGGACTCGAGGTGGCGCAATGGCTCGAGGGCAGGCCAGAGATCCTGCGACTGATCCATCCGGCGCTGCCCGGGCATCCTGACTATGCGCTGTGGAAACGTGACTTCTCCGGCGCGGCGGGCGTATTCTCGGTCGTCCTCAAGCCCGCGCCCAAGGCCTGTGTCGACGCCTTCTTGAATGCGCTCACACTCTTTGGGATCGGCTACTCGTGGGGCGGCTTCGAAAGCCTCGTCATCCCCTTCGACTGCGCCAAAACGCGCACGGCGACGCCGTTTGCGCCGGAAGGCCCCTGCCTTCGGTTCTCGATCGGGCTCGAGGACGTCGAGGATTTGAAGGCGGATCTCGCCGCGGGGTTCGAAAAGATGCAGGCGGCGAGCGCCTCGCTTTGAGCAAGATGTGAAGCATTTGAGATTGTGCGGAGACGCTCTGCGTCTTCTATGCACGCAATATTCTTTCCCAGAACGGCTTCGCGCTCTTTAACGATACGCCCTTGCTCAGGGCTGAAATCCGGGGTGACGCACGTGATCCCCCACCGAGAGCCCGATCGCGTCGGCTGCGCCAGCCGACAGCTCGACCACCGCATAGACGGCGCCGCCGGAGGGAATGACCGCTTCCGAGAGAGGAACCGCGCCGCGAACAATGGACTTCACCCTTCCCCCGCGCGAAACGAAGACCATGTCGAGCGGGACATAGGTGTTCTTCATCCACATCGCGATGGGCCGCTCGCTCTCAAATAAGAAGAGCATCCCATGGTTTTGCGCAAGGGAGCGGCGAAACATCAACCCCTGCGCGCGGTCTTTTTCGCTGCGCGCCACTTCGACGTCGAAAGCGTGCGCCCCGGAGGCCGTGACGAATTCAAGCCGTTCGAGCGGGGTTTGCGCAGCCTGCTCCTCGGCGAAGACGCGCGGCGCGAGCGGGCTCAAGATCGCGCCGGGAATCGCAAGGGACGCCGCCAGAAACATCGCGAGCCTTGCAGGATTTTTCGTCATGCACACATTCCGCAACGACTGTCAGGACTACGAAATCAGGAGTCGCCGCAAATCCCCCCAAGCGCGCTTAATGCGAAACTGGGCCCTTGGCGTCAAGCGGGCGCACTTCGGCGGCCATGAGGCCTTTGGGGCCATCGCCGTAACGCACGAGCACGCTGTCGCCCGGCTTCAACTCCGCAAGGCCGAAGCGGCGAACGGTTTCCATGTGCAGGAAGATGTCGTCGGTGCCCTCGCCGCGCGTGAGAAAACCGAATCCTTTCACGCGATTGAACCATTTGACGATGGCGATCTCATAGCCGCCGACCGGCGTCACCTGCACGTGCGTTCGTCCGGCGGAGGATTGCGACGGGTGCACGGCGGTCGACTCGTCCATGGAGACCACGCGAAAGACTTGCAACCCTTTGGGCCCTTTCTGCGCCTCGCAGACGATCCTGGCGCCCTCGTGCGCCGTCTGGAAACCGCTCCGGCGCAGAGTTGTCACATGCAGCAAGACGTCGCCGACGCCGGCGTCGGGCACAATGAAACCATAACCTTTCGACACGTCGAACCATTTTATCGCGCCCGAGATCTCGAAGAGCTCGACGGCGCGCTCATCCCCGTCCGCGTCTATCGAAGGTGAGCTCAGCCCCTCCATCAATTCGGATTTTGCGCCCAACTGACGAACTCCCCTGCCCTGCGAAAACGATCCTGCGCCTCGACGGCGCCCTCGCGCCGGATGCTGCGGACGTCCACGCGCTATAGAATCAACGGAGCCAGGATAGCATTTGCGGCGCATTGTCCAACGCGGGATTTCCGCCATATGGGTGTTTTGTTGTGGATACGACCGACGCGAGCGCTTCACGAAAGCGGTCCAACGCGCGCAAGCTCGGCCGGGCGTTTTGCGCTCGACCGGAACATGGGCTAAATCGGCTTCGCGGTGGTCCGCGACACGCCTTTTTCCGTTGCGCCGGCGCCCCTCGGGAGGCTCGAGATGACAAACGCGTTTAACGCCGTCAATCCGCGCCAAGAGCTGGCGCAGAACGACGAAACGACGAGGGAAAGCCTGGTCGAGCTCGCGCAGCGGCGCGAGGGAGAGCGCTACGCGCTTCATTCGAAGCACCTCAATGAAATGTGGGTGCGCGTGCTGAAGACGATCGGCTGGGACGTGGGGTTCACGCGCGGCGAAGGCGCCTATCTCTATGACCGCGCAGGCGCGCGTTATCTGGACCTGATGAGCGGCTACGGCGTGTTCGCGCTCGGCCGCAACCATCCCAGGGTGCGCGACGCGCTCATCGACGTGCTGAACGCGCAATTGCCCAATCTCGCGCAGTTCGACGTTTCCGTGCTCGCGGGCGTCCTCGCCGAGCGGCTGCTTGCGCGCGCGCCCTGGCTCGACAAGGCTTTCTTCGCCAACTCCGGGGCCGAGGCGGTCGAGGCCGCGATCAAATTCGCGCGCTACGCCACCGGGCGTAGCGAGATCGTCCATTGCGCGCATTCATTCCACGGCCTCACTTACGGCGCGGTCTCGCTGAACGGCGACGAGATCTTCAAGAAGGGCTTCGGTCCGCTGCTCCCCGGCGTGCGCGAAATTCCCTTCGACGATCTCGGCGCGCTCGAGCAGGCCTTGCACGGCCATGACGTCGCGGCCTTCGTCGTCGAGCCTATTCAGGGCAAGGGCGTCAACATTCCGCAGGCCGACTATCTCTCAGGCGCGGCGGCGCTCTGCAAGAAATACGGGACCCTCTTCGTCGCCGACGAAATCCAGACGGGCGTCGGGCGCACCGGCAAATTCCTGGCGATCGAGCATTTCGGCGTCGAGCCCGACATGGTGCTGCTGGCGAAGGCGCTCTCGGGGGGCCATGCGCCGATCGGCGTCACGCTCACGCGCAAGTGGATCTTCGACAAGGTCTTCGACCGCATGGATCGCTCGGTCGTGCATGGATCGACTTTCTCCAAGAACGATCTGGCGATGGCGGCGGCGCTCGCGACGCTCGACGTGTTGGAGGACGAAAAGCTCATCGAGAACGCCGCCGCCAAGGGCGACCGGCTCCTCGCGTCGTTGACCAGGATGGCGGAGCGCTACGAGCTCGTCTCCGCGGTGCGCGGCAAGGGCTTGATGATCGGCGTCGAATTCGGTCCGCCGAAGTCGCTCATGCTGAGGGCCACCTGGAATTTGCTGGAGACCGCGAGCGCCGGTCTGTTCGGTCAGCTCATCTGCATCCCTCTTTTCAGGGATGAGAAGATTCTCACGCAGGTCGCCGGTCACGGCAATCCGACCATCAAGCTCTTGCCGTCCCTGACCCTGACCGACGAGGATTGCATCTGGATCGAGCGCTCCTTCGACCAGGTCATCGCCGACGCCCATCACGCGCCGGCGGTCCTGTCGCTCGGCAAGACGCTCGCCGAGCACGCGATCAAGGCGCGCGTCAGCAGCTGAGCGTCGCCCAGGGTCATTTGCCGCCGATTGCCGTCTCGCCGCTCGGCCGCGCGGTCGGCAAATTCTGTCGTTGCGCGTTTTGTGATCTCTTGAGCTCAAAGACTTTCGGAGACCTCATGTCCGCGGCCTTTCCTATCTCCAAGCCGGCCGCCTCGCCGACGATGCCGGAGCCTCCGCTCAGCGCGCTGTCGCATATTCCTGGCACGGACGGCTGGCCCGTTGTTGGCGTCACGCTGCAGATGCTGGCTGACCCCAAGGGTGTAACGGAACGCTTCGCTCGAACATACGGTCCGGTCTTTCGCACCCATTCCTTCGGCGGTCGCGTCGTCGTCATGCTCGGTCCGGAGGCCAACGAGTTCGTCCTGCTGGATCAAGCCAGGCTCTTTTCCTCGCAGCATGGATGGGAACGTATCTTTGGCCGTCTGTTTCCGGGCGGCCTCATGATGATGGATTTCGACGAGCATCGGCTGCATCGCAAGGCGCTCTCGGTCGCCTTCAAGGCCGGCCCGCTGAAATCCTACCTCGAGAACCTCAACCGGGGCATCGCAGCGGGCGTTTCCGGCTGGCTCGATCACAAGGCGTTCAGTCGGGATCGCTTGAACGCAGAAAACGTGATCGACTCTGAAAATCTAGAGCGCGCGTCATGCGAAAAACCGGCTTACACTTTTTCGCCGCAAGCTCCCGGCGACTCACCTGAACTGCTGTTCTATCCGGCAGTCAAGCGGCTGACCCTGGACCTCGCCGCCGCCTCCTTCCTCGGCGAAGAAATGGGCGCCGACTTGGAGCGGGTCAAAGGCGCCTTCATCGACATGATCGCAGCCACTGTCGCCGTCGTGCGCAGCCCCCTCCCCGGCACGCAAATGCGCCGGGGCGTCGAGGCGCGCCAGTTCATGATCGACTATTTCGGCCGCCAGATCGACGCAAGACGCGAGAGCGGGTCCCAGGACCTCTTCACACAGCTCTGCAAGACGACCACCGACGACGGAAGGCTGCTGACGGCGCTGGAAATTTCGGATCACATGAACTTTCTCATGATGGCCGCCCATGACACGCTGGCCTCGTCACTTTCTTCCTTCGTCTATTTTCTCGCGTTCAACCCGCCGTGGCAGGAGAGATTGCGCGAAGAGATAAAGGCGCTGGGACTTCCGCCAGGCGAGCCGCTTCCCTACGATCGACTCGATGACTTGCGGCTTACCGAGATGGCGTTCAATGAATCGATGCGCCTCATCCCGCCTGTGACCGCGATCCGGCGTTGCGCCGTGCGCGACACGGAATTCGCCGGATTTCGAATACCTCGGGGAACGCGCGTGGCCGTGAACCCGCTCTATACGCACCGCATGCCGGAGTTCTGGCCGGAGCCGGACGAATTCGATCCGCTGCGCTTTTCCGACGAGGCGATCCGCGCGCGCCACAAATATGCTTTCGTCCCCTTCGGCGGCGGCGCGCACATGTGCCTCGGCCAGCGCTTCGCTTACATTCAAGCCAAATGCTTCGCCTATCATTTTTTATCTATGGCGGATGTTTCCGTCCGCCCGAATTACCGGCCGGCATGGAGCTTCTGGCCCATCCCCCGCCCCCGCGACGGATTACAGGTGACGCTGACGCCCCGTCAGTGAAACTATAAGAGCGCCCCTCGGCCCGCGCTTTGCCCCGCCTCCTCGAGCAGCCGTCGAGGCGTCTCGCATTCATGCGTTTCCTGACCGTTTCGTCTGGAAGTGGCGTGAAACGACACGAAAGGGCGTCACCATGCGTATCATTTCGAAACAGCAGCGGGCCATCTGCGCCGGCTTCGTCACGGCGGCGCTGGCGATTTCCGCCGGAGAGGCGCTCGGCTTCGGCCGAGGCGGCGCCATGGGCGCGGCTCCCGCCGGCGGCATGGGCGTAGGCGGGGGCGGCGATATCGGCGTGGGTGTAGGCGGCGGCAAAGGCGTCGCGGTGGGCAGAGGCCCGGTCGCCACGCCCCACCCCATCGTTCCGGGCGGCCACGCCTTGGCGCCGGGCTTCGGAAACGGCTATCCGCCGGCCGCGCGATTCCTTCCACCGGGAGGTCCAGGCCCCGTCGTCGGACACGGCCCCCGCTACGGCGAATTCGGCCTCTACGGCAGGCGACGGCACGATGGATGCGGCGACGGCGCCGGTTGCGGCGGCGGCTATTGGGGCGGCGGCGGTGTCTACTACGGCGGCGGTTATTACGACCCCAACTACGAGGTGGGCGCCGCGGCCGCGGGACCGTATCTCTACAGTCCGAACTATCAGGTGGGGATCGGCTCCGGCGAGCCCGGCTATTACGACACCTACGCTCATGGCCGCCCGGCCGCCCTGACCGCCTTGCCGCCCGTCGCGCCGGAATATGGGCTTCCGGGGCGCCGCATCATCGAGGTTCCGGTGACGGTGATGCGGACGCCCATCCAGACCGTCGAGCCGCCGCCGGCCTTCAATCCGCACATCATCGAGCTCGAGTCCGCGAGGTGACAGCGATCACGCGAAGGAGCCGATGCAGTGTCTTTCCGCCTTCACCCCTCGCTGTGGCGATGAACCTCGCACGTGTAATCCTCGATGAGCTGACGGGACAGCGCGCCCGGCTCGAAACGATAAGGTCCGGCCTCTGAAACCGGCGTGACCTCCGCGCCGGTGCCGCAAATGAAGCATTCGGAGAAGTCGACGAGCTCCTCGGGCATGATTTGGCGCTCGAAGACGGAAACGCCGCGCCGCTTCGCGAGCTCGATCACGGTCTGGCGGGTGATGCCGTCGAGGAAGCAGTCGGCGATCGGCGTGTGAAGCGCGCCGTCCTTCACGAAGAACACGTTCGCGCCCGTGCATTCGGCGACGCGGCCGAGCCAGTCGTACATCAGCGCGTCGGCGTAGCCGCGCCGCTCCGCGCGATGTTTCGATATCGTGCAGATCATGTAAAGGCCCGCGGCCTTCGCGAGCGAGGGCTCGGTTTGGGGATCGGGACGACGATATTCCGCGATGTCGAGGCGAATGCCCTTCATCTTGGTCTCGACGTCGAACATGCTCGGCCAGTCCCAGACGGCGATCGCGGTATGGATCGTCGAATTCTGCGCCGCCACCGCCATCATCTCGCTGCCGCGCCAGGCGATGGGCCGCACATAGCAATCCTGCACGCCGTTCGCCTTGACCACCGCGTCCTTGGCGGCCTCGAGCTCGGCGACGCTGTAGGGAATCTCGAAGTCGAGGAGTTGCGCCGAGCGGCGAAAGCGCTCGGAATGCTCCCGGGATTTGAAGATCTTGCCGCCGTAAGCGCGCTCGCCCTCGAATACGGCGGAGGCATAATGCAACCCGTGTGACAGAACGTGCAGCTTCGCTTCGCGCCAAGGCGTGAGGACGCCGTCGAACCAGATCACGCCATCTCGCTGATCGAAAGGCGGCGTCGCCATTCTATGATCTCTCCGGAAAAACGCCTGCGCCGGGGATTTGGCGCGGCTGGCCTAGGGCTAGCCACCGCTATAAAATATGTCAATATACGACCTCCGCCAGCCGCGCGAGTTGGGTTTCGCGACCTCGCCCGGCGCCGCCCGCAAAGCGACGCCGAGCGCGCGCAGGAGAAGAGCACTTGTCGAAGAAAGGACAGGAGAACGCCGAGGCGGCGCATATTCTCGTCGTTGACGACGATCGGCGCATCCGCAGCCTGCTCTCGCGCTTTCTTTTTGGCGAAGGCTATCGCGTGAGCTCCGCTGCGAACGCCGCAGAGGCGACGGCGCGGTTGAGCGAGCTCATCGTCGATCTGATCGTGCTCGACGTGATGATGCCCGGCGAGGACGGTCTCTCTTTCACGACACGGCTGCGCGCCGAAGAGTTCCCGCTCTCCGATGCGCCAATCCTGATGCTCACCGCGCGGTCCGAATTGAAGAGCCGCGTGGCCGGTTTCGAAGCCGGCGTCGACGATTATCTCGGCAAACCTTTCGAGCCGCGCGAACTGATCTTACGTATCGCGAGCATCCTGCGCCGCACGCGCGCGCCCGCGCGCGGAACGCGCGGCCCCCGCGTCGCGAATTTTGGCGCCTTCAGCTTCAGCCCCGACAGCGGTCTGCTGCTGCGTGGCGAAAAGCCCGTGCCGCTCACGACGCGCGAGCGCGAGCTGCTCGGCGCGCTCGCCGGCGGCGATGTCGTGTCGCGACGCGCCCTGGCCATGCGCAACGGCGACGCGGAATCGAACGAAAGAAGCGTCGACGTTGAAATCGCGCGCCTGCGGCGCAAGATCGACGATGCGGCCCATCTCATCCAAACCGTCCGCGGACAGGGCTATCGGCTGATCCTGGAGCTCCCGCGTACAGATGCCGGCGAAGCGAGAGCCCACTCATGACCATGGTGATCCTCGAGACGATCGACGCGCCGCGCCGACTGTGGCGCCGGCTGGGCGCATGGCTGCACAGGCGCATGCCCAAAGGGCTCTACGCGCGCGCATTGCTGATCTTGATTTTGCCGATTGTGCTGCTGCAATCCGCCGTGGCTTATGTCTATATGCAGCGGCACTGGGAGGCGATCACCGACCGGCTTTCCGCCGCGGTGGCTCGCGACACGGCGGCGATCGTCGAGCTCTACCGCAGCTTCCCCCAGGACGCCGACCACGAGATCCTGACGCGCGTCGCCGGCGTGGATCTGGCGGTGAAGCTCACGATCAAGCCCAAGGGGCCGCTGCCGCCGTCAACTCCGAGGAGCTTCTTTTCGCTGCTCGACCGCGTGCTGCCGCGCGAGCTCGAGCGCCGGCTCAAATATCCCTTCTCGATCGACACATCGAACCCTCATTTCGTCACCATCGACGTGCTGGCGGATGACGCCGTTCTCGAGCTGGTGACGACGCGAACCCAGGCCTACGCCTCGAACTCACACATCTTTTTCATCTGGACCACGCTCGCTTCGGTGGTGATCCTGGCCATTGCCATGGCCTTTCTGCGCAATCAGATCCGTCCGATCCAGCGTCTCGCCCGGGCCGCCGAAGAGTTCGGAAAGGGACGTGACGCGCCTTTCCGCGCGAGCGGCGCCCGTGAGGTCCGTCAAGCCGGCGCGGCCTTCCTGGAGATGAAGCGCCGCGTCGAGCGCGCGATCGAGCAGCGCACGACGATGTTGAACGGCGTCTCGCACGACCTTCGGACGATCATCACGCGATTCAAGCTTTCGCTCTCGCTTCTCGACAAAACGACGGACACCAGCGAATTGCGCAAGGACGTCGAGGAGATGGAGAACATGCTGGAGGCCTATCTCGCCTTCGCGCGCGGCGACGGCGGCGAGGCGCCGGCCAAGACCGACCTGGCCGCGATCCTGAAGGACCTACAGGCCGACACGCAGAAGATGGGGATCGAGGCGAAGCTCTTCGTCAAAGGCAATCCGGAGGTGATCGTCCGGCCGGCGGCGTTGCGGAGGCTTCTCGCCAATCTCGTCGGCAACGCCCAGCGCTACGGCAAGCGCATCGATTTATCGGCACAAAACGACGGCAAGACGCTCGCGATCCATGTCGACGACGACGGACCCGGCATTCCGGTCGACCGGCTCGAAGACGCCTTCCGCCCCTTCTACCGGCTGGACGAATTGCGCAACCAGGACAACGGCAATTCCGGGCTGGGGCTCGCCATCGCGCGCGACATCGCGCGCAGCCACGGCGGCGAGGTCACGCTCGAGCGCGGCCCGCTCGGCGGCTTGCGCGCCACCGTGACGCTGCCGGTCTGAGGCGAAGTATGGCAATCTCGTAAGTCTTAGACGCGCCGGCAGAAGGGCGAGGCTCGCGGTCCAACGCGACTGCGAGCCCTTTGGCTCGGACTTCTCGCGAAACAAACGCGATCGACACGATCACATCCCCGCGTGCGGATGCTCCTCGTCGAAGTCGTGAACCTCGTGACGGGAGCGCCCCGTACGACCTTTGGTAAACCCCTCGAACAGACGGTTTGCGAGGCGGCGCAGCGGCTCCGTCGTGCGCGCGAAGTCCTCGACGCGATCGACGATCTTCTCTCCATTGTCGAGCGCGTCGTCGAGGGCGGCCAGCGCATGGAAATTCTCGCCCGGTCGATCCTTGCGCCAAGCGTCGATCACACGCTTCCAGGCAAGCGCCAAGCCCTGAAGCTTCAGCGTCCCGACGGCGCCCTCGCTGTCGATGTCGGCCGCCTCCAGCATGAAGCGCATCGAATTGACCATCTCGCGGTTGAACGCCGCAGCGGAAAGCGGCTCCCCACTCGCCCAGCTGGAGATTGCGAAGACTGCGTCGCGATAGGGCTCGAGCGCTTCCAGCCGCTTGGTCAACACCGCCCGCAGCCGATCGCGCGCGGGGTGCGTGTCGAGCTCGCCCGAGGCGCCCGTCAGCACCTCCCGGTCGATCCGGCGGGAGAAGGCGCCGAGGATCGCGCCCTTGGAGGGAAAGAGGTCGCGAAAATCCGCGAGCCCGATCCCCGCTTCCCGTGCGATGTCGGAAATCGTGATCTCCCCGAAGTCGCGTCGCGCGGCAAGCCGCAGCAGCGCATCGACAATGGCGTCGCGCCCCTTGGGCGCCGGCTTTTGCGTCGAGGCCGTCTCGTTCGTCGCCTTCTCTTCGCCGCTCATCATTTCTCTCCTGACTGGCCAGAGCCTAGAACCCCGGCAGCTCTGCTCGACGACACCTAATTAATCGAAAAATCCTCAGGGCCAAGCCTGGCAGACACATCGCGCGGCCGCGGGCGAGATCGCCTGAACGCAGGAAACGCGACAAATTCTCGGGGTTTAAGCGCGCTTTGCAGGAAGCGCCGGTTTGTGCTTTTTCGCAAGCCTCGCCTATAAGTCCGTGCGCGGCGGAAGCGCGGGCTTTCCTTGGCGGCAGGAGGATTTTACAGGCGATGCTCCAATCGGAACGGATTTTGGCGCAGGCGGCGGACTTGCTCGCGGCCTGCCGCGCCGCCGGGCTCTGGGTCGCCTGCGCCAATCTTGCACCGGCGGCCTCGTAGCGGCGGCGATCACCGAAATTCCGGGGTCGTCGGACATCTTCGAGCGCGGCTTCGTAACTTATTCCAACCTGGCCAAGATCGAGATGCTTGGCGTGAGTGAATCAACCCTCCGCGCGTTCGGCGCGGTGAGCCGCGACGTGGCGCTGGAGATGGCGAGAGGGCGCGCTGGCCCGCTCGAAGGCCGATCTTGCGGTCGCGGTGACCGGCGTCGCCGGGCCGGGCGGCGGAAGCGAGGAAAAGCCGGTCGGCCTCGTGCATTTCGGCTGCGCCGCACGCGCCGGAGAGGCCCGACACGTGGAGCGGCGTTTCGGCGCGCTCTCGCGCGCGAAAATCCGCGCCGCGGCGGTCGAGCAGGCGCTCGCCCTGCTGCTCGAGTTCGCCTTGCCGCGCGCGGAGGAAGCATGATGGAGGCTCCCAGCGACGAAGCTTGGATGGACGCGGCGCTCGGCTTCGGTCGGCGTGCGCTCGGCCGCTCCGCGCCCAACCCCGCAGTCGGCGCCCTCATCGTCAAGGACGGCGCGCTCGTCGCGCGCGGCGTGACGGGGCCGGGCGGACGCCCGCACGCCGAGACGCAGGCGCTGGAGGCCGCAGGCGACGCGGCGCGTGGCGCGACGCTCTATGCAACGCTGGAGCCCTGCGCCCATCGCGGCGAGACGCCGCCCTGCGCCGAAGCCATCGTCGCCGCGGGCGTCGCACGGGTCGTGACGGCGATGCAGGATCCCGACCCGCGCGTCTCCGGCAAGGGCCACGACATTCTGCGGTCGGGCGGAATCGAGGTCGTGACCGGCGTGCGCGAGGCGCTCGCGCGGCGCGATCACCTCGGCCATATGCTGCGCGTGACGCAAGGCCGGCCCATGGTCACGCTGAAACTCGCGCAGACGCGCGACGGCTTTGCAGCCGGCGCGCCGCACGATCCCCGGCTTACCGTCACGGGCCCGCTCGCCGACGCGCAAACCCACATGGAGCGCGCCGCGCATGACGCGATCATGATCGGCGCCGGAACGGCGCGCGAGGACGATCCGCTCTTGACCGTCCGTCTTCCCGGCATGGAGGATCAGCAGCGTTTACGCGTCGTCATCGACGGCAATCTGACGCTCTCGCCGCGCTCGCGCTTCGCGGCGCTCGCCCGCACGATCCCGACGCTCGTGATCGCGCTCGCCACGACCCCGGACGCAACGGTCAAGCAATTTTGCGAGGCGACCGGCGCCGAGGTCGCGCGCGTCGACGCCGATCCGCTCGGGCGCGTCGTGCCGCGGGCCGCGCTCGCAGAACTCGCGCGGAGAGGCGTCACGCGCGTCTTCTGCGAAGGTGGACCGCGCCTTGCGGAATCGCTGCTTGCGGCGGGACTGGTCGACGTGGTGATGCTGCACACGGGCCCGAAAGCCCTCGGCGGCTCAGGGCGCCACGCGCTGCGCCCGGCGGCGCGCGCCGTGCTCGAGGATCCAGCGCTCTATCGTCTGACCGACGCCTTTGAGCTCGGCCCCGACAAGATCACGCATTACGAGAGAGTGGGCTGAATGTTCACCGGAATCGTCACCGACGTCGGCGAGGTCGCGCGCGTCGAGGAGCGCGGGGCGCTGCGCCGCCTCGCCATTCGCTGTTCCTATCCGCTGGAGAGCCTCGCGCTCGGCGCCTCTATCGCCTGCTCGGGGACCTGTCTGACCGTCGTCGCGATGCATGGCGAAGGCGAGCGCGCGATCTTCGAGGTGGACGCGGCGGCGGAGACGCTCGCGCTCACGACGGTCGATGGCTGGCGCGACGGAACGCGGATCAACCTCGAACGCGCGTTGAAAATCGGCGACGAGTTGGGCGGCCATATCGTGACCGGTCATGTGGACGGGATTGCGCGGCTCGTCTCGCGCGAGGATTTCGACGGCATGGCGAGGCTCGTCTTCGAGGCGCCGCACGCGCTCGCGCGCTTTATCGCGCCAAAAGGCTCGGTCGCGCTCGACGGCGTTTCGCTCACCGTCAATGAAGTCGAGGGCGACCGCTTCGGCGTGCTGATCATCCCGCACACGCTGAAAGTCACGACGCTCGGCGAACGCAAGAGCGGCGACGGCGTGAACATCGAGGTCGATCTGATGGCCCGTTACGCCGCGCGGCTGGCGGAAGCGCGATAGGCCAAAGCCTTGTCGTCGGGGAACGTCGGAAACCTGGGTCTCGCGGTTCCCCGACCAACATCTGTAGGCGCTGCAATCCTCCGGCTGAGCCTGACGCGTACCCAGGGCTAAGCCAGAGGCGTTGAGCGGGCGCGCCGGAGCTTACATGCCCTGCGCGCGAATGACGAACTTGGAGCCTTCGCAGGTCACATCGCCAATATAGCCGGTCGCCTTGCCCAAGGCGGTCGCGTTCTGGGCGTGGCCCGTCCAAACGCAGCCCTTCTTCTCGTCGGAGCGGTTTTCGAGCTTCACGGTGTAGCTGCCGTCCTTGAACGCGCCGTCCACGTTGTAGGTGACCTCAGTGCCGTTGTCGCGTTGCAGGATGGCCGAGCCGCTCAGCGCGTCACCCTCGGACTTCAAGGACCATTTGCCCTGAGCCGACTTGATGCCGGCGGCGCTTTCCTCGGTCACGTTCCAGCTTTGCGAGGCGGCCATGGCCGGCGCGCTGAAGGCGGCGATTGCGACTGCGGTTATAAGAGTAAGATTACGCATGTGCTCTCCTTTGTTTTCTGTTCGCGTGATGTGAATTCATTTTGCGCGCATGGCGCGTCACTGCCTCCCGGGAGGCAGCGAAGCGCCT
Organism: uncultured Alphaproteobacteria bacterium; assembly: GCA_963760695.1. GTDB lineage: Bacteria > Pseudomonadota > Alphaproteobacteria > Rhizobiales > Beijerinckiaceae > Methylocystis. The sequence continues at coordinate 108,153 of CAVXEI010000019.1, read as the reverse complement.
GAGTGCTTGTGGGCGAGACCGCGGCTGCGCGGTTGTGCATGAGAGGTGTTGCGAGGCGAACCGCGCTATTCTGGGATACAAGCAAAAAGCCCACGCCGCCTGAGGCGACCGCGGGCTTTCGCTAGAGTCTGCTCATCGCCGGTACATCCGTGGTCGATGAGCAGTATCTCACGCGGCTTGAAGATTGCCGGCAGAGGACTTCCCCGTCCTGCTGTCGCGGACGAGTTCGAATTGGACCTTCTGCCCCTCGGAGAGGCTCTGCATTCCTGCGCGCTCGACGGCGGAGATATGCACGAAAACGTCCGCGCCGCCGTCGTCAGGCTGAATGAAGCCGAAGCCCTTGCCGGCGTTGAACCATTTCACTGTTCCGATGCTCATGACGATTTCCTTTCAATCGCACGATAGGTTTTCGCTCACGCACGATGTGCGCGAACGCTGGTCGATGTTGAAGGGAAGTGTCGTCGATGCGCCGAGGCACAAGAAGGGAAACTTTGCCGTCCAAGATCAACGCTTAGATAATCGTTGATTGCGTCCTTTGCAAGACTGCGTCGCTAACATTGCAAAATCCTCGCTTGCAAGGCGCCGCTGGCGCCAGCGCCTCGGGCAGCGTCGTGACAACGAAGGAGTTCGACAGAGCGTCCCCGACAGAGGCGCAGCGGTCAGGACGTTTTCGACGTCCGCACCTTGTCAAAGTCTGCAAATCGAGTAAACAGTCGCGCTCGAGCCGGATCATCTCCGGCCGCTTCCTGCTGACATTCGTAGGACGCTGTCTCGGTCGCCGTCATGGCTCCGGGCCAGAGTTGGGGGTCAAATGGATATCTTGCGTTCCGGTATCGCTCTGGCGCCGGCGCTCTTCCTCGCGGCGCCGCAGGCGCAAGCTGGCCAGTCGACATTCAAGGTCAGCTTCATGAATTGCACCGAATTCGCCGGCGAGGGCTATGTGTCTCTCGCCCTTGCGCAAAAGCTCGTGCCAGAGGGCTACACGATCACCAACTCCTCCCCCGGACAGGCGCCGATGGTCGTGCGCATGACGAGCTGCGGCAGCGTGCAAGTGAACGGCGGCGCTTCTCAGCCGACGATCATCTCGCAGATCGGGATCAACATCGTCTCGCCGGACGGCACGGGCGCGATCAACAACTATATGGCGCTCTATGTGACCAACAATTCGCGGCTTGTCGCCGCGTTCCAGAGCGCCGGCATTCCCGCAACGCTCGACCCGCAGATCTCCTATGACTATACCCCGACCGACTCCGGCGGCGGCGCGCTTTACGGCGCGGTCTCGCCTAGGGAGTTCGCGCCTTATTTTCTCTCTGGCTCCGAAGTGGAGCCTGCGCGGGACAGCGCGCAACCCTACGTGGCCAATTGGTGGTACGGCGCGGACGCCCCGATCCGCCAGCAGACGACCTTCCCGGCGATCTCCTTCGGCGCGGCGAACATAACGCTCTACACGAGCAAGGCGTCTCCGCTCGGCCAACTCATCGGCGGCAACGCTTATTCGAGCTTCACCGTGCTCGCGCTACGCGGGGTTTACGCCTTGGCGCGGATGGTGGTCGCGCCTTCCGGCAACAATTAAAGCGCCTTCGGAAAGCCGGGGGCGCGTTCAAGCGGCTCGGCTTCGAGCGGCGCTTCGACATGATCCTCATACCGATGCTCGACCCCAAAGCGGTCGCGCGCGCGCCAGCTTCCGTCCTCGTTCTGCACGAGATGCGGCGCTTCGATCGGTATCTTGCCGAAACCGCCGGGGAGATCCAGCACATAGCGGGGCAGCGGCGCGGCTCCTCTCACGCGCGCGAGCGCGTCGTAAATCTCTCGCCCACGCGTGAGCGAGAGTCGAAAATGCGCAGTGCCGTTCGCGAGATCGGGATGGTGCAGGTAGTAAGGCTCGACCCCCTGCCCTGTGAGCGCGTCAAGCAGCGCATGGAGCGTCGCCGCGTCGTCGTTCACGCCTTTGAGCAGCACGGTCTGCGACAGAAGCTTTGCGCCCGCGTCCTTTAAGCGTGTCACTGCTTTTATCGCGCCCGGCGACAGCTCGCGCGCGTGATTGACGTGCAGCGCGACGACGAGCAGTTTTTCCGCCGCGCGCAGCGCTTCAAGGCGCTCCTTCGTGACAAGGTCCGGCGCCGCGATCGGCACGCGCGTATGGACACGCAGCCGCTTCACATGGGGGATCGTCGCAAGTCGCTCGGCGAGGGCGTGCAGCCGGCGGGCTGAGGCCGCCAGCGGATCGCCGCCCGTGAGGATGACCTCCTCGATCTCCTCATGCGCCGCGACATAGTCCAGCGCACGCGAGAGCGTCTCGGCGTCGAGCGCGCCGCTTTTCCCGACAGTCTCGCGGCGGAAGCAGAAGCGGCAATAGACGGGACAGACGGAGACGAGTTTCAGCAGCACGCGGTCGCGATAGCGATGCACGATCCCGCGAACCGGGCTGTGCGCTTCGTCGCCGATGGGGTCGGCGAGCTCTGGCGGCGTCGTCATCAGCTCGCGCGCGTCGGGCAGGAATTGCCGCGCGATCGGATCGTCGGGATCGGCTCCGTCGATGAGCGCGGCGATCTGCGGCGTCAGCGCGATTGCATACCGGTCCGCAACCGTCCTCAGCGCGTCCGAGGGCGTGAGCAGGCCCGCGCAGGCGAGATCGTCGATCGTGCGCAGGCTTTTTGTCGAGCCGGGCGCCGCAAGAACTGCCGCTGCGCCGACTCCGCCGGAGCGAAAGGAGTGCGCGTTCAAGGGCTCCCCTTCTCCGCCACCGGCGTCCAAAGCACCTGCTCGATGCGCGTCGCGCCGGCGGCGAGCATGACGAGCCGGTCGAAACCGAGCGCGACGCCGCTGGCTTCCGGCATGACCTCGAGCGCGGCGAGAAAATCCTCGTCGATCGGCCGCCTTTCCCCGTAGAGCGCGGCTCTTTTCACCTCCGCCGCCTCGAACCGGCGCCGCTGCTCCAGAGCGTCCGTCAGCTCGCCGAAGCCGTTCGCAATTTCGACGCCGCACAAATAAAGCTCGAAGCGCTCGCAAAACCGCGGGTCCTCGGGCTTTGCGCGCGAGAGCGCGGCTTCGCTCGTCGGATAGTCGATGAGAATGGTCGCGCGGCCGCGCCCGAGATGCTTCTCGATCTTCTCGCACAGTATCTTGCTGAAGAGATCGGACCAGCCATCGTCAGCGACGACGCGGACGCCCAGAGCCGCGGCGGCATTGGCCAGTCCGTCTCGATCGTCGAGAAGTCTTGCGAGATCGAGGCCCGCATGGCGATCGAAGGCTTCGCAAAGGGTCAAAACCTCGGGTTCCTCGAAGGCGTCGGCCATCCGGTCGCCCCAAAGGAAGCTGTCGGTTCCGGCGGCTTCTGCCGCGAGCGTGAGGAGACCGGCGCAATCCTCGATGACCCGCGAAAGCGGCTCTTCCGCGCGATACCATTCGAGCATCGTGAATTCGGGATGATGCAGCGGCCCGCGCTCGCGGTTGCGAAAGACCTTGGCCAGCGTGAAAATCCGCGTCTCGCCGGCCGCGAGCAGCTTCTTGCAGGAAAATTCCGGCGAGGAATGCAGAAAGAGCCGGCTCTTTTCCGCCGCCCCAACCAGTCCGACCTCAAAGGTCGAGACATGCGGCTCATTGCCGCCCGAAACCTGCAGCGCGGCCGTCTCGACCTCGACGAAACCCTCGGCGGCAAAGAATCGCCGCAGGGCCTCCCCGATCGCCCTACGCTTTTGCAGAAAGGGCTTGCGCGCGGCGTACGCTTCCTGGCTCCAGAAAGGCGAAGCCCACGTCATCTTCGCGTTGTCCGAGTTTTATGCCCGCGTTGACCCCCGACCATTTGCTCCCCGGGACGAAGTGTGGTTTTAAGCCGCTCAGAATCCTTCCCGGCCGTTCATAGCGCGCTTTCCGCTCGAAAGTCATCGTTCGAGCGTCAGAAATCGCGCCAGCTCAAAAAGCTGGAGCGAGTTCTATCGTAAAAGTCTCTCAGCTTTTGCGGAATTCGCTCTCGACCCCTCCGCGCCGAGGCCGCAATCTTAGAGGAAATCAACCCGTGAAAGTCATCGCCAGCTCCATCCGCAAAGGCAATATCCTCGAACGCCAGGATGGCCAGCTTTATGTCGTCTTGAGCGCCGAAAGCTTTTTCCCCGGAAAAGGCACGCCGACGACGCAGATCGACATGCGCCGCATCTCCGACGGCGTGAAGACCACTGACCGTTACAAGACGACCGAGCAGGTCGAGCGCGCCTATGTCGAGGATCAGGATTACACCTATCTCTACGGCGACGACGACGGCTATACCTTCATGAACCAGGAGAATTTCGAGCAGGTGGCCGTGCCGAAGGACGTCGTCGGCGACCAGGCGCAGTGGCTGCAGGAGAACATGATCTGCATCCTCTCCATGTTCAACGGAACGCCCGTCGCGATCCAGCTCCCGCAGCGCGTGACGTTCGAGATCGTCGAGACGGAGCCCGCGATGAAAGGTCAGACGGCTTCCTCCTCTTATAAGCCCGCGAAGCTTTCGAACGGCGCACGCGTGATGGTGCCGCCGCATATCCAGACCGGCACGCGCGTCGTGATTCAGACGGAAGACGGCAGCTACGTCGAGCGCGCCAAGGACTGAGCGGGCGGCTCGCCACGAGGTTTCCTGCCGGCACGACCACTGTAGCGCTCCCGGGCGCGAGGGTTGGTCCCTCGTGGTCAAGGGGCCGCCGAACCGCTTGCCAAATCCAGCGAAGCGAACCATTCTTCCCCTATGGCGAAGACAGGCTCCAAAAAAACCGGAAACATCGGCAAATCCAGCAAGCGCGTCCCCGGCTCCAAAGTGCTGGGGACGACGAAGGACGGGGTCCGCATTTTGAAACCCAGGGGCCGGGCGACCCACTTCACTCAAAAGGAGCTCCTCGGAGCCGTCACCTCGGCGCGGCTTGCCAATAAATCCTGATGAATGAGCGGGACGTTTTCATCAACTGCCCGTTTTCGGCCGACTACCAGCAATTTTTCGAGGCCATGGTCTTCGCCGTCATTCGGTCGGGCTTCAAGCCGCGTTGCGCACGAGAGAATGACGACGGCGGGGAAGTGCGGATCGAGAAGATTTACCGCATCATCGCCGAAAGCCGTTACGGTATTCACGATATATCCAAGACGGAGCCCGATCCGACCTCGGGTTTGCCACGTTTCAACATGCCGCTGGAACTCGGGCTCTTTCTGGGCGCCCGGAAATTCGGGGGCAAGAAACATGCTCAGAAGAAAGGCCTGATCCTCGATCGGGATCCTCACCGCTATCAGAATTTCATGTCCGATATCGCGGGCCAAGACATCCACTCCCATGACGGCGACGTCGCAAAAGCTCATCGAGCAGATCGCAACCTGGCTGCGCGACGCGGCCCGGGATCTGAACGTCCCCGGCGGCCGTGCAATTGCGGTCGAATTCATGCAATTCCGCCAAGACCTTCCGGGCATCGCGGCTTCCAAGCGCCTGGAGACCGCTGAGCTCACCTTCAACGACCTGACCGCCATCGCCGCAGCTTGGATCATCGCCGATAGCGGCCGGGTGTGAGCTCCGGTCATGCTTTCGTCGCGATGCCGGCGCTAGTCGTCGCAGTCAGAATAAGGAGAGACCGAGACTATGACCGACGAGACCGTCACGCTCTATCATGCGCCGCGCACGCGCTCTTCGGGCGTGCGAATCCTGCTCGAGGAGCTTGCCGCCCCGCATGAGCTCAAACTTCTCAATCTGAAGCTCAAGGAGCAGTTCTCCCCGGCCTATCTGGCGCTCAACCCGCTCGGCAAGGTGCCGACGATCGTCCATCGGGGCGCGGTGGTCACCGAGCAGACGGCGATCTATCCCTATCTCGCCGACGCCTTTCCGCAAAAGGGCCTGGCGCCGGCGATCGGCGAGGACCTGCGCGGGCCCTATCTGCGCTGGATCGCGATCTATGGCGCGGCCTTCGAGCCGGCGATGATCGACCACGCGCAAAAGCGCGTGAGCGAACCGCGAGCGATGAGCCCCTACGGCTCCTACGACGAGATCGTCGGGCTCGTGCGCGGGCAGCTCGCCACGGGCCCCTATCTCTTCGGCGAGCGCTTCACCGCAGCGGACCTCTTGTGGGGAACGGCGCTGCGCTGGATGGTCGTATTCGGCCTGATGGAGTCGACGCCCGAGATCGCGTCCTACGTCGATCGCATCGCCGCGCGCGAACTCGGTGCATCGCGTGGGAAAAAGCGATCATGAGATCGCCGAAGCGCAGGAGGCCGCCGCCGCGTCGGCCGGTTAGGCGCTCGCTGTCGCGTCACACGAACGGCCGGGGAATTCCGGCGGGAGGCGATATGGCGAACCCCTCATTGATCGCGGCGAACATCTGGTAGAAACCGGAAAGCACGACGATCTCCACGAAGCCTTTGACGCCGAAGGCTTCGACGCATTCGTCTTGTACCGCCTGCGCAACGTCTTTCCAGGCGAGCGTCGAACGGAGCGCCTTTGCGACGAGGTCGTAGGGCGGCGGAAAGGCGGCGGCCGCGATCCCCGTCTGGCGAAGCGCGTCGATGACCGATGACGGAACGCCCGCGGCTCTGGCGTGCGCTTCGTGATCCATCCATTCGAACGCCGCTCCCGTGCTTCTGGCGACGCTGAGAACCACGAATTGATAGACGTCGCGGGGAAGATGACCCCGAAACTTCAGATAGAAACCGAGGTCTTCGATCTTTTCGCAGAGTTCGGGATGATTCATCAGCGCGGCATAGGGACCGCCGAAGCCCGCGCCTTGCGCTTTGCGACGCTGCGCCATGCGTTCGTAGAGCGCGAGATCGGACGGCGAGAGCTTTGCGGGATCGAAGGGCAGCTGCGCCATGAGGGGCTCCGCTTCATTCATGGTAGGAATGAGCGGCGAGCGCCGCCGCCCAGTCTTGCACCGGAGTCGTGAAGGCCTTGTCGGCCTTGACGTCGATGACGCTGGGCTCCGCGCTCTCGAGCGCGCGCGCGAAGGCGGAAGCGAGCTCGCCGGGCGCGCGGACCGTTTCGCCGCGACAGCCGAGCGCCTGGGCGAAAGCCAGCCCAATCGTGATCGGGCAAGCTGGTCAATTCGTCGGGAGTCGCGCCGAGCTTATGCGCGCGCAGCCAGACATTGCCGAGCGCGGCGTTGTTGATCACGACGAAGACGATCGGCAAACGGTAGCGCGCCGCGGTCGCGACCTCCATCCCGCTCATGCGCATGCAGCCGTCGCCGGTGATCGCCGCGACCCGGCGCTGCGGCGCCGCGCATTGGACGCCGGTCGCCGCGGCGATGGCCCATCCCATCGGGCCGAGATTGGTCGCGGAAATATAGGTGCGCGGCTCGTAGGATTCCCAGTAGTGGCCCGCGAAGGCGCGATGGGCGCCGGAGTCGACGAGCGAGCACGCCGTCGCGCGGGAATACCTTTCGCAATTCGCTGACCACGCGCGCGGGATGAAGCGGCGTGGCGTCGCTCGCGCAATTCTCGATGTCTTGCAATCGAGGCCTTGAACGAATTGCCGACAGCCAGCGGACGCGCGCCTCGAGCGTCGAAGCGAGCGAGCCGCGCAGCGCATCGCTGCGATCGAGCAGAAACTTCGAGATAGGCGCCGCAATCGCCGACCACGCCGCCGTCCTGCGCGTGCATGCCGAGGCTCGCCGCCGAGAGATTGACGCTGATCGCCGCGCTTGGGGCGCGATCTGCAGCGCCCAATGCATGGTGTCGCGTTCGTTCAGCCCCGTTCCCAGGACAATCAGGAGATCGAGCGGCGCGCCGAGCAGCGCCGAGCGAGCGTGATGCGTTCCAGCATAGCCGAACACGCCGAGCGACAGCGGATGATCCTCCGGGAAGCACGCCCTTGGCTCTGAGCGTCGTCGCGACCGGAATCCGCCAGAGCTCGGCGAATTCTTTCAGCGCTCGCGCCGCCTCGGCGTGCTCCACGCCCGCGCCGGCGAGAATGGCGATCTTGATCGGGCGCGGAGCGCCCGTCGAAAGTGTCGAAGCGACGCTTCCGCCCCCGTGAGCGAGAGAGTCTCCGGATGTGCTCAGCGCCGGATCGATCGTCGCATAGTTCGGCCGAGAGCTCGCCGGTGAGGCAATCGCCGGGCAGAGACAGATGGACCGGCGCCGAGGGTTGCGTCCGAAGCTGCAACATCGCGCGCTTGAAGAGATGCGGCAGGTTTTTCGGATTGTCGATCGAGGAGGAGTAGCGGGCGATCGGCTTCAACATGGAGACGTCGTCGAGCGTCTGCGGACTGGCGTCCTGAAACATGCCCCGGCCCTCGAGCGAGGTGCTCACCTCGCCGCTCATCAGCAAGAGCGGAGAGCCGTCGGTCCGCGCCGTGGCGAGCGCGGTCACTGCATTGGCGAGGCCCGGGCCGCCGATGCATAGAGCGACGCCCAGGTTTCCGCTGGCTCGCGCATAGCCGTCGGCCATATAGGCCGCCCCGCCCTCCTGCGCCGCGACGATGGGCGTCAGCGCCTTCTGTCTCCCGAGCGCCGGCAGAAAGGGATCGACCAAGCCGCCGGGAACCATGAACAAATGATCAAGCGCCTTCGGCAGACTAAGGCACTTAGAATAAAATCCACGCCTTGCTGCATCGGCTTGTTCCCCCGTCAGCTCATTGTGTCGCGCGCGAACCCTTCCGTTCGAGGCGAAGGCTAGAGCGCGATGCGAAAAAGTGAAAACTGGTTTTTCGTACAAAGCGCGCTCTAAACTTTTACAATCGATCGCGCTTTCTGCGATGATGCGATCCCGACTGATCGCAGCGTGACCTAATGCGCCGCGGACTTCGAGAAGAGATTGATCACCGCCACGCCGGCGACGATGAGGCCCATCCCCAGGAACGCCGGCAGGTCGAGCGACTGGTCGAAGAAGCGCCAGCCGATGAGCGAGATGAGAACGATGCCGACGCCCGACCAGATCGCGTAGGCGACGCCGACGGGGATCTGGTCGAGCGTCAACGACAACAGGTAGAACGCAACCCCGTAGCCGGCGACGACGATCGCCGCGGGCGCGAGCTTCGTCATCCCCGCCGAGGCCTTCAAGGCGGAGGTTCCGACGACCTCGGCGACGATCGCCATCAGCAGATAGAACCAAGGCATGGCGTTCCTCCCGCTTTTCGCGCGCCGGAAGCGGGCGAAGGCCTTTGCGATTGAGCACCCTCAATCCAGATGAGCGACGACGACGAGGCGTTTGATTTCACCTTTCAGATAGGCTTGCAAGAAGCTGTTGTAGTCCCTGAAGACGATGCATCCGTGCGACTCGCCTCGCGGTCCGAGCCTATAGGTGTGGGTCAAGAACCCGTCCCTGCCAAAGACGGGACTGTCGCCGACCGGTATCAGGCGCAAAGCCCGCACGCCGTAAAAGAGCTGCCCCAGCGGCGCGAGCTTGTACACATTCGGCGGCGTCGATCCCCGATCCCGCAGGCTCACGTAACGCGGGTCGTCCCGCAGGGCGCCCAAGCCGGAGTGCGCCTCGAGTTGTGTCCCGTCGGGCAGGTAAACCGTATGCGCCGCGATACTGTAAACGGCGGTCAGCCGACCGTAGTAGCCCGCCGTCGGACGGGGGGCCGTCGTCTCAGCCGGTGCTTCTTCCCCGTCGGGCTGCTCCGCGGCGGCGCGCCGGAAACCAGATCGCCCCGTAAAAGTCAACCACCATGCTTACCCAGAGGATCGAAACGCTCAACACAAAAGTCTTTTCTGCTTTACTATACTTAGGCGCGTCGGCGCGAAGCCAAATCCAAACGGCTCCCGCCAGTAGAACTGCGCCGCAGACAAACAGGGCGAAGTCATGCCCGTCCATCGCACTCTCCACGCGATCTCGCCTTTTGGCTCTCGAATTTAGGGCGGCTCCCCGCTCGCGGCAAAGGCCCCCAGCGACGATGCACGCCGGAATTTTCTGGCCAGTGGCGGGGCTCTGAAGCGCGCGGCCGTCAGTCCAGATGCGTGACCACGACGACGCGTTTGATCTCGCCTTTCAAATAGGCTTGCAGGAAGCTGTTGTAGTCCCTGAAGACGATGCATCCATGCGAGTCGCCTCCCGACCCGAGCATATAGGTATGCGCGAGAAAGCCGTCCCTTCCGAATTCCGGAGAGTCGCCGATGGGGGTGAGACGTAACGCCCGCACACCGTAGAAGAGTTGCCCCAGCAGCGAGAGCTCATACACATTGGGCGGCGTCGCTCCGTGATTGCGCTGGCTCACAAAACGCGGCTTGTCCCGCATGTTCCCGAGACCCGAATGGGCCTCGAGCTTCTTCCCGCCGGGCAGGTAAACCGTATGCGCCGCGATGTCGTAAACCGCAGTCGAGCGACCATAGCGTTCTGTTGGGCCCAGCGGCGGCAGCTCAGGCAGGACGATCTTCTCGCGTGGCGGCTCCCAGAGGCCGACCGGGAACCGGATGGGCCCAAACAGGCCAAGCACCGTGCCCATCCAGAACACTGGGAGGCTGAGGAGAAAGATGGTCTCCGCCACCTTGAAGGCGGGAGCGGCGTCGCGGATGCAAATCCAGACGGTTCCCGCGAGCACAACTCCCCCGGCGATCCACAGGCTGAGGTAATGCCCATCCATGAGACCCTCCAAGACGCCGGCAGCATGGGCAAGCCAGAGCCTCCGCCGCTGCCCGGAACCATAACTCTATATTGTCGATAGGTTTAAACGCGAATTGCCAAGCTGCCAACTGGCTTGATTGACGCCGTCGGGCTTTTCCGGTCTATCTTGAGCACGAGCCGAGCCTGCGCCGCAGAGAAGCGCATGCGCGACGTCGCGGGCCGCCTTGGGGAAAGGAGCCCCTTCCGGACGCAACACCATGAAACGATTTCGAGATCGCCGTCACGTGCCCTTCGCCGCGGCGGAAATGTACAAGCTCGTCAGCGACGTGGAATCCTACCCAAAGTTCGTGCCGCTCTGCGAGGGCCTGCGCGTCCGTCGGCGAACGCCGCTCGCCGAGGGGATCGAGGTCGTCGTCGCCGAGATGCAGGTGGGCTTCAAGGCGATCTGCGAGCGTTACACGAGCCGGGTCACCTGTGACGCGCCAAAGCTCGAAGTGCGGGTCGAATATCTGGACGGCCCGTTCAAGAGGCTCGAGAGTTGCTGGACCTTCCGCGACGAGCCGCCGGGCGCATCGGGAGGCAAGCGCTCCTGCGTCGATTTCTTCATCACCTATGAATTCAAGAGCATCGCGCTGGGATTGCTGATGGGCGCGATGTTCGACGCGGCCTTCCACAAATACGCCCAGGCCTTCGTCGACCGCGCCGGTAAGGTTTACGGCCAGGCTGAAGGAAGCCTGCGGTCGCTCTCGGAGCGTTCCTGACCCGGAGGCGCGTAAACCCGCGCGCGCCGCCGCAACGCCTGCTCTGGCCCGACGGTTTCTCTGCCCCATTTTTTGCGGTTGGCGCGCCCGCTTCCGTTGTTGCGGGCTCGCGCCTCGACTGCGAAAGGAGAGAAACAATGTCCAATCATTTCACCGGACTGAGCCTCGGACCGCCGCTCGGCGACCAAAGGCTGGACCTTTGCGATCTCTACGCGTTCCGGGCGCCGAGCGACCCGTCGAGGACCGTGATCATTCTCAACGCCAATCCCAACGCCGACGCGCTCCACCCCGACGCCATTTACCGGCTCAACATCGACACAGACGGCGACTTGCTGACGGACGTCGCGCTCAGCTTCGTGTTCTCGCAGCCGCAAGACGGCAAGCAGACGTTCAGCGTGTCTCTGGCGAGGGGCGCGGAGGCGCGTGCGGCCGAAGCTGTCGGTGAAAAGATCGTCACGGACGCGGAGGTCTCGTTCGGCGAAACGCCCAACATCGTGAAGGCGGGCGACCGCACATTCTTCGCCGGCAGTCGCAGCGACGCGTTCTTCTTCGACTTCGACGGAATCAAGAATCTGTTCGACATCCGCGGAAAGCGAAATTTCACCGAGCCTCACCTCACGGGCAAGTCGCCGTGGACCGGCGTGGATTCGAATGTCGAAGCCAACGTCTTCTCCATGGCCGTCGAACTGCCGACGAGCGAGCTCTCTCAAGCGGCGGAAATACGCATCTGGGGACGATGCAGCCTGCCGCAGAATGGCGCATTGAACCATGTCGACCGTGCCGGCCACCCGAGCGTCAGCAGCTTTTTCAACACCGACGACACGAAGCTGGAATACAACGCCAGCGAGCCGGTGAATGACCGCAGCCGTTGGCTCGAGCAGTTCGTGCATCTGCTGGGGCATACGGGCAACTATTCGCGCGAGGAAGCGATCACGGCGATCGACAAGGAGCGCACCCTGCCCGACGTGCTGAGTTTCGATCCGTCAAAGCCCGCGAAATACCCCAACGGCCGCGTCTTCACCGACGACGTGATCGATTACCGCCTCGCCTTTCTCACCAAGGGGGAATGTCCTTCAAGCGGCCTGAAACCGCACAGCGACACGCTCAACGAATTTCCGTATCTCGGTCCGCCGCATCGGAAGCATTAGCGCGAGCGCCGCGCAGCGAAGGTCTCTTTGTCGCAGCCACGCGAGCGCTGCGCCGTGCTACCGTCGCGGAAACATGGGGTGACGAAGGGGAAGCACAATCAATGAACCATAAGCACCGGACAACCCTGCACGCCTTGTTCGCGCATCCGATGAGCGCCAACATCGATCCGAAGACCGTTCAGTCGATGTTGCAGGAACTCGGCGCCGACATCACCCACAGCCGGCACAACCATTTGATGGTGACGCTGAACGGCTCCACGCACGGATTTCACGAGGCGCAACACAGCCTCTCGAAGGACGAGATCGCGGCCCTGCGCAAATTCCTCACCGATGCCGGGATCGATCCCGCGCGCGACTATCCGATTTAACGGCGATGGAGCAGGCCCTCGCCGCTTGGGCGCCTGCACGCAACAGGCGAGCTCCGAGGGGCGCGAGCTATGCCTTTAAGGGGCGCGAGCAAGTGGCGCGGCGCGATCCTCGCGCGAGGCCCCCCTGCTGCCATCCGATCCTCGCGCTTAGCCCGCCCCTGAGGCGGCGGCCGCTTCTGGACCCTCGCTCAGTGCTAGGACACGGCGAAGCAGGAGCTGTGCGTTCGGATATGGTCCTCCGTGCGCGTAAGTTCTTACAGCGTAAAATCCAGCCTCACCGCACAGGGTGATCACTTTAATGCTGCCGCCTCTCGCAGCTTCCTCAGACGCGTCTCTCAACGCTTTCACTCTCTCAGCAACCACTAATGGCTGCGGCGATTTTCCAATCGTCGGCGATCTGCTCCAACTCAATCGAAAGCCCTTTTCGTGTCGACATTTTTGAAAAGGTCGGACCAAACTGGCAGGCCCAAAGACGCCCTTAGGAAGTTTCGCGACATCCAGATAGAGAATACGGCTTATGTCGCCGCCTATCCCTACGGTTCTTTCAACGATGAGCGGAACGAATGTTCTGTCGGGATAAGTTGCGATGATCGACATTAAAGTGTATGGGGACCTGCGCAAGCGGTAATTTTCCTCCTATATATTTCTCGGTTACCTTTAATCTGGTCCTGCTGAAAATCATCCCAATGCGACCCAGGAGGATCAACGAACTGCTGCAAATGAGCGACGAGTTCCTTGACAGGTTTTTCTGAAAGATCAACGTAATCAGCGTATCCATAAAACTCCCTGCAACTGCTACTATACCTGTGCACTCTCACAACTTTCTGATCATCTGTCTTCACCTCTATAGTCGGAAAAATTGACGTGATCGTATTGTCAACTTTTTCAGCCTTCGCTTTTTCAGCTGCGGCGAGTTCCTTATAATATTTTTCTAAGCTCGAGAACCACGCGCTGACTCCGAGTTCGGCGGCAGACCCGAATTCGCCCTCTTTGTCATCGATATAGGTCAACCCGCTCAAATCCACCGCTGTTTTACTGTCGCCAACCCGGTACAAGTGCGACCGCCTGCCGAGGAAGGGCAGCCAGAGAATAAACCAAACTCAAGCAACACGTTATCTCTCGCTTGATAGACGTCTTTCTCTCGGACCTGGACCTTGTCGTCGCAGCCGAAAATGAAAATGGCGCCGTCAAATTGCTTGGAGAGTTCCTTCAGCCGATCCCATAGGTATACTCCTGGCGGAAACACACCTGTCGCTCCAGCGATTTGCTTTTCCTCCACACTGCTCGATGTGCGCCGCGACCTTAAGGGCCAACTCTGCATTTTCCGTCGAGAAACCAACAAAGATTTTCAACCCGGACATCGCCAATCTCCCTTCAGCGGGCATAGAAAATTATACTGCTCGGCTCCCGGCAAATGGCGCCATCCCCAGTCTAAATGTCATCGTCCTTCAATTTGAAATTTTTGGCAAGTTCAGACTGAAAGGACCGAAGGCGTAGCCGTAGGAGAAAAGCGGCGTTTTCTCCATCCGAAGGACTGGACCACAAATCAGCGATGAATCGATCGAGCGCCGGGCAGAAACGGCAGCGACATCCCTATCGAGACGAGCCGCTCGCCCTCCCTCTCGATGTCGCGCGCGACTCCTGTCGCCGCAGTCGTGAACTTCTATTCCTTTTGCATCGGACGGGCGACGCGGAGCAGCATCGCCACCAGCTCTTCAAGATCGACCGGCTTTCTGAGAAAATCGGTGCAGCCCGCCTCCTTCGCTTGCTGACGCTGCTCGGGCAAGACGCCGGCGGTTAGCGCGATGACGGGAAGCTCCTTCAGTCCGAGGCCGTTCCTTATCGCCCGTGTCGCAGCGAGCCCGTCCATCACCGGCATCTGAACATCCATGAGAACCACCGCGAACGCTTCCGGCTCCGCCTGTAGATATTGCAAGGCCTGCTGCCCATCCGCCGCCAGCGTGGCGCGGGCGCCTTCGCGGGCCAACATCTGCTCGATGACCACCCGATTCATGGGGACGTCATCAGCCACCAGGCAACGCAGCCCTGACAGCCTAGGGCCTTTTTTTTGCACGGGCTGAGGGCTTGCGGACGTGCTGACGCACCCTTCCGATTGCAGATCGAAAGGAAGCTCGAACCAAAAGGTGCTGCCTTTTCCCACGGCGCCTTCCGCGCCTATGACGCCGCCCATCAATTCAACCAGACGCTTGCTGATGGACAGCCCCAAGCCCGAGCCGCCGAAACGGCGCGTGGTCGCCCCATCGGCCTGGACGAAAGGCTCGAAGAGTCGAGACGCTTTCTCCGTTTCGATCCCGACGCCCGTGTCTTGAACTTCGAAGCGCAGGCGGGCAGCCGAAGATGTTAGCGTCTTGGCTGTGACGCGAAGCCACACTTCGCCCTGATTTGTAAATTTGACGGCGTTCCCCACCAGATTGATCAGGATCTGCTCCAACCGAAGGGCGTCGCCCATCAAGACAACACTGTGCAGTTCGGGCGCGCACTCGATATGCAGGTTCAAATCCTTGGCGTGGGCGGCGTTTCCCAACAGGCTCCCGATTCTCGCCAGTGTCGCCTCCAGAGCGAAGGGTTGCCGAACGATCTGCAGTTGGCCGGCCTCGACCTTCGAAAAGTCGAGGATGTCGTTGATGACGCCCAGCAGCGTCCGCCCGGCCTCTAGAATTTGAGTCACAAATTCGGTCTGATGAGCGGATAGAGACTCCTCGCGTAGCAACTGAGCGGCGCCCAGAACGCTGTTCATGGGCGTTCGGATCTCGTGGCTCATATTGGCCAGAAATTCGCTCTTTGCGAAATTCGCCGCCTCTGCCGTTTTCTTCGCGACCTCGAGCAAACGGACGGACTCCTCCAGGCGCGCGTGCTCCGATTGCAACGCCTGCTCCATGTCCTTGCGCTCGGTGATGTCACGCGCCAAGGTCAAGAAGCCGTTCACCGCGCCGGTCTCGTCGCGCAACGCGGTGACGGTCATGACGGCCGGCACGCGCCGCCCGGATTTTTGCACATAAGTCCACTCGCGGGTTTCCGACTTTCCGCGACGAGCTGCCGCGACAAATACAGCGAAGCCGGGTTCGACGACCTCGCCCCCCTCCGCCGACAGCTCCCTCGCTCGAGCCGCGACTTCCTCAACGTCGAGGAACAGATCGGGCGTTTGCTTGTCGATCACCTCTGCTGCGGCGTAGCCGGTCAGGCTCTCGGCTTCCGGGTTGAACAGCCTGATCATCCCATCCTCACTCGCCGCGATGATCGCGGCGCCCGCGTTTTCGAGAACGGACCGTTCAAAGGCTTCGCGCCGGGCGAGCTCCCGATCGTAGCTTCTTTGTCTGGCGCTGGCCGCGCTGGTAAAGACAAGGGCCGCCGCCGAAAGCGCGAAGAACGTCGCCGCGAGCTCCATCTTGACGTGTTGTCGGGCTTCACCCAGCGCATCATCAACGTCGATCTTGGCAATGAGACGCCAGGGCGTATCCGGCACAGCCTCTGCCACCGCAAAAACCGGGATGCCCCTATAGTCGCGACCGTCGACCTCGCCCTCATACCCCAGGACAGCCCGAACGGTGGGCGTTTCGACCTCTGTCAATGGAATCCTCAAATTCATCGCGTCGTCCGGCTCAAACCTGGAATCAGTGAGAAACAACGCGTAATCGTTGTCGCGTCGGACGATCAGGGTCTCGGCGCCCGGGGTCGCCACGGGCCAAGTTTCCACCAGCGGGAACAAGACCTTGCGCGCGTCAATCAAAAACACGATGGCGCCGACAGACGCACCTTGGTCGAACACTGGAATCGCTAACGACATAAACAGGTTGAGCGACCCCGGCACTACGTGAATATCGCTCAACAAAGGCTCGTGCTTACGTAGAGCCTCTTGCTCGATAGCCAAATCCTCGTCATTTTCATTTGCACTGCTCTCCTGTGTTGACCAGTGGACTTGGTGTCCCTGCGGGTCCAGCAAGACGAAGCCCGAGTAATCATAGTGTCGGCAAATCGTCTTGAGGAAGCCCTCAACCTCGTCCATCTCTCTGCGCGACGCTCTTGTTTCCAACCAGCGGCGTACCTTGCTGATGATCGGCGCGTTTGCCTCCAACACCCGAGCGCTAGCCAGCCGCTCGCGGCGCCAGCTTGAAACTTGCGCCACCTTCAGCTTGGCGACGCTCTCGAGTTTCGCGTGAATGGGCGCCTCTAATTCCTTAAGTCGACGCTGATACAGCCACTCCCCGCCAAGTGTGAGCATCGCCAACGCCACCACGAGCGCAAGGGCGCGGAGGATCCTCCGAAAGATCGCGGAGCCCTGGCGTTCCCTCATGAAGGTGTTCACGTCGATGATCTCCCAGCGGCGCCTGGGCAGACGCGCGATGTTCGGCCTAAGGATTTGGAATGAGCCGTTGTCTCGATCGCACGCGTCTTCGCCGGTCTGCTCGAGCTTACGCCACATTATCGGCCGATGTGCGCGGCGCCTCGACGTCGCCGTTTCACCCTCCACGCGCCTTGCAGAGCTTGAGGGCCGCACAAGCCGCCCCGCTGCGCGACGGCTGATATGAAATCAGGACGCGAGCCGGAAGCGGAACCAAGGGCTTTCGCTGTCACACCGAAAAGCTGACGCCGCAGCCGCAGGAGGCGGCGGCGTTGGGGTTCTCGATTTTGAATGACTGGCCCATCAGATCGTCGACGAAATCGATCCGCGCGCCCAAGAGAAACGGCAGCGACGTTTCATCGACGACGAGCCGCGCGCCGTCCTTTTCGACAAGATGATCGCCTGCGTCCGGCTGCGGAGCGACGGAGAAGTTATATTTGAAGCCAGAACAGCCGCCGCCTTCGACGCCGATACGGAAGGCCGCATTCCCCGGCTCCTCGGCGAGAAGGGCCTTGATCCTGTCCGTCGCCGCCGCACTGATCTCGACCTGGCCTGAAGCGCCGCTCATGCTTCTCTTCCCTTCGTTCGAACTCGTCGCGAACCCGTATGGCTTCGCTTCCTCGCCATGACGGCTGCGCGGTCCTTTTCCGGCTCGTGGGCCCGTACCTCTTGCCCGCTTGCGCTCGCGCACGCTATTTCCGAACATAAGGGCGCATCGGCGCCCTTGCAACGACGGAAGGTTTCCCTCTGGCGGTCAGGCTGCCTCTCGCGCCCTATGCCTGCGACGCGGCGAGATCGCGCGGACGGCTCTTTCCCGAGCCGCCGTCGCCAACCCGCAGCGAGTTTCAGCGCGACCGCGACCGCGTGGTCCACTCCACCGCCTTCCGCCGTCTCGCCCACAAATGCCAGGTCTTCGTGCCCCTCGACGGCGATCATTTTCGCACGCGCCTCACGCATACGATCGAGGTGGGCCAGATCGCCCGCGCCCTGGCCAGAACTCTGGCGCTCGACGAGGACCTAGCCGAAACCATCGCCCTCGCTCATGATCTCGGCCATACGCCTTTCGGCCACGCGGGCGAGAGCGCGCTGACCGCCTGCATGGCCGAGCACGGCGGCTTCGATCACAACGCCCAGGCGCTGCGCGTCGTGACGCTGCTCGAGCGCCGCTATGCCCGTTACGACGGGCTCGATCTGACCTGGGAGACGCTCGAAGGGCTCGTCAAGCACAATGGCCCGCTCAGGGGATTGCACGCCGCGCACGCCCTTCATCCCTTCATCGAGGCCTTCGACGGCGTCTTTCCCCTGGAGCTCGAAAGCTTCCCCGGCCTCGAGGCGCAATGCGCGGCGCTCGCCGACGACATCGCCTATTGCTCCCATGACACGGATGACGGCTTGCGCGCCGGCCTGTTCGACCTCTGCGAGATTGCGAGCGTCCCCTTCATCGCGACGCTGCTCGCGGAGATCGAGGCGCTGCACCCTGGCCTCGAGCAGCCGCGCGTTTTCCATGAATTGGCGAGGCGATTGATCACGCGCTTCGTCGAGGACGCGCTCCACGAGTCGACAAAGCGGCTTGCGGCGGCCGACGCCCGCAGCGCCGGGGACATCCGGCGCGCCCAGACCCCGCTCATTGGATTTTCGGAACCGTCCGCGCAGGCGCTCTCTGAGCTGAAGCGCTTCCTCTTCGCGAACATGTACCGTCATCCACGCGTCGTCGGCGTTTGGGAGGAGGCGCGGGCGGCGATCAGCTTCCTCCATCCCGCGCTCACGGCCGACCCCTCGTTGATGCCGCCCGAATGGGCGCGGCTGGCGTCGGAAGGGCAGGATACTGCTGCGCGGGTGGCGGCCGACTACATCGCCGGCATGACGGACCGCTACGCGCTCGGCGAATATCGCCGGCTTTCAGAAGGCCGCGCGCAGGCGAGCGTGCTTGTCCCCCGCACGGAATTGTTTGCGCGTTAAGAAAGCGCGAATGTTGGAGGCGCGACCGGCGCGAAGCGCTAATCGACGGTTCTGCTCCGGCAGAGCGGGACGCCGAGAGCGGCAAGCTCCGTTCCCGAGAGCGTGTTGTAATCCGGCCTCTCCATCCATCCACGCGCCCTGAGAAAGGCCCGCAGCTGCGGCGGATAGGAGCCCAAGACGTCTTCAGACGCGGCCGGGTCCATGTCTCTCCAAGGATTGCCGACCATTCCTCTCGACGCCGCGTGGAACCAAAGCTTGGCGTCGGGCTCTACGCAGCTGCGCCTGTAGGACAGCCAAAGCGTGCAGGCGCTCATGCAATCGCCCGAGATGACATGCCGGCCGAAGGCCTTCGTGATATCGGCCCTATACTGCGCAATTTTTCCGCCGCGATCGAGATGCCGGGAAAAACCCGAGAAGGGCCCGTAAGTGTCCGCCGCCCAAACCGGCCGCGCCGTGGTCAGCAGCATCGAGAGAAAGCCGACGGCGACCAGGAGAACGGCGCCGGCGCCGGTCAAAACAGGCTTCCTAGAGGGAAGAAACTTTGGGGGCGGCGACGTAATCTTCATAGGCGCTCCTCTCTTCTTGAAAATTCTTGGCGTTGTCCCCGCTCGTTCCGGCGATCGGGAATTGCCAGCGGCAGGGCTGAAAACGTCCCGGCGGGCGACAGCGCTTTTTACCCAAGATCTTCGCTGAAATCAACCTAAAGTTGTATATTCCGGTCAGCACGCGTGGTCAAAAAGCAAAAGCCGCACGGTGGCGTCCCGTGCGGCTTATTTTTGAGATGCGACGCTCAAGCCTTTGAGCTGACGATGTCTTACGCTTTGTCCGAGCGCTAATGCGCCTCAAGGAGTGCGGCCGGGCGCGTCGGATGCTCGATCTGGGCGACTCCGGCCTGCACCGCGGCCTGCACCTTCTCGAAGGCGCGAACCTCGATCTGCCGCACGCGCTCGCGCGAAACTCCGAACTCGTCGGAGAGCGCCTCGAGCGTGATCGGATCGTCCGAAAGCCGCCGAGCCTCGAAGATGCGCCGCTCACGCGGGTTCAGCACGTCGAGCGCCCGACGGAGCGCGACGAGGCGGTTGTCGGCCTCCTCGCGATCGGCGAGCAGATATTCCTGATCGACCGAGTCGTCGACGAGCCAGTCCTGCCACTCGCCCTCGCCTTCCTCGCGCAGCGGCGCGTTGAGCGAGGCGTCGCCGCCCATGCGGCGGTTCATGTCGATCACGTCCCGCTCGGAGACGCCGAGCTTGGTCGCGATCGCCGCGACGTTTTCGGGCTTGAGATCACCCTCCTCATAGGCCGAGATGCGGCTCTTGGCCTTGCGCAGGTTGAAGAAGAGCTTCTTCTGACTCGCGGTCGTGCCGATTTTGACGAGCGACCAGGAGCGCAGAATGTATTCCTGGATCGAGGCGCGAATCCACCAAAGCGCATAGGTTGCGAGGCGAAAGCCGCGCTCGGGCTCGAAGCGCTTGACCGCCTGCATCAGCCCGACATTGCCCTCCGAGACGATCTCGCCGATCGGCAGGCCGTAGCCGCGATACCCCATCGCCACCCGCGCCACGAGGCGCAGATGCGAAGTGATGAGCTTCTGCGCCGCCTGAGGGTCTTCATGCTCGCGCCAACGCTTGGCGAGCATATATTCCTCTTGCGGCTCCAGCATCGGAAACTTACGTATTTCGGCAAGGTAACGCGCCAAACCGCTCTCTTGCGAGAGCGAGGGCAGAGCGTTCGCCATAATATCCTCCTAGCGGACCCCCAAAGGAGGCGGGTCCAGGCGACGACCGCTATGAAGCCGGACGTCCGGCTTCATATGGGGGGCGATCCCCGCCGATGTAAGACGCATTTTGATCCGCTTCGCCGAAAACGTGAAGTTAATGTTTCGCAACACGCGGGGTACGGCGAATAGCACCTCTACAAATCAGAGTCTTAGCAACGGTTCAACGCGGACGCGCGAGCGCGCTTTCCGGGCGCTAGATGAAAATTTCTTAAACCGGCCGCGCCCATTTCCCCGGGGCGGTTTATGAGGTGATTCCCCGGGCCCGAACGCGCCCCGGCAGGGCCTCCGCCGGGGCATTTACGCGTTTTATGCACTAAAGTCTTCCGACTTAGGCTGAAGCGTATCCTGCGCCTTTGAAATATGCAGCGCATTCTTGTGGCGGAAAGTCGTCGAGGAGAGCGCCGATCCTTCGCCAGAGCGCGTCGATGGTTCTCTCCTCGGCCTTGCGCAACATGCGTTTGAGCTTCGAGAACACCTGTTCGATCGGATTGAGGTCGGGCGAGTATTTGGGCAAGAAGATGAGGCGGGCGCCTTTCGCGCGAATGGCTTCTCTGACGGCGGCGCTTTTGTGCGAGCCGAGATTGTCCATCACGACGACATCCCCCGGCGAGAGCGTCGGCGCCAAAATCTGCTCGACATAAGCGAGAAAGCTTTCGCCGTTGATCGCCCCGTCGAGCACGCAAGGCGCGGTGATTTGGTCGCAGCGCAAGGCTGCGAGAAAGGTCGTGGTCTTCCAATGGCCGTAGGGAGCCTTGGCGATGAGCGCAAGACCGCGCTCCATCCAACCATGGGTGCGCGTCATATTGGTTTTCGCCCAGGTTTCGTCGATGAAGACGAGGCGCTTGGGGTCAAGCTTCGCCTGGATTTTCTTCCAGCGCGCGCGATGGCGCGCGACGTCGGGCCGATCCTGTTCGGCGGGATATAGCGTTTTTTTTGAAGCTGATTTTCTCCTTGCGCAAGAACCGCCATAAGGTGTCGCAGGACACGACGACGCCGCGTTCGCGCAGTTCGCCAAGCAGCGCGTGCAGGGTCAGATCCGGCTTCTCAGCAAGACGCGCCAGCAGGAAATCGCGCTGGCCCGCGAGCAGGTAGGGACGCTTGCCGCCCATGGGCTTTGCCGCCGCGCTGCCCGTCGCCCGCGCCGCTCGCGCGAAACGCACCGAGCTCGCGACGCTCACCTGCATCAGCGCCGCCGCCGCCCGAACCGTCCACCCGCTCAACACCAACGCAGCAACACGCTCACGAAGATCGTTCGAGTAGGGTCGCGCCATTCCTTCCGGCCTCCGAATCCCGGCCGGAAGCTTGAATCAGGTCGCGCCAAAAAAGGGAATCCCCCGACGATTCAGTCAGGGTCGGAAAGACTCTAGCGCTGGAGGAGACCTCGCGCTTCTGCGGCGCTTCCCGCAAGGGCCAGGAACGCAAGACTCACGAGGCCGGTCCCGGGAACAGGCCCGGGAGCGACCGGGGTGGGGAAGACATAGAGCCCCAAGCCTGCCGGCGCAACGCCATTGGTGTGAACGATCGAGGCGCCCGTCAGGTCGGGGTTGGCCGCCCAGATGTTGAGGCCGTCCTCCCAATAGACCCGGCCGCCGCCCGCGACGACATTGGTCGCATTGCCCGAATGAAGCGCGATGCCGCTATTCGGATTGGCCGCCGAAACCGCGACGATCTCGATGCCCGCAAAGGTTTCGTAGAGAATGCCATCCTGCACGTCGAGGCCGAGGCCAGTCGGCGCAACGCCATTGGTGTGAACGATCGAGGCGCCCGTCAGGTCGGGGTTGGCCGCCCAGATGTTGAGGCCGTCCTCCCAATAGACCCGGCCGCCGCCCGCGACGACATTGGTCGCATTGCCCGAATGAAGCGCGAT
This sequence comes from uncultured Alphaproteobacteria bacterium, assembly GCA_963760695.1. Classification (GTDB taxonomy): domain Bacteria; phylum Pseudomonadota; class Alphaproteobacteria; order Rhizobiales; family Beijerinckiaceae; genus Methylocystis. The sequence continues at coordinate 85,409 of CAVXEI010000019.1, read as the reverse complement.
GCCGCTATTCGGATTGGCCGCCGAAAGCGCGACGATCTCGATGCCCGCAAAGGTTTCGTAGAGAATGCCATCCTGCACGTCGAGGCCGAGGCCCGCCGGCGCAACGCCATTGGTGTGAACGATCGAGGCGACCGTCAGGTCGGGGTTGGCCGCCCAGATGTTGAGGCCGTCCTCCCAATAGACCCGGCCGCCGCCCGCGACGACATTGGTCGCATTGCCCGAATGAAGCGCGATGCCGCTATTCGGATTGGCCGCCGAAAGCGCGACGATCTCGATGCCCGCAAACGTTTCGTAGAGAATGTTCGTCGCGGCGCTCGCTCCGCATGGAGCCCACAGGCTCATGACAACGGCGGCGGCGGCCAATAATTTTGCACGATGCATTTCCTGCCTCCAAAAAAACAGCGGCAACTCCGACGGCGAACAATGGCTTCCGGCCGAGCGGACCTAACGGCGTCAGAATCCGTAGGTACGCTGCAAATGTATAGCCCATGCCTGGTTAAGGACAGAGAAAAATCTTAAGCGTGGCTTCGTGACAAGTTCTAGCCCGACCCCTGCAACATGGCTCGGCTAAGCCTCTCGATGGCCCTAAACTTTAGGCGCCTGCCCCCGCGCAACGCCTCACCGCGCCCCTCCCGCCGCGCTCTCGGGCGAGCGAACGCGCCGCAGCAAGTCGTGCACGGCGTCGATGGACGCGTGCATTCCCGATTGGCCGCAAGCGGCTTTCTCAGCTCATGCGTATCTTCTCCGTCCGCCGGGCGCTTTAGGGCGCGCTTCCTACGCCGCGCCCGTTCTCGGTGATCTCCCACTCGAGCCAAGCGTGCGCCGCGGCGGCGCGCCGCCAGAAGCTTAGGCCGTCGCGGCCGCGGGGCGAAGCGTCGTCGACGCGGATGTTGCGGATGGGGCGCTCGCCCTCAGCAAGCGCCTGGAGCGCCGCTTCTGCCATCGCCCGGCCGAGGCCGGGTTCTAGCGAATTGATCTCCTCGAAAACGAGCGTGGGAGGATCATACTTCCCAGCGAGCAGCAGCGCGACGCCCGAGGCTAAGGCGTTGCCGGGAGTTGTGATGAGCTTTGGCGAGGTCGAAGCGACGATCTCGACGAAATGCGACCCAAAGAGCTTCGCCTCAACATGGAGGCCGAGCGCGCGAAGATTTTCCACTATCCCCTGCGCCGTTCGGGCAATGGCGGGTTCGCGGCTCTCACTTCGCGCAGGGCCGAGCATTCTCAGCAGCGCCAGCATCAGTTCGCCCGACCCTCAATCCGCGCCCATTCGCGCAAGATCAATTCGTAGAGCGCGCGCCAAAGCGGATCGATGCGCGCCTCGCGCCCGAAATTGTAGAGCGCCTTGGCGACCTCGGCCAAGGTCTCGTTGATCGGTTCAGATCCGCCGCGCGCCATCTCGTCCTCGAAGAGGCGCGGCGGCTCGGCCGCGCGCCACCCCGCCCAATGCTCGTTGGAATAGTCCGAGACGCCTTGCCGCTCGGCCAGACGCTCCGGCGTGAAGGCCGCGAAAATCTCGTGCATCGGCCCATCCGCGCCCTCCGCCCCATAAGCGCGACGCACGCGGGCGTATTTCTGGTGCTGCACCTCATGCGCCACACAGCAGGCGAGCCGCGCCAGCGTCATTTGCGGATCGTAGAAGACGAGAATCGAGCCGTCGGGCAGCGCCCGCCCCTCGGCCTTGCAGCGCAGGCCAGCGAGCTCGAAGGAGAATTCCTCGTCCACGAGCCGCGCTTTTTTCGGATCGTAGCCGAAGCTTGCCGTCATCGCGGCGAGATGCTCGGCTTTTCGAGCGAAGTCGGCGGGGTCGAACGAAGGCTCCGCGCATGTCGCGGCAGAACCTTTCCATAGCCGGGCCAGCAAACGCGTCATGATGAAGCTCCGGGACATTCTTGCCTCGGTTGCAATTCCTGGCCGGCCGTGAGACGAAGCGGCCCCTCTCCCGCGAAAGCCTCCATGACCCCCGCCGCCCATCTTTCCGCCGCCATCGAGATTTTGCAACTCATCGGCGAGCGGCGCCGTCCGGCGCAGGACGTGCTGAAGGAATGGGGCGTCGGCCATCGTTTCGCCGGCTCCAAGGATCGCACGCAGATCGCCACGCTCGTCTTCGACGCGCTGCGCAAGCGCGCCTCCGCGGCGCATGTCATGGGCGAGGAGACGCCACGCGCAATCCTGCTGGGCGCCTTGCGCGAAGCGCGCGGCCTGAGCCTTGAGACGGTCGCCGGGCTTTTCAACGGCGAGGGGCATGCGCCCTCGCCCCTCACCGAGCAGGAACGCGCGCGTTACGAAAGCGCAGCGCTCGACGACGCGCCGGCGCATGTGCGGGGCGACTATCCGCAATGGCTCGCGGACCGTCTCGAGGCGGCGCTCGGCGATCAGGCCGCCCTCGAGGGCGCGGCGCTGTCGGAGCGCGCCCCCGTCGATTTGCGCGTCAACATTCTGAAGGCCACGCGCGACGAGGCGCAAAAGAAGCTCGCGCATCTCCACCCCGGAGTCGACGCCGCTCTCGCCGCTGGGCCTGCGCATCAGGCCCGGCGCCGACGGGCGCGGTCCGGCGCTCTCCGGCGAGCCCGCCTTCGTCAAAGGCCTCGTCGAGACGCAGGACGAAGGCTCGCAGCTCGCGGCGCTCCTTTGCGGCGCGGCGCCCGGCGAGCAGATTCTCGACCTTTGCGCCGGCGGCGGCGGCAAGACCCTGGCGCTCGCCGCGCAGACGTACAACCGCGGCCAGATCTACGCACATGACGCCGACGGCCGCAGGCTCGCGCCGATCTTCCTGCGACTGGAACGCGCCGGCGCCCGCAACGTGCAAGTTCGGGCGCCAAAAGGCGAGGCGGACGTGCTCGCCGATCTCGAGGGGCGTTGCGATCTCGTGCTCATCGACGCACCCTGCACCGGAACCGGAACGTGGCGACGTCATCCCGACGCAAAATGGCGGCTGGCGCCCGGCGCAATCCCTCTGCGCCTCAAGGAGCAAAGCGACCTGCTCCAAGGCGCTGCGCGCTATGTGAAGCCCGGCGGACGTATCGCCTATGTGACCTGCTCGCTGCTCTGCGAAGAGAATGAGAATCAGATTCAGGCCTTCCTCGCGGCGCATCCGAATTTCAAAGCGCTTTCGGCCGAAGAGATTGCGACGCGGGCGAATCTGCCGACGCTCGCGCGCTTCGCTTCGCGTCATGGCGTCGGGCTGAGGTTCTCTCCTTTGACCTCGGGAACGGACGGATTTTTCGTCTCGCTCGCGCAGAGAGCGAGTTGACACGACGTTCCTTTGCGTGAGCACGTCTGCGCCAAGCACAAGGTTTAAGGGGTCGCACGCGCCTTTGCATGTTGTTGGCCGAACAGTTGTTTCAAAGAAGCGGCAGTCCATTTTTCAGCATGAAAGCCGTCGGCGCGGCGATTGTAGAATGTTGCAAAAAGGACACACGCTCCGAAAATCGTCGCTGCAAGTGAAATTAGCCGTATCTACGGCGCCGATGCGCATTTATTCTAACGCCACTTTGGAACAGCGAATATCGCCCGCGGCATTGGCCGAGCTACTGGGCGCTAGGACAAAAGGAGTGTCGGCATGAAAAAACCTATCTTCGCCAGCGCGCTCGCGCTCGCCCTCGCCACGGGCTCGGCCTTCGCCGCCGACCTCCCCAGCCGCAAGGCGGACTTCGTCCCGCCGCCCCCGGCGGATACGACCTGGACCGGCGGCTATCTCGGCCTCGACATCGGCGGAATCTGGCTCGACAACGGCAACAACAATGGCGGCGCCTTTAGCGGCAGCCCGGTCGTCGCCTATTGGGACCCCCGCTTCGCCTTCCTCGGAACCGCGGGTGGCTCGCCGAATCTGTTCTTCCTTCCCACGGGTTTCGAGGGTGGACGCAACGGGGGCGGCGTGATCGGCGGCTTCCACGACGGCTACAATCTTCAGCTCACCCGCTCCATCGTCATCGGCTACGAGAGCGACTTCGCAGGCACGAGCCTCAGCAGCGGCAATCGCAACAGCTGGAACAATACGCTCTACGCTTCGCCTTTCGCTCCCGCGGGCGGCGTTCTGGTTCCCGCTTTTCAGTACGGCAACAGGCAGCTTAGCCTGAGCTGGCTCGGCACGGTGCGCGGCCGCATCGGCTACCTGATCACGCCGTCGATCCTCGCCTATGGCACGGGTGGTTTCGCCTATGGCGAAACGAGCCCCTTCCGCTTCAGCGGAACGGCCACCGGCTGGACTGTGGGTGGCGGCCTCGAATGGAGGGTCATGCCGAACTGGTCGGTGAAGGGCGAAGTGCTCCACGCCGAGCTCACCAGCAACCACAACAACAACGGCGGCTGGGGTTGGGGCTACAATCGCACCGCGAGCCTCAACCTCGCCCGCGTTGGCGTGAACTACCACTTCGATTGGACCGCCCTGTTTAGGGGCCCGGTGATCGCGGCCTATTGATCGCGACGCGGCGGCGCGTAGTTCGCCGCTCGAACGAAGCAACAGCCCGGCCTCCCTCAAGAGGCCGGGTTTTTCTTTTGTCATGCGTTTTCGGCTGAGAGAGTCGCGGAGCGCATTCCCTCCCCCTCGCGCAAGGGCAAGAGGAGTGGGCGGCCCGAGCCGACGCGATCACTCGGATTTCGTCTCTGAAGCGCCTTCATCCGAGCCGGCGGCTCGTCGTCCACATCAGGGCGCCCGCTTCACCGCCGGCGGCTTCCAACTTCCGTCCAGGATCGACGGCGGCTTTTCCTTCGGCCAATACATGCGCAGCGTCAGATTGAACGCCTTCTCCCCCGCGGGCAGCCAGTTCGATTCCTTGTCCTTCCCCGGCGACGCGCGCTGCACATAGATGTCGACCGACCCGTCGGCGTTCTTCTTGAGCGGCATCCAGCTGCTGATCCCGTAGCGGTTGATCGGATTGGCGATGAAGAAGCCGTCCTCTCCATAAAGCGTGACCGACCAGAAGGCGTCGACGGGCGGCGCTGCGCCCTTGTCGAAGTGAATGACGTAGCGATTCGCGCCGTCGAAGGGCGCGCCCCCCTCGTCGACGAATGCCGAAGGGTAGACCGCGTCCTGCGGCAGATTGGCGCCAAGGCCAATCAGCGCGACCACGGCCCGCACCCCATAGTCCGAGCCGTAATTGCCGAGGATCATCGGCGGCACGCGCCACCCGTTGACGGGAACGCCAGTCTCCTTCGACCCCGCCTGCAACTTTTCGAGCGCGACCTCGACAGATTTTCCCAATCCCTTCGCCGTTACGGGATCGAGCTTCGCAAGCTCGAATTTCTCGCCCGGAACGATCCCGATCGTTTTGAGCTTCTCGAGGATCGGCGCCTCGGAGGCCGGCGGCGGATTGGCCTTCAGCAAGGTCGCCAGCCGATCGAAGAAGATCTCCGCGGTCATCTTCTGCAATTGCTCGACGGGCGGCGTCTTCATGTCGACGTCCGGGTCGACCTTGCCCTGCGGCGCGACATAACGCTTGCCGAAGGACGAGAGCGGCGTGAGCTTGTAGCCGTCCTGAATCGCGCGAACAGCCGGAACGTCGGCTGGCCCATTGGTCTGCGTGCGGCCAATGATCCAGGCCATGTCCGTCGGCGACTTCAGCTCTTTCACGCCGGGAGGCAACGTCCCCTGCCAGCCGGGACCCGTGATCGCGAAGTTGCCGGCCTTGGTCCCGGTCGTGCGCTTGCCGGGCGAAGCGAAGATATTGGTCCAGGCGTCGAGGATCGGCATCAGATAATAGCGGCCGTGTGTGTCGGGAACCGAAAGCACGATCGGCTCGGCCGAAAGATCGAGGAAGGCCGAGGAATAAAGCGTGTCGACGTTCGGACGCACGACGTCCTTGAAGGAGGCGTCGGGGAAAGTGCGCACGTTGACGAATTGATTGATCGGCGCTGCGAAGCCTTCGGGCTTTACGACATTGGTCGACTTGGCCTTGGTGATGTCCATGATCACGAGAGGCAGGCCATAGACGACGGCCTCGACGCCGGATTCGAGCGCCGCCTTTTCCTTGGCTTCGTTCGCCGCTTCATCCGGCCCGGCCGCCTTGCGGTCGCAACCGCCGAGCGCCGCGAAGGCCGCGACGACAAGCCATGAAATCCATTTTGCACGCATGAGCGCCTCCCCTGACCGGCGCCGGGGCGGGAGTCCTGGCGCGGCCGAAGCCCGGGAAGTAGCATATTTTCCGATTGCTCACATGGAACGCGGGGCCCGGCTGCGCGCTAACCTTAACGCCGCTCACTCCATCCGCGCCGGGAGCCTGTCCTCCTGCGCGAGGTTCGAGAAGCGCGTGATCTCGGCCTCGAAAGCGAGCTGCACGGTTCCCGTCGGACCGTGGCGCTGCTTGCCGAGGATCGCTTCGGCGCGGCCATGCGCCTGCTCCATCTCGGCCATCCATTTGATGTGCTCTTCCGTGCCTTCGCGCGGCTCGCGATTTCGCAGGTAATATTCCTCGCGATAGACGAAGAGCACGACGTCGGCGTCCTGCTCGATCGAGCCGGATTCACGCAGATCCGAAAGCTGCGGGCGCTTGTCGTCGCGCGACTCGACCTGACGCGAGAGCTGCGAGAGCGCGAGGATCGGCACCTCAGAGCTCCTTGGCGAGCGCCTTCAGGCCGGTGGTGATCTCAGTGAGCTCCTGCACGCGATTCTCGCTGCGCGTCCTTGAGCCCGCGAGCAGTTGCAAATAGTCGACGACGAGCAGATCGAGCCCCTTCTGACGCTTCAGGCGGCGCGCGCGCGCGGTGAGCTGCGCGATAGAGATGCCGCCGCTCTGATCGATGTAGAAGGGAATGCTCTGCATCTCGCGCGCGGCTTCGGTGAGCCTACGGAACTCGTGCTCGCCGATGTCGCCACGCCGCACCTTGTAGCTCGGCACGCCCGACTGCTCGGCGATGACGCGCGTCGCGAGCTGCTCGGCCGACATTTCGAGCGAGAAGAAGCCGACGATGCCGCCATTGAGCGTGCGCTGCACGCCGTCCGGCCCGGTCTCGTGCTCATAGGCGCGCGCGACGTTGAAGGCGATGTTGGTCGCGAGCGCCGTCTTGCCCATGCCGGGACGCCCCGCGATGATGATCAGGTCCGACTTCTGCAAGCCGCCCATCTTCTCGTCGAGGTCGACGAGGCCCGTCGCCAAGCCGGAAAGATGCCCGTCGCGCTGGAAGGCGGCGTTGGCCATGTCGATCGCGAGCGTCAGCGCGTCGGAGAAGCGCTGGAAGCCGCCGTCGTAGCGGCCCGTCTCGGCGATCTGATAGAGCTTGCGCTCGGCCTCCTCGATCTGCGCGCGCGGCGACGAGTTCGACGGGCGAGTCATAGGCGAGATTGACCACATCCTCGCCGATGGTGATGAGCTCGCGCCGGACCGCGAGATCGTGGATCATCCGCCCATAATCCTCGGCGTTGATGATCGTCGTCGCCTCCGCCGCGAGCCGCGCGAGATAGGCCTGGATCGTCACGCCCTCGGGCAGCTCCAGACCGCCAAGATGCGTCTTGAGCGTCGTGACGGTCGCCAGCTTGCCGAGCCGGATGAGCTGCGCGCAGGTCTCGAAGATGCGCCGATGTAGCTCCTCGCAAAAGTGCTCGGGCTTCAAGAAATCCGAGACGCGGTCGAAAGCGTCGTTGTTGATGAGCAGCGCGCCGAGCAGCGCCTGCTCGGCCTCGATATTGTGCGGCGGAACACGCGGGGCGGGCTCGGCGACCGAGTAAAGTCGCCGAGGCGACAGGGCTTCGGGAGCGGGCATGGCGGACTTAAGGTTCGAGAGCATCCCGCAGCCTGCAAACGCGACGCGGAGGCCGACGGGGACAAGGCCAGAGATTGGCGGAAAGCGTGCCCTCCCGCAACCGGAGAAAGAGCGCCGAAAACTCTTGCCCTAGCTATGCCGGCTTTCAACAGGGAGAAAAAATATTTCTTCCCCGTTTTGCAAAGCGGCCGTTGCAAATGCGACGAATCAGGTGACGTCGCGAATCACCTCCGCCCCTCGAGCGTCCAAACGAGGATCGCCGCGCCGAGCAGCATGCAGAGCGCCGGGACGCCAAGCGCCAGCGGCGTGGTCCTCACCCCTTTCAAAGCGGTCGCCGCGCCATGCTTGACGCCGATCCAGTCGGCGCCGCCGTAAAGGGTCGACGAGCGCATCTCGACGAGCCGCGGCAGCGCGATCGTTTCGCCGCCGCCAGGCGCGAGCCGCCTCACCGTGCCGCCGGTCGCCTCGGCGAGCGGGCGCAGCTTCTCCTCGGTCGAGGCGACCTCGCGGAACTCGCGCGGATTTTGCGGTCCTACATTGGCGAGCGCTGTCAGCCCGCCGCTCTCGAAACGATAAAGCCCCATCTGAGCGCCCGAGATCTCGGCGCGATAGAGGCCTGGCTCTTTGGGAAGCCAAGCGATCTCTCTTTTTTCTCCCGACGGCGTCGACGCGACGAGCGGCTCCGGCGCGTCCTTGAGACTCTGGCGCTCGACGACGATATCGCGACCCGCGGTCGTCGCGCGCAGCGACTCTTCCTCGAGCTCCGGCTCCTTCAAGAGCCAATGGGCGAGCCGGCGCATCAGATCAACCTGCGGGCCGCCGCCATCATAGCCGCGCGCCCACAGCCATAATTGATCGGTGAGGAGCAAGGCGACGCGGCCTTTTCCCTCACGCGAGAGCGCCAGCAGCGGCTTGTCGTTCGCGCCAGCGAGCAGCGTCTGACCTTTTACGAGCGTCGCATCGACTTGGCGGAACCATTCTCCCCAGGCGGGCGGCGTCGATTTCGCGCCTTCGAGCCCGCGCGTGACGGGATGCCGTTCCCCGTCCTTCGCTACGTGAGGCCGGAAGGCCTGCTCGTAGACTTCCCCATCGGGTCGCGCTGGCAGGATCGAAGTGAGGGGCGAGTAATAAAGCCCGCGCAGCGTCGCGTAATCGGCGTCGACCATCGCGAGGAAAGCGCCGCCGCCCTCGACGTAATTGGCGATGTTTTCGAAGTAGAGGCTCGGCAGCAGCGTCTGGCTCGAATAGCGATCGAAGATGATGAGGTCGAAATCCTTGATCCGCCGGCCGAAGAGATCGGCGGTCGGAAAGGCGATCAGCGACAGCTCCGAGGGCGGCGCGCCGGTCACTTTGTCCGGCGGACGCAGGATGGTGAAGTGCACGAGCTCGACATTTGCGTCGGCGCGCAGAAGATTACGCCAGCTGCGCTCTCCCTGATGCGGCTCGCCCGAGACGAGCAGCACCTTGAGACGGTCGCGCACGCCTTCGACGACGACGACGCCCCGGTTGTCGACCTCTGTGAGCTCGCCCTCGATGGGCGGCGTCTCGAGCTCGACGACATTGGGGCCGCCATGCTCGATCGCGACCGGTATCTCGACGATCTCGCCGAGCCGGGCGCGGTGTCGCGCGATCACCGCGCCGTCGCGCTTGGCGACGACCTCAGCCGCCTGGTTCTCGCCGGACCGCGCGGGGCTGTCGACGACGCGGACGCGCATGACGACGTCCTTGCCGACGACGCCGAAATGCGGCGTCTCGACGAGGTCGAGCCTGCGGTCGCGTTCTCCCGCGCGGCCGGTGATGAGGGCGTGCAACGGCGCCTTGAAGCCGAGCGCTTCGGCCTTCGACGGGATGTCGTGGACGAGCCCGTCGGTCACCAGGATCGCGGCGCCGACGCGCTCGGGCGGCGTATCGGCGAGCGCCTGCGCAAGTCCCGCGAAAAGCTTGGTGCCCTCGGCTTCGGTTCCCACGGTGACGAAGCGCGGCTCCAGATCGGGGAAGCGCGAAAGCGCCGTCTCGAGCTCGCGCCGCGCCGCTTCGACCTGCTGCGTGCGGTTCCCGAGAGTTCTGGCTCTCGCTAAGATCGAGCACGACGGCGACGACGCTCTTTTCCTTCTCGCGCTCCTCCTCCATCAGCATCGGATTGGCGAGCGCGAGCAGAAAAAGCGCGAGGGCGAGCGCGCGCCAGAGCGCGCGTCTCTGCCCCTTATAGAGGGAGAAGGCGAGAAGCGCCGCGGCAAGAAAGCCCAACAACGCCAGCGCCGGCCAGGAGACGAGCGGCGAGAAGACGAGCGAAAGATCGGTCACGGCGACGCTGGGTCTCCCCTCGCGCCGTGGGAGGACGCGAAATGATCATCGATGTGCGCCATACTTACCCTCGTGCGCCGTCCACTTTGAAAGCCATTATAGAGGATAAACCGGCTGTGAAAGCGCCTCAGTTCCAGCGCCGGCTCCCTTAGGGCAAACACATGGGGGTTCGTCCTCAGGCGACCACCTCGAAATGAGACATCATTCCCATGTCCTCATGCTCGAGCACGTGGCAGTGGAAGGGGTAGCAGCCCCGTATAGCCCGGCGGGAAAAAGACGAGCAGCTCGAGCAGCTCGTTCGACTGGACGCGCACCGTGTCGTGCCGGCAGAGCTTGTCGAAGTCGTCTCTACGCAGGCCATCGGTGGGCGCGAAGAGATTAGCGCCAGGCCGCAACCGCCAGCGCCTCGTCACGACGAAATTGACGAGATGCATGTGGAAGGGATGCATGTCGGGCACGCCGACATTGCCCTTGTCGTCGACGACGCCGGCGAGCAGGGGCTGTGCATTGCCGATGTTGGCGACGTACCAGCGTTCATAGGTTCCGGCCTTCGCCGTCGCCGCCGGCGCATGCAGCTTGGCGTAGCTCGGCGTGTCGCCCGCGGCAGGCGCGTCGTCGATCAGCCGCTCCGGGGGATATGTGTCGAACCAGCTCGCGCGCGCGACGTAATAGTCCTTCGCCGCATCCGGCGAGCCTGGCGGCGGGCTCGCGCCGTCGAGGTCGACCGAGAAAGGTATGGCGAAGGCGCTTCGTCCGTCCTGCGGGTCATTCTGCGCCAGCTCCCAGATCTGCGTGTCGCGCCAGGGACCGAGCGCATAGGGGCTCCATTCGTTGTCTCTGGGCTGCACATCCTTTTGAAGCCCTTTCCCAACGCGTCGTTCATCAGCACGACGAAGCAATTCTTCACGATCGGCGCGCCCTCGGGCGCTTGCAGAGCGCCTCGCGCCACTCGAAGCCGTCTTCGCTCGCAGCGCTCGCCAGGATGCTCGTTAGCCGCGCTTCGTCCAGCGCAGCGCCGGGCGTCTTCGTCACGTCGACGCAGAGCTCCAACACATTCGCGACCCGAAGCGCAGCGATCGACGCCAGCTGCGCGCTGCGTGCTCCCGTCCGCGCGTCGTCCAGAGTGAGCACGGAGCTCGCAACGCTCGGCGCCGGGTCGTTCGGGTCGGCGCCCTGGGAAAGCCCGTGAGCAGCTCGGTCGTCTGGAAGATCGCCTCCGGCCAGTCTCCAGCTTGCGCCGAAGTCACCGCAAGATTGACCAGCCGCAAGGCGCGCGTGGGAATCACCAGCGCCCATGTCGTCTTTGCGCGCCTCAACCGCGGTCAGATCCAGCAGCAGATCGAGCCGCTCGCCGGGCGCCAGCAGGATGTGAGCCGTTGCCCCGAGGCGGCGCGGGTCTGCAAACAGCCCCCCGTCATTGCCGATGACGGTCAGCAGGTCCGAGTAGCCGACAGCTGCCTCCTCGGGCGCTTCGAGATAGTTCCACGGCGCCGGGTCGATCAGCGCGAGCGCGAAAGTGCGCGCATGCGATCCGTTGAGCACGCGCAGCCGGTAGACCTTCGCGCTCCACCTCGTGGAAAGGCGACGGCCGCCCGTTCACAAAAACCGTGTCGCCGAGATATTCTGGACGGTCGAAATCGTCCGGGAAGGTTGGCACGCCCGCCCAGTAGTCGAGCATCTCGAACCCGCAGGCGAACTTGCGATCCTGCAAGACGAGCGGGATCTCCTGCCCTGCCCCGCCGACAAGCGACAGAACCTCATCGTCGGCCTCGTCGCGGATGAAGTAGAGACCGGCAAGTCCCGCATGCACTTGCACCGCCGTATTGTCCATCGCGTGGTCGTGAAACCAGAGCATGCAGGAGCGCTGATCGTTCGTGTAGTGGTACGGAAGCGCCGACGGAAACTTATACGGGTTTCCCGCGAAGCTCGCCGGATGCAGCGGCCACCCGTCGGAGCTTCCCTGCACGCGTGCGCCGTGCAGATGCGTGACGACGCCGACCGAGGGGTTCATGCCCACCCACACAGGCGCGCCAAATTGCATCGGGATCGGGTTGATCGGCGGCGGCTCGAGCGTCGCCTCGTGCTTCGGGCTCATCGGCGGCATCTTGCCGATCGCGTTCTCCCAGCAGACATCGAGCTTCACGCCGCGGCGGACATTGAAGACCGGCCCGAGCGCGACGTCGAGCGGATGGTGGTTGTCCTCCTTGGAGCCGACGCGGACATAGCGCCAGGCGTTAAAGCCGTCCGCCGGCGCGCGTCCGGCGTCGCGGAACTTCACGTGGCGCGGTTCGATCTTGATCCTGATTTCGGCGTGGGCGGCGAAGGCCGGCGGCGCATCGAAAGCTTTGAGCGGCAAAAAATCTTCAAACATAGGCGTCCTCCTCAAAAGGCGGCGGCGAAGGGAGCCGTGCAAGACTATCCCGCAAAACGCGCCGCGCAAAGGAGGAAAAGACGCCGGCGCACTACGGAGGCTGAGCGCCAGCGACCAAAACCGGGTTGTGGGGGAAAGTGTTCGCCTAGCGCGCGCTGAAGGCGTTGCAGCTGTCGATCTTTCCGGATTGCAGCCCGCGCTCCAGCCATTCGACGCGTTGCGCCGCGGAGCCGTGGGTGAAGGAGGTCCGGAACGACGACGCCCTGCGAGGCGTGCTGCAAACGGTCGTCGCCGATCGCCTGCGCGGTGGAGATCGCCTTCTCGACGTCGCCTTGCTCCAGGAATTGCCGCCGCGCATTACCGTTCGCGGCCCAGACGCCGGCGAGGCAGTCGGCCATCAGCTCAACGCGGACGGAAAGCGCATTGGCCTCCCCGCGGCTTGAGGCCCGCGCCTGCGCGCGCTGCACCTGCGGCAGAATGCCGAGCAGATTCTGGATGTGATGACCCATCTCATGCGAGATCACATAGGCGTAAGCGAAATCGCCGCCGCCGCCGAATTTCGTCTTCAGATCGCGAAAGAAGGCGGTGTCGAGATAGATCTTGCGATCGATCGGACAATAGAAGGGTCCCATCGCCGCGCGCGCCGTGCCGCATTCCGAGGAGGTCTGGCCGTCGAACATGACCAGCGTCGGCGGCACGAAGCGGATGTTCTTTTGCGCTGGCAGAACCTGACCCCAGACCTCTTCGTTCTCGCCCATAATTTTCGAGACGAATTGGCCGAGTTGGTCGTTCGGCGCGCCGGGCTTGGGTGCCTCCGCGCTCTGCTGGGTCGCCTGCTGGCCGCCGCCGCGCATGTTGTTCAGCATCTCGGCGCCGCCGATCAGGACTGCCGGATTGATGCCTGTGAAGTAGCCGATCAGGCCGAGGATGATCACGGTGCCGATCCCGAGACCGCCTGCGCCGACGCGCCGGCCGCCGCTAGCGATTTGCGGCTGGCCGCGGCGATCCTCGACGTTTTGCGAACTCTGGAAATCTTCCCACTTCATCGCCGCCCTGCTCCTCGACGCTTCGCGCCGTCCAACGCCGGCGCTACCGATTCTGAAGCGGGGCCGGCTCTCCTCGAAGGGCTCAGAATAGCAGTCGGAAGGGAGATTGAGTAGGGGCGCCGGCGCGCGCCGGCCATCCGAACGGAGTACGTTCGAGGGGATCCGAGCGCGCCCGATCAGGCCAGTGGAGCGAGCGCCGCTCGCGAGATTCCGGTTGGTCTTGCGAAAGCTCGTTCTAATACAGCCCGCCCGGGACCTTCTGGTCGATGTCGGTCTGCGCGGCGGTGGCCGGGTCGCCGGCGTATTCCGGCGGCGCCGTGCCGGGCCGGTAGGCCTCGAGGATCGAGCCTGAGCCCGAAGCGCGCATCCCGCTCGCAGGGTTGACCGAGATCAGCTTGATGCCGGGCGGCACGCGGAAGGGCGTGTCGGGCTTGTCCTTGAGCTCCACCATCATGAAGTCGCGGAAGATCGGCGCGGCATACAGCGCCGCCTGCGCGTGGTCGCCCATCGAGCGCGGGCGGTCGTAGCCCAGGAACACGCCGACGCAGAGATCGGGCGAGAAGCCTATGAACCAAAGATCCTTGGCCTCGTTCGTGGTTCCGGTCTTGCCGGCGAGATGCTTGCCGACCGCCTTGATCGAGACGCCGGTGCCGCGCTGGATCACGCCCTCCATGATCGAGGTGATCTGATAAGCGGTCAATTCGTCGATGACCGGCTCCTCGCGCTTGTCGACGAGCTTGGGCTCGTTCTGATTGTCCCATTTGGGCGCGTCGCAGCTGAGGCACTGGCGTTCGTCATGGCGGTAGACGGTTTGGCCCGAGCGATCCTGGATTCGATCGATCAGCGTCTCCTTGATGCGCTTGCCGCCGTTGGCCAGCATGGAATAAGCAGTGACCATGCGCATGAGCGTCGTCTCGCCGGCGCCGAGCGACATGGAGAGATAGGGCGACAGATCGTCATAGATGCCGAACCGACGCGCATATTCGGCAATGAGCGGCATGCCGAGATCCTTTGCGAGGCGCACCGTCATCATGTTCTTGGAGTGCTCGACGCCGTAGCGCAGCGGATGCGCGCCGGTGCCCTGCCCGCCCTCGAAGTTTTCCGGGCTCCAGACCGAGCCGTCGGGCTGCACGATCGAGATCGGCTCGTCGAGAATCTGCGAGCCGGGCGTGTATCCCTCGTTGAGCGCCGCCGCATAGACGAAGGGCTTGAAGGAGGAGCCGGGCTGGCGCAGCGCCTGCGTCGCGCGGTTGAACTCCGATTGATCGAAGGAGAAGCCGCCGACCATCGAGAGCACGCGACCCGTGTAAGGGTCCATCGCGACCATGGCGCCGGAGATGTCGGGGATCTGGCGAAGCCGATATTGCCCCGCCTTATTGGCGACGGGTTCGACATAGATCACGTCGCCCGGCGCCAGCGCGGCGCGGATCGACCGGCCCGTCCAGCGCACGCCCTCCGCCGGCAAGACGCCGGTCTCGCGCTCTCGCTCGACCTCGCCGGATTTCTCGCGGCCCGGCTGCAGGCCGATCTTGGCTTGAGCATCGTTGGCCTCGAGCACGACCGCGAGCCGCCAGGGCTTCACGTCGCCGAGCGCCGGGATCGCCGCGAGCGCCGTCCCCCAATCGTTCGAAATGTCGATGTGGTTCATCGCGCCGCGGAAGCCGTGCGCCTCGTCGAAGCGCACGAGGCCGTCGGCGAGCACCTTTCGCGTCAGCGCCTGCATCTTCGGATCAAGCGTCGCGCGCACCGAGAGCCCGCCCTCGTAGAGCTTCTTCTCGCCATACATCTCGAGGAGCTTGCGGCGCACCTCCTCGGCGAAATAGCCGGCGACGTAGGTGTTGGGGGAAAGCAGGCGCGGATTGACGTTGAGCGGCTCCGTCTTCGCCTTGGCGCCTTCTTCCGGCGTGATCGCGCCGTCGGCGACCATGCGGTCGATCACATAATTGCGCCGTTCGATCGCACGATCTCGATGCAGAAACGGATGATAGTTGTTGGGCCCCTTTGGCAGCGCCGCGAGATAGGCGGCCTCGGCGATCGTCAGCTCGTTGACCGACTTGTTGAAATAATTGAGCGCCGCAGCCGCGACGCCATAATTGCCGAGGCCGAGGAAGATCTCATTGAGATAGAGCTCGAGGATGCGGTCCTTCGAATAGGTCGAACTCGATGCGGAAGGCGACGAGCGCCTCGCGGATCTTGCGGTCGAAGGAGCGTTCGTTGCCGACGAGGAAGTTTTTGGCGACCTGCTGCGTGATCGTCGAGGCGCCTTGCATATGACGTCCGCCCTGCGCGATGACCGCCACCGCGCGCAGCACGCCCTCCGGATCGATGCCCCTGTGCGTGTAGAAATTCTTGTCTTCCGCCGAGATGAAGGCCTGCTTGACCATCTGGGGAATGGCCGAACTCGGCAGATAGAGCCGGCGCTCATGCGAATATTCGGCGAGGATCGAGCCATCGCCGGCGTGCACGCGCGTCGTGATCGGCGGCTCGTAGTTTTGAAGCTGCGCCGTGTCCGGCAGATCCCGCTGGTAGACCTGGACGAGCCCATAAGCCGCGACGGCGCCGACCATGAAGAGGATCGCGCCCGTCGCAAAAAGAAAGCCGATGAACCGGAAAAGCAGTCGCATAGAGAGCATCCTCGTCTCGCCCAAGCCTTCGAGATTGGAACCGTATCGCCGTGGACAAGGCTCGGGCGTCGTCTGCGAGGACTTGCTCGAATTTTGTGGTGAATTAGGGGCGAAGGCCCAAGCTATCGAGTCGACGCCCGCGTCGGCGGGGTGTGCGCTTTGAAATAGGCGTCGATCGCCTCGGCGACGCCCTCCGCGGAGCGCTCACGCCACACGGGGGAGGTCAGATTGGCGAGATCGTCCTCGCTCGACAGATAGCCGAGCTCCAACAACGCCGAGGGAACGTCATGCGCCTTCAGCACGACGAAGCTCGCCGAGCGGCTGGGGTTCTTGTTGAGGCTGGCTCGCTCGCGCCATTTGACGAGAAGCGTCTGGGCGAATTCGTGTTCGAGCGCCCGCGTCTCTCGCCGGGCGAGATCGAAGAGAATGTCGCCCACCTCCTCGGGCTTCGCGACGTCCTCGACGCCCGCCGTCTGATCGGCGAGATTTTCCTTCTCGGCGATTCGCGCCGATTCGGCGTCGGATGCGCGGGCCGCGACCGTATAGATCGTCGCGCCGCGCACGCCGCCGGCGCCCAAAGTATCGGCATGGATCGAAAGGAAGAGCGCGGCGCCCCGCTCGCGCGCGAAGCGCACGCGGTCGTTCAAGGGGACGAAGACGTCCTCCTCGCGCGTCAGCGCCACGCGCTGTTTGCCATGCGCCTCGATCCTCGCCTTGAGCGCCCGCGCGAAGTCGAAAACGATCATTTTCTCCATGTCGCCATGGCGGCTCTGCGCGCCCATGTCGACGCCGCCATGGCCCGGATCGAGCACGACCAGCGGAAGCTGGCCCTTCTCGGCGGCGGCGGGTTCCCGCACGGCCGGGGCCGGGCCTGCCGCAGCCTCGGCCGCCTCCGCCTTGACGCGTTGCGCGACAGCGGCGGCGAAAGCTGCGGGATGTTCTGCGACGAGATCGATCTCGAGGCGCAAGCCTTCGGGCGCTTCTACGGTTTCGACGCGCGCCGCTCTCGCCGGTCGCGTGAGATCGATGACGATTCGCGAGCGGCCGGGCGCAAAACGGCCGAAACGGAAGGAATGGATCAGCGAGGCGTCGGCCTCCGCCGTCGCGCCGCGCAACCGAATCGGCGGAGCGGGGGCGGCGGGCGCGCCGACCGCAGAATTGATCAGAAAGGCGACTTCCGGCAGGTCCACGACGATCCGCGGCCCGGTCGCGGCGAAGGCCGAAGCGGTCGTGGGCCCCGTCAGCTCAAAGATGAGGCGCGTGGTCGGGCCGCGCCGGTCGATCCTGGCGGCGATCGCCGAGATTTTGTCCCCTGCCTGCGCCGTGGGCGCCCGCACGGCGGGGGGGTTTGTCTCGCCGCGGCTTTGGCCGCCGGACACGACGAGGGTCGCCACGAGGATCGCTGCGGCGCGGCGCCAAGCGATGCGGTGGCGCACATCGAGGCAGGCCATGAAGGCGTCTCGCAGGCGCAGCGGGAGGGCGCGAATCAGGATCAAGCCTCCTCTTCCCGTTCGAAATTGCAGCGGGCTTAGCCCCAAAATGACCCTCCCGCCAGGATTTTTGGGAGTTCTCGACAAATTCTAGGGGGTTAGGGTTCCTGCCCGCTTGCGGCGCGAGAGTGGCGACGCTATTAAAAGAAAGGACGCTGCCTCGGCCCCTCGCCTCGCGAGACCGGAGCCGCGCGGCGCCGTTCACCTGACGATCGAGGCTCTCTCCGGGCGCTCGGTTGTTTCGAAGGGGCGTCGTGCCCCCCGAAAGGTCTTTCGTGACGCGTTACCGGCGAGCTCGCGCGGATTTGACCGCGGCGCGCCCGATCCGGACGGTCGGTTTCGCTGGCGCGAAGCGGGTCGCCGGACCGGGGGCTCAAGCTCGCCCCGGTCTCCCTCCGGCGGCTTCGACGGGCGGCGCAGACCGCTTTCGCTCGGCCTCGCCGCTCAATCCGCCTGCGGGCCCGAGCGCGCTGGAGCGAATTCCGCAAGAGTTCATAAGCTTTTGCGATCGAATTTCGCTCCAAGAGTGTGATTCTGGCGCGTTTTCTCGTCGCTCGAACGGTTCCGTTCGAGGAACGAGCGCGCTTGCGGTCTCGATGGACCCCGACGGGCTTTCCCCATCCTTCCTATCCAGCGTCCGCCCACGCCGTCGTCCGGCAGCGGCCGCGAGCCCAGAACGAAGGCTCGCGCAGTCCTGCCTCGACCCGTCACGCGCGACGCGAGAACGAGTCCCCCATGCCCAACAAAATGCTGATCGACGCCTCCCACCCGGAAGAGACCCGGGTTGTGGTGCTGCGAGGAAATAAAGTCCAGGAATTTGATTTCGAGGCCGCCGACAAGAAACCGCTGCGAGGCAATATCTATCTCGCGAAAGTGACGCGCGTCGAGCCCTCGCTGCAGGCGGCCTTCGTCGACTACGGCGGCAACCGTCACGGGTTTCTGGCTTTCGCTGAGATTCACCCGGACTACTACCAGATCCCGGTCGCGGACCGGCTCGCGCTGCTTGAAGAAGAGAGCCGGGCGCATCTTCAGGCCGAGGACGAGGAGCCGCGGCAGCAACAGCAGTCTCGCGGCCGGCGCTCGCGCCGCCGCCGTTTCGACTCCGCGGAGAAGCGGCAGCGCCCCGATGAAACGCTCAGCGAGCCGGCCCATGACGAGACTGTAAGCGAGGCCCCCGAAGACTTCGAGGAACTCGAAACGGGATCCGCTCACGAGAGCGCCGAGATCCAGCCGGTCGAGACGCCGGGTCTGGAGCTGGAGATGGCGGCAGTCGATGTCGAAAGCGCGCCGCCCGAGAGCGCGCCGGAGATCCCGGCTGAAGCCCTCGAGGTGGTGCCCGCGACCCAGGCCGAAGCCGAGCCCTTCCACGAGACTTTGTCGGTCGATCCGTCGGGCTTCGGCGTCGTCGAACTCGGAACGGTCGACGAAGGCGACTACCGGCAGATCGAGCAGGATCACGAAGCCAAGGCCCGCCGCCAGGACGAACGCGACGAAGAGGCGGAACGCCAGCGCGAGGCGCGCCGCGCGCCCGAAAGCGATGAGGACGAGGAAGAGGAAGAAGCCGACGACGAGGAGCAGCACGTCGAGCACATCGGCGGCGACGCCATGGAGGAGGTGCCCTATCGTGCGCCCCGAATGCGCCGCCAATACAAGATCCAGGAGGTCATCAAGCGCCGTCAGGTTCTGCTTGTTCAAGTCGTCAAGGAAGAGCGCGGGAACAAGGGCGCGGCGCTCACGACCTATCTCTCGCTTGCCGGCCGCTTCTGCGTTCTCATGCCCAACACGGCGCGTGGCGGCGGCATCTCGCGCAAGATCACTGACGGCGCCGACCGCAGACGCCTCAAGGAGATCGTTCAGGAGCTCGATGTGCCGGAAGGCATGGGCGTGATCCTGCGCACGGCCGGGGCCACGCGCACGAAGCCGGAAGTCAAGCGCGACTTCGAATATCTGCTGCGCATGTGGGAAAGCGTGCGGGAGCTGACGCTTCGCTCGAGCGCGCCCTCTCTCGTCTATGAGGAAGGCTCGCTCATCAAGCGCGCCATGCGCGACCTCTATGGACAGGACATCGACGAGGTTCTCGTCGCGGGCGCGGAGGCGCACCGCGAGGCCCAGGCCTTCATGCGTATGCTGATGCCTAGCCATGCGCGCAACGTGAAGCTCTACCGCGAGCCGACGCCGATCTTCGCGGAAGCCGGCGTCGAAGCGCAGCTCGACGCGATGTTCTCCAACCAGGTCACGTTGAAGTCCGGCGGCTATCTCGTCATCAATCAGACCGAGGCGCTCGTCGCGATCGACGTGAACTCGGGACGCGCCACGCGCGAGCACAATATCGAAGACACCGCGCTGCGGACGAATCTTGAGGCGGCCGACGAGGTCGCTCGCCAATTGCGTTTGCGCGACCTCGCGGGCCTCATCGTCGTCGACTTCATCGACATGGAGGAGGGCCGCAACAACCGCTCCGTCGAACGAAGAATCAAGGAGGCGCTGAAGAACGATCGCGCGCGCATTCAGGTCGGGCGCATCTCGCATTTCGGCCTTCTCGAGATGTCGCGCCAGCGCATTCGCGCCGGAGTCGTCGAGGGCTCCACCGCGCCCTGCCCGCACTGCGCCGGCTCGGGCTCGGTGCGTTCGACGGCGTCGATCGCGCTACATGTGCTGCGCGTGCTCGAGGAGGCGCTCGTGCGCAGCGCAGCGCATGACGTCGTGCTACGCACGCGCTCGCCGGTCGCTCTCTACATCTTGAACCAGAAGCGCGCGCATCTGCAGGCGATGGAGCATCGTTTCGGCGTGCACATCATGGTCGCCGCCGACGACACGCTCACGGGCGCGAATTATCACGCGCTGGAACGCGGGGAGCCGGCGAGCGGACCGCGCGTCAGACCCTCGCAGCATCTGCGGGTCGACTCGCTCCCGCCCGAGCTGGCCCAGGAAGAAGCCGGCGAAGCGGAAGGCGCGCTGGACTTGGGCGAAGCGCCGCTCGTCGAAGCGGAAGCGCGTCCGAGACTTGAGGAAGAACCCGACGAGGCGGAAGTTGGGGCGGAAGGCGGGGAGAGCGAAGGCGAGGAATTGGCCGATGCGCAGCCGCGCTCGCGCCGCAGGCGGCGCCGGCGCGGACGTGGCGGCGGTCGCGACGACTTCGCTTCAAACGGCGAGGCTTCCGAATCTTATGCCGAACAGCCTCCGCTAGAAGAGCAGCTGCAGCCCTCCGACGAGGGCCTGGCCTTCATGGCGCAGCTTGCCGGTCAGCCAACGCAGAACGGCGAGACCCGACGCCCGACGCGCGGACGCAGCCGGGGGCCGGGACGCTGGACCCGTTCCACGCCGCTTGCTCCCGAGTTCCGCAATCCGCAAGCGCTGCCGGACGGCGAGCCGGTCGCGATCGAGGGTGCTGCAGCTGCGCCGGAGCCCTTCGCCGCTCCTGCGGACGTTCTGCCGGGAGCGCAACCCGACGAGGCGCCGCGCGAGGCCGCAACGCTTGAGCAGCCGCCCCTGCCGGCTTCGGCTGAGGCCACGACGATCGAGACGCCCCCGCCCGCGCCCGAGGCTGTCACGGAATTGGCGCCGCCAGCTGAGGCCACAGCGGCCCCGGCCGCGGAGCCCGAGCCACGCCACGCCGCAAGCTCGGAAGTCGTGATCACCGAGGCCGACCCCGCCGCGCCCAAGAAGGGCGGCTGGTGGCAGCGCGCCCGCGCGAGCTTGGGGGGCTGAAGACGAAAGAAAGGATGGGGCCAGCTTCCGGGGAGAACGCTGGCTCCGCCGCGCATGCGCTCGTAACGCTTGCTGCAAGTGACAGAACCTGCAGCAAGCGGACGCCCGCGGCATCCTCCTACCCGTGGCCCGCTGTCTTTTTGCCCAAGAGGTAAAATGAGGGAACGGTTCCTTTTCCCTTCAGGTCAACCTTGCCACCGCCCGAGAAAATAAAATCATCCGACAAGCGAATTTTTACCGCCTCGGAGACTTGGATACTGTTAGGAGCGGAAGAACTTTCGTAGCGACTAGCCAGGTTCACGACATCGCCCCACAGATCGTATGAGAACTTCTTCTTGCCGAGAACGCCCGCCGCAACCGTGCCGGTATGAATGCCCATTCTCATCTCGATTGCGGATGGATAGACGTCGGAGAAATTTCTGACGAAGGAGATCGCCTCCAAGGCGAATTCGGCGACGTGCTGGCAGTGGAGCGGGTCGCGGGTCGGAACGCCGCCGACGACCATATAGCTGTCCCCGATGGTTTTTATTTTTTCGACGCCATGGCGCTCGACCAGATCGTCGAACTTGCCGAAAAGCGTGTTCAACAAATTTACCGTCTCATGCGGACCCAGCCGCGAAGACATCTCCGTGAACCCGACGATATCCGAGAAGAAGACGGTAACCTCCGGGAACACCTCGGCAATAACCTCTTCCCCACCCTGGAGCCTTTGGGCAATCGTGGCGGGGAGAATATTGTGCAAAAGCTTTTCGGAGCGCGTCCGCTCCTCATTCAACTCGGCAGCGGTTGCTTCGGCTATCGAGATTTTATCGTTGAGCGCTTCAAACGCGCTTCTTAGGGACAAGGTCATGGAACCGACCGCGGAAGCCAGCGCGCCAATCTCGTCGCCTCCCGCAACCGGAATTTTCACGTCAGGCTTGCCCTTGCTGATCTCCTCGACGGCGCTTAACAAGCGCGACATCCGCTGGAGAAAACGGGCACGCAAGACAATGATATACACGAGGACGATGGAAAAAAGCGCTCCCCCGAGGTAGATATTGGCCTTGATTAGCTTGGAGGCGAATTCTTCGTTCTTATTGAGAATACTTCTATATCTTTCCCCTACCCTTTTCTTTAGGTCGTAGACGAGCCTGGCCGCCTCGCCATTATCTTTCAGATAGCTCTCTCCGTAGAGCAGTTTTTCCGACAGAGCCGGATCTGGCTTAGCTTTTTTTGTAAAGGCGCCCGTTCCATCGTCGAACTCTCCCAAGGCGGCGTGCATGGCCCGCCTTTCTAGCGAAAACATTTTATATAATAGATCCTCGGCCTTCTTCAGCATATTAAATTCCTCGATCGTCAAATTGAGCCGCAAGAACTGATTTTCGAGAGACATGGCTCCGTCTTTCTTGTTCTCCGGCTCTGGTAAGAGATTAGCGCTGACCAAATCCCAATATTCCCATCCATAGTCACGCGGCCTCACGATGTTTCCTTCGAAAATGTCCATAAGGTCGTTGTAGTAGCGCAACCGCGACGGGTCTCTGGTCGCAACGTAGCCCCGCGCGAATCTCGTCGCCCACTGGGAGGAAATGACCAGATCCTCCGACACCAAGGTTATTTGATTCAATTGCCTTTCGGAATCGATTCTCCTCTTGTCCGCCTCGCCCAGGAAGAACGCGAGAACCAAGTTTGCGCCGGCAAGCAGGATCAGCGTCAGGAAAAACGCAGAAAAGAGGGTTCTAAGCTTCATGGCCTGTCATCGGGACGCCCTCGCGAATGGTTTGCCGCCCGCGCCGCTTTCCCGCTGAGTATGCGAGTGATGGGCCGAGTGTTTTGAAGCGGATGCGAGACGCCCCAGATGCCAGAAATCCCCGAATAGACCGCCTTTGACAAGCTCACGCTCCGGGTCGTCGGCGCGTCAGCTGCTCTTGCGCAGCCAGTGGGCGAGGCGATCCAGCCCCTGCGCGACCTCCGCCTCGGCGCCGGCGTAAGAGAGGCGGAGCGACTTCGCTCCCCGCGCGCGGTCGAAATCGACGCCGGGCGTCGCGGCCACCCCCGCCTCTTCCAGCATGCGGGCGCAGAACGCAACGGAATCCTGCGTCAGATGCGCGACGTCCGCATAGATGTAGAAGGCGCCGTCCGGCGGCGCGTAATGCGGCAGGCCGATTTGAGGAAGCTTCTCGATGAGCCGCGCGCGGCTCTTCGCATAGCCCGCCTTGATCGCCTCCAGTTCCTCGCGCGCTTCGAAGGCTTCCAGCGCGACGCGTTGCGCGAGCGTCGGCGCGCAGATCGCCAGCGACTGTTGTAGCCGCTCGATCGGCCGCGCGAGGCTCTCCGGCGCGATGAGCCAGCCCAGCCGCCATCCCGTCATCGCGTAATATTTGGAGAAGGAGTTCACGACGATGGCGTCCTGCGAGAAGCGCAGAGCGGTCGGCGCACGCTCCTCAAATTCGAGTCCGTGGTAGATTTCGTCACTGACGATCGTGACGCCCGCGTCCGCGCAGAAGGCCGCGATCCTGGCCAGTTCCGCAGCGGCGATCATCGTGCCCGTGGGATTGGCGGGACTCATCAGCAGGAGCCCGTCGAGGCGCTTTTCGCGATGCGCCGCTTCGATCAGCGCCGCGGTCGGCGCAAAGCGCGTCTCCTCGCCGATCTCGATCGGCGCCGGAACGAGGCCCAGAGCTTCGAGAATATTGAGATAGGCGGGATAGCCCGGCGCCGTGACGCCGATGCGCGCGCCCGCGTCGAAGGCCGAGAGAAAGGCGAGCAGGAAGGCGCCGGACGAGCCCGTCGTCACCATCACGCGCTCAGGCGCCAGCTCCACGCCGTAATGATCACGGTAGTGCAAAGCGATGCGCGCGCGCAGCGCTGGGTCTCCCGCGGCCTCGCCATAGCCCGGAGCGCCCTCGGCGAGCACGCGCTGCGCCGCGTCGAGGATGCGGCGCGGCGTCGGCGCGCCCGGCTCGCCAAGCTCCATATGGACGATGCGCCGCCCCTCGCGCTCGAGCCGCCGCGCCTCGCGCAGCACGTCCATCGCCATGAAAGGCGCGACGGCGGCTCTCTGCGATGGGCGGGGCGGCGGCAAGGGAGGGGACCTTCTGCTGCGAGGCGTTTCGTCGCTATAGCACTTCTCGCGGCTCCCGCGGCGCGCGAAGGCTCGCGGAGCGGCCTGTCTTGCCAAAGACGCAAAACTCAGGGATTTCAAGTGGCTCGCCGCCTGACGAATGATTTAGAACACATCGCGAAGCGCGAAGGAATTTGAGGAGACACGCAATGGCCCTGCCAACGAGAGCGCAGCACTTCGACCCGGCGCATGGACCAAAACGCATTCTGGCGCTCGACGGCGGCGGCATCAGAGGCGTGCTCACGCTCGAATATCTCGAGGTCATCGAGGGCAAGCTAAGAGAGCGCTACAAAGACAACACGCTCTTGCTCTGCGATTACTTCGATCTCATCGGTGGCACTTCGACGGGATCGATCATCGCGGCGGGCCTGGCTTGCGGCATGACGGTCGCGGAGTTGAAGACGCTTTATCACAACATCGGAATCAAGGTGTTTGAGCGCGACGGCGGATGGATCAGCGGGTTGCTCAAAGGCATCGTCTCGCCCAAATTTCCCGCCGGACCTCTCCAGGCAGCCTTGGACGCCAAGCTCGGCGCCGACACGACGCTCTCGAGCGACCGCGTCAAAACGGGCCTCATGATCATGACCAAGCGGCTCGACACCGGCAGTCCCTGGCCGCTCACGAACTGCTCCGGCGCGCGCTACGCGATGCAAGACGGCGCCTTGAAGCTGACGCAGGTGGTTCGCGCTAGCACCGCGGCGCCCACTTACTTCGAGCCCGAGGAGATCAAGATTTCCTCACATGACGGTTCCGTGGTCGACGGCGTTTTCGTCGATGGCGGCGTCAGCCCGTTCAACGATCCGGCCCTGCAGCTGCTGATGCTCGCCGCCCTGCAAGGCCATGGCTTCAAATGGCGGACCGGCAAGGACGAATTGCTGCTCATCTCGATTGGAACCGGCACGTACAAGGAGCCCTTCAGCCCTCAAAAATTCGCGGCGGGACAGGGGCTCGCGGCGCTGAAGTCCCTCATGGACGACTGCGCCCGCAACAACCACGGACTGTTGCAATGGCTGACCTATTGCCTCACGCCCTGGATCATCGATCGCGCCGTCGGCGACATGAAGCTCGACAGCGACGCCGGGCCGAAGCTCGCCACCTACGCGCGTTACAACGCGCTGCTCGACGCCAAATGGCTCAAGGACGAACTGAACATTGACGCGACGCCTGAGAAGCTTGCGCAGATCTCGCAGATGGACAATCCGGCGAACATGGACGAGCTCGCGGCGATCGGGCGCAAGGCGGCGGAGAAGCAGGTGTCGGACAGCCATTTTCCAAGCGCCTTCGATCTTGCTACGGCGTGAATCGCACTGGGTTCCGACCCGCTCTATATGCCTAAGGGAAGCGTCTCACTCGCAGGAGCCTGGCCGTGGAGCAGACAGCGTCGCAAACGCCACGCAAGGTGGCGCTGTTCAGCGGCCATATGATCGACGCGCCCGGCCGTGAAGGTCCGCGCTTCCCAGCCGACAAGGAGCCTGTCGCCGCCGAGGCGATTGGACAGGCGCTGGACGACGTCGGCGTCGGCGCGGGGGATCTTTGTATTTGTGGCGGCGCCTGCGGCGGGGATCTTCTTTTTGCGGAGGCGGCGCTGGCGCGCGGCGCCCGGCTCGAGCTTTATATCCCCTTCGAGGAGCCGCAATTTTTGGAAAAATCCGTCACCTTCGCCGGGCACAGTTGGCGCGAGCGCTTCCTAGCGGCCAAGGCGCGCGCGACCCTGCACGTCTTGCCACGCGAGCGCGAGACTCCCCAAGGAAGCGATCCCTATGAGCAGAACAATATTTGGATGCTAGAGGCCGCCGAACGCTACGGCGCGGACAAGGTCGACTTCATCTGTCTCTGGAACGGCCAGGCCGGCGACGGCCCCGGCGGCACGAAACATCTGATGGAAGAAGTAAGCCGCAAGGGCGGCCATGTGATCTGGGTGGACACGCGCAAATTGTAGCAGTAACGCGCCGAACGCCGCCCTTATTCCTCGCCCCGCGGCCTGAAACGCCGGTCGTAGCCGGCGTCGTAAAGCGCGCTCTCGCGAAAATCCGCTGCGTCGAGCGCCGGTCCAACGAGGATGAGCGCGGTGCGCTCAATGGGCTCGGCAGCGACAAGCGCCTCTATCGCTCCCAAAGTCGCGCGCAAGATGCGCTCGTCAGGCCAGGAGGCGCGAAAGACGATCGCGACGGGGCAATCGGCGCCGTAATGCGGCGTCAGTTCTTCGACGACGCGCGCGAGCGCGTGGATCGAGAGATGGATCGCGAGCGTCGTCCGGGATTTTGCGAAGACGTCCAGCGTCTCCGTCGGCGGCATCGCCGAGGCGCGCCCGCTCGTGCGAGTCAGCACCAACGACTGCGCGACCTCGGGCAGCGTCATTTCGCGCTTCAACGCCGCGGCGGCGGCCGCGAAGGCGGGAACGCCCGGAGTCATCGTATAGGGAATGCCGAGGCGATCGAGACGGCGCATCTGCTCGCCGACGGCGCTCCAAATCGACAGATCGCCGGAGTGAAGCCGCGCCACGTCCAGCCCTTGGCGGTGCGCGCTCTCCATCTCGGCGAGGATCGCGTCGAGCGACAGGGGCGCCGTATCGACGATGCGAGCGCCTTGCGGACAATGCGCGAGCACGCCTTGCGGCACGAGCGAGCCTGCGTAGAGACAGACCGGCGAGCGCGCGATGAGGTCGCGGCCGCGCAGCGTTAGGAGATCGGCGGCGCCGGGACCCGCGCCGATGAAATGCACGGTCATGCGCGCGCCCCGTCTCGCGCCACGGCGATCGCGCAAGCGAGCCGTTCGGTGGCAAGGCGCGGCGCGAGCAGCCGGCTGCCCTCCCCCGCCGCCGCCAGCGCCAAAGCCTCGACGAGGCTGCCAACGCCGAACATCGCCTCGACGCGGGGCGAGCGGGTGAGGAGTTCGGCGTCTCGCATGCGCAACTCTTCGAGCGGCAGCAGCACGAAACGCGCGCCCAGAAGCTTTGCCGCCTCACGGAATTCATCCTCGTTCTCACGTCCGGCGAGCGCGGCGACAGTCGAGCCCGCGGTTTCGACGCCGCAGCGCCCCGCCGCCTCCCGCGCGAGCGCTGCGAGCGCTGCGGCGTCCACGCCCCTTCGCCCGCCGACGCCGATCGCGTGAGGCGCGCTCACGGCTTTTGTCCGCGCCATTGCAGAACGCCCATCGCCGGATCGAGCGCATGAAAACGCCCCACAGCACGCGCCTTGGCGATCCGCACCTCGACGAGGTCCCCGCCGCGCGCGGCAAAAACGTCGGAGAGCAGCGCCTGCGTCTCGAGAGTCACCGCATTGATCACGATGCGCCCGCCGCTTGGCAGGGCTGCCCAGGCGGCCTCGATCGTATCCTGCCCTCCCCCGCCGATGAAGATCGCGTCGGGCCTCTCGAGGCCCGCAAGCGCCGACGGCGCCGCGCCGCGCCGTATCTCGAGATCGGGAACGCCGAGCGCAGCCGCGTTTCGAGCGATGCGCGCAGCGCGCGTCTCGTCGCGCTCGATCGCGACGGCGCGATTGGCGGGGTCGGCCAGCATCCATTCGATCGCGATGGAGCCCGCGCCGGCGCCAATGTCCCACAGCCGCTCGCCTTTTCGCGGGGCGAGCGCCGAGAGCGTCACGGCGCGCACGTCGCGCTTGGTCAACTGCCCGTCGTGCTCGAACCACTCGTCGGGAAGCCCTGGCGTCAGCGGAATAACGCGCGCATTCGGATCGGCTGTCAGCTCGACGGCGACGGCGTTGAGCGGCGAGACGTCCTTTAAGGCGAACTCCGTCGCTATCGCCGAGCGGATGCGCTCGCGCGGACCGCCAAGATTTTCGAGCACATGCACGACAGAGCGGCCGAAACCTCCTTGCGCGAGATGCGCCGCGAGGCGCGCCGGCGTCGTCTCGTCCCACGAGAGCGCAATGAGCTTTCTTCCCGGTTGTAGATGCGGCGCCACGCGTTCGAAGGCGCGGCCGTGCAGCGACAAGAGTGCGCAATCCTGCTGGCTCCAGGCGAGCCGGGCCGCAACGAGCGCGAAAGTCGAGGGCGCCGGCAGGCAGAAGATTTCCTCGCGCGCAACTTTTGCCGCGAGCGTCGCCCCGACGCCGTAGAAGAAAGGGTCGCCCGACGCTAGTACGACCGTCGGCGCGCCGCGAAGCGCCATCACCTCCGCCACGCCCTGCGAGAAGGGAGAGGGCCAGGGGCGCTGTGGGGCCTCGGTCGGACCGATGAGCGAGAGATGCCGCGCGCCGCCGAAGATTGCCGTCGCCGCGTCGATCGACGCGCGCGCGGCCGATGACAGCGCGCCGTCCTCGCCGACGCCGATGATCGTGAGCCAGCGCGCGGTCATACGCCGCGCCGCGACGTATAGACGAACGGCCGCGCGCCGGGCCGATCAATCAGTCTCGTGCCCTTGGCGCCGATGAGGACAAGCGTCGCCATGTCGACCTTGGAGACGTCGGCGCTCGCCAGATCGGCGATGAGGATCTCCTCCTCTGCGCGCCCGATCGATTTGGCGAAGACGACGAGCGTCTCGGGCGGCAGCTCCGCGCGCAGAAGCGCGAAGGCGTCGAGGATTCGGCCTGGGCGCGCGCGCGAAGCGGGATTGTAGAGCGCGATGACAAAGTCGCCGCGCGCGGCGCACGTGAGGCGCGTCGCGATTGTCGCCCAGGGCTTGAGATTGTCGGAGAGCGAGATCGCGCAGAAATCGCCGCCGAGCGGCGCGCCGAGCCTCGCCGCCACAGCGAGCATCGCCGAGACGCCCGGCAGCACTTCCACGTCGAGGCCACGCCAAGCAGGATCGCCCGTGTCGATCGCCTCGAACACCGCCGCCGCCATCGCGAAGACGCCAGGATCGCCGCCCGAGACGAGCGCGACGCAGCGACCTTCCGCGGTGCGCCGCAACGCCTCGCGCGCGCGGTCCAATTCGACGCGGTTGTCGCTGGCGATGCGCGTCTGTCCCTCGCGCTCGGGCAGGCGCGCGAGATAGGGCGCGTAGCCGATGAGATCCTGCGCCGTCTCGAGCGCTGCGCGCGAGTCCTGCGTCAGATAACCGGGACCGCCCGGACCGAGCCCGACGACGACGAGACGGCCGTTCACGGGCGCCGCCCCTGCCCCGGCGCGAGCACCATCGCGAAATAAGGCGCAGCGTCGTCGACCTTCTCGCGAAACGGAAGGATTTTTTCGCCCGCCATCGTGCCGCGCTCGACATAGATCGCGCGGTCGACGAGTCCGAGCCGCGTCAGCACGCGTCTGAGCTTCGGGAAATTGCCGCCGAGCTTCATGACGACGGCGGCGTCCGCTCCGGCGAGGCGGCGCTCGAGCCCCGCTTCGTCGAGCGTCGCGGGCACGACCGTCAGCGTGTCGTCGCCCCAGGTCATCGGCGCGCGGGCTGCGGCGAAGCAGCCGGACATGCCGGAGACCCCGGCGCAGATTTCGATGCGGAAGCGCGGTTCGAGCCGCACGAAAAGATGCATGAACGAGCCGTAGAACATCGGGTCGCCCTCGCAGAGCAGTGCGACGTCGCGTCCCTGGCCGAGAAGGGTCGCGAGCCTTGCGGCGCTCACCTCGTAAAAGCCGCGCAGCGCCTCGACATAATCCTGCGTGTAGAACGGCCGCTCGGTGGTCATCGGATAAGCGAGGGTGATTTCCTCGCAGTCGGGGCGAAGATAGGGGCCAGCGATGTTGCGGGCGTGGCTCTTGCGGCCCGCCTTGGCGAAATAGGCGACGAGGCCCACGGCGCCGACGAGGCGCGCGGCCTTCACGGTCACGAGCTCGGGATCGCCGGGCCCGAGGCCCACGCCATAGAGAACGCCGTCGCCCGTCATTCTCGCTCGCTCGCCAGCGCATTGACCGCCGCTGCCGCCATGGCGCTGCCGCCCTTGCGGCCCTTGACGACGATGAAGGGAACGGCAGCTTGCGCGCAGAGGACCTGCTTCGATTCCGCCGCGCCGACGAAGCCGACCGGCATCCCGAGAATTACCGCCGGTTTCGGGGCGCCCTTGTCGAGCATCTCAAGCAGGCGAAACAGCGCCGTCGGCGCATTGCCGATCGCGACGACGGCGCCACCGAGTCGCTCGCCCCAGAGCTCCAGCGCCGCGGCGCTGCGCGTCGTCCCGAGCTTTTGCGCGAGTTCCGCTACCCCGGGATCGGAGAGCGCGCAGAGCACGGCGTTGCCCGCCGGAAGCCGCGCGCGCGTCACGCCATGCGCGACCATGTTCGCGTCGCAGAGGATCGGCGCGCCATCGCGCAGCGCTTCCTGCGCCGCCAAGACGGCGCCGGGCGAAAAGACGATGTCATCGGCGACCTCCACCATGCCGCAGGCGTGGATGATGCGCACCGCGACGCGCTCTTCCTCGGGCGAGAAGCGTGCGAGCCTGGCTTCGGCCCGAATGATCGCGAAGGAGCGCGCATAGATCGCGGCCCCGTCACGGATGTATTCGTAGTGACCGCTCACCGGCCAAGCTCCTCGGCGCGTTGCGCCAGAAGGCGCGCGGCCGCGTCGATCCCGAGGCCCCGCGCGAAAGGCTCTGCGCTCGCGTCGCCGTCGAAGACGAGATCGAAACGATTCTCGCCGCGCGCGACGAGAGTGGCCGGCGCCGCAGATGGCCGCGCGCAGCTCTTGGCGCAGCCGGAGACGTGCAGCCCTAAGCCCTCGAGCGCGAGACGCGCGGCGACGGGTGAGAGCTCGTCCAAATGCTCGCGCGTCGGGCCGAGCCCCTGCGGACATTCCGGCGCGCCCGAACAGGCGACGACCGCGAGACGAGGATCGTTCGCTTCGACGATGAATCCCAAGACGCCGGCCGCGTTCCGCAGACGCTCGGCTTCGGCCTGAGACGGCAGCGGGACGAGGATGATGCGCCAGGGAGAGAGCCGTAGCTCGCTCGCGCCGCAGTCCTGGGCGGCAAGGACAAGCCGGGAAAGCTGCTCCGCATCGAGACGAGCGTAAGGAACGCCAAGGCCCGCGACCGGGGCGGCGCCGATCGTCGTCGCGCCGACCAGCGCCTTGGGATTGGCCCGCGGTCTCGCGTGGCAGTGTGGCGCATGGCTCAATTGCGCCTCGCAGAAGACCACTTCGGCCCCAAGCTCGGCGATGAGCGCGCGCATGCGCCGCCGCTTAAAGGGCGCCTCCGTTCGCAGGCGCATAAAGGCGCGCGCCAAGTCCATCGCCGCCGCCGCTGCATCGGCGAAAGCGAGCTGCACCGCCACCTCGCTTGCGCCCTCGGCGATAAGGCAAACACCTCCCTGGCCGATCTCGAGTCGGATGTCGGCCGCGACATCGGCGAGCCCCGGCGCGCCATCATCCACGAGGAAGAGAAATTTACCCGGCAAGGAGCGCAGCGCCGCGTCTTGGGCGAAAGCCTGCGCCAAGGACTGAACCAAGGCGTCGGCCTGTCCCGACGAAGGCGAGGACAGAATGTTCAGCGCGGCCTCCATGGCCATGTCCGGCGCCGTGAGGCCCGCGCAGGCGAGACGCATCAACGCGGGGGCGTAACATTTTTCGCTCAAGCCGCGCAGCTGCAGCTGCGCACGTTGCGAAAGATCGATGCGGCCGTTGCCGTAATCGCGCGCGACGCCCGCGATCTCGCGGGCCTGCGCGAGCGTGAGCCTCGAGCCCAATATCTTCGGCCGCATCAACAGGCCGTCGCCGCTCTGCATCGGCTGCAAAGCGCCAGGACACCAGCCTTTTATCAGCGGCGTGGCCGCTTCGCACGCGCCAAGGTCAGCGATTTGCTTCATCTAGCGCCTCGTTGGAATGATGCACGCTGTTGCGTCTGCTGCGCCATAACCCGCGCGCCAGCGCTTCGTTGAAGGCGCGCGCGATCGCCTCCTCGGCGCGAGGATTTTCGCGTGCAAGAAAGGCCGAGACCTCGAGATTGCCGAGCGTCGCCCGATGCGCGAGGTCGAATTGCGCGTCGCTCACGAGGTCGCCGAGCGCCGCGAAAGCGTAAAGATTGTCGATCGCCTCGGCAATTTCCGCGGCGCCGCGGTGCCCATGGCGCATCTGTCCGGCAAGCCAGCGCGGGTTGGCGAGCCTGCCGCGCAGGATGCGCGCGACCTCGCTCTTCAGGCTGCGGGGACGCGGCCGCGCCGGATCCGTGAGGTCGACATGCGTGAGCGACGCGGAGCCCCCGAGCGCACGATTGGCCGCGCCAAAGCCGCCCTCGAACTCCGCAAAGGCGGAGCCGGCAAGGACATCGGTTTCGGCCATGTCCTGCACGTGCACGAGCGCGTCGGCTCCGGCGACGCGCGCCGCGAAGCTCTCGCGCGCCGGCCGGCTCTCACCGGCTCGATCGTAGGCGAAGCCCGCGGCGTCGAGGAAGGCCGCGCCGAGTTCCTCCCTGCTCTCCCACGCGCCACGCTGGAGCGTCTCGCTCAGTCCGAGCCCGTAGACCCCCTGCGCCGCGCCGAAGACCCGCTCGAGCGCGCTTCCCCGATGACGGGTCAGCGGATTGAAGGCGTCATCCTCGTCGAGCGCCGCAACGGCGTGGACCGCGTCGTGAAAGAGCGCGACGAGCCCCGGGAACATGTCACGAAACACGCCGGAGACATGCAGGGTGACGTCGACGCGCGGAAAATCTCGGCGCGCCGCGGAAACGATCTCGAAGCCGGAAACCCGCCCGGTCGCGTCGTCCCACAGCGGCTCTATGCCTAAGAGCGCGAGCGCCTGCGCGAAATCCTCGCCGCCCGTGCGAATCGTCGCGCTGCCCCAGAGATCGAGCACCAGGGCGCGCGGCCAGTCGCCGTGCTCGCGCGCGTGGCGAGTCATCACTTCTTCCGCGACGCGCCGGCCGATGTCGTAGGCGCTGCGCGTCGGCGCATGTCGCGGATCGATGCAGAAAAGATTGCGGCCGGTGGGCAGCACGTCGAGACGACCGCGCGACGGCGCGCCAGCCGGGCCGGGCTCGACAAAACGCCCCGAAAGCGCTCCGAGAAGCGCAGCCATTTCCGCCTCGGCGCAAGCCCTGCGCATGGGGTCGCCGATCTCTGCGCGGCCGAACACATGAAGCCCG
This sequence comes from uncultured Alphaproteobacteria bacterium, assembly GCA_963760695.1. GTDB lineage: Bacteria > Pseudomonadota > Alphaproteobacteria > Rhizobiales > Beijerinckiaceae > Methylocystis. The sequence continues at coordinate 52,093 of CAVXEI010000019.1, read as the reverse complement.
TCGCCGATGCGCAACTCCTTGACGTCGCAGAGCCAAGCGTCGAGGCGCGCCAGAAATTCGAGCTCGTCCGTCTCCCGCGCGGCGCCGCATTCCTGCGCGAGACCGCAGCGCTGGGCCTCGTCCAGGATCGCTCCTGCGACATGCTTTGCGCGCCGAGGATCGAGCGTCGCCGCCTGGGCGTATTCGTCGAGCATTTGCTCGAGCCGCGCGGCGTCATCGTAAAGCTGCGCCTCCTCGAGCGGCGGCGTCATATGACCGATCGTCACGGCCGCGAGGCGACGCTTCGCCTGCGCGGCTTCGCCCGGATTGTTGACGATGAAGGGATAAATGAGCGGCGTCGGTCCGAGCAGCGCCTCCGGCGCGCAATCCGGCGCGAGCATCACCGACTTGCCGGGCAGAAACTCGAGCGTGCCATGCGCGCCCAAATGGATCATCGCATCAATGCGGCGCAGACTGCGAAGCCATAGATAAAAGGCCACATAGCCGTGCCGGGGCGCCGCCTCTCCGTCATGATAGCTCTCGCGCCGGTCCGCCCTCGCGCCGCGATCGGGTTGGAAGGCGGCGATAAGATTGCCGCTTTCGACGCAGGAGAAGCGGAAAGAGCCGTCGATGCAAGACGGGTCGCCCTCAGGCGCGCCCCAGCGCGCCTCGACGCTGTGCGCAAAACCCTCGGGAAGCTCAGCAAAGAGCGCGCGATACTCGCAAAGCGAAAGCTCGGCGCTGTGCCCCCCCTCTTCGAGGGTTCGTATAAGGCCGAGCGCGCTGTTCGCGCGCAGCTCAGGCGCGGCGCCGACGTCATAGCCCGCCTCGGCCAGCGTCGCGACGATCGCCTGGGCGCTCGCTTCCGCATCGAGACCGATCGCATAGCCGCCGCGCCCGCGCCGCGCCGGATAGTCGGAGAGGATCAGCGCAAGCGCTTTTTGCGTGTTGGGCTTCAAGCGCAGCCGCGCCCAATGGGCCGCGAGCGCCGCGACGAAGGCGACGCGCGAAGGTTCGGGCGCATGACGCTGCGCGTCGAACTCGCTTTTCCCAAACGCGTGCGCCGTCTCCTTGAAGGAAATGGCGCGCGTGAAGATGCGGCCATCGACTTCGGGAAGCACGATGTTCATCGCGAGGTCCGCGCCGCCGGCGCCGCGCGCGGAACGCTCCCAAGCCTCCTTCGTCGAGGTCGCCAGCGCCGCCTGCAGCACCGGCGCATCGGCGAGATCGAGCACGCCGCCCTTTGCGCCGCGAGCGGAGAAGGCCGTCGTGTTCAAAATGACGTCGGGCGCGAAGGTTTTCACCATTTCGCGCACGACACCCTCGCTCTCACTTTCCTTCAGGCTCGTCACATAGATCGCTTCGACCGAGAGGCGCTCGCGGGCGAGCGCGTCGGCGAGCGCAAGAATGGGCGCCGTGTCGCCGGAAAGGTAAGCGGAGCGATAAAAGACGACCAGCGCGCGCGCTTCGCTCGGGCCCTCGCGCCGCGCCGCTTCATAACGACCGGCAGCGGCGATCGCCACGGGTTCCCGCCAGCAGGCCTGGCGTCCGATGAGCGCGTCTGCATAGTCTAAGAAACGCGCGAGGTTTTCTGGGCCGCCGCGATCGAAATAAGCCCAGATGCGCCCGCAGCTTTCCCGGTCGAGTGTCGAGGCCGCAGCGAGTCGCGGATCGTCGATGGCGTCGCCGGGAACGAGCGCGAGCGCAAAAGGAGTCGTGCGCGCCAGCCTAGCGAGCTCATCCACGCCATAAGGCCAATAGTCCTTGCCGCCGAGCAATCGCGCGACTACGAGCCGCGCGTGGCGGACGACTTTCTCGAAATAAAGATCGACGGAGAAGGGATGCTTCAGCCCAGCGATCGAGGCGCAGCGCAAGCTCGCGCCGCCCTCGCCCCGCTCCTCGCGAAGCGCCGCCAGGAGACGCAACTCGGAATCCGAAAAGGAGAGAAACACGACTTCCGCCGGCGTCTGATCGAGATCGATCGCGGCTTCGCCGTCATCCAGTCGATGCAGATCGCGCGGGGGCAGATGCATGGTCAGCGCTCGGAAAGCCGTTGCGCGATCCACGCGCGATCGAGCCCCTTGCGCCCAATCACGACGAGACGGCTGGCGCGCGACTCGCCCGCTTTCCAGGGACGGTCGTAGTGATGCTGAAAACGCGCGCCCACGCCCTGGACCAAGAGCCGCATCGGCTTTCCCGCGACTTCCACAAAGCCCTTCATCCGCAGCACGTCATGCGCCGACGCGACCTGCGCCAAAAGCGCGACGAGCCGCTCGGGATCGCTGGCCGGCGCAAGATCGACGACGAAGCTCTCGAAGTCGTCGTGATCGTGATCCTCCGCCGCATCGTGATGCGTCGGGCGATTGACGAGATCCGCTTGAATGGTCGCGCCGAGGCCGAGCGCGACTCGGGGATCGACGGCGCCCTGGCGCGCGCGCACGATGTTGGTCCGCCCGCCCGCTCGCAGGATTTCCATCACGCGCACCTCCGCTTGCGCATCGAGCAGGTCGGTCTTGTTCAAAACGACGATGTCGGCGCAGGCGATCTGATCTTCGAACACTTCCTCCAAGGGATTGTCGTGATCGAGCTTCGGGTCCTCGGCCCGCTCACGCGCGAGCGCCTCGAGATCGTCGGCGAAACGCCCCTGCGCGACCGCGGGGCCGTCGACCACCGCGACGACGCCGTCGACGAAGAGGCGGGAGCGGATCTGCGGCCAGTCGAAGGCTTTGACCAACGGCTTTGGGAGCGCGAGGCCGGAGGTCTCGATGAGGATATGCTCGGGCGGCGCGTCGCGGGCGAGCAGCGCCTCGATCGCCGGGACGAAGTCGTCCGCGACGGTGCAGCACAGGCACCCATTGGCGAGCTCGACGATATGCGGCTTCTCGCAACCCTCGTCGCCGCAGGCGCCTAGGATCTCGCCGTCGACGCCGACATCGCCGAACTCGTTGATGACGAGCGCGAGACGTCGATCCTGCGTCGCTTCGACAAGATGACGGATCAGCGTGGTCTTTCCGGCGCCCAGAAAGCCCGTGACGATCGTGGCCGGGATTCTCGCGCTCATACTAATGGCTTGAGATGCAAGCAAAGCCGAGCGCTAAGACGCGCGCCGCCAAAGGGAGAAAAAGGAATCATGAGCATCTCCTTGCCGCCCCGCCGGCGGCGCGTCACGGTTTGCGACGGCAGGTCTCCTGGCTTGCGGGTCAACAGCGCGCGCCGCCTTCCCGCGGCGCATTGCCCGCAGTGGCGCTTGGCGCGGCCTCGCCGGTCACAGTTGCGGGGGCAGCCGCGGAGTGGGAGGATTCCTCACCGCGTTCCCTTTTCACTTCTTGCGAAGAACCGTCCCGCCCTTTTTAGGCCTGGCGTCTCGAGGCGTCAAACGGCGAAAAGCCGCGCCCCGCGCGCGTCAGAACCCCAGAGCCATCATCTGGATGATGGCCGGGGCGATCACCACGACGAGCAGGACGGGAAGGAAGAACACGATCATCGGGACGGTGAGCTTCGGCGGCAGCGCCGCCGCCATCTTCTCCGCCTCCGTCATGCGCTGATCACGAGATTCCTGCGCGGCCGTGCGCAAAGCGTGCCCAAGCGGCGTGCCGTATTTCTCAGCCTGCACGAGCACGGTCACAAGCTGCTTGACGCTGGGGAGCCCGGTTCGCTCATAGAGATTCTGATAGGCGATACGCCGGTCCTCCAGGAACGAGAGCTCCGCCGTGGAGAGCGCAAATTCCTCGGCGAGCTCGCCCGACTGCATCCCGATCTCTTGGCTGACCTTGCGAAAGGCGTGCTCGATCGACATCCCCGACTCGACACAGATCAACAGCAGATCCATCGCGTCGGGAAAGGCGCGCCGCATCTTCGCCTGTCGCTTCGTGATCGTGTTCGAAAGGAACAGTTCCGGGACCTTCATGCCGAGATAGGCCGCCCCGACTGCGATCGCCGCCTGGATCGCAAGGCTCAAGCCGAAATCATCGACCACGGCAAGGTAGAAGACGACGGCGGAGATGAGCGCGATGGGCGCGACCAAGCGAAAGAACAGAAAGGTCGTCTCGGCCGCAGGGCCGCGATGGCCGGCAAGCGCCAGCCGGGACTTCGCGTCCTGCGTGCTCAGCCATTTGGACAAGGAGAAGCGCTCGACGATCTCCTTCATGAAGGGCTTGAATTGCTGGTGGCGCAGGCTCGCGCTGCTGGTCGCCGCGATGGTCGGCGCCCTCATGCGCGCACGTTCGCGCGCGCGAATCCGTTCCCGTTCGACGCCGACGGACTTCATCCGGCGCGCCAGCGTATCATCGCGAAACATCGTGAACGCGAGGGCGACGACGGTGACGAGCACGCCCGCGGCGACCAGAAGTGTCGTGAGCTGCTCGCCGTCCGAAAGGAATTCGACAATTTCGTCGGCGCTCATCGGCCTTGATCCCCGCTCCCGCGCCCATCGCCTCTGCAGCGTCCGCCTCAAAAATCGAACTCGATCATCTTACGCATGATCAAGACGCCGCACATCATCCAGACAAGGCCGCCGACGACGACGATTTTCCCGAGGTTCGTCGTGAAAAGCGTCATGAGATATGCCGGCTGCAGGAAATAGAGCGCAAGACAGACCACGAAGGGCAGGCTGCCGATGATGCCGGCGGAAACCTTCGCCTCAGTCGACATCGCCTTGATCTTGCCTCTCATTTTCTTACGGTCGCGCAAAACCGTGGAAAGGTTCGAAAGCGCCTCGGAGAGATTTCCGCCCGTCTTCTGCGTGATGCTGACGACGATCGCGAAAAACGAAGCTTCGGCGATGGGCATCCGCTCCGCGAGTCGTTCCACCGCTTCGCCGACGGTAAGGCCGACCGCTTGCGCCTCGACGATTTGCCGGAACTCCGTTTTGACGGGCTCGGGCGCCTCATTCGCAACGATGCGGAAACAGTCCGCCACGGGAAGGCCCGCGCGCACGCCGCGGATCACCACGTCGATCGCGCCAGGAAACTCATCGACGAATTTGTTTACGCGGCGGTTGCGCAGGAAGGACAGCGCCCAAAGCGGCAGGCCGAAAACGCCCACGATCGCGCCGCCGAGCGAAACGAGCGGATCGCCGTTCACGGCGAGCAGCGCAGCGGCCAGAACCGCGCCGAACCCGCCCGAGAGGATGAAGAAGACCTTTCGGTCGAAGGTCAAGCCCGCTTGCGCGATGCGCTGCTCGATCGTGACCTTCTTCTTCTGGTTCTCCGTTTCAAATTCCTTGAGGCTTTCGGCGATCGCCTTGCGACGTTTCGCCGGGTCGACGTTTCGGGAGCCGCTCTGTGTTCGCTCCTTCCGCGGTCCCACCGCCGCGAGGCGGCGCCGCGCCTTCGCGCTCCCCGAGGTTAGAAAGAAAAGAGCGATTAGCAGAATCGTGACGCCCGCCGCGCCGACGAGAGCGTACATCGTCACATCGTCTTCCATCGTCCCCGTCACTCTCTACAGGTCGCCGCGAAACGCAAATTTCCCACGGGACGCGAGCGTCAAGCCATTCGATCCCCGGCGCGTCACGATGCGCGCAAATCGATGCTCTTTCGTTAAAGCGCGCGCTTGCCATCGTGGCGACCGCCACCGCGCTTGATCGCGCGGAGCGCGCACGTTTGGTCAACGTTCGTCGTCGCGTTCGGCGGCGTCGAGAGCCGCCGCCAGGCGCTCCTCTTCGCCATAGTAGCGCGCCCGATCCCAGAAGCGCGGCCGGCCGATGCCCGTGGAGCGGTGCTGGCCGACGATGCGGCCGTTGGCGTCTTCGCCGAGGATCTCATACACGAACAAATCCTGCAGCGTGACCACGTCGCCTTCCGTTCCGAGCACTTCGGTGATGTGAGTGATGCGGCGCGAACCGTCGCGAAGGCGCGCGGCCTGCACGATCACGTCGACCGAGCTCACGATCATGTCCTTGATCGTCTTCGCCGGGAGCGAAAATCCGCCCATGGTGATCATAGACTTTAGTCGGCTCAGCGCCTCGCGGGGCGAGTTCGCGTGCAGCGTCCCCATCGAGCCGTCGTGGCCCGTGTTCATGGCTTGCAGCAGATCGAAGGCTTCGCTACCGCGCACCTCGCCGACGATGATGCGCTCGGGGCGCATGCGCAGGCAGTTCTTGACGAGATCGCGCATCGAGATCGCGCCCTGCCCCTCGATGTTGGGCGGCCGCGTCTCAAGGCGCACGACGTGCTCTTGTTGAAGCTGGAGTTCCGCCGCGTCCTCGCAGGTGATGATGCGCTCGTCGTTGTCGATAAAGCTGGTCAGACAGTTGAGCAGCGTCGTCTTTCCGGAGCCCGTTCCGCCTGAGATCAGCACGTTGCAACGCACCCGGCCGATGATTTTCAGAACCTCGCCGCCTTCGGGCGAGATGGCGCCGAAGCGCACGAGCTGATCGAGTGTGAGCTTATCCTTCTTGAACTTGCGGATCGTGAGCGAGGGGCCGTCGATCGAAAGCGGCGGCGCGATCACGTTGACGCGGGAGCCGTCCAGCAGACGGGCGTCGCAGATCGGCGAGGCTTCGTCGACACGTCTGCCGACCTGGCTCACTATGCGCTGACAGATGTTCATCAGTTGCACGTTGTCGCGGAAGCGGATATTCGTCAGTTGAATTTTTCCGCCCACTTCGATGTAGGTCTTCATCGCGCCATTGCACATGATGTCGGCGATGTCGTCGCGGGCGAGCAGCGGCTCAAGGGGCCCGAAGCCCAGCACGTCGTTGCAAATGTCTTCGAGCAGTTCCTCCTGCTCGGAGATCGACATGACCACGTTCTTGATCGAGATGATCTCGTTGACGATGTCGCGGATTTCCTCGCGCGCGCTGTCCGTGTCGAGCTTGGAGAGCTGCGAGAGGTCGATCGCCTCGATGAGCGCGCCGAAGATGAGGGCCTTTGTGACGTAATACTCGTCGGATTTCTTGATCTCGCCTACGTTACCCCGGGGGGACGCCGCGGTCGCGGCCGCTCCGGTCGGGCTGACCTGCGGCTTCGCGGCCGGGATGGGCGTGGCCTTCACGACGCGCGCGACTTCGGTCTGCGCCACAACCTTCCGCTTGCCGAACATCCTCGTCATCCTCCGCCGCAGCGAGCCGGGGCCGGCGCGTCATGGATCGCGACAAATGATTTCCCGACGTCGACCATCGCCTCAGCCCGCCTTCTTGCGACCGACGCGCTCCAGTAGCGGTCCGAGCAGCGCCTTTTTCGGCTTTTGCGTCTCGGGACGCCCCATGACGCGACGCGCGATCTGATCGAACGCCTCGACGATCTTTGAGCCCGGCTCGAGCTCCGCAACCATCTGGCCGTTGTTGGCGGCCGTTCCGAAGAGCTTGGCGTCGAAAGGGAAGGCGGCGAGCGGCTCGAGCTCGACGGCCTTGGCGAATTCAGCCACGGCGATCTCGGGCCGGCGGGGCGCGCCGATGTTGTTCAGGACGATTTTCGGCGTGCGATCGTTGGGCCGCGCCGCACGCATCACCTCGAGGATGGCTCGCGTATTGCGCAGATTGGCGAGGTCCGGATTGGCGACTAGCACGACCTCGTCGGCGCTCGTCAGGGCGTGCCGCACCCAGGATGTCCATTGGTGCGGGATGTCGAGCACCGTGCAGGGGGTCGTCGCGCGAAGCACGTCAAACAGCGGCTCCAAGGCGAGCTCCTGCAGATCGTAAGAGCGATCCATGGTCGCAGGCGCCGCGAGCAGATGCAGGTTCTGGCCGCATTTCGAAAGAAGGCGGTCGACAAGGTTGGCGTCGACGCGCTCGGGCGAGAACACCGCCTCCGCGACGCCCTGCGGCGGATCCTGATTGAAGTCCAATCCGGCCGTTCCAAAGGCCAAATCGAGATCGACGATGATGGTTTGAGTATCGACCCTCGTCGCAATCGACCAGGCGAGATTATGCGCAACGGTCGAAGCGCCGACGCCTCCCTTGGCCCCCATCACCGCGACCAGCCGGCCGAGCGCTTCCCCGACGGAGGCGTTGTAGAGATGCGACACATGCTGGACGAATTCGAGAATGGCGAAGGGCGCGACGACATAATCGCTCACCCCACGCGCGACGAGCGCGCGATAGAGCGCAATGTCGTTTTCGTGACCAATCACGAGGACCTTAGTGCCCGGATCGCATGATTCCGCGAGCGATTCGAGGTTCGCCATAAGTTGGGCGCGCGCGCTCGTCGATTCGACGACGATGAGATTGGGCGTCGGCGCGGATCGAAAAGCCTCGATCGCGGCGGCGGCGCCGCCCATGTTTACCTTCACATGGGCTTTTGCCATTCTGCGGTCGGCGGCCGCCTGCTCGACCGTTTGCGCGATCGTGGGACTTTCGCAGAACGCCTGGATCGAAATCCGGGGAATCTGCGCGATCTGGACGAAGGCTTCGTCCTCCCCGCTCCTTTGTTCGACGAGAGCCTCCGTCATGCGTCACCCTCCAACACCGCTGATCGTGGTGGTCTTCGTGGTCCATCCCGTGCTGGGATCGGCGCCGGCGCGCACCTTGTTGATCGCTCGCATACGCGTCTCGATGTCCTGGGGCGTTTCGCCGCGCGGCGCGATGAGATCGCGTGGATCGGCGAGCTGCGCCGCAAGCGTCGCCTGATTGGCGCAGCCGAAGTTCCAAAATGCGCGGTTCTGCCAGCCGTCCAGAGAAGCGCCGGAGGCGAGATCGTCCGGCCACTCGCCGCAGCGCCCCGCGACCTCCGCCTTGACGCCCGTGAAAGAGACCCTGACCGGCGCAGCCAAGGCCGGGGTCGCGCACCGGATAGCTGCCGACATAAATCATCGCGCCGAAGCCTTCGCGATCGAGAAAGGCGCGAATGAGCGCGATCGAACGCTTCGCGCCCTTGGGGTCGGGACCGTCCGAAGGCGCGAGAATGGTGATCATTCCATGCCCGAACCGGCGATATTGCGAGACAAATCCCTGCAGACGCCGCTTGGTCTCGCCGTCGAGCGTTCCGCTCACGGTCTGCGGCAGCAGCTCCAGGCTCGTCTGCGCCTCGGCGAGAACCACCGGATGGCGGTCACGGAAGTCATATCCAGGGTCGGGAGGCGCGTAGACCTTGTTCAAACCGCAACCCGTCAACGGCGCGACGAGAACGAGCAGCGCGGATGCGCGCAGCTGCCAGTCGACGCGGCCGTAGCGCCGCAGGGCGAAGGGCGTTGTGGAGTTCTTGCTCATCTTACGTGTCCCTTCGTCCCGGCCCCTCAATCGTGGATGAAGCCGATGCGGCCCTTGTAGTTGCGGGTGAGCTCCGGATTGTTCCGAGTCGCGTAGATGCGATTCACGCGGCCGAGCAGCCAAGCCTGCGGATCGCTGGCGTCTTGAAAATTGTCATCTGGCCGCACGACCTGCTGCTGGGAGATTGGCTTCACGATGTAGGGGCTGACGATGACGAGGAGCTCGGTCTCCTGGCGCTGATAGTCGCGAGAGCGAAAGAGCGCGCCCAGGACCGGCATATCCAGGAGCCCCGGCAGGCCGTTGATCGCCTGGCCCGACATCTGCGTCAGAAGGCCGGCGGTCGCCATGGCGCCGCCCGAGGGTAGTTCGATCGTCGTTTCGTTCTTGCGCGTCTTGAAGCCGGGGACCGAGACGCCCTGGATCGTGACCTGGGTCGCGAGGTCGATCTCCGTGACCTCGGTGGTCAGGTGGAGCTGGATGCGTCCTTCCGCCTGCACCACCGGGGTAAAGCCCAAAGTCACGCCGTAGGGCTTGAAGACGACGGCGGGGGCGCAGCCATAGGCGCCGCCGGCGCCGACGGCGCAGCCTCCCGGCCCCGGAATTGCGATCTCGCCGCCGACCACGACTTTCGCCGATTCGCCGGAGACCGCGGCCACGGTTGGCTCGGCGAGCACGCGTGCGACGCTGTAACGCTCGAACGCCTGGACGGTAAGCGTGGTTCCGCCGCCCGTGAGGTTCTTGAGCGTCAGCGCGCCATTGGTCAATGTGCCGTTCACGGCGAAAGGGTTGCCGTTGGTGAGGACCCCCCAGTTGCCGTTGAGCAAAACGTCCGGATTGGCGCCGGTCGAGATTCCAAGCTGCTTGAGCACGGTGCGGGACACTTCGGCGACCGTGACCTTCAACATCACCTGATCCTCGCCGCGGATCTGCATTCCGTTGATCACGCCGCCCGTGCCGTCCTCGGACCTCTTCGCCGCGAAGCCCTTGGCGATGTCCATGGCGCGCTGCGCGTCCCGGGGCGCAGCGACCGAGCCCGTGAGAATGATCGTATCGTTAACCGTGCGCGCAGTGATTTCCGAGCTGGGAATGGCGGCCTTCAACAGCGGGGCCAGCTCGCCCACGTCGCGGCCGACGCTGATTTCAAAGTCGGCGAAGCGCTGACCCTGAGCGTCCACGGCGAAGACGGTGGTCTGACCCAGTCCGGCGCCCATCAGGTAGATCTTACGAGGCGTGCGCACCACCGCATTCACGACGGCCGGATTGCCAACCACGATCTCGGCCGCGTCGTGGGGGAGGTCCACCATCATGGTCTTCCCCGCACCCATTTGGATGCGCGTCGTCTTCACGGCATCGGTCGGGAAACGATCCTTTTGCAGCGGCTCGGCGGCGATTGGCGTCAAGGTCGGCGTAAGGGTAAGCGTCAGCGTCAGCAGCCATGCGATGGCTTTCGCCATCCTGCGACGGCGTGTGAGCGCCTCGGGAGGCGCGTCGAGCGGAACCGGTCGGCTCATCAATTGCGTCATTGGCGATCCAGTTCAGAGCTAGCAGTTCAACGCGGACGAAAGCTGGTGGAAACGCCGTAGCGAACGATCGTCATGGAACTGTCGGGCGTGTCGGGCGCGAGGGAGGCCTGGTCTTCTTTCGGACGCGCATCCGCGAGCGGCCGCAGCTCGAGCAGCAGCGTTCCGGACCGCTGCGCCAGCAGAACTCTCTCCGCTTGAGCCGGATCCAGCTCCAACGTCGCGGTCGCCCCGGTCGCCACGGCTTCCCCGTTCTTGGTCTCGACCGTCGGCCCGATGGCCAGCACGCGCACATTGGCCACGACGAGCTCGGAGCCGAGCACGTCGAAGCCGCGCTCCTTGGTCAGTTCCGGCTCCCGGAATACTTTCACGATGTCGACGCGGTCGTTGGGCAAAATGAATCCGCCTGCCGTGGTGTTGATCGACACGTCGATCGCGATGGCGCGCATGCCGCTCGAAAGCAAGGTCGACATCATGCTGGTCGAGGGGCCCTTGACGAAGCGATCGCGGCGGATGGGGTCGCCTTTCGCGATTGGCGCGCGCACGAAGGCGCCGACAAGATCGTCGATGGCGTTAGGATTTTCGGCTTTGGTCACAACGCCTTTCGGAACGCCAGCCCTCGGCATGTCGACCCAACCATAGTCGCCCTCCGTCAACGCCGTTCCGTAGGCAAGATCGCGCTTGGCTACGAGGACCTGATCGCTCATCGGCGACAGGATCGGCGCAACGATTGCCGGAGGCTTCACGGGCGGCGCCTTGTGCATGAGAAAGTAAGCGGCGCCGCCCCCGAGGAGCACGACAGCCGCAATCAGGGCGATCTGCATCTTGTTCATGGGCGCGGCCTCACTGTTCGATATCCGGGCGATCGCGCAGATTGAAACGGACAAATCTCAAATTAGGGTAAACGAGATCCTAAAACGTGTAATTGTACTCGACCACGAGCAAGATATGAGAAGATTATAGACAGACAGACTCAAGCGTTGAAGAGTACAATTGTATGGACGTCTGTGTAACTCGCGCCGACGCTTGAAAGGCGCGGCAAAAAGCCGGCGGCGTGAAGGCAAGCGCTTCATGCGCCCGCCAGGCGCAACCACAGGATCGATTGCGGATAGACGAACAGGCCCGCGCAAGCCAGCGCAATCCCGTAGGGAACGCCGCCGCTCCTGTCGGCGAGCCTCGCAACGAACTCGACGGACAAGAGTCGTTGCGGCAGATCGTGGCGCCGCAGTTCCAGGATCGCCAGCGTAAGGGCGCCGCCGATCAGCGACGCCGCCATCCCGTATTGCGCCAAAAGCCCCCAGCCGAGCCACAGCGCCGTCGCGGCCGCGAGCTTTGCGTCGCCGCCGCCGATCCAGGAGAAGTGATACATGACGAAGGTGACGACCAGCATCGCAAACCCGGCGCTTGCATGCCAGCCGATCGTGTCGAGCGGGACGCGGAGATAGAGAGCGAGGACGAAATAGGCCCCGACCAACAAGAGCGACACGCGGTTGGGAATCGTCATCGTGAGCAGATCGGAGAAGGCGGCAAAGATCATCACCAGCGGAAACAGGGTGAGCGCTACGGAGTTGAACATTTCCGGTTGTCCGTCAGTCGTGAGAAGTGAGCGGATTCCGCAAGCCATTGGCGGACTCGTGCGAGCAAGATTCGATCGTGGTGATGCGTGGGGTTCTCGCAGACCCGGCGTCGTTCCGTCGAGTCCCGACCCCGGCGCCACAAAAAGCGGCGTCCATCGGGACGCCGCTTTTCGGTGGGGCTTCGGCGAGATCTCCGCCGAAGCGAGGCGCATTACGACGCGAGATTGTTGGCCACGTCGTTGAACGTGGATTTCAGCTTGGCGCCGACCGAATTGAATGCGGCGATCGCGGCGATCGAGATCAAGCTCGCGATCAGGCCATATTCGATGGCGGTCGCGCCCGACTCGTCCTTGAGGAAGTTCGCGAAAAGCGTGGTCATTGGGTGAACTCCGATGTTCTGGGTCGCTGTTCATTCCCGTGGCGTTGGGCTTCCTCGCCACCGGAACCAGCTCGACTGTGCCGCTCAAATCTTTCCAAGGCGTTGAGCGAGGCGCTGAAATACCGGTAGATGCCCCGCCCTCGCCGTTGTATACATTGAGCCTTCTGTGAAAGCGCTAAAATGACTGTCGCTCGGCCGCGGCCGCGTCCCGCAAGCAACTGTATTTATTCACTTTGTGTTTCCGGGTATCTTGGAAGTAAATCGCTAATGACGACAAAAAGTCGATGAACAGCGGCGCTCACGCGGCGACGTGAGACACGGGCGCGAGTTCGCGGCGCTGCGCGCCCGCCGCCTTGTCCTTGCAAGTCTCGAGTGCGCCTTGCGAGATGGAAACTCGCCACCACGACTTCAGAAAGAATTCACGCTTGCCTGCTCTGCTCGCGCTCGGAACGCCAGGCTTTGCCAGCGTAGCTCTCGCGTAGCGTGACAAGAAACGGTGTGCAGCATGAAAATTTCTGTCGCGTTCATTTGTGTGCCGACGACGATTCTTCTCGCCTGGACGGCGCTGCTTTGCCCCGCAGGCGCACAAGAAAAGAACATTTACGTCGACCTCGACTACGCTCGAATTCTGCATCTCCCTGAAGGCGCGCAGACGCTCGTGATCGGCAACCCTCTCATCGCCGACGTCACCATGCTCAAGAACAATCGTCTGATGGTCGTCACGGGCAAGAGCTTCGGGGCCACCAACCTGATCATCCTCGACAATTCGGGCACCCAGGTCAGCGAATCCATGATCACGATCGTGCCGCCCAACGACAAACTCGTCGTCATGCGCGGGCCGCATCGGGAATCCTATTGGTGCAATCCGGACTGCGCGCCCGCCGTCGATCTCGGCGACGACCACGCCTACATGAATGAGGCCATAGGCGCGATCAAAACTCACGAGGGCGCTCTGACGCTCGGAAAGCGCTAAGGCGCTACTCTCGCCAGCGGGTCCGTGAGCATTGCAAACGCTCGACAACGAACAAGCGAAATCCCGATCGCGAGCGACTGTCTACTTTTGCGAGAATTTGCTCTAATCGGTCTTGGCGGCCCCGAGGCCCACACTAGGCCCGGGCCGCGCCGGCGCTGGGCTGGCCCCAGCCTCTGGAGCGACGCCGCCGCCGTCGACGTTGCGCAGGTCGAAATCCTGCGATAAGCTCTCTGCAAGCAAGAAACGGGCCGAAAATGGCCGAGAGAGGGTCTGAGGCAGTATATGGCGATCTCTCAAAAGCTGGTCATGCGGCAGGGCCAATCCCTGGTGATGACGCCTCAGCTGTTACAAGCCATCAAGCTCCTCCAGTTTTCGAGCGTGGAGCTCACCGCCTTCCTCCAAGAGGAAATGGAGCGCAATCCCCTCCTCGAGGCCGAGGGGCCGAGCCGACGCCGCCGATCCGGCGGCGGCCGAGAGGGCGCGCGAGGAAAGTTTTCAGGAGGGCGCGATCGAACGCGCCGAAGGGGACTGGGCGAAGGAGTCTCTGTCAACGGACGCCGGCGAATACGCCGCCAATCTCGGCGCGGACGTATCCAATCTCTACGACCCTGAACAGCCGGCGAATTCCCGAACGGAAGCGCTCGGCGCCGCGGAGGATATGGGACTTTCCGCCTCTTCCTGGAGCGGAGCGCTCGGCGGCGGCGGATCTGGGGACGGCGAGACGCCGAACCTCGAGGCCTATGTCGCCACCGCGAAGAGCCTGCGCGACACGCTCGAGGAACAGCTGTCGCTCGCCTGCGAGGATCCGCGCCAGCGTTTGATTGGCTCCGCTTTGATCGATGCGATCGACGAAAACGGATATTTGCGCGAGACCCTCGAAGCGATCGCAGAACGGCTCGGCGCGAGCCTCGCGGAGGCGCAGGCCGTGCTCGACGTCGTGCAGCGGTTCGACCCCTCAGGCGTGGGGGCCAGGGACTTGGCCGAATGCCTTGCAATTCAGCTCCGCGAGCGCGATCGCTTCGATCCGGCCATGCAGATTTTCGTCGCCAATCTGCCGCTCGTCGCCAGAGCCGACTTCGCGCAGCTGTCCCGCCTGTGCGGCGTCGACGAGGAAGACGTTAGAGACATGGCGGCGGAGCTGCGCGCCCTCGACCCGAAGCCTGGCCGGGTCTTTGGCAGCGGAGACGCGCCCGCGATCGTCGCCGATGTGATCGTCACGGCCGCCGGCGACGGAAGCTGGCGTATCGAGCTGAACTCGGAGACCCTGCCGCGCGTTCTTATCAACAATTCCTACGTGGCGCGCGTGAACGCCTCGGCGAAAGGCGACGCCGACAAGAGCTTCCTCTCCAATTGTCTCCAGAACGCGAACTGGCTCGTCAAGAGCCTGGAGCAGCGCCAGCGCACGATCCTCAAGGTCGCCTCTGAGATCGTGCGGTTGCAGGACGGCTTCTTCGAGAAGGGAGTGGAGCATCTGCGCCCGCTAAATCTGCGCGCCGTCGCGGATGCAATCTCCATGCATGAGTCGACCGTCTCGCGCGTCACTTCCAACAAATATATGATGACGCCGCGCGGGCTGTTCGAGCTCAAATATTTCTTCTCCGCCTCCATCGCCGCGGCGAGCGGCGCCGAGGCGCATTCGGCGGAAGCCGTGCGTTTCAAGATCAAGCAGATGATCGACAAGGAAGGCCCGGACGACGTGCTCTCGGACGACGCCATCGTCGCCCGCCTCAAGGAGCTCGACATCGACATCGCGCGCCGCACCGTCGCCAAATATCGAGATAGCTTGCGCATCCCCTCGTCCGTCGACCGGCGTCGTCAGAAACTCGCCTTGTCGCGTCAGCACGCCTGATACGGGTTCCGAATGTTGGATTCATGCGAGCCAAAGGCTGGCGCGTCAAAGGCGCCCGGACCGCAAGCTGCTGGCTAGTTTTCGTGAATGCACAACCGGAAGGTATGAGACGGCGCGAACGACGGCAAGCGATCCGCCAACTCCCCGGCGCCCACGCCCATCGCCAACGGTGGTCCTTTCGCCCCGGCAGCCAGAGCAGTTTTGCTTGCGCCCTTAGGCGCGGCCATTCCGGGAGGACCCGCAAAAGGCTCGCGGAGCGCGCCCATTGACTTCGCCCACGCGGCCTTTTATCGCTTCCCGCCGCTCTGTGGATCGGGAGATGTCGGGCTCGATTCCTTTGAGATGGCGTCGGCTTGGCCGTTCGACCCGACTTCGCCAAAATCCTGGAGCATGAAAGGGCCGCGCCGTCTCCGATGGCTGCGACTCATGGGTGGGCGAAAGCTCGGGCGATATGCATGATGGGCGAGGTTTGACGCGAGATGGCATTGCGGGTTTCGGGAAAGAACATCAACATCGGCGAAGCTTTGCGCACCCATGTGACCGACCGAATCAAGGCTCTCACCGAAAAATATTTCGATGGCGGCGTCTCGGGTCACGTGACGATTGAGCCCGAAGGCGCTGGATATCGCACCGACTGCAGCCTGCATCTGACCTCCGGGATCTTGCTGCAGGCGGATGGGCGCGCGCAGGATCCCTACGCAGCCTTCGACCAATCCGCGCAGCGGATCGAGAAGCGCCTTCGACGTTACAAGAACCGATTGAAGAGCCACCACGATCACGACGCGGGGAAAGTCGAGATCGTGCCGAGTTATCTCTTGGAGGCGCCCGACCAGGAGTCCGAGGCGCCGAAGGAGTTCAATGCGGCGGTGATCGCCGAGACGACGACGCAGCTACGCCGGCGTTCCGTTTCGCAGGCCGTGCTCGACCTCGACCTTTCGGGCGCTCCCGTCGTTGTCTTTCGGCACGCATCGACGGGAAGAATCAATGTGGTTTACCGCCGCAACGATCACCATATCGGATGGATTGACGCGCCGGAAAGCGCTTGACCCGCGTATCGCGCGGGACCGCGGCGCGAGGCTTGCATCACCGCCGAGGAGGCGTACGAGGTCGCTTTCGCGCTTGTGCAGGAACCATGTGAATGCGCCCAGCTTTGGATATGACGGCCGTCACGCCCATCAGCCGAGCGAAGGAACGTCAACCCATGCGACTTACCGATCTGCTCGGCCCGCGCGCCATCGTGTCTCCTCTGGTTGCGACGACGAAGAAGGACGCGCTGCTCGAGCTCGCGCAGAGGGCGTCTGAACTTTCCGGTCAGCCCGCGCGTGAAATCTACGATTCCGTGCTGCAGCGCGAACGTCTTGGCTCGACGGGCATCGGAGACGGCGTCGCGATTCCTCACGGCAAGCTGCCGAAGCTCTCCACCATTTACGGCCTGTTCGCGCGCTCGGAGAGGCCCATCGACTTTGATGCGCTCGACGGCGCGCCAGTCGATTTGATCTTCATGCTGCTCACGCCCGAGACGGCCGGCGCCGATCACCTGAAAGCGCTAGCCTGCGCCGCGCGCACGCTTCGCGACCCGCCGACGGTGTCGGCGCTGCGCAAGACCCGGGACCCCGCGGCTCTCTATGAGCTGATCGTGGGGCGGTCTCAGCACGAGGCGGCGTGAAACCTAGGCCCGAGGCGTCTTGCCTGGTCCAGCTCACCTATCCTGCCAGCAGAGAGCACGCGACGCCCGGCGCCGATGAATCCGGCGCCGGGCGACGCAGCGACGTCAGTGGCGTGTGGACGTTGGCTTCGTCACGCCGACGTGCGCCGCGTGACCACCCTTGCGTCCGGCCTCGGACGCCAGCGCGTGATCGCGCGAGAAGCTGCGCTTGTCCGGATTGACCGACTGGCCGCCCTTGCGGCCAGCCTTAGCCGCCAATTCCGGATTTTGCGAAAAGCTTCGCTTTTCGTCAGGAACGCTTTGTCCACCCTTTCGCGCGATTAGCCTTTGCTTTTCTGGGTCCATCGACGCGAATCCACGGTTCGACTTTCGGGGTTGTGGCGATGTGTTCATGCTTGTTACCTCTCTCGACCCGTCGCTCCTCCTCGACTCTAAGAACTAACGTCCGCGCCGAGACAAAGTTTCCCTCGCCGTGCGACATTAGTCACGTACGTGCTTGGTTTGACGAACTCCGCGCGGTGAGTTAGCCCGCAACCGCTCTGCTCAAGGCGTCCGCCTCCCTGCGGCGGGGCTCCAGAATGATAAAAGTCAAAAACGAGGGGCGGGGGGCGGCTCTGCGCAGCCTAAGCTGCGCCAAGGGCCCCGGGCCGCGAACGGCGATCGAAGAACAGGGCTTGGCTGATCACCGCCTTGAGAGCGTCGACGGCGAAGGGCTTGGCGATCAGAAAGGCCGGCTCCGGCGCCTCGCCGAGCAGGAACCTCTCCGGGTAGGCCGTTATAAAAATCACAGGCGTCGAGAATTCCAAGAGGATCTCGTTGACCGCCTCCAAGCCCGAGCTGCCGTCGGCGAGCTGGATGTCCGCGAGGATGAGGCCCGGTCTCGTCTTGGCGATTTCGGTCAGCGCCTCGGCGTGCGTGCGCGCCACCCCCACGACATTGTGGCCGAGCTCCTCCACAACTTCCCGAAGATCCAGCGCGATCAACGGCTCGTCCTCGATGATCAGCACCTCGGTGGCGAGTTGGCCGGCGATTTCGGCGTTCGCCTCCGCAATGAGGTCGCCCGCCTCCTGAACGGAGACGTCGAGGGTGGAGGCGACCTCCTCGATCCCAAAGCCTTCTAATGCGCTGAGCAGAAAGGCGATGCGTGGACGCAGCGAGATGGCCTCGAGGTTGCGTCTTGCGCCGCGCTCGAGATCGCCGGTTGGGTCCGTGTGAGCGTTGATCGGAGCCGCAGACCAGATATCGAGCAGCAAGCGATAGAGCGCAATCTTCGGGTCCTCGCCGGGACGAATGCGATTTTCGCCTGACGCGTCGCGCTGTTCTGCGACCAAGGTTTCGAGCGTCGCCAGGGCATAGGCGTCGCCACCCTCCCGGCTTCCCGTGAGGGCACGCGAGAATCGTCGCAAAAATGGTATGTGGCGCGCTATTTGCTGAGAGAGTGTCATTTTACACTGAGACGCCGTTGCCTAATTCCTGCCTCTTCCATAGTCCAGTGCGGAAAGTGTGGAAAATTGTCCCACGATATCCATGGAACCAATTCCCCGCCCGCGCGTTTTCTGGCCAGTGCGTCTGTTTAGCATAGCCACTGTCTGGCGTCCGCCAAAAAAAGATGCTCCACAGCTTAGAGGACTCCATGGTTAAAGCCAATCGGACAAATGGATACCGCTCCACGTCCGTAAGCCCTTCCGATGCCCCCTCCGGTCAAGACGAAACCCGAGCTAAGCTTGCAGCACGTAGAGACGACAATTCGTACAAACCGCTAGGGGGGCGCTTTGGCAGCCCTCTCCACCGCGAAACGGCCGCCCCGGGCTGCCGCTCCACTGGAAATGGGAAGGCGAGCGTGGGAGAATATATTGGCCGGGAATTGCGCGAATTATACGACGACGTGCTGGCCCAGCCGGTACCGGATCGGTTCCTTTCGCTCTTGAATAAATTGGACGCTGGCGCAATATCGGCCGCTCAGGCGGCGGGTAGGCGCGGGGACATGGATTGACAAGCACAGTAGCATTAGGCGCCAATTCGGAACGAATGAAGGCGGACATCGTCGCCGCCATCCCTTCGTTGCGCGCCTTTGCGGTGTCCCTGAGCGGCAATCCGGATCGCGCCGACGATCTCGTTCATGATACTTTGTTGAAAGCCCTGGGCAGCATGGACTCCTTTACCGAGGGGACCAATCTCACCGCCTGGCTCTTCACAATCCTGCGCAACGCCTATTACAGCGAGTATCGGAAGCGCCGACGCGAGACCGCGGACCCCGACGGCGCGCTGGCCGCGAGGCTCGAGGCGCCGGCCGCGCAGCCCGGCCACATGGATCTCCTGGATTTTCGCGAGGCGTTGCAGAAGCTGCCGGCCGATCAACGCGAGGCGTTGATCCTGATCGGCGCGTCCGGCCTGTCCTATGATGAGGCGGCGGAAATTTGCAATTGCGCGCCGGGAACGATGAAGAGCCGCGTCAATCGCGCCCGGAACCGTCTGTCGGAGCTCCTGGGACTGGAAGAGAGCCAGCGGCTGGAGGCCGAAGAGGCCGTCGCGAAGCCGAAGACCCGCCGAGCCGCCGAGAGCGCAGCCTCTCGGCGCTAGCTCGGAGCTTGCGAACCTGGAGACTGCGGTCAGTCCTTGGGAGGGCCGCCGCCAGACCACGAGCCTCACTTTCACCGCCTGTGGACCACGAGCCTCCAGGCTCGCAATCGAATCAGCGTCCCGTCGGCTCCGCCGAGGCAGGCGGCGGAGGCGGTTTCGCCGCGCCCGGCGTTTCCAGCCGTCGGCGTTCCACAGCGGCCTTCTCCAGAAGCTCGTCCTGTAAGGGCTTGCGCTGCTCGGCGCCGATGTCCTCTGGCGCTGCGCCCGGACCGTCGAAGGCCCTGCCGAAGCCTTCGAGCGGCAAAAGAAACTCCAGTTCCTCTCCCGATAGCTTCTTGACGGAGAGCCGTATTCGGCCACCCTGCTTCATCGCCTCGACGAGGACCGCGGGAACATTGCTCGAGGCGTAACAGCCGGCGGGAAAGCAGGCGTCGAAGGCGCCGCTCTCCTGCTCTCCCCGTTCGAGTCCAATCCGAACGCCGGGCCTGAGCGCGAGGCCGAGCGGCAGAAAGACGCGGAGCAGCATCAGCTCCTCGCCCTTGGTCTCGAAGGCTTCCAGGGAGACGATCGGCGTGCCGCCTTCCTCGGCGAAGTCGCGGGCGGTGTAGCAGGTTCGTGCGCGCTTCTGCGGGTCGTCGAAACAGACTTTCACCCAGCCGGCGCCGTTCGCCGCGAGCTCGCTCCTCGCCGGCCCTCGCGTCAGGGCGGGGCTTCGCTCCTTCGGCCACGCCGGGGCGCCAAGAGACGCCGGGATCGCGCCAAGCAGCAGGACGGCGACGAGTCGGGGGATGGACGGCATCAGCAGGGCGCTCTCTCGATATCGGCTTGCGCCGCGCCGCGCGTCCTTGAACAAGAGCGCGGTCCGGCCCATCCTTCCTAATCCGCGACGCGTGGAGAAAACAGGCCTTGAGCGAAGAATGAAGGCGCAGTCCTCGGATCTGCTGGAATGGGCGCGCGAGCAGGAGCGCTTCTGCGTGAGCGCGATGCTGCGCGCCGTCTCGGCGACGACGCTCGTCAAGCATCGACCTGCCATGGGGCAGACAGTCCGCCCCGCGCGCGGCTCGATCCTAGCCTCGCCCGAGATGGCGTCGTACGATCCCAAGCCCGATTATTTTTTCCACTGGGTGCGCGATTCCGCTCTCGTCGCGGACGCGCTGCGCGAGGCGATCGAAGACGGAACGCTGGAGCCTTCCGGCGTAAGGCATCTCGTCGATTTCGTCGACTTCAGCCTGAAACTCTGCCGCCTGGACGGGCCGAGCTTTCTGCATCAGGGCGGCTATCCCGAAATCGTCGAGTCTTCCTTTCGGCAGCATGTGCGCTCGCGGGGTGAGATCGCCGAGATCGCGGGCGACAAAGTTCTCGGCGAAGCCCGCTACAACGCCGACGGCGGACTCGACGTGCTCAAGTGGGGCCGCCCGCAGAACGACGGTCCGGCGCTGCGGGCGCTCGCGGTGATGCGGTGCTTCTCGCTCGACGTCTTCCGAACGCGGGCTGGAGAAGCGGCGCCGACGCTTCTGCGTTACGACCTCGATTACACGCTATCGCACTCGCGGGAGCCCTGCTGCGATCTGTGGGAAGAGACGATCGGCTTTCACTATCACACGCGCCTCGTGCAGCAGGCGGCGCTCGCCGAGGGCGCGAGTTTTTTCGCGACACAAGGCGATGCGGCGCGCGCGAGGGCCTACGCCGAGGCGGCGCGCGCCTTGCTCGCCGAACTCGATTCCCACTTCGATCCGCAAGACGGCGTCTATAGCGGCCGCATCGCCGAGACAGGGCCGAATGCTTCCCCTCCCCGACGGTTCGACATCGCCGTCATTCTCGCGGCGATCCACGCCGGCCGGCGGAGTGGGACTCACAGCGTGACCGACCCGAGAATGCTCGCAACGCTCTTTGCGCTCGAGCGTCTATTCGAGGAGGAATATCTGATCAATCGCGAAAGGCCCGCCGACTGCGCGCCGGCCCTCGGCCGCTATGCCGGCGACAGCTATTTCAGCGGCGGCGCCTATTACTTCTCGACCCTGGGCGCCGCGCAGTTCTGTTTTCTTCTCGCGCAAGCCGCCACCGAAGGCGAGATGGTTGCGGTCACGGCGCAAAGCCGTGCGCTGCTCGCCGCGCTTTTGCGGACGCCCGCCGCCGCGCTCTGCGACGCCGCGCTGGCCGGGCCGTTCCGCGAAGCGCTGGCCGAAGCGGCGCTTCGCCGCGGCGACATGTATCTCGCCACAGTCCGCCGCTTCACGCCGGCAACGCGTGAGCTTTCCGAACAGTTCAGCCAATTTGACGGGACGTCGACATCCTCCGACAATCTCACCTGGAGCTATGCCTGCTTCGTCACAGCGCTCGCGGCGCGTCGGCGTGCGGTCCGCGCCATGGACGTATCGCGCGTGAGCTGACCATACTAGCCGTCGTCTTCAACCTGCGGCGAGGGCCGTGCGCAAGGTCTGCAATCCATGGTGAAGAAGGATGACGCGCGACCGCGCTGGCTCGTTTTCGCCGTCGGGAATCCGAGCCGCGGCGACGATGCGCTCGGCCCCCTGCTGATCGAGCGCCTTGAGCAAAGGAGCGCGACTGTGCACGCGCTGCCGGTGGAGCTCGTTCTGCTGACGGACTTTCAGTGGCAGGTAGAGCACGCCCTCGATCTGCAGGGCGTCGACGTCGCCATCTTCGCAGACGCCAGCGTTAGCGGCGGGCAGTCTTTCGAAATCGCGCGGCTCACGCCCAAATTCGATGCGAGCTACAGCACGCACGCCTTGTCACCCGCTTGCGTGCTCGCTGTCGCGGCGCAATTAGGACAAGAGCTTCCGCAGGCTTGGGTCTTATCGATGCCGGGCCGTGATTTCGAGCTTGGCGCGCCGCTGAGTGCGGGAGCCCGATCGGCGCTGGACCAGGCGTTCGCCTATCTGTGCGCAAGCCTCGAAAAGGGACGGCTCGAAACAACCCCCTGCACACTGGACTAGCGCATCGCGCCGACCATCCTCAAGCGCTCGCCTCGTAGCTGAAGAAGCCCCTGCCGCTTTGCGACCGAGATAGCCCGCGTCGCACATCTGCTTATCACAACTGGAAACCCAGCCATTGCAAGGTCGGGGCGAGGTCATGCCCCCTAACAGCGCCCACGATGCCAGTCTGCCGCACCTGAGACCATTCTCTCCAGATCTGCTGTTGCTTGCGGAGGTCCGCCTTGCTCATCAATTGCGCATGCGTCGATCGATCAGTGCTCCATCAGGCCCGAGAAGCTCCACGGCGAGCGGCATCTTGCCGAGCGCATGGGTCGCGCAGGAGAGACAGGGATCGAAAGCACGGATCACCACCTCGAGATGGTTGAGAAGGCCTTCCGTGATTTGCTCGCCGTCGAGATCGCGCCGCGCCACCGCGCGCACAGCTTCGTTCATCGCCTGATTGTTGTGCGTCGTGCTGACGATCAGGTTGCACATGGTGATCAGATCGTCCTCGCCGACTTCATAGTGGTGGATCAGGGTGCCGCGCGGCGCCTCAATGATCCCCACGCCGCCGCAGGCGCGCGGGCCTGAGCCCATGCGCTCGCCATGAAGAAGATCGGGATCGACGATGAGCTCGCGGATGAGCTCGGCCGCATGCAGCATCTCGATCATGCGGGTCCAGTGATAGGCGAGAGGCGCATGATTGATCCTGCCCGCTGACGCCGCGACGAAGTTGCGGCGCTCGGCTTCGGCGAGCGGCGTCGGAATGAAGTCGCAATTCTGCACGCGGGCGAGCGGCCCGACCTTGTACCAGCCCTCTTCGCGTCCCCGCGATTGAAGGTAGGGGAATTTCATATAGCTCCAGGACTTTACCTCTTCGCTGATGAGCTTGTCGTAATCCTGGTCGGGAATCTGGTCGAAGAGGATCACGCCCTCCTCGTCGCGCACGCGCAGCACGCCGTCGTAGAATTCGAAGCCGCCGTCGGGCCGAACGAGCGACATCAGGCTCGAGCGGAAGAGGCCGAACTCGGCGTATTCGCGCTCATTGGCGGCGGCGAGCTTCTTTGTGAGATCGACCGCCGCCTTCGACCAGGCGACCATCTGGTCGGCTTCCGCGAGAATCGCGTCGCGCTCCGCTTCCGAGAGCAGCTTATTGATGCCGCCGGGGACCGCGCCCGTCCCATGCACGCGCTTGCCGGAGGTGTGGCGAATGACCTCCTGCCCCCATTTGCGCAGCAGCACGCCCTGACGCGCCATCTCGGGATATTTCTCGGCCACGGCGACGATGTTGCGTCGCTCGACCTCGGCGTCAAAGCCGAAGAGCAGGTCGGGCGAGCCGAGCATGAAAAAATGCAGCGCATGCGACTGCACGATCTGCCCGTAATGCATGAGCCGGCGCATCTTGTCGGCGCTCGGCGGCGGCGGAACAGCTCCGACCACATGGTCGAGCGCCTTCGCGGCGGCGAGCTGATGCGAGACGGGGCAGATGCCGCAGAGGCGCTGCACCATGACCGGCGCCTCCCAGTAAGGCCGTCCCTGCACGAATTGTTCGAACCCACGAAATTCGACGATATGCAGGCGCGCCTGTTGCACCTGACCCTCGTCGTCCACGAGCAGCGTGATCTTGCCATGGCCTTCGACCCGCGAGATTGGGTCGATGGCGATGCGACGAAGCTTGTGCGGTTCGGCGGCGGTCTCGAGTTCGAAAGCCATGATGCGCCTTTAGTCGAAGTGGCGGAGCGGATAGGGAAGATAAGGCGTGGCGCCCCCCATGACATCGGTCAGAAACTTCCAGAACGCATCGGCGGAGGGCGGACAACCGGGGAGATAGTGATCGACATGGACGATCTCGCGGATCGGCCGGACCTTGTCGAGGAGAAGCGGCAACTCGGGATCGTTCGGGACGAGCGCGCGCTCGCGATCGAGCGCGTGGCCGGTCTGATAGACCTCGAGCAGAATATATTCGAGATCGAGATGATTGCGCTGGGCGGGCAGCCCACCATTGATCGCGCAGGCGCCGACGGCGACGAGCGTCCTGCAGTGCTCGCGAAACTCGCGCAGAACCTCCACGTTCTCGGCGTTGCAGACGCCCCCCTCGATGAGGCCGATATCGCAGCGTCCGACTTTCTTGATGTCGGTTAAGGGCGAGCGGTCGAACTCGATATGCTCGACGAGCTCGAAAAAGCGCTCGTCGATGTCGAGAAAGGAGGTGTGGCAGCCAAAGCAGCCGGCGAGCGACACCGTCGCGACGCGCAATTTAGGCTTTGCGCTCATGAGCGCTCCCCTCCTCGGCCGCCGCGATATCGAGCGCGCTGATCGGCTGCTTGTCGTAGATGCGCTCGCCGATCGGAACTGCGAAGCCCTGGCGCTTATGCAGGATCACGCCGACCGGACAGATGTTGGCGGCGAGATCGTCCTTGTCGATATTCGTGTCGACGAGGCGATTCGACTCGGCGTTGACGACGAGATGCTTATCGATGCCGCGCCCGCCGAGCGCGAAGACGTTTTTCTTGTCCACGTCGCGGCTCGCGCGGATGCAGAGCTCGCAGAAGATGCAGCGGTTGAAGTCGAGCAGAATGTCGGCATGCGACGCGTCGACGGGCCGCTCCGGAAAGAAGCGGTTGTGGCGCGGCGCCAAAATTTCGAGATCATAGGCGAGCGCCTGCAACTGGCAGTTCCCGCTCTTCTCGCAGCAAGGGCAGAAGTGATTGCCTTCCGTGAAGAGCATGGTGATGAGCTCGCGGCGCTCGTCCATGATTTCCTCGGTCGCGCTCTGGACGACGAGGCCCTCGCGGGCGGGCGTCGCGCAAGCGGACATCTGTCGGCCGTCGATCTTGACGACGCAGAGCTTGCAACTGCCGTGTGGCGGGAAGCGCTCGTCCCAACAGAGATGCGGGATGAAATGCCCGGCCTTGCGCGCCGCCGCGAGCACGGTCTCGCCGTCCTCGAAAGGCACGGACGCGCCATCAAGGAGAAAAGCCTTGCTCATCGTGTTTCCTCTGTCAGATGCGCCAGCGGGTCGTCGCGCCCCGTCATCTGGCGCGCGCGAGCGAGCGCCGCGTC
This sequence comes from uncultured Alphaproteobacteria bacterium, assembly GCA_963760695.1. Classification (GTDB taxonomy): domain Bacteria; phylum Pseudomonadota; class Alphaproteobacteria; order Rhizobiales; family Beijerinckiaceae; genus Methylocystis. Next base: position 26,429 of record CAVXEI010000019.1, on the reverse strand, counting down.
CAGGCTGAAAGCCGGCTGGAAGTCGTCATGCAGCATGCGCGCGTCGAACGCCGGGCGGAACTTGCGCATGCCGTCGAGAACGGGATTGACGGCGGCTTGGCCCAGCCCGCAGTGGCTCGTAGCCTGCAGCAGGTGGTTTAGGCGCTCCATTTCGATGAGATCGAGCGGGGAGCCCTGCCCGGCTTCGAGCTTCTGCATGAGATCGCGCAGCAGCGTCGTGCCGATGCGGCACGGCGTGCAGAAGCCGCAGCTCTCATGCGCGAAGAAGCGCACGAAATTGCGCGCGACCTCGAACATGTCGCGGCTCTGGCCAAACACCATGAACGCCCCCGCCGTCGGCGCGTCCTCGAAAGCCACGCGGCGAACGAATTCGCGTTCGGCGATCGTGATCCCCGCAGCGCCGCCGTGCTGCACGGCCTTGGGATGCTCTGCGCCGCAGGCCGCGAGCACTTCGCCGATTGTGACGCCGAAGGGAAACTCATAAACCCCGGGCTCCGCGCAATCGCCGGACACCGAGAGAAGCTTGGTTCCGGTCGACTGCGGCGTGCCGATTTTTGCGAAGGCTTCGCCGCCATGGGCTGCGACGATCGTCGCGAGCGCCAGCGTCTCGACATTGTTCACGCTCGTCGGCTGGCCGAGATAGCCATGGGTCACCGGGAACGGCGGTCGAATGCGCGGCACGCCGCGCTTGCCCTCGAGCGACTCGAGCAGCGCAGACTCCTCGCCGCAGACATAGGCGCCGGCGCCGAAGTGGATATCGATGTCGAAGTCGAAGCCATCGACGCCGAGGATGGAGCGCCCCAGCAGGCCGTCGCGGCGGCGGCGCGCCAGCACCGCTTCGAGAGAGTCGCGCAAATAGCGATATTCCCCGCGCAGGTAGAGGAAGCCGCGCGCTCGCCTCGAGCGCGAAGGCCGCGAGCGTCATGCCTTCGAACACATGGTCGGGCATGAGCGTCAGCAGCACGCGGTCCTTGAACGTCCCGGGCTCGCCTTCGTCCGCGTTACAGACGACGACGCGCCCGCGCGGCTCATGGACGGACGCCTGCCGGCAGAGCTCCCATTTGCGCCCCGTTGCGAAACCCGCCCCGCCGCGCCCGCGAAGACCGGATCGCAGCACCTCAGCGAGCAACGCCCCGGAGCCAAGCGAAACGGCCTTGCGCAGCGCCTCGCCCGGCTGGAGCGAGCTCGAGAGCAGGATGTCGCGCCGCCGCACATTGTCGGCCACGACGAAAAATTCCTGCGGCCATCGATCCAGCGGAACCTGATCGCGAACTAGGTTTGCGATCTCGCCGATCCGCTCTGGCGTGAGCCGTGTGACCGGCAGGCCGTTGACGAGCAACGACGGCCCCTGGTCGCTCATGCCGATGCAGGACGTGACGTCGACGCTGACGAGCTTGTCTTCCGAGAGCTTGCCCGGCTCCAGCCAGAGCTTTCGACACAGGTCCAGCATGAGCGCCCGGCTTCCCTGCATCTCCTCGATGATATTGTCGGCGAAAAGCAGCCGATAACGACCGACTGGGCGCAGCGAGAGGAAGCTGTAGAAGCTCGCCACCCCTTCGACATGGGCATGCGACAAATTCAGCGCCGCGGCGATGCGCGACAAGGCTCGCGGCGGCAACCACGACAACCGCTCTTGGACCTCAATCAAAATCTGCAGGAGAAGCGTCGAGTGGTCCCCACGCCGGGTCAGCACGGCGTCCACCGCCTCGTCCACACGGGCGGGCTGGTCGGCCTCGACCAAGGGCGCAAAGGTTGGCGCATTCGGCATATTTCCTCCGGTTCCCTGGTTCTTTGTGCGAATTGCTTTTGAATAAGGTTTGGTCTTTTTAGGCGTTGTAATCCATGAGCTTGAGCTTATGCCTGCAGATTATACCAAATGTGACGAGCGAATTGGCGGCGGCCCTCGGGCGGTGCGGCACAGTATCGCTCCCTTTCGGTCGCTCCTCGTCGTCCTGCTCGGTTCGTGCTCTTGATGGCCGCTTCTGCTAGCGTGAGCTCGAGAAACGGCAAATCACACGGAGCGCCAAGCGATGGCAGACGAATGGTTCTACGCTGAGAACGGCGAAAGCTTCGGCCCCTTGTCAGGCGCCGATATGCTCGAGCGCATCCGTAAAACCGGCGGCGAGCCTCTCTATATATGGAGGGAGGGCATGGCCGAATGGACGATCGCCGGGGAAGCGGCCGAATTTGCGGCTGCGCTCCAGGCGAAGCCTTCGAAGTCGCTCCTGCAAAGAGCGCAGCAGGCCGTTGCGAAGGGGCGGCAGAGTTTGGCGCAGCATAAGGTCGCGGAGCGGGCGCGCCACGAGATCATCGCCTATCTCGCCGTCTCCGGCTATCTTTTCGTGTGGTTCAGCGCCGTATTGTTCTACAAGTCGACGGTGCTACGCACCGTCGGCGTCGAGTTTGCGCCTTTCGCGCTCGCGGCGGTGAAAGCCTTGATTCTGGGCAAATTCATGCTCGTCCTCGAGGCTTTCAAGTTGGGCGAGCGCCGACGAAGCAATCGCCTCATCGTCGATGTTCTCAAAAAAGCCTTGCTTTTCACCCTCGCCCTGTTCGCGCTCCAGGTCCTCGAGGAAATCGTCGTGGGCTATTTTCATGGGCGGAAAGCGTTGGAAGCCGTCAAAGAGATCGGCGGAGGATCGGCGCTGCAGGCGTTCGCCGGGGCCGTCCTCATGTTTCTCGCCCTGCTGCCTTACCTTGCCTTCCGACGTCTCGCGCTGGTCTTCGGCGACCTACCGGAGCTTCTCTTCGCGCATCGTCCGCCGGAGACGTTCAAGTTCAAAGCAGAACAGCAGAGCCCGCGAGATTGAGGCCGCCGGGCATTCGCCCTGGCCGTTGCGGCTCGGCGCAGCCAGCCGTTCGAACTGCACGATCACAAAGTCAGCGCGATTCTCGTACGCGATCGCGTGCGATGGTGCGGGGCGTCGCGAGGCAAAGGGCATCGGACAAATAAACTTGACAAGAAGGTTTGACTAGTTAGTTTATAAAATAGGTAGTGTAATAGTCGACGGACCTTCCAGGCGGACTCCACGCGCGGCTTGCTGGATCGGCGGGCTCTAGGCGAACCGTTCGAAGGCCCTGCGGCCGACGCACGCGAAATCATTCATCCGACCGGCGCAGCAGGGCGGCGTCGATCAGCAGAGGAGAGCGTCATGGCGCGCTGGTTTGAAGACAATTCCCATTCCATCGGGCGCACGCCGCTTGTTCGTTTGAACCGCATCACGGACGGCGCGCCCGCGACGGTTCTGGCCAAGATCGAGGGACGCAATCCTGCCTATTCGGTCAAGTGCCGTATCGGGGCAGCGATGGTGTGGGATGCGGAAAAGCGCGGCCTGCTCGGCCCGGGGCGCGGCATCGTCGAGCCGACGAGCGGCAACACCGGCATTGCGTTGGCTTTCGTCGCCGCTTCGCGCGGGCTCTCTCTCACGCTCACCATGCCTGAGACGATGAGCCTGGAGCGCCGCAAGCTGCTGCTCGCTTTCGGCGCCAAGCTCGTCCTGACCGAGGGCGCGCGCGGCATGGCCGGCGCCGTCGCCAAGGCGGAAGAAATCGCCGCGTCGGACCCGAGCCGCTACATTCTGCTGCAGCAATTCAAGAACCCGGCAAACCCGGCAATTCACGAAGAGACGACCGGTCCCGAGATTTGGGACGACACGGACGGCGACATCGACATTTTCGTCTCGGGCGTCGGCACGGGCGGCACGATCACCGGCGTCTCGCGCTACTTCAAGCATCGGCGCGGCAAGCCGATCCGATCGGTCGCGGTCGAACCCGCGGCGAGCCCCGTGCTATCGCAGACCCTGGCCGGCGAAGCGCCCAAACCCGGCGCGCACAAGATCCAGGGCATCGGCGCGGGTTTCCTGCCGGACGTGCTCGACCTCTCGCTCGTCGACGAGGTCGACACGGTCACCAACGAGGAAGCGATCCTCTTCGCCCGGCGCCTCACGAGCGAGGAAGGCATCATCTCCGGCATCTCTTGCGGCGCCGCCGCCGCCGCAGCCGTGCGGCAGGCCCACAAGCCCGAGAACGCCGGCAAGACGATCGTCGTCGTCCTCCCCGACTCCGGCGAGCGTTACCTTTCCACCGTGCTCTTCGAGGGAGTCTTCAACGCGCAGGGGCTGGCGGCGTGATACAGGCGCTGTCGCCCACCTTCCTCGCAGGGGCGATCTGAAAGGCGACGGTTTAGCGATGTTCAACGTGTTGACCTATGACAATATTCCGGCCGAGCGACTGAATTGGGTGCCGCGAGAGAAATTCTCGATCGCGCCCGACGTTCGACGTCCCGACGCAATCCTTTTGCGCTCGCATGACTTGCATGCGGCGCCGATCCCGGAAACGGTTCTGGCGGTGGGCAGGGCCGGTTCAGGCGTGAACAACATCCCTGTGGACGCGCTGTCCAAGCGAGGCGTTCCCGTGTTCAACGCCCCCGGCGCCAACGCCAACGCGGTGAAGGAATTGACGATCGCCGCTTTGTTTCTCGCCTCACGCAACATCGTCGCTGCGGCGGACTTCGTGCGCCGTCTGGAAGGCGATGACGCGACCATCCAGAAGCAGGTGGAAAAGGAAAAGAAGAGATTCGCCGGCTTCGAACTCGCCGGGAAAGCCTTGGGCGTCGTCGGTCTCGGCGCCATCGGCGTGCAAGTCGCCAACGCAGCCCATCAACTGGGAATGCATGTCTATGGCTTTGACCCGCTCCTGACGGTGGAGCATGCGCTCCACTTGTCTCCCGCGGTCGTCAGCGTGAACAACCTCGATGATCTATTGTCGAAAGTGGATTTCCTCTCCCTTCACGTCCCGCTCGATAATGACACGCGGCGCATGATCGACGCGCCGCGCCTGGCGAATTTGAAGGATGGAGCGGTCCTGATCAATTTTTCCCGCGCCGGGATCGTCGATGAAACCGCGGTATGCGCAGCCCTCGAGTCGGGCAAGCTTCATGCCTATGTCACCGATTTCGCATCTGGCGCGATTATGGATCAGCCGCGGGCGATCGTCCTGCCGCATCTTGGCGGGTCGACGTCGGAAGCCGAGTTGAATTGCGTCAACTCCGTCGCCGAATCCGTCGTGGATTTCCTTGAGAACGGCGAGATCCGCAACTCGGTGAATTTTCCAAAAGTCACGATGCCTCGGGGCCGCGGCGCGCGACTGGCGATCGCCAATGAAAACGTCCCCGGCGTCGTGGCTCAGATTTCCTCCGCTCTCGCCGCCGCGAATCTCAACATCGAGAACTTGCTGAATAAATCGCGAAACGACTACGCTTTCACGCTTGTCGACTTGAACGCCGATGTGAGCCCCAAAACGCTCGAGCAAGTCCGCTCGCTCGATGGCGTGCTCTCCGCCCGTCTCATCCCAAAATCGGCAGGGTTCTTCGACTAGCGCGCTTTCGCGCTCAAAAGGGAATCATTGAGCGGAAACATTTCAGAGCGACGACGAAAGTCACGCCAAAATCCCCACCGCCCTCGCGGCGACGAGCGCGATGGTCACGAGCGAGATCAGCGCTTGCAGCATCATCAGGATCTTCGCGCGGGCCGTAAGCGGAAAGGTGTCGGCCGGCGAGAAGGCGGTCGCATTGGTGAAGGCCAGGAACAGATAGTCGACGTAGCCCGGCGCGCGAATGCGGCGCGTAAAGCTGATCGGCAGCGTCTGCTGCGTGAAGACGAAGTCGGGGCAGCCTTCCGACGGCGCGCCCGGCGGCTTCTTGTCGAGGTTCCAATACCAGAGCGAAAAAATGATCACATTCGTCGCCCAGATGTTCAGCGCGTCGACGAGCAGCGACGTGCCGCTACTTGCGTGTCCGTGCAGGATCGCGTGAACCAGTCCCCCGAGCGCGAGGAGATTGGCGACGGTGACGAGGCCGGTCAGCACGAAGAAGGCGGCGTGGATCATGCTTCGGCGCTTGACAAGCCGGATCCACGAATCGCTCTCGATCTCGCTCCCGCCGTGCTTCCTCTCGACGCCGAGGGTCCAGGCCGTCGCGGCCGACAAAGGCAAGAGGAGAGCGAGCTCCAGCGTCGGCATCATCCAGCGCGGCAGAACGGTGAGATCATTGACGAGCAGGAATTGCAGCGCGACGATGACGAGCACGGCGCCGCGCGCGAGCCAAATGTCGGCGGGAGCGGCGGGCGCCGCCTCCCTGTTCCGCCTCCCCGGCGCGCTGCTCTCGCCCTGCGTCACGCGGTTCTCCTAGCTTGCGCGAGTGGAAGGCTCGCTCTCTTCAGTGCGGAGGCTGCGAGGCCGGCCGCAGGCTCTGCAGATAGGCGATGAGCGGCGCAATCTGGAATTCGCCGAGCATGAACGCCGGCATCTTGCTGCTGCGGCGCGCAGCGCCATGCGCGTCTGCGAGAAACTCGCGCAGCGAGGCCTCGGTCGTTTCAGTTCTTGCGGCGATCTCCGCGAAGCTCGGCGCCGGGGGCTTGAGCAACGGCGCAGCCTCCTGATCGCTGGCCACGACATGGCAATTCGCGCAGATCTTGAGCGCGATGTCGCGCCCCGCGGCGACGGAATCGGCTTGAGACGGCTGGGCATGCGCTGCGGCGACCGCCGCGGCGAAAAGAGCCGGCACAAGAAGGTAAGGGACGATGTTCTTCACGCGCGCCTCGCTATCCTGACGTTGCGCCCTGAACACGGCAAGCGCTCTGGGCGGAGCGCCGTGAGAACCTAATTCATCGGCGACGGGCGCGCCAGCCGGCGCGCCGGGGGCGGGAAGGACGCCGCTCCAGCCTCGCTGAGCCTTGAGCGCGGCTTGCGCCCTCTCGCAATTTTGTGCAAGCCAAGGCGTTCCCATCCCGCCCCGAAAGCGCTCCCGCCCTTGACCTCCTTTACGGTGCTCACGCCGCTCATCGTCGCCACGGCGCTCTTCATGGAGAATCTCGACGGCACGGTGCTCTCGACCGCCCTGCCCGCGATGGCGGCGGATCTGCATGAAGATCCGGTGGCGCTGAAACTGGCGCTCACCTCCTATCTTCTGGCGCTCGCCGTCTTCATTCCCCTCTCGGGCTGGGCGGCGGATAAATTCGGCGCGCGAAAGGTGTTTTCCGCGGCGATCGTCGTCTTCACGCTGGGCTCGATCCTATGCGGCCTTTCGACGACGCTTCTCTCGGTCGTGCTCTCGCGCGTCGTGCAGGGCGCAGGCGGCGCCATGATGGTGCCGGTCGGCCGCCTCGTGATCCTGCGCACCGCGCCCAAATCCGAGCTCGTCACCGCGATGGCCTGGCTGACGATCCCGGCGCTGATCGGTCCCTTGATCGGCCCCCCGGTCGGCGGCTTCATCGCGACCTACTTCCACTGGCGTTACATTTTCTGGATCAATGCGCCGATCGGCCTGCTCGGCGTCGTTCTGGCGACGTTCTTCATTCCGGACCTGACCGAGGAAGAGGTCTGGCCGCTCGACGTTCCCGGCGCTTTGCTCAGCGGATTTGGCCTTTCAGCGACCGTCCTCGGCGTCAGCCTGATGGGGGGCGAGGTCGAAGTCCTTCCCGCTTGCCGCCGTCGTCCCGCTGCTCGCGGCCGGGGTCATCGCGCTTTTGCTGTATTGGCGCCACGCGCGACAGACGCCGACGCCGATCCTCGATCTCGGCCTCCTGAACGTCTCGACGTTTCGGGCGGCGCTCATCGGCGGCTTTCTCTTTCGCATCGGCGTCGGCGCGATCCCCTTTCTCCTGCCGCTGCTGTTGCAGCTCGGCTTCGAGCTCAGCGCCTTCCAGTCGGGCTCGCTCACCTTCGTCGCCGCCGCCGGCGCGATGGCCATGAAGACGACCGCGAAGCCGATCCTGCGCGCCTTCGGTTTTCGGCGCGTGCTGATCCTCAACGCGCTGCTGTGCTCTCTCTTCCTCGTCGCCAATATCTTCTTTAAGGCGTCGACGCCGCATTGGATCATGATGGCGGTGCTGCTCGTCGGCGGCTTCTTCCGCTCGCTCGAGTTCACCGCGCTCAACGCGATCGGTTTCGCCGATATCGAGCAGCGCGACATGAGCCGCGCGACGAGCTTTTCCGCCGTCGGCCAGCAATTGTCGCAATCCTTCGGCGTCGCGATCGGCGCCGCGGGACTGGAGTTTTCTCGCGCCGCGCATGGCGGCGGGGCGCTCCGGACCGAAGATTTTGCGCCAGCCTTCGTGGCGGTGGCGGCCGTCTCGGCGGCGAGCGTGCTGTTCTTCACCCCGCTCACTCAAGATGCGGGCGACGAGCTCGCCGGCCGCGTGATGGAGGAGTGAGCTTGCGAGGCGAGGGCCCGCATTCTTCGCCCACTCTTCGGCCTAAATCGTTTCCTCCGGCGCCCGCATCCCTTCTCCCGCTTCGCGCAAGGCGCCAAGCACGCGATTGCCCTCCACGCGCACCTTTCCCGAAAGCACGAGCCGCAGCGCCAGCGGATAGATTTTGTGCTCCTCTTCGAGCACGCGCGCCGCGAGGCTGTCCGGCGTGTCGTCGTCCTCGACGCGCACAGCCGCCTGGGCCACGATGGGGCCTTCGTCCAGTTGCGGAACGACGAAATGCGCCGTGCAGCCGTGGATCTTCACGCCGTCCTGCAGCGCACGCTCATGCGTATCGAGCCCGCGATAGGCAGGCAAGAGCGAGGGATGGATATTCAGCATGCGCCCAGACCAGCGCGAAACGAACCAGGGCGTAAGCATCCGCATGAAGCCCGCGAGGCACAGGAATTCGATACGATGCGTCTCGAGCATCAGCTGCATCGAGCGCTCGAACTCTTCGCGGCCGGCGTAGATCTTGTGGTCGACCGCCGCGGTCGCAATCCCCATCGCCTTGGCCTGCGAAAGCCCCGGCGCGTCGGAGCGGTTCGACAGGACGAGCGCGATCTCCGCCGGATAATCCGGCGTGCGCGCGGCGGCGATGAGCGCGTCCATGTTGGAGCCGCGACCGGAAATGAGGATCGCGGTGCGAAGGCGGGTCAAAGCGCGAGCCTTCCGCGATAGGAGACTCGCGCCTCGCCCTCTGCCGCAACGACCTCGCCGAGGACGACGGGCGCTTCGCCAACTTCGCGCAGCGCGGCGATCGCCTCGTCTGCGCCGTCCTGCGCGACGGCGACGACCATGCCGATCCCGCAATTGAAGGTGCGCAGCATCTCGGGCTCCGCCACGCCGCCCTCGCGCGCGAGCCAGCGAAAAACCTCCGGAACGTCGATGACGGAAAGGTCGAGCGCCACGCCGAGACCCTTCGGCAGCACGCGCGGGAGATTGTCGGGAAAGCCGCCGCCCGTGATATGCGCGAGCGCGAGAATCTGCGGCGCGCGCTTCAGCGCGGCGAGCAGCGGCTTCACATAGATGCGCGTCGGCTCGAGCAGCGCTTCGGCGAGCGTCTTTTGCGCGGCGAAGGGCGCCGGCGCGTCCCACGCAAGCCCCGCGCGCGCGACAATGCGGCGCACGAGCGAGAAACCGTTGGAATGGACGCCCGAGGACTTGAGGCCAAGCAGCACGTCGCCCACGCTCACGGGCTTCGGCAGCAACGCCCCGCGCTCGACCGCGCCGACGGCGAAGCCCGCCAGATCATAGTCGCCTTCCGCGTAGAGCCCCGGCATTTCCGCCGTCTCGCCGCCGAGCAGCGCGCAGCCGGCCTCGACGCAGCCTGCCGCGATCCCCTTCACGACGCTCGCCGCCTCTTGCGGCGAAAGCTTGCCGGTCGCGTAATAGTCGAGGAAGAACAGGGGCTCCGCCCCCTGCACGACGAGGTCGTTGACGCACATGGCGACGAGATCGATCCCGATCGTCGCGTGTTGGCAGGCTTCGATCGCGATCTTGACCTTGGTGCCGACGCCGTCGTTGGCGGCCACCAGCAGTGGATCGGAAAAACCTGCAGCCTTGAGGTCGAAGACGCCGCCGAAACCGCCAATCTCGCCGTCGGCGCCGCGCCGTCGCGTCGCCCGAACGGCGGGGCGGATCAACTCGACCAGGCGATTGCCGGCGTCGATGTCGACCCCCGCCTCGGCGTAAGTGAGGCCGTTGTTTTTGCTCTGCATCTTTCGGCCTCGGTGGAAAGTCTCGCGCCCCTGCCCCTTCGGCGTTCATGGGGAAAGGCCGGGGCGCTGTCAAATCGCGCGGCGCGGTAAAATCTCGCGGCGCCGAGGCGCGCGGCGCCCGATGCATGGGCGCCCGCAATCTGCTAAGGCTGCGCCCACGCGACCGGGATGCGGCCCAAGACCGCGCGGGTGAAAGAGTCCTTCATGCTGCAAACGGCGCTTCGTCTGGCCCTCACGGCGGCGATGCTTTTCACCGCGGTGGCCTTCTTCCTCAAGCGCCCGGATGAGCCCGTCGTCACCTGCGAGACCGTCAACAACGGGCGCGACAACTACAAGATCCTGGTTGTCGGCGAATCCTGGGCGGCGGGCGGCAAATTCTTCCCCGAGTTGCAGGAGACCGTCTCGCGGCGTCTCGGCGGCCGAGGCGTCGAAGCCTGCGCGGTCGGCTTTTCGGGACGCAACTCGAAGCTGCTCTACTACGAGCTCCTCGAGAAATTCCCGCTCGAGAAGCTCTACGGGCTCTGGGACGAGAGGAAGCCCGACACCGTCGTGCTCATGACCGGCGTCAACGACGAAATCCAGCACATCGGCCCCGCCGCCTATGTCGAGTATACAAAAAAGCTCGTCGAATATTTTTCGCGCGTTGCGGAGGTCGAGATCATTGCGGTGCCGCGCGTGAACGAGCGCAGCTACAAATCGCCCAATCTCTTTAGTCGGATCAAGCGCAAGATCTTGATGTGCTTTTGGGATAATTGCGAGATGCAGGCCAACGACGTCTATCGAATCGCGCTCATTCGCGATCACCCCGAGCTACGGGTGATCGACTTCGACGATTTCATCCCCCGCTATAGAGGCCACGAGGGCTGCTACACGGCGGACGGCGTGCATCTCAGCGACGAATGCCTGCACAAATACGGCGTCTTCGTCGGCAACGCGCTGACCCTCGCGCAAGAGAAGCGAGAGGCGCGGCCGTCGCCCGGCGCGCACTAACGGTAAGCGCTCGAACGCCGCCGTTGAGAACCTTGCCTTAGATCACGCTGTGTTGGGGCATCGCCTGAACGCAGAAAGCATGATCGATCCCAAAGGTTCTCCAGCGCGCTTGCGAAAAACCGGTTTCCACTTTTTCGCATCGCGCTCTCGCCGAGTGTGATTGAATTGCAACACCCCCTGAGGAATTGACGCTGCCCCGCGTCGAATTGCGATGAACCGCTTGTCGGAGGCGATGCCCTATGCCTATGCTGAAATCATACTAAAGCGGTATGGTGTTGTGCCGCTTGCAGCGTGAAGGGCCAGTCGCCATGAAGAAGGTTTTCGTTTCCGTCACCCTCCTGACGATCGCGGCGACGACCGCCGTCGCCGCCGACCTTCCCTCGGCAAAAGCGCCGCCTGTGGCTCCGCCGCCACCCCCTGTCTGGGACGGCTTCCACGTCGGCGTCAACGTGGGCGGCGGGTGGATCAACGGGGTGGAAAGCATCCCCTATATTCCCTATTTCGATCCGAGATATCAGATTTCGAGCCACCCCGGCGGCAGCGGCGTTTCAAATCTTCTCTATTTGCCCGCGAGCCTGTCCTCGCCCACCGGCAACCAGGGCGGCGCCTTGGGCGGAGGACAGATCGGCTACAACTTTGTGGTCGCCTCGAAGTTCGCGATCGGCGTCGAGACCGACTTTCAGGGCGGAATCATCGGCGGAAGCAATCAGGGCAATCTCGCGAGCTTCTATCCGAGCCCCTTCGCGCCGAGCGGCGGAATTTTGTCGCCGCTCGTTGCAAGCAGCGGCTATAACGTCGGCTTGAACTGGTTCGGCACGGTTCGCGGCCGCTTAGGCTACATCTTCGCGCCCACGCTGCTGCTGTATGGAACGGCCGGTTTCGCTTATGGCGAGGTGACGGCGTTCAACAGGAGCAGCACACGCACCGGCTGGACTGCGGGCGGCGGCGGCGAGTGGTTCTTCCTGCCTAATTCGAATTGGAGCGCGAAGGTCGAATATCTCTACACCGACTTCGGCAGCGCGACGAACGGGAATGGGGCTTGGAGCGCCGCGATCAGCCAGCATGCGAAGCTCAATCTCGTGCGCGTCGGCTTGAACTACCGTCTCAACTGGAGCGCTCCGCCAGCGGTCCTCGCTAAATATTGATTGAATAGCAAACGACGAGAAAGAAAGAGGGCCCGACACGCCGCCGGGCCCTTTCCGTTTTAAAGCGAAGAAGCTTGGCGAGTCAGTTGGCGCTCGCCTGCTTCTTGCCGATGACGCTGCGCAGTTCGTCGATCGTCGCGACGCGCCCATGCAACCCGGCGATGCGCTCGACATCGAGCCCGAGCTTCCCGAACGTCTCGTAAAGGTTGACCGAGAAGGGATTGGGGCTCTTGGGCGGCGGCGCGCCCGGCGCCGCCGGCGTATAGGCGTCCGCCTCGATGACGAGCTTTTCCTTCGGCAGATACACGAGCGCAAGATCGTCGCTGTGGCCGTTGCCGGCGATGTGATGGATCTCGATGGGCCGGTCGTCGCCCAGTGTGAGCTTATGCTCATAGCTCTCGAACTTCACCGGCTTCTTCGAGAGCGCGAGACGGTCGGGATGCAGAGTGCGCGGCTGCGCCCACGCCTTTTCGAAGTAAGCCTTGCTAATCTCCTGCGTGACGATGGTCGCGCCGGCGTCGGCGAAGGTCCGCAAGCCCCCGGAGTGATCGAAATGCACATGGCTGTTGATCACATATTTGATCGGCTTGCCGGGGATGATCTCGGCGACCTTCTTGATCAGCGCCTCGGACCGGTCCTCGTTGAGCGGGGCTTCGACGAGAATGACGCCGTCTTTCTCCTCGACTGCGAGGCTGTGATGCGTGCCGCCAGTGAGGTAATAGACGCCGTCCCCGATCTTTTCCGACGCGACGGTGACGGGATTGGCTGAAAGGCTCGCGATATTGGCCGGAACGGCGATCTCTGCCGGCCCGTTCAGCTTCGCCGCCGCGACATTGATGTGCAGCACCGGAAAGCCGCCCTCGCTGCGCGAAATTTCGCTGGGGAACTGCAAACCGCCGAAATCCTTGTATTCGGAGAAGCTCGTCTCGATCGGGGTGTCGCCGAGCACGGGCGTGTCGACCCAGGTCTTGATAGAACCGACGCGATTATCGGGGCCGATGAGCCCCACGTAGCGATTCTTGCCGATCGAGAAGGACACTTCCACGCCGTCCCCGGCGGGCTTCGACTCCGCCTTGTTGGCGAGCGCCGCCTTGAGGAAACCCTGCGGCGTCGAGACGATGTCGGCTAAGCGCTCATCGTGCTGAAGGAAGGCGGGAGTGGCGACCGGCGCCGCGTCGGGCGCCGCGCCCGGAGCCGGCGCCAGGTTCCAGGACTTCTCGCCCACGACATACCAATCCGCTTTCTGCTCCGCGGGAGTTGGGCGAGGCCGGCCGTCCAGAACTTGCGTGCGCGCGAATTGCACGCGCTCGGCGTTGGCGTCGAAGTCGATGGTCGCGCTGTAGGACGACACGTCGAACTTGGGCCAGGCGCCGCCGGGAACAGGCGCCTGTCCGAACTGCCACCAATGGCCCGAGCCGGAAAACTGCAGGGTCTTGGCGTTGCTCGCGGACAGGAGCGCCGCAGCCTCCTGCAAAGACGCGGCGTCGGCAGGCCCCGTCCCGAGCGCCGCCGCCAGAAGCAGCGCCGCGGCGGAAGAAGACGTCAATTGATGTCGCATGGAAAACTCCCTTTCTTTGCCGGATTGGCCAACGGTCTGTCTTGCGTGAGCGCGGTCCCGGCCGGCGCGCCGATGAAGCCGCTCTCTGCGCCGCGCGACCCGGAATGGCGCGCGGACCGCCTGTGCGGCTCAGGAGGTATTTAATCATATTTATCTATATAGGATAAACACGCAAATTATGGATGCTGCGGTTTTTAGAATATCGCTATAAAACAGACTATTATCTAATGACCCCTGTCGCCGCTCTGGAAGATTTTCCGGCTTAGCGCTTGATTTTGCGCGATTGGAGCCGCCACGAGACGCGGCGCGGGCTCGCCTCGCTGCGCTGCGATCAGCCCGCCTTTCGGCAGTCATAAGCGAGGGTGACGTAGGGAAAGCAGACTTCCTGCCGTCCGGCGAGCGCGGGAGAAGCCGCGATCAACGCTCGCGTGCGCGCCGCAACGTCCTTGCGCTCGGCCTCCGGCAAGGCTGCGATGAAGCTCGTCGATAGAACGCGTCGCAGGATCACGGTTTCCGCCGGCCCGCAGTACCGGTGCGGAAACCGACATTCGCGCAGCGGATCAAAGCCTTCGGCGGGGAAGCAACGACGCCAGGAGCCGCTGCGAAAGCTCGGCGTGTCGCCCTCAAAGGGGGCGAGGAGACGAGCGAGCTCCAGGACCCATTCAACACTCTCGTCGCGCAGGTTCCAAACCAGTCCGAGGACGCCTCCCGGCTTCAGCACACGGCGAATTTCGCGCAGCGCCTGCGCGCTCGCGAACCAGTGAAAGGATTGGGCGCAGATAACGCTGTCAAAGGAGCAGTCGGACGCCGGAATTTGCGAGGCGCTTCCCGCCAGCACGCTGAGATGCGGCAAGGCGCGCGCAAATTCTGCGCGCATCGCCGCGACTGGCTCGACGGCCGTCACCTTCACGCCCAAGGCGTCGAGACAGGCGGAGAATTGTCCCGTTCCCGCCCCGAGATCGAGCGCCGCGCTCGCGGGCGACAATCCGAGCGCTGTTGTGAGCCAGGACGAAATTTCCGCCGGGTAGTCGGGCCGCCCGGCGGAATAGTCCGCCGCCGCGCTGGAAAAGCCCGCCAGGGCGAAAGGATGCACATCAGACATTCCCGCTCCCTTAGCGCCTCTCCCGCCCGAGCGCTGGCGCGACTTTTGATCCCCAGACGCCGCCGCGAGCTCGGGCTCCCAAAATCATTGCGCTTTCCCAAAGAGCCGGATATAGGGGGAAATCCCCGCATGGTCGCAGTCAGTTTCCGCCCCTTCCCGGAAGGCGCGCGAGCATTTCTTCCATGCGACGCAGGCCCCAGCCCGGGGCCATGGACGCTAAGGAGTTTCGCCATGAGCAACGCACCGCTGATGCCGAAGGCGACGGCCGTGTGGCTCGTCGAGAACACGTCGCTCACGTTCGATCAGATCGCCGATTTCTGCAAATTGCATCCGCTCGAGGTCAAGGGCATCGCGGACGGCGAGGTCGCGGCCGGCATTCGCGGGCAAGACCCGGTCACTTCCGGACAACTCTCCCGCGAGGAGATCGCCAAGGGCGAGGCCGACCCGGCCCATCGGCTCAATATTTTCGTGTCGAAGATCAAGCTCCCGGAGGTCAAGCGTCAGCGCGGTCCGCGTTACACGCCCCTGTCGCGCCGCCAGGATCGCCCCAATGCGATCCTCTGGCTCTTGCGCAACCATCCCGAGCTCAAGGACGCGCAAGTCATGCGGCTCGTCGGCACGACCAAGACGACAGTCAAGGCCATCCGCGACCGCACGCATTGGAATTCCGCGGCGCTGACGCCGATGGACCCGGTGACGCTCGGCCTGTGCTCCCAGATCGACCTCGATTTCGAGGTCCAGCGCGCCGCCAAGGAGCGGCCCCAGCAGGTCGTGGACCACGGCCCGATGCTGGCGCCGCCGGAGGAGAGCGTGCAGCCCTACTACGAGCACGACCACACCGAGGAGGGGGTTTTCGGCAAGCGCGCGACCCCCGTCGCGCCGGCGGAGGAAGAGGATCATTTCGACGCCGACCGCGTCTTCGGCCGGTTGAAGGACCTCGACCCGGAGCCGTGAGCAGCGGATCACGCTACGCGGGGCTCTTTGGCGCGACGGAACGCATCTTGCTCGCACGAGGCATGCGGGAGCGCCTGTCCCTCGAGCGAAAGCGTTCGAGCGATGAGTCATCGCGCAGAATGCAGGTTCTGAACGCGCTTTGAGCGACATTTGGGGGCGCCGCTTTGACAGCATCGGCTTATGACTGCGATCTCGACCGCACTGCGGCCAATTTCCAGCCGCTGACGCCAATCACTCTGCTCGCGCGCGCGGCGGCGGTCTTCCCCGATAGAACCGCCATCATCCACGGGGCTCTGCGACGCAACTATGCCGAGTTCTACGCGCGCAGCCGACGGCTGGCGAGCGCGCTCTCGCGGCATGGCCTGCGGCGCGGCGACACGGTCTCCGTGATGCTCGCCAACACGCCGGCCATGCTCGAATGCCATTACGGCGTGCCGATGATCGGCGCCGTTCTGAACACGCTCAACACGCGCCTCGATCCGCCCATCCTCGCCTTCATGCTCGATCACGCCGAGGCCAAGGTGCTGATCGTCGATCGCGAGTTCGCGGACGCGATCCGCCACGCGTTGACCCTCACGCAGACGAAGCCGCTCGTCATCGATTATGACGACCCGGAGTTCGAGGGCGGGGGCGAGCCCCTCGGGGAGATCGACTACGAAGCCTTCGTCGCGAGCGGCGATGCCGAATTCGCCTATGCCGGCCCCGCCGACGAATGGGACGCGATCTCGCTCAATTACACCTCGGGGACGACCGGCGACCCCAAGGGCGTCGTCTATCATCACCGCGGCGCCTATCTCCTGGCGCTCGGCAACGTGCTGACGGGGAACATGGGCCGCCATCCGGTCTATCTCTGGACGCTGCCGATGTTCCACTGCAACGGCTGGTGCTTCACTTGGGCGCTCTCGGTCGTCGCTGGCGTTCACGTCTGCCTGCGGCAGGTGCGCGCGGGGCATATGTACGAGCTTATGGCCGAGCATGGCGTCACGCATCTTTGCGGGGCGCCGATCGTGATGTCGACGCTGCTCGGCGCCACCGACTCGGAGCGGCGGCCACTGAAGACGACGGCGCGCTTCTTCACGGCGGCCGCGCCGCCGCCCCAAGCGGTGCTCGCGGCGATGAAGGAAGCCGGCTTCGAGGTGACCCACCTTTACGGCCTGACCGAAACCTACGGTCCTGCCGCCGTCAATGAGTGGAAGGCCGAGTGGGAGGCCCTCGAGCCTGACGCGCGCGCCCAGAAGATGGCGCGTCAGGGCGCGTCCTACGTGGTGCTCGACGCGCTCGAGGTGATCGACCCGGAGACCATGCAGCCGACCCCGCGCGACGGCGAGACGATGGGCGAGGTGATGTTTCGCGGAAACATCGTCATGAAGGGCTATCTGAAAAACAAGCGGGCGACCGAGGCGGCCTTCGAGGGGGGATGGTTCCACTCCGGCGATCTCGGCGTCATGCATGCGGACGGCTACATCCAGCTCAAGGACCGCTCGAAGGACGTCATCATCTCCGGCGGCGAGAACATTTCATCGATCGAGGTCGAGGACGCCCTTTTCAAGCATCCCAAGGTGCGGGCGGCGGCGGTCGTCGCCGCGCCGGACGACAGGTGGGGCGAGACGCCCTGCGCCTTCGTCGAGTTGAAGGACGGCGCCAACGCGACCGCCGAAGAACTCATCGCTTTCGCCCGCGACAATTTGGCGCATTTTAAATGCCCCCGCCGTGTGGTCTTTGGAGATCTGCCAAGGACGTCAACCGGCAAGATTAAAAAGTTCGAACTCAGGGAGCGCGCGCGTAAACTCTGAGGAAAAGCAGTAAAAAGCGTAGAAAGTGTACAAAGCGACGCCAGCAACCGTAGATCGATTGCTGGCGTGGCGGGCGTCAGTCAGAAAATGACGCGAGTGCGGTTAGATGAACAGGCCCAAAGCGCCGCCCGCGAGACCGCCGACAACGCCGGCCGCTACGGTGTTGGTGAGGCCGCCGAGGGCAAAGGAAGCGAGGCCGCCGAGGATCAGGGCGCCGACGCCAGCGAAGATGTACACGTTCGGCGTGAGTTCGAGTTCTTTGGAAGCCATTATTCCTCTCCTTCTTTCTTTTGGCTGAGCTTCGCGCCTGTTGTCGTGCGTATCCGACGCGTTGGCTCATTTCCCCTAGAGGGTCGTGTGACGACCGTGGGCAAGTTAACACAAACGCGAGCGCTGTCCAGGGGCGCGCGGGGTGGCCTCATACCCGGCCTCCCCCGCTTGCAAGCCTGGAAACTCCAAGGAAACCCGCGACAAGCGCGACAGCGGTCGCCTCTCCCTGCAAGACTCCGCTTTTGCAACTTTTTTTCATAACGGCGGCCGTCAAGCCTTTTTGTCTCAATTCATCAGGGAAAATGGCAGCGCCGGTCGCTTTCGACCCGCTGCTCGGCGCGATTCGACGCCGGGCGGAGCGTCAGCCGCGGCCGACCGTGGCGAGGGCCACATTGTGCTGCATGCGACGCACCATGAGGCGCATGAGGTAGAAGCCGAACTGCGGATTCTGCGTCACGAGCTGCATCAGGTCCGAGTATCGCAGCGACAGCAGCTCGACGTCGGTCTCCGCGATGGCGCTGGCGAGACGCTGTTGGCCGTCCGCGAAAAGACCGAGCTCGCCGAACATCGCGCCCGGCCCCAGCGACACGTCCTTCTCGGGAACACGGATCCTGCCCTTGACGATCACATAGGCGGCGTCGGCGGCGTCGTCCTTGCGATAGAGCGTGACGCCCTCCGGCACCTTCTTTTGGCGCATGTAGGGACGCAGCCAGTCGGCGTGGAACTCGTCTTCCGTGGCGAGCCGCACCGCGGTGATCAGCCGCTTCATCTGCAGCAGCCGCCAAACATTCAACGGCAGGAGCAAAGCGTTGAAGGCGAACAGCGGATAAACGCCCTTGAGGAGAAAATAGCCGGCGAAGAGCGCATTGGCGAGGATCGCCGCAACGCGCAACGGGATCATCGTGTTTGACACATAGGCGTAAGCGTTCGCCGCCGCCGCCAGATAGCCCAGCGCTTCGATGAGAGTGTGACTCCAATGCATCCCAATCCATCCGCGCCGTGGACCGCGCGCCGCTTTGCTTCGAACGCTCGAACGAGAGGAAGAAAAAGCCGGCCGCGATCCGCAGCATAGACGACCGCCGGTTTGCATGTCGAGAAGGTCTGTCGTTTTCCTGCCGGGTCCTGCAACCAGACAAGCGCTGCCGCCGGCGAGCAGAGCGGCCCTTGGCGCCGGAGGTCTTAAATTCTATACCGCTCGAGAAGGCCGGACGCCCGGCTCGCCTTTCTCCCGGGTGTCCATGTCCCAAAGGCTTCAGCTCGTTCTGGCGCTGCTTGTTGCGGCGTTCGTCGGCGCGCAGCTCCCGCGCCTGACAACCGTCCTTCAAAACGTTCTTGGCCCGAGCGAGCAGAAGGCGAAAACCGAAGCCTCCAGAGGAAACGATAATCTCGTCCGTCTCACCGAGACGCAAATCCAAGCCGCCAAGATCACCACCACGGAGATCAAGCCCGGCTTCATTCGTCGCAAGATTTCGGTCCCCGCCTCCGTCACGCCCGACCCTCAGCTCGTCGGCCATGTCGCGGCGAAAGTTGCGGGCACTGTGGCCGAGATGCGCAAGAAGCTCGGCGACGCCGTCGCCAAAGGCGAGGTCGTGGCGGTTCTCGATTCGCGGGAGGTGGCGGACGCCAAGAGCGAATATCTGGCCGCGACGACCAATTACGATCTGCAAAACACGCTGTTTCAGCGAGACAAGGGGCTATACGCCAAGCAGATCATCGCGGAGCAGCTGTTTTTGAAGTCGCGCGCGGCCTTGACCGAAGCCAAGCTTCGCCTCGATCTCGCACGGCAAAAGCTCGCGGCGCTCGACCTTTCGGACGCGGAGCTCGCCGCGCTGCCCAATGAGCCGATATCCGCGCTGCGCGAGAAAGAGATCCGCTCGCCCGTCGCCGGACGGGTGTCGGAGCGCCTCGTCGCAATCGGGCAGCCCGTCGGCGGCGAAGGACAATCCAAGGAAATCTACATCGTCACCGACGTCTCGACGGTCGAAGCCGACCTCGCCGTCCCGGTCGCCGACATGCCGTTGATCAAGGAAAAGCAGCGCGTCACGATCGTCACGCCCGAAGGACGCGAAGTCACGGGAACGCGTTGTCTTCGTCAATGCGATGCTGACGCAGGAGACCCGGACCGGCCATGTCATCGCCTCCTTTCCCAACCAGGATCGGGCGCTGCGGCCGGGGAGCCTCATGACCGCGCGCGTCATCCTCGAGCGAGCAGAAGGTCCCGGCGATGGCGCCGCGCGCGGCGGTCCAAATGGTCGCCAATGAAAGCGTCGTCTTCGTGCGCAACCCGGAGGGCTTCGAGAAGCGCGTCGTGGAGACGGGCGCCAAGGACGACGAGAATATTCAGATCAAGGCCGGCGTCAAACCGGGCGAGATCGTCGCCGTAGACAACAGTTTCGTGCTCAAGGCGGAACTAGGCAAGAACGAAATCCCCGAAGAGTGACGGCGCGAGATGATCCAGAGAATAATCGCCTTTTCCGTGCACCGGCGATGGCTAATCGTGCTGCTCGTCCTGGTGGCGAGCACGATCGGCGTGTTCTCGCTCATGAACGTGCCCATCGACGCCGTTCCCGACATCACCAACAATCAGGTCCAGATCAACGCGCGGGCGCCGTCTCTGTCGGCGACGGAGATCGAGAAGCAGATCACTTTCCCCATAGAAAACGCGCTCGCCGGGATACCGGGGCTCGAATCGACGCGATCCCTCTCGCGCAGCGGCTTCGCGCAGGTCACGGCGATCTTCAGCGACAAGGTCGATCTCTACTTCGCGCGCCAGCAGGTGACGGAACGCCTCAACGACGCGAAAGCGGACTTTCCGCCCGGCGTCGAGGTGCGAATGGGGCCGATCGCCACGGGCCTTTCCGAAATCTACATGTGGTCGCTGCGATTCAAGGATCGCGCCGCCGTGCTGCCGGAGGATGGCGAGCCGGGCTTCCAGAGCAACGGCGATTATCTCACGCCCGAAGGCGAGCTTTTGCGCAACGACCTCGAGAAGGCCGCCTATCTGCGCACGCTGCAGGATTGGGTCGTCCGCCCGCAGGTCCGAACGGTGCCGGGGGTCGCGAGCGTCGACTCGCTCGGCGGCTACGTCAAGCAGTTCCAGGTCGAGCCCGATCCGGCGAAGCTCCTCGCTCTCGGCCTCTCCTTCGGCGACGTCGCGAGCGCCATCGAGCGCAACAATGTGTCGCGCGGCGCCGGCTACATCGAGCGCTTCGGCGACGGCCTGATCGTGCGCAGCGGCGGCCGTCTGGAGACGATCGACGATATCCGTAAGGTGGTGCTGATCTCCAAGAACGGCGCGCCGGTGCGCATCGGCGACATCGCCAAGGTCGGAATCGGCCGCGAGCTGCGCACAGGCAGCGCCAGCATGAATGGCGAGGAGATCGTCATCGGCACCTCGCTGATGCTGATCGGCGGCAACAGCCGAACCGTCTCGGCGGCGGTCGACGAGAAGATTGGCGAGATCGCCAAAAGACTGCCGCCTGGCGTCGAGATCAAGACCATCCTCAACCGCACGGTGCTCGTCGACGCGACGATCAAGACCGTCGCCAAGAACCTGACCGAAGGCGCGGTCCTCGTCGTTGCTCGTGCTCTTCGTCCTGCTCGGCAATTTCCGCGCCGCGCTGATCACCGCGCTCGTCATTCCGGTCACGATGCTGTTGCTGGCGAGCGGCATGGTCGAAGCGCACATCAGCGCCAATCTGATGAGCCTCGGCGCTCTCGATTTCGGCCTCATCGCCGACGGCGCCGTGATCATCGCGGAAAACAGCCTTCGTCACCTCGCCGAGCGTCAGCATGCGCTGGGCCGACAACTCTTGCCGGACGAACGCCTCGAGACGATCATCGTCTCGGCCGAAGAGATGATCAAGCCGACCGTCTACGGACAGGCGATCATCATGCTGGTCTATGTTCCGATGCTCACCTTCACCGGCGTCGAAGGCAAAATGTTCCAGCCGATGTCGATGACGGTCATCATCGCGCTGCTTTCGGCCTTCGTGCTGTCGCTCACCTTCGTCCCGGCGATGATCGCAATGCTGATTACCGGCCGCGTCGAGGAGAAGGAAAACGCGATCATCCTGAAGCTCAAGCAGTTCTACGGGCCGGCGCTGCGGCGCGCCATGGACGCGCCGCTGCGCACCGTGGCCGTCGGGGTCGCCGTCTTCCTCATCGCCGCCTTGCTCTACACGCGGCTCGGCCAGGAGTTCATCCCGACGCTCGACGAAAAAAACCTTGCGATGCAAGCGAACCGCATTCCCAGCGCGTCCTTGACCCAGTCGCAGGCGATGCAGAAGGACGTCGAGACGACGCTCAAAGCCGCGCCGCAGGTCGCCTATGTATTCTCCAAGACCGGCACCGCGGAGGTCGCGACCGACCCGATGCCGCCGAATCTGACCGACACCTTCATCTTGCTCAAGCCGCAAGACCAGTGGCCCGACCCGCATATGTCGAAGGACGAGCTGATCGCCGAATTGCGCACGCGCGTCGATCAGCTTCCCGGCAATCTTTATGAGTTCACGCAGCCGATCCAACTGCGCTTCAACGAGCTTCTCGCGGGCGTGCGCGGCGACATCGCCGTCAAGGTGTTCGGCGAGAATTTCGACGTGATGCTGAAGGCCGCAAACCAGATCGCGGCGATTCTGCGAGGGTCCCCGGCGCGACCGACGTGAAGGTCGAGCAGATCGCGGGCCTGCCCATCCTCGACATCAAGATCGACAAGGACGCGATCTCGAGATTGGGGCTGAATCTCGGCGACCGTGCAGGACGTCATCGGCGCCGCGATCGGCGGACAGCAGGCCGGCGTCATCTTCGAGGGCGACCGGCGCTTTCCGATCATGATCCGCCTCGGCGACAGAGAGCGCGCCGAAATTCAGTCGCTCGAGAACATTCCGGTGCCGCTGCCGGCGGTCTGGCGCCGGCGCGCCGCCGTCGATCCTGCTGAAGCAGGTCGCCAAGATCTCGGTCAGCGAAGGGCAGAACCAGATCTCGCGCGAGAACGGCAAGCGCCGCGTCGTCGTCACCGCCAATGTGCGCGGACGCGACATCGCCTCGGTCGTCACCGAGGCGCAGGCCAAGGTCGCCGCGAAAGTCACGCTGCCGTCCGGCTATTGGCTGGCCTGGGGCGGGCAATTCGAGAATCTCGCCGCGGCGCGCGCACGGCTCGCGGTCGTCGTGCCGGCGTGCTTCGTCTTGATCTTCCTGCTGCTCTATTCGGCGCTCGGCAGCGCGCGCGACGCGCGTGCTCGTCTTCAGCGCCGTGCCGCTGGCGCTCTCCGGCGGCGTCGCGGCGCTTTGGCTGCGCGGCATGCCGATGTCGGTTTCGGCGGCGGTCGGCTTCATCGCGCTCTCCGGCGTCGCCGTGCTCAACGGCCTCGTGATGCGCACCTATCATCCGTCAACTGCTCGACCGCGGGCTGCCGCCGCGCGAGGCGATCTTCGACAGGCGCGATGACGCGTCTGCGGCCGGTGGCGATGACGGCGCTCGTCGCCTCGCTCGGCTTCCTGCCGATGGCGCTCGCGACCGGCACCGGCGCCGAGGTGCAGAAGCCCATCGCCACCGTCGTCATCGGCGGGCTCATCAGCGCCACGCTGCTCACGCTGCTCGTGCTCCCGGCCCTCTACACGCTGGTCGGCGGCGACAAGCCCGAGCCGACCGAGGAGGAAAGAGCGCGAGCCGAGGAGGCCGAGGCTTGAGAGCCTGCGCGCGCGGCTTCGTTCTTCTCGTCTGCCTCGCGGGGGCGTCGATTGCGCGCGCCGAGACGCTCAATGGCGCGCTGGCCCGCGCCTATAGCGCCAATCCCAACCTTGCCGCGGGCCGCGCCGGCGTGCGCGCGATCGACGAAAGCGTGCCGCAGGCGCTCGCCGGCCTCCGCCCGCAGGTGAGCGGCGACGCGCGATTGGGCGTTATGGACCGACGCAACGTCAGCAACTCGAGAGAGGAGACCAATAACGATCCGACGACGTGGGACTGGGTGCACTCGGTGCAGTCCGGCCGCGCCACGCCGCGCACCGGCGTGCTGTCGGTCGAGCAGCCGGTGTTCGACGGGTTCAAGACGCAGAACGCGACGCGCTCGGCGCAGAGCGGCGTCCTCGCCGCGCGCCAGAGGCTGCGCCTTCTCGAGCAGCGCGTGCTGCTCGAGGCCGTGACCGCCTATATGGACGTGCTGCGCGAGAGCGCCGCGGTGCGATTGCAGCAAAACAACGTGCAGGTGCTGACAGAACAGCTGCGGCAGACCGCGCGAGCGGTTCCAATATGGACAGATCACCCCGACCGACATCGCGCAGGCCGAGGCGCGCCTCGCCGCCGGTCGCGCCGACGAGGCCGCGGCGCGGCGCATGCTCGAGGCGAGGCTCGGACAATATCGGCAGATCATCGGCGAGGAGCCCAAGCGCCTCGCGCCGGCGCAGCCCCTCGACAAGCTGCTGCCGCAGCACGCGCGAGGAGGCCGAAGCGCTCGCGCTCATCGAGAATCCGGTCGTCGTCGCGGCGCTGCACGACGCCGACGCGGCCGATCTCAACATCCATGTCGCCGAGGGCGACTTCATGCCCACGCGTGTCGGTTCTCGGCAATGTGTTCACGCAGACCGACCTCGACGGCCGCGGCAATCGGGCGCTCGGCGCCTCGCTGGTCGGCAGGCTCTCGGTGCCGTTCTACGATGGCGGCTTGACGCCGTCGCGCGTGCGCCAGGCCAAGGAGGTCGCGGGACAGAGGCGGCGCGACGTCGACGCCGCGCGCGCCGAGGTGCATGGCGCTGGTGCGCGCCAATTGGGGCGCGTTGGCAGGCCGCCAAAACGCAGGTCTCCGCCGCGCAGACGCAGATCAAGGCCGCCGAGAAGGCGCTCAACGGCGTGCGCGAGGAGGCCAAGGCCGGCCAGCGCACGACGATCGAAATCCTCAACGCGCAGCTCGAGCTGCTCGAACGCGCGCCTCGCGCTGCTGACCGCGCAGCGCGACCGCGTCGTCGCCTCCTACGCGGTGCTCGGCGCCGTCGGCCGGCTCTCGGCCGAACGCCTCGATCTCGGCGGTCCAGATCTACGATCCCGCGATCCACTTCGAGCAGGTGAAGGACGGCTCGATCTTTCCAAACACGCCGGAAGGGAATTGAGCGGGCTGTTCCTTCGCCTTTTGCACACGCCAAAAACGCCCTCCAACCTTGCCTCAAGGAGAACCGATGGACGCTCGACTTTCGGAAATTGCAGAAAGCTGTTTGCACGGAGCTGAAAGCGGCAGCATGGCCTTTCCAGATATTGTCGGAAAGCTGATGCAAGCGGGTTTCGAAAGCTATGCAATCGATTTCCGCCGTGCGACGGCAACCTATTATTTGCCGGATGGGGAAGGCGTCCTCTTCCCAACGCATCGCCATCACACGCCAATTGCCCCCGCGCTCAACGTCGCCGTGTTGCAAGCCGCGATCAGGGATGCGCAGCAGCAACTCCGGACTACACGTATTTAGGGTTCTGCGAGAAGGTCATGGCGGGCGGCTGCTGTGGCTATGTGGTGTCGTTATCCGGTCGTCGCGCCGTATATTTTGGCCGCACGGCTGAGACGCACGTAGAACACTTCCCTCAGCAATGAAATGCACTTGCCCGTCGTGGCAAGCGAACTCCAATGCGGCTGATCTGTGCGGAGAAGTCAGCGCCGATGTCCCGCCCAACCCGCAAGCCGTCCTGACCAAGGTCATTCCGAGCGGCCGTTGCGCGGTCGTGCGCCATCTGGGATATCATGATCGAATCGGCGAAGGCGCTTGTTATTCTCTACCGCGAATGGTTGCCAGGGAGCGGCGAGGAGCTAAGGGATTTCCCGCTCTTTTCCACCACCTGAACCTGGTGTCGGACACGCCGGAGCATGAGCTGGTGACCGACGTCTATTTGCCGATCCAATAGGGAGCGCGCTTTTAAGGATTGGAGGGCGCGTGCGTCAAAGACGCGCCGCTTCGACCCTCGTCTCCAGGCGAACCCCGCACCGGCCGCGCCCTACCCCCGCTTGACCTTTTCGCCAAAACTTCGAAACCCAGCCCGACAGCGCAAATTCAAAGGCGAGGCTCATGACGGCGCAGATCGATGGTCCGAGGGTAAAAGCCGAATCCGGGCAGGCCAGAGCGACTCGTCGTCTTCCTGCACGGCTATGGCGCCCGCGACGGCGTCGACCTGATCGAGATCGGCCGCCAGATCGAGCAGGCTCCTTCCCGACGCGGATTTCGTCGCGCCGCACGCGCCGGACCGCTGCGCCATGTCGCCCACGGGGCGGCAATGGTTCCCGCTCACCATGCGCGATCCCAATGAGCGCTAGGGATGGCGTGCTGGCCGCGCGGCCGACGATCGACGCGTTCCTCGACGCCGAGCTTGCGAGCCGCGGCCTCGACGAGAGCGCGCTTGCGCTTGTCGGCTTCAGCCAGGGAACGATGCTGGGGCTGCATGTGGGGCTTCGCCGCAAAAAGGCGCCCCGCGCCATTCTCGGCTACTCGGGCCTGCTCGTCACGCCCTCCCGCGGGTCCTCGTCGGACCCATCGCAGACCAGCGCCCACCACCCGCGATCCTGCTCGTGCACGGCGAAGCAGACGACCTGATCCCGGTCGACGCGCTTCTGCTCTCTACGGACCTCTTGGCCGAGGCCGGGCTCTCCGTGCAGTGGCATCTGTCTCCGGGCCTCGGCCA
>CAVXEI010000018.1:0-328054 GCA_963760695.1 uncultured Alphaproteobacteria bacterium | reverse complement strand
CGAGCACCCCGTCGTTGACCCACACGTCTCGCACTTCAGACACGTCCCGTTGCGCACGAGCGTGAAATTCGCGCATTCGGGGCAGGCTTCGCCGACATAGCCCTTCATGCGCGCTTCGGCGCGCTTCTCGGCGACGCCGTCGACGGGCCGCGAGGGTTCGGTCCAGCCAAGAATGGAAAGCGTCGCGTCGCCGGGGGCAAGCGGAGGCTCCGACTTCAGCGCCACCGCCGCCACGCCCCCAAGCGCCTGCGGCGCGTTGCGCACCAGGCTCAATCGGTCCGCCTTGCTGCGCACCAAGCCGCGCGAGACGACCGTGGACTCTGAGGCCTTGCCCTCATGCTCGCCCTTGCCCAGCACGTCATGGCCGATGTCGTCGGGCGAAACATGCGCGAGATCGTGACGGCCGAGGTACGAGACCGCGAGCTCGCGGAAGACGTAATCGAGAATGGAGGTCGCCATCTTGATCGCGTCATTGCCCTGCACGAGCCCAGCCGGCTCGAAGCGCGTGAAGGTGAAGGCGTCGACATATTCCTCGAGCGGCACGCCATATTGCAGGCCGAGCGAGATCGCGATCGCGAAATTGTTCATCAGACTGCGGAAGGCGGCGCCCTCCTTGTGCATGTCGATGAAGATCTCACCCAAGCGCCCGTCGACATATTCGCCCGTGCGCAGATAGACCTTGTGGCCGCCGACCGCGGCCTTCTGCGTGTAGCCCTTGCGGCGATCGGGGAGCTTCTCGCGCTCGCGCACGAGCTGATGGACGATGCGTTCGACGACGCGCTCGGCGACTTGGGCTGCGCGCGCCGGCGTGTTTTGCGCGAGCAGTTCATCGACGCGATCCTGCACGTCGTCGTCCTCGTCGTCCGCGGCCAAGAGCTGCGCCGAGAGCGGCTGCGAGAGCTTCGAGCCGTCGCGATAGAGCGCATTGGCCTTGAGCGCGAGACGCCAGGAGAGGAGATAGGCCTGCTCGCAATCCTCGATCGTCGCGTCATTGGGCATGTTGATCGTCTTCGAGATCGCTCCCGAGATGAAGGGCTGCGCCGCCGCCATCATGCGGATGTGCGATTCGACGGAGAGATAGCGCTTGCCCAGGCGCCCGCAGGCATTGGCGCAGTCGAAGACCGGATAATGCGCGGGCTTGAGGAAAGGCGCGCCCTCCAACGTCATCGCCCCGCAAATATGCGTGTTCGCGGATTCGATCTCCTGGCGCGTAAAGCCCAGCGCCGTGAGGAAATCGAAATTCTTGTCCTCCAGAGCCACCGCCGGAATCTTCAGCGCGCCGGTCAGAAAATCCGCGCCGAGAGTCCATTTGTTGAAGACGAATTTGATGTCGAAGGCGGAAGCGAGCGCCGCTTCGACAACGCTAAGCTTCTCGTCGGTGAAGCCCTTTGCGCGCAGGGTGGCTGTGTTGATCGCCGGCGCGTTGGAAAGCGAGCCGTGGCCGACCGCGTAAGCTTCGATCTCGGCGAGCTCGGATTCCGGATAGCCCAGCGCGCGCAACGCCTCCGGCACGGCGCGGTTGACGATCTTGAGATAGCCGCCGCCCGCGAGCTTCTTGAACTTCACCAGCGCGAAATCGGGCTCGATGCCGGTCGTGTCGCAATCCATGACGAGGCCGATCGTGCCCGTCGGCGCGATGACCGAGACCTGCGCATTGCGATAGCCGTACATCTCGCCGAGCTTTAAGGCCTCTTCCCAGGAATTGGCGGCGGCCTCGACGAGCGCTGCATCCGGACACGCGGCGTGATCGAGCGGCACGGGAAGCGTGGCGAGCTTTTCGTAACCTTGCGTCTCGCCGCGCGCGGCGCGCGCGTGATTGCGCATCACCCGCAACATCGCCTCGCGATTCTCCATGAAGCGCGCGAAGGGTCCGCGCTCGCGCGCCATTTCCGCCGAGGTCCGATAGGCGACGCCGGTCAGGATCGCCGACAGCGCGCCGCCGATCGCGCGCCCCTCGGCGCTGTCATAGGCGATGCCCGACGACATCAGGAGGCCGCCGAGATTGGCGTAGCCGAGCCCCAACGTGCGGTAGTCGTAGGAGAGCTGCGCGATCTCGCGCGAAGGAAACTGCGCCATCAGGACGGAGATTTCGAGCACAATCGTCCACAACCGCGTGGCGTGCTCGTAAGATTCGACGTCGATGCGCTTCGTCTCGGGGTTCTTGAACTGCAACAGGTTCAACGACGCGAGATTGCAGGCCGTGTCGTCGAGGAACATATATTCCGAGCAAGGGTTCGAAGCCCTGATCTCGCCGCCCTTCGGGCAGGTGTGCCAGTCGTTGATCGTCGTGTGGAACTGCACGCCGGGATCGGCGGAGGCCCAGGCGGCGTAGCCGATCTTTTCCCAAAGCTCGCGTGCCTTGAGCGT
This sequence comes from uncultured Alphaproteobacteria bacterium, assembly GCA_963760695.1. Lineage (GTDB taxonomy): Bacteria > Pseudomonadota > Alphaproteobacteria > Rhizobiales > Beijerinckiaceae > Methylocystis. Next base: position 325,687 of record CAVXEI010000018.1, on the reverse strand, counting down.
TTTCGCGACCTTGCCGTCGAGCCGTCTCGTCAGCGACCAGTCCTCGTCCTTCTCGACCGCCTGCAGGAAGGCGTCGGTGACGCGCACGGTGTTGTTGGAGTTCTGACCCGAGACGGTGAGATAGGCCTCGCTGTCCCAGTCGATGTCGTAGGTGTCGAACTCGATCTCCTTGAATCCCTGGCGGGCGTATTGGATCACGCGCTTGATCAGCGCATCGGGCACTTCCTCGCGCCGCGCCAGCTTGATCTCGCGCTTCAAGGCCGGGTTGATCTCCGGGTTGAAGCAGTCGTCGTTCGGGCCCTCGCAATTGACGCAGGCGCGCAGGATCGCCTTCAGATGCTTCTTGACGATCTTCGAGCCGGCGGCGAGCGCCGCGACCTTCTCTTCTTCCTTCACCTTCCAGTCGATGAAGGCCTCGATGTCGGGGTGATCGACGTCGACGATCACCATCTTCGCCGCGCGCCGCGTCGTGCCGCCCGACTTGATCGCGCCGGCGGCGCGGTCGCCGATCTTGAGAAAGGACATCAGCCCCGAGGAGGAGCCGCCGCCCGAGAGCTTCTCTTTCTCGCCGCGCAGCTTCGAGAAGTTCGAGCCCGTGCCCGAGCCGTATTTGAACAGCCGCGCCTCGCGCACCCAAAGGTCCATGATGCCGCCGTCGTTGACGAGATCGTCGGCGACCGACTGGATGAAGCAGGCGTGCGGCTGCGGATGCTCGTAGGCGCTCTTGGATTTGACGAGCTTGCCGTTGGAGAAATCGACGTAGTAATGCCCCTGCCCCGGCCCGTCGACGCCATAGGCCCAATGCAGTCCCGTGTTGAACCACTGCGGGGAGTTGGGCGCCGCCATCTGCATCGCCATCATGTAGCGAAGCTCGTCGAGAAACGCCTCGGCGTCCTCTTCCCCGTCGAAATAGCCGCCCTTCCAGCCCCAATAGGTCCAGGCGCCGGCGAGCCGGTCGAAGACCTGCTTGGCGCTGGTCTCGGAGCCCTGGCGCTTGTCCTTGGGCAGCGCCGCGAGCGCCTCGCTGTCGGCGACCGAGCGCCACAGGAAGGCGGGAACCGCATTCTCCTCGACGCGCTTGAGCTTCAAGGGCACGCCCGCCTTGCGGAAATATTTTTGCGCCAGCACGTCGCAGGCGACCTGGCTCCAGGCCGCCGGAACCTCGATCGCTTCGAGCGAGAACACCACCGAGCCATCCGGATTGCGGATCTCGCTCTTGCCAGCGCGGAACTCGATTGACGCGTAGGGAGACTCTCCAGCCGTCGTGAAGCGCCGCTCGATTTTCATCTTGGTCAATCCTGCTGGGGCGACCCTGACTTAGGGCGCAAGGGCTCGTCGTCGGCGCCCGTGTCTCGCCAAGGCGCAAGCCTTGGCGCCGACGCGCCGGATGGAACGCTTCGTCTCGCGGACGCTTCTGGGAACGCTGGCGCGCCGGCGAATGGCGGACGCCGTACGCGCCTCGGCTCTCGGCGATTCCCACCGTGATCCTCCGCGCCCGCATCTCCATTCGCAGCCTCCAGAAGGTGAGCCAAAGGCCGACCGACGTCAAGATATTGTGATGAAATTCTTCACAAACCCTATATCTGGGAAAAAGTCGGGGATAGTGGGGATAACCAAGCTGCGGACATTCGGTGGGGGCCGCGAATGGTACAGGGGCCGCCGGTCGCTTGCCAAATCGCCAGCGGCGGAACTTTCCGCTATTTGGTTGAAGCGCCCCCTGTTCGGTAGGGCGCCCGTGGGAGCGGTCGGTGGCGGACGGGTCGAATTTCTTAGAGGCGTTGGCCACGCCCCCTTCGAGCGAGACCGCGCGCCGAGGATCTGCGTCGCCTCAGGCCTCGCCGGGCCGCCGGGACGGCGCCGCGGCGCTTCTGGGACCGACCAACACCGGCAAGACGCATCACGCGATCGAGCGCATGCTCTCCTTCAAGAGCGGCATGATCGGCCTGCCGCTGCGATTGCTCGCGCGCGAGGTCTATGGGCGAGTCGTCCAGAAGGTCGGCGCGGAACGGGTTGCGCTCGTCACCGGCGAGGAGAAGATCAAGCCGCCGGCTCCCGACTATTGGGTTGCGACCGTCGAGGCGATGCCGCGCGATGTCGAGGTCGAGTTCCTGGCGATCGACGAGGCGCAACTCGCCGCCGATTACGATCGCGGCCACATCTTCACCGATCGGCTCCTGCGCTGGCGCGGCAAAAGCGAGACGCTGCTGATCGGGGCCGAGACGCTCACGCCGGTGATCCAGCGCTTCCTGCCCGGCGCGCCGATTTTCTCGCGCCCGCGGATGTCGCAGCTCACCCACGCAGGCGCGCGAAAGATCGTGCGGCTGCCGCCGCGCAGCGCGGTCGTCGCCTTCTCCGCGGAAGAGGTCTACGCGATCGCCGAGTGGATCAAGCGACAGCGCGGCGGCGCGGCCGTGGTGCTCGGCGCGCTCTCCCCCAAGACGCGCAATGCGCAGGTCGAACTCTACCAGAACGGCGAAGTCGACTATATCGTCGCGACCGACGCGATCGGCATGGGGCTCAATCTCGATATCGATCTGATCGCCTTCGCCTCCGACAGAAAATTCGACGGCTGGCGCCATCGAAGGCTCACAAGCGCGGAGCTTGGGCAGATCGCCGGCCGCGCCGGGCGACACATGAGCGACGGCGCTTTTGCGACGACAGGACGTTGTCCGGCCTTCGACGAAGAGCTGATCGAAGCGCTGGAGGCCCACCGCTTCGATCCCGTGGCGACGCTGCAATGGCGCAATCCCGAGCTCGATTTCTCTTCGATCCATGATCTCATCGCCTCGCTGGACCAGGCGCCGCGAGAACCGGGGCTCGTGCGGGCGCCCCCGCGGGAGGATCAGATCGCGCTCGAGATCTTGAGCCGAGACGAGCATGTGCGCCGCAACGCCAAGGTCAAAGCCGACGTCGAGCGCCTGTGGGAAGCCTGCCAGATTCCCGACTATCGCAAGACGTCGCCGGCCGCGCATGCGGAGCTCGCCTCGACGATCTTCGCCTTCGTCGCGAGACGCGGGAAAATCCCGCCGGACTGGATCGCCCGGCAGATCGCCCTCGTGGACGTGGCCGAAGGCGACATCGCGACCCTTGCCAATCGGCTCGCGCAGGTTAGAACGTGGTGCTTCATCGCCAACCGCGCCGGCTGGCTGGACGACGCCGCCCATTGGCAGGGCGTCGCGCGTCGGGTAGAGGACAGACTGTCCTCCGCGCTGCACGAAGGCCTCATCCAGCGCTTCGTCGACCGCCGCGCCAGCGTTTTGATGCGACGCCTCAGAGAGAACGCAATGCTTGAAGCCGAAATTACCTCCGGGGGCGACGTCATCGTTGAGGGCCAGCATGTCGGGTCGCTGCAGGGTTTCCGCTTCACGGCGGACCCGAGCGTCGCCGGTGAGGCGGCCAAGGCGCTCAACGCCGCCGCTCACCGGGCGCTCGGCGCAGAATATGAGGCGCGCTCCACCCGGATCGCCGATGCGGTGGACGAGGCTTTCGCGCTCGCCAACGACGGGACGATCCGCTGGCTCGGCGAGCCCGTCGGCAAGATCGCGCCGGGGCCCGGCGTGCTGAAGCCCACCGCGCAGGTGCTCGCTGACCCCGAGCTCGGCGAAGCCTTGCTCGAGAAGGTGCGCCGCCGGCTGGAATTGTGGCTCTCCCAAAGGATCAAGAAGCTGCTCGGCGCTCTCGAGCCGCTCGAGTCTGGAGAGGGCCTGTCCGGCGCCGTGCGCGGCGTCGCCTTCCAGATCGCCGAAGAGCTCGGCGTCTTGGAGCGCTTTCGCGTCTCCAAGGAAATCAGGAATTTCACGCAGGAGGATCGCGCCGCGCTGCGCAAGCTCGGCGTGCGCTTCGGCGCCTATCACCTCTACCTGCCGCTCTTGCTGAAGCCCGCGCCCCGCTCGCTCGCCTCCCTGCTTTGGGCGCTGCGCCACGGCGGGCTCGAGGGCGTCAAGGGCCTCGAAGAGGCGCCGCATCTTGCGGCTTCGGGACGCACCTCCTTCGCCGCCGATCCCGACGTCGGCCGGGATTTCTACCGCGCCGCCGGCTACAGGCTCTGCGGCGAGCGTGTCGTGCGCGTCGACATCCTGGAACGGCTCGCCGATCTGATCCGCCCCGCCATCGCCTATCGTCCCGGCGCGAACGTCGGCGATCCGCCCGCCGGCGCCGCCGACGGCGACGGCTTCGTCGTCACCGTGGCGATGACCTCGCTGACCGGCTGCTCGGGCGACGCCTTCGCCTCGATCCTGCGCTCTTTGGGCTATTCCAGCGCGCAGCGACCGGGCCCCGCGATCACCGTCCCGATCATACCGGCCGCCGCCACGACGCCCGTCGTCGCCGCGCCTGCCACGGAGGACGGCGAGACACCGCCGATCGCCGAGGCGGCGACGAGCGAGCCGGCGGAGAGCAGCGCGGCGGAGCTGTCGGCTGTCGAGGACACGTCGGAAGCCGCGGAAGGAAACCTCGCGCCAGCGGAACCGGCCCTCGAGAGCCCCGCCGAAACAATCGACGAGCCGAGCGCGGCCGTGGAGCTGGCCGCCGCCGAGGAGCCGCCGCCGGCGCTCGAAGCGGCAGACGCAACGCCAGCCGAGGCTCAGCCCGCGGTCACGGCGAACGCCGAGGCGTCACAAGGCGAAGCCGCGGCGCACGAGACCGCCGAGCCGGAATCCGCGCCGGTCGCGATGATCGAAATTTGGACCCTTCAGCGCCATTCCGCGCAGGGGCCGCGTCGGCACCAGGAGGGTGGCGAGGCCCGCGGCCCGCGTCATGGCGCCGGGCGGGAGCGCGGTCCCCGCCGCGCGTCGGGGCCGCGCCCCGAGGGCGAAAGCGCTGCCCCGGCCCGCGCGGAGGGCGAGGCGACGGCGTCGCCCGCGAACGGTCCTCGACCGGCTCACAAGAACGAGAGCGGCGGGCGCGGCGAGCGGCGCCCCGATCATCGCGCGCCGCGAGAGGAAGGCCGACGCAACCCCGTCGGCCAGCAAAAGAAACCACGGGAGCGCCTGCCCGATCCGGATTCGCCCTTCGCCAAGCTTCTCGCCCTGAAGGCCGAACTGGAGAAGAAAGGCAAGTCGTAAGCCCCTGTGGCTTGTGCTTTAAGGAGTCTCGGCGAGATCGCGCATCCGGCGCGCTTGGCGGTAGGATGTGGTTGCGGCGAAGGCGCATCTGGCGATTCGCCTGGGCATTCCGCTTTTGCTTTCGAGGAAGCCGATGCCGAGACACTCTTCGTTGAAAGGCGGATTATGACCAAAATCCTACCCGTGATCATGTGCGGCGGGTCGGGCACGAGGGTGTGGCCGGAGTCTCGGGAGACGCTGCCCAAGCAGTTCATCCCGCTGATCGGGGAGCGTTCGACCTTTCAGACGACGATGCAGATGCTCGACGATCCGGCCTTCGAGAAGCCGATCGTGATCTCGAGCGTGGATTACCGCTTTCTGATCGCCGACCAGCTGCGCGAGATCGGCGCCCAGGCGGACATCGTGCTCGAGCCGATGCGTCGCGACTCCGGTCCGGCGGTCGCCGTCGCAGCCGGTCTCGCCGCGCGCCGGTCGCCGCAGACCGTCGTCGTCGTGCTGGCGGCCGACCACGTGGTGCGCGATCAGCCCGGCCTCGTCGACTTGTGCAAGAAGGCGGCGGAAGCCGCCAAAGAGGGCTATATCGTCACGCTCGGCGTGAAGCCGGATGCGCCGGCGACGGGCTATGGCTATTTGCGTCCCGGCGCGCCGATCAACGAAGGCGGCGAGGTCTTGAAGCTCGAGGCCTTCGTCGAAAAGCCCGATCGCGCGACGGCGCAAAGCTACGTCGACCAGGGCTATTTCTGGAACAGCGGCAATTTCATCTTCCGCGCCGATGTGATGCAGGCCGAGATCGCCAAATACGAGCCGGCGATCGCCGGCGCGGCCGAGGGCGCGATCGAGGGGGCGAAGACGGACCTCGGCTTCCTTGTGCTGGACGCTGCGGCCTTTCAGCAGGCGCCCAAGAAGTCGATCGACTATGCGGTCATGGAGAAGACGACCCAGGCGGCGCTGATTCCGGCAGACATCGGCTGGTCGGACGTCGGCAGCTGGCGCGCCGTCTGGGAGCTCTCCGAGCGCGATCAGCACGGCAATTCCGTGCGTGGCCACGGCGTCGTGATGGATGCGACCAATGTGCATGTGCGCTCGGACGAGACCTTGACCACCGTCGTCGGCGTCTCCGACGTGATCGTCGTGACGACGCAGGACGCCGTGCTGGTTCTGCATCAGGATCACGGCGACAAGGTCAAGCAGCTCGTGCAGAGACTGCAGCGCGAGAACCGTCGCGAGGCGGGCGAGCACAAGCGCATCTTCCGTCCCTGGGGCTATTACCAATCGATCGACGCCGGCCCGCGCTATCAGGTCAAGCGCATCGTCGTGAAACCGGGCGAGCAGCTGTCGCTACAGATGCATTTTCACCGCGCCGAGCATTGGATCGTCGTCAAGGGAACGGCCGAGGTCGATTGCGACGATATGACGAAGCTCGTGCACGAGAACGAGTCGATCTATCTGCCGATAGGCTGCAAGCACCGGCTGACCAACCCAGGCAAGATCGACCTCGAGCTCATCGAGGTGCAGACCGGCTCCTACCTCGGCGAGGACGACATCGTCCGCTTCCAGGACGCTTACAACCGAGGGTAGATTCGTTCTTGACGCGTTTTCTGGGCCGGACCGGTTTCCACTTCGGCGGAAAACGCGTTGGCCACGCCCTTTCACCTTAGCCCAAGAAACGGCGTGCGCCTGCGCGCGACGCTTGCTAAGGGTGCGCCGCAACCAAGGGATTATGCGAGCCGTGACGCAGAGCGCAATCGCCAGCATCGACGAGCGCCTGCAGGCGGCGCTGGAGACATTCGGCGCAGCCGGGTTTCACCGGCGCGAGCCGACGCTGCTCCTGCCGGCCGGAGTCTTCCTCGACCGGCTGGGCGAAGAGTTCCGCGGCAAGCTCTATCTTACCGGTGAGAACGGCGGAGCCGAGCTGTGTCTGCGGCCCGAGTTCACGATACCCGTCGCGCTCCAGCATCTCGCCTCCTCTTCGACCGGAGAACCGGACGCCATCGCCTATGGCGGGCCGGTGTTTCGCGCCGGCGACGGCGAGCTTTTCCAAACCGGCGTTGAGAGCTTCGGCCGCGAGGATCGCGCCGTCGCAGACGCTGAAATTCTCGGCGTCGCGCTCGAGGCGGCGGAAGCGGCCGGCGCCCCGCCGCTTACGCTCAGGCTTGGCGATGCGGGGCTCTCCCGAAGCTTTCTCGCCCGTCTCGACCTTCCGCCCGCCTGGCGACGGCGGATCGAGGCGGGCGTGGCGCGCGGCGCAGCCCTCGACGACGTTCTCGCCCCTGCCCCACGCCAGAACGGCGCGATCGGCGCGGGCGTGCTGGCCGCGCTCGAGAAAAGCGACGCCTCGGGCGCGCGGCGCCTCGTCGAGGATTTGCTGGCCATCGCCGGCGCCGCGTCGGTCGGCGGTCGCTCGGCGGCGGAGATTGCCGAGCGCTTCCTCGAGCAGGCGTCGCTGCAGGAGCCCTCTGAGCGCGCCCGCGCGGCAACGGATCGTCGATTTCTTTTCGGTCGAGGCCCCGCCTGATACGGCGAGCGCGAGGCTGCGCGCGCTGGCGTGCGACAGCGCGCTCGATCTCGACGAAGCGCTCGACGCCTTCGAGACGCGCGCGGGCTTTCTCGCAGCGCGCGGCGTAAAGCTGGAGGAGACCGTGTTCTCGACGCGCTTTGCACATGCGATCGACTACTACTCGGGTTTCATGTTCGAGGCGCGACCCGCAGGAGCGTCGGCGCGGTTCGCTCCGCTGCTTTCGGGGGGTCGATACGACGGCCTCCTGAGATCGCTCGGCGCGGCGAGCGGATATCCCCGCCGTCGGCGCCGCAATCTTCGTCGATCGTCTGAGAGCGACGTCGTGAACGCCGCCCCTTCCGACCGCCTCATCGTCGCCGCGCCCTCCAAGGGGAGGCTGCAGGAGAACGCGCTCGCCTTCTTCGCGCGCGCCGGATGCGAGTTGCAGCAGGGCCGCGGGGCCCGCGACTATCGCGGCCTCGTCGCTTCCGTCGATGACGCGGAGGCGGCGTTTCTCTCCGCCGGGGAGATCACGGCGCGTTTGGCGCGCGGCGAAGCGCATCTCGGCGTCACCGGCGAGGATTTGGTGCGCGAGGAGATCGCCGATCCCGATTCCTGCATCGCGCTTCTGACGCCGTTGGGCTTTGGCTTCGCCAATGTCGTCGTCGCCGCCCCCGACGCCTGGATCGACGTGCGCACGACGGCCGATCTCGCCGATGTCGCCGCTGGCTTCCGTGCAAGGCACGGGCGAGGACTGCGCGTCGCGACGAAATATGTGAACTCGACGCGCCGTTTCTTCTCCGCGCATGGGGTCGGGGACTACCGGATCGTCGAAAGCGCCGGCGCGACCGAGGGCGCTCCGGCTGCGGGCACGGCCGACCTTATCGTCGACATCACGACGACCGGGGCGACGCTTGCCGCCAACGGCCTGAAGGTCTTGGACGACGGCGTGATCCTGCGCTCGCAGGCCAATCTCGTCGCGTCGTTGAAGGCGCCTTGGGGCGAGAAGGCGCGGGAAGCCGCGCGCGTGATGCTCTCGCGCATCGCCGCCGAGGAGGAAGCGCGCACGACGCGCGAAATCAGGGCGCATCTGACGGATCTCGCGACGGCGTCGCTCAGCGAGGCGGAGAGCCGCTTCGGAGCGACTCTGTGTGAGGGCTCGTCCGCCGGCCTTTCGATCTTCATCGCGCCGGAAAAGCGCGCGCCGCAATTTTGCGACTGGCTGATTGCGAAAGGCGCGACGATGGTGACCTCGACGAAGCACGACTACGTATTTCGGGCCGACAACCCCTTATGGCGCAAGCTCGCGGCGCGGCTCGGCGGATGATGCGCGGGAGGGGACCGCTTAATCGCGATTCCGTCGAAGGCAGGCCGCAGGACAGAGATATTCAAGGCCTCGTTTTGCTCACCACATCCTCAATCGGTTTTCCGCCGACGTATAAATCCTCAATGACTCCCGCGCCCTCGAGCACGCGGACGATGACATAGGCGTCCTGCGCGCCTTTTCGGTTATGTTCCCGATAGGCCGCTTCCGCGGCGGGCGCCTTGGCCTCTTCCATGTAGAAGCGATCGAAGGGCAATTGCAGGCTCATTCCGCCCTTGTCGTTCGCAATGCCGGCTTTGACCTTGAGATAGGGCTTATGCTTTGGGCGGCGAGAGCGAGGCGACGCCGAATTTGGCGAAACCGTCGCCGCCAACTTCGATCGTCGCGTAAACCGTTTGTCCGAACACCGCCGTCACGCCAGGCGCCAAAGCCGCTTGGTTGTCGTCGAAGCTGAGCGCCACATAGCGGCCGCGAAAGGCGTCATAGGGATCCACCGGCGCCGTGCGGAACTTGAATTCCTCGCCCTTCGCGAGCGTGTGCTCGCGGCTGTAGATCATGCTTGCCGGCGCCGCCAATTGCAGGAGCGCCATCGCCGCGAACAGCCAAAGTCTGACTTTCATGGTCATGGCGTCGCCGTTCTCCGTCTTCGCGCCATCGCGACGTTTACGGCCAGGAAGCCCGCGCCAAGCACGATGAAAGCAACGCCGCGCGCGACGAAGCCGAGGTCGGCGTCAAAGAATCGGGCAAGGATCACGGCCGCGAGAATGAGCATGCCGGCATTGACCATGGCGAGACTTTGCGCGCTAAGGCCCGCCCCCAGTGTGACAACGCCCAGGGTGAACAGATAGAGATTGAGGAGCAGCATCGACGCGAAGGGATGTCCAAGGCTGGTCAGTGCAAGGCCGACCGCGACGAAAATCGGCATGGCGCCGAGAAAAGTTCGCGCCGGGTCCTTGCAGCGAAAACTGTCGATCCAAAGACCGAGCCAGAGCGCGAGCCAAAGGGCGACGATCGTCCAGGCGAGCGGCTGCGCGGAAAGCGCCTCTCCGAAGGACTGCGCTCCGCGCGCCCACCCGCGCGATTCCAGCCGCCACATGTCCTCGAAGGAAAAAACGAGGCCCAAGGCCACGAGGCCGAGCGCGCCAAGCGTCTGCAGGGGCTTTTGCGATCTGGAGAGCGCCTCTCCCCAAAAGCGACGCCCGGCCAGATACAGCGCGCCCGCAATTGCGCTCGCGATCGGCATCCACAGGTTGTGAACGCCCAGGACGTCGTCCAGAGACGCCACGATCCCAAAGGGCAGGATGAGCGCAAAGACCCAGGCAAAGAGGATAGGAGGGGGCCGATAAGGGTTTACCTTCGCCTCGAGCGCCCACCAGGGAACGGCCAAAGCGAGCAGCCCCCAAAAGCCCAGCGCCTCGGCGCTCGACGTCCACAGCGCGCCAGCCCAGGCCGCGATGCCGACGAGATAGAGAAGCGCCGGCAGCGTGGCGCGCATCAGATAGGCGATAGGGAGTGCGAGCAGCGTCCAGGTCAGCAGAAAGTCGCCGAGATCGCCGCCGATGTTGTAAGTCTGGGCGACGAGCGCGATCGAGGCGCCGATGGCGAGCGCGAGAAAGGCGCCGGCGCTCTCGCGCCAAGCCACGCTGTCGGCCCTACGCCACAAAGCGAAACCCGCGAGCGCCTGCGCCAGCACGAGAGGGGCGAAGGAGAGCGCCGCGCGCGTCGTGCGACCGAGTTCGTCCCAATTGTGAGCGAGCAGCAAGATAATCCCGCCGCCGACGAGCACTGCGCCGAGCAAGCCAAACAGCGTCGCCGCCTGCAGCCCGCCATTGTCCTCCGCCGCGCCGTAGCGTCGGCGCAAGTTTTGCGCGGCCTCGCTCGTGAGCGTTCCATCGCTCACCAAGTCGGGTAGCTGCCGATACAGCCAGGCGATGTGTTTTTGTTCGCGCATCACCCTCTCGTAGCGGCCGCCCCGTGGTCGCGCTAGCTTACCCCGGCCCGAGCGGGCGGGCAAAAGGAGCCGGGCCCCGGCTCGGTCTGCGCTCGCTGCGCGCTTTCTCCAATTTTCGCATCGCGCCGGGCGCCATAAACTGTGGTAAAACGCCCAAGCTTAAACCTGTCTGGTGGAGGAAAAGAAGTGATGCTCGATGCCGTCGCGCTGGTATCTGACAGGTTCACCCGCTCGCTGACGCAGGAGTTCCAACGCGCCTACAGTCACAGCGCAGGCCCCTATCTTCAGGTCATAGAAAATGTGTCGCGCCTGGCGATCGAGCGCATTGGCGTCAGCAACGCCCTGTACCACAACTTCGAGCACACGATTTTGGTGACGCAAGTCGGCTGGGAAATTCTGAGGGGAAGGCAGATACACGCGACGGTCGACGCGATCGACGCCGCGCATTTTCTGCTCGCCTGTCTCATGCACGACATCGGCTATGTGCGGGGCATATGCGCCGGGGACACGCGTGAAAGCGTCGTCATCAACGAGGCTGGCGAGACGATGAAATTGTCCTCGGACGCCTCGGACGCCGCGCTCGCCCCCTATCATGTCGACCGCGGCAAGCTTTTCATCAAAGAGCGAGCCGCGCTCGTCGATTTCGTGGATGGCGACCGCATCGCGCGCGCGATCGAACTGACCCGCTTTCCCATTCCCAATGGCGCCGACCACGCCGAGACCGACACAGAGCCCGGGCTCGTCCGCGCTGCCGACTTGATCGGCCAGTTGGCGGATCCCTACTACCCCAGAAAATGCGTCGCACTGTTCTATGAGTTCGAGGAGACAGGCCTCAACAAGCAGCTCGGTTATTCCAACCCGGGCGACCTCATACGAAACTATCCCAAGTTTTTCTGGAACTCGACATATCAGTACATAAAGCCTGCACTAGCGTATCTGGAATGCACCGCCTCCGGGCGCCAGTGGACGGCAAATCTATTTCGTCACGTGTTTGCGAGCGAGCACCTCGGAGAGCTTGCCCGCTAGCCTCTCAAGAGGGGGCCTCGCGTCCCCTTGCGAGCAAGCGCGGCAGATGAGGGTTCGCTTTGCCCGCGTCCCCTCATTCGCCGCCTCGGGGCATCAGAACTGCGCGGCGAGAGCGGAGCGTTCATGGTATTTTTCGTCAACGACGCTCGGCTCTATCGCGATGTCGATCTTGAGCACGGAAGTCATCTCGTGGCGATGCATCGAGACATCGACCTTTTCCGGGTCGATGGGGATATGTTTCGACACTGCGATGAGGACCTCCTTTTGAAGGATTGCGATGAGATCGGCTTGGTAGGCCGATTGCCGCTCATGCGCCAAAAGGATTTGCAACCGTTCCCGCGCCACCGGCGCGGTCGCGCGTCGACCGAGGAGCCCGAAGAGATTCATGCCGCCCTCCGACCGAACAGTTTGCGGAACAGGCCCCTTTGGTTCGATGGGACGTTCATCGGCACGTTGGCGCCGCACAGACGCTGGGCGGCGTCGGTGTAAGCGCGCGCCGCCGCGCAGGCGGCGTTGTGCAAAACGATCGGCGACCCGAGGTTCGAGGCGCGCAAAACCTCCTCATTGTCGGGGACGATCCCCAGCAAGGGAATCGAGAGTATCTCCAGCACGTCTTCGACGCTCAACATCTCGCCCCGCGCGACACGTCCGGCATCGTACCGCGTCAGCAGAAGATGTTTTTCCATCCGCCCGCCCTTCTCGGCCTGGAAGGTTTTGGCGTCGAGGAGACCGATGATGCGATCCGAATCGCGCACGGACGAAACTTCCGGGTTGGCGACGACAACCGCCGCGTCCGCGAAGCGCATGGCGAGAGTCGCACCGCGCTCGATCCCGGCGGGACTGTCGCAGATCACGTAGTCGAAGAGGCTCCGCAATTCCTCGATGACGCGCGCGACGCCTTCCTCCGTCAACGCGTCTTTGTCGCGCGTCTGCGAAGCCGGCAGGAGGGAGAGGTTGGGGAGGCGCTTGTCTCGAATGAGCGCCTGGTTCAGCTTCGCGTCGCCCTGAGCGACGTTGATCAAGTCGAAGACGACCCGCCGTTCGGCGCCCATGATGAGATCGAGATTGCGTAAGCCGACATCGAAGTCCACGACGGCGACCTTATGGCCCTCTAGAGCCAGAGCAGCGCCAAGGGCGGCGGTCGATGTGGTCTTGCCGACCCCGCCCTTGCCGGATGTGACTACGATTATCTTCGACATTTTCCTCGTCCTCTGTCAGTCGAGCCGAGCGATTTTGACGCTGTCCTGTTCGAGCCACGCTTGAACCGGCTTGCCACGCACACTCGTTCCGATCTCGTCCGCCGTCATGAACACCCCCGTAACCGCCAGGAGCTCCGCCTCCAGGCGGCGGCAGAAAATGCGCGCCTGCGTCTCGCCGCCGGCGCCTGCAAAGGCGCGTCCGCGCAGCGCCCCGTAAACGTGAATAGAGCCGCCGGCGATGACATCCGCTCCCGAAGCGACGGAGCCGACGATGGTCACGTCGCCGTCGAAATATTGAATCGTTTGCCCAGATCGCACGGGAGAGGTGACGACGAGCGGAGCGACCGTCTGCGGCCTCAAGGGGGACCGGCTCGGCGCGGCGGGCTGCGCCAGGCCATCCTTCGCAAGCGCATCCGCGATTTCCCGAAATGCGGCCTGCTCGCTGGCGTTCAGCCCGTGCGCCGCGCCGCCGGCGTCTCCGGCGCCATCGACATTCGTTTGGCTTTCCTTTGCGGCGGCGCGCGCCCACCGCAGGAGCGGCGGCAAATCTTCGCTGGACCAAGCGGGGTCCGCGCCCGCGAGCCCCATGATGCGAATGCCGCGCCCCGCGAGGTTGTTCACGAATTCGACGGCTCCTCGCCGGTCGAGCTCGAGCTTGGATACGTCGATCACGATGGATTTGCGCTCAAAGAAAAACGGAAATTGAGCAATGTAAGCATCAAGCCGCTCAATCCATGCGGCGAGGGGCGCGTCAGGTTCAAGCGCCAGCGCGTCGAACGAACGTCCGCGGAAGCGAATACTGCGGCAGGGGGCTTCAGTCACGGCGACCTCGCTCAAACGACGAATGAATTATTAATGAAGACATGGTAAAGAAAGCATTAACGTCGTCTCTGGAGCGTGCGTTGGATCGCGTTTCGGATTTCGCCTCGGATGCTCAGCCGGCGCAGAAGGGGGCTTGGAAGCGATTCGTGTTTTTGTTTTATCCGGACATCTGGCCCAGGGAATAGAGATGAAGCTGCTGCTTTTTGCCAATACGGACTGGTATCTCTTCAATTTTCGGCGCTCACTCGCTTCTGCATTGCGTGACGCGGGACATGAGGTTCTGCTGCTGTCGCCTCCCGGCCCCCACGTCGAGCAGCTTCGCGCGCTCGGCTTGGAATGGCGCGAAGCGCCGATGGATCGACGCAGCCTCAACCCGCTGCGCGAAGCGGCGCTGCTGCTCTGGATCTATCGCTTGCTTCGCGCCGAGCGGCCCGATGTGATTCATTCCTTCACGATCAAATGCGTCGTCTACGGTGCGCTCGCCGGGCGGCTCGCCGGCGTCTCGCGTGTAAACGCGGTTGCCGGCATGGGGCATGTGTTCACCAGCGACTCGCTCAAAGCCCGTCTGTTGCGTCCCCTCGTCCGGTTTTTGATGCGCGCCGCTTTGGGTGGCGGCAGCGCTCGGCTGGTCTTGCAAAATCCCGACGATATTAATCTCTTCCTCCGCGCCGGATTGGCGTCGCAGGCGCGCGTTCGATTGATTCCGGGTTCTGGCGTCAATTCTGCGCGCTTTAGGCCACCGGCAACGCCAAGCGGACCGGGCGAGCCGCCTCTCGTGCTGGTCGCATCGCGCTTGCTTTGGGACAAAGGCATACGCGAATTCGTCGACGCCGCGCGAGCGCTCAAGGCGCAGGGCCGAAACGTCCGCTTCGCGCTAGCCGGCACGCCGGATCCGGGGAATCCGACGGCGGTTCCCGAAGAGACCCTTATCGCATGGCGAGACTCGGGTGTCGTGGAGTGGCTCGGTTACGTAGCCGACATGCCCGCTTTATTCGCGAGGACCGACATCGTGGTTCTTCCGAGCTACCGAGAGGGCCTGCCTAAGGGCCTGATCGAGGCCGCCGCCTGCGCCCGGCCGCTGGTTGCGACCGATGTTCCCGGCTGCCGCGATGTGATTACGCACGGCGTTGACGGATTGCTGGTGCCGGCCGGGAAATCCGAACCGCTGGCGAGAGCGATCGCGCAGCTCCTCGACGATCCGGCGCTGGCGCGGCGACTTGGCGAGGCGGCCAGAGCCAAAGCGCTGGCCGAATTCGACGAACGGAAGATCATCGATGCGACGCTTGCGGTCTACCGCGAGGTTGCGCCGCCTTCGCAAAGACTGCCGTCGAACGACGCCGTCCTGACGGAAAATTCCTTAGACCGAGAGGGAAGAACGCCGATCTGACGTGTTTCCGATCGCGCCGGTGACGGCGACGCAACCGAATTTCGCCGTCGCTCTCGGGCGCGGACCGTCGATCTATCGGCCATGGAAATCGTCCCGAAGATGCGGAATACGCACATATCGCCCAACTTCCACCACAAGCAGTCTGCAAACGAGGGTTGCCCAATAGGCGTGCGAAGACGTGAATTTCGGGCCAATCCTCGTTTTGAGCCGGGGAAAGCGAAGCCATGCAAAACGGGGTAGCGGTCGGCGTTGTTGGCTATGGCAACTGGGGTTCGAATCATGTTCGCGTGCTGAGTTCGCTGCCCGAAGTCCGTCAAGTTGTTGTGACGGATACAAACCCCCGCAGACTTGACCTCGCAATCTCGACTTTTCCGAAGGCGCGCGCGTTCAAAGACCTTGAGTCGGCTCTGCCGCACGTCACCGCCCTCGTCATAGCAACGCCCCCGCCAACGCACTACGAGCTCGCGCTGACTGCGCTTCGACATGGGAAACATATCCTTGTCGAAAAGCCCATGACAGAGACGACCCGCGAAGCCGTGCTCCTTCTTCGTGAGGCGCGTCGGTCTAGCTGCGTATTGATGACGGGACATACGCTTCTGTTCAACCCAGCTGTGAACGAACTCCAAAACCGCTTACTCCAAGGTAGTCTCGGACGCATTCGCAGTGTGCATGCGGCACAGTTTACTCTCGAGCGCTTGTCAGTGCATGGCGCCGACGCGGTTTGGGATTTGGCGCCCCACAGCATCTCCGTCTTCAATCACTTGATTGGCTGTGTTCCGACATCCGTAACAGCATGGAACGCAGCCGCTTGTGAGCGAACAGAATCAGTTCATGTAGAGCTTCAGTATGGAAAAATTGGAGCCTCTGGTTTCATCCATATTTCTCGAGGCGGAACGAAAAAAATCAGGACATTCACCGTGGTCGGAACTGAGAAATCGGCGATCTATGACGACCTGTCCGAGAACCCCTTGCAGATGTATCGTCAGATTCCTGTGCCGGGGCTCGGCTCGCAGATAGCAGACGAGCAGGACGTTACCTTCCCGAAGATAGTGTACGCGGAACCGCTGGTCGAGGAATTACGGCACTTCCTTGCTACGATCAGAAATAGATCTGATCCAAAGAGTTCTGGACAAGATGGCATGATCACAGTTGCTATCATGGAAGCCATAGATCGATCCCGTAAGCATCAAAGGCAAAGCGAGATATTCTATCCTCTAGACATCCATTGTGAAATTTCTCCTGTTAGCGGCCCCGATAAGGGAAACTGCGTCATTCCCGGAAAGCAACGATAATGCGAATTCCTTTTATCGACCTAGTTGGACTCCATTCAGACTTATCTGGTGAGCTTGACGAAGTGTGGAAATCGATAGGCGCCTCCTCAAATTTCATAGGAGGAAAGCACGTAGACAACTTCGAAGCGGAGTGGGCCGCGTATTGTGGCGTGGAATGTTGCGTGGGCGTGGATAGCGGAACATCCGCTATAGAACTCGCCCTCAGGGGCTTGGGAATTGGCCGCGGCGACGAGGTCATCGTGCCATCCTTCACTTTTATAGCCGCAGCCGAAGCGGTGGCTGCGGTCGGCGCTCAAGTTGTTTTCGCTGACGTAAATGCTGCGACCCTATTGATGGGAGCCGACGAAATCAGACAAGTCATGTCTGCTCGGACGGCGGCGGTGATCGTGGTTCACCTTTACGGTCAGCCAGCGGACATGGACGCGATCTCCGGCCTCGCGCAGGCGGCAGGTATCGCCGTCGTTGAGGACGCGGCGCAGGCGCATGGAGCAAAATGGAGAGGAAGGCCGGTGGGCAGCTGCTCCAATGTGGGTTGCTTCAGCTTCTACCCAACCAAGAAATCTTGGAGCCTTCGGCGACGCCGGCGCTGTCGTGACGAACGATCCTGCGTTGGCCGAAAGGATTCGCACGCTAAGCAACCATGGCCGACCCCGACAAAGCAATGACCTCCATGAACTCATTGGCGGAACCCACCGACTGGATGCGCTCCAAGCGGCGGTGCTATCTGTCAAGTTGAAACGCCTGGATTCCTGGAATGCTGCGCGCGCGCGGAGTGTGGATCAATATCGGGAGCTTCTGTCCGGCCTACCCGTTTATCCGGTTGCAACTGCTGAAGGCGCGTGCAGCAGCCACCACAGCTTTGTAATCGAGAGCAGCCATCGAAACGCCATACAGCAGGGGCTGTCGAGGGAAGGAATTGCCTCAAAGATTTATTATCCGATTCCTTGTCACCGCCAAAACGCGTTCCTTGCGGACAACACCCCTCGCTTGCCCGTTTCCGAAAGCGCTGCGAGCAGAGTTCTTGCGTTGCCGCTCTTTCCGCATATCACCAAAGATCAAATTGAGAACATTATAGGCGTAATCCATGGTGTGCTGACACCCCAGCGATCAGCTCAGCCCCATCTAACTGAGGCAAGGGCAGAAATTATACAGGAGCAAAGGTGATTCCGACAGGAGAAACTGGATGTGATGACGATCTCGCGCTCATATTTAGTGATGAGATATCAGGATCGGCCACCATGGTAAAGCGCCTCATGGATCTGGCGATCGGATTACCCTTGTTCATCATCGCCTTTCCATTTCTACTTCTCATTGCATTTGCTATCAGATTGGACTCCGCTGGCCCCGTGTTCTTTTGCCAAGAACGAATTGGCCGCCACTTTCGGCCGTTCATGATGGTCAAATTTCGCACGCTGCGCCACGATATGCCGGACCCGCATAGCCGCTACGAGATGCTTGAAGACGACCCAAGGATTACACGGGTCGGCACATTCTTGCGTAACACGAGCATGGACGAACTGCCACAGCTTTACAATGTCATCGCGGGATCAATAAGTCTTGTGGGCCCTCGGCCACTTGTTGAGTGGGAGAGCAGGGAAACGCTTCGCAAGCACGCGGCGCGCTTCGAGGTGAAGCCAGGGATAACCGGTCTCTCCCAGATAACTGTACGAAATTCGGTAGATCTCGATTCCCGGTCGGACGTGGATGTTGAATACGTCCGTCGGTGGAGCCCTTTGCTTGACCTGGAGGTGCTCCTCAGGACTCCAGTCTACGTGTTCACTCGAAAGGCGATCTATCCCGAAGCGTAATCGCTTAACTCTGTGTTGGAACCATCGCTTGCAGGGACAGGAATCCGAGGTGCTCAGCGGCGCGGGCGACCCGAGCGGCTCTGACGACACCGCGAGCCGCAGCCGAGACGGACGGCAGCGCCTTCTCTCACCCCTGCAGCGGGCCCCAGGCGGGGTCGGAGGCGAAGCCCGGCGTCGGGACTTGCATCTCGGAGCGGCCGAACACGTCGACCATGTAGATCTTCGGCCCCCCTCCCCCGCCGGAGTCGCGAAAGAACATCAGGAAGAGGCCGTTCGGCGCCCAGGTCGGGCCTTCGTTGTGGAAGCCTTCGGTCAGAATGCGCTCGCCCGAGCCGTCCGTCTTCATCACGCCGATCGCGAAATTGCCGCTCCCCTGCTTGGTGAAGGCGATGTAGTCGCCCTTGGGCGACCAGACCGGCGTCGAATAGCGCCCGCTCCCAAAAGAGATGCGCTTCGCATTGCCGCCTTGCGCGCCCATCACGTAGATCTGCTGCGAGCCGCCACGGTCGCTCTCGAACACGATCTTGCTTCCGTCGGGCGAGTAGCAGGGCGCCGTGTCGATCGCCGCCGTGTCGGTCAGCCGCGTCGTGCGGCGCGAGCTCAAATCGAGTGAATAGAGATTCGTTTCCGACCCTTGAGAGAGCGACATCACGACCTTGCCGCCATCAGGCGAAAAGCGCGGCGCGAACGCCATGCCGGGGAAATCGCCGAGCGGATCGCGCTCGCCGCTTTCGACATTGAGCACGAAAACTTTGGGATCGCCCTCGCCGGCCATAGCCATATAGGTCACGTCTTGCGTCGAGGGCGAGAAGCGCGGCGTGACGACGAGTTCGTCGCCGCGCGTCAGATAATGCACATTGGCGCCGTCCTGATCCATAATGGCGAGGCGCTTGCGCCGCTGGTTCTTCGGCCCGCTCTCGTCGACGAAGACGACGCGCGAATCGAAGAAGCCCTTCTCGCCGGTGATGCGCGTGAAGACCGCGTCAGAGACGAGATGCGCGAGACGGCGCGCGCTTCCCGCATCTGCGGTGAATTGCTGCCCGGCCGCCTGCTGGCCCGTCGTCGCGTCGAAAAGCCGGAAGGCGACCTGCCCACGCTGCGCGCGGCCGGTCACGACGAATTGCGCGTTGAGCGCGCGGAAGGCGTCAAGATTGGGGACGGCGTCCGGCGGCGCTGCGCTGGGGCCGAGGCTCGAGGAATCGATCGGATTGAGGAACACCGAGCGCTTAAAATTGTTGACGATGACGCTCGTGGCCAAGCGCGCGGCGTCGTCGCCGACGAAGGGCGCGACCGCGACATTGATCGGCTGAAAAGCGCCGCCCTTGAGCTCGATCAGCCGGCCAGCCTTCGCCGGCAGGATAGGCGACGCGGCAGCCGCGGCCATGAGTTCTAGAGCCCTTCGGCGGGTCGTGCTCATGCGATCTTTCCTCGAGCGATGGTGTCCGTGCCCGTCATGGCGAGCGAAGCGAAGCGGTCAAGTGCAAGAGCAGCGGCTTTTTGTCGTCACCCCTGCGGTCGCAGGAGTCGCCCTTGGTCGCTCATGCGACCCTGGATTGCTTCGCTTCGCTCGCAATGACGGCTAGCTCAATCCAAGTCGCTGAACTTGATGTCGACTTCGTGGAGCGCCTGCTCGTAAAAGGGCAGGAATTCCGCCGGGATCTTCATCGGACTGCAACGACGGACGGCCTGCACCGCCTGCGCGCTGCGCGCCTGCTCCACCGAGCCCGGCGCGTGGTTGAGGATTTGCGGCGCGCCCTCGAGCGCGCCCTCGCGCGTCAAGTGGAAGCGCACGACCGGCGCGAAGGTGGTTTGGCCGAGGGACAGTCCCGATTTCCAGCAGGGCTGGTAGTGATCCTTGATGTATTGGCCGATGCGGGCCTCCATGGAGGGCGTCAGATGCGCGCCCGTCGCGGTCGGCGAACCGAGCGAGGCGAGTTGCACGCGCTCATTGGCGGTCGAGCCGCGCTGCTGCGGCGCCTCATGGCTCAACAAATTGGAGATGGTCGCGGCGTTGAATTTCGATTTCGGCGCGTTCTCGTCGCCCGATTTCGGCTTGGGCGCGGCGCTCTCCTTGGCCTTTTCGTTCAGGAGCTTCGAGATGTCGTCGACCTTGAGACGCGGCTTCTCCTTCGGCTTCTCGGGCGCCGGAGGCGTGTCCGCCTTGGCCGTCTCGATCTTCGGCCGGGTCGGCGGCTTAGGTCTAACGACCTCGGCGTCGTCGGGCTCCCGCGCGTCGGCCTGCGGCTGAGCGGGTTTGGGGCGCGACGGCGGCAGCGGCGCCGCCTGCGCGGCCTTCTGCGGCGCGTCGTCGGGATTAGGCTCGCCATTCGGCTTCGCCTGCGGCGGCGGCGCGGGAATGTCGCGCTTGGCCTCGCGCGTCGGCGGCTCGGGGCGCGTCTCGGCCTTTTGCGCCTTCTCGGCGCGAACAGCCGGCGGGCCACGCTTGGCGGTTTTCTCGCCCTTGCTGATCTCATTGACAGCCGAGTTCGCTCACGACGTCGACGGCGATCGTCTCGAGCGCGTCCTCGAACTTCGGCGCGCGCGCGAAGCTGATGAGCAGCGCCGCAAGCAGCCCCAGATGGAGCGCCGCGGAAATCGGCAGGCCTGGCTCGGAGCGCGAGAACCGCGAGAACATGGCGAGGCGCAACCTATTTATGTTCCTGCTCGGTCACGAGCGCGACCTTGCGATAGCCGGCGGTGGTGACGAGCGACATGATCTCGGCGACGCGTCCGTAATTGACGGCTTTCGAGCCGCGCACGTAGATACGCTCGTCAACGCCCTGCTTGGCGACGTCCTTGAGCCGATCGACGAGCTGGCCGATCTCTACGGGCTGATCCATCAGGAAGATGTCGCCCTTGTCGTCGATCGCGATCGCGATTGGTTTCTGGTCGATGTTGAGCTGGCCCGCCTTGGTCTGCGGCAGATCGACGGCGACGCCCGTCGCAAGCAGCGGCGCCGCGACCATGAAGATGATCAGGAGCACGAGCATCACGTCGATGAACGGCGTCATGTTGATGTCGGCCATCGGCGCGCGGCGTCCGCGCCCGCGCCCGCGTCTTCCGCCGCCTCGCGCGGCAACCTGGATGGAAGCGCCCATCTCTCTTCTCCCTTAAGCCGCGCGGTCGCGCCCCGCGGTCTGATCGATTTGTCGCGACAGGATAGCGGAGAATTCATCGGCGAAGGTTTCGAGACGCGCCTGCGCCTTCGACACGTCGCCCTGCAGCTTGTTGTAAAATATCAGCGCCGGGATGGCGGCGACGAGGCCGACCGCCGTCGCAAACAGCGCCTCGGCGATGCCGGGAGCCACGACCGCGAGCGAGGTGTTCTTGGAGGCCGCGATCGAGCGGAACGCGGTCATGATGCCCCAGACCGTGCCGAAAAGGCCGACGAAGGGACTGGCCGAGGCGACCGTCGCGAGGACGAGCAACGAAGACTCGAGCTTTTCGATTTCACGGCCGATCGAGACGTCGAGCACTTTGTCGATTCGCGAATGCACGCCCATGAAAGAGGCGGTGGGGCTCTGCAGGAAGCGTTTCCATTCACGCATCGCCGCGACGAAGAGCGATGCGGTGCCGCTCGTTGGCCGCTCGGAGACCTTGTTGTAAAGCTCCTCGAGCGAATTGCCGGACCAGAACGCTTCGTCGAAGAGGTCCATCGTGCGGCGAGTGCGCCGTATCAGCAAGCTCTTGTCGATGATGACCATCACGCTCCAGACCGAAGCGCAGAGCAGGCCGATGATCACGCACTTCACGACGATATGGGCGCCCCAGAACATGCTCCAGATCGTGATCTCTGCGATGGGAGCCGCCAGGGGGTTTGCGGCGATTTCGGCTGGATTCATTCGACTTTCCTAATGTTCTGCGCAGGAGGCGGCGTCGCGCCGGCTCAGGAATCCGATGAGGGCGCCGCCAAGGAGCGGGTCCACTGGGGGCGTCGCCATCGGCCGGCAAGCCGCGCCCTGCCCGAATTTGGCCATGATCCTCGCCGCTTCGCCCGGCTTTTCGCTGTCCGACGATCTCTAACGACGTCTATGCTCTGCAATTTCGCCGATTGTTGGGCTCTTTTGCAGCGCGGCGCCGGCCTCGGCGTCAGCCTTGGAGCAAGGGCTCGAATTTCTGGCGAATCGCTGCCGGCAGCCGATGCGGCTTTCCGTTTGATACGAGCGCCACGGTGACCCTGGCGGCGCAAAGAAGCTCGTCGCCGCGTCGAACCTCCTGGCGCATGGCGAAGGACGCCCCGCCGATGGCGTCGAGGCTCGTCTCCACCGAGAGGAGGTCGTCCATATGCGCCGGGCGGCGGAAGTCGACCTGCATCGCGCGCACCACAAAGAAGAGCGCGGCAGCCGGCTCGGACAGCGCCAGATCGCGCTGCAGGAGCCCCAATTCTCGTAGCATCTCCGTGCGGCCGCGCTCCATGAAGCGGAGGTAGGCTGCGTGATAGACGAACCCGGAGAAATCCGTGTCCTCGTAATAGACGCGGACGGAAAGCTTGTGGGCGCCCATGGGCTTCCTGTCGGTCACGGTCTCGATCGAAGAAAGATCGGGCCGGAGTCGCGTTTCGTTTCCCGCCGCAGAGGGGCTTATGGCGCTTCGGCGACGAGATCAGTAGGAGTAACGAACGCCCGCCGAGATGAGGTTCTGGATGTAGCCGAGCTGCAGCTGATTGCCGCTCGCTAAAAAGACCGCCTGCTGGCCTCCGCTGGATTTTGTGAAGTTGTAGCTCAGCACGACCGACGTGTTGCGCCAGAAATTATAGGAGAGGCTCGCCCCAGCGGACAAGATCTGATTCGTGAAGTTGGACCCTGGGGAGCCCAAACCTGTCGAGCCTAGCCCTGTGAGGCCCAAACCTGCTGAGCCGACCCTGCCGAACTCGACCCAGCGAGGCCGTTGCCCCCGAAGCTGGAGCCTCCAAACAATCCCGTCCCGCTCTGTCGCGTCTGGCCCCAACCGGCACGCACGCTCAGGTTCATGTAGCTGTTGAACCCGTAGTCGGCCGAAATATAGACCTGCTGCGTAAAGCCGAGGCCGGTCCTGGGGTTGATCGCGATCGGCGTGCTGCCCGCTCCTAGCGAATTCAGCGCGCCGAGGGACTGGCTGAAGCTCAAAGAGAGGCTCAGCAGCGGCGTCGGAATATAGCGGATGTTGCCGCCAAAGGACGGCGCGGCGCGGGTTGCGAAAGCCCCGTAGACGCTAGACTGCGACTGCCAGCCGCCGAAAACCTCGCCCTGGAAAAGGCCGATCAGATTGGAGCCGACGCCGACGTTCGCCTGGTAGCCGTCGGAATCGGAGTAGGATCTGGCGAAACGCTGAAAGCTAACCCCCGGCTGGACGAAGACATAGACCTGCGGCGTGGCGTAGAAGCTTCCACGCAGGTTCGCGCCATAGCTCATGCCGTCCTGGCCCGTGCTGCCGTTCAACTGAACCGGGACTCCGGCAACCAGCTGCGTGACGGAAGGGGTGCTGTCGTAAGACACGCCCTGCGCATAGATCGACCCGCTCAAGGACGTGCGCTCGTTGATCGTCTTCTGGACGCTGAACTGGCCGCCATACATGTTCGTGTATTGCTGCTGCGACGAGAAGGTGCCGATCGTGGGGATGTAGGACGGCGTGAAGGCGGGTGCGGTCACGCCCGGTGTGCCCAACCCGAAGCCGTTGGTGGGGGAGCTCGCGCCGAAGAGGCCCTGAGTGCGAATGAAGTTGCCGGTGGCCATGACCGACAAGTCCGCCAGGGGCAGCCAGGTTTCCGAGACGCTTACGTGGCCGGTGATGTTGGTCGGCGGCGCGTCCCTGACCGAGGTCCCCGTAAAGGCGTCCGTGCGGGTCTGCCCGCCGCTCGTCCCAGGATAGAGCAAGGTCGACGCGCCGAAGGAGAAGTTCGTTCTCCACAGGCCGCTGTCCATGCCGGCTTCGAGGGACGGGGAGATTTGGACGCCCGAGAGGCCGACGCGGTTATTGCGCGTCGCAAAGACGTTATCGTTATAGACATAGCCCCCATAGAAGGACGGGAAGACCAGCCACGGTCCGATGGCGAGCCCTTGGTCGGCGTGGGGCGCATTCCCGGCGTAGACTTGAAGACCCACCGCCTCGGGGCCGGCGCCGGGGGAAGCAAGACTGCCAATGCCCGCGTCTTGGGCTTTGACGCCCGGGGCCGCGAAGACGAAGAGCGCCGACGCGAGCAGGGCGATTTTGACGGTTTGGGCCTGCATCTACAGATTACCTCTGCCAAATCGCTCCTCGTTGCCAGTCGCCTGACAGTGAGAGTACCGTAGACGGGCTGCAACGCGTACGCAATCATCCTAAATAACTTAAGGCGCTGTGTGTCTTTTCCGCCACACCCTTTGAACGCGCGCCTCCCGCCACCCGCTCCTGATGTCATTGAAGCAGCTAGATATTCCGTCCCCGGCGCGATATTGCTCGTACGGGATTTCCCTTATGTTTTTAACTTTTCTATGTAAACGAAGGGTTAAATGACAACGTAAATGGAGGGTTAGATGGGTCCCGTGTCTTACAGCCAACCTTGCGATCGGCCGGGGCGCTTCGTTTTCCGCGTGTTTTCCGCGGCGGGCGCTCGGGCGGGCGGCGCTTCCCATGAACGCGCCGACCCTCTAAGAAGCTCCGCATGATCTGGGTCGTCTTCGCACTTCTCGCCGGCCTCGCCTGTCTCGCGCTCCTGGCGCCGCTCGCTTTCGAAGGCGCGGAATCCGACCCCGCCGAAAGCGAGCGTTTGTTTTACGCGCGGCAAATGGAAGAAATCGAGCGCGAGCGCGCCGAAGGCCGTCTTGGCGCCGACGACGCCGAGGCGGTCCGGCTCGAATCGGCTCGCCGTCTGCTCCGCAGCGATCAGAGCTCCTGGCGCGCCGGCCCGCCACGGGTCCGGGCGGCTTCGGCTGGCCTCCGCTCTTGCGCTCGCCACCCTGATCCCAGCCTTCGCCCTCGCGCTTTATCTTAAGATTGGGGCGGTCGATCTGCCGGACGCGCCGCTCGAGGCGCGGCGCGACCAAGCCGCCGCGGCGTCGCCCGATCTCGCCAAGGCGGTGGCGCGAATTGAGGCGCATCTCGCCGAGCACCCGGAGGACGGGCGAGGCTTCGAGGTCATCGCGCCCTATTATTTGAGCGCCGGTCGCTACGACGAGGCCATCCATGCCCGCGAGGAGGCGCTGCGCCTGCTCGGCGAGACGCCGGAGCGCCACGACGATCTCGGCGAGACTTTTGTCGCCGCGGCGCAGGGCCGGGTCACGGACGAAGCGCAACGTCAATTCGAAGCAGCGGCGCGGCTCGCGCCGAGCGACGCCATGGCGGGCTATTATCTGGGGCTTGCCGCGGCGCAGCAGGGGCATTCCGAGAAAGCGCGAGACATCTGGGGGCGCCTCATCGCCGACGCGCCCCCGAATGCGCCCTACCGCGAGATTATCGGCCGCCAACTGCAAGCGCTCGGCGCGGAGGGACCTTCGGGCGCGAAGGCCGAGGCCGTGGCGGCGCTGCCGGACGGCGAGCGCATGACGGCCATTCGCGGCATGGTCGACCGGCTGGCGGGACGCCTCGCACGCGAGGGCGACGACGTCGAAGGCTGGCTCAAGCTTCTTCGCGCCTATACGGTGCTGGGCGAAAGCGACAAGGCTACCGCCGCGCTCCTTGACGCGCGCCATGCGCTCTCGGCCAAGCCCGAGGCGGCCGCTCAGGTCGAGGCCCTGGCGCGTGAGCTCGGCGTATCGAAGAAAGCGGCGCCATGACCCGCAAAGGCAAGAGACTCGTCCTGATATCCGGCGCGCTCGCGGCGCTCGGCCTCGCGCTCGCGCTGGTGCTCTTTGCACTGCGCGAGAATATCGTGTTCTTCCGCACGCCGACCGAAGTCGCCGAAAAGAAGCTGCCCGTCGGGACGCGGCTGCGCATTGGCGGACTCGTCAAGCCCGGCTCCTTCGTCAAGGGATCGGGAGGCGAGGCGCAGTTCACGGTCACCGACAACGCGCACGAGGTGCCGGTCGCCTATGTCGGTTTGTTGCCGGACCTGTTTCGCGAAGGGCAAGGCGTCGTCGCCGAAGGCGTCATCGCGCCGGACGGCGGCTTTCGCGCCGACAATGTGCTCGCCAAGCACGACGAGCGCTACATGCCGCGCGACGTAGCCGACGCCCTGAAAAAGCAGGGCGTCTGGCAAGGAGAAAAGAAGTGAGCGCGCAATGATCGTCGAGACGGGTCACTTCGCGCTCATCCTCGCCCTCGCAGTCGCTCTGGCGCAAGCCATCGTCCCTTTCGTCGGCGCGAGGCGGGGCGACGGGGCGTTGATGCGCGTCGCTCGTCCGGCGGCGATCATGCAGTTCCTCCTGATCGCGCTGTCCTACGCCGCCCTCACCCACGCGCATGTCGTCTCGGATTTCTCGCTCGTCAGCGTGATCGAGAACTCGCATTCGGCCAAGCCGCTGATTTATAAGATTTCCGGAGTGTGGGGCAATCACGAGGGCTCCATGCTCCTTTGGGTTCTCGTGCTGTCGCTCTGCGGCGCGCTCATCGCGCTGTTCACCGCCGCGATGCCGCTGAGGCTCCGCGCAGATACGCTCGCCGTCCAGGGACTTATCGGCGCGGCCTTTCTGGCGTTCATCCTTTTGACCTCAAATCCTTTTCAACGCGTCTCGCCTGCGCCATGGGAGGGCCGCGACCTCAACCCGATCTTGCAGGACCCCGGCCTCGCGATCCATCCGCCCTTGCTCTATCTCGGCTATGTCGGCTTCTCGATCGTCTTCTCCTTCGCCGCCGCGGCCTTGATCGGGGGCCGGATCGACGCCGCCTGGGCGCGATTCGCGAGGCCTTGGACGCTCTTCGCCTGGATCAGCCTGACGCTCGGCATCGCGATGGGCTCCTATTGGGCCTACTATACGCTCGGGTGGGGCGGATTCTGGTTCTGGGACCCGGTCGAGAACGCCTCCCTCATGCCCTGGCTCGCGGGCACGGCCCTGCTCCATAGCGCCGCGGTGATGGAGAAGCGCGAGGCGCTGAAGATCTGGACGATGTTTCTGGCGATTCTCGCCTTCTCACTGTCGCTGCTCGGCACATTCCTCGTGCGCTCCGGCGTTCTGACCTCGGTGCACGCCTTCGCCAACGACCCCGAGCGCGGCGTGTTCATTCTCGCGATCCTCGTGCTGTTCATCGGCGGCGCCTTCGCCCTTTTCGCACTGCGCGCCGGCTCCCTGCCCCAGGGCGGCCTCTTCTCGCCGATCTCGCGCGAAGGCGCTCTGGTGCTGAACAATCTCCTGCTGACTGTCTGTTGCGCGACGGTCGTCGTCGGCACGCTCTATCCGCTGGCTCTCGAAGCAGTCACCGGCGACAAGATTTCGGTCGGCGCGCCCTTCTTCAACACGGTGCTGATCCCGATCGCGTTGCCGCTCGCGATGCTCATGCCCATCGGCCAGATGCTCGCGTGGAAGCGCGGCGATCTGCCCGGCGCCTTGCAGCGGCTGCGCTTGGCCTTCTTCCTCGGCGTGCTGGCCTTCGGATTTTTCGGCGTCTCCCACGGCGCGCCCTATCTCTCGGCCGTCGCCGGGGCGATCGCGGTCTATGTCATCGTCGGGGCGCTGATCGATCTCGCGCAACGCGCGGTCTCAAACGCGAGGACTCCGCGCGCCGCGCTCGCGCGCTTCTTCGGCCTGCCGCTTTCGGCCTTCGGGACCACCTTCGCGCATGCGGGAATCGGGCTCACCCTGCTGGGGCTGGCTGCAACGGGCTGGGGCGTCGAGAGTATCACGATGATGCGGCGCGGCGATGTTGTCTCGCTCGGCCCCTACCGCATTGGCCTTGAGCAGCTCGCTCAAAGACCGGGCCCGAATTACCTCGAAAGCTACGCGGTCACACGGATCGAGCGCGACGGCCAGTTGGTCGCGCGCATCGAGCCGGGCAAGCGCTCCTACCCGACGCGCAAGATGACGCGCGCCGAAGCCGGCATCGTCACCTTGGGTCTAGGCCAAGTTTACGCGGCCCTTGGGGAATTTCACGAGGACGAGGGCGTCGACGTCAGGCTCTACTATAAGCCGCTCGTCACGCTGATCTGGATCGGCGCTCTCGTGATGGCGCTCGGCGGCGCGCTTTCGCTTGCCGACCGGAGGCTGCGCGTCGGCGCGCCGCGCCGCGCCGCTGCAACGGCGCCGCAAGCGGCCGAGTGATCGGGCTCCTTGCCGAAGAATTCGCCGAGCGATCACCGCCCTCGAGTGACCGAGCGGATCAAACCCCGCGATAGGCCGCCTCGAGCGCGGCGATGTCGAGCTTGCTCATTTGCAGCATCGCCTTCATGGCGCGCTTGGCGCCGGCCTTGTCGGGCCCGCCGATCAGCTTTGGGAGCTCGGCCGGGACGATCTGCCATGACAAGCCGTAGCGATCCTTAAGCCAGCCGCAGCGGCTGTAGGCCCCGCCTTCGCCGAGCTTTTCCCAAAGGCGGTCGACCTCTTCCTGGTCGACGCAGTCGACGGACAGAGAGATCGCCTCGGTGAATTTGAAGATCGGACCGCCGTTCAAGGCGAGATATTGCACGCCTCCAAGCTCGAAGCTCACCGTCAGCACGGAGCCGGGCTTTCCTGGCCCCGCTTCGCCCTGCCGCGCAATATCGAGAATGCGCGAATTTGGAATGAGAGAGACATAGAAATTTGCCGCTTCCTCAGCTTCATGATCGAACCAGAGACAGGCGCGAACTTTCTGCGTCGGGGTCATGGCGCGTTCCTTCCTGATCAGGCTTCGGCCCTCGCCTTCAATCCGGCGAGACCGGACTCGAACGCGCCGCCGACCATTTTCTCGGTGTTGACGAAGACGCTGAACAGCTTGCCCATGAAGGGTTGCTTGCCGCTCATCTCCCAGGTGACGTCCGATCCAGTCTCCGTCGGCGCAATCGTAAATTCGACCCGGTTTTGGCATCTCATCGGGCGATCCATCCGCAGCGCCAAGACCACTTTGAACGGAGACTCCGACTCGACGATCTCCACCCGACCCGCCCCAACTCGGTTGTCGCCGTCGAAGTCATTGGCGGCCCCGACGCCGTTTGGCGGGCCGCTGTAGGAAAGCTTGATGTTCGGATCGGCCTTCACGAAAGGATTCCATTCATTCATGGCCCGCGGAGCGTCGATCAGGGGAAAGATTTTCTCTGGCGGCGCCGAAACGTGAATAGAACGCGAGAACTCACATGCGTTGGGCTTCGCCGAAGCATAGAGCAGGAGCGCGCCGAGAAGGGCGACGAGACAGGCGAAAACTATGAGCATCAGAACTTTCCTTATTCCGATTTTTCGACGTAGCGAGCGAAGTTATCGAGGATCGCCTGCCAGCCGCCGCGCTGTTGCTCGATGGGATGCGTCGTTTCCGCGATCGAAGGTCACCCGCACATGGACGCCCTTCGGCGTCTCGGCGAATTCGACCGCAGCGGTTCGATCGCCGAAGGCGTATTCGATGAGCCTTGGCGCGACGATCTTCGTGTAAGTCCCGGCGAAGTCGAAGCCCATGCTGCCGTCCTTGGCTTCCATGCGCGAGGAAAAACTTCCGCCCTCGCGCAAGTCGACCGTCGCGGCTGTCGTATGCCAATCCTCGGACGCCGCGTTCCACTGCTTGATGGCTTCCGGGCTCGTGTAGGCGCGCCAGGCCTCGTCGATCGGGGCCGCAACCGTGGTTTCAACCGTAATTCTCATCGCACGCCCTTTCCGTGTTGATGAATTACGCGCCCGGTATCGGGAGCACGGGCATCACCTCGACGGATTCACCGGGGAAATGCGTGAAGTGCGGGTGATTTTCAAAGAGCTTTGCTGCAGCCTCATGCGACTCGGCGCGGACGACGGTGAATGCTCCCATCGCGTTGCTGATGTCTTCAATCCCGCTCGCGGAGACTTTCTTCGTTTTTCCCAGCGGCCCGCCCATCGTGACGAGGGCCTGCTGATGCTTTTCGACCCAGGCTTTCCACGCAGCGATGCCGGCTTGCGCTTTCTGCTGCCGTTCGGATTCCGGGAGCGCGTTCCAGGCCGCCATTCGCGGGCCGGTCTTACTACCGAGGAAAACAGCGAGGTACGTGTCGTGCGTGCTCATGATCTCTCCTTTTGTCGTGCTATGCACCTTATGCGAAACGCAACGCGGTCGTGCGGCGCAGCCGCCCTATTGATTGATTTCCGGCTCGACGAGCCTCGCCAGGTTTCGCAACGACTCCTGCCAGCCGAGATAGCAGGCTTCCGGCGGCAGGATGTCGGGAAGCCCTTCCTGAACGATGTTGAGCTCGGCGCCGACGGACACTTTCCGGAGCGTCACGGTCACCTGAATAAGTCCCGGCAAATTCGGGTCGTCGAATTTGTTGGTGTACCGTATGCGCTCATGGGGTGCGAGCTCGACATACTCGCCGCCGAAGGAGTGGCCTTTGCCGGTCGTGAAATTCCGGAACGACATACGGAACGAGCCGCCGACTTCGGGGCTCAAGTGATGAACGGTGCATGTGAAGCCATTGGGCGGCAGCCACTTGGCCAACGCCTCCGCTTCAAGGAAGGCGCGATAGATCTTTTCAGGTCTTGTCGTCAGGATACGGTGCAGACGAACCATGTTCGGCATGGCTATGTCTCCCTTTGGCTGCACTCGCTCGCCGGCGAGCTGCGCCAGGTTTTCGAAGGCGCCCGTCCAACCCTGCCGGTGCGAGCAAGCGGATTCCTCCGTCGCCAGACCCGCATGCATGAAGATCATCTGTGTCGTCCCGCCGCTTTCATTGAGGATGACGGTGATCTTCGTATTCGCTCGAGGCTCGAGGCGATTGCTTTCCCACCTATGGGTGAAGACGAGCCGCGTTGGCTTTTCTATTTCGAGGTATTCGCCGCAGTGGATGAAGTCCTCGCCTTCCGGCGAGCGCATTCCGGAGCGCCAAGCGCCGGCGACACGCAAATCGTTCTCGGCAAACAGAACCTTGAAGCCTGACGGGCACAGCCAGCGCAGCAGATGATCGGCTTCGGTCCAAGCCTTCCATACGAGGATGCGCGGCGCCTCGAAGGTCCGATGCATGATGAGCGTGTAGCCCTGCCCTTCTTCGCCGGTCGCGCGCGCCAGTCCTTCGAGCGCGCTCTCCCAGCCGGCCCGCACGCTGGCCTCGACTGAAGCCCATTTCGGCAAGAGTTGATGGGTGAGCGTCAAAAAGCTTCCGGCGGCGTCTGCTTCAATCTCCACTGTCACCGGGGTGAAGAGGTCGTCCTTGCTAGTTCCAAATGTGAAGTCGATCCGACGCGGAGGGACAATGTCGCGAAATTCGCCGAAATGCGTCGCCAGGATTTCACCGCGCCGCTCATGAATGGCGAAAGAGCCGCCTACCCGCGCGTCGATCTCGACATGCGTGGAAACTCCGCCGGGCGTTGCAAACAACCATTTTCCGACAGTCTGCGGGTCTAGCCAAGCGTCGAAGACGAGCGCGGGCGGCGCGGCGAAGCGACGAGAAACGACGAGAGGCCGGAGCGCGGGATCAGTTGCGACGGCCATTGGGATCCCCAGCCTGCAGTTCCTTGAGATAGGCGTCGAGACGGTCGAAGCTTTGATCCCAGAACTGACGGTAAGTCTCTAGCCAGCCGGCGAGATCGCGCAGCGGCGCGGCCTCGAGTTGGCAGGGCCGGGACTGCGCCGCCCGGGCGCGGCTAATCAGCTTTGCTTCTTCCAGAACTTTGAGATGTTTGGAGATCGCCGGCTGGCTAATCGAAAACGGCGCAGCGAGTTCGTTGACGGTCGCCTCCCCTTGCGCCAGCCGAGCGAGGATGGCCCGCCGGGTCGGGTCCGCCAAGGCGGAAAGGGTTGCGCTGAGTTTGTCCCGCACGATTAGCCCCTCAGTTATATAACTATATAGTTATATATAACGCGAAGGCTGAAGGGTCAAGCCACGGCGCTGCATTTGTTCGTTGTGAAGCCAGGGGAGACCGCGAGGAGCTCCCGGTTGGATTACGCTCGCGCTCTCAACCCACGCGCCGCCAGCCGTCGGTCCCGAGGCGCTCCTGCGGCAAAAAGCGAGACTTGTAATCCATCTTGGATGAGCCTTCGACCCAGTAGCCGAGATACAGATGCGCGAGGCCCATCTCCTTCGCGCGGGCGATGTGATCGAGGATCATGAAACCGCCGAGCGAGCGCTGCACGAGCCTCGGCTCATAAAAGGAATAGACCATCGACAGCCCGTCGGCGAGACGATCGGTGAGGCAGCAGGCGAGCAGGCGGCCTGAGGGACTCTCCCGGTATTCCGCGAGGTTCGTCTCGACGTGGCTATCCTCGACCATCGTCTGATAGTCGGAGTAGCTCATGTCGGCCATTCCGCCGTCGCCATGGCGCGTCTCCACATAGGCGCGAAACAGCACGAATTGCTCGAGCGTCGCCCTCGCCGACACGAACCGCAGCGAAAGGTCGCTATTGCGCGCCGCCACGCGCCGGAAACTGCGGGACGGGACGAAATCTCGCACCGCCACCCGCACGGAAACGCAGCCGCGACACGCCTCGCAAGCAGGCCGGTAGGCGATGGTTTGCGATCGGCGAAAGCCGGACTGGGTCAGAACGTCATTCAACCCGGCGGCGCGCCGTCCGACGAGATGGGTAAAGACCTTCCGCTCCTCGCGCCCCGGCAGATAGGGGCAGGGCGCAGGCGCGGTCAGATAGAATTGTGGCGCGTCGCGAAGCTCCCTCGTCACTTGATCCTCAAGCTCAGGCGCATAACTCCTTCCCCCCACTCTTAATTAGAGCGGCGGCCGCGCGCGTCGAAGCACGATCAGCTCGGCGAGAATATCATGGAGACAGCGCTTGTCGCTGCTGAGAAACGACACGAGGAGAAGCGGCGGGAGCAGCGTCGTCAGATAGAAGAGGACCGCGTGCACCGCAGCATTCAGGAAGGGCGCCGGTCCGCCGGCCATGGTCCTGACCTCGAGGTCCATCAGATGCATGCCCGGGGTCGCCATGGCGGACCCGGAGATCGTCAGTCCGTTGTAGAAAAAGGCGACCAGCGGAAAGAGCGGCGGCAAGATGAAGAGCGACATGCCGAAGCTCAGGAACAGCAGACCGACGTAGACGATCGCCGAGAGGAACGACACGGCGACGAAGTCCAGAGCGACCGCCAGGATCCGGCGCGTGCGCACGCCTTCCAGCGCGGCGCGGGGAATTGAGGACGCGACCGGGCCTGGACGCGGCAGGGAATCGAATCGCTCGTGTTCGCGGAACTCTGTCATGACCTGCCTTCGCTCTCGGCGGCAATGTCGTTCGCCGATTCGGTCAATTCAAGGGCGCCAGGGCCAGGACCGTGGATAAAGCGCGCGGCGACGTGGAAAACCGGCGGCCGCCTGCGGCGGACGGGCTTGACGACGAGCGCTGGCGCGTTGCAAGCCGGGGGTCCAGCGGGACGCGCCTCCCTCGGCCCCCGCTTTCCCTTCAAAGAGACACGCGCTCATGGACACTAACGCGGTAGACGGCGGCCATTTGAAAGCCTTCATCGAGCGGATCGAAAAGCTCGAGGAGGAGAAGCGCGCCCTCGCCGACGACGTGAAGGACGTCTACGGCGAAGCGAAAAGCATGGGCTTCGATCCGAAGATCATGCGCAAGATCATTTCGCTGCGCCGCCAGGACAAGGGCAAGCGCGAGGAAGAGGAGGAAATTCTCGGGCTTTACCTTTCCGCGCTGGGGATGGAGTGAGCGGTCGGCCCTAGACGCCCGCCCATGGGCTCGCGGAGCCGACGAGCAAAACATTGTGCCGCGGTCTTCGACCCTCCTGCCAAAGATTTCACGCGCGCGGGGGAACCGCGGGAGCGTCGCATGCGAAGGCGCAGTCGCCTTCTACGGAGCCGAGAGGTCAGCCCCCGGAAACGCCACGCGCTCGTGCCTGAACCGCGCCTCCGACAGATAAGGGCGACGAGGCTAGCCGTTCGAGAGGCGAACGTCGCGGTCGTCGTATCGAAAAGAGCGCCGAAATCGAGCGCGAACGCCGTGAGGGGCGAGCCCCGGGCAAGGAGGCCGTGCGACGTAAACCCGAATGGGCGGCACGAGACCACGCATTTTTCCGGGCTTCGTCGCGCTAGGACGCGCCTTTCTCGCGGCGAGCCTCGCGCTCCTCGTGGGCGGCGCGGTCCGGCCGGTCTCTGCCCAGGACGCCGCCGCTCCGACGCTGCAATCTCTCGCTCTTCCTGGCCTTCCAGGGCTTTCCGCGCCGCAGGCCCCTGCCCCGCCGCTCTTTGGCGCCGAGCCGAGCGCCGGTGGTCAGCGAATTGACCCCGACGAGCCGCGCCAAAAGGTCGGGCTGCCTCGCCCCAATCCGCCGCTGCGACTCCATGCCGGAGAGCCGCGGCGCTTCAAGCACGATCTGCCGCCGCTCGAAGCCTATAAGACGTCCGCCCTCGCACGCCGAACGCTGCGCTCACGCCGGCCGCTCGGCGATCCCTCGAAGGAAGCGCAAAAAAAGCCGCAAGGAAAAGTCCCGCCGACCCTCGCGGCGCTCCCCACCTCGAGGGCGAAGCCCAAGCCCAAGCCCGATTCTGAGCCCTATGATCCGCTCGGCATTGGCGTCGGTTCAGTGCGCCTCTCGCCTTTCGTCGCAACCTCTAGCGGTTACGACACGAATCCGAACCGGCTGTCGGCCTACACGGCCGGCACTGCGCCGCCCAGCGTCTACAACAGTCCCGTTCCCTCGAGCCTCCTGCGCGTCGACACGGGCATGAAACTGCGCACCGACTGGGCGCGCGATGATCTCAAAGCGGAACTGCGCCTCGGCTACGCCGACTATCTGGAAAATCAGCCCGCCAGCCGTCCCGACGGCGCCGGCGGCCTCGTCGGGCGCTATGACGTGACGCGAGACACCGCGATCGACGTGCTCGGCCGCTTCTGGCTGGACACGCAGCGGCCCGGAGCGCCGGCGCTCTCCTCCGGCCTCCCGAATGTCTACGTGGCCAATCGGCCGCTCGTCATCACCGCGGGGGCGAGCCTCGGCGTCACGCAGAAATTCGGCCGGCTGGATGTGGTCGTGCGCGGCGCGTACGACCGCGCGATCTTTCAGAACGCCCACTATACCGACGGCTCCGCGCTAAATCTGGAGAGCACGAACTACAACGACTACGGCGTCGGCGGCGAGGTCGGCTACGCGCTGACGCCGGATGTGCGACCGTTCGTGAAAACCGTCTACGACAGCCGGATTCACGATTCCTATCTCGACCCATACGGCTACGCGCGCGACAGCACGGGCTTCTCGGCGCGCGGCGGCGTGACTCTCAAATTCAGCGAGCTCCTGACCGGCGAAGCCGCCGTCGGCTACGCCGAACGCGAGTACCGCGATCCGCGCCTTCAACCGGTCTCGACACCGACGCTCGACGCTTCGCTGGTGTACACGCCAAGCGCGCTGACCATCGCGACGATTCGGATGGCGACGACGATCAACGAAACGACTCTGCAGGACGCCTCTGCCCAGGTGACACACGCGATCGGCTTTGAGGTTGCGCACGATCTCTTTCGTAATCTCAAATTTACGCCGGTCGGCAATTTTTTCGAGAACACTTACGTGGGCTCGACCACCGTCGAACGCGGATTTAGTCTCGGCGCCAGGATCGACTACAAAATCACGCGTTCCATTGCGCTCAAGGCGAGCTACTCGCACGAACGGTTGAACAGCTCGGCGCAAAACAGCAATTACCAGGCGGACGTGTTCATGGCCGGCGTGCGGGTGCAACCATAAAATGATTACGGTTCATCGCTTTTGTTCGTGGCGTCGCGCTCCTCGCTTGGGCTACGACATGCCAGCCTCTCGACCATTTCCCACCCCTCATGACCCGCCGCGGACCGACGGATGCGGGTCAGGTCATGACGGAGAGCCCGGAAAGTATGATAGGCTCAACACTTGGGTAGGGGCCCGACAAAGCCATCACCGGAAGAACTTTTTAGACCTTCAGTAAAAGGACGCCGACGTGTTGACCATCGCTGTCTTCACAGCCAACAGCCTGCTCAATTTCATCGTCGGGCTGCTGGTCGCAAGATTCCTGGGGCCAGCGGAATATGGACGTTTCACGCTCGCGCTTTCCGCCGCTTCCGTCGTGCAACTCGTCGTGTTCGAGTGGCTGCGCAATTGCGTCCCGCGTTTCTACACCCGCCAGGGCCTTGCCGGCAGTCCGCAAATTCGCGCCACGCTCGACGCCGCCGTCGGCTGGCTCACCGTCCTGGCGGCGGCCGCGGCGCTTCTCGTCTATGCCAGCGGCCTCGATCTCGCGCTCAGCACCGATCTCGCGGTGCTCGCAATCGGCGTCTCGATCGCAAACGGCCTGTTCGACTTCGCCGCGGCGCTGCTGCGCGCCCGCTTCCTCGACCGGCCCTACGCCGTGCTCGTCGTCGCCAAGAACGTGCTGGCCTTCGCGTTGACGGTCGGGGGCGCCTTCTGGTTCGGCTCCGCGCCCATCGCGCTCGTCGGCATGATGCTGAGCGTCGCCGGCGCGCTCGCCGCCGCGAGAAAAGGCCTTGTCGACGAAGCCGCGCGCGCCGGTCGCGCGGAGCGATGGCTCATCGCGAAATTCCTGGCCTATGGCATGCCGATCGTCGCCGCGAACGTCCTTTATCAGTCCATCCCGCTTCTCAACCGCATCTTCGTCTCGCGCTTATTCGGCTTCGCCGAGGCGGGCCAGTTCTCGCTCGCCTATGACATCGGGACAAGAATCGTCAGCACGCTCGGCGCAGCGCTCGACGCCGTGCTGTTCCAGCTCGCCGTGCTCGACGAGAAAACGCTTGGCGCGTCGCATGCGCGCGACCGGATTTCGCGGAATATGGGCGTCGTCTTCGCGCTCATCGCGCCCGCCGTACTTGGCAGCTGGCTTATCATCCCGAGCTTCGAGCAGCTTCTCGTGCCCGAGAGCTTCCGCGGACCATTCCAGCATTTTTTCACGCTCGTCGCGCCGGGCCTCCTCGCCTGGGCTGTGATTAACTACGCGATCAATCCGGCCTTCCAGCTCGCGCATCGGCTGGCGCCGCTCATCATCAGCGCACTCGTCGCCGTCATCGCCAATTTCGTGACGATCTCCGTTCTTCCCCCAGGCGATGACGCCAGCGTCTTCGCGATTGCGCAATCGGCAGGATTTATCGTCGGTCTCGTCCAGCTCTTTGCGATGCTCGGTTGGCTCGAGCCGAGCTGGCCGAAGCCTCGCGACCTCCTCGCGACCGCGGCGGCCTGCGCGGCGATGACCGTCATCGACCTGCCGTTGCGGGGCCTCACGCCGGGCGTCATGACGATGATCCTGCAGATTGTGCTGGGCGGCGGGGCGTATCTCGCGACAGCCGCAGTGCTCGACCTCGCGGGCCTGCGCAGCCTCATCGCGCCCCTGCTCGTCGCCCGCCTCCTGAAGTGAGGGCTTAACAATGCGCACGTCTAGAAATCGGCATTGCAAAATTTTCTCGGAAGCGCCAATCTTCGGGGCAAAGATATCGTCGCCTTTGGACGAGCATGCGATTGGCTCTGACAGCCGCGTGGACGAAGGGATTGAGAGTGGACGAACCGTCTCAGACATCCGCGTTGAAATCGTCCCAGCAAAAGCCCCCCGTGTTTGATCGCTTCAGCGTCCTATTTCTCGCGTTCCAGTGGATATTTTTTGGATCGATGCACTTTTCATTGCTGGACGAAACGATCGCGCAGCTTCCCGACTTCGTGCGCCGATGGAATATGGACGTTCTTATCGTCGTCGTCACGGGGACGCTGGAGGTATCCGCGGGCCTGCTGATTTTGACCACGGCTTTCCGCAAACAGGCCGCCTTGCTCTCCCTTCTCCTCCTCGTGCTCTACATTCCCGCTGTTTACCATATTCTGACTTCGGAGACGGCCCTCGCGGGTCCGCCCGCATGGCAAGCGATCTTTCGAGTTCTGCTCGTGCCGAACAATCTTCTGCTCGGCTTTTGCTCCCTGCGTCTGCTCCGGACGTCCGAGGCGCAGCCGGCCAACTCTTCAAACCCAGGCGCATGAGATTGAAGGGAGTCTTCAAAGGTCGCTGAAGTTCACTACTTGGCGACGACCGGAGCGACAAGCGCGACGACCTCCGGCGAGAAGCGGTAATTCACGCCCGCGCGCACAATATTCCCGCTGAAATGCGTCTCCGTTCGCTGCGCGAGGCCGGGCCAAAGCAGCGAGGCGTCCGAGGTGAGCAGGGGCGTCGACGCATATGCCGCGCCGAGGTCGTAGCGAAGATATTCAACTCGGCCGATGAGATGAGGCGAGATCGCATATTCGAGGCCCCCGCCGGCCGCAAAGCCGCCGCGCAATCCGGCGTAATTCGCGAAGCTCACGGCGGCGAGGTTGAGCGGCAAACTCACCGCCGCGCCGCTCGCCGTGAAGCCCGCCGGTCCAAAGGCGTAGCCGGCCGTGCCATAGAACAAGACGCCGGGCATCGCCTGATAGCCCATGCGCAGCCTCACGGTTCCAAGCGAGTCGACGCGCTTCGTCGCTCTGACGGCGCCGGCGGCGCCCGTGCCGGAGGCGGCGGAAGCCCAAGCGCAGTCTCTGAAGGACAGGCCCTGGAAATCCGCCTCAACGCCGGTCACGAGACCGAAGGGCCATTCGAAATCATAACCGATCTGGCCACCGCCGATCGCGCCGGCGCCATTGCCGCTGAGGGAATGCGTCAGCACGGCCGCAGCGCCGAAATCCGCTGTCGCGATCGCGGGAAAAGCCAGGAAGGCGGCGGTCGGGGCTCCGTCCCAAGCGCCGCCGACATTCATGCCGACGTGAAAGCCGCTCCAATTCTGCCAGGGAGCGAGACTTGGAGAAAGGCTCCCCCGCAGGCTCGCGTCGATCGGCCAACCGGCGCCCGGGACGGGCGTTAGCGGGAGCGCCCGCGCGGCCGTGGCGGCCACGATCGTCACGCCGCAGAGCGTCGCGAACCTCAAAAGCGTCGACATCATTCGCCTCCTCGATCGATGAAGGAATGATTGAGAAACAGCGTTAATTTACTGTTGCGCCGATGCGTCCGCGCCCTGCGGAAGATCACTGTTTTTGCGCCGAAAGTGACTTCGCCGCGCCCGTCATGGTAAGCCTCGTGCAAGGCCTGACGGGATGGCGCGGCGCGCGCTCGGGAAGCTTGGATGAAGGACGAGCACGGCGACTTCAAAATTTTGGGATGGACGCCCCACGACGCGCAGGGCCGCGTCGATTTGCATTACGGCTATAAATCCGGCCTGCGTTTCTGCGAGAGCATCGACTTTCATACGCCGCTGCCTCAGGCGAACGGGCTGCGTGAAAGTTTCGACGCCGCCGTCTCAGCCCTGTGCGCGCTCGCCGGCGTCAGCTATTACAAGGCCTTCGTCCCCAAGCGGATCGTCGTCGAGGCGCCGCCGCTCGACGCGTCGCAATTGGCGTTCTTCCGCGATCTCTATCTGAACGGGCTCGGCGAATTCGCCGTGCGCAATAATCTCGATCTCTCCGGTCGCGCAGAATTCGTTTGCGCCGCCGCGCCCGACCCATCCGGCGCCGGCGCTCCTCATCATGAGCGTTTGCCGCGCCGCGCTGCGGTGCTCGTCGGCGGCGGCAAGGATTCACTCGTCAGCGTCGAGGCGCTGCGCGCGGCAAATGAACCGATGGTCCTCTTCGCCGTCAATCCGAAGAAGCCCATCCTCGACTGCGCGGCGACGAGCGGCCTGCCCTTCCTCAAGGTGACGCGCACGCTCGATCCAAAGCTCTTCGCGCTCAACGAAGGCGGCGCCTACAACGGTCACGTGCCCATCACCGCAATCGTCAGCTTCATCGCGATCGCGGCGGCTTTCGTGCACGGCTTCGACGCGGTCGTGCTCTCCAACGAGCGTTCCGCGAATGAGGCGACGCTCGAGAAGGACGGGATCGAGGTCAACCATCAGTTCAGTAAGACCTCCTCGGCCGAAGCCGAAATCGCGCGTTACGTTCGCGAGTGGATTTCGGCCCGTCTCGCCTATTTCTCGCTGCTGCGCCCGCTCTCCGAGCTGCACATCGCGCAGCTCTTCGGGAAGGCTGGCCGCTATGACGGCGCCTTCACGAGCTGCAACCGCGCCTTCCGGCTGCGCGCCGAGGCGCCGAGCGAGCGCTGGTGCTGCGACTGTCCGAAGTGCCGCTTCACCTTTCTGATGCTCGCCACCGCGCTTCCCTTCGAGCGGATGGTCGCCATCTTCGGCAAAAATCTGCTGGACGACGAGAGCCAGCTCAAGGGTTACGAGGAGCTCACCGGGCTCTCCGGCCATAAGCCGTGGGAATGCGTCGGCGAGATCGGCGAGAGCTGCGCCGCCGTGCTGAAACTCGCAGCGCGTCCCGAATGGAAGGAAAGCCGAATTCTGGGGGCGCTCGCGCCGCGCCTGGAGGCTTTCGCCCCGCGCCTGGAAGAGGAATGGCGCCGCCTGCTCGAGCCCTCGGGCGAGCACAGCCTGCCGCCTCATTACGAAAGCATTCTCAATGCCTATCTCGGCGCACGTTAAATCGATCGCGATCTGGGGCGCGGGTCGGGAAGGCGCGGCGGCGCTCGATTACGTCAGGGGGCGCCATCCGGGCGCCGTGGTCACCGTATTGAACGATACGCCGCTTTCGCCGGCTGCGCTTGCGGCGCTCGGCGAGGCCCGCGTCCTTGTTGGCGCGGAAGCGGCGTCGGCTCTGAGCGCCGGAATGTTCGAGGTGGTGATCAAGAGCCCGGGCGTAAGCCCCTATCGACCGGAGGTCGAGAAGGCGAAGCGCCACGGCGTCGAGTTCACCACGGTCACCAATCTCTGGTTCGAGGAAAATCCAACCGCCAGAACGATTGCCGTGACCGGCACGAAGGGCAAGACGACGACGTCGAGCCTCATCCATCACATGCTTCGCTGCGCGGGGTTGGACGCAAGCCTCATCGGCAATGGCGGCGTGCCGGCGTTGACGCAAAAGACGGCGCATGACGTGACCGTGCTGGAGCTTTCCTCCTATCAGACCGCCGACCTCAAGCATGCGCCGACCATCGCCGTCATCACGAGCCTCTATCCGGAGCACGCACCCTGGCACGGGAGCGTCGAACGCTATTTTGACGACAAGCTTCGCCTAGCTCAGCTCGACGAAAAGACTCTGCTCGTCACCAACGGTGCGGATTTGCGGTTGCGCGAAGCCTTCGCATCCCGTCCCAACACGCTTTGGTTCAACGAGAGCGAAGGCTTTCGCGTCAAGGACGGCGAACTCTACAAGGACGCCGCCCCTTTCGCCCACGCTCATTTTCCTCTGAAGGGCGCGCATAACCTCTCCAATCTCGCCGCGGCGCTGACCGTCGTCGAGCATCTCGGCCTCGATACGACCGCTTGCGAGAGAACGCTCGGCGAGTACGCTGTCCCGCCACATCGCCTGGCCGAATTCGATGTCGACGGCGTGCTCTGCGTCGACGACAGCATCTCGACGATCCCCGAGGCGACGCTCGCGGCGCTCAACACTTTTGCGGATCGGCGCTTCTGCCTCATTCTCGGCGGCGAGGACCGTGGGCAGAATTACGCCGAGCTCTACGCCTATCTGAAGACTCGGCCGCCGCGCCTGCTCGCGCTGCTGCCGGCGAATG
Source organism: uncultured Alphaproteobacteria bacterium (assembly GCA_963760695.1). GTDB lineage: Bacteria > Pseudomonadota > Alphaproteobacteria > Rhizobiales > Beijerinckiaceae > Methylocystis. The sequence goes on along the minus strand of CAVXEI010000018.1, from coordinate 283,832 downwards.
GCGAGCGCATTCTCCACGAGCTCGCGCCGCTGGCGCTTCCCTTTGAGCGACAGCTCATGGAAAATCTGAGCGAGGCCGTGGACGAATGCTTTCAGCGGCTCCAGAAAGGCGATCTACTTCTGTTGTCGCCGGCCGCTCCCAGCTACGGGCAGTTCGTCAACTTCGAGGAGCGCGGCCGCCGTTTTCGAGGCGCTCTGCCGCGCCAAGGCCAAGGACGGAGCGTGAGGCCGATCAAAACTCGGCTTCCAGCTCCTCGAAGCTTTCTGTCTCCAGCATAGCCTGCTCGACCCATTCATGCATTGCGGGCCATGCATAGATGCTGTCGCAATAGGACTCGCTCTTCGCGTCGAGCGGCACATGGTATGTGCGAAAGCGCGTCGCGACCGGCGCATACATCGCGTCCGCCATCGAGAACTTCCCGAAGAGATAGGGGCCGCCGCTCGTCTCGAGGCAATCGCGCCAAATCTCCTTGACGCGGGCAATATCGGGATGCGCCTTCGACCAGATTTTGAAGTTTGGAAAATCGCCCTTCAGATTCATCGGCAGCGCCGAGCGCAGAGACGAGAAGCCGGAATGGATTTCTCCGCAGATCGAGCGGCAGCGCGCGCGCGCCATCTTGTCTCGGGGCAAGAGCTCCGCCGTCGGCGAGATCTCGTTGAGGAACTCGCCGATGGCCAGCGTGTCCCAAATCTTGAAGCCCTCATAGGTGAGGCAAGGGACAAGGATCGAGGGCGAGAGCAGCAGAAGCTCCGCGCGCACGCTCGGATCGTCGGGATCGACCACGACCTCCTCGAAGTCGATGCCGGAGAGCTTCGCCATGAGCCATCCGCGCAGGGACCAGGACGAATAATTCTTGCTGCTGATCGTGAGCGTCGGTCTCGGCATTGCTCTCTGTCCTCCGCCTGGCGGTAGCAAGCCCGGCGCCATTCGCGGCTGCGCTCATGGCACGGCCCTTGCCTAAACCAGCGAGGCACAACTATGGACCTCGCTTAGAATGCTATATGACGCCTATCAAACTTACGCCGACTTGAGTCATCAAGTCCGGGTTTTGGCGTCAAGCTCGAATTTCATTTTATCGCAGTGGAGCACGATGAAATACGCGTCTCCGCTGCGGCGCATGGCGGCCTATTACGAGATTGTCGCGCTCGCAGGCTTCACGCATATGCGGCCTGACTACGGAATCGTAGAGATCGTGACCGATTCGGGCCTTCGCATTCCGGTGCAAGAAAAGGAGGTCTTCGCGACGCCTTTCTGCGGGCTGCGGCGTTTTGCGCGCGAAGGCGGTGAAAACGATCCGCGCGTGCTCCTCGTCGCGCCGATGTCGGGTCATTTTGCGACGCTACTGCGCGTCACGATCAGGACGCTTCTCCAGCACCATCAGGTCTATGTGACGGACTGGCGCAACGTGCGCGACGTTCCGCTGGAGCACGGGATCTTCGGCTTTGAGGATTTCGTCCAGCATATCATCGATTTCATCAAATTCCTCGGGCCGCAGGCGCATCTGGTGGCCGTGTGCCAACCCACTGTCCCCGCGCTCGCGGCCATCGCGGCGATGGCGCAGAACGACGATCCCGACCAGCCCGCGAGCATGACGCTGATGGCCGGGCCGATCGATGCGCGCATCTCGCCGACCAAGGTCAATGAGCTTGCGACCTCCAAGCCGCTCGAGTGGTTCAAGGAGAAGATGATCGGCGTGACGCCGCGGACGCTGCGCGGCGGCGGGCGGCGGGTCTATCCAGGCTTTCTACAGGTTGCCGCTTTTATGAGCATGAACGTCGAGAGGCATTCGAAAGCCTTCGTCGATCTCTTTAAGAACCGAATCAACGGCGATTTCGAAAAAGCCGACCAGATCCGGGACTTCTACAAAGAATATTTCGCTATTATGGACCTCGACGCCGCATTTTATCTTGAAACTGTCGAGCTCGTGTTCCAAAAGCACGCCCTGCCGCAGGGGAAACTAACTTTTCGTGGGCAATTGATCGAGCCCCGGAGCGATCAAGAAGACCGCTCTTCTTACGGTCGAGGGCGAACGGGACGACATCTGCGCGGTCGGCCAGACTGTGGCTGCACATGATTTATGCACCGGCCTGCGTCCCTATTTGAAGTCCCACCTGCTGCAGCCGGACGTGGGCCATTACGGCGTTTTTAGCGGGCGGCGTTGGGAAAAGCAGATCTACCCCGTGCTGCACGACCACATTTACGCGAGCCTGTAGAGCGCCGCTCCAAACGCTCAATTGGCGTCCTGCCCCAGCGCGCTCTTGATCAACCTCACGGCGTCTTCCGAGTCCCAGGTGGCGGGACCGGACATGCGGCCGATCTCGCAGCCGGCCGCATCGATCAGGAAGCTCGTGGGCAGGCCTGTGAGTCCGCCCGACTGGCGCAGCCGGAAGAACACCTCCGCCTTGGGATCCGAATAGAATTTCAGCGCGCCCACCCCGAGCTCGGAGAGCAGCGCTCTGGGCTTTTCCAGATGCGAGGTGTCGACATTGATCGCGACGACCTCGAAGGCTGAAGAGCCGAGTTGTTGTTGAAGCCGGTTGAGCGCCGGCATTTCGGCGCGACAGGGCACGCACCAAGCCGCCCAGATGTTGAGCAGCAGCGTCTTGCCCTTGAAGGCCGAAACATCGAGCGGCGCGCCGTCCGGTCCGTTGAAGCCGATCGCGGGGAAAGGCTCCGGGTCCGCGGCGATATTGAGCGCGGCGACTTCGCCCTTGGCGAGCGGAGCGAGCCGCGCGGCGAGCGGCTTCGCTGCCGCGCAGACTTCTGAAGCACCGGCTTTCTTGCGGCTCTCCCCGCCCTTCACGTATAGAAGCGCCGCGACGCCGACGATCGCCAGAGCGGCGAAGGCGAAGGTGAGGCGGTGACGCGTAAGAGCCGCAGGCTGAGGCTCGCTCATCGTTTTCAGCTCCCAAGTCGACGCCACGGAAAGGGCGATATGACCAGCAAAATTTGGGGCGGACGTTTTCGCGACGCGGCGGACGCCGTATTGGACGCGATCAACGTCTCCATCGACTTCGACCAGCGGCTTTGGCCCCAGGACATCGAGGCGTCGAAGGCCCATGTCGCGATGCTCGCCGCACAAGGCGTCGTCACGAGCGCGGATGCCGAGCGCATCACGAAAGGCCTCACGCAGATCGAAGACGAAATCCGCTCCGGCGCCTTTGTTTTTTCCCGCGGGCTCGAAGACATTCACATGAATGTCGAGTCGCGGCTCGCCGAGATCGTCGGCCCCGTCGCCGGCCGCTTGCATACGGCGCGCTCGCGAAACGATCAAGTCGCGACAGATTTTCGCTTATATATCCGCGACTTCGTCGATCAGCTCGACGCGGCGCTTCTCGATTTGCAGCGCGCGCTTGCGGAGAAGGCGCTTGCCGAGGCCGCAACGGTAATGCCAGGCTTCACCCATCTCCAATCCGCTCAGCCCGTGACGTTCGGCCATCATCTGCTGGCCTATGTCGAGATGATCGCGCGCGACCGCGGACGCTTCCACGACGCGCGGGCGCGGCTGAACGAGTCGCCGCTGGGGGCGGCGGCGCTTGCGGGCACGTCCTTCCCGATCGATCGCGAGATGACCGCGAAGGCGCTCCGCTTCGCACGGCCGACGGCGAATTCGATTGACAGCGTTTCGGACCGCGACTTCGTGCTGGAGACTCTCTCCGCCGCAGCCATCTGCGCGATGCATCTCTCGCGTTTCGCCGAAGAGATCGTGCTGTGGACGACGCCGCAATTCGGCTTTGTGGCGCTGTCCGACAAGTTCACGACCGGCTCCTCGATCATGCCGCAAAAGCGCAACCCCGACGCCGCTGAGCTCGTGCGCGGCAAGACGGGACGCATCTTCGGGGCGCTGCAGGCGCTGCTCGTCGTGATGAAGGGCCTGCCTCTGGCCTATTCCAAGGACATGCAGGAAGACAAGGAGGGCGCCTTCGACGCGCTCGATTCGCTCGCGCTCTGCGTCGCGGCGGTCGCCGGCATGACGCGCGACCTGACGGTCAATCGCGACGGGATGCGCGCGGCGGCCGGCGCGGGCTACGCAACCGCGACCGATCTCGCCGATTGGCTCGTGCGCGCGGCCGGGTTGCCGTTTCGCGAGGCGCACCATGTGACGGGCCGGATCGTCGCCCTCGCGGCCGAGCGGGGCATCGCGCTCGAGGCTGTGACGCTCGAAGATCTTCGCGCGGTCGATGCTCGCATCACCGCCGAGGTCTTCGAGGTCCTCGGAGTCGACAAATCCGTCGAAAGCCGAACCAGCTACGGCGGCGCCGCGCCGGCGAATGTCCACGAGCAGGCGCAGGCCTGGCTGCAGCGACTTGCATAAAGTCGAGGGCGGGCGGCCCGCACCCGGTGAGGGTTGCGCTTTTTTCGGGGACGATCCGCTGGCGACGGCGGGATTCGCGCAAAAGATCGCAATTGAAGTATCCGACTAACGGCTCATTTACGCGCAAGTCTTAGCGTTCAGCCCTCGCCATCCCAGCGGTCCTAGGAAGCCCCATGCAACTGCGCCACCCGACCGTTCACGGCGCCTCGCTTTGGGGCGACGAGGAGTTTCTCCTTCCCCCGTCGATCGGCGCGACCGATCCCGCGCCACCGCCGCCCATCCTCGTCCCGCAAGTCGAAGCCGTGCTCAACTCGATTGGCGAGCTCATCTACGTTTGGGACATCGTCACGGATCGGCTCTCCTGGACGGGAGATCTCGCCAACACGCTCGGCTCGCTTGGCGAGGTCGATCTTGCTTCTGGCCTCGCCTTCGGCGATCGCATGTCGCCGGAAAGCGTGGTCTCCCGCTACGAGGCGATCGTGAAGTCCGGCCGCAAGGACGAGGGGGACGGCGTTCCATACCAGCTCGTCTATGCGCTCCTGCAACCGCGCGAGCTTGGCGCTTCCGGCTCGGTTTGGGTCGAGGACACGGGACGCTGGTTTGGCGGCGCGGACGGTCGCCCCGCGCGCGCGCAGGGCGTGCTGCGCGTCGTCACCGAACGCCACAACGCGGAGCGGCTCCGCGCGCGCCACGCCCATTTTGATTCGCTGACCGGCTTGCTCAACCGCTCGCATCTTTCCGAAAAGCTGCAACGCCTCGTCGACGGGGCGGAGCGCAGTCGCAAGCCCTTTGCGCTCCTCCTCGTGGGGCTCGAAAATCTGTTCGCGCTCAATCGCAACTATGGTTACGACGCCGGAGACGAGGTCATCGCCGCTCTCGCGCGGCGGCTCGGCGCCAATATGCGCGCCTCCGATCTCCTTGCCCGGCATGCGGGGAACAAGATTGCGATCGTGGCGCCCGAATGCGACCTCGATCAACTCCAGTCCATCGCCATGCGCCTGATCGACTGCGTGGCCGCCGAGCCTTTCGAAACGAAGGCGGGCGCGGTGCCGGCGACGATCCGCGTCGGCGGGGTGATCGCCCCGCGCGACGGTCGTTCGAGCCAGACGCTGTTCCAGCACGCCGAAGAAGGTCTGGACGCCGCACGGCAATGCTCCAAGTCGCGCTTTTCCGCTTTCAGCCCGTCGCTTGCGCGCCAGGACCGGCGCATGCAAGCCTTGAACGTCGCGGAGAGCATCATCTCCGCGCTGGATCAGAACCGCGTCGGGCTCGCGCTGCAGCCGGTCGTGCGCGCCAAAGAGGGCGACGTCGCCTTCTACGAGGCGTTGCTGCGCGTGCGGCTTGGCGACGGCTCCATCGTGACGCCGGGATCAATTTTGCCTGTCGCCGAGAAGGCCGGGTTGGTTAGACTGCTGGATCAACGCGTCATGGAGCTCGCGCTGGAGAAGATGAGCGCCGATCCCGGCTTGCGTCTTTCGGTCAACGCCTCGCTCTCGACTGTTCTCGACCCGGAATGGCCTGACCGTCTCGCCCGCGCCCTGGAGACGCGACAGGGCGTCGCCGAGCGGCTGACGATCGAGATCACCGAGACCAGCATGATCGAGGACATCGAGACGACCGGCCATGTCGTGGCCTCATGCAAGAAGCTCGGGATCAAGATGGCGATGGACGATTTCGGCTCCGGCCACACGTCGTTTCGCAATCTGCGGGCTCTCGCCTTCGATCTCGTCAAGATCGACGGCGCCTTCATCCGCAACATCGTGAATTCCGAGGACGACCGCTTCTTCGCGCGCACGCTGACCGCGCTCGCGCATCACTTGAAGCTCGAGATCGTCGCCGAATGGGTCGAGGACGAGCCGACGGCGGCCATGCTGCGCGAATGGGGCGTCGACTATTTCCAGGGCGCCTTCTTCGGCGATGCGACCGGCGACGCGGGCTAGATCACGCTGCGTTCAAACGGAATCGCGTGAACGCAAAAAACCTGATCGATTCTAAAGTTTACCAGTTTTACTTTTTCGCATCGCGCTCCAAGGGCTCTTCGAGCCCTCCTGCCTCAGTTCGCTCCGCTGAGCTTGTCCACCTTCTGGTTCAGCTCGGCGATCTGGCGCTTCAATTCGTCCACCTCGGTCGGCGACGCGGAGGCGGCGGGCTCTTCGCTTTCCTGGCGGAGAGGGGCGCCGCCCTCGATGGCGACGCCGAAGGGATTTAGGATGCTGAGCGCCTGGCGAAACACCGTCATGTTCTTCCTCGTCTGCTCCTCCATGACGTGGAACGCCTGCCGGGTCGGCTCGCCGAACGGGCCGGCTGCGCCCAACGCCGTGTCGATCTGATCCCGGAACTTCTGCTGGTCGCGCGTGAACTTGTCGATCGAGAATTCGAGATAGCTCGGCACGAGCATCTGCATGGAATCGCCATAGAAGCGGATGAGCTGCCGCAAGAAGGAGATGGGGAGCAGGGCCTGGCCGTCCTTGCACTCCTGCTCGAAGATGATCTGCGTGAGCACGGGGCGGGTGATGTCCTCCCCCGATTTGGCGTCGCTCACGACGAAATCCTCGCCCCGCTTCACCATGGCGGCGAGGTCCTCGAGCGTCACATAGGTGCTCGTGCCCGTGTCATAGAGGCGGCGGTTCGCGTATTTCTTGATCGTAGTAGGCTTTTGCTCAGTCATGAGGCGCGCCAATGCTTTCCTGGGGACACCGGAGCCGCCCGCGTAAGCACGCGGGGAGACCGTCCCCGGTCAAGGAGATACGCACAATTCGGGGCCTGCGGCAATATTTTCGTCGGCAACGGCTTTCGCTCCGGGCCAAAGCGTGCAAAACGACCGGGCGCGCCCCGCTTCGTAGCCGCGGGGAACGAGCCCCGCCGCTTCGAAGGCCGGGCCGGCCTCGCTGGGGAGGCAATATTCGAGGAGGGGATCATGACGACCGACATTGTGATCGTATCCGCGGCCCGTACGGCCGTCGGATCGTTCAACGGAGCCTTTGGCGGCGTTCCCGCCCATGACCTCGGCGCCGCTGTCATCAAGGCTGCGTTGGAGCGCGCCAAGGTCGCTCCGAACGAGGTTTGCGAGGTGATTCTCGGCCAGGTGCTCGGCGCGGCGCAGGGGCAGAACCCCGCTCGCCAGGCGGCGATCAAGGCCGGGGTGCCGGACAGCGCTACCGCCTTCGGCATCAATCAAGTCTGTGGCTCGGGACTGCGCGCCGTAGCGCTCGCCGCTCAGCAGATCCAGGCCGGAGATGCGCAAATCGTCGTCGCCGGCGGACAGGAGAGCATGTCGCTCTCGCCCCACGCCGCGCACATGCGCGCCGGCACGAAGATGGGTCCGGTTACCTTCGCCGACACGATGATCGTCGACGGCCTGACCGACGCCTTCAACAATTACCACATGGGAACCACCGCCGAGAACGTCGCGGCGAAATGGCAGATCTCGCGCGCCGAGCAGGACGCTTTCGCGGTCGCCTCGCAGAACAAGGCCGAGGCCGCGCAGAAGGCCGGGAAGTTCAAGGAGGAGATCGCGCCCTACACGATCACGACCAAGAAGGGCGACGTCGTCGTCGACAGCGACGAATACATCAAGCACGGCGTTACGCTCGAGAGCGTCTCGAAGCTGCGCCCGGCCTTCAGCAAGGAGGGCACCGTCACCGCGGCGAACGCCTCGGGCCTCAACGACGGAGCGGCCGCGCTCGTGGTGATGACCGCGGCGGAAGCGAAGAAGCGCGGACTTGAGCCTCTGGCCCGGATCGCCGCCTGGGCGACCGCCGGCGTCGATCCGGCGATCATGGGCAGCGGGCCCATTCCGGCGACGCGCAAGGCGCTCGAGAAGGCCGGCTGGAAAGTCTCGGACCTCAATCTCGTCGAGGCCAACGAGGCCTTCGCGGCGCAGGCGCTCGCGGTCAACAAGGATCTGGGCTGGGATCCGTCGATCGTGAACGTCAATGGCGGCGCGATCGCGATCGGCCATCCGATCGGCGCTTCCGGCGCACGCATTCTGACGACGCTGCTGCATGAGCTCAAGCGTCGTGGCGGCGGTAAGGGCCTGGCGACGCTCTGCATCGGCGGCGGCATGGGCATCGCGTTCGCGGTGGAGCGTTAATTCCCTATTGAGCAGTCCGCGATCGGACCGGGGCAGTCGACAAAATCGACCGTCCCGCCGCCGATCCGCCCGCTGCCGTTTTTTAAGCAAAAGGAGAAAGCAAAATGGCGAGAACAGCGGTTGTAACCGGTGGAACGCGCGGCATCGGCGAGGCCATTTCCAAGGCGCTCAAGGCGGCGGGCTACAAGGTCGCTGCGACCTACGCCGGCAATGACGAGGCCGCGAAGAAGTTCAAGGACGAGACGGGCATCGCCGTCTACAAGTTCGACGTCTCGAACTACGACGCCTGCACGGCGGGCATCGCGGCCATCGAGAAGGACCTCGGCCCGGTCGAAATTCTGGTCAACAACGCCGGCATCACCAAGGACGGGCTGTTCCACAAGATGACGCTGGAACAGTGGAACGCCGTCATCGGCACCAACCTCAACTCGCTCTTCAACGTCACGCGCCCGGTCATCAACGGCATGCGCGACCGCGGCTTCGGGCGCATCATCGTGATCTCCTCCATCAATGGCCAGAAGGGCCAGGCCGGACAGACCAACTATTCGGCCTCCAAGGCGGGCGACATCGGCTTCGTGAAGGCGCTGGCGCAGGAATCGGCGTCGAAGGGCGTCACCGTCAACGCGATCGCGCCGGGCTATATCGCGACTGAGATGGTGAAGGCCGTGCCGCAGGAGGTCCTCGACAAGAACATCATCCCGCATATCGCGGTGAAGCGCTTGGGCGAGCCCGACGAAATCGCTCGCGCCGTGGTGTTCCTGGCCTCCGACGACGCCGGCTTCATCACCGGCTCGACGCTGACGATCAACGGTGGGCAGTATATGGCGTAAAGGCGGGGCCGAGAGGGATCGACGATGCTCGGCGCAAAAAACCTGCTGGCGCTGCTGGCGCTGTTCATGGCGCTGGCGGTCATATTCTTCTCCGGGCGCTATTATGCGAGCATGCGCCCGGAGAAGGCGGATCTGGGCGAGATCTCGCTGGCGCTCGAGCGCGAGGCCGAGGAGCTCAACGCGACTCTGCCCGAGATGGTCAGCGAAAATGTTCGGCTCGACAAGGCGACGACCGGGCCGGGCAACGCCCTCACCTATTTCTACACGATCGTCGATGACGGAGAGGCCGGAGCGGTCGCTTCCGACATCAGACGAACGGATAAGCTCAGAAAGCAGCTGCTGCAGCGCGTCTGCACGATGATGCCGGAGTATCGCGAGCGCGGCACGATCGTCGGCTATACCTTGAGAAACGCCATGGGCTCGACGATCGCTGAAATCTCGGTCAATCCGCGGGATTGCTCTTAAGGCGGCGCTTCGTGACGAAGACCCCGCCAGGGCGAAAGGACGCCGCCCGCGATCTCGATCCGCAGGATTGGGACGCCTTCCGAAGCGAGGCGCATCGCGCGCTCGATGCGATGATCGACGACATCCGCGGGCTGCGTGAGGAGCCCGTGTGGCGCCCCGCAAGCGAAGAGGCGCGCTCCTTTTTTCGCCGCGCCGCGCCACGGGAGGGGCAGCATCTCGACCGCACGCTCGATGAGTTCTGGCGCTATGTCGCGCCTTTCTCGATGGGCAACCGGCATCCGATGTTCATGGGCTGGGTCCAGGGGGCCGGAAGCCCCGCGGGGATGGTCGCGGAAATCCTCGCAGCCGGCCTCAACGCCAATTGCGGCGGTCGCAACCACATCGCGCTCGACGTCGAGCGTCAGATCGCTCAATGGATGGCGCACGCCTTCGGCTTCCCACAGGACGCGTCGGGGATATTCGTCACCGGCGCCTCCATGGCCAATTTCCTCGCGCTGCTCGTCGCCCGCCATCACGCGACCGAGCAAGAGAATGTGCGGCTGAACGGGCTCGGCGCGATGAAGTCCACGCTGGTCGCCTATGCATCGCGCGAGGTGCACAATTGCGTGCGGCAGGCGATGGAGCTCGCGGGCCTCGGCGCGCGGCACTCTGCGGCTGATCCCCTCTAACGAGCGCCGGTCGATGCGCGTCGAGGATCTCGCCCATGCGATCGCCGCCGATCGCGCCGCCGGCTTGCGGCCGTTTCTCATCGTGGGCACGGCCGGCACGGTCGATACCGGCGCGATTGACGATCTCGACGCGCTCGCCGATCTGGCGCAAGAGGAGGACGTGTGGTTTCACGTGGATGGGGCCTTCGGCGCGCTCGCCGCGCTGTCGGAGAAGCTCAAGCCCTTGCTCAAGGGCTTGGAGCGCGCAGACAGCGTCGCCTTCGACTTCCACAAATGGCTGCACGTCCCTTATGACGCCGGCTTCGTGCTGGTGCGCGATCCTCGGGCGCATCTGGCGGCCTTCAAATCGGATGCGGCCTATCTGACTCGCGCGCCGCGCGGGCTGGCGGCCGGCGAGATCTGGCCCTGCGATCTCGGCCCGGATCTCTCGCGGGGGTTCCGAGCGCTCAAAACCTGGTTCACGATCCAGACCTTCGGCGTGGATTTGCTGAGCCAGTGCATTGAGCGCACCTGCGGCTTGGCGAACGAAGCTCGAGGCGCTGATCGAGGCCTCCGCCGATTTTTCGATGCGCGCGCCGGTCACGCTCAACATCGTCTGCTTCGGCGTTGCCGAGGACCCCGAGGGCGCGTTCGCTTCCGAAATCGTCATGGCGCTGCACGAGAGCGGCGAAGCGGCGCCGTCGCTGACGATCTTCGACGGGAAGCCGGCGATCCGCGCCGCCATCGTCAACCATCGCACGACCGAGGAAGACATCGACCGATTCATGGCGCTGCTCGACGCCGAGCTTGCGCGCGCGAGAAACAAGCTCGCCGCCGTTGACGCGAAAGCGCGCGCGCCGCAGCCGCGCGAAACGCCGCGAGGGCCCGGACGCACACCGCTTTCACAGGATTGACGGGGCGATGCAGCGAGCCGCGATCGAGCAGAAGCGAGAACCCGGTCCGGATCGTCTGCGCGGCCTCGTCATCGTGTTGATGGCGCTGGACCATACGCGGCTGTTCTTCCATGTGGAGGCGCTGCGCTTCTCGCCGACCGATCTGACGCAGACCTATCCGGCGCTGTTTTTCACGCGCTTCGTCACCCATTTTTGCGCGCCGACTTTCGCGTTGCTCGCGGGCCTCGGCGCGTTCCTCCATTACGCCAAAAGCCATGACCAGGCGCGCACGGCGCAATTTCTCTTCACGCGCGGCTTGTGGCTTGTTTTTCTGGACGTCGCGCTCATCAGCCCGATCTTCACGCAGGAGATCGGCAAATTCGCGCTCGGCACGCTCTGGGCGATCGGCTGCGGCCTCGTCGCCTTGAGCGGCCTCTGCTTCCTGGGATCGCGGGCGGCGCTCGCGATCGGTTGCGTCATCCTCGCCTCTCACGATCTCCTCGACGGCGTTCACGCCGTTTCGCTTGGAGCCTTCGGCCCCTACTGGAGCCTTCTGCACGAGCCAGGCCCCCTGCCGCTCGGGATTGCGGGCCGCGTCGCCTATCCGATCCTGCCCTGGATCGGCGTCGTGGCGCTCGGCTATGGGCTCGGGCCGCTCTTTCTCGAAGGCGCCGCCAAGCGCGAGCGTGTTTTCACGCTTGCCGGCGTCGCGGCGCTCCCGGCATTCCTCGTCCTGCGCGCAATCAATCACTATGGCGATCCGAAGCCATGGAGCGTCCAGCCCGACGCGGCCATGACGGCGCTCTCCTTCCTCAACGTCAGCAAATACCCGCCTTCGCTGCTCTATGCGCTCGTGACGCTCGGCCCCGCGCTGATCCTGCTGCCGCGCATGGAAAAGCTCGGCGGCGCCGCGGGCGCGGTCCTCGCCGACTTCGGACGATCGCCGCTGTTCTTTTATGTCACGCATCTTTATCTGGGCGCGGCGGCGGTTCTTGTCTTCATGCAGTTCGCCAAGACGCCGGAGGCCTACCGTTTCGGCCTGCCCTGGGTCTATCTCGCCTGGCTTCTCCTCGTCGCAGCTCTCTATCCCGCCTGCCGCCGATTCGCCGATCTCAAGCGGCGCAGCGACGCCTGGTGGTTGAGCTATTTGTGAGTAGTGGTCAGTCTATGATGCTTTTTGAGCTTTGAGATCAACGAATGAGACCGCCCCAAACCTTCTCCTTGGCAGCGACAGGGGCAGCTTCTCTTCGGCAGCGATATGGATGCTTTCCCCTCGTCTATGCATGGAGGTCGTCGCGGCTTCGATCAGTTCCACAACGTTCAGCCCGAACCTCCCGTCGGTGATCGGCGTGGCGCCCGTCTCGATACACTCCAGAAAATTCGTCCCCGCGAGGCGCAGCGGCTCCGTCGCGTCGATTTTGGGCGCCCACATGTCGCCCGTGCGATAGCCGATGCGCCGCTCGTATATTTCATGCTGATCCGAGGTGAGGGTCACGCCGCTGTCGTAAACTTTCACTTTCTCCGACGGCGCGATGTCGTCGTAAACGATCATTTTCTTGCTGCCGCCCAGCAGCACTTGCCGCACCTTGACGGGCGCAAGCCAACTGACGTTCGCGTGGGCGATGATTCCCGAATCATAGAAGAGGGACACGTAGGCTACGTTGGCCGGCACGCCTTCGAAATGCGTCATGCCGCTTGCAGAAACCGCCGTCGGAGTCTCGCCGAGCAGGTACTGGAGTATCGCGAAGTCATGAACCGCTAAATCTGAGATGACGTTGACATCACGCTGGAAGATTCCGAGATTTATTCTTGTGGAGTCATAATATAGAACGTCACCAAAATCGTCGCCAGCGACAATTTCAGTCATCTTTCTGACGGCGCCTGAGTAAATGAATGTATGGTCTACGAGAAGCGTAAGTTTCCGTCTTTCGGCTTCCTCCACGAGCTGTCGGGCCTCGGCTCGAAGTCTCGGTCATTGGCTTTTCGAGCCAGACATGTTTCCCGGCTTGCAGCGCAGCCATTGCGAGCTCGAAATGCATATCCACTTGCGTGGCGATCGCGACTGCGTCGAGCGCCGGATCCTCCAGCACGTCCTCCAGTCTCTCGGCAATCTTGACGCCGGGATAGCGCTGGCGAGCCAGTTCTCGTTTTTGCGCATCGAGCTCCACGACCGCGTAGAGCGGGGCTCCGGGCAATTCCCTGAAGACACGCGCCAAATTCGTGCCCCAGTAGCCGTAGCCCACCACGCCCACGTTTTTCGCCAACTTTCGCATGACTTCCTTCCGTGTTTGAATGTCCACGCCGGAATATTCTAGATCACGCGGGTAAGCTCCCGGTGTTCAGTGAGCCAAGTTGTCGGGCTGTTCGAGTTGCATGGCTAAAACGCTCCGGCGGTCGCGCTCAGCGCGTTGTTCGCTCTTGGTCACGCTACCCGCCTTTAACGTAGGCGTTAGCTGCGGCAATTCAGCTCGTAACTATGCGTAGCGAAGCGAGAGCTTGAGCAAATTACTAAACCACACTCCGCCCGACGAGTGGAAGGTCTTACCCACTATTGGCGCTTCTCAAACATATCCACTTCACGTTTTGACCTTCCCTTGGTCCGATGCTCGCGCCGCCGATCATTCTACCGAGGAGCGGAGCCAGAGTGCGCTACGGGCTCTCTGCGCGAAGGTGACAAAATGACCCCAAATGGACCTTGTGAAGGCTCCGGTCGAGCTAAATTCTAAAAATCCTCGCCCGGCTTCTCATTGATTAGCGTCTGTATCGGAAATCCCATTTGCTCAGCAAGTGCCTTCGTCATTCAACAACGTTCCGCTGCGGATGGGCTCGCATCCGATATTGACAGAAATTAGCTCCGCGACTTCCTCTCTGGGTAGCTGGAGATATGGAATTAGACCCTCCGGCGTTTGCCGATAGGAAACGACGCTCCCGTCCTTCGTTTGGGCAACCGCCTTCGCTTGCGCCTCCGCAAAATCGTGGAACGCCACAATAAACGTCCGCATTCGTCCGGAATCTCGAACCCAAAATTGCCAACCAGCCAATTCATTTACCTCCACAACGTGTCGCCCCGCGTTCATAGGCTTAGCGCATCTTGTCGATGATGCGTGATGCGAACGTTTCGACGAGCCGAAAAATCTTCAGGCCGCCCAATCGGGAAGTCGCCGGAGGGAGCTTTTGAGCTCGTCCCGCCATTTCTGAAGCTTGGCCGACCACTCTTGTGAAACAGTCGATTCTTCTCGCGCACCTGCTGCGCGCTCTATCGCGGCTTGAACGACTTCGAGTTCCCACTGCAACAAATGCTCACGCCGGTCACCCAAGCTCTCGCCCGCATTCTTCATGGCAACCTCCTCATGGCTCCGCCGCCACAAGACAAAATATTTATAGTGCTTAGCCTCAGAATGTGCCCAACGCTTGACGTAATCGACCCTGTAAATCGCCGCTGCGACGCTTCGAATTTGACCCGAAACGGATCTCCCCAACGCTCTGGTCGATCTGCCTTGCAAAACCACCTCTTAGGAGTCGGAAAATGAATAGTCATTTACTGAGGACTTTTAGCTACTGCCGTCGCAAGCCGCTGACAACTGCTCGTGCTTTTTACGTGATTGCCCGAATTTTCACGGCGTTACGAGGCACATAGTTTAGTTAGGCTGGAGGTTTACCGCCTCACAGTAAAGCTTGTGATGAACGCGATTGATTCTAGCTTCAGTCTTCGCCGCGGGGAGGAATAAATGTCCCTCAAAGCTTGGCATCTAGTCGCAGCGGTCATTGCCGCATATCTCTTAGGGGTCTTCGCGGGCAGGCATGAGGTTTTTCCGGCCCCGCAGATGCATGCCCTGAGGATATTTCTTTTTCCATCGAAAATGCCTCTCAGCCGCTATACATTTGACGACAGGGAACGGTTGGTTTTCGATGAACAGAAATCTGCTGTTCCGTGCCCGCCGCAAACCGGGCGAACGGCGGTATTTCTGATTTTAGGACAATCCAACGCGGCAAATTATGCAGGCCAACGGTTCCGTTCACGACATCAGGCCCAAGTTGTAAATTATTTTAGAGGGCAGTGTAGAGCTGGCCCCGCAAATTTGAACAGTGAGATAAGTGGATTTTCTGCCTGACAGCGGCGAGGCTTCTCGCTGCGAATCAGGAGCTTGAGATGACGAAGAGACCACGCCGCAATCATACGGCGGCATTCAAGGCGAAGGTGGCTTTGGCCGCGGTGAAGGGCGATAGGACGCTAGCCGATCTGGCGCAACAGTTCGATGTTCATCCGAACCAGATCACGACGTGGAAGGGCCAGCTTCTCGAAGGCGCGGCCGGCGTGTTCGGCCAGGAGAAGAGCGACGCGAGAGAGGCCACCGTCGATTTGAAAGCGCTCCACGCCAAGATCGGCGAATTGACGCTGGAGAATGATTTTTTGGAAGGGGCGCTCACCAAGGCCGGCATGCTGAGCGCAAAGCGATGATCGACAGGGATCACGACCTTCCGATCGCCCGGCAGGCGAAGGCGCTCGGCGTTAGCCGGGGCGCCGTCTATTACAAGCCTCGGCCCGCATCGACCGAGGATTTGAAAATCATGCGGCGGCTCGACGAACTGCATCTCGATTACCCGTTCGCGGGCAGTCGAATGCTGCGCGACATGCTGAACCGCGAAGGGGTTTCGATTGGCCGCCGCCATGTCGCGACTTTGATGAAGCGCATGGGAATCGAGGCAATTTACCGCCGCCCGAACACCAGCAAACCCGCGCCGGGCCACAAGATTTATCCCTATCTCCTGCGCCAGTTGAAGATCGAAAAGCCCAACCATGTCTGGGCGATGGACATCACCTACATCCCGATGGCGCGGGGCTTCGTCTATCTGGCGGCGGTCGTCGACTGGGCGACCCGGCGGGTGCTTTCGCATCGCGTGTCGATCACGATGGAGGCGGATTTTTGCGTCGAGGCGCTGCAGGAAGCCCTGGCGAAGCACGGCAAGCCAGAGATATTCAACACGGATCAGGGTAGCCAGTTCACCAGCATCGACTTCACCCGTGTGCTGCTCGATGCAAACATCGCCATCAGCATGGACGGCATGGGTTCCTGGCGCGACAACGTGTTCGTCGAGCGGCTGTGGCGCAGCGTAAAATATGAGGAGGTCTATCTGCGCGCCTACGAGACTGTTCCAGAGGCGCGCGCGTCGATTGGCCGATACCTGGCCTTCTATAACAAGCGGCGACCGCATTCGGCGCTTGACCGAAGGACGCCGGACGAGGCTTACTTCGCCTTGCAGACCATCGCGGCGGCGGCATGAAACCGTCGTGCGCGATTTGATGCAGCTCTGGTCGGGCTACGCCCTCCCGCCGCCGCATCAAAATCGCTGAGCCCCGCGTTCAGCATAACCCGGCAGGAATCCACTTAACTTCCGCGGGGCGCTGTTCAGACAACCGGAGCCAGCTCTGTCGTTGCGCTCCAGGGTCACAATTGGCGCATCCGCTCCCCGTGAGGGATCAAGGACGGTCGCGGACGACATTCAGGGGCAAGCTCTGAACCGCTCAATGCCGCGCTTCGGCCGTGCCGAAAGGGCCGATAGGCGCATCCTCTACGCAACCTGGGGCGCTTGCGAACCCCCGAAAGAAGGGCCATCGGCCATTTTTGAAATCAGTTGACGCAATTTCGCTTGCAATTTGCAAAATTGAGCGATCTGGGTGACTCGAACCAAGTAGATGTGATTGATTTTTATGAGCCGGAACTTGGCGCCCTAATTGTTGATGCATGACAAGATGGTTCGTCGGATCGCGTCTAATCTCCGATAGATACATCTTCCGCGCTCACTCGCTTGTAGGAGTTCGAGCTAGGCGCTCAGCGAGGGGACTTGAACAGGCTCTTTCGCTGTTTCTTTACGACGACGTTGCTTCCCTTCAAGGGGGGAACGAGGCGCAAGTATGAATGTTATGCTCTCAAACGACCTCGGTCATAGACGCTGGCCCCGGACACAGCCAGGTGCTGCAAGCCGCACCCGTTCCTGATGGAGCCTGAAATTGATGAACGAGACCGTCCGCCGCCTTCTGGATCAGCAAGGCTGCCTCCACCGCTCGGCGATGCCTCTTGCCTCGGACGCTAACCTCTATGACGAGGGGCTGACGCCCTTCGCGGCGATCCTCGTGATGCTCGCCCTCGAAGAGCATTATGAGATCGATTTCCCGGTCTCGATGCTGCGACGCCAGAGCTTCTCCTCGATTGACGCCATCGTGGCCTGCCTCGAGTCGCTGCCCATCGCCAAGACGCTCTCGAGCCGCGTTGCCTGAGCGCCCTCCGCTCCGCCTTGCTGCAACGCGAATGTTGCGGTGACTGGCCCCGGTTGCGACTTAGATTGCGCAAATGCTCCCCTTCTCGAAGGCGACATTCTGGCGCGTCCTCGCCCTTCGAAACGACGATAGAGTGAGGCCAGACGCTCGGGCCAAGCGTCGGCGCCGCGCTGGAGGACCCTGTCCCAGTTTGGGGCCGACGAGAGCTTTATCGCTGGCCCAGCGCGGCCGTCGATCTCTGCGGCAGGTCGCGCGGCCAGCAACATCTCCGGGCGATCAAAGCTTGGGCCCGCGCAAATGTCCACGCCGACGGGCGTCCAACTGGATTACCTCACTTATTTTGGTCAAGCCCCGATTGAATGCCAATAAATCTAGAGAAGATTTTTCAAAGAATGAACCATCTCGCTTGTCAAATCCATTACATGGCCCACGGCCTTCCCGATCAACGCGGCAACAACTTCCCACGTTCCTTTTTCTATAGCCTCGCCAAGTTCATTAGCAAATCTCTCATCTCTATCGATGGCCTCGTTTACTAATGCATTTAGCTCAGCTTCATTCATGGATAGCTCCTCAATCTATCGCTTCAACATCAAAGATGACTTGATTTGTTCCTCGATCAAAGAAAACAGGCAGCCCGAGTGCTTTCACCTTCGACCAAGCAAGAGTACTGCCGGCCTTCTGGATTGACCGTCCAAATCTTAACATCGCTACTCCTTCTGAGTTTTGAGCGAGCTTCGCCTTGACAGCGTTGAGATTAAATACGTACTTTGCAGAACAGCATACAGCTCTGGATTGCTCGTATATTCTAGATAGCTCATCTCTTGCCGACGGATGCGCGACTATTAATTCCGCGTAGCGGGTGTCATCAAAGCTGCCTTTGTGGCACAGGAAAGCTTTGGAATTGGCCAACCAAAAGTCGTTTGGAAGCTTCTTTAATACATCTGGATTTGAAGTTACGAACGTTCTGCGCACTATATCGGCTTGATAGACGCCGAACAAGCCATCATAAAAATATACGGCCTTTCTACCGAGAGCAATCGCTGTTTCTTTGCTAGTTGCTATTGTTACGTTTTCTCCATTTTTTGCGAAAACCCATGGCGAATTTGATATAGCATCAGCCTTGGTAATTACTACGGACAAACGGCTCAGAAATTTCTCCTTCTTCTCTGGGCCAATTCTGCCTATGATCGTTTCAAGAGCCGTGTAATCGTAAGTAATTGTGCGGGTATCTGCTTGAAATGCCCAAAGGACGACGTCACATGTTGTGGCGTAATGAGCATACAAATCGAGATAAGCCTGATCAGCGCCCACTGACTCGCCTATTCCGGGCAAATCCCAAAAAATGACCGGGTTTCCCGCAGAGTCTTGACCCTTATGGGCCTGAGGCTCCTTTGTACAGGGTTTTACGTCATCCACGTCAAAATTTGTACCAAAAATCGCGTTTATTAGGGAGGTTTTTCCAGACCCCGTTTGACCAAATATCGCGGCAGAAAGTGGTCTCTTTCGCTCCTTGGCAATCAGTTTTTTCACCGACAGTAAATCGGAGCCAATTTTCTGTTCAATTTTCCGCAAGAGATCAAGAAGTCCGTCTTTCATGGTTCAGACCTTTGCGTTTGACATTTAGGTGGGCGTTCGCCAGATGCGGGCTATTCGAATCGGGGTGTCATTCTTGCCTACTATACCTTTTTCGGCAAGATCGAATCAGACAACTCCCCGCTTCTGGACGCCGGAAGGCGCCATCGTGAAGCCCCATTATGGCGCATTCGTGCCCTTCGCGGGACGAACGACGGATAGCGGGCAGGTAAGCCGAAGCTCAGCTATCTGTGACGCGGCTGTCGAATCGCCCTCAGCTGTGCTAACCACCCGCCATGCTCGAAGGTCTGCCGCCCAATGGGGCAAGCACGCTGCTGCGTTTCGTCGGTGACGCATCGCGCGCGCGCGCCGTCGGCGATCTGATCGTCGAAACCTTCGATCCCGCCGAGACCGCGGCTTGCGTCTTCGAAGACGAAAAGACGGGCCAATGGACGGTCGAGGTTTTCTTCCAGGAGCCGCCGGACGAGGACGAAGTGCGCGCGCTCATCGAATTCGTCGTCGGCGCCGAGACCGCCAATGCCATCGAATTTTCCGCGATCGAGGAGCGCGACTGGGTCGAGAACGCGCTCACGGGCCTCAAACCCGTTCGCGCAGGGCGCGTTCTCGTGCATGGCGCCCATGACCGCGCGCGCCTCTCCGCGAACGACGTCGGCGTCGAGATCGAAGCGGCGCTCGCCTTCGGCACCGGCCATCACGGCACGACGCTCGGCTGTCTCCTTGCGCTGGTGGAGGTCCTGAGGCGCCGCCGTCCGCGCCAGGTTCTCGACGTGGGGACGGGCACAGGCGTGCTAGCGATCGCCTGCGCCCGGCTGCTGCGCCAGCGTGTCGCCTGCGGCGACATTGACGCCGTGTCGGTGTCGACGGCCCGCGCCAATGCGCTCGCCAATGGCGTCGGTCCCCATCTGCGCCCCGTGCGAGCGTCGGGCGTTCGCCACGACGCGCTGCGCGGGCGGCAGTTCGATCTGGTCTTCGCCAATATTCTGGCCAAGCCCCTGCGCCTGCTGGCGCCAAGCATCGCACGCGTCAGCTCTCCCGACGCTGAACTGATCCTGTCGGGCCTTCTCGCGCGCGACGTTCCGGGCATCCTGACGGCCTATCGCGCGCAGGGCTTCCGCCTGCAAAGGCGGCGCGACATCGACGGCTGGGCGACGCTGCTCTTAAGCCGATGAACACTGGAAAAATCTATGTTTTTTGTCGCTTCGAAAGTCTTCGAATTTTTTTTCGCGCCCTCGCATTTGGTCATCATCTGCTTGCTCATCGGCGCGCTGCTCTGTTTCACGCGCTTTCGGCGCGCCGGCGCCTGGCTCAGCCTCGTCTCCGCGCTCCTGCTCGTCCTGATGGGAATTGGGCCGCTCGGCTCCTTTCTGATCGGGCCGCTCGAGGCGCGCTTTCCGCAGCTTGGCGACAACATCGAGGCCCCCGACGGCATCATCGTGCTCGGCGGCTCGGTGGATGAAGTTCTCTCCGCCCAGCGCGGTCATATCGTCTTCACCGAAGCGGCGCAGCGCCTGACAACGCCCATTGAACTAAAACACCGCTTTCCCAAGGCGCGCCTCGTCTTTACCGGCGGCAGCGGACTGCTCGCGGGCTCTGGCGCCACCGAAGCGGAGGCGGTGCAAGGCTATTGGCGGGCGGTGGGAATCGATCACGGCGACGCGCTCTACGAAGACCGCTCGCGCAACACGATCGAGAACGCCGAGTTCACCAAGGCGCTGGTGCAGCCCAAGCCGGGCGAGCGCTGGCTGCTCGTGACGTCCGCCAGCCACATGCCGCGCTCCATCGGCATCTTTCGCAAGGTCGGCTTTCCGGTCATCGCCTACCCGGTGGATTTTCACACGAGCGGGAACCTCTGGCGCCCGCGCATTCCGCACTCGACCTCGCGCGGCATGCTTCTCACCGATTTGGCGGCGCATGAATGGATCGGGCTGGTCATCAATCGCCTGACGGGAAAAAGCGACACGCTGCTGCCGGGGCCGTGCGAGCCGGTCAGCGCATGCGCTCCCGCCTTTACCGGAACGGCCGCCGTTACGGGACAGCCTTAGCAATCAGGAACCCCGGCAGCGTCAGCGGATGGAGATTTTGAATGGTCGACCTTATCCTCACCACTTTCGATTGGGTTCCCGAGAAGCCGCGCGGCTTCGTGCGTGACATCCGCGTGCGTTGGGGCCTGGAAGAGGCCGGACTGCCCTATCGCGTCGAGAGCACGCCGCGTCGCACGCGGGGCGCCGAGCATTACTTGCATCAGCCCTTCGGACAGGTCCCTTGGTTGACAGATGGCGACCTGTCGATCTTCGAGAGCGGGGCAATCCTGCTGCATCTCGGCAGCCTTAGCGACGCGCTCCTGCCGGTCGATAGGGCCATGCGCAGCGAAGCGACGCAATGGCTATTTGCAGCGCTGAATTCCGTCGAGATGGCGAGCCTGCCCTGGGCCATAATGAAGCTCTCGGGCGAGGCCGGCGAGACGCCCGCATGGAAAATCCTGGAAGACTTCCTCAAGATCAGGCTCCAGCGCCTGGAGCCGGTCTTGGCGGGACGCGAATGGCTCGCCGGGACCTTCTCCATCGCCGACATAGCCATGGCGGATGCGCTGCGCCTCGTCGATCGCTTCGACGGGCTCAGGGAACATCCCGCCTGTCGCGGCTATGTCGCGCGGGCCACGAACCGGCCGTCTTTCGTGAAGGCGTATGCGGATCAGATGGCGCATTTTGCGGCGGCGGACTAAATTGCCGCATGCTCGAAACGCTCCTCGCCAGCGTTGCAGAAAAGAAGACGCAGCTCGACCGCTTGCATCCGCTGTCGGCGCCCGCGCCCCTACTCCATCCGCCCCTGGGTCCTCCTGCCCCGCCCCATCGGCGAGTCGAAGGCGCGTCCGCCGCCGGGTCCCTGTCCCGTGGACCAGGTCCCGTGTTTCATCTCCAGAAACAGCGCAATCGCTTGCGCACGGTTCTTCACGTCGAGCTTCTCGAAGAGATTGCGCAGATGAAACTTGATCGTGTTGATCGAGACACCGAAATCCTTGGCGAGCTGGTTGTTCGTCTGGCCGGAACCGAGCGCCGCCAGCAGGCTTCTCTCGCGCAAGGTGAGATTTTCCAGCGGATCGGCGCGCATCTTGCGGATGTCGACGAAGGGGAAGACCATGTCGCCCGCAGCGACCGACGCGAGCACGTCGAGGAGACGCTCGGGCGGGGCGCGCTTGCTGACGAAGCCCGCGCCGCCGAGTTGCAATGTTTCGGCGGGGGCGGCGGGATCGTTCGTGCCGCTGTAGATGACGATCTTGGGCGCCGCGGCTTGGCGCGACAGCGCGCGCAGCACATCGCGCGCATGCAGCGTCGGTAATTGCCAGCCGATCACCGCCACAGCGAAGCGCGGGTGCCGCGCCGCTTCCAGGAACTCTTCGCCATCCGCGACTTTGAGCACCAGCCGGAAGCGGCGGTCGTCATTTATGAGCGACTCCAGTCCGGCGAGAATAAGCGGGCTCTTGTCGCAGACGGCGACATCGATCGCTTCCACGGCGGCCGAGCGCGTCCTGTCGCCGGTCTGCCCCTGCGTCGCCGGCGGGGCCTCGTCCGGGCTCGCGGCCATGATCCTAGTCGCCTGGGTGGGCGTCATCCGGGTCCAGTCTCCAAAGTTCTGTTAGTTTTGGCCTATCGGCAAGCCAGTCGCCTTCAAAGCGCCTGCCCAAAGATATGGGTTGGAGCCACCATACATCTCGGCTCGGCGATTGCAACTTCGAAACTAAGGGAGAGAGGAGACGCTTAGAGCATGTCCCGGAAAAGTGCGAAGCGGTTTTCCGGGACATGCTCTAGGTTTTTGATTTGGAGCGAGTCCTTTTCGATCGCGTGATTCCACGCGATCGGGACGCGCTCAGGGCGTCGGTTCGCGCATCGCGCGCCGCAGCGCCGCCGAGGCGCGTCGCACATAGGACGAGAATTCCGCGCCAAGCCGAAATTCGGCGTCGCGCGGCGTCTCGGACGCGATCGCGATCTCGTCGATAACGCGCCCGCCGCCGGACGAAAGCACGACGACACGCGTCGAGAGATAGACGCTCTCGGCGACGGAATGGGTGACAAACACGATCGTCGTGCGGGTTTGTTTCTTGAGCTCGATCAGCTCGTCGTTGAGGTTGAAGCGGGTCACCTCGTCGAGCGCGGCGAAGGGTTCGTCCATCAAGAGCAGCGTCGGCCGCGTGACCAACGCGCGCGCGATGGCGCAGCGCATCTTCATGCCGCCCGAAAGCTCTCGCGGCAGGGCGTCGCGTACGGCGTCCAGCCGCACCATGGCGAGCGCCTCCCTTACGCGGGGCTCCGCCTCTCTCCTTCCCACTCCGGCGAGACGCAGGGGCAAATAGACATTGCTGAAGACATCCGCCCAGGGAAGCAGCATCGCTTCCTGAAACACGAAGCCGAGGGCCTGACGCGCCTCCCCGAGCGACCAGTCGATCTCGCCGCGCGTCGGTCGCGCGAGGCCGGCGATGAGCCGCAGCGCCGTTGACTTCCCGCAGCCGGAGGGGCCGAGCAAGGTGAGAATCTCGCCAGGGAAGACGTCGAGATCGAGCGCGTCGAGCGCGAGAGCGCCGTTGTCGAAGGTCTTCGAAACCGCGCGCAGCGATACCAGAGGGCTGACCGGCCTCTCGCCATAGGCAACAGGATCAAGCCCGACCTCATCGCGCGCTGCGATGAGGGACTCTGAACGCGCAAGTCCTGCCAACGCCCCTTCTTCTCCGCGCGAACGGGGAGAAGTCGGTGGTGGAGGGCTCCAGAGCTTGGTCAACTCGATCCACAATCCAGCGTTCAGCGCCTGCCCTCTGCAGGGAAGCAGCCGCCGGCTTCTTGGAATGCGGCCTAGTTTCCGACGCCCCGCAAAGCAGGAGTCGCTCTCGGCGTCACATCCCGCCAAGGCAGACATATTTGATTTCGAGATAGTCGTCGATCCCGTAACGCGACCCCTCGCGGCCGAGCCCGGATTCCTTCATGCCGCCGAACGGCGCGATTTCCGACGAGATCAACGTCTCGTTGACGCCGACCATGCCGAATTCCAGCGCCTCGGCGACGCGGAATATCCGCGAAAGATCGCGGCTGTAGAAATAGGCCGCGAGCCCCGAGGGCGTGGCGTTGGCGAAACGAAGGGCGTCGGCCTCGTCGGCAAATGACGCGATGGGCGCGACGGGCCCGAAGGTCTCTTCGCTGAAGATCAGCGCGTCCTCGCTCACGCCCTCGAGCACGGTCGGCTCGAAAAAGCTTCCGCCAAGCTTATGGCGGGCGCCGCCGGTCAACAGCGTCGCGCCGCGCGCGACCGCATCGGCGACGTGCCGCTCGCATTTTTCGACCCCTGCCTGCTCGATGAGCGGCCCCACCACCACGCCCTCCTCGCGCCCATCGCCGACCTTGAGCTCGCGGACGCGCGCCGCGAGCCTCGTAGCGAACTCGGCCGCCACGCTTTCATGGACAAGCAGGCGGTTGGCCGAGATGCAGGTCTGCCCGCTGTTGCGGTATTTCGTGGCGATCGTCCCCTGGACCGCGAGATCCAGATCGGCGTCGGCGAAGACGATCAGCGGGGCGTTGCCGCCAAGCTCCATCGAGCATTTCTGCACGTTTTCGGCTGCCTGGCGCAGCAGGATCTTGCCCACGGCGGTCGAGCCGGTGAAGGAGAGCTTGCGCACCAGCGGGTTTCGCGTGAGCTCCCGGCCGACCGGCGCCGGGTCGCTGGCGGTCACGACGTTCACGACGCCCCCCGGCGCGCCCGCGCTCATCGCGAGATCGGCGAGAGCCAGCGCGGAGAAAGGCGTCTGCTCCGCAGGCTTCAGCACCATCGTGCAGCCCGCGGCGAGCGCGGCGCCGACCTTTCGCGCAAACATCGCGGAGGGGAAGTTCCAGGGTGTGATCGCGGCGACGACGCCGATGGGCTGCTTGAAGACGAGCTGGCGTCTGCCGGGAGCGGGGATGGGCAGCACGTCGCCATAAACGCGTCGGCCTTCCTCGGCGAACCAGTCGATATAAGAGGCGGCGTAAGCAATCTCGGCCCGCGCTTCGGCAAGCGGCTTGCCCTGCTCGGCGGTAATGATCTGAGCCAGACGCTCCCCCTCGGCGAGGATGAACTCGAACCAGCGGCGCATGATCGCCGCGCGCTCCTTGGCGGGCGTCGCGCGCCAGGGTGGAAAGGCGCGCGCGGCCGCTTCTATGGCTCGCCGCGTCTCGGTCGCGCCCATGTCGGGAACGTCGCCGAGCGTCGCGCCGGTCGCCGGGTCCTGCACCGGAAAGCGCGCGCCGTCGTCGGCTTCAACCCAGAGCCCGTCGATGAGCGCGTC
Source organism: uncultured Alphaproteobacteria bacterium (assembly GCA_963760695.1). Lineage (GTDB taxonomy): Bacteria > Pseudomonadota > Alphaproteobacteria > Rhizobiales > Beijerinckiaceae > Methylocystis. The sequence continues at coordinate 258,415 of CAVXEI010000018.1, read as the reverse complement.
GCGTCGCGCAAGGATTGACGGTCGCGCGTCCATGGTCCTGCTCCCCTTCAGCTCTCGCCGAAAACCTCATTCGATCCATATAGGCGGCGCAAATTTTGAGCGATATGCGCGCGGCGGCCGAGAGCTTCAGCGGCGCAGGCGGCCGTAAAGCGCCCCGCAAAGGAGCATCGCCCAAAGCGCGGGGAAGACGAAAGCGCCGTATCGCGAAAAGAAGGTCGACGGCGCCGGCGCCGGCAGCGGGCCGTCGACGACGCCTTCGACGCCGAGCGGCAGGCTTTGCAGCACGCGGCCATAGGGATCGACGATCGCCGATATGCCCGTATTGGCGACTCGCACGAGCGGCAAGCCCTCCTCGATGGTTCGCAGGCGCGCCTGGGCGAAATGCTGATAGGGGCCGCTTGTTTTTCCAAACCAGCCGTCGTTGGTGACGTTGAGCAACCATTGCGGTCGCGGCGTTCCCGCATCGACGGCCTCGCCGGGGAAAATCGCCTCGTAGCAGATCAAGGGCGCGATCGGCGGCAGGCCTGGAGCAAAGAGGCGTCGCGGGCCTGCCCCGATGTCCCAAATCCCAGGTACGAGATGGTGCACGCCGAAGGGCCGCAGGAGCGCGTCGAGGGGGAGATATTCGCCGAAGGGGACGAGGTGGGTCTTGTCATAGGCGGCGACGAGCCGGTCGCCCACGAGCACGTCGATCGCGTTGAAGAGCTTCGTGCGGCCGGCCCCTTCCTCGGCGCGCGCGGCGCCGGTGATCAGCACCCTGCCCTGCAGCCCGCGCGCAATCGCGGCCAGCGCCTTGGGCTTGCGCGTCACGACAAAGGGGAAGGCCGATTCCGGCCAGAAGATATGGGTGGCGTCGGCGACGCCCGTATGCGCCGGTCCCGTGGAGCGATCCGAGAGCTCCAGATAGTGGGCGAGAATGGCCTCGCCGTTTTCGGGACGGAATTTGGCGTCCTGCGGCAGATTGGGTTGCACGAGCCGCAGGGCCGTCTGCGGAACGAAGCTCGTCGCGTGTGTCCACAGACGCAGAGCGCCGCCGAGCGCCATCAGCGCGAGTAGCGCGGCCGCGACGCTGACCAAGGGACGCCCCCAGCGCCGACTGGAGTCGTCGATGAGCGTCGCCGGCGCGGCGAGGATCACGATCGCCACGAGGTCGAGGCCGTGGAGGCCGAGCCATGAGGCGGACTGGGCGAGCGGGAGCGTTCCCGCGAGCGCCATGCCGACGTCGTTCCAGGGAAAGCCGGTGAGCAGATGGCCGCGCAGCCATTCCGCGCCGCCGAGCCCCACAGCGAGCGCGAGCACGCGGAGAGCGCCGGGCGACCAGAGCAGACGGGCGAAGGCGAAGCCCAGCGCCGGGAGGACCGCCAGCGCCGCCGGCACGCCGAGCGTCGCGAGCGGCAAGGCCCAGGCGAACTGGTCGGGCTCGACCAGCATCGCTGCGCCCAGCCACCAGAGCCCCGCGAGAAAGTAGCCGAAGCCCCACCACCAGCCGACGCCCGCCGCCGAACGAAGCGACGCCGTTCTGGCGGCGAAGCCTCCGTCGGGGCGATATTCCGCGCAGCCGTCGAGAAGCCAAACGGCCAGGATGAGCGCGGCCGCCATCGCGGGCGCAAAGCCAACAGGTTCGAGCGCCAGCGCGCCGACAGCTCCGGCGAGGAACGCGAGACCCCGTCGCGACCACCCTTCCGCGAGAATGATCCGATGCGGCCAGGACAAAAGCATGGGCGCCGGGCGCAACCTCTCGAGCGTTTCGTTCATCACGGATGGTCTCGCCGAATCAGCCCGCGCGACTTTAGCCGGTTTGACGGGCGCGTCGAAACGAACCGCCGCCGTTAGCGCCCCTGTTCGAATTTGCGCTCCTGACTCTAGCTATATGCGAAGACTGCGTGGAGCGGTCGTGACCAACATTGGAGACCAGCATGGCGGCAGCCTCCGACTATACGCCACCAAAGGTTTGGACGTGGAACAAGCCGAGCGGCGGCGCCTTCGCGAACATCAACCGGCCTATCGCCGGGCCGACCCATCAAAAGGCGCTCCCGGTCGGGCGACACCCGCTCCAGCTCTATTCGCTGGCGACGCCGAACGGCGTGAAGGTCACGATCATGCTCGAGGAGTTGCTTGCGCTCGGTCATTCCGGCGCCGAATACGACGCATGGCTGATCAAGATCGACGAAGGCGATCAGTTCGGATCCGGATTCGTGGAGGTCAATCCGAACTCCAAGATCCCGGCGCTCATGGACCGGAGCGGGCCCAAGCCCCTCCGCGTCTTCGAGTTCGGGCTCGATCCTGCTCTATCTCGCCGAGAAGTTCGGCGCCTTCCTGCCAAGGGAGATCGCAGCCCGCACCGAGACATTGAACTGGCTGTTCTGGCAAATGGGCGCCGCGCCCTATCTCGGAGGCGGTTTCGGGCATTTCTACGCCTATGCGCCGACCAAGATCGAATATGCGATCGACCGCTTCGCCATGGAGGTGAAGCGACAGCTCGACGTGCTCGACCGGCGCCTCGCGGAGAACGAATACCTCGCGGGAGACGACTACACCATCGCCGACATCGCGGTCTTCCCCTGGTACGGCGGGCTCGTGAAAGGCTTGGCCTATGGCGCCGGCGAGTTTCTGAGCGTGCAGGACTATCGCCATGTCCAGCGTTGGGCCGACGTCATCCTCGCTCGACCGGCGGTGAAGCGTGGACGCATGGTCAATCGCACATACGGCGATCTTTCCGAGCAGCTTCACGAGCGCCACGACGCCAGCGATTTCGACGCCAGGACGCAAGACAAGATCGCGGGCCAGCACGCCTGACGACGAGAAAGGCGCGACTTTAGCAACCGCGAAGAAGGGAGACGCCTGCGTCTCCTCACAGCAGCCTATTCTGGATCAAGTGTCGACGCAAAATCTCCGCGTCGAAAGGCTTCAAGATGAAGTCGTCGGCGCCGGCGCGCTTGGCGCGCGCGACTTGCCCCAGGTCGCGCTCGACGGCGCAATAGAGAACCTTCGGGCCGCCGCCGCCGGGCGTCTTGCGCAAGGCGCCGACGAACTCGAGGCCATCCATTTTCGGCATGCGCCAATCGACGAGAATCACGTCCGGCATGGCTTTCTCGCATTCGGCCAACGCCTCCGAGCCGTTTTCCGCCTCGGAGGTGCGGAAATGCAACGTCTCGAAAATGCGCCGGGCGACCCGCCGAATGACCGCGCTGTCGTCAACAATCATGATCTGTTTCAAGGACCGCTCCTTCAGCGCCGTCGAGCGCGCCGCCGTCTTCGGGAGGAATGCGCGACGTTGGCGCGAAGCGGTTAAGAGACTTCAAAGCGCGAGGCGCCGGGCGCGGGCAAGCGGCGCTGGAGGCCAAACCGCAGAGTGAGTCAATTCCAACGGAGAGGAGCGATTGGAAGCGCTCCGGCTCCGGGAAGCGACGCGGCCGGCGCAAAGGCGGTTGACCGCTCTCTGGCCCGGCCCTGAAAGGAATGAGGGCGCTCGCCGCCCCCGGAAGCTCCGCGCCCTTACGCGACCGCGCTTTGTGGCGCCCTAACGTCTTCCTCCTGCGCGGCGGAGACCTTGGGCTTCGCCTCGATGACGATGGCGTCGCCGCCGCCGCCGCTGGGCGTCACCTCGAGCCCGCAGGCGTCTGCGACAAGCCCCGCATAATAGGCCTGGATCGCGCGCGCATCGAGCGTGGCCTCGTCGGAGTCGCCGGCCAGCAGCCTCGCGACCTCCGGGGCGAGACGGGCGTTGGGTCCCTTCGCCTCGACGCGGAAGGAAACGTCGTCCCCCTCGCCCGCGCCGGAAATGGTCAGCGCGCCGCCGCGCGGGATCGCCATGTCGGCGATGAGGCAGAGATTGAGCAGCAGCTTCACCTTGTTCTTCGCCATCAGCGCGCGCGGCAGCTTCCACTCCAGGCGCGTGCGCTCGTCGGCGAAGAGCTGGCGCGCGACATGCTCGGCGTCGCCCGTGTCGATCGACGCGCCCTTCGATCCGGCGGCGCCGAAGGCCAGCCGGCAGAACTGCAGCCTCGCGGAGGCCTCCTCGGCGCTCGACTTGATCAGGTCGAGCGCATGACCGCGCATCTCCGCGTCCTTCTCGTCCTCGAGGACCTCGAGGCCGTTGATGATCGCGCCGACCGGCGAGATCACGTCATGGCAGACGCGCGAGGACAAAAGCGCCGCGAGGTCGAGGGCGTCCAGCGAAAATTTCGGCATGGGTATTCCCTAACGTCGGTAGGATCGAAGCTCCGGGCGGGTGGAGCCGACATCGTGGCGGAGCCGGCGCGCCGGGGAGGCGGGCGTATCCCATACGCGAATCACTGTAAGCGCCCGGTTAAATGCTATTCTCCACGCAAGGGCTTTTCAAACCAGATGAGTTTCGGAAAGACACGCATCGTCGCCTATACCCAGATGATTGCGACGGCCTTCGGCTTGGCGGGTCCCCGCCAGTGCTCGGTTCGGAGAACTCTGGAAAACCATGACGACTTACCGCGCTCCCCTCGACGACATTCTCTTCGCCGCGCGTCTCGCGGCCGGCGCCTCGGCCTTCGAGACGGGCGGGCTCTTCGCCGATCTGGGCGAGGGGGTGCTCGAAGCCACCTTGAACGAGGCCGCAAAATTCGCCGAGGAGCGCCTCGCCTCCTGCTACCGCGACGGAGACCGGATCGGCGCGCGGTTCGACGGCGAAGCGGTCACGACCCCGCCGGGCTGGAAGGAGGCCTATGCGGAGTGGGTGAAAGGCGGCTGGAACGCGCTGAAGGCCGACCCCGAATGCGGGGGTCTCGGTCTCCCGCGTCTCCTCAATGCCGCCTGCACGGAGATCTGGCAGGCGGCCAATCCGGCCTTCGCGATTTGCCCGCTCCTCAGTCAGAGCGCGATGGAGGCGCTCGAAAGAGCCGCGAGCGACGATCTCAAAAAGCGCTTTCTGGGCAAAATCGTCTCCGGCGAGTGGGGCGCGACGATGAATTTGACGGAGCCGCAGGCGGGCTCCGATCTCGCGCTCATTCGCACCAAGGCCGAGCCGCAGGCGGACGGCTCCTATCGCCTGTTCGGGCAGAAAATCTTCATCACCTATGGCGAGCACGATCTGACCGAGAACATCGTGCATCTCGTGCTCGCGCGGCTCCCCGACGCGCCGTCCGGCACGCAGGGCATCTCCCTCTTCCTCGCGCCGAAGCTGCTTGCCGACGCCGACGGGCGGCTTGCGCGCCGCAACGACCTGCGCTGCGCAGGGATCGAGCACAAGCTCGGCATCAAGGGCTCGCCGACCTGCACGATGGTCTATGGCGATGCGGAGGGCGCGGTCGCCTATCTCGTCGGCGCGCCGAACAAGGGCCTCGCGACGATGTTTGCGATGATGAACGACGCGCGGCTGGCCATTGGGCTGCAGGGCGTCGGGATCGCCGAGCGTGCGACCCAGCAGGCGCTCGCCTATGCGCGCGAGCGTCGCCAGGGCCGCGCCCTTAACGGAGAGGAGCCCGCGCCGATCCTCGCGCATCCCGACGTGAAGCGCATGGCGCTGACGATGACGGCGCTGACGCATGCGGCGCGCGCCATCTGCTACGAGACGGCGGCCTCGATCGACCGCGCGCGTCGCGAGAGCGACCCGCTGCGCGCCAACGCGGCGCAGGAGCGCGCCGATCTGCTGACGCCCGTCGCCAAGGCCTTTTCCACCGACATCGGCGTCGAGGTCGCCTCGCTCGGCCTGCAGATTTTCGGCGGTATGGGCTACATCGAGGAGACCGGCGCCGCGCAAGTCATGCGAGACGCGCGCATCGCGCCCATCTACGAGGGCACGAACGGCATCCAGGGGATCGATCTCGCCACTCGCAAATTGCATCGCACCGGCGCGGCGCTCGCGCGCGAGATCGAGGACATGCGCGCCATCGCCGCGGGAGCGAGGCTCGACGGGGCGCAAGCGCTCGCCGAGGCCGTCGCCGACTTCGAGCGCGCGAGCCGCTTCATGCTCGAAGCCGGCCCGGACCTCGCGCTCGCCGGGGCCACGCCCTACTTGCGGCTCTTCGCACTGGCGCGCGGCGGCACGCTGCTCGCCAAGGGCGCGGCCGAAGGCGACGCCCGCCGCACGGCCATCGCCCGCTTCTTCGCGCGGAGCCTCGCTGTGGCGAGCTCTGGGCTCGCTCGCGAGGTCATCGACGGCGGCGGCGCCACGCTCGAAGCGGACGCGACCTTCGGCGCCTGAACCCGGAGCGAATCGCTCGCTTGCGCCCCAAGGCGCGGGCGTGCGACAAGCCGCGGGGGCGAGACGAGGCCGTCGCGGCGGGGATCGCTCGCGCCCGCCCCTGACGCCGCACGCCGAACCGCGCTCGACCCATGTCCGCCAAGCACCCCATCATCTCGATCACCGGTTCGTCAGGGGCCGGCACGAGCTCGGTCAAGGCGACCTTCGAGCAGATCTTTCGTCGCGAGCGCATCGAGGTCGCCTATGTCGAGGGCGACAGCTTCCATCGGCACGACCGCGACGAGATGAAACGGGCGCTGCTCGACGCGCAGGCGCGCGGCAATGACAATTTCAGCCATTTCGGACCCGAGGCTAACCTTCTGGTAGAGCTCGAGCGCCTATTTCGCGAATATGGGGAGACGGGCTCGGGGCGCTATCGCCATTACGCCCACGACGAGAACGAAGCGGCCGTCTACGGCGTCGAGCCCGGTAAGTTCACGCCCTGGACGGAGCTGCCGCCCAATACTGACATTCTCTTCTACGAGGGGCTGCACGGCGCCGTCGTGACCGACGCGGTCAATGTCGCGCGCTACGCGGATTTGAAGATCGGCGTCGTGCCGGTCATCAATCTGGAGTGGACGCAGAAGCTGCTGCGCGACCGCGATTCGCGCGGCTACACGACGGAAGCCGTGACCGAGACGATCTTGCGGCGAATGCACGATTATGTGCACTACATCTGCCCGCAGTTCTCCGAAACGGACCTCAACTTTCAGCGCGCGGCGACGGTGGACACCTCCAATCCCTTCGTCGCACGCTCGATTCCGACGCCCGACGAGTTGATCGTCGTGATCCGCTTTCGCAACCCGCGCGGCGTCGACTTCCCCTATCTCGTGACAATGATCGCCGGCAGCTGGATGTCGCGCGCCAATTCGATCGTCATTCCGGGCAACAAGCTCGACCTCGCGATGCAGCTCATTCTGACGCCTCGCATTCTCGCACTCGTGAAGCGCCAAAAAGGCGCGTGACAAAGGAAGCTTCCATGCTCGATGTTCCCGCCTCTTGCACGAGGGACGACGCCAATGCGATCCGCGCTCTCGCGATGGACGCCGTGGACAGGGCCAAGTCCGGCCATCCCGGCATGCCGATGGGCATGGCCGATGTCGCCAGCGTGCTGTTTCGCTCCTTCCTGAAATTCGACGCCGCCGATCCGCATTGGCCCAACCGCGACCGCTTCGTGCTGTCGGCCGGGCACGGCTCGATGCTGCTCTATGCGCTCGGCTACCTCGTCGGCTATCCGGGACTCGAGATCGAGGATCTGAAGGACTTCCGCCAGCTCGGCTCCAAGACGGCGGGGCATCCCGAATATCGGCACGCGCCCGGCGTCGAGACGACGACCGGCCCGCTCGGACAAGGGCTCGCCACCGCCGTCGGCATGGCCATCGCCGAGCGCCTCGCCAATGCGCGTTTCGGCGACGCGATCGTCGATCATCACACCTATGTGATTGCTGGCGACGGCTGCCTGATGGAAGGAATCAGCCACGAGGCGATCGACCTCGCCGGCCACTTGCGCCTCGGCAAAATGATCGTGCTCTGGGACGACAATCACATCTCGATCGACGGGCCGACGAGCCTTGCGACCTCCACCGATCAGGCCTTGCGTTTCGAAGCCAGCGGCTGGCATGTGCAGAAGATCGACGGTCACGATTTCGCTGGCGATCGCTGCGGCGCTCAAGGCCGCGAAGGAAGACCCGCGTCCGTCGATGATCGCCTGCCGCACGGTCATCGGCTATGGCGCGCCCAACAAGCAGGGCAAGGAGGGCGTGCATGGCTCGCCTTTAGGCGCTGAGGAGAACGCCTTGGCGCGCAAGGCGCTCGGCTGGGAGCATCCGCCCTTCGAGGTTCCCCAGTCCATTCTCGAGGGCTGGCGTCTCGCCGGCGCGCGCGGCGCGCCCGTTCGGGCCGCCTGGCTCGAGACTTTCTGCGGCCTCGGGCAAGGAAGGAAGACTTCGCGCGCTTCCTTGAAGCCGATGTCGCGCCGGCTGTCGCCGCGCCGCTCAAGGCGCTGCGCGAGACCGCGGCGCAGGAGAAGCCGAAGCTCGCGACGCGCAAATCCTCCGAGAACGCGCTCGGCGTCATCAATGTCGCGACGCAGGCGACGATCGGCGGCTCGGCCGATCTCACTCATTCGGTGTTCACGCTCACGAAGGGCATGGGCGTCGTCGCGCCGGGAAAATTCGAAGGCCGCTACATCCATTACGGGGTGCGCGAGTTCGGCATGGCGGCCGCGATGAACGGCCTTGCGCTCTACGGCGGCTTCGTTCCTTACGGCGGCACCTTCCTCGTCTTTTCCGACTACGCGCGCGGGGCGATCCGGCTCTCGGCGCTGATGGGGCTGCGCGTCATCTATGTGTTGACGCATGACTTCGATCGGGCTTGGCGAGGACGGACCGACGCATCAGCCCGTCGAGCATCTCGCGAGCCTGCGCGCCATGCCCAATCTCAACGTGTTCCGGCCGGCCGACGCGATCGAGACCGCGGAATGCTGGGAGCTGGCGCTCAACGCGAGAACGACGCCCTCCGTGCTGAGCCTCTCGCGCCAGAACCTGCCGACGCTGGAACGGCCCGTCGCCGAGAATCTCTCCGCGCGCGGCGGCTATGTGCTGCGCGAGGCGGACGGCGCGCGCGACGTGACGCTCATCGCCACGGGGTCGGAAGTCGCGATCGCGCTCGACACGTCAAAGCTCCTCGCGGCGCAAGGCAAGCGCGCGGCGGTCGTCTCCCTGCCGAGCTTCGAGCTGTTCGCCGCACAGGACGACGCCTATCGCGCCAAGGTTCTGGGCACCGGCGCCGCGCGTCGGCGTCGAGGCCGCCGTGCGCTTCGGCTGGGACCGCTGGCTCGGCGAACGCTCGGCCTTCGTCGGCATGACGGGCTTTGGCGCCAGCGCGCCGGCCGACGCGCTCTATGCGCATTTCGGCATCACGCCCGAGGCAGTGGCGAAGGCGGCGCTGGGGGTGATGGGGTGGGTAACGACCGCCTCGCTGTCATTGCGAGCGAAGCGAAGCAATCCAGAAGTAAAGAGCGAATCCTTCCTCGTTTCGGGCTCAGGGCGCTCGGGTGAACGCTCGTTGCCCGAGCCCTCATCCTGAGGAGCGCCCGTAGGGCGCGTCTCGAAGGATGGGGTTGCCGGGAGGTTGCAAGACCTCGCGCTTGGCCACCCTTCGAGACGCCCGCTTCGCGGGCTCCTCAGGGTGAGGAGTCTTGGCGGATCGATGCGCGACCCTCACCCAACGCAAAGCCCGACACCGCCTTGCCCCAAAATTCAGCGTGAAACACTTGGCGCCGCGATCCTGCCCCGCGGCGCCGGCGATGACGAAGAGCGGCTCCAGATGCTTCAGGGCTGGATTGTATCGCGCGGCGACCCTGGCTCCCATGAAGTGCGTCGGCGCGCATTCCCTGGCTCTGCCGCCCCGATTTAAGCTTTTGCCGCGCCATTGACTCGGATGTCGCGTCCAGGAATGCGCGCGACCCGAGGTCGACGATCTTGCGTCGATCGCGCGTTCCGCGCTCCGGCGTTCGGCGGGCAAGGTTCGCGCGATGGCGGTCCCGATCCCTGGAACGGAAGCGAGCTCGGTGCGTTTCGCGCGAGCGGCGCCGGGTCGATATCGCCGTCGAGCGCGAGTTCGCGCTGCAGCCCTTGAGCGGCCGGCGTGCTCTTTTTTGCTCGCGGGCCAGCGCGTGTTTCCCGCTTGCCGCTCGCGACGATCATCGCCACGATCTGGCACCCTGCACGCGCGAGATCGGCGAACTGCCGAACGCGGCGTCGTCGCGTCCTGCGACACGGATTTCCGGCGCCGTGTCTCGCGCAAGGACGATCATCGCGGCGTCAATCAGATCGGTCTTGGCCCTTGCCGAGCGCGATCGGCCCGACGGCGCGCGCCTCGCGCCGCGCTGGACCACGACGATCCGGCAAGCCCGGCCCGAAGCACCGCGTCGTCGAAGGTCGCGAAGCCTCCGCTCGCATCCAATATGACGCTCGCCGATGGTTCGAGCGAGCGCGGTCGTTGCGATCATCGCCAGGCTAACCCTTCGGCCATCGCGCGCGACCACGAACTCTCGCCGCAGCCTGCGAACTGCACATCCAACTGATTTCTCGCGACGTCGATGCTCGACGGGGCGATCGACGGCGTCCAGCCGTCCCGCCTTACGTCGAGCGGGTTTTGCGCTGGCGCTCGCCCGAGCGACTGTTCGGCGTTCGATGGACAATCTCGGCTCGCGCAAAAGCGCCGCTCGTCAGAGAAGCCATTCGCGCGCAGAGGCGCCCGCCTCGGTCTTCTCGCCCAGCCACTCGCCCGACCTCATGCCCGATCGACAGGTGTTCTCGAAGCTCAAACGCGCCGGGGACTGCAATCGGCCACGCGCAATCGTCGCACACCCTCAGCCAAACGCAAAGCCCGACACCGGCTTCCCCCAAAATTCGCCGTGAAACACCCCGCGTCCCCGATCCTGCTCCGCGGCGCCGGCGATGACGAAGAGCGGCTCGAGATGCTCTGTCGTCGGATGACTTGCTCGTGCGCCCGGCGCGTCGAGCCACTCCTCGAGTCGCCTGTCGCGCGCGTCGCAATCCTCGAAGCAGCACCGTCTGCGTCAGCCAGTCGTCGAAGCTCTTCGCGGCACCGCGCGGCGCTTCGTCGCCAGAGAAGAATTCGCGCAGATTGTGATAGCTCAAGCCGCTGCCGAGGATCAGCACGCCCTCCTCGCGTAACGGCGCCAGCGCACGGCCGATCTCCAAATGGCGCGCGACCGAGGCGCCTTTCTGCAACGACATCTGCAGCACGGGAATGTCGGCCTGCGGATGAATGAGCATCATCGGGATGAACACGCCATGGTCGAAGCCGCGCCCGCGCGCTTCGTCACTGGCGAATTCCGGTTTCGCCCAGAAGCGCGCGCACCTGCGCCGCGAGCATCGGCGCGCCCGGCGCGGGATAGCTCAACGCATAAGTGTGCTTGGGGAAGCCGTAATAGTCGAAGAGCATGCCGGGCGCGGCGTCGACGTCCACGGTGGGGCGCTCCGTCTCCCAATGCGCCGAGACCACAAGAAAAGCCTTCGGTGGCGCCGTCAGGCTCGCCTCGATCCCTTCGAGAAAGCCGCGCAATCCGTCCCACATGCCCTGCGGACCGAAGCCCTCCATGAATGGCCACGGCCCGCCGCCGTGCGGGATGAAGAGAGCCGGTTGTCTTTGCGTCATCTCGTTCCCCCAAACGCCTCGCGCCAGCTCGGCAAAGCGCCGGGAACATCGAGCGGCGTCGCCTCATAGACCGCGCGCGCGATGGCGCGCGCCAGCGTGTCGGCGGCAATCATGCCGATCTCGGCCAGCTCGCGCGCCGTGGGCGGGCGCGGGTTGCGCTCGGTCGAGGCGGCGAAGATGAGATCGCCGTCGAGCGCGGCATGCGACGGACGCAGCGCATGCGCCATGCCGTCATGCGCCTGGATCGCGACGCGCTTCGCCTGTGCTTTGCTCAGCGGCGCGTCGGTGGCGACAACGGCGATGGTGGTGTTGGCGAGCCGATCCGTTTTCAGGCGCATCGAGAGCGCCGTCTCGGGCGGCGGCGACGGCCAGCCGAGCCCGCCATATTCCCCGCCGCGCTCGAAAGGCGCAGCCCAGAAATGCGGACCGTCACCGATCGTCGCCTGGCCCACGCTGTTGACGGCGACGATCGCGCCGACGACATAGCCGCCCGAGGTCACGGCGCTGGCGGAGCCCAGGCCACCCTTGAGATTGACGGTGGTCGCGCCGAGCCCCGCGCCGACGGAGCCGAGCGCAAAAGCGCGCGCCGCGTTTTTCGCGGCGGCATGGCCCAGGTCCCAATAAGGCGGACGGCCGCTCCAGCGCTTGTCGCCGCCGTTGAGAAGATCGAACAGGATCGCGCCGGGCACGATCGGCACGCGCGCGTCGCCAATCGCGAAGCCGCGCCCCTGCGCGCGCAAGAATTCGAGCACGCCGCCCGCGGCGTCGAGACCGAAGGCCGAGCCGCCGGAAAGCGCGAGCGCGTCGATGCGCTCCACGGTCATCTCGGGTTCGAGCAGGGCCGCGTCGCGCACGCCGGGCGCGCCGCCGTGAATGGCGATCGAGGCGACGGCGGGCGCATCGAACATGACGACAGTGACGCCGGAGGCGAGCGTCGCGTCCTGCGCATGGCCGACGCTTACGCCCGCGACGTCGGTGATGAGATTGCTGAGGGCGGCCATGGCGGTAAGACTTTAGCTCGAGAAACGCCGGTACAGCGTCTCCATCGCATCGCTCGCCGCCGCCTCGGCCTGCTTCTCGGGGAAATTGGTCAGCACGACGACGCCGAGGTCCTTGTCGCGATCCACGAGGATTTTCGCGAAGTTCATCGAATTGGAGCCGTTGTGGGTCAGCACCGGCGTGGGCGTCCAGTCGAATTTCACGAGGCCCCAGCCGAGCGCATACTCTCCCTCATCCGGCGTGCCGGGACGCGGATTTGCGATCTTCCCGGTCTTGATATGCGCGCGGTGAAGGCGATCGAGCGTCTCGGGCTTTACCAGCGCCGGCCCGCGCTTCCCGCCGCCCGCGTTCCAGCCGGCCCAGGTCGCGAAATCGACGACGGACATATGCGCCGCGCCGGCGGGTCCCAGCGCAGGCGGCACGTCGGCCGGCGCGGCCCACGGAATGGGCGTGACCGCGCCGTCGTCGCCGATCTGGTAGCCGATGGGCGCGTCGTATTTTCCGGTGGTCGCCTGCGGCCCGAGCCCGGCTGTGCCGAGACGCAACGGCGCGAAGATGCGGTTGACGATCAGCTCTTCCCAGGAGACGCCGAGGGCGGTCTCGATCATCGCGCCGGCGATGACATAGCCGAGATTCGCGTAATGGAATTCGGTCCCCGGCTTCGTCACGGGCGCATGGTTTTTCCATGCGTTGAGAAGGCGCAGCCGCTGTGTCGGCAAATCATATTTGAAGCCGTCGCCGGTGAAATAGAGACTGAGGATCTCGTCCGTGTCGGAGGGAATGCCGCCAGTATGCGAGAGAAGCTGCTCCAGCGTCACCGCCGCGAGCTTCGGGTCGATGCCGGGGACTTTGGCGCCGAGAGCTTGGCCAATCGTCGTGTCCCAGGTCAGCTTGCCCGCCTCCACGGCCATGCCGGCGAGCGTCGCGGTCATCGCCTTGGTGTCGGAGCCGAGGTGAAATCGATCGCTGACGGCAACCTTTTTGTCGCTATTCAGCAGGCGCGCGCCGACGGCGCCGGCGGCGACGATCTGGCCCTTGCGCACGACCGCGCCCGCGAGCGCGGGCAGGCCATGCTTTTTGCGCAGAGGCTCCAGCACGTCGTCGAGCCGCGTGACGGGTTGCGTGCGCGCGAGAGCGGCCCGTGAAGGGGCGGCGAGCGCGATCAGCAAAGATTTGAGCCAGAAGCGACGGTTCATGATCGGCAGTCTAGGCCCTCGGCCGCTGCCGGCAAAGCCGCGCCGCCTGCCCGGCTTCCCTCCCGGCGCCCGATCCCCCATATTGCGCCCCATGCCCCCGCCCAACAAGCCCAAGTCCCCGATTCGCGCCACGCGCGCCAAGGCGGCGAAGCCGGAGCTTTCGCCTCTCGAGCCGCATCTCGCAGCGCTGCTAAATCCGGCGCTCGTCGAGCGTACGCAGGGCTTCGAGGACATGGGGCAAGCCTCCTACGAGGCCGGGCCGGCCACGGCCCTCAGCACCGAGGAGATGCAGCGCTATGGGCTCGCGGAGCCCAAGACGGACGACAGGCCGAAGGGCAGCGGCGCAACGGTAGGCGGCGCCGCCATGCACGCCGGAGGCCAGGCGACGATCGACAGTCTCGACGAGTTGCTGCGCCTCGGCGATCCGAACATGCGCGACAAGGCAGCCTGGACGCCGCATCGTCCGGAACGGCCACCGAAGTCCGAAGGCGGCGTCAAATTCGAGCTCGTTTCCGAATACGAGCCTTGCGGCGACCAACCGCAGGCGATCGAGGCGCTCCTCAAGGGAATTGAGGCGCAGGAGCGCGATCAGGTGCTGCTCGGCGTCACCGGCTCCGGCAAGACCTTCACGATGGCGCAGGTCATCGCCCGCACGCAGAGGCCGGCGCTGATCCTCGCGCCGAACAAGACGCTCGCCGCGCAGCTCTACGGCGAGTTCAAGAGCTTCTTCCCCAAGAACGCCGTGGAGTATTTCGTCTCCTATTACGACTATTACCAACCCGAAGCCTATGTGCCGCGCTCGGACACCTACATCGAGAAAGAATCCTCGGTGAACGAGCAGATCGACCGGATGCGCCACGCCGCGACCCGCGCTCTTTTGGAGCGCGACGACGTGATCATCGTCGCGTCGGTCTCCTGCATCTACGGCATCGGCTCGGTCGAAACCTATACGGCGATGACCTTCTCGGTCGCGCTGAACGAGAAGCTCGAGCAGCGCCAGCTCATCGCCGACCTCGTCACGCTGCAGTATCGCCGCGTGGCGGCCGATTTTATCCGCGGGACCTTCCGCGTGCGCGGCGACACGATCGACGTGTTTCCGGCGCATTACGAGGACCGCGCCTGGCGCATCAATTTCTTCGGCGACGAGGTCGAGTCGATTCTACGAATTCGATCCTCTGACCGGCAAGAAGACCGTCGATCTCGAATTCGTGAAAATCTACGCCAACTCGCATTATGTGACGCCGCGCCCGACGCTCCTGCAATCGGTGAAGGGGATAAAGGACGAGCTCCGTCTGCGGCTCGACGAGTTCAATCGCTCGGGGCGCCTGCTCGAGGCGCAGCGGCTCGAACAGCGCACGCGCTTCGATATGGAGATGATGGAGGCGACGGGCGCTTGCGCCGGCATCGAGAATTACTCGCGCTATCTCACCGGCCGCAAACCCGGCGAGCCGCCGCCGACGCTGTTCGAATATCTGCCCGACAACGCCATCGTCTTCGCCGACGAGAGCCATGTCTCCGTGCCGCAGATCGGCGGCATGTATCGCGGCGACTTCCGCCGCAAGGCGACGCTCGCCGAATATGGGTTTCGCCTGCCCTCCTGCATGGACAACCGTCCCTTGCGCTTCGAGGAGTGGGACGCCATGCGCCCGCAGACGATCTGCGTCTCGGCGACGCCCGGCAATTGGGAAATGGACCGCACCGCCGGCGTCTTCGTCGAGCAGGTCATCCGCCCGACGGGGCTCATTGATCCGCCCGTCGATATCCACGAGGCGCGCAGCCAGGTGGACGATCTGCTGCACGAAGCGCGCGTGACGATCCAGGCCGGCTATCGCGCGCTGGTGACGGTGCTCACCAAGCGCATGGCCGAGGATCTGACCGAATATCTGCACGAGAACGGAATCCGCGTGCGCTACATGCATTCGGACATCGACACGATCGAGCGCATCGAGATCATCCGCGATCTGCGGCTCGGCGCCTTCGACGTGCTGGTCGGCATCAATCTGCTGCGCGAGGGTCTGGACATCCCGGAATGTGGGCTCGTTGCGATCCTCGACGCCGACAAGGAAGGATTCCTGCGCAGCGAGACCTCGCTGATCCAGACGATCGGCCGCGCCGCGCGCAATGTCGACGGGCGCGTGATCCTCTACGCCGATCGCATCACCGGCTCGATGCAGCGCGCGATCGACGAGACGGACCGCCGCCGCAAGAAGCAGGAGGCCTATAACGCCGAGCACGGGATCACGCCGGCCTCGATCAAGCGAGGCATCGCCGACATTCTCGGCTCCGTCTATGAGCAGGATCATCTGACGGTCGAGACCGGCGTCGAGATCGCGCCGGGCCATAATCTTCAAGCGGTGATCGCCGAGCTCGAGAAGAAGATGAAGGCGGCGGCGGCCGATCTCGCGTTCGAGGAAGCGGCGCGGCTGCGCGACGAAATCCACCGGCTGCAACGCGCCGAGCTTCTGGCCGAGGCGGGGCCGATCAAATATTTACGAGGCGCATCAGGCGATGTGGCCGCAGCGGGCGGCGCTCCCGGGTCTCGTGCGCGGAAGCCGACCGACGCCGACATGGGTCCGCACAATTTCGGCGGCGGCGAAGCGCGGCCTCTGGGCCGGCCGGCGCCGGCGCCGCGCTCCACCATGGGCCGCCCCGGCACGCGCGCAGTGAAGGGCAAGAGCAAGTCGTAGCCGACGCGGGTTATCTCTTCACGCACACGCTGATCGTATGAAACGGCTTCGCCTGCGCGCTCGTCGAAGAAGGCGGCCGAAAGCGTTCCGCCGTAGACGGCGCCGGTGTCGAGATCGCATCGGTTGTCTGTGATCTCCGGCACGGGCTCAAGGCCGCGGTATTGTACGGGCGTATGCCCATGCACGACATATTTTGGGAAGGCGCCCTCGTAATTTATGAACTTGTCTCTGATCCAGAGCTTCGTCTGGTCGTCCTGGAGATCGAGGGGACGGCGCGGCATAAGCCCCGCGTGGACGAAAATGCGCAGATCGTCCTCGTAGGACGTCGGCAGCGCGCCCGCCCAGTGTTGATCCTCCTCGAAGTCAGCGAAGCGATCTTTGTAGGAAGCAAGCGTCGCATCGCCGCCATTGGCGAGAAATTGCGATATCGCCAAGGGGCCAGTGCGGCAGCGCGCCATCATCTCCTCGTGATTGCCGCGCAGACACACGGCCCCCGTCCCTTGCAGATGGCGCAGCAGCCGCACGACCTCGCGCGAGGCGGGACCGCGGTCGACATAGTCGCCGAGAAAGACGAGCTGCGGCGGCTCCGGCCATCCCTGTTCTTCGGCATATTCGGCGATGTCACGCAGCAGCCGCGTGAGCTGCTCATGCATTCCGTGAATATCGCCGATCGCGACCGTGACCATTGTCCCTCGCGCGTTTCGGGAGGAAGATTGTCCCCTGCGACGGCTTTTGGCAATCTGGCGCCGACAAGAGTGCATCGGTTCGCAAGGCTTTCGGAGGAAATGACATGACCAGCTGCACCTGCGGCGCCTGCGCGCGCCCGAACCGCCGCGCCACGCTCGGCGGCTTGCTGACGGCGGGCGTCGCCCTGGCCTCGCGCCCGGCGTTTGCACGCGCGACGCTCAAGCCCGCGCAGGCTCAGGACGAACGCTTCATGCGCCTCGCTTTGGCCGAGGCCGCGCAGGGCGACTTCCCCTTCGGCGCGGTGATCGAGAAGAATGGCCGCGTGCTCGCCACGGGTCGCAACAGCGGCAAGCGCCTCAACGATCCGACGGCGCATGGCGAGATGATGGCGATCCGCGCTTTCGTCGCGGCCTATCCGGCCGAGGAGATGAAGGGCGCGACGCTCTACACGACCGGCGAGTCCTGCCCGATGTGCATGGGCGCGATCGTCTGGTGCGGTTTCGGCCGCGTGGTCTATGGCGCGTCGATCGAGGAGCTTTCGAAGCACATCGGCCAGATCATGATCGACGACAAGACAATCGCCGCCGCCACGCCCTTCGCCGATGTCGAGATCACCGGCGGCGTGCTGGCGAAGGAGGCGCTGGCGCTTTTCACGCGGTGAGCAGCCCGGAGCACGTTCCCAAATAGCGCGAAGCGGTTTTAAATAGGAACGTACTCGCTCAGGAAGAGAGCCCCACAAAACGCGCCGCGCCCTTACCCGCCGCAACGCCCGTCGAGAAGGCCGCCTGCAACAGATAGCCGCCGGTGGGCGCGTCGACGTCGAGCATCTCGCCGGCGACGAAAATTCCCGGGCGGGCTTTCAGCATGAGGTCTCCCGTCCAGCGCGTCGAAGGCGACGCCGCCGGCGGTCGAGATCGCGCGCTCGAAGCCGGCGACGCCCGCAATCGTCAGAGACGCCGCCTTGATCCGCTCGGCGAGGGCTTGCGGCTCACTTGGCAGCCCCTCGGGCGAAACTTCGCGCAACAGCGCAATGTCGATCTTGCTCAGCGCCAGCGTCTTGCGCAGATGCGTCGCGAGCGACGCCTTGCCGCGCGGGCGCGCGAGCTTCGCAGCCAGCGCCTCGACACTCAAATCCGGGCGAAGATCGACGAGGAGGGTCGCCGCCTCCCCTCTGGCGAGGCTCTCGCGCAAAGATGACGCGAGCGCATAGGCCGGACCGCCCTCCAGACCCCGTCGAGTCGCCACGAGATCGCCGCGCGCGGTTTGCTCTCCGTGGGAGACGCGCAGGGATTTCAGCGGCTGGCCCTCGAAGACCGCGAGAAAATGCGGGCTCCAGGCGAGATGCAGCGCGCAATTGGCCGGCGCGAGCGGACTCAGCGCGATCCCCGCCTCCGCGAAGGCGCGCGTCCAACCGCCGTCAGTTCCAAGCCGTGGCCAGGAGGCGCCGCCGAGCGCAAAGACGGCGGCGTCCGGCGTGATCTCAAACGCCACGCCTGACGTGTCGCGGAGCTTCAGCGCGCGGCCCTCGCCGAAACCCAGGAATTCATGCCGCAGCTTGAAGCACGACGCCCTGCTGGCTCAGTCTCGCAAGCAGCGCGCGCAGCAACGGCGAAGCCTTGAAACTCTTGGGAAAGACCCGGCCGCTCGTGCCCACGAACGTCTCCTCGCCGAGCCTCGCGCAGAAGTCGCGCAAATCCTGTGGCGAGAAGGCGCGGAGAAACGGCTCGAGCCGCGCCGCCGCCGCGCCATAGCGCGTCAGGAGCCTTTCGAGCGGCTCGCTGTGGGTGAGGTTCAGCCCGCCGCGACCGGCCATTAAGAATTTGCGCGCGGGACTGGGCATATGATCGAATATCTCGACGCGCGCGCCGGCGCGGGCCAAGATCTCGGCGGCGACGAGGCCGGCGGGTCCGGCGCCGATGACGACGCAATTGGGAGCGGCGATGGGCGTGTCCTTCCGAGATTTGGATCGCAGTTAGCAGGAAAATGCCCCGGCCGGCGAGAGTTGCTATAATCCCGCGATGATCCCGCTTCCTCTCGCCCTCACGCAGGGCGACCCGTCCGGCATCGGCCCCGAGATCGCGCTGAAAGCCTTCGTGGCGCGAAAGGCGCTGCGCCTGCCGTCCTTCTTCGCGCTGGGCGATCCGGAGCTCTACCGACGCCTCGCCCGGACGCTGGCGCTCGAGGTCGCGGTTGAGGAATTCGACGCCCCGCGAAGCGAACAATGCGTTCGAGGAGGCCTTTCCCGTCGTCCCACTGGGCCTCTCCGTGCGCGGCGAGCCCGGCAAGAGCGACGGCGCCGACGCCGCGGCGACGATCCTGTCGATCGAGCGCGCCGTCGAATCGGTCGCGAAAGGCGAGGCGCGGGGCGTAGTGACCGCGCCGATCGCCAAGGCCGCGCTCTATGCCGCAGGCTTCGATCATCCCGGACATACGGAGTTTCTCGGGGCGCTGGCGAAGCGCTTCTTCGACATCGAGGCGCGGCCGGTCATGATGCTCTATGCCGAGGAGCTCGCGGTGGTGCCGATCACGATCCATGTCGCGCTCAAAGAGACGCCGCAGCTTCTCACGCAGGCGCTCATCGTCGAGACCGGCCGCATCGTGGCGACGGATTATGCGCGCCGTTTCGGCGTCGCGCGCCCGCGCCTCGCCTTCGCCGGGCTCAATCCGCATGCGGGCGAGGACGGCGCGATGGGGAGCGAGGAGGTCGACGTGATCGCGCCGGCCGTCGCGCAACTGCAGGCGGAAGGAATTGACGCGCATGGCCCCTTCCCCGCCGACACGTTGTTTCACGCGCGCGCGCGTGAGCGTTACGACGTCGCGCTCTGCCCCACGCATGACCAGGCGCTGATCCCGATCAAGACGCTCGCCTTCGAGCGCGGCGTCAACGTCACGCTGGGCCTCCCCTTCATCCGGACCTCGCCCGATCACGGCACGGCCTTCGACATCGCAGGCCAAGGCGTCGCCGATCCGACGAGCCTCATCGAGGCGATCCGCCTCGCCGGCCGCCTGCGGGCATGAGCGACGGCCTGCCGCCGCTGCGGGACGTCGTCGCGCGCCACGGGCTCGACGCGCGCAAGGCGCTCGGCCAGAACTTTCTCTTCGACCTCAATCTCACCGGGCGCATCGCCCGCGCCGCGGGACCGCTGCAAGGCGCAACGCTCGTCGAGATCGGCCCGGGTCCCGGCGGACTGCACGCGCGCACTGCTCAGCGAAGGCGCGGCGAAGGTGATCGCGATCGAGCGCGACGCGCGCTGCCTGCCCGCGCTCGCCGAGATCGCCGCGCGTTATCCGGGTCGGCTCGACATCGTCGAAGGCGACGCGCTGACGCTCGATCCCGCCGCGCTGGCGCGCGAAAAAGGCGTGGGCGGGCCGGCGCGCATCTGCGCCAATCTGCCTTACAACGTGGCGACCGCGCTTCTCACCCGCTGGCTCGAGGCCGAGCCCTGGCCCTCGCTCTTCGACCGCTATGTGCTGATGTTCCAGCGCGAGGTCGCGGAGCGCATCGTCGCGACCCCGAAGGAGCGCGCGGACTATGGAAGGCTGGCGGCGCTTTGCGGCTGGCGGACGCGCGCGCGCATTCTCTTCGACGTGGCGCCCGCCGCCTTCACGCCGCCGCCGAAAGTCACGTCTTCGGTCGTCGAGCTCGTCCCCAACCCTTCGCCCCTTCCCTGCGAGGCGCGCCTTTTTTCGCGCGTGACGCAGGCCGCCTTCGGCCAGCGCCGTAAGATGCTGCGCCAAAGCCTTAAATCTCTCGGCGCTGAGCCTCTGGCGCTGCTGGAAGCGGCTGGGATCGAGCCGACGCGCCGCGCCGAAGAGGTGGAGATTGAAGGCTTCGCCGCGCTGGCGCGCGCGCTCGCGGAGCTCGAGGGGCGAGGGGCCGCGCCGTGACGCTCAAAAAGATTGATGTAACAGCGAGATTCGCGGGCGGAAATGTCGCCAGAGAGAAGGGTCACGCCTTCAGCGTGCAAGACGATGGCCACAAAAAAAGCCCCCGCGGCGCCTACCGCACACCTCGAGAGCTTTTTGGTCTGAACCTGGCCCTCTCGCCGGCAAAAGAGCCGGCGAGAGGCTTCGCAGCCTCAGTAGGAGGCGACGACCGGGGCCGGGGACGACCGGCGCGAGGATGCCGCCGACCACAGTGAAGGGAAGGCGCCACCACAGCTTCCGCCGCGCGGAAGCGGAGCCGCAAAAGCGTTCTGCCCCACGCCCAGGGACCGGGGGCGGCGCTCACCAGCACGGGCGTGTAGACGAAGCCTACGATGCCGCCGGGGCCGGCGACCGCAGACCAACCGTGACGCTCGCCAGCGATGTTGATCGTCGCGCCTGGGGGCAGAACGGCGACCACCGCCGACCGATGCCAGGGATGGGTGTGAAGCGCCTTCGGCGAGGACAGGACCGCCTCGAAAGCGAAAGCGGAGGTCGCGCTGGCCGCGAGAGCGACGCCGGCCAACACAGAGTAGAATTTCGATGACATGTTACACTCCGTTTGTATCTCATGGCTCCGCCGGAGGCTCTTTCAAGCTCCGGACACTTCGTAAACGCGATGGCTCCGGTTTCGTTCCGGCTTGGACGTGGGGAATCGGGCTTTATGCTTTTTGCCCTCTTACCCGAATGAAAACGCTCCTCGCTTCTGACGTCTTTGCGAGGCGCTGAGCGGACAAGAAACAGAAACAATCTGCCCGAGCTTTTCGCAAAACTGCGGCCGCGCGTCTCGCCGAGTGGTCTGAAAACTTCCTCCACACACGCTTTTTTTGAACCGAAGCGCACGTGGTTTCGACGCAAAGGCGCTATAAAGGGTCGGAATGACCGCGCGGTCAGAGACCGCCGCGGTCGGCGCCCCACAGCGCGCACGCCGCCAAGAGACGTATCTTTTGCGAGCTTCGAAAATGAACGCTGCTTCCCTCGCGCTCGCCGAGCGCTCCGCGCCCCGCTACACGAGCTACCCCACCTCCCCGCATTTCTCGAAAGAGATCGGCGACGAGACGATGCGCGCCTGGCTTGCGGCGCTCGCCCCAGACGCGACGCTCTCCCTCTATTTCCACGTTCCCTTCTGCCGGGAAATCTGCGCCTTCTGCGGCTGCCACACCAAGGCGCTGCGCCAGGACGCGCCGCTCACGAGCTATAAAGAGACGCTTTTGCGCGAGATCGAGCTCGTCGCGGGCGCGACCAAAGCGCGGCGCGTCGTGTCGATCCATTGGGGCGGCGGCACGCCCGGCATCCTCGGCGCTTCGCGCTTTCACGAAATCTCCGAGACCATCGCGCGTCACTTCTCGATGGAGCGCCGAGACGGAACATTCGATCGAGCTCGATCCGCGCGTGCTCGACGCAAGAGTTCGTCGAGGCGCTGGCGCGCTCGGGCGTCAATCGCGCCAGTCTCGGCGTGCAGGATCTCAACCCGCATGTGCAGGAAGCCTCCGGCCGCGTGCAGCCCTATGAGCTCGTCGCGCAATCGGTGAAGTGGCTGCGCGGCGCGGGGATCGACGCGATCAACATCGATCTGATGTATGGCCTGCCGCGCCAGAGCGTCGAGGACGTGCGCCGCACGGCGACGCTCGCGGCCGGGCTCAACCCGTCGCGTCTCGCCGTCTTCGGCTATGCGCATGTGCCCTGGTTCAAGACGCATCAAAAGCTCATCGACGCCGCCGCGCTCGCCGGCGCAGCGGAGCGCCTCGCGCAAGCCGACGCCGTGCGCGAGACGCTCGAGGGAGCGGGCTTCGTCGCCATCGGGCTCGACCATTTCGCGCGTCCCGAAGACACGCTGACGCAATGCTGGCGCGCGGGAACGCTGCATCGCAATTTTCAGGGCTATACGGTCGACCCCGCCGACGCGCTGCTGCCCTTCGGCGTCTCCTCGATCGGCAAGCTGCCGCAGGGCTACATCGGCAACGCCGCCGATCTCGCCGGCTGGCGGCGCGCCATCGAGGCCGATCGCTTTTCCACGAATCGTGGTCTGGCCTTTTCGCCAGAAGACATCGCGCGCGGCGCCGTGATCGAGCGGCTGATGTGCCAGTTCGAGGTCGACTACGGCGCGGAAGCGAAAGCGCAGGGCTTCGCCGAGGACGCCTTCGACGACGCGCTCCCGCGGCTGCAAACCTTTCTCGACCAGGGTCTCGCCACGCTCGAAGGCCGTCGCCTCACGATGACGCCGCCGGGGCGCCATTTCGTGCGCCTCGCCGCGACGGCCTTCGACGCCTATCTCGACAAGGGCGCCGCAAGGCATTCCGCGGCGGTGTGATTTCCTCGGGGACACAAAGGTTAACATCCAACATTTGGAATCCCCGATGGGAGTTCACAGTTGCCGTTAGACTGCTGTCGCCACTGAGCGGCCTTCGCCGCGAGATTACCTCCGATCCGATTTTTTCACTCAGCTCAGCCCTCTCTGCTTAGCCCTCGCCCAATTTTTCCATCGCTGAAGACTTGTGAGTTAATTTAGCGCCGAACGCAGAGAGATCATCCCTATCGACGGATGCATCGGAGAGTTGGGCGACAGGATCGAAAACACCGATTCGCCTCTCTCACCGCCCACGGCGAGGCTATATCTTTCTTGGACGCCAGTCTGAACTTGTACAGGTCGATCGCGGGGAGCAGAACAGTGAAATTTGCCCTCATCACTTTTCGCTACAGCGTCGACCCCCATATCGGCGCTACGGCCGGACCTGATGCGCTCCTGAATTCAGGTCTAGCGGATATGGTGCGCAGCGAAGGCCACGAAACATTGGGACCGCTGCACACCGAGCTGGGCGCCGAGGAAGATCTGGCCTATGGCGCATGGAACAGGATCGGTCTCGCCAATGCGCGGCTGGCGCGGCTCGTGCTTCAGGCGATCAGAGATCAGGCCTTTCCGCTGGTGCTAGAGAGCAACTGCTATGCTGCGCTTGGGGTCTTGGCGGGCTTGCAATCGTCGGCCGCTCAATCGTCTGCACGTCTCGGCATGGTCTGGATCGATGCGCATGGCGACTGCAACACCCCCGAGACGACCAAGAGTGGAATGCTCAGCGGCATGCCCGTCGCCATGGCCACGGGAATGTGTCTGCACCGGCTTCGCAAGCAAGCGGGACTCGATCCGCCTATCGCGCCGCATGACGTCGTGATGGTGTGCGTGCGGGCCAACGACTCGTTGGAAAGAGAATTGATCGATCAGGCTGGCATCGAAATTGTGCCTGTCGCGGACGTCAAAGGAGATTGTCGCCAACTGCATGCGGCGGTGAAGCGCCTAAGCGAGGCCATCGATCTGATTTATGTTCACTTCGATGTCGATGCGCTCGATCGCTGCGAGCTCGCGAACCTTCGCTTGACCGAACCCGACGGGCCGACGCGAACGGAATTGGTCACGGCCGTAAAGTGGATCATGGCCCATCCCAAGGCGGCGGCTTTTGGGGTTTCCGACATCAATCCTGAGAGGGATGTCCTTGGACAAATCATCCAGTCCGCTTTCGCGATCATCCGCGGCGCAATAAATGGCTGCGCGTGCGGCGAGTGAGCAACTCCTAGCCGCCCGCTTCAAGGTGACGCCCGACGGCCGTCATCTCATGCCCCCAGCCGCGACGGCCTTCGACGCTATCTCGACAAGGGCGCCGCGCGGCACTCCGCGGCGGTGTGATTTTCGCGCTGCGTAGTGATCGCAGCCCTGCGAGGAGTCCACGGAATGGAGCTTTCGGTACGGCTGGCGCACGTCTGCCGGCGACCTTGCACGGCGCTCGTCCGCGCTGACATCTCAAGATCTCCGGGAGTGAATCAAAAAGGCCGCCCCATCCGGGCGGCCTTCTTGACGCTTCAATGAGACCCACACGCCGGCCCCGGACCGGCTCCGGCTTCAAGCGCCTCTTAGGGGCGCCTCAATATCTGCGGATTGCGCGACGCGTATAACGCCCGGTTCGGCGTGCGAAACGCCGGTTCTGGCGGCGCGCCATTCCATAGGTATAAGCCTCGGCCTCTGACGGGGTCAGGACCGCGGACGCGATTGCCAAGCTCGACGCCGCCGCCAATCCGAGGAAGGACAGCGCGCTTCGCCGTGAGATCGCCTCTGGTGCGATTTTTTCGCTCATGCTCAGTTCTCCCTGATTAGCCCTCGCTTGGTTTTTGGTTGCCGAGGACTGCAGGTTATCTTAGCGGTGACAGGGCATAAATCATCCCTCTATGCCGATTTATCGGGCGCCAGCTCTGCCTATACCGCAACGGGCTTCGACGCCTATCTCGACAAGCGCGCGGGCCGCCGCTCCGCGGCGGGCGGCTCAATCTTCAGCGCATCCCGAAATCGGTAAGGTCAAAGCCGACTCAAGCCTTCCTCGTAACTAATCGATTCATAGACTTTGTCGTATTTTATCGCAGCATCCACGATAGTGTCGAGCTTTTGCGCGGTATCAAATTTCTTCATTTTTGTTTTATCGATGTAAAGAAACTCTATGAGCTCATTATACACGGATGTATCGTCGATCGGCAGCACATAGATCGGCACGCCATTGAAGTTGACCATGTAGCGAGAAGCGCGCTCCAGGTCGCCAACATAAATAAAGTATTTGCCCTCCGGTTTCAGATTTGCGCCAACGGCTTGAACGAGAGCCGGAAGCTGCTTGTAGCTCGTCAGCGATCCCGCCAGAAAAGACAATGCCGCGTCGTCGCCTTCAGCGGCGGCGAAGACGGCTTCCAGATTTGTGACCGGATCGAGCGTGATGGCGATTTCGCCGCGAAAGCCGAAGCGCCCGGGCGCCTTCGTCGGCGCTTTGTGAGCGGGCTTCATGAGTCGGCCTTCGGCTTCAAGACGTCCAAAAGCGGTGGATTCGATGGAGGTCATTTTCAATTCTCACAGTTCCGTCCGCCCTCGAAAAATTCGAAAACATCACGGTCGATCGTATAGGGGCGATGAACAGAGCAGAGTTCGCCGCGCGGCGCTTTATGCGGCCGCTCCTCCGATAGCGGGCGCTCGGGGACATCCATTCCCGAGCATTGAGTTGCCCGGGCTTGTCATCATTCGTGGATGTTGGGGGCGCCTCGGAGTCTGTCGTCGAGAAGATTTTAGAGTTTTGGGGGCCATCGCGGTCTAGACAGCCATGTCGGCTTTCGATCCGCATCGCCGCATTGTCGACTCCTGCTTAGAAGTTAAGCAATAATCACGCCAAATCCGACAAATCCGTACGAATGGCTGTCTTCCCGCCTGGACTTGCGCACGCGACGACCCTCGAATAAAAACGCCAGGCGTCACCGCCCCGCGAGCAGCCTTGCGATTCCCGCGCGCAGTTCCTCGATTCCCTCGTTCTTCTCCGCCGAGGTGAAGGCGACCTCGGGATAGGCGGCCGGGCGCTTGGCGAGCGCGGCGCGCGCCGCCTCCAGGGCCGCGTCACGCTCCGAAACCTTCAACTCGTCGCGCTTTGTCAGCACGACCTGATAGGAGACGGCGCTCTTGTCCAGAAGCTCGAAAAACTCCTCGTCGAGCTTGCCTACGCCGCGCCGTGCATCGACGAGCGCGAAGACGCGCAGGAGCTTCGCGCGGCCGCGTAGATAGTCGCGGATGAGAATCGGCCACGAAGCCAGTTTCTCCTTGCCCACCGCCGCAAAGCCGTAGCCCGGCATGTCGATGAGGCGCAGCCGCGGCGGCGCGCCGAGCTCGAAGAAATTGAGCTGCTGCGTGCGCCCCGGCGTGCGCGAGACGCGCGCGAGCGACTTGCGAAAGGTGAGCGCATTGAGCAGCGACGACTTGCCGACGTTGGAGCGCCCGGCGAAGGCGATCTCCGGGAGATCGGCCGGCGGCAAATCGCCCGCCTTGGCGCCGCCGAACATGAATTCGCAGGGGCCCGCGAAGAGCAGGCGGCCGGCCTCGGTGAAGTTGGGTTCATCGGGGGTCATGGCGGATGGCGCGAGGAGCGATGCCGGAGGGAAAAGAGCGAGTTGTTCTACCGCGTCAACGCCCGCGCAGACGGATCACGCCGTCATTGCGGGCGAAGCGAAGCCATGACGGCATACGCCGCGCGTTAGGCCCCCCGCGCCTTGCTGAACGTCTTGCGCAGATTGTCCCAGAGTTCGAATTTCTGGCCGGCCCGCTTGTAGATGACCCACTGCTGGGTGACCGACAGTAGATTGTTCCAGGTCCAGTAGATAACGAGGCCGGAGGCGAAGCCACCCATGGTGAAGGTGAAGATCACCGGCATCCAGGCGAACATGCTTTTCTGGATCTCGTCCGTCGGCTCCGGGTTCATCTTCATCTGCAGCCACATCGTGACGCCCATGAGCATCGGCCATATGCCGAGCACGAGATAGGGCCCAAAGAGCGCGACCTTGCTCGGATCCCAGTGGATGAGGCCGAAGGCCGTGAAGATATTGGTCGGATCGGGCGCCGAGAGATCCCTAATCCAGCCGAAGAAGGGCGCCTGGCGCATCTCGATCGTGACGACGAGCACCTTATAGAGCGAGAAGAACACCGGAATCTGCAACAGCAGCGGAATGCAGCCGCCTAGCGGATTGATCTTCTCGCGCTTGTAGAGCTCCATCTGCTCCTGGTTGAACTTCTGCTTGTCGTCGCCGTATTGCTCCTTCAAGGCGGCAATCTTGGGCTGGATCGACTTGATCTTCGCCATCGACTTGTAGCTCGCATTGGCGATCGGCAGGAAGGCGAGCTTGACGATCACCGTCACGGCGAGAATGGCGAGGCCGAAATTGCCGAGGATCCTGTAGAGGAAGTCGATCAGTCGGAACATCGGCCGCGTGATGAAGTAGAACCATCCCCAATCGATCAGGCGGTCGAAGCCCTTGAGGTTGTCTTTGTCCTTGTATGAATCCAGGACGTCGACCTCCTTCGCGCCGGCGAAGACGTGCAGCAGCGTCGACTCCGTTTTGCCGGGCTCGATGGTCTTCGGCTCGGCGGAGGCGACTTGGGCGTCATAGACCTTCGGGGCGACCGTCGTCGCCGAATAGCGCACGTCCAGCAATGTTTCCGGATCTGGAGCGGTCACGACGCCCCAATATTTATCGGTGAAGCCGGCCCAGCCGCCCTTTCCTCTAAAGGTCCGCTTGTCGGCCTCGGGCTCCTTTTCGACCTTGTCGTATTTCCACTCCTGCGTGCCTTGATCGCCGATGACGCCGATGAAACCTTCGTGCAGCGCGGCGTAGCCCGAACCCTTGGGCGTGCCGACGCGCGTCACCCGCGAGTAAGGAAAGAGCTGGACGGCTTTGTCGCCCGTATTCTCGACGCTGTCCTCGATCTTGAACATATATTCGTCATCGACCGAGATTTTGCGCTTGAAGCGCAGGCCATGGCCGTTGTCCCAGCTCAGCGTGACGGGCTCGCTCGCCGTGAGCTTGTCGCGATCGGCGGTCCAGAGCGTTTCGGTGTCGGGGACGACGGGCGCGTTCTCGACCTGGAGCGAGAAGAAGCCCGAATCCACAAAATAGGGCTCCTCGGTGTTTTCGGGCGAAAGCAGCGCGATGATCGGGCTATTGGGCTCCACCGTCTGCCGATAGTGCTTGAGCGACAGATCGTCGATGCGCGCCCCCTTGAGCGCAATCGAGCCCTTGAGCGAGCGCGTATCGATCGCGATGCGTGGGCTCTCGGCGAGCGCCGCCTCACGCGGCTTAGCCGCCGTGGTCACGGCTGCCGGGGCGGGCGCAGCGGCGGAAGGCGCCGTCTTCGACGACGCGCCGAGCTTGGGGAGCTTCGCCTCCTTCGCCTGCTGCTCTTCGAGCTGGCGCTGCTTCTGCACCTGCGGCTGGAGATAGAAATGATCGTAGACGCCGATGAAGATCAGCGACAGGGCGATGGCCAGGAGCCAGTTCTTGTTGTGTTGGGTCATGGCTCCTTCGAGGGCTCGTCCTGAGGGGGTTTCTTGCGGTCGCGGGAGAGGCGGCGGAGGGTTTGAGCCATCTGCGCCTCGAGATCGGCGAAAGGCGCGTTGAGCGCCACGCGGCGGGCGACAAAGACGTAATCGCAGCCTTTTGCGGCGGCAAGGGCGCCCGAGAGGCGCAACGCCTCTTTGAGTTGTCGGCGGATGCGGTTGCGTCCGACGGCGTTGGCGATCCGTTTCGTCACGGTGAAGCCGAAGCGCGGCGCGCCCGAAGAGTCCTCGCGCGCGGCCATCTGCAGCTTGAAGGCCCGCGACGACCGCGACGCCCCGCTCGCCGCGGCGCGCAGGAACTCGCTACGGCGCTTGAGCCGCGCGGGCTGCTTCTGCTTGGGTTGAGCGTCTTCTTGCATCTCGGTCGAAACCCCAGCGACGCTTATTGTTCCCGGCGGTTGCCTCTGCCCGCGCTTGCGGGAAAGGCCGGGCCAGCGGTGTGACCCGCGGGGACCGTCGACGCCCATTGCTTCGAGGCGGCTTCGATCCTTCCGGCCCCCGGCCCATCATCCTCACCCTCTCCCCCCAGGCAGGGAGAGGGGACAAAGCCGCGAAGCGGGGGATCTTAGGCCGACAGGCGCTTGCGTCCGCGGGCGCGACGCGCGGCGATGACCCGGCGGCCCCCGACGGTCTTGATGCGCGCCCGAAAACCGTGACGGCGCTTGCGAACGAGCTTGCTCGGCTGATAAGTTCTCTTCACTTTTGTTCTCCGCTCGCGACGAGGCTTTGGGCCCGCCGCCTTCTTCCGTGCCGCGAAATCCGGAGGGCTGCGATTGCAAAGCCCGGCGATCTGCGCGGCGAAATTTTTCGTTTTTCGCGCCGCAGGCTCGGGGAGGCGTCTTTCGCAAGACCGCCTCGCGCCGGAAAGGGGACCTACCCGCGCAAAGACGCCGGCGCCGCCCCTCTCGGAGCGACGCCGCCGCCGCGCATATAGGAGAAGACGGCGGCGTTAGTCAATTGCGGGACGGCTCCGATCCCCCTCTCGTGGCGGCGTCGCAAGCGTCGTTTCCGTGGATCGCGCCGTTTTCGGGCATGACAAGAACATTCTTGAGATGAGGACCGATCCGGAGCGACTTCATAAAGCAAGCGAACGCCGTCCCATAAGCTACGCACTACCCCGTAGCCATGTCAATTTGACTACATTCAAAATCGCTGTGGGATTCGACGCGGATTTGCGGGCCATACGGAGGCGCGCGTGAATCAGCCCCATTTGGCGTCACAGCCGCAGGGCGCACCTCTTGCCCGCGTGTTTCTCGACCTTTTCTCTCAAGCTGGTCGACGGCCTGAAATTCAAGGTCTTACGTTGGTGGATCGCCGCGATCTCCCCCGTGAGAGGATTGCGACCGCGCCTCGGCGCCCTCTCGCGCACGAAGAAGGTGCCGAATTCGTGCAGCTTTACATATTCGTCCCCTTGCGACAGGGCGTTGATGATCTCTTGCAAGGCGCAATCGAGAATCCGCGCCGCTTCCCGCCGCGAAACATTTGGCACGCGCTTGTTGATGGCGGATGCGATGTCGCTTCGCGTCAGCGTTCGCGACGACGCCTCTGACGTCAGTTTCGCGCTTTGGATACCCTTCGATGAAAACAGAGACCGATTGCCGGCGCACATGCTGAAAACTCCGCTGGTTCAATAATTCCGGGCAGCCCTGCTCTCTTACGGCCGGTGATCCGCGCCGACGCGTTCTTGGAAAGCTAGGAACGGCTGGAAGCGCCTAACATGCAACTACAGGTTGCGCAAATGGCTATGGCGAGAAATCACGGCCTTTTCTTAATTGGCCATGAAAACACTGTATTATCAGTTATTTCTCCAGATGCCCCCGGCGACGCCACAACCTTCAGGTTGCAAAAGCGGCGTCACTCCTCGCTTGCCCAGAGACCGAGGTCGCCGCCGACCGCCGCCGTGTTGGTCGTCACCGTGATCTCGCGCGTGAAGCGCCGCAGATAATCCGGTCCGCCGGCCTTTGGGCCGGTGCCGCTCAAGGCGAAGCCGCCGAACGGTTGCGAGCCGACGACGGCGCCGATCATCGTGCGGTTGACGTAGATGTTGCCGGCAGGAGCCATTGCCGCGAGCCGTCGGGCGCGCGATTCTATCCGCGAATGGAGTCCGATCGTGAGCCCATAGTTCGAGGCCATGATCTCCGCAACGAGCGGCTCGAAATCCCCGGCGCGCCAGCGCGCGACATGCAGCACGGGGCCGAAAATCTCTTGCTTCAGCTCCCGGCCTGACTGCACCCGCACAACATGTGGAGCGACGAAGCAGCCCTGCCCCGGCGCTTCGCCCGCATAGGCGACACGGCCTTCCGCCTTGCGGCGCGCGAGATAACTTTCGAGGCCCGCCTTCGCCTCCCAGTCGATCACTGGGCCGATGTGGGTCGCGGGCTCACGCGGATCGCCCAGGCGCAATTCCTTCGCTGCGCCGACGATCGTCTTGAGGCAGGCGTCGAATATCTCCTCCTGCAGATAGAGGAGGCGCAGCGCCGAGCAGCGCTGTCCCGCCGAACGAAACGACGAGGCGCACACGTCATCGGCGACATGCTCGAAGAGCGCAGTCGAATCGACGATCATCGCATTGACACCGCCGGTCTCGGCGATGAGGGGGACGATTGGGCCGTCTTTTTTGGCGAGCGCGCGATTAATCTCCTGCGCGACCGCCACCGAGCCCGTGAAGACCACGCCAGCCGTGAGCTCATGCGCAACGAGCGCCGCCCCGATCGCGCCGTCGCCCGGAAGATACTGCAAGGCGCCGGCGGGAACGCCCGCTTCGTGCAGTACCGTGACGGCCTCGAAGGCGATGAGCGGCGTTTGCTCAGCGGGCTTCGCCGCGACCGCATTGCCGGTGACGAGCGCCGCCGCGATCTGGCCGATGAAGATCGCCAGCGGAAAATTCCAGGGCGCGATGCACAGGAAAACCCCGCGACCGACATGACGCAACACATTCTCTTCGCCGGTCGGACCGGGAAGCGCGCGTTCGCGCATCAGCTCCCGCGCGACATTGGCGTAGTAGCGGCAATAATCGGCGGCTTCCCTGACTTCCGCCAGCGCGTCGTCGAGAGTCTTGCCGCCCTCGCTTTGCAGCAAGGCGATGAGCCGGCCGCGCCGCGCTTCGATGAGCGCCGCCGCCGTCTCCAACATCCGCGCACGCGTCTCGACCGGCTGCGTGCTCCAGGCGGGGAAGACTTTTTGCGCGGCGCGCATCGCGGCGTCGACGCTCGCGGCGTCGGCTTCGAAGACGTCGCCCACGCGCGTCGCGTCAAAGGGTGAAAGGACGTCGCGCTTTTGCGCCAGTGACGGACTCGTGGGCCGCGCCAGGATGTTTCCGTCGCGCGAGGCGTCGATCTCGGCCAGCAGTGCGGATAGCGCTTCGCGATCGCCGAATTCGACGCCTTTCGAATTGGCGCGCAGCGGCTGATAGAGGTCCTTCGGCAGCGGCAGATGGCGATGGCGCGCGTTTTCGGGCTCGCCGATCGCGGCAAAAGGATCTTCGAGAAGGTCCTCGATACCGGCATGCGGATCGGCGAGGCGCGCGACGTAAGAAGAATTGGCGCCGTTCTCGACGAGCCGGCGCACCAAATAGGCGAGCAGGTCGCGATGTTTTCCGACGGGAGCGTAGACGCGCACGGCCGCGCCTTTTTTGGCCAACAGGTCGTAAAGCCCTTCGCCCATGCCATGCAGGCGTTGGAACTCGAAAGAGTCCGGCCTGGCGCCGCGCGCCAGGATCGCGGCGGCGGTCATCGCGTTATGCGTTGCGAACTGGGGAAAGAGCTTCGGCTCGGCGAAGAGCCGCGCCGCGCAGACGAGAAAATTCGCATCCGTCATCGCCTTGCGCGTGAAGACAGGATAGTCGGCGAGGCCTCGCTCCTGCGCGCGCTTGATTTCAAGATCCCAATAGGCCCCCTTGACGAGCCGCAACATCAGCCGGCGATTGAGCGCCTTCACCCAGCCAGCGACATGATCGATCACGGCCTCCGCGCGCTTTTGATAGGCCTGCACGGCGAGACCGAAGCCCTCCCAGCCAGTGAGCGAGGGATCGGCGACAACGCGCGCCATGACCTCCAGCGAGAGCTCGAGCCGGTCGGCCTCCTCCGCATCGACGGTTAGGGCGAGGTCGTGCTTCTTGGCGAGGCGCGCGAGATCTAAGAGGCGCGGCGTGAGTTCGGTGAGCACACGCGCGCGCGAGATCGCTTCATAGCGCGGGTGCAGCGCCGAGAGCTTGACCGATACGCCGGGGCGGTCGGGCAGCGCCTGCGCGCCCACGGCGCGTCCGACGGCTTCGATTGCGTGGGCGTAAGCCTCGAAATAGCGCTCCGCGTCGGCTTGCGTTCGCGCCGCTTCGCCGAGCATGTCGAAGGAATATCGCAGAGGCGGCGGTGCGCGGCGCGAAAGCGCCGCCTCGATCGTCTCGCCGAAGACGAAATGCGCTCCCATCAGCCGCATCGCTTGCTTTGCGGCGAGACGCAGCGCCGGAAGTCCGAGCCGCCGCGCGACGCTCTCCGTTACGCCATGCGGCGTCGCGCCCTCCTCGAATAGCCGCGCCGAAAGGCCGAGCGCGAAGGCGCAGGCCTGCACGAGCAGCGCGTCGCCGGCGATGCGATGATGCGCGAAATCGCCGACTGCGAGCTTGTCGGCGAGCAGGCGATCGAGCGTCTCGTCGTCCGGCACCCGCAGCAGCGACTCGGCGAGCGCCATCACCGCGAGGCCTTCGCGCGAGGTGAGCGAGAACTCACGTAAGAAATCCTCGATTCCGCCGATGAGAAGCCCTTGCGGGCGCGACGCGGCGATAAGCTCGCGGGCGATAGCCTCAATCGCAGCGCGTGCGCTCGGCGGCGGGCGTTGCGCGAGCAGCCGCGCCGCAATCGCCTCATCGTCGGGCGCGTAGGGAGCGGCGAAGGGCGCGAGGAGCGTCTCCCCGCTCATTGCGGCTGTGCGTTCAATTTCAGCGTCAGACATTTCGCGGCGCCGCCGGCCTTGAGGAATTCTCCGAGCGGCGTCAGCGTTGGCGTGAATCTGGCCTCGCGCAGCTGGCGCTGGAGGCCGTTCGAGGCTTCGTTGAGAATGACGCGTCCGCCGCACTCGACCGCGTTGCAGGCGAAATGCAGCGCGTCCGACAGTTCAATCTCAAGCCGTCGCTCCGGCGGCGCGAGCCTCGCGATCGTCTCCAGCGACTCCGCGTCGAACGCGCCCGGATAGGTACATCAACCAGCCGTCGGCGAGCGGACAGAAACAGGTGTCGAGGTGATAGAAGCGAGGGTCCACGAGGCGAAGGCCGACGACCCGCCGTTCGAAAATTCGCTCCAGCAAGGCTGGCGCCTCGGGACTGGTGCGCCACCCGTGGCCGCACCAGATCAACGCGCGCGCTTCGTCCGCGAGAGCGTCGCCCGCGCCCTCGAAGGGAATGTCGTCGGGCCAAGGCGCGATCGTAAAGCCCTGCGCTTCGAAGAAGGCTTGGAAGAAAGGCTCCTCCGGCCGGCGCTCCTCGGTCATGAAGCGGCTCAGCACCACGGTCCGGCCGAGCGGCAGGCCGGCGTTGGCCGTGAACACCATGTCGGGGAGGCCTGGCCGAGGCGGAACAAAAAGTAAGTCGGCGTGCTCGGCCAAGAGACCGCGCAGCCCCTCCCACTCCTTGCGGGCCCGGGCCAGATCCGCCTGCCCGATCTGATGCTCCATCCAGGGATTGATGACGTAATCGACGCAATAATGGTCCGGCGCGCACATGACGATGCGGTCGCGGGCCGTCATCGATGCGCTACTCCGCGGCTTTGGCGTAGCTTTCGATTGGCGGGCAGGAGCAGATGAGATGTCGGTCGCCATGGACGTTGTCCACCCGGTTCACCGGCGGCCAGTACTTGTCGACGCGGAAGGCGCCCTTGGGGAAGCAGGCCGCCTCACGCGAATAGGGCCGCGTCCATTCGCCGACAAGGTCCTCGACCGTATGCGGCGCCCGCTTTAGGGGATTGTCCGCCCGGTCCATGCGCCCCTCGGCGATGGCGCGCGCCTCCTCGCGTATGTAGAGCATCGCGTCGCAGAAGCGATCAATCTCGGCCTTGGTCTCGGACTCGGTCGGCTCGATCATCAAGGTCCCGGCGACCGGCCAGCTCATCGTCGGCGGATGGAAGCCGCAATCGATGAGGCGCTTGGCGACGTCCTCGACGGTCACGCCCGCCTCCTGCTGCAAAGGCCGCACGTCGACGATACATTCATGCGCGACGCGTCCCTTGGCCCCCGTGTAGAGCACGTTGTAAGCGCCGCTCAAGCGACGCGCGATGTAATTCGCCGAAAGGATCGCGATGCGCGTGGCTTGCGTGAGCCCCGCGCCCCCCATCATGAGGCAATAGCTCCAGGAGATGGGCAGGATCGACCCCGAGCCGAAGGGCGAAGCCGCGACGGTCAAGGACGCGCCGCCCGTATCCGGATGCCCCGGCAGAAACGGCGTCAGATGCGACTTGACGCCGATCGGTCCCATGCCGGGCCCGCCGCCGCCGTGCGGAATGCAGAAGGTCTTGTGCAGGTTGAGGTGGCCCACGTCGGCGCCGATGTCGCCGGGTCTGGCTAAGCCGACCAGCGCGTTGAGATTCGCGCCGTCCATGTAAACCTGGCCGCCCGCCTCATGGACGATCGAGCAAATCTCGCGCACGCTCTCCTCGAAGACGCCATGCGTCGACGGATAGGTGATCATCGCCGCCGCAAGCGTGTCGCGATGCGCCTGCGCCTTGGCGCGAAGATCGGCCACGTCGATATTGCCCTTGGCGTCCGTCGCGACGACAACGACCTGCATGCCGCACATCGAGGCGGAGGCCGGGTTCGTGCCATGCGCCGAAGCGGGGATGAGGCAGACGCGGCGCTGATCCTCGCCGCGGCTCGCGTGGTAGGCGCGGATAGTGAGGAGCCCCGCGTATTCGCCCTGCGCGCCGGAATTGGGCTGCATCGAAAAGGCGTCATAGCCGGTGATCGCGCAAAGCTTCTGCGACAAGTCTGCGATCAGCTCGGTATAGCCCTCCACCTGATCCGCGGGCGCGAAGGGATGGATCTCGGCGAATTCCGGCCAGCTGATCGGGAGCATCTCGGCCGTCGCATTGAGCTTCATCGTGCAGGAGCCCAGCGGAATCATCGCGCGGTCGAGCGCGAGATCGCGATCCGCGAGACGACGCATGTAGCGGTTCATCTCGCTCTCGGCGCGGTTCATGTGAAAGATCGGATGCATCAGATAGGTCGATTGCCGCAAGAGCGCCTTCGGCAGCCGATATTCGGGGTAGTCGTCGCCGTAGACGAGATCGTAGCCGCCGAAGGCGCGCCAGACGGCCTCCAATGTTGCGGGCCGCGTGCGCTCGTCGACGGTGATCCCGATGCGGTCGCGCCCGACCTTGCGCAGATTGACGCCGTTATCGACGGCGTTCTTCATGATGAGCCCCTGATAGGGGCCGACCGCGACCGTGATCGTGTCGAAGAACTCCTGCGGGGCGATCTCGAATCCGAGCGAGACGAGACCCTCGGCCAGGCGCGCCGCCTTGCGGTGGATGCGCTCGGCGATGGCCTTCAGCCCCTTCGGGCCATGGAACACCGCATACATCGAGGCGATGATCGCCGGCAGGGCTTGCGCCGTGCAGATGTTCGAGGTCGCGGTCTCGCGTCGGATGTGCTGCTCGCGCGTCTGCAGAGCAAGCCGATAGGCGCGATTTCCCCGCGAGTCGATCGAGACGCCGACGAGGCGGCCGGGCAACGCGCGCTTATGCGCGTCCTTGACCGCGATATAGGCGGCGTGGGGACCGCCATAGCCCATCGGCGTGCCGAAGCGCTGCATTGAGCCCACCGCGACATCGGCGCCCATTTCGCCCGGCGGCTTCAAGAGCGTCAGCGCCATCGGATCGGCGGCGACGACGGCGATGGCTTGCGCCGCGTGGAGCCGCGCGATGGGTTCGGAGAAATCGTGGAAGGCGCCGGTCACGCCCGGATATTGGAAGAGCGCGCCGAAGACCTCCTCTGGCTTCAGGTCCTTGAAAGGATCGCCGACGACGACGCGCCAGCCGAGCGGCTCGGCGCGCGTGCGGATCACCGCGATGCTCTGCGGCAGCGCGTTCTTGTCGACGAAGAAAGCGAGCGCCTTCGACTTGGCGACGCGATGCGCGAGCGCCATGGCTTCGGCCGCCGCCGTCGCCTCGTCGAGGAGCGAGGCGTTGGCGACATCCAGTCCCGTCAAATCGGAAACGGCGGTCTGGAAGTTCAGCAACGCTTCGAGACGCCCCTGGCTGATCTCCGGCTGATAGGGCGTGTAGGCCGTGTACCAGGCCGGATTCTCCAATATGTTGCGCTGGATCGCCGGCGGCATGATCGTGCCGTGATAGCCCTGGCCGATCAGCGATTCGAGCGCGCGGTTCTTGTTTGCCGTTTCGCGCAGGCGATCGAGCGCGCCACGCTCGGACAACGGCGGGCCGAAATCGAGCGGCTCGGCCGCGCGGATTCCCTGCGGAACCGTCTCGTCGATCAGCGCCTCGAGCGAGGGCGCGCCCACGACCGCGAGCATGTCGCGGATTTCCTCGGGTGAAGGGCCGATGTGGCGGCGATTGGCGAAATCGTAAGGGTCGTAGCGCTCTTCGCTCATGCGCCTCTCCGCGATGGCGTTCTCCGTCGAGGCGAGCCGGCTTCGGCCACACCCAAACGCGATACTGAGATGGGTATCCGCGCCGGCCTAACCAAGCGTCGCGCGATAGGCGGCTTCGTCGAGCAGCGCGTCGAAGGCGCTTGGATTGGCGGGCTTCAATTTGAAGAACCAGCCGGCGCCTTGCGGATCGCGATTGACCGTGCCGGGATCGTCGACGATCGCCTGATTGACCTCCAGGATCTCGCCTTCGAGCGGCGCGAAAACGTCGGAGGCGGCCTTGACCGATTCGACGACCGCGGCGCCATCGCCCGCCTTAAAGCGCGCGCCCACTTCGGGAAGCTCTATGAAAACGAGATCGCCGAGCGTCTCGGCCGCATGGTCGGTGATGCCGACCGTCACGACATCTCCGTCGCGTTTCAACCATTCGTGATCTGCGGTGTATTTCAGCAAGGCTCGTCTCCCATGAATCGAGGCGAATCAGGCGCGTCGATAATGATGCGGAACGAAGGGAAGCGCGAGGACTTCCGCCGGCGTTCTTTGACCGCGCAGCTCGAGGAATACGCAGGTGCCAGGTTTGGCAAGCGAGAGGGGCAGATAGCCCATCGAGATTGGCGCGTCGAGGCTTGGGGAAAAGCCGCCCGAGGTGACGCGGCCAATGGGGGCGGCGTCCGTCTCGGCGGCAAAGATCGCGGCTCCGGCGCGCACCGGCGCGCGCCCCTTGGGCAGGAGGGCCGCGCGCAGACGCATCGGCCCGCTCTCGAGCTGCGCCAGAATCGTCGAATCGCCCGGAAAGCCGCCGGCCCGCGCGCCGCCGCGACGGCGGACTTTCGGGATGGCCCAAGAGAGGTCGGCCTCAATGGGAGTCGTCGCCTCGTCGAGATCGGCGCCGTAGAGGCAGAGCCCGGCCTCGAGCCGCAGCGAATCTCGCGCCCCAAGCCCGATCGGCGCGACGCCGTCTGTGGCGAGCAGCGCCTTCGCGATCTCGTCTGCTTTTCCAACCGGAACGGAAATCTCGAAACCGTCCTCACCCGTGTAGCCCGAGCGCGTCACATAACTCAGCGCATTGCAGATCGTCGCTTCGCGCGCGTCCATGAAGCGCATGTCGCGGACCTCCGGCGCGAGCTTCGACAGCGCCTCTTCCGCGCGCGGGCCTTGCAGCGCGATCAGTCCGCGATCGAGCGTCTCGATCTCGCAAGAGCCGGAGAGACGCGCGCGCAACAGCGCTTCGTCTTCCGCCTTGCGCGCGGCGTTGCAGACGACGAGCAGCGCGTCGCCATGACGCGAGATCATCAGATCGTCGAAGACGCCGCCGTTGTCGCAGGTGAGGAAGCCGTAGCGCTGCCGTCCCGGCGTAAGCCCCAGGAGATCGACCGGCACGAGCGACTCGACCGCGCGAGCGAGATCCTCATAGCGCCCGGATTTTGCCGTGAGCCACAGCTGGCCCATGTGCGAGACGTCGAAAAGTCCGGCGGCCGCTCGCGTATGAAGATGCTCCTTCAGCACGCCCGATGGATATTGAATGGGCATGTCGTAGCCGGCGAAGGGCCCCATGCGCGCGCCGAGCGAAAGATGCAATGCGTGGAGCGGCGTCCGCCTCAAATCCTCAGCCATTTCTCTTCTCCTCGCGCGGCGGCGGCGCGATGCTACCTTTAACTGGAACAGAGCTACGAAAAAGCGACGCTTGCGGCAAACGTTTCCTTCCCCCGCCCGGCGGTGTAGGAAAAGACGCCTTCCCTGTCAGGGGCTAGGCCAAAAGCTTAAGAAAAGGGCAGTCCATGGGTTCGGGAGGAGAAGCGGAGGCCGTGGATCCCCTGGCCAATCCCGCCCGGGCGCTGGCCTTTATGTCCTCCGGCGCGCCGGAGGCGGAGGAATCGCGCGCGCGCCTCGTCGAAAAATATGGGGACGCGCCGCCGGAGGAGGCCGATTGCATCGTCGCGCTGGGCGGCGACGGGCTCATGCTGCGCGTGCTGCACCGCTATCTCGGCGACGGCAGGCCGATCTACGGCATGAACCGCGGCTCCGTCGGCTTTCTGATGAACCAGTACCGCGAGACGGGCCTGCGCAAGCGCATCGCCGCGGCGAAGCGCTCGATCATCCATCCGCTCTTGATGCAGGCCGTCGACGCCAAGGGCTCGGAATTTCGGGCGCATGCGATCAACGATGTGTCGCTGCTGCGCCAGACCTCGCAGATCGCCAAGATCCGCATTCTCGTCGACGGCAAGCAGGCGATGGCCGAGCTCATCGCCGACGGCGTGCTCGTCTCGACGCCGGCGGGCTCGACCGCCTACAACCTTTCCGCGAATGGCCCCATCCTGCCGCTCAACGCGCCGCTGATGGCGGTGACGCCGATCTCGGCCTTCCGCCCGCGACGCTGGCATGGGGCGCTCCTGCCGGATTCTGCGACGGTGCGCCTCGAGGTGCTGGAGGCGGACAAACGCCCCGTCTCGGTCGTCGCCGACCACGACGAATTCCGCGACATCGCCGCCGTCGACGTCTCAATGGATCAGTCCACCCGCCACGTGCTGCTGCACGACCCCGGACATTCGCTGGAAGAGCGGATTCTGAGGGAGCAGTTTGGGTATTGAGGGGGGCGGCATTTCCCTCTCCCCGCCTATGCGAGGAGAGGGTTAGGGTGAGGGGCTGTCGAAGCGACCCTACCCCGCGCCGAGCAGCTTCTCCAAATCCTTGCCGATCGCTTCCGGCGTGTCATTCGGGGCATAGCGCTTCTTCACATGGCCCTCGGCGTCGACCAGGAATTTCGTGAAGTTCCACTTGATCGCTTCGGTGCCGAGGAGGCCGGGCTTCTCGCCCTTCAAGAAGCGATAGAGCGGATGCGCGCCCTCCCCATTGACCTCGATCTTGGCGAACATCGGGAAGGTCACGTCATATTTCGTCGAGCAGAAACTCGCGATCGCCGCCTCGTCGCCGGGCTCCTGATGGCCGAATTGATCGCAGGGGAAGCCCAGCACGACGAGGCCCTTGGGCGCGAATTCGCGATAGAGCGCCTCGAGCCCCTTATATTGCGGGGTGAAGCCGCATTGGCTCGCGACGTTGACGACGAGCAGCGTCTTGCCGGCATATTCGGAAAGCTTGTGCGGCGCGCCGTCGATGCCGCGCGCTTCGATGTCGTAGATGCTGGTCATGGGAATCTCCGCGTTCGAGTTCCGGACATTTTGCCAAAAAAGCGCAGGCGCGTCATTTCCCCGGCCGCACGAGCAAGATCTTATAGGGCGCGTCGAAAAACGCCGGGACGTCGCAGCGCTCGAGCGCCGCGTCTTTGAGCAGCAGTCGGGGAATCCAGGCGGCGCCGAAGCCCGCGATGGCCTGCGCGAGCAGCGCCTCGGCCGAGGCGCTCTCGCAGACGGGAGCGGAATCGATCGCGACGCCATGCCTCGCCAGCATCGTCGCGATCTCCGCCCCGTAGCTCGTGCCGGGCGCATAGACCATGAGCCGGCCCTTCAGGCGCCCGCCGTCGAGCGACACGGAGGCCGCTCGTTCCGCCGTCGCGACGAGCACCAGCCTGTCCTCGGCGATCTCCTCCGATCTCAGCCCCGCGAGCGCCTCGTCGTCGCCGAAATGCGGCACGAGCGCGAGGTCGGCCTGTCGGCGCCGCAGCGCGCCCAGACAGCCGGTGATCGAGGCGACGATCAGCGAATAATTTTCGAGCCGGTTCTCGTCGATCCAGGTCGGCAGCAGTGTCGCCGCGAGGGTGTTGGTCGCATAGACGCGCAGCGACTTCTTGAAGACGCTCGAGGCGCTGAGCACGGCGCGACGCGCGTCGAAAATTTCCTCGCGCAATCTTCGGGCGCGGGCCAGAAACTCCTCGCCGGCGGGCGTCAGCGCCACGGGCCGCGTCTCGCGGTCGAAGAGCGCCGCCCCGAGCCATTCCTCGAGGCGCTGCACGCGCCGGCTATAGGCCGACTGCGTGGTGAAGCGGATTTCGGCGGCGCGGGTGAAGTTGCGCGTCTCGGCCAGCGCCAGGAAATCGTCGATCCAGAGCAGCTCCATGATGCAAAAAATGCATGAAATCATCGAAAATGGCAATTGGATTTATGGGCCGGGCTCGCGTTAAATGCATGGCGTTGAGGGAGAGCGAGCACGCCATGGACCATCCGTCGAACATCTTCGTCAGGGAAGCCGTCGAGCGCGGCGCG
Source organism: uncultured Alphaproteobacteria bacterium (assembly GCA_963760695.1). Classification (GTDB taxonomy): domain Bacteria; phylum Pseudomonadota; class Alphaproteobacteria; order Rhizobiales; family Beijerinckiaceae; genus Methylocystis. The sequence continues at coordinate 216,876 of CAVXEI010000018.1, read as the reverse complement.
CTGGCGCTTCTGCCCAAGACGGTGCGGTTGCTGCGCGGGGCCTTCACCCAAGGGGCGCAGGACGCCGACGCCCTCTGCGAATTCGAGGTCCTCGCCGGCAACGCCGCCTATCAGAAGGGCGAGCGCTTCCTCCTCACGGCGGCGCGGGCGCGCCGGGCCTATTTGCACGCCGAGGCGTGAACGTCACGCCTTCTGCGGGAGATTGACCCGCAGGTGCAGCTCCCTCAACTGCTTCGGCGTCGCCTCGGAGGGGGCGCTCATCAGCAAATCCTCGGCGCGCTGGTTCATCGGGAACAACGTCACCTCGCGCAGATTCTGCTCGCCGGCGAGCAGCATCACGATCCGGTCCACTCCCGCCGCCATGCCGCCATGCGGCGGCGCGCCGTATTGGAAGGCGCGATACATGCCGCCGAAACGCTGCACGACCTCCTCCTCGCCATAGCCGGCGATCTCGAAGGCGCGCACCATGGCCTCGGGCCTGTGGTTGCGGACGCCGCCCGAGGCGATCTCGAAGCCGTTGCAGGCGATGTCGTACTGAAACGCCTTGATCTGCAGAGGGTCCATCGTGTCGAGCGCGTCGAGCCCGCCTTGCGGCATCGAGAACGGGTTGTGCGAAAAGTCGATCTTTTTCTCGTCGTCGTTGTACTCGAACATCGGAAAGTCGACGACCCAGCAGAACTCGAAACTGTCGGTCCTCGTGACATTGAGCTCGGAGCCAATTCTGAGCCGCGCCTGTCCCGCGAGCTTCGCCGCCGCCGTCTCTTCGCCCGCGGAGAAGAACACGGCGTCGCCGGCCTTCACGCCCGCTTTGCCGGCGATGGCGGCTTGGACTTCCGCCGGGATGAATTTCGCGATCGGCCCCTTGCCGTTGAGCGCGCCGTTCTCCTCCTCGAAGATCACATAGCCTAAGCCCGGCGCGCCTTCGCTGCGCGCCCAGTCGTTGAGCTTGTCGAAGAAGCTGCGCGGCTCCTTGGCGGCGCCGGGCGCGGGGATCGCGCGCACCGTCTTGCCTTTGAAAGCCTTGAACGAGACGACGTCGCGCGCGAACTCTTCCGAGACGTCGGCGATGAGGAGCGGGTTACGCAGATCCGGCTTGTCGGTGCCGTATTTCAGCATCGCCTCGGCATAGGGGATGCGCGGCCAGGGACCGGGACGAACCATCCGCTCGCCCTTGAACATGTCGAAGACGCCGTGGATCACGGGCTCCAGCGCCGCGAACACGTCTTCCTGCTCGATGAAGCTCATCTCGACGTCGAGCTGGTAGAACTCGCCAGGCAGACGGTCGGCGCGCGGGTCCTCGTCGCGAAAGCAGGGCGCGATCTGGAAATAGCGGTCGAAGCCCGCCATCATCAGCAGCTGCTTATATTGCTGCGGCGCCTGCGGCAGCGCGTAGAACTTTCCGGGGTGGATGCGCGACGGCACGAGGAAGTCGCGCGCGCCTTCCGGCGAGGAGGCCGTGAGGATCGGCGTCTGGAACTCGAAGAAGCCTTGCGCGCTTCATGCGGGCGCGCAGCTCGTCGATGACCTGCCCGCGCAGCATGATGTTGGCGTGCAGCTTCTCGCGGCGCAGATCGAGGAAGCGGTATTTGAGCCGCGTCTCCTCCGGATAAGGCTGATCGCCAAAGACCGGCAGCGGCAGCTCGGCGGCGGGCCCCAGCACCTCGATCTCGCGCACATAGACCTCGATCGCGCCGGTCGGCATGTCGGCGTTCTCGGTGCCGGCCGGGCGCCTGCGCACCTCGCCGTCGAAGCGCGCGACCCACTCCGAGCGCAGCTTCTCCGCCTGGGCGAAGGCGGGAGAATCGGGATCGACGACGCATTGCGTCATGCCGTAATGGTCGCGCAGATCGACGAACAGCACGCCGCCGTGATCGCGGATGCGATGGCACCAGCCGGAGAGGCGGATTTTTTCGCCGATATGGGCGTCGCGGAGCTCTCCGCAGGTGTGCGTGCGATAGCGATGCATAAGGTCTTCTTGCCAGGGGGCCGCGAAAGCCGGGATGGGCGCGGAAAAGCGCATGGCGGCGCAGGCCTGTCAAGCGTTGAGCCCTAGCGTGGCGGCCCGTCGCTGTTTCCTGCCTCGGCGCACATTTGCAGAGGCGGAGGCGACAGCGGATCCGGCCACGGCGGCACTTCCGAAGGAGGCGTTGGCTCGGGTCCAGGAGAGGGCGGCGGTATATCGGGCGGTATCGGCGCAGGCTCGCCCGGCGGCAGCGGAGGAACGATGTCCGGGCCGGGCGGCGGTGGAGGATCAGGAGGCGAAGGGGGGACCTCCCGCGGCGGGGGTTGCTGCTGTGCGCGCGGGAGGCTTCGCGCAAACTTCTGAGGCGAGACGAAGGAAAAGCTCGGGGCGCGCGAGGATCTGATCATCCTTGTCATGTCCAAGAAAACGTGACGCCACCCGTAGATAAGCCGGAAGCGGCGCTCGTCAATTTTCAAGGGCGATTAGGGCCGCAAGCCGCGAGCGCAGCGCCACGCTTTGGCAAACGGACGCTTCGCACTTGCTACGACTACGTAGGCGCTACGCAGCCTGCTCCTAAAGGCGAGCCTTCGTCCTAGGTGAGTCCCGGTCTGCGGCAGGGCGTTTTGTCGCGCAGGCCTCACGCTCTGCCCTATCGAAATCTGGAGGACAGCACGATGTTGCGCAAGCTCACCATCATGGTTCTTACAATCAGCGCAGCCCTGGCTGCATTCGCGAGCGAGCCGTCTGAGGCCCGCCCGTGGCGCGGCGCCGTCTGGAGCGGTCGCGTCTTGCCCGGCGGGGGGTTGCGCTACGGATGGGGCGCCAATGGCCTCGGCTTTTATGGGTACGCAGTCCCCTATTATGCGGATCGCGGCTCCGACTACTACGGTTCGGCCTTCCCCAGCGACTTCGTGCCCCGCAATCCGAGCGAATGCGGCAATGGTTGCCCGCTTTATCGTTTCGCCGTGACGGGCGTCAGGTGAGTCCTTTTGGCTCGTAGCGTGCAGGGGCCGGCGCGCCAGCGCGTCGATCGGTCGCGCTATGTCTTGAAGAAGGCGTCGGCCGCAGCCTGCGCCGCGCGCTTCCGGTCGCGCGCGGCTTCGAGGCGCGCGATCTCTGCACGAAGCGCCGCAATGCGCTCCTCAAGCTCGGCGACCGAGATCTCATCGAGCTTTTGGCCGATCTTGTGCTCCGGCTTCTCCCGGGGCTTGTCGTCCGGATCTTCCGCCACCTCGACCGCCTTAAGGATATTGGCGCCTCTCGCCGCCGCGAGGGTTAAAGCTGTGTTAATCTTTAAAGGAACGCGACGCCAGCACAATCCGTGAAGGCCCCGATCCCGTCCCCCTCGCAGGGCCTTAGAAGGAGCGCAGCATGACCCTTTTTCGAGCTTCGCCCCGTTCGCGGGACGTTGGGGACGCCATCGAGCATCTGCGCTCGCGCTGGCCGTGGTTCACGGCCTTCGGCGCGCTGTCGCTGCTCTTCGGTTTCGCCTCGCTCGCCCTCGTCAGCGCGGCGACGATCGCTTCCGTCTATCTGATCGCGATCTTCGTCATCATCATCGGCGGCCTCGACATTTCGCTCGCGCTGCACGCCCATCGGTGGACGAGCGCGCTGCTCGTCGGCTCCGTGGGCCTGCTTTACATCGTCGCCGGCTCCTTCGCGCTCGCCAATCCAGAGACGAGCGCGGTCGGGCTGACGTTGTTGCTCGGTCTCGCGCTCCTGGCGACGGGCGCGCTGCGGCTGTTTATTGCAACGAAGCTGCCGGAAGCGCCGCGCTGGCAGGTCGGCGCCGCCGGCGCGCTCACCGCCGTCCTGGGGCTTTTGATCGTGCTCGGCTGGCCGCAGAACTCCCCCTATGTGCTCGGCGTTTTCCTTGGGGTCGACATGATGATGTACGGCGCGGGTCAGCTCGGTTTCGCGCTGTTCCTGCGTCGGCGTTTCAGGTCCGACGTCTGAGACAAAGCCCCGCGAGCTTCGATCGAGCCATGACCAAATGGTGCTACAGCTTTCGCCAAGGTGAAGCCGAGGGCGGGGCCGCGCTCGGCGACGTCCTCGGCTCGAAGGGCGCGGGCCTTGCCGAGATGGCGCGTTTAGCCCTGCCCGTGCCGCCCGGCTTCACGATCTCCTCGGACGCCTGCCGGCATTTCCATGTGCATTCGGGTCAGAAGCCGCCGGGACTGACTGAGGCCGTGGACGCGGCGTTGAACAAGCTCGCGGCGGACGCAGGCCACGCCTTCGGCGATCCCAAATGGCCGCTGCTCCTCGCGGTGCGGCCAAGCGGACGCGTCTCGACGCCGGGTCTGCTGGGCACGGCCCTCAATATCGGATTGAACGACGAGACGGTCACAGCGCTCGCTGCGGCGTGCGGAGATGAAACCTTCGCTTACGATTGCTACCGCCGCCTCGTCGAGCTCTTCTGCTGCGTGGCGCTCGACCATGAGCATCACGAGTTCGAGGAGGCGCTGGAAGAGTTCAAGGAGGCGAGAGGCTATGTGCGCGACGCGGAGCTCAGCGCCGCGGACTGGCGCGAGGTTCTCGGACGGTATTTCGAGATCGCAAAGGGCGGCTTTCCGCAAGATCCCCGCGAGCAGCTGTGGGCCGCGATCCGCGCGGCCTTCTTGTCCTGGCGAAGTCCGCGCGCGCAAGCCTATCGGGCGCTGCACGAGATCCCCGAGGACATCGGCGCAGCCGTCGTCGTTCAGGCGATGGTCTTCGGCAACATCGGGGGCGACAGCGGCGCCGGCGTCGCCTTCTCGCGCAATCCCTCCACGGGCGCGCGCGAGACATTCGGAGAATATTTGCCGAACGCGCAAGGCGAGGACGTGACCTCGGGCCTGCGCACGCCTTGGCCCATCCGCGAGTCGGACGTGGTCCGGAAGGCCGAAGTCCAATCGCTCGAAGCGTCGTCGCCCAAAGCTTTCGCCGAGCTGGAGCGATGCGCCGCGCGCGTCGAGCGACATTATCGCGACATGCAGAAGATGGAGTTCACGATCGAGGCCGGTCGATTGTGGATGCTGCAGACGCAATCCGGAAAGCGCACTGCCTCCGCCGCGCTGAAAATCGCCATCGACATGGCGAACGAGGGCCTCATCGACCGTGACGCGGCGCTCTGTCGCGTCGAGCCCGCCTCGCTCGATCAGTTGCTGCATCCGACGATTGACCCCAGCGACCGGCCGCTCGTGCTCGCAAGCGGCTTGCCTGCGTCGCCCGGCGCGGCCTGCGGCGAGATCGTCTTTTCGAACCGCGACGCCGAAAGCAGCGCGGCGGGCGGCCGCAAGGCCATTCTCGTGCGCATCGAAACGAGTCCCGACGACATCGCGGGCATGCACGCAGCGGAGGGCGTGCTGACGGCGCGCGGCGGCATGACCTCGCATGCGGCGGTCGTCGCGCGCGGCATGGGCAAGCCCTGCGTCACCGCCGCAACGGGCCTGCGCATCGATTACGAGGATCAGAGCTTCACGGTCGGCGGACGCCGCTTCGTCAAGGGCGATGTGATCACGGTCGACGGCTCCTCCGGCAAGGTGATGGCCGGCGCGGTCAGAATGCTGCGGCCGGCGCTCACCGGCGAATTCGCGACGCTGATGGGCTGGGCGGACGAGGCGCGCCGACTGCGCGTGCGCGCCAACGCGGAGACGCCTGCGGATGCGCGCGCGGCGCTCAAATTTGGCGCGGAAGGCATCGGCCTGGCGCGCACCGAGCACATGTTTTTCGAGGGTGAGCGAATCGTCGCGGTGCGCGAGATGATCCTCGCCGACGGCGCGGCCGGCCGGCGCGCCGCGCTCGCGAAGCTCCTCCCGATGCAGCGCGAGGATTTCAAGGAGCTTTTCGAGATCATGGCGGGGCTTCCCGTCACGATCCGCCTGCTCGATCCCCCGCTGCACGAATTCCTGCCGAAGACCGACGCAGAGCTCGCGAGCGTCGCCAAGGCAATGGGCGCCGACGCGGGCAAGCTCAACAAGCGCGCGCAAGAACTCTCCGAGTCCAATCCGATGCTGGGATTTCGCGGCGTGCGTCTCGCCGTCGCCTTTCCGGAGATCGTCGACATGCAGGCGCGCGCGATTTTCGAGGCCGCCATCGAGGCGGCCATCGAGACCGGCAAGCCGACGCATGTCGAAATCATGGTCCCGCTCGTCTTCGCGAAAGCGGAGCTCGATCTCGTCAAGGCGCGCGTCGAGGCGACCGCGCAGGCCGTGGAGATCGAGACGGGGATCGCCTCCCGTTACCGCATTGGCGCGATGATCGAACTGCCGCGCGCCGCGCTGCTCGCCGGCGACATTGCGCGCTCGGCCGAGTTCATCTCCTTCGGCACCAACGATCTGACGCAGACGACGCTCGGCATCTCGCGCGACGACGCCGGCGCCTTCCTCAAATCCTACGTGGCCAAGGGCGTGCTGCCGACCGACCCCTTCGTGACGCTCGACATCGCTGGCGTCGGCGAATTGATCGCGCTGGGCTGCGAGCGGGCGCGGCAGTCGCGTCCGGACATCACGCTGGGAGTCTGCGGCGAACATGGCGGCGATCCGGACTCGATCGCGTTTTTCGAGCGGATCGGCGTGGACTACGTGTCCTGCTCGCCCTTTCGAGCCCCGATCGCTCGGCTCTCCGCCGCGCAGGCCGCGCTGGGAGGCTTCGGCCATGAAAGGACCGACGTATGAGCGAGGAGATCTCGCCGCAAAAAATCTTTGAAATCGGCATGGGTTTCTGGACCTCGAAGACGTTGCTCTCGGCCGTCGAGCTCGGGCTTTTCACGGAGCTCGCCAAAGGGCCTGCCGATCTCACGACCTTGACGCAAAGGCTCGGCCTGCACGAGAGGAGCGCGCGCGATTTTCTCGACGCGCTCGTCGCGATGAAGCTGTTGGAGCGCGAGAAGGGCCTTTACGCCAACACGCCGGAGACGGACCTTTTTCTCGATCGAGCCAAGCCGAGCTACGTCGGCGGCATGCTGGAAATGGCCAGCGCCAGACTCTACGCGCATTGGGGTCATTTGACCGAGGCGCTGCGAACCGGCCGCCGACAGGGTGAGAACAAAGAGTCGGACGATGTTTTCGCCGCGCTTTACGCCGACGAGAAGCGCCTCGAAGGCTTTCTCGCCGCGATGAGCGGCGGCAGCGCCGGACCCGCGCGAGCCATCGCCGACGAAGTTCCCCTGGGGCCAGTACGAGAGCTTCGTCGACGTCGGCGCCGCGCAGGGCATGCTGCCGGCGACCGTCGCGCGCGCGCATCCGCATCTGCGCGGCGCGGGCTTCGATCTGCCGGCGGTGAAGCCGATTTTCGAGCGCTACATCGCGAGCCAGGGATTGTCGGAGCGCGTGCAATTCATCTCGGGCGACTTCTTCACGGACAGGCTGCCCAGCGCCGACGTGATCGTGATGGGCCGCATCCTGCACGACTGGGACTTGGCGCAAAAGCGCATGCTGCTCGCCAAGGCTTTCGACGCGCTGCCGAAGGGCGGCGCGCTGATCGTCTATGAATCGATGATCGACGACGAGCGCCGCGAGAACGTCCAGGGCCTGTTGATGAGCCTCAACATGCTGATCGAGACGCCCGGCGGCTTCGACTACACCGGCGCCGACTGCAAGCAGTGGATGCGCGAAGCGGGCTTCTCGTCGGTGCGCGTCGAGCCGCTCGTCGGGCCGACGTCGATGGCGGTGGGCGTCAAGTAGAGAGTTCAGCCGGAGGTGCTGGCTTCTCCCGCATACGAGCACAAACAATCGTGTCACTCCCCCGCGAGCGCCATGTCGTCGCGGTGGATCAACTCGTCCGGGCCTTTGAAACCCAAAATGCTCTCGATCTCCTTCGACGAGCGGCCGATGATGCGCGCCGCATCAGAAGCGTCGTAGGTCGCGAGCCCGCGGCCGATCTCGGCGCCGTTGGCGTCGCGGATGAGAATGCAGTCGCCCCGGGCAAATCCGCCTTCGAGCTTCGTGACGCCCGCCGGCAGCAGGCTCTTGCCGTTCATCAGCGCGGCGGCCGCGCCCGCGTCGAGATGCGCGGCGCCCTTCGGCGCCAGCGAGCCGGCGATCCATTTCTTGCGCGCCGTCATCGGGTTCGACGGCGTCAGGAACCAGCTGCAGCGCTCGCCCTGCGCGATGCGCTTCAACGGCGACGGCGCGCGGCCGTCGGCGATCACCATATGCGCGCCGCCCGACGTCGCGATCTTCGCCGCCTCGATCTTCGTGCGCATGCCGCCGCGCGAGAATTGCGAGGCGGCGCCGCCGGCCATCGCCTCGATGTCCGGCGTGACGCGCGCGATCACCGAAATATGCTCGGCCTCCGGGTTCTCGCCCGGCGGCGCCGTGTAGAGGCCGTCGACGTCGGAGAGCAACACCAGGAGGTCGGCGGAAACCATGCTCGCGACGCGCGCCGCGAGGCGGTCGTTGTCGCCATAGCGGATCTCGGCGGTGGCGACCGTGTCGTTCTCATTGACGATCGGCACGGCGCCGAGGCCGAGCAGGCGGGTCACACATTCGCGCGCGTAGAGATAGCGGCGGCGCTCCTCCGTGTCGCCGAAAGTGACGAGGATCTGCCCCGCGACGAGGCCGCGCTCGGCGAGGGTATGCGCCCAGATGCGCGCGAGCTCGATCTGGCCGACGGCGGCGGCGGCCTGGCTGTCCTCGAGCGCGAGCGGCCCGGGCGGAAGCGCCAAGACGCCACGGCCGAGCGCCACCGCGCCGGAGGAGACGACGAGCGCCTCGGCCCCGCGTTTGCGCAGCGCCGCCAGATCGTCGGCAAGCCCCTCAAGCCAGTCGCGCCGCACGCTCGCGCCGCCGGGCTCGACGATGAGCGAGGAGCCGACCTTGACGACGATGCGGGAGAAGGAGTTGAGCCTGGGCACGCGTGAAGCCGTTTCGAAGCTGGGAAAGCGTTCCGGTAACATGGGGGCTCGCCTAGCGACAAGGCGCGGGCTGCGCCAGCGGCCTTGTTGAGGCGTCTCGCCCGTCATAGGCTCTCGCGATCGGAAAGGGACGAAGGCGCATGAAGAAAATCGGATGGATCGGGATCGTCGCGCTCTGCGCGACCTTTGCCGCGGGAGTTGTCGCGCGGGCGCAGGAAGCGCCGCCGCCCGCCGAGCCCGAGGGCTACAGAATGGAGAAGATGCACGCGCCGACGCCCGCGACGCTGAAGGGCGCGACGGTGATCGACACGCCACAGGCCTTCGACCTCTGGACGCGCAAGGCCGCCGTCTTCATCGACGCGCTCTCGCGGCCCAAACGCCCTGCCGATCTTCCCCCCGAGAAACCCTGGATCGCGGAGCCGCGCCGCGACATTCCGGACAGCCTTTGGCTCGTCGACACGGGGCTCGGGGAGCTGTCGCCCGTGCTTCAGCGCTTTTTCGAGGATGGGCTCGCCCGCGCGACGGGCGGCGACAAGTCGAAGCCGATCGTCTTCTATTGCCGGACGAATTGCTGGGCGTCATGGAACGCCGGCAAGCGCGCGATGACGCTCGGCTACACGCATATCTACTGGTATCCGGGCGGCGCCGACGCATGGGAGCAAGCGGGGCATCCGTTGGAGGTGAAAGGACCCCCACCGTGCGATTAGCTTCGCGAGCGTAACGTTAAGGCTTCTCGCGTGCGTCGCATCCTCAAGCGCCCTCCCCGCCGATAGCCAGTCGAATCAGTTCCTCGGGGTCGGGATTGGCGAGCACGTCGCCCGAAGGCTCCAGCCGCACGACGGGCTCGCCACCCGAGCAGAGCCGCAGGCAGTCGCGGCTCTGGCAGGAGACGCCGGCAGCATTCTCCAGCAGCCCGCGCAGCCTCGCAAAAAGCGCAGTTCCCCGTCCCTCCGCGTCGCAGCGCGGCCCGACGCAGACGAGCAGACGGCAATCTTGCGGTTCGCGCATTGGGTTCGGGCCTCCGGAACGCGCGGCTCACGGCCGGCTGTCTCTGCGCAGAATACGCCGTTGCGCTTGTGCGTCGAGGGCCGCCGAATAGCAATCCGCGCGCGGCTGCTCAGGGTTGCTCTTTTGCGCCTGTTGCGGGAATCCAGGGATAGAGCCGGGGAATGACGAGCGTGAGCAGCGTCGCAATGAGCAGCGCCGCGACGACGCCGACGAAAAACTGGATCCAGGTCGTCGGGCGTATGGCCCCGAGCGAGACGATGACCATCAGCAGCGGAATATCGAGGAAGTGCGTAAAGGTCGGGATCATCTCGGCTTGCCGTGCGCGCTCGAGTTCGGGCGTGACGCCGCCATGCAGCAGCGCCTCCCTGGTCAAGCGCCGCAGCCGCAAGAAGTAAAGACGCGTGATCGTGTTGCCCTCGATGAACTCGAGCGCGAAGAGCACGACCATGCCAAGAAGCCACGGCGTCTCGAGAAAGGCCCAGCCGCCGTAAAAGGAGACGATCAGCCAGCTTCCCGAGGCCAGCAGCAGCAACGCGCCCGGCACGACGACGCCGTCGTAGAACACGGCGATGTTGCGAACCGCCTCAGCAAAGAGCGGCAGGTCGGTCAGTTGCCGAGACCGCAGATCAAAGAACCATACGCCGATCAGCCCGCCGGCGATCAGCGCGAGACCGACGAGATGCGCGAATTTCAAGAGCTCATAGGTCATGGCTTGGCTCTCTTCGGGCCACGGATCATTGCGTCGGCTGCGATGTCGATCGCGAGCGGGTGGTCAGTCGAAACAAGTTGGAAAGGCCGTTCCATTTGGACGCTTAAGGCCAATACGGTATCATGATGTCATACTGCTCTTGACATTATGATGTCAAGATTGATTCAAGGCGCCAAATGCCCCAGCCCAAGCGAACGCCCGGCGGCGACGCCGTGACCCATCTCGTCCTCGACCTGTTCCGGCTGAGCAACCAGCTCGCGGCGGCGGGGGATCGGCTGGTTGCGCCGCTCAGCTTGACCAGCGCGCGCTGGCAGGTTCTCGGCGCGATCGTCCTCTCCAATTACCCGCAGCCTGTCGCCTGGCTCGCGCGCAACCTCGGCGCGCATCGCCAGAACGTGCAGCGGATCGTCAACGATCTTGCCAAGGAGGGTCTGGTCGCCTTCGAGGCCAACCCTCATCACCGCAAAGCGCAGCTCGTCGTACTGACGAAAAAGGGCCGGCAGGCCTTCGACTCCGCCATGCGCCTGCAAGCGCCATGGAGCGACAGGCTCTCCGCGGGCCTCGCGGTCAAAGACTTGGAGACGGCTCACCGGGTCATGCTGGCGTTGCGCGACAATCTGAGCGCGAGGGACGAAGAGGACGCGGCTGAAGATGAACGCGCCGGAAAGGCGCGCAAGTCAGCGGGGGCTTCTGTTTAAGCGCGCTGTGCTGCGTCCCGCTTTTTCCTTTATCCAGCCCAGGCGCGTTTCCTTGCCGCAGCGCTCCGGTCACGATTTTGTCGTATTGTTCGGGCCGCGCTCGGCTGCTAAGACGCCGCGGGCACAAGTGCAGGGACGGCGATGGCGTTGATGAAGCTCCTCAGCGGCAATTCAAATCGGGCGCTGGCGGAGGCGATCGCCGCCTATCTCAGCCTGCCCCTCTGCCGCGCCGTCGTGCGCCGTTTTGCCGATCAGGAGATCTGGGTCGAGATCCTCGAGAATGTGCGCGGCGAGGACGTCTTCGTCCTCCAGTCCACCTCGGCGCCGGCGAACGATCATCTGATGGAGCTGCTGATCATGATCGACGCGCTGCGCCGCTCGTCGGCGCGGCGCATCACCGCCGTGATCCCTTATTTCGGCTATGCGCGCCAGGACAGGAAGCCCGGCCCGCGCACGCCGATCTCGGCCAAGCTCGTCGCCAATCTGATCACGCGGGCGGGCGCCGACCGCGTGCTGACGGTCGATCTGCACGCCGGCCAGCTGCAAGGCTTCTTCGACATTCCGACCGACAATCTATTCGCGGCGCCGGTGATGGTCACCGACATCAAGAGCCGCGCCAAGGCGAACAATACGACCGTGGTTTCTCCCGACACCGGCGGCGTCGTGCGCGCGCGGGCGCTCGCCAAGCGCATCGACGCGCCGCTCGCCATCGTGGACAAGCGGCGCGAACGCGCCGGCGAGTCGGAGGTGATGAACATCATCGGCGACGTGGAGGGGCGCAACTGCATCATGATCGACGACATCGTCAATTCGGGCGGAACGCTCTGCAACGCCGCCGAGGCGCTGATCGCCGCCGGAGCGGTCTCGGCCTCCGCCTATATCACCCACGGCGTGCTGTCGGGAACGGCCGTCGAGCGGGTCAGCCAGTCCAGGCTCACCGAGCTCGTCGTGACCGACACGATCCTCCCACGACCCGAGGTCGCCGCCGCGCCCAACATCAGAAGTCCTGCCCATCGGCGCGCTGATCGGCGAGGCCATCGCGCGCACCGCGAAAGAGGAAAGCGTGTCGAGCCTCTTCAATTAAGTCGGCGCGCAAACACCCGAGCGTTACGCGCTCGCGCTGCGCTCAGTTGGCGCCACGGGCTCGGACCGAAAAAGAAAAAAAGGGGGAAAAATGTTCGACCTGACTGGCAAAACGGCGCTCGTCACGGGCGCAAGCAGCGGGCTTGGTCTGGCGATCGCCCGCACGCTGCATCAGGCGGGCGCGACGGTGGGGCTTTCGGGAACGCGGCGCGAGGCGCTGGAGACGCTCGCGGGCGAATTGAAGGAGCGCGCCCATATCCTCCCCTGCAACCTCTCCGACAGGGCGGATACCGATAAGCTCATCCCCGCCGCCGAGGCGGCCCTCGGCGGCGTCGACATCCTTGTCAACAATGCCGGCATCACGCGCGACATGCTGTTCATGCGCATGAAGGACGAGGATTGGGACGCGGTGCTCGCGGTCAATCTGACGGCGGCCTTCCGCCTTTCGCGCGCCGTGGTGCGCGGCATGATGCGCAAGCGCTACGGGCGGATCATCAACATCACCTCGGTCGCGGGCGCCGTCGGCAATCCGGGTCAGGCCAATTACACGGCGGCCAAGGCCGGGCTCACCGGCATGACCAAGTCACTCGCGAATGAGGTCGCCTCGCGCGGCATCACCGTCAATTGCGTCGCGCCCGGCGTCATCGAGAGCCCGATGACGCAAGCGCTCAACGAGGCGCAGCGGGAGAGGCTTCTCAAGCTCATCCCGATGGAGCGTTTCGGAACGAGCCAGGAGATCGGCGCCAGCGTGCTTTATCTCGCGAGCGACGAGGCCGCTTATGTCACCGGCCAGACCTTGCACATCAACGGCGGCATGGCGATGGTGTCTTGAGCGTGAAAGCCTCCAGCGTTTTGCATACTCGGGAGAGTTTTATGACGCGTTGGAGGGCGAACGCTTCCGTTCTTTCGCGGCGCGCTCTGGCGCGTATGATTTTGCCGGCGTCTTTGTGCATGTGTGCTTCCGCGGGAGGCGCGGAGGCCGAGGAGCAATCGAAGGCGGATTTTCCCAAAATTCCCCCGGTCGTCGAACTCTATCCCCGTGAAACCCGGGGATCGCTGGACCTATCGCTGGGTCGACGACATCACCGGCGAGACCAAATCCTACCAGACCTACACGCTCACCGAGATCAAGGACGGCGCCTTCAGCGTCGCGATCACCATGGCCCCCGTCGGTCAGGGCCAGCCGGCAACCGGACTCCATGTGTATGACGAGACTTGGGGTCTTCTCGACGACGGCGTCTGGACCCGCAAGGTCGGCGACCCCGTGACCGGGGTGCATCTCCCGCTCAAGGTCGGCGCGAAATGGGAGACGCATTTCACCGCGAGCCGTAAGAATCCCGACCGGGACTCGACCATCGACGCGACGAGCGTCGTGACAGGCTATGAAGAAGTCTCTTTCCGATTTGGCCTCACCTATGACGCCTTCAAGATCGAGACGAATGAGACGGTCACGGCCGTGGGAGGCGGCCCGGTCGCAACGATGAAGGTCGATCTCTGGTACGCTCCCGCCGTGAACCGATATGTGAAGCGCGTGATCGAGAGCCGCACCAATGACCGGCTGCAGTCGCGCGCCATAGAAGTGCTGACGGATTACAAGCGGCGTCACGAGGATTGACGAGCCGCGCTACTCGCTCCTTGCGCCCCAGCGGTCCTCAAAAATCAGTTCGGCGAGAGGCAGCCGCTTCGCCCAGCGCCTGACCTCGAGTTCCGGGCGCCGATAGGCGCGCTCGATGAAGCCGACGCAGAGATAGGCGACAATGGCGATCTCTTGCGGGATGCCGAGAACCGCGCGCAAATCGTCCTCGCCCAGAATGCTGACCCAGCCGACGCCGACGCCTTCCGCGCGCGCCGCGAGCCAGAGATTTTGCACCGCGCAGGCGGTGCTGAGCAGGTCCATGTCTTTTTGCTGCGTGCGGCCGAGGCCCGTCGAGCCGTGCCTCGAGCGATCGCAGGTGACGCAGATGTTTAGCGGCGCCTTCATGATCCCTTGCAGCTTGAGGCTGCGATAGAGCGCCTGCCGCTCCTCTGGAATCTCACGTGTTTCGCGCGCAACGGCCGCCTCGAAGGCTTCGCGAATGCGGGCGCGGACGGCAGCGTCGCGCACCAGCACGAAGTTCCAAGGCTGCATGAAGCCGACGGACGGCGCATGATGGGCAGCCTGCAGAATGCGCAGGATCGTCTCGCGCGGAATCTCCTCCTCGAGAAATTCGTCGCGCACGTCGCGCCGCTCGTAAATTGCGCGATAGACCGCATCGCGTTCAGCCTGCGAGAACGTCGCAGCGGGCGCGGGCTCCTCGCCCTTCTCCTCAGACATCGATCCTCACGCCCAACGCCTCTGCGAGGCGCTCGAAATCCTCCGGCCCCGCGGGCAGACCAAAACGCAACCAGCTTGGCCGCTCCGTGAAACGCCGCGTCAATATCCCCGCGGCGCACAAACGCGCGAAGCTTCGCGGCGCGTGAACGCTTTCCACGAGGCGCAAGAGACTTGTTCCGCCCACCGGCGCAAATCCCGCCGCCGCGAGCGCCGCGTCGAGCCGTTGCGCGGATTGATCGGCGAAGTCCCGGGCCTCGCGCAGCCATTCTGCGTCCTGGAGCGCCCGGGCGCCGGCGGCGAGCGCGGGACCGGAGACGCTCCAAGGTCCCTGCTCCGCGCGTAAGGCGGCGGCCCGCGCCGCTGCGCAGAGCGCGAAGCCAAGCCGCAGCCCCGGGAGCCCATACGCCTTGCCGAAGCTCCTGAGCACGACGATATTCTCGCACGCCTCGGGATCCTCGGCCAGCAGCGGCTCGACGCAAATCTCCGGCGCAAGATCCGCGAACGCCTCGTCAATGACGAGCAGCCCTCCGTGTGCGCGCATTCGCCGGGCGAGGCGCAGCAAGTCGCAAGGCGGCGTGATCCGGCCGTCGGGGTTGTTGGGGTTGACCACGATCGCAGCGTCCATCGTGGCCAATTCGTCGAGCGACTGGACTTCCCTCACCACGGCGCCGGCAGCGCGCCAGCGGGCGGCGTGCTCGGCGTAGCAGAAGCCGAGCGTGGCGACGCGCCGCGCCGGAAAGACGCGTGGCAGGAGATTGATGAAGGCCTGCGTCCCGGCGCCCGCGACAACGCTGAAAGCCGGCGGCGCACGATAGGCGCGGGCGGCGGCGGCTTCGGCGGCCTCGAAAGCCGAGGCGTCCGGCAGGCGTGTCAAAACCTCCGGCGCGAAGGCTGGCAACGGATAGGCGCGCGGATTGACGCCCGTCGAGAGATCGAGCCAGGGCAAGGGCGCGGCGGGGAAAGCGCGCCGCGCCGCGTCGACGCCGCCGCCGTGCAGCGGCCCCGGGGCGAGCGTGCTTCCGCCGTTCAAAGTCTGGGCCTCCGCGATCCGCCTCACCGCGCGATCTTCAACAGTCGATCGAGATCGAGATGGCGGGCGCAATGATCGGCCAGCCCGTCGAGCGTCTCCTCCACCATCGCCTCGTAGCGCAGATGCGAGCGCTCGGCGCCGAGACGCGCGAGCCAGGCGGCGCGCTGCGCGTCATTCGAGAAGAGCCCGTGAACATAAGTTCCGCAGACGCGCCCATCGGCCGAGAGGGCGCCCTCCAACCTCCCGTCGGAGACACGCAGCAGCGGCCGGTTGCGGTCCGCTCCCTCGGTCGCGCCCACGTGCATCTCATAGCCCTCGAAAGGCGCGCCGTCGGCGACGCTATCGCCGTGAACCGCCCGCAGGGTCTTCTCTTCGCCCATCACGGTCTCGACGTCGAGAAGGCCGAGCCCTTCCGCGGCGCCGGGCGGTCCCTCGACGCCAAAGGGGTCGGCGATGCGCCGACCGAGGATCTGATAGCCCCCGCAAAGGCCAAGGACCCGCCCTCCCCGCCGGACATGCGCGCGAAGATCGATGTCCCAGCCCTCGGCGCGATACGCAGCGAGATCGGCGAGACTGGCCTTCGACCCAGGCAGCACGACGAGCTTTGCTGCAGCGGGCAGCGGCGTCCCTCTCGGAACGAAAGTCAAGCGTACGCTCGGCTCCGCCTTCAACGGATCGAGGTCATCGAAATTCGCGATGTTCGGCGGGATCGGGACGGCGATCTCGATCTCGCCGTCGGCGCCGTCGCTGCTCTTGGGAAGCGAAAGCAAATCTTCTTCTGGAAGCCGCGCCGCCGGCGGAAAGAAGGGCAGAAGACCGAGCGACGGCCAGCCGGTTTTCTCCACGATGATACGCATCCCGTCGTCAAAGAGCGTTGGATCGCCGCGAAACTTATTGACGATGAAACCGGAAACAAGCCGCGCGTCTTCCGGATCAAGGACCGCGCGGCAGCCGACGAGTTGCGCGATGACGCCGCCGCGGTCGATGTCGCCGACGAGCACGACCGGCGCTTCGATGGCTCGCGCAAAACCCATATTGGCGATGTCGGCGGAGCGCAGATTGATCTCCGCCGCGCTGCCGGCGCCCTCGATGAGGACGAGATCGACGGCGTGGCCGAGACGCGCATAGCTCTCCAGCACGAGCGGCATGAGGCGCGGCTTCCAGGACTGATAGTCTCGCGCCGAGGCCTGGCCGACGACTTGGCCCTGTACGACGATCTGCGCGCCGGCGCCGCTCTGCGGCTTCAAGAGCACGGGATTCATGTCGACATCGGGGACAAGCCGCGCGGCGCGCGCCTGCAACGCCTGCGCGCGCCCGATTTCTCCCGAGCCCGCGACCGCCGCATTGTTCGACATGTTCTGCGGCTTGAACGGCGCGACCTTGAGACCCCGGTTCGTGAAGGCGCGCGCGAGCCCGGCGACGACGAGCGACTTGCCGACGTCCGACCCCGTGCCCTGGATCATCAGCGCGCGAGTCATGCTGGGCGCTTCGCGAAATCGAGCGCCGCTTCGAGATTTTCGAGCCGCCTTTCCGCCTGCGGGCGCGGCGGCGAAACAACGATCGTCTCGAGTGAGAGGGCGCGCGCGGCTTCGATCTTGGCGTAGGTCAAAGGCCCGCCGCTGTTCTTGGTGACGAGAACGTCGATCCTGTGCTCGCGCATCAACCGCATCTCTTCGTCGCGGCTGAAGGGTCCGCGCGCGAGGAGCAACTCGACCGACGTCGGCAACTCTTCTGGCTCCGGGGGCTCTATGCTGCGGACGAGATAGAAATGTTGCGGCGCCACGCGAAATGCGGGAACCGAAAGGCGGCCGACGGTGAGAAAAACCCGGCGCGGCGACGGGCCCAGCGCTGCCACGGCCCTGGCCATGTCGGGAACCTCGATCCAGCGATCGCCAGACCCCTGGCGCCAGGGCTCGCGCGCGAGCACGGCGAGCGGAAGCCCGAGCGCGGCGCAGGCTGCGCGCGCGTTTGCGGAAATGCGCTCCGCGAAAGGGTGCGTGGCGTCGATCACACGGTCGATGCGGCTCTCGACCAGATAGCGGCGCAATCCCTCGACGCCGCCGAAACCCCCGATGCGGGTTGGAAGCAGCGACGCGAGCGGCGCGCGCGTTCGGCCAGCGAGCGACACGATGGCTTCCACGCCCTTCTCGGCTGCGAGGCGCTCGCTGAGCGCACGCGCTTCGCTCGTGCCGCCGAGCAGCAAGAGCCGCGGCGCGCGATCAGGATTTCGCGCAGTTTCGTCGCGGGTCGCCATCGTCATCATCAATAGTCGGAGGCCTTCGCAGTCGCAAGAACACCCAGGGTTAAGCGCGCCGAGCCGCTTTCCTCTCGCGGCGATCCTGCTCTATACTCCTCAGATCAAGCTAGACGAAATGGAGCAGGCAGAATGAAGAGCGGGCGGTTCATGGTCGCGATCGCGGCATTGACGCTTCTTACCGCTTCCGCAGCGCTCGCAGCGGGACCTATGGGGAAGTGGCGCGTCGGCGACGGCACCGCAGTGATCGCCCTGCATATGTGCGGCGCGAATTTGTGCGGCGTCATCGAGGCTGGCCCCGAGAAAGGCGCCCTCGACGACAACAACCCCGATCCGGCGCAGCGCGGTCGTCGCCTCCTCGGCCTCTCCATCCTCAATCTGAAGAAAAGCGGCGACAACAAGTGGGCGGGCACGGTGTATAACGCAACCGACGGCCAGAATTACCAGGCGAACCTCACGCAAACGAGCGAGACGCAGTTGACGCTCGAGGGCTGCGTCGTGGGCACCAATATTTGCGGAAGCGACAACTGGATGCGCGTCCGGTGAGGGATTGCGCATGATCGCCGCCGAGGAGGTGATCCGCCAGCTCTCCCTCAAGCCGCATCCGGAGGGCGGCTTCTTCCGCGAGACCTTTCGCGACAAGGCGTTGGCGCGCTTTTCGCCCGAAGGGAATTGTTCGACCGATCAGAATTCGCGGCAGAATGGAGCGAATTCCGATCGCAAAAGTCTGCCCACTCTTGTGTCCCTAGGGGAACGGGCGGCCTCGACCGCGATTTACTATTTGCTGGCGCAAGGCGAGATTTCTCGGTGGCACCGGGTCGACGCCGCCGAGATTTGGCATTTTTACGCCGGGGCGCCGCTAGAGCTTTCCTTGAGCGAACACGGGCGGGAGGCGTCTTTCCAGCGCCTCGGCAATGATCTTGCCGCCGGGGAATGTCCGCAACTCGTCGCGCCGGCCGGCTGGTGGCAGAGCGCGAAAAGTCTCGGCGCCTGGACGCTCGTCGGCTGCACCGTCGCGCCGGGATTTGAGTTTTCCCGGTTCGAGCTCGCCCCGAAGGGTTTCGACCCGCGCTACCGCGACTGAAGCATTCTCTGGAGAACACCCATGTTCGATCTCCTCATCGTCGGCGGCGGCATAAACGGGTGCGCCATCGCGCGCGATGCGGCCGGGCGCGGGCTCAAGGTGAGGCTCGTCGAGAAGGGCGATCTCGCCTCCTGCACCTCCTCCGCTTCGACGAAGCTCATTCACGGCGGCTTGCGCTATCTCGAACATTTCGAGTTCCGGCTGGTGCGGGAGGCGCTCGCCGAGCGCGAGGTGATGCTGAGCACGGCGCCGCATCTCGTCTCGCCACTGACGTTCGTGCTGCCTCACGAGCCGCAGCTGCGTCCCGCCTGGATGATCAGGCTTGGCCTCTTCCTTTACGATCATCTCGCGCCGCGCGGGCGGCTCGAGGCTTCACATGGCGTTTCGCTGAAAGGGACCGCGTATGGCGCGCCGCTCGCAGAGCGCTTCGCGCAAGGCTTCACTTACGCGGATTGCTGGGTCGACGACGCGCGGCTCGTCGTCGCGAACGCCCTGTCGGCGAGCGATCTCGGCGCGCTCGTCAATCCGAGCGTGAGCCTCGTCTCCGCCGAACGCCAAGCCGACCGATGGATCGCGCGGCTCGAGACCTCGCAGGGACTCGAGGAGGTCGAGGCCAAAACGCTCGTCAACGCCGCCGGGCCCTATGTCTCTCAGGTGCTGCACGACGCCCTTCACATCGTCTCGCGCAAGCATGTGCGGCTTGTAAAGGGCTCGCATCTCGTCACGCGGCGACTCTATGAGGGCGAGCACGCCTATATCCTGCAGAACCCCGACCGCCGCGTCATCTTTGTCATTCCCTACGAAGGCGAGTTCACGCTGATCGGCTCGACCGACGTTCCCTACGAGGGCGCCCCGGGGCCGGTCGCGATCAGCGACCGCGAGACGGACTATTTGCTCGCGGCCGTGAGCCGCTGTCTTCGACGCGAGGTCACGCGCGAGGATATCGTTTCGAGCTACGCGGGGCTTCGGCCGCTTTTCGACGACGGGTCCTTCGAGGCCTCGGTCGTGACGCGCGACTACGCCTTCGACCTCGACCGAGAAGGCGCTCCGGCGCTCTCCATCTTCGGCGGCAAGATCACGACGGCGCGAAGGCTCGCCGAACATGCGCTGGAAACGCTCGAAGAGTTCTTTGCGCGCATGGGGCCTTCCTGGACGGCAATGACGCCGCTTGCCGGCGGCGAAGGCCTGGACGGCGAGATCGCGCCGCTGTTGGCGCGACTTCTTCGCGAGAAGCCCTTCCTGCCGCAGCCGCTCGCACGACGTCTCGCCAAAGCCTATGGCGCGCGCGTCTTTCCCATGCTCGGCGACGCCGCAAGCCTTGAGGATTTGGGAGAAGACTTCGGCTGCGGCCTCACGCGGCGCGAGCTCGATTATCTGATGACGAATGAGTGGGCGCGGACGGCGGAAGACGTGTTGTGGCGCCGCTCGAAGCTCGGGCTCCATATGACGCTCGTCGCAGCGCGAAGGCGTGGCGCGGGCGATTGCGCAGGGCCCCCTCGGCGTCGATCCGTTCTAGCCAGCCTGAGGCTCAGTCTTCGCCGACGCGCGCAGGATCTTTACCAGCAGCAGCGTCGAGATCAGCGGGCCAATCGCCAAAGCTGGGGGCGCATAGTGAAAGACGCCGGTGACGTCCTTCACCCAGCCGACGAGATAGGGACCGAGAAAGCCCGCCAGCGCCGCGATCGCATTGATGAGCGCGATCGCGCCCGTCGCCTGCGCGGGCGGCAGGCGCTGCGTCGCGAAAGCCCAAAAGATCGGAAACATCGCGAAAGTGCCCGCCGCCGAAACCGACAGCGCCACAATCGTCAGCGCGGGTGACGCGAGCGCCCCGCAAGCCGCGAGCCCCGCGGCGGACAGCAGCGACGCCAGCGCCGCATGGCGCGCATGGCCGCCATGGCGATCCACATGCCGGCTCCAAAACAACATGGAGAAGCTGCCGGCGACATAGGGCGCGGCTGTGAGAAGACCGACAACCAGGGGAGACGCAAAGCCGAAATCGTGAACGATCTGCGGCAGCCAGAACACGAGACCGTAGAGCGTCAGCACGACTCCGAAATAAATCGCGCTGAGCCTCGCGACATCCGGCGTCAGCAGCATCTTCAGACTGGGCTCGAGGGCGGCTTCCGGATGCGCCGCGCGCTCCGCGTCGAGCGTGCTCTGCAACCATTCCCGTTCCGACTGCGCGAGCCAGTGCGCCTCTCTCGGCCGGTCGGTCAGCCAGAAAAACGCCGCGATCCCAAGCAGGATCGACGGCAGCGCCTCGATCACGAAGAGCCATTGCCAGGCTTTCGCGCCACCGGCGTCATGCAGAGCGTCGAGAATGAATCCGGAAAGGGGCGCGCCGATCACGCTGGATATAGGGATCGCCAGCATGAACATGCTCATCGCGACGGCGCGATAAGCCTGCGGCATCCACAAGGTGAGATAGAGAACGACGCCCGGAAAGAAGCCGGCTTCCGCCAGCCCGAGCAGCAGTCGCAGCACCAGGAAGCTGGACTCGTTCCAAGCCAGCGCCATCAGCGCGGACACGATTCCCCAGCTCAGGAGAATGCGCGCGATCCAGAGCCTGGCGCCGACGCGCTCCAGCATGAAATTGCTCGGAATCTCGAAGGCGGCGTAGCTGAAAAAGAAAATGCCCGAGCCCAAACCAAAGATTGTCGCGGAGAGGCCGAGGTCCTTGTTCATCTCCAGCGCGGCGAAGCCGATGTTCACACGGTCGAGGTAGTTGGCGAAGAAGCAGACGGCGAGAAAGGGCAGCAGCCGTCGCCGCACTTTCGCGATCGTCCGCGGGCCGTCTATGGCTTCCGGGGGCGACAGGATCAGCGTCCGCTCGAGCGTGTTCAACGTCGCTTCGCCTTCATGTCCTGTTGTGACGGGCGGGCGGCGCGGACCCTATCCTTGGCGTCGCGTCGCTTGCGCGTAAACAACAAAAAAGCCGAGCGAGCGCCCGGCTTTAATGCTTTGCCCTCTTGCGCCGCGCCAAGACGGCGCTGCGGCCCGTCAGCGCTTCGAGAACTGGAAGCTCCTGCGCGCTTTGCGCTTGCCGTATTTCTTGCGCTCGACGACGCGCGAGTCGCGGGTCAGGAAGCCTTCGCGCTTCAGGGGCGCACGCAGCTCCGGCTCGTAATGCGTGAGCGCCTTGGATAGGCCATGGCGCACCGCGCCGGCCTGGCCGGACAGCCCGCCGCCGGCGACCGAGACGACCAGGTCGTATTGGCCCGAGCGCTTCGCCACGGCGAGCGGCTGCTGGATGATCATGCGCAACACCGGACGCGCGAAATAAACGCCGACATCGCGGCCGTTGACGCTGATGCGTCCCGTGCCGGGCTTGATCCAGACGCGGGCGATCGCGTTCTTGCGCTTGCCAGTCGCATAGGCGCGGCCGTGCTTGTCGAGCTTCTGCTCGCGCAGCGGCGCGGTCGGGACAGCGAACTCGGCGCCGGCGAGGTCGGAGAGAGAAGAGAGCGTGGTCTCGGCCATGGTCAGGCGCTCCGGGAATTTTTGGGGTTCAGGGCGGCGACGTCTAGCGACGTCGGGCTTTGCGCGACGTGCGGATGCTCGGCGCCTTTGTAGACGCGTAGATTGCCCAGCTGCTTGCGTCCCAAGGGGCCGCGCGGCAGCATGCGCTGCACCGCCTTCTCGAGGACGCGTTCCGGAAAGCGCCCGTCGAGAATGAACTTCGCCGAACGCTCCTTCACCCCGCCGGGATAGCCCGTGTGATGGTGGTAGACTTTCTGCTCGCGCTTCCTTCCGGTAAACACGACCTTGTCGGCGTTGACGACGACGATATTGTCGCCGTCGTCCATGTGCGGCGTGAAGGTGGCCTTGTGCTTGCCGCGCAACCGCAGCGCGATGAGCGAAGCGAGGCGGCCGACGACGAGCCCTTTGGCGTCGATCAGCACCCATTGCTTCTGAATGTCGGCGGGCTTCGCCGAATAGGTTTTTCCATACATCTGCGGAGAGTTTCCGTGTGGTGTTGGGCCGCCCACTGCGGCGAAGCGCCGCTGATAGGGGAGCCTGCGCAGAAAGTCAAACGCCGACCCCGCGAATGCCAGAGAAAACGGGAGATCAGCGCCTGAGGTATCATGCTACCTCCGTTCCCGGGCGCTCTCCCCCACCGCCGCGTCGAACCGCTAGATACAATCCGCAGCTTGCCGCGGCGCCTGCGCGCCACATCTAAGCAGCGTCGATGCCGCGTCGCAGGCGCGCCGCGCCCGTCGAGGAGATTCTCAGCGATGTCGCAACCTTCAGAAAGTGAAAGTTCAGCCGCCGTCATGACGGGATGCGCGCTGGTCGGCGCGATCGTCTGCGCCGCAATTTTTGGTTTGACGTTGGGCTCAACGGGGGGCCTCATCGGCGCCGTGGTCGGCGGCTTCGTCGGCGCCCTGCTCGCAGAAGTTTGAGCCATCGCGCGCGCACACCCGCCGTAATCTGAACAATTTTGCCCGAGCATATGGTCCGCAGGCCTTGTGCTTCCCAGCTTTTTGGGAAAATGCAAGGGGGGGCGGGCGCGACCGCGTGAAGAAAATCACCAAGCTCTTCTCGGACATGCCGGCCGCCCTGGCCATGGCGGCGCTGGCGACCGGCGCCGCGGCGGAGACGGCGACCGGGCCGCAAGATCCGCTGAATTGGAAGAAGCTTGAGCTGCGCGGCGTCGAGCAGGGCCTCCAAAACGTCACGGACGAAAAGCGCAAGATCGACCAAGGTCTCGAGCGTCTCCAGACGGAGAGAAGCCGTCTCGGGCAGGTGCTGATCGAAGCGGCGTTAAAGCTGCGAGACACCGAAAGACAAGCGGCGGAAATCGAAACCGAGTTGCAAAAGATCGACGGCCGACAGGAGGCTCTACGCGCCTCTCTGCACGACAGACGCGCGCTGATCGGCGAGGTGCTGCTCGTGCTGCAACGCATGCACCGCCGACCCCCACCGGCAGTGCTCGCCGAGCCCGAGGATATTTTGAAAGCCTTGCGCGCGGCCATGGCGATGGGCGCCGTGCTGCCGCAGATGCGCGCCGAAATCGTCAGACTACAGAAAGATCTCGGCGAGCTGGTGGAGCTACGCGAGGCGGCGCAAAACCAAAGAGCCGGTCTTGCGCGACGCCGCGACGAGCTCACCGCGCAACGCGCCAATCTCGAACAGATGATCGAGGAGCGGCGCGCCGCCTCGCAGCAGATGACGAGCGAGCGCGCCGCCCAGGAAGAACGTGCGCGCAAGCTCGCGGAGCAGGCGACGAGCATTAAAGACCTCATCGGGCGCATGGAGAAGGAAAGCTCGGCGGCGCGCATGGCGTCGCAGGCGGCGAAGGATGCGGAGGCCCGGCGCGAGGCGGCCGACGCGCAAGCTTCGCGCGAGCAACGCGCCAAAGCGCTCGCCCAGCCTTTTCGCGATCCCGCGCGCCTCGCGCCCGCGGTCGGCTTCGCCGACCTCAAAGGCAAGCTTCAGCTTCCCGTCGTCGGTCCTTTCGCGCGTCGCTTCGGCGAGCATGACGGCTATGGCGGCGTGGAAAGAGGCAATTCCCTGCAGGTTAGAGAAAACGGCCTCGTTTCAGCTCCTTGCGACGGATGGGTGGTTTATGCCGGTCCTTATCGAAGTTACGGCGGACTATTGATAATCAATGCCGGCGGCGGTTATTATGTCGTCTTGGCTGGGGTGGCCCGAATCAATGTGGGCATAGGACAGTTTGTTCTCGCAGGAGAACCTGTCGCGAGCATGGGCGATGGCTCGGTGAAGACAGCCGCAACCGTCGCGATAGGCGCAAAACAGCCCATTTTATATGTCGAGATCCGCAAGGACGGAAACTCGATAGACCCGAGTCCATGGTGGACCCGGTCTGACACCCGGAAGGTTGGCGGATGATTCGAAAGACTGCACTCCTTGCGACCGGCATCGCACTTGGCGCCGGATGCGCGGCTTTGGGCCAGCACGCCCGCAGCCTTCTCAGCGCGGAAGCGGTGGCGGCGCCTGCGGACACCTATAAGAATTTAAATCTTTTTGGCGACGTGTTCGACAAGGTGCGCAGCGATTACGTCGAGAAGCCCGACGAGCAGAAGATGGTCGAGTCGGCGATCAACGGCATGCTGATGTCGCTTGATCCGCATTCGAGCTATCTCGACGCCAAAGGGTTCAAGGAGATGCGCACGCAAGTCGAAGGCCGCTTTGGCGGTCTCGGCATCGAGGTCACGCAAGAGGACGGCGTCGTCAAGGTCGTCTCGCCGATCGACGACACGCCCGCGTCGCGCGCCGGCATCACCAGCGGCGATCTCATCGTCGGCATCGACGACGAGAGCGTGCAGGGGCTGACGCTCAATCAGGCCGTCGACAAGATGCGCGGCCAGATCAACACGCCGGTGAAGCTCACCATTCTGCGCGGCGCCAAGGACAAGCAGAAACTCGACGTCAAGCTCAACCGCGCCGAGATTCGCGTCAAATCCGTGAAGTGGCACAAGCTCGGCGACGACGTTGGCTACATCCGCATCTCCGCCTTCAACGAGGAGACGGCGGACGGGCTCAAGAACGCGATGCAGAAGCTCCAGGAGGAGATTCCCGCCGACAAGTTCAAGGGCTATGTCATCGATCTGCGCAACAACCCGGGCGGTCTGCTCGAGCAGTCGATCCAGGTCGTCAACGACTTCATCGATCATGGCGAGATCGTCTCGACGCGCGGCCGCAACGCCGACGAGACGATGCGCTACAACGCGCATCCCGGCGATCTTTCCAAGGGCAAGCAGGTCGTCGTGCTGATCAACGGCGGCTCGGCCTCGGCTTCCGAGATCGTCGCCGGCGCGCTTCAAGATCACAAGCGCGCGACTTTGATCGGCACGCGCTCCTTCGGCAAGGGCTCGGTGCAGACGATCATCCCGCTCGGCGGCGCCAACGGCGCGCTTCGCCTCACCACGGCGCGCTACTACACGCCGTCGGGCCGGTCGATCCAGGCCAAGGGCATCGATCCGGACATCGTGCTGTTGCAGGACGTGCCCGACGATCAGAAGGGCCGCGACGAGACGCGCGGCGAGGCGTCGCTGCGCGGACATCTGAAGAACGGCGAGGAGGATAAGGATAAGGGCGGCTCGCAGGCCTATGTCCCGACGGACGAGGCCAAGGACAAGCAGCTCAGCGCCGCGATCGAGCTCCTGCACGGCAAGACCAAGGCGCAGATCATCGCCGCCGTCGAGGCGGCGAAGGTCGAGGCGGCCAAGGTCGCGGCGACGAAGGAAGCCGCCGTCAAGGACACTCAGAAAGAAGCGGCGAAGGAGCCGGCGAAGGATCCGACCGGCAAGACCGACGCCAAGAAGGCGAATTGATCGAAAAGGGCGCTCTTCGGAGCGCCCTTTGAGTTTGGGGGCGTTTCTCCCGTCGGGCAAAGCTCGCAGCGGAGTGGCAGGAGCCCCACGCCTACGGAATTCCGAATGATCGCTTCCTGCGAGCCAGAGGCTCGCGGTCCAAAGGCGCCCGGACCGCGAGCCTCTGGCTCGCATTTTTCGCGAACGCATCAAGCGGAAATCCCGGGTATCGCCCGGGGTTTATACAGCAAAGACCAGAGAGCTCGAGCTTTGCGAACCCGTTGCCGAGGCGTCGCCGCCCCGGAGCGCCGTCCGCCGGGAGCGCGGCGATTGATCGGTTTGAGAGAATCGACGAAGACGGTATGGACGTGCGCCCAACTCATTCTCCGGACGGCCCTGCGACCCAAGCGGGAGAGGGTGAGGAGAAAGCACGCAAAAGGCGACGCATGACGGAGGCTTCCGAATTCTTTCAACGCCTGGACGAGGCGGCGCAGCGCACGGAGGCGGCGCTCGACCGACTGCTCGGCTCCGCGTCGCTCAAAGGCGAGATCGCGCGCCCGGAGAGGCTGCTCGCGGCCATGCGCTATGCGTCGCTCGGCGGCGGCAAGAGGCTGCGGCCCTTTCTCGTCATCGAATCCGCCAGGCTCTTCGGCGTGACGGGGGAAGCGCCGCTGCGCGTCGGCTGCGCGCTGGAGATGATCCATTGCTATTCGCTCGCCCATGACGATCTGCCGGCGATGGACGACGACGATTTGCGTCGCGGCCGACCCACGACCCACAAGGCTTTTGACGAAGCGACCGCGATCCTCGCCGGCGACGGCCTGCTCACCTATGCTTTCGACGTCATCGCGGACGAAACGACGCACGCAGACGCGCCAGTGCGGGCAAGGCTCGTTCTGGCCTTGGCGCGCGCCGCGGGACTGGGCGGCATGGTGGGCGGTCAGGCGCTCGATCTCGCGGCCGAGTCTGCGGGCCGTCCCTTGTCGCAGGATGAAATCCTGACGCTGCAGGCGATGAAGACCGGCGCGCTGCTGCGCTTTGGCGTCGATGCGGGCGCGATCCTGGGCCAAGCGAGCGAGGTGCAAGCGCAGGCGCTGTCGCGCTACGGCGCCGCGCTGGGCGCGGCCTTTCAGATCGCCGACGACATTTTGGACGCCGCCGGCGACACGGCGGCGCTCGGCAAGCGCGCCGGCAAGGACGCCGAGCGCGGAAAGGCCACGCTGGTCTCGCTCCTAGGCCTGGACGGCGCCGTCGCGCGCCGCGACCAGCTCGTCCAAGAGGCGGTCGCCGCCCTGGACGCGACGGGATTTGGACCCGCGACGCAAATTCTGAAAGACGCGGCGGTCTTCGTCGCGGCGCGCAAAAGCTAGGGTCCGTGCCGCGAATGTACGAGCCCGCCAATGATGATGAGGCACGCGAGGAGAGCGAGGACGGCCAGCCGCGCTCAACGCTTTTGGCGCCCTTCCGCATCGTTTGGAAACGTCCGCGCCTCTTTGTCTGCACGATTATCGGCGTTGTCATCGGCGCCATCCTGCCGGAGCATATGCGGTTTGCGACGCGCGCGTTGATCGGCTGGAACGTTGCTGTGCTCTGCTATCTCGCCTCCTCCGCGCGTCTTATCGCCAGCGCCGATCCACAGACCGTCCGGCAGCGAACGCAAAATCTCGACGAGGGCCGCACGACTATTCTGCTGCTCGCTGTCGGCGTCGCCTGCGCCTCGATGGGCGCGATCCTTTTGGAGCTCGGGCCGGTCAAGGCGGAGACCGGTCTGTCGAAGGCGCTGCATCTCGGCCTGACCGTGCTGACGGTGCTGGACAGCTGGACGTTCATGCATCTGACCTTCGCGTTCCATTACGCGCATGAATATTACGACGAGTATGATCGCGACCCCTCGAGGCGGCGCAAGGACAGGGGCGGGTTGAACTTCCCGGGCAGGGACGAGCCGAGCTATGTCGATTTCCTCTATTACGCCTTCGTGATCGGGCTCGCCTCGCAGACGGCCGACGTCGCGACGACCTCGCGGCCGATGCGCCTGCTCACCGCGCTGCACGGAACGCTGGCCTTCTTCTACAATCTCGCGATCATCGGGCTCACGGTGAATATCGCGAGCGGGCTGGTGTGAGGCCGCTTTCGGCTAGAGCGATTTTTGCAAGAGTTGTTCGAACGGAAAACGCCAATGGATTTGTCGCGCCTGCCCCCGCCTCTTGGGGCTGCAGCGTCACAATTGCCGCTCTTCACTTGGCTCGAGTCGGGGCGCCGGGTTAATTTGCACTGTGGCCGTCATCCCGGCCGAGAGCGCTACACCCTGCGCCTCGTCGATATGGATGCGCACGGGAATGCGCTGGGCGAGACGCACCCAGGTGAATATCGGATTGACCGAGGCGATCCCCTGGTGATTGGGCTGCGCGTTGGGGACATTGATCGCGCGTGCGATGCTGTCAACATGTCCGCGCAGGATTGGGCTGTAGCCCATCAGCTTGATCTCGGCGGAATCGCCGACATGGATCTGATCGAGATAGATCTCCTCGAAATAACCGTCGACCCAGAAGGAGTCGGCGTCGACGAGCGAGACGACGTTCTGTCCGACATGCGCATAGTCGCCGCGTTGCGCCAGGAAATTCGTCACCCAGCCATTGACCGGAGAGCGCACTTCGGTGCGTTCGAGATTGACCTTCGCCTGATCGAGATCGGCCTGTGTCTGCTCATATTGCGCCCGGGCCGCGATGGCTTTGGTCGCGTAGGTCTGCTCCTCCTCGACGCTGATCGAGACGTCCTTCACCAGCTTCTGCCGGCGTTTTGCTTCGATCTCGGTATTCTCGAGAGTGGCTTTTGCCTGCTTCACCGCGGCCTCGGAATGGCTGACGGCGATCCTGAAGTCCCTCGGGTCGATCAGCATCAACCGGTCGCCCTTGTGCACGAATTGATTGTCCTTGACGGGGAATTCGACGATCTGGCCGGCGACCTCGGGCGCCAGGGTGACCACATAGGCGCGCACGGAGCCGTCGCGCGTCCACGGCGCGCCCATATAGGCGTCCCACATCGCCCAACCAAAGGCCGCGGCGAGCCCTGCCGTCACGGCGGTAATCAATAACGACGCAAATCTCACCGGCGGACGCGCGGCTAAATGGGGCGACCAAACAGGGCCGCGCTCATGGGGCGCCTCGGCGCTCTTTGCTTTGGTTTCATCCTCGGTCATGGGATATCAGCGCACGACGACCAGCGTGATGGACGAGAGCACGATCACATAAACGGAAAATACGAACAAAGCGGGATGCCAGACGAAACGCAGCAGGCCAAAGCGGGCGGCGATTCGCCGCAGGGAGATCGTGACGAGCCAAGCTGCGACAATCATCAGCGACATGGGCGCGACATAGACGCCGAGCACGTTGACCTCGGTGAATCTCACGCGCGGTCCTTTCCCTCGAAATAAGAGGCGTGTTCGTTAAGCCCCCAGGTGATCGCGAGGATACTCCCGCGCGCCTTCAGGGCAAGTTCAGCCTCTGCTTCGACGCCGGCGCCGGGGCGAGGGTGGAGGAGAGCGCTGAAGAGGGAAAGCTGCGCCGTCGCGGCGGCGCTATTTCCTTGCGCCAGTGTTGCTAGCGCCGGCTCGAAGGCCGAGCCAACGCCGAGCATGGCCCCGAAGCGGCGCAGCCTGATGATTTCCGCGCCGACAGCGAGCGCCGTCAAAAGATCGGAGCGCTGCACGGGCGTGGCGGCCTCCGGCATCGCCGCAAGCCGACCGAGGAGGCGCCCCCGCCACTCCTCGAGGGTCCAGGCGAGGCGGCCCGCCGCCAGGCGGCGGAAATCCTGCAAGGTCAGCGCCATGAGCCGGCCGGCCCGAAAGGCCGGCGGCAAGGGGGGGACCAGGAGAAAGGAAAGCGCGGCGACGACGCCGCCGGCGACGATGGCCAGCGCAGTGTTGTAAAATTGCAGCGTGTCGTAGGTCATCGCATTGGCCGCATCGAGATAGGCGCAGAAAAAGGCCGTCATGAAGGTGAACATCGCGGTGCGCCAGGGCTGAAGCATCAGAGCGCCGCCGGGAATCAAATAAAAACCGATGACCAGACTAAAGCCCTCGAAGGTTTCAACCCCCGGCAGCACGGCGAATTTGATGACCGCCGTCAAGACCGTCCCGAGAAGAACGCCGGCCACGAACTCTGCGGCGGTGGCGTAAGACTGATCGGCGCGCGTCGAAAACAGAACGACGGCGATGGCGGCGAAGGTGATCGCGGTCGCGCCGCTCGGCCATTCGCTCAAAATCCAGAAGAGCGCGACGGCGCCGATGACCAGGAAGGCGCGTCCGGCGCCGACGAGAGCCGGCAGCCAATCCCCCACGCGGACCTCCACGCCGTGGCGCGCCGGGAAGCGGTCTACCGGGGCTGCGGAAAGCAAGGCCAGCCCGTTGATCGCAGACGAGATTCCCGCGAGCCCGCTCGCTGTCTGGTCCGCGAGCAGCCGCAGCGAGGGCGTGCTCGCCGGCAATTCCCTCAAGCGCCGCGCCACGGCCTCGCAGGACTTATGGATTTGCGCAGGGTCGGCCATCCATTGGTCCGGCACGCCGCGTTGCGACGTTAGAAGCTCCGGCGGGATTTCTTGTCCCACGGCGCGGGCCGCCTCGATGGCTTGGTCATCTGGCAGCCAGGCCAGCAGCGACGCGACCGTGCGCCAGGCGGCGAGGGCTGAGAACAGGCCGTCGACGGCGCTCTGCAGCACCGGGGAATGATAGCGAATCTGCGAGGATTCTCCCTTCGCCGCGTCAATCGCCGGCTCCAGCGCGATGGCGCGCCGCAAGAGCTCGCGCCGGACCGGCAGGGTCTCCGGCAAATCGGGACCGGCGAGAGCCAGCATGTTGAGAAAACGGCCCGTGATTTCGGCGGACAGCGCCGCAAAGGACGCCGCAAGCCGGCGCCGGGCACCGCCGAAATCGGTCCCGGCGAGCACGAGGCCGGCGCTCACGATGCCGATGCAGATCTCGGTCGCGCGCGTGACCGCGAGCAGAAAGACCTCATTGGCCTTCGGGCCGCCCGTGGCGCCGAGCGCGTCGGCTGCGACAATCACCGCCGTATAGCCGGCCAGCGCCGCCGCGTAGGACGCGAAATTGCGCAGAAGCGTCGCGGCCCCTGCGCATAAGGCTCCCCAGAGCGCGAGCCCGACGAGAAAAGCCGCTCGGCTCTGCGGAAACAACGCCGTCAGCGCCACGATCGCCACGGCGCCGATCAACGTGCCCACCATGCGATACCAGCCCTTGCGCAAGGAGGCGCCGAGCTCCGGCTGGCAGACGATCGCGGCGCTGAGGCCCGCCCAATATTCATCCTCGAGCTGGAGATAGAAGGCGATGAAGAGGGCGAGGCTGACGGAGAGCCAAAGCCTGATCCCAAAGAGCAACTGCGGGCCAGCAGCCCTCCCCGCGCCTCGCAAAGCGGCGCTCCAGCGAGCCGAGAGCTTCCGAGGCAAGCTAGGCTCCTCGCTGGTGTGAGGCGCAGATCATGGGGCTTCTTTGAGCGCCCGGAGGCGCGCGGTCCCCGGCGGCGAAGGGACCGCGAGCCTCCAGGCTCCCAAGAGGACGCGCTTCGAGGATCACTCCGCGATCTCCCAGCCGCCGCCAAGCGCCCGGTAGAGCTTCACGAGCTGGCTCGCCATCTCGACCTCGCTCTCCACCAGATCGTTCTCGCTGCGCAAGAGTTGTGTGAGCGAGGCGTTCACGTTCAAGAAATCGACGAGCCCCTGCTGGTAGCGCTCCCGCGACACCTGGAGCGCGATCCGGTCTTGCTCGGCCGCGCGCGTCGCCGCGGCGCGTCGCTTCTGCGCTTGCGCATAGGCCGTCAGCGCGTCGTCGACCTCCTTCCAAGCGCGCAAGAGCGTCTTCTGAAATTCAATCACCGCCTCGCGATGTCGCGATTCCTTCAAGGCGAGATTGCCGGTGAGCCGCCCCCCTTGAAATATCGGCAGAGTAACCGTGGGGCCAAAAATCCATTGCGTCGAAGAGGCGCGAAACAGCTTTTTCAGCGTGAGGCTCTGCACGTTGAAATCGCCGACGAGATTGACGTCAGGGTAAAATTCCGCCTCGGCTTCGCCGATCTCCGCCAAAGCGGCGTGCAGGCGCGCCTCGGCCTCGCGGATGTCGGGACGTCGCTGCAAGAGCGTCGACGGCAGGCCGACGCCGATATGGCGCAGAGGCGCGGGAAGCGCCTTGGGCGTGCGCAATTCCCCTTCGAGAGCGCGCGGCTCGAGGCCGAGCAGCAGGCCCATCGCATTGATCAGCTCGGCCTGACGGTTCCTCAGCACCGGCAGGATTTCAGCGATGCTCTCCCTTTGACTTCGCGCCTGGGCGAGATCGAGCGTCGTCGTGACGCCATTGGCGAAGCGACTCTCGACGATTCGAATATCGTCCTCGGCGACGCGCAGATTGCGCTCGACGATCACGAGCTGCGCCTGTGCTCCGCGCAGCGCAACATAGTCCTGCGCGAGCTCGGCTAGCGCCGAGACGGCTATGCTGCGTCGGTTCTCGATCGCGGCGAGCATCGTCGCGTCCTGAGCCTCGACGGCGCGGCGCACCCTGCCGAAGAGATCGAGTTCCCAGGAGGCGTTCAGCCCTTGCTGGAACACGGCGAAAGTTAGCGGCGCTGCAGGGGCCGGGGCGGCGAGCGAGGCCAATCCATTCTGGCTGATCTTCTCGTGGACGTCCGTCGATTGCGCTTCGAGATGCGGCAGGCCTTGCGAGGCGACGATGGCGCGCTCCGCGCCCGCCTGCTCGACGCGCTCCGCCGCCGTCTTGAGATCGAGATTTTGCGCGGCGAGCCGCTTCTCGAGCGATGTGAGCAAGGGATCGCGAAAGCAACGCCACCATTGCGGATCGGGCTCGGCGCCAGTGGTGCGGCTCGGAATGTCTCGCGGCTCCGGTCCGAAAGATTCGGGCGCGTCGACCGCCGGCGGGACGAAGTCGGGACCGACAGTGCATGCCGAAAGCACGAGCGCCGTGAGGGCGCAGAGGGCGACGGCGCGCATCCTCTAGCGCTCCGCGACGCGCGGCGAAAAGGGCCATCGCTCGTAGGCGGCGTCTGCGGCTCGGACGTTGGTTGCGCCTTCGGATCGCGCCTCAAACGGCGGCGGGATCGGCGTAGGGGTCACCATGAGGCTTTCTGACATCCGCCGGCCCGATCTGGCAGTCGCGGCGGGAGCTTGACGATTGGAGAATCGCGCAAGGCGGCGAGAGTTTCCAAATTCACGTGACCGGAGTCTCCCTTCGTCTTCTAAAGGGCGATCGGCTTACGCGCAAATGGATGCGCCGCCCGTGTGAATTGCTTTCTCGAGCGGGCCATCGTCCACTTCGATTTCATCGTCGACGGCGAAACGATTGAACTAAAATCCAGAATGCCGTGAATCGAACGGCCACATATCGGCGCTCACGCCTCCCCCGGTCGATCCCGATCAAGGCCCCTGGCGGCAAGCTCTTCCTCATAAAGCGCGAAATCTTCCTCCGACGCCGCGCCGAGCGCATGCAGCTCTCGCCACGTATAGAAGCCGGTCGAATGACCGTCGTCGAAGTCGAGACGCACGGCATAATTGCCGACGGGCGCGACCGTGAGGATGCGCACGTTTCGCTTACCGCCTATGGTCTTGCGCTCGGCCTCGCTGTGCCCGCGCACTTCGGCGCTCGGGCTCCTGACGCGCAGATGCTCGGCGGAGAGCCGGAAGCTCGCGCCATCCTCGAAGACGACGACGAGACTTCCGCCCTCGTCCTCCCGGCGGATTTCACTCGGCCAGGGGTCGTTCGCGCTCAACTTCGCCTCCTATCGTCAATGTCCCGCCACAGCGTCGAGGGCGATCTTTCGAGCGCAAAGCGCGCTAGCGAAACCACCAGCGTCGGCGTTTCGGCACGCAGCGGCTGCGAAAGTTGAGCCGCCAGCCGGGAAGACAGAACTCGGCCGCATCCCTGGCCGGCGACGCCAGTATCGCGGCCCCATCTCGCAACATCGGCGCCGCGGCTAAGGGCTCGGGGTCCAGCGCCAAGAGAGCGACCGCCGCGCCCAGAAGGAGAAGTCTCGCGCCGATGTTCATGCCCCTGCCCCGCTGCTCGCGTCCCGAGCGGCAGTCTATCAAACGAGGCGGGAACGGACAGCGCGAAGGAGCCGTCAGGCTCCTCGCCGCTTGCAGCCGAGCTGCAGGCTCTGGCCTACTTCGCCATTTCATGCTATTGTAGCGCTTGACTTGCAATAATTGGTTTCCTGCATCCGGCAGGGAATAAAGCGCATGCTTTGATGCGCATTTTAGGGAGTAGAGAACAATGGCGGACCCATTCATCGGCCAAATCCTCCTCGTCGGATTCAATTTTGCCCCGGTCGGCTGGCACATCTGCGACGGGACGCTTCTGCCCATCTCACAATACACGGCGCTTTTCTCGCTGCTCGGCACTTATTATGGCGGCAACGGGACGAGCAACTTCGCGCTGCCCGACCTCCGCAGCCGCGTGCCGATCGGCATGGGCCAGGGCAATGGCCTGTCTCCTTACGTGATCGGCGAAATGACGGGGGTGGAAAATGTGACGCTGCTCACGAGTCAAATGCCCTCGCACAACCACCTGATCAACGCCGACAACGCCCCCGCCACAGCGGTGCAGCCCCCCGCCAATAATTACCTTGCCGCCGGAACGGCCTCCGGCAGGCCGGCCGACGTCTACTCCGCTTCGCTGACGTCGCCCACGACGTTGAACCCGAACGCCGTGTCCCTTGCCGGCGGCAACCAGCCGCACACCAACATCCAGCCGGTGCTGGCGATGAACTACATTATCGCGCTGAACGGCATCTTCCCGTCTCGTTCCTGATCGTCGGATGACGGGCGCCCTGCGCGAGATCCAATTTTCGGGCGGGCTCTTGCGCCTGCGATCCGAGACCGAGGCAGACGCAGCCTTCCGCTTCGACCTGTTTTGCGCCTCTCGGCCGCCGGAGGAGGATTTTTCGCCGCTGGGTCCTGAGCTGGCGCAGCATCTGTTGCGCCAGCAATTTCTGCGCGCAGAAGTCAGGGTTACCGAACCGATTTTCCTCTGGCGCGCTTTGACATCATCGAAGTCGACGGCGCGCCGGTTGGCTATGTCATCGTCGAGACGACCGACACGCAGGCGCGCATCGTCGATCTCGCGATCGTCCCCGACCGCCGCAGCGCTGGGATCGGCGAGGCGGTGATCGGTTCCGTCATCGCCGAAGCGCAACGCCGCAAGCTGCCCTTGCGCGCCAGCGTCCTGAAGGGAAACCAAGGCTCACTGCGATTCTGCCGACGGCTCGGCTTCGCGCCGATCGGCGAGCCGACGGCCTTCCATACCGAACTCGAATGGCGAGGCGTGTTGACGCAGCTCGCTAATTAGGCTGCGACCGGAACGGGGTCGCCAAGAACGAAGTCCCGAGTCGCGGGCGTCGGCATCTTGCGCCGGCAAGTGGTCTCGTAGCCTCGCGCGACGAGCATCCCGCTTTCGCCCGCCGACATCTCGACGACGAGTCGGGTCGTGTGATTCAAAACGGGCGGGATCACCCACGCGAACCGGCCGACGTCAGAGGCCGTCGCGGCGATCGAACCCCGGCGATCCTCGTTGTTTTCGGCCCCCATACGGCCTTTCCAGCCGGAACGCGGCGTCTGCCAATCATTTGCGACGATCACGGGACCACGCACAACGCGGGCCTCGCGTTCGGTGCGTTCGACGACGGCGATCTCCTCCGGAGTCACCCCCGCCAAGGTGAAGAGCGCGGGGCGCGCCACCGGCTCCTGCGACAGCAACCGGATCGCGTCCTCGAAGGTTTCGCAGGTTTCGAAAGCGTAGCGCAGCAAATGATCGGGCGGCCAGCCGTCCTCGCGCAGCAGCGCCTGGGCGATGTTGATCGAGGCGTCGAACGGCAGAGCGAGAATCCCTGGCGCGCGCCGGCGCATCGGCGCCTGATTGATCACCCCACAGAAGCGCCCGGGCGCCGTGGCGCTCAGCACGCCCACCGCGCCGGGCCACGTGGCGTTGTAGAACTCGCCGGCGGGTCCGGCCTGCCAGGCAATCTCGACACAGCGCCCGAGACCGCCGAAGGGCCAATCGAGCGAGCGGCGGATCATCGGCCGCCCTTCAGGGGAACGGCTCGCTGACGTCGTGCAGGCGAAGAGATAGGACATGTTGAGCGTCAGCGTCCCGGGAAACCCGAGAATCTCAGCAACGAGCTGCAGCTCGTCGCGATAGGCCGAGACTGAACTTTTGAGCCAGCGCGCCGCGAGGCGATCGATGGAGGAGAGGCAGACGCCGCGTCCCCAGCTCGGCATGGGCGCGACGCAGTAGTCACGCAGCGCCGCGGCGGCCTCCTGACGCGACAGCGCATGCGCGATCGGCCCCCCGTCGCGCACGTCGACGAAGGGGATATGAGTGACGGAAGGAAGGTGTCGGGAGCTTGTCATCTTGGCGGAGAACTTTTCACATCTCTTCGTCATAATACAGAGCGAAAAGTGTCATAATTGCCCTCGGACGTGCTGCGTTGCCGCATGAAGAGAGTTGCGTTGCAGGACTCTCCGTCACCGCCTCACCGTCGCGCTGATGTCGCGCAATTTTGCTTTTCTGGCGCGAATCGATCCTCTGGAGAGTCCGAGAAACCATGCCCTTTCGCGAAGCGCTCGCCGCCCTGAAATCCCACGCCGCCGCTCTCGAGTCGCTTCGCGCGCGCGATCTTTTCGCGCGCGATCCAGGCCGCTTCCGGGAATTCTCGCTCGAGATGGACGGCCTCCTTTTCGATTTCTCCAAGCACAAGATCACGGTCGAGACGGTGCGGTTGCTCGTGGCGCTCGCACGCACGCGCGACTTGGAGGCGCGTCGCCACGCGCTGTTTGCGGGCGAGTCCGTCAACAACACGGAAGCGCGCGCGGCCATGCATATGGCGCTTCGCGATCTTTCCGACCGGCCGATTCTCATCGGCGGCGTGGACCTCCGGCCCGAGATCGAGCGCGAGCGCGAGAAGGTGCTGAGCTTCGCGCAGCAGCGTCCGGTCGGGCGCAACGAAGGCTGCGAAGGGCGATCGCTTCACCGACATCGTCAACATCGGCATCGGCGGCTCGGACCTGGGCCCGGCCATGGCTTGCCGCGCGCTGTCGCCCTATCGCGGCGAGGGGCCGCGCGCGCATTTCGTCGCCAATGTCGACGGCGCCGATCTCGCCGACACGCTCAGCTCCCTCGATCTTTCGCGCACGCTCTTCATCGTCTCGTCGAAGACTTTCACGACGCAGGAGACGATGGCCAACGCCAGGAGCGCGCGCGCGCGCGTCGTCGAGGCGCTCGGCGAAGTCGCGGTGGCGCAGCATTTCGCCGCGGTGTCGACGCGGCTCGACAAGGTCGCCGAATTCGGGATCGCGCCGGACCGGGTCTTCGGTTTCTGGGACTGGGTCGGCGGGCGCTATTCGCTCTGGTCGGCGATCGGGTTGGCGCTCGCGATTTCCATCGGTCCCGAGAACTTCATCGAGTTTCTGCGCGGCGGCTTCGACGTGGACGAGCATTTCCGCGAAGCGCCGCTGGAAAAAAACATTCCCGCGCTGATGGGGCTCCTCGGCGTCTTCCACCGCAACGCGCTGGGGCGCGCCGCCCATGCGGTTATCCCCTACGACCAGCGGCTCGCGCGCTTTCCCGCCTATCTGCAGCAGCTCGACATGGAGTCGAACGGCAAATCCGTGCGCCGCGACGGCTCAAAGGTCGAGACCGAGACGGGGCCCGTCATCTTCGGCGAGCCGGGCACCAACGGCCAGCACGCATTCTTCCAGTTACTGCATCAAGGAACGGACGTCGTCCCGATCGACTTTCTCATCGCCGCAGAGCCTACCGCGGCCGACGAGCGCCATCACGAGTTGCTCTTCGCGAATTGCCTCGCGCAAAGCGAGGCCTTCATGCGCGGGCGAACGCTTGAAGAAGCGCAGACGCTCTTGCGCAAGGAGGGAAAATCCGAAGCCGACGTCGCGCGCCTCGCGCCGCACAAGGTCTTTGCGGGCGACCGGCCGTCGAGCACGATCATGTATCGGCGCCTCGATCCGAGGACGCTGGGGCGTCTCGTCGCGCTCTACGAGCACAAGGTTTTCGTGCAGTCGGTCATCTGGGACATCAATCCCTTCGACCAATGGGGCGTGGAGCTCGGCAAGGAGCTGGCCAATCGTCTCGCGCCCATCGTCGCCGATCCGTCGCGTTCGACAGCCGATCTCGACGCGTCGACAGCGGGTTTGATCGGATGGCGGCGGGCGGCGGAGCGAAGGTAACGAGCGATCGTGCGCGAGGAGCGTTTCACTCCCCATTGAACCCGGAACCCGGCTTGGCTTCAACAGAGATCGTCGTGACGAAGGCGCGGGCGAGAGCCAGCTATCTCAGAAAGCCAACGATGTCCTTGACTGCGTCCATATTGGGCTGAGCGATCTCGCGCGCGCGGCGGGCGCCATCGCGCAGCACGCCGTCGATGTAGGCGGGATCGTTGGTGATCCGCCGCATCTCCGCGGTGATCGGCGAGAGCTTCGCCACCGCAAGATCGACGAGCGCGTTTTTGAAGCCTGAGAAATTCGCCCCGCCGAACTCCGAGAGCACGTCGACCTTGCCGCGTCCCGAGAGCGCCGCGTAGATGCCGATGAGATTGGCGGCCTCCGGACGACCGCCAAGTCCCGCTTCTTCGCTCGGCAGAGGCTCGGGATCGGTCTTGGCCTTGCGGACCTTCTGCGCGATGGCGTCGGCGTCGTCGGAGAGATTGATGCGCGAATAGTCGGAGGCGTCCGACTTCGACATTTTCTTCGAGCCGTCGCGCAGGCTCATCACGCGCGTCGCCGGGCCCGAGATCAGCGGCTCGGGCAGCGGGAAGAAGACGCCGTCGCCATAGCCGTTGCGCGTGATCGACTTGGCAAAGTCGTTGTTGAACTTCTGCGCGATGTCGCGCGCGAGCTCCAAATGCTGCTTCTGGTCCTCGCCGACCGGCACATGCGTCGCGCGATAGAGCAGAATGTCGGCCGCCATCAGCACCGGATAGTCATAGAGGCCGACGGAGGCGTTCTCGCGGTCCTTGCCGGCCTTGTCCTTGAACTGCGTCATGCGGTTGAGCCAGCCGATGCGCGCGATGCAGTTCAAGACCCAGGCGAGCTCGGCGTGCTCGGGCACGAGACTTTGGTTGAAGATGATGTTTTTCGCGGGATCGATGCCGCAGGCGATGAAGGCCGCGGCGATCTCGCGCGTGTTGGCGCCGAGCGTCAGCGGGTCCTGCGGCTGGGTGATCGCGTGCAGATCGACGACGCAATACAGACAATCGTAATTCTTCTGCAGCTCGACGAATTTGACGATCGCGCCGAGATAATTGCCGAGATGCAGATTGCCGGTGGACTGCACGCCGGAAAAGACGCGCTCTTTGAAGCTGGACATGGGCTCTGTCGGTGAGGGTTAAGTCGGCGGCCCTTATGGCGAAGCGCGCTCAAGCGCGCAAGTGGCGCGACAAGGGCTGCTCGCCGCGACCTCATCCTGAGGAGCCCGCGAAGCGGGCGTCTCGAAGGATAATGAAGTCAGGTCGCCCACGTCCTTCGAGACGGCTCCTCGCGGAGCCTCCTCAGGATGAGGCGGCGCTTAGACTCTCAGTCGCTTTCCAGCACGAAATGCTGCGGGAACGGCGGGCGTGTCGCCGCCATCCATCTGGCCGGCTGCTCCCGCCGCGCGTCGCAAATTCTCGCGCGCCAGAATGGGCCGCAGCATCACCGGGATGACGGCGTGGTTGATATAGGCTCCGAAGCAGCTGTGGAAGCCATATCCCCAGAGCATGTAGTCGCCCCAGGGACGATCCGTCCGGAATTCCTTCGGACTTTCGATCCGCAGCGGGTCGAACATGGCCGAGAGGTTGGACGCCATCACCATCGTGTCCTTGCGGATGCGCCGTTGCCGCAAGGTCGAGGCTGCGATCGTCACGTCGCGGTTGGCGCGGCGATAAATCAGCGGGTTGAGCGGATTGTAACGCAGGGCTTCGAAAATATAGGCTCCGAGTAGCTTTGTGTCGCCCTTCTGCGCGGCTGCGCGCGCGCCCGCCAAGGCCTCGGGCCGATCGAGGAGCTGGTCGACGGCGTGGCACGACGCCATCGAGATCGTTGGGATCGCGCCGATGATTAGCCCGATCAGATTGTCGCGAATAGCGCCATCGTCGAATTCCGGGGCCGCGGCTTGGAGCTCGAGGCAACGCCCGAGAACGTCGTTCTTGCGCACGCCGCTCTGCTTGCGCGCGGCGATGGCGGCCTCCAGTCCTGCTCGACACCCCGCGGCGGCCGCCAGCGCCCGCTTCTCGACATCGGGAAGCCCGACGATGTCCACGAAAAGATACCAGAACATCACCGTCGCCCAGTCGATCAGATCCGTCTCAGGCATGCCGGCGACGCCGAAATATTCCGAGACGATCGCCGCCGGAATGCGCCGGGTCAGCTCTTGGGGAAGATCGATGCGCTTCTGCGCCGCCGCGGCAAAGCCTTCAGACCTCTCTCTGGCGAGCGGAACGACGATGGCCTCCACGTCCTCGCGTCTCATGGCGAGTCGCATCAGCGAAACGTCATGCTGATATTGCGCCGTGTTCTGCATGCCGAGGAAGAAGTTCTCTCCCGCGGTGATCTTGCGCATCTTGGGCTCGTAGACGACGCTGAAATCGGCCTCGCGATCGAGAACTTCGTAGACGTCGCTGGAACGCGTGACGATCGCCGTGCCCTTGCTCTCATAGGCGGTGACGAGCGTCTTGCTGAGGGTCAGATTGGGTTGGAAGGCGCGAAGCACGGCGAAGCCCGCTCGCAGCGCCTCAGGCTTCGCCAACACCGACTTGAGGCGGTCCGAGATCGCGCCCTTTCCTTGAAGGAGCGCGGAAACGCCCAGCTTGCCGAGGAGAAACAGCCCCGAGAAGGCGTCCACCCACAGGGCGAAATGCGCGCGAATGGTCTGCAAAGGGGCGTCGATCAGATTCATATGCGGGCTCCGCGGCGGTTCGGTGAACTATAGCGCTTTCCGCTCGAACGGAATTGTTTGAGCGATAAGAAATCGCGGTAGACCAAAATCTTGGAGCGAATTCTGATCGCAAAAGTCTGTCAACTTTTGCGGAATTCGCTCTAAGTCGGGTCGATCGAGCCCATGCCGATCATGCGCAGCGCCGTCAGGCTCGGCACGAAGAAATAGCCGCCGCCGCGCATTTCGACGAATTGCGGAATGCCGTCGACGATAAAGGGTGGATGGCCGGAGTCGTCAGGAGCGGGAATCACGAATTTGGCGACCGCAGGACCGCCCGGCGTCGCCTGCTCGACATGGTTGCCGATGATTGGACAAGTGTCGTTGCCGGAGCGCGCGTCGAGCCCGTAATTGACCCACTGCTGCTGCACGAACTCGAATTGGCGGAACAAATCCGCGCACATGAAATACATGACGACGCCCCGCTCGCCCAAGTCGTCCGTCAAGCCGGGAGGATTGTCTCCAAAGGGCAAGCCGCGGCGCAACAGGCGGCGGCGATTGTTAAGCACGGACCCGTCCAAGGGAGCCTTCTC
Organism: uncultured Alphaproteobacteria bacterium; assembly: GCA_963760695.1. Classification (GTDB taxonomy): domain Bacteria; phylum Pseudomonadota; class Alphaproteobacteria; order Rhizobiales; family Beijerinckiaceae; genus Methylocystis. The sequence goes on along the minus strand of CAVXEI010000018.1, from coordinate 175,096 downwards.
GCCCTTCTTGGCCTGATCGGCGAAGACGGCGAGCGGATCGAGCGAGTCCCGGGTATTCACGCGACGCAAATGCGAGCCGAACGGGCAACGAGCACCCTTGGGGTCCTGGCCATAGCTGAAGGTGAGCAGCGCTTTGTCGCGTTCTGGCGTGCCTTCCGGGTATCTTTTATTGAATTCGCGCCATTCGTCCGCCGTCGAGGCTAAGGCGACCGGAGCGCCGTCCGACCAGCGCCCGGCCATTTTGGCTTTCAGCGTCTCCTTCGCATCTCCGTGATCTGGAATGTCGAAGACGATCGCGAACTCCTTGGCCTTCGCGTCGATGAAGTCGTTCCAGGCCTTCACGCGCTGCTTGACCTTGCGATAGGCCATGAATGTGCCGTTGCGCGTAAAGCTCAACGGCATCGCAACGCCCGAGGTCTCCTGCGCCTCGTCCGGATAGCCGAGGAGAAACTCGCCGGTCGCCAGCGTCCGCCAGCGGCCGTCGCCGTCGACCGCGCCGTTGCCGGTCGGATCGAGCACGCCATCTTCGTCCAGATACTGCCCCTCGAAAACCGGATCGCCGATGCCGTCGACGAACCCGAAGTGCTCGGACCGCAGCCATCTTCCGTGGCTGTCTTTCAGCGCGCTGAGCTCCTGATACTTCGCCTGCCCCTCCGGATCGTGACCCTCGAGCAAGCGGAGGTGATTTTCCTCTGCAAGCTGCACGATGCGGGCGGTGATTTCGTCGAGCGATTTGGGCGGGGCCCCGCCGGCCACATTCAGCATCACGAGAAGATCGACGGAATTCTCTCCCGGCAGCCGTCCATCGCCATCGACGCGCCAGACTTTATCCCAGCGCTTCCGAAAATCCTGGCCGTCCTTGACGCCAAAGTCGTCGCCGAGCACCGGCGCGCGCGCGACCATACCGTCGATGAACGCCTCCGGCAGCCCTTGCAGCGTGCGGATGGGCACGCCGAGATGCAAGAGACCGGGAAAAGTGAAGGCGATATTCACGGCGACCGTTGGGCGATCGACGCGTGTCTGCGCGTTCTTGCCCTTCACCTTTTTGCCGCTGTCGCTCCACAACAGCGCGGTCGTCACCAAGGGCAGCAGCTCCGTTACGAAGTTGCGACCGCCTTTGGCGTTCCCCTCCCCCACATGCAGAAGGATATTGCGGCCCGTCGGGAATCCCATCTTGCCGTAGGGCTTGAGAATGTTGCCCTGAATGTCCGCATAATCGAGAACGATGTTCGACTCCATTTCAAGCGCTCCTAAAATCCAATGACGCCGGGCGGCTGGGTGGTAGCGGGATCGTCCGTGTTGTGCAGATTGATCTCTCCGAGGAACTTGCCGAATGCGTCGTGGAGCTCCTGCGCGCGCCGCGGGTCGACGGAGCGCAGCTGATTGTCGATCGCAAAGGGCGTGAAGCGGTTCCTCACCCAGAGCGACTTCAGAACGTCGGGCAGCGTCGCCTGATCGGGGGTCGGCAGCGGCGCATGGCCAAGCTGGACCACCCAGAAGTAGCCGGCGACGATCGCGGCGATCAGCGCCAGCGTCAGGGCCAGAATCAACCCGAAACCAGACCCGAGCAGTTCGCCAAACAGCCATTCCAGCAGGAAGAAGGCGGCGACGCCGGCCCCGGCCGGCGGACCGAAGACCTTCAACAGAGAGGGAGACTTCAGGGCGTCGAACTGCACGTTGTCCCGATAATAGTCGTGGAACGGCATCGTGGTCTCGACCTGGCACTTGGCGACATAGGCCGCGAACTTTTCGGCGACGCCGGGCTCCGCCTTGTAATCGGGCTGCACCTCCGACTTGAACTTTTGACAGTGCTGAAGGATCTTGAACAAGTCCGCGCCGGATTTCTCCCAAAGGGCCTTCAGATAGGAGTTCGCGCTCCGCATCCGACCCGCTCGCGGCGTCGAAATCCGCGGAGAAGAACAGATAGGGACTGCTGAGCCGATCGTGAGGCTGCGGCACGATCGGATTCCAGTAGTTCTGTGTGGCGATTTTGAACTCGTCGCTCACGAAAGGCAGCTTGGCGACCAATCCGGGCACGAGCACAGCGAGCGCGGCGTTGTGCGTCTGGCGTCCGACGAACATGGCGTCGTCGATCACGACAAACCTTGCGAAATGCGTGCGCCGGCAGCGAGCGAAGGGACTGATCTCGTCCTTGTTCGCGGGGGTCGTCTCCGGAGTTTGCCAAGCGGTGGGAAGGCGCGCGATGTCCTTGCGCAACGCGTGAACGGGGGAGGTCCAGGTCTTTTGGTTCCCCACGGTCTCTTCAAGCGGAGCCAGGTCGACCGGTATCAGAGTGGTGAGAAAATAGGTTCCGGAGTTGAAATTCGGCACGGGCGTTTCTCCCTTGGCGTGAAACCTTTCAGAGGCGGCTGTCCGTCAGCGCGCCGCCGGCCTGTAGGTAGGCTCTGCGGTTGGCGTCCGCGTTCTTCGTGTCGTTGCTCGCGACCGGCGCATAGCCCTGCGAGCCCAAATCGTTCTGGATCGCGACGAGCGTGGCGACATAGGTCTTGCGGAATTCCTCGGGGGAGCTTTTCGCGTGCGCCTCGGCGAGCTTTACGAGCGCTTGGCGCACGCGTAGGGCAGCCTTGACGTCCCATTGCGCGACGCCGGGAACCGAACTGTAGTAGTAGTTCGTGTCGACCTGATTGAGCCGGATGAAATTCTTGAAAGGCGTGATTGGAATGGAGTGCGGGTAGTTCGTGGTCGAATACCAGAAGAGGTCTAGCCCTCCCGGAATTCCGTCGGAGAAGGCGTCGATATATTGGTCCCAGGTGCCGTTGAAGTTGCTGCAAAACAGCATGTAGTCGTTGGCGAGCTTTTGCGGCGGGATTTCGGGATCGAGCTTGGGCCATTGATCGCGCGTGATGATGGTCCAGCGAGCGAAATGAATGAAGGAAAGACCTAGGAGTCCCTGGAGCCCTGTTGGAAAAACGCGCGCCCAGCATGAAGATGAAACGATTGACCCGGGTCATCCAGGGCCACATTGGCGTCAAAACATTCATGCCATAGGCTTTGCCTGCTACGTTAGACATAACGGCGCTCCAATGCAGAAATTCACGCCCGGGGCGTTCGGGAAAGAAAAAACTCACCCCCCGCCGGCTGAGTTCGAACGGCGGCGGATCACGCGAGGGATGGTCTCCCATTTTGGCGCCCCGCGCAAGTCCATCGGCCTGCGAAGCGAGCCTCCTCGCACGGTAGGCGGCCACGTCGCAACGACGGGCGCGTTGCCTCGGCGCTCACTTCGCCTTCTCCGCGGCCAGCATCGACTGCATGAGCTGTTCGGAAATCTCCTTCACCGCGCCGGGCGAATGCGACAGGAAGAGCGTGTTCGTCTTGTCGCTCTCGCCGATCGCTTTCAGCGTGTCGAAATATTGCGTGACCAGCACCAGCTGCATCACTTCCGAGCGTCGAGGCCGCTTCCGACCACCTTCTGGAACTCCTCGATCGAGCCTTGCAAGCCCTCGATGATCGCCTTGCGCTGATTGGCGATGCCTTGCCCTTGCAGAGCCTTGCTCTCGGCTTCGGCCTCGGCCTTTTTCACGACCAGAATCTTTCTCCGCCTCGCCGCGCGCCGTTCGCGGCGACCTGCTCGCGCTGCGCCGCGTTGATGTCGTTCATCGCCGACTTCACCTTGGCGTCCGGCACGATGTCGGTGACCAGCACGTTCACGATCTCATAGCCGAAGCCCGCCATGTCGGCGTCCAGCTCCTTCTTCACGGCGAGCGCGATGCTCGACTGGCTGGCGAAGACCTCGTCGAGCGTCATGCCCGGCACATGCCCCAGGATCACCTGCTCGACATAGGATTTGATCTGCGCCACCGGATTCGGAGAGCTTGTAGTAGGCGTCGTAAACGCTTGTCCGGCCGCACCCGATTCTGCACCGAGATCGGAATGGTGACGAAGACGTTGTCCTTGGTCTTCGTCTCCATCGTCAGCGTGATCTGATTGACGCGCAGGCTCACGCGCCCGGCGACGGTGTCGATCAAGCGGCCATTTCCAGTTCAGTCCGGCCTCGGCGACGCGCAGGAACTTGCCGAAGCGCGTGATGACCGCGACCTCCGCCGTGCGCACGGTGAAGAAGCTGCCGATGACGAGCGCCAGCGCGACGATGGCGAGGAAAACCAAAATGACGAGGAATGCGGTCGAGGTTGCGGCGGGGTCCATTCTGGCGGCCTCTGGTTGGCGCCTCTCCCCTCTCCCCGCGAGCGGGGAGAGGGCTGGGGAGAGGGGCTCGGGGGACATATTTGACCCGCTTTCGCCGGAAAGACAGCCAGGATAACGGTGCCGTCAGAGGAGCGCTCCCATGCCCCTCACCCTAACCCTCTCCCCGCGAGCGGGGAGAGGGAATAATCACCCTCGTAGTGTCACGACCCGGCGCCGCCCCCAAGCATCGCTCGCACGCGCTCCGCGAGCTCGGCTTCCGGCGCCGAGATTTGCGCGGGCCGCTGCGCCTTCCATTCCTCATTGGTCGAGATCGAGGCCGCGGCGCGCGCGCCGGCCTCGAGGTCCTTGAGCTGCACCTCTCCCCGCGCCTTCTCGTCTGAGCCCTGGATCACGACGAGCGGCGCGCCGCGCTTGTCGGCGTATTTCATCTGCGCCTTCATGCCGGCTGCGCCGAGATAGAGCTCGGCGGCGACACCGGCCGCGCGTAATTGCGCGACCATGCGCTGATAGTCGGCGATGCGCTCGCGATCGAGCACGAGCACGACGACCGGCCCGCGCCGCGCGGCGCTGGCGACGACGGGGCTCCCCACCGCCTGAAGCGCCGCGAAGAGCCGCGAGACGCCGATGGAGAAGCCCGTCGCCGGCGTGTCTTCGTCGCGAAAGCGCCCGACGAGCCCGTCATAGCGCCCGCCGCCGCCGACCGAGCCGAAGCGCACGGGATTGCCCTTCTCGTCCTTGGTTTCGAAGGTCAGCTCGGCCTCGAAGACGGGCCCCGTGTAATATTCGAGTCCGCGCACGACGGAAGGATCGATCCTGATGCGGTCGGCGCCATAGCCCGCGTCGCGCACGAGGTCCTCGATCTCCAGCAGCTCCTCGGCGCCCTGCGCGCCCACGTCGCTCTTGCCGAGCAGGCCGAAAAGATCGACGCTGGCCTTGCCGTCGACATATTGCCCGCCGCAACTGAAGGAAAGCAGCGTGTCGATCGCCGCGGCGTCGAGCCCCGCGCCTTTGGTGAAGTCGCCGCTCTCGTCCTTGCGGCCGGGGCCGAGCAGCAGCTTCACCCCCTCGGGGCCGAGCCGATCGAGCTTGTCAATCGCGCGCAACACGGTGAGCCGTCGCCCCGCGCCCTCCAGCCCGCCGACGCCGACGACCTCCATCACGCCGTCGAGCACCTTGCGGCTGTTGATCTTGATCACATAGCCGCCGCGCTCAATGCCGAGCCGCTCCAGCGTGTCGGCCGCCATCATGGCGAGTTCCGCGTCGGCGGCGGGCGAGGCCGACCCGACCGTGTCGGCGTCGAACTGCATGAACTGGCGGAAGCGCCCCGGCCCCGGCTTCTCGTTGCGAAACACCTGGCCGAAGCGATAGCGAGCGGTAGGGCTTGGGCAGAGAATTCGAAATTCTGCGCGACGAAGCGCGCGAGCGGCGCGGTCAGGTCGTAGCGCAGCGACAGCCATTGCTCGTCGTCGTCCTGGAAGGAGAACACGCCTTCGTTGGGGCGATCCTGATCCGGCAGGAACTTGCCGAGCGCGTCGGCATATTCGATGGCTGGCGTCTCCAGCGCCTCGAAACCATAGAGCTCATAGACCTCGCGGATCGCCTCCAACATGCGCCGCGTGGCCGCAAGCTCCGCCTGGGCGCGGTCCTGAAGTCCGCGCGGCAACCGCGCCAGCGCTTTCGCCGCTTGCGACGGCGTCTCGGTGTTTTTGCTGTTCATTGCGCCCTCTCGCGAGGCGGTCTTTTAGAGCATGTTTCCGGGAAGCGCGAAGCGTTTTTGGGAAAGACTAGGCTTCATCAAAAAGGCCTCAAGCGCCTTCAAACACTTAGCCCATTCTGGCGAGCGGAAGCGGAAACAGCGGCGTAGCGAACATGACGCGTTGACGCTCTTCCCCTTCCTTCTCGCGGGAAAAGCGCGGGCCACGCGCTGAAAAAAAGCTGCGGGCGAGGGGGGCGCCAGCGGGAAACCCGAGTCCCCGGTCGCTTGACAAAAGGCCCTATCTCCCTATGGTGCGCGCCAATTCGGAGCTTCGTCGGCGCCAGCACGCCGGCGGGCCGGATTTCTCTTTTTGTCGAGACGGAACAAGCCGATGGCCAAGGCCGCAATGATCAAGATCAAGCTCCTGTCCACCGCCGACACGGGCTTTTTCTATGTAACGAAGAAGAATGCCCGCACGAAGACCGAGAAGCTCGCGTTCAAGAAATATGATCCGGTCGTGAAGAAGCACGTCGAGTTCAAGGAAACCAAGATCAAGTGAGCGGCGGCGCGCTGTCGAGCATGTTCCCGACAGCGCCAAATGGGTCTTGGAGCGGGAGCAGGCTCGGCCCATGCGACGCCGGACGTTTCGACATATTCGAGGGGTAAGGAGCGAACTGTCGGCCTTGACGCAAGGCGGCCGGCCAACGCAGGGCTTCAAGGAGGCCACTCCAACCCAACGCTAGCCGGCCAACCCCACGGACCCAGGAGATGCGGCGGACCTGAGCACTCCGTAGGGTATTCGAAATTCTGCCGAGATGCGCTCTGCTGCGACGGACGCTTGGTTCTTTATCGCCCCTTGAAGTCCGTCGGCGCCCACCATTTGGCGGAAGGTCAGAATACATCCGTTGCACAAAAATGCAACTCTCCGTTATGAAATTCGTCACCCCCTCGAAAGTCGGGCCTTTAGCGCTGCGCGCGGCTCCGGGTGGGGCCGGCCTTTGGAAGAATGAGCAAGCGCGGGCGCCATCCGCGCGCGGAGGAGATCGTATGAACGCTCGCTTTGCATTGTCGTTGGTCGTCGTCGCGGCGGCGTGTCTTTCAGCCTGCAGCGGCGGCGGCGAGCCGGGGGACGCCGCAGGCGCCAAGGTGCTGCGCAATCAGCTCGAGCACGCGAAAGTGCCGGCGAAGCTCGTCTCCTTCAAGAAAACCAGCGGACGGGGCGCGCATATCGGCAATACCGACGTTTACGAATATCAGTATGAGGCGGAGGTCCAGTTCCCAGAGGGATATGACGCCAAATGCGCGGACGAGAAGGATCGTGGCCCCTGCGCGGCGCTCGGTATCGCCTCCGATCGGAACTTTGAGAAGAACGAGATTTGGAAAAGCGAGGGCATGCTGCATTTCTCGGGTTCGCCGAAAGGCTGGATCGGCGAGGACGGCCAAACCTATTGAGCGCCGGGCCACGTCGGCGCCTCCCCGCTTGAGGGCAATCGTCCTCATTCCGGCGCGGCTCGCGTCCAAACGCCTGCCGAACAAAGCGATTCTTCCGATCGCCGGGAAGCCACTGATCGCGCATGTCGTCGAGCGCGGCCTCGAGGCGGGTATCGGCCCCGTGCATGTAGCGACCGACTCCGAGGAGATCGCCGCGCTCGCGCGCGCCCTTCGCGTCGAGGCGACGCTGACGCGCAGCGAGCACGCCTGCGGCTCGGACCGGCTCGGGGAAGCGCTCGCAACGATCGATCCGGAAGGGCGATACGACGCCATCGTCAATCTGCAGGGGGATGTGCCCTTTCTGCCGCTTGGCGCGCTCGCGGCGGCGCTCGCGCTTCTCGACGACGAGGCTGTCGATATCGGCACGCTTGCGACGCTCGCGACGCGCGAGGAAGAGACGTCGCCCGACGCGCCCAAGATCGTCGGAACGCTCGTCGCGCCGCGACGGCTGCGCGCGCATTATTTTTCGCGCGCGCGCGTTCCCTTCGGCGAAGGGCCGATCTACCGTCATCTCGGAGTCTACGCCTTTCGCCGGCGCGCCTTGCAGCGCTTTATTTCGCTTCCCGTCTCGCCGTTAGAGGCGCGCGAGCGATTGGAGCAGCTTCGAGGGCTCGAGGACGGCATGCGCATCGACGCGGCGCTGCTGGACAAGGCTCCCGTCTCGGTCGATACGATCGACGATCTCAACGCGCTGCGCGCGGCGACGGAAGGAAGCGGAGGCAAAGCGTGACCAACAAGATCGCCTATCAAGGAGAGCCGGGCGCGAATTCCGACATCGCCTGCCGCGAGGCCTATCCGCATCTCACGCCCCTGCCCTGCCCGAGCTTCGAGGACGCCTTCACGGCCGTCACCAACGGCGAGGCGTCGCTCGCGATGATTCCGATCGAGAACTCGATCGCCGGCCGGGTGGCGGACATTCATCATTTCCTGCCGCATTCGGGGCTGCACATCGTCGCGGAATATTTTCTGCCGATTCATTTTCAATTGATGGCGCCCAAGGGCGCGACGCGCGAGGGCTTGAAGCGCGTCTACAGCCATGTGCATGCGCTCGGCCAATGCCGCAGGATCGTTCAGGAGCTTCGCCTCGAAGCGCATGCGGCGGGCGACACGGCGGGCGCGGCGCGCGAGGTCGCGGAATGGGGCGACCCGACAAAGGGAGCGCTCGCGCCCTGGCTCGCGGCCGAGATCTACGGACTCGACGTGCTCGGCGAAGATGTCGAAGACGAAGAGCACAATACGACCCGCTTCGTCGTGCTGTCCAAAACGGCGCAATGGCCGCCTTTGGGGGAGGCGCAGACGATCACGACCTTCATCTTCCGTGTGCGCAACGTGCCGGCGGCGCTTTACAAGACGCTCGGCGGAATTCGCGACGAACGGCGTCAACATGACGAAAATCGAGAGCTACATGGTCGACGGCGAGTTCGCCGCGACGCGCTTTCTGGCCGACGTCGAAGGGCATCCGGAAGAGCCGGCCCTGGCGCGAGCGCTGGAGGAGTTGCGCTTCTTCTCGCGCGAGGTCGAGATCCTCGGCGTCTATCCGGCGGCGCGGTTCCGCGAGACGAACATCAAGGCGTTCGCGTTCGGGGATTGAGGCCAAGGCGCGAGGCGGCGCGCACGGAGGCTTACGACCTGACCCCGCGGGAGGAAGCCGCCGTCGCGGAAGGCTCGGCCCAGGCGGATCGCGGCGAATTCGCCTCCAAGGACGAAATTGCGGCGCTCTGGAAACGTTACTGGAGCATGATCGTCCGCTATACGCGGCGAGCGGCACGCGATTTGGCTTTAATCTTCTCCGACTTGGGCAGGTGCTCATTCGCCATGCCTCCAGGCCTTGGTCGAAATGAATGCGCCGCGGCCCCACGTCGAAGAACAGCCGCGCGATATTCGCCGCGCGGCTGTCGCAAGCAGACCGTTCTTAGCGCCTCTGCCGCGACGGCCTCGCGCGCGGCGGGAGAACGACGGCCGGAGCGCATTCCACGAAAAGTCCATCGACCGATTAAAAGCCAATCGACTGTGTCGGAATTCGCTCCAGCGCGCGCGAAGCGCTTCCGCTCAGTAATCGAGGTGCGATATCAGCGGGGCCAGGGCGATGCCCGCTCCGATGATGGCGATGCCGCCGACGACCCAGATCAGTCCCTTCAAGCGGGACAGGGTGCCCTGCTTAATGCTCATTTGTTCCTCATTTGCGCGGACGCGCCCGCCATGCACGTCTCACAAGCCGCGCGCGGGCCGTCCAAAAGCCGCGACTTATTCCTACTTCATTAATATAATTCATAGCCGAACGCATGAGACAGTTTGACGCAGGGGGCCCGCGGGGTCGTCAATGCGCGTCGCGGATGACGGGAGGCGCCAGAAGCCGTCCGCGCGGCGCGAAGGCGCATCGCATCATGAAGGCGGGCGAGCCGGTCCAGGGGCTCGCGACTTCGTCGAAGGCGATCGTGCGAAACCCCGCCTTCGGATAATAGGCCGGATGGCCGACGACGAAGAAGAGATTATCGCCGCGCTGCTCGAGTTGAGCTAGCGCATGGCGCAACAGCGCGAGACCGACCCCCTGCCTCTGCCGGCCGGGACGAACGCTAAGCGGCGCGAGAAAGGCCGCCGGCAGCCGTTCGTTGTTCACGAGCTCGAGATGCGCGCGCGAGAAAGCGATATGGCCGATGACGCCGCTCTCGTCCTCGGCCAACCATTCGCCGATGAGGCAACCCGCCGCGCGCAGGGCGTCGAGAAAGCCCGCGACATCCTCAGGCGTGAAGGCCACATCGACGATCTCTCGCGTGACGGCGTGATCGTGGGGCTCGACGACGCGGAACTGGAGGGCCATGCGCGCGGCATAGTCTTCAAGAGCGCCCGGCGCAACGCCTTCCCGCCCCGTTGGTTCCGTGCGATACATCATCGTCCCGATTTCAAGCCGCGAGGAGAGCATGGCCGTCGCCTACGATCCCGAAAACATCTTCGCCAAGATTTTGCGCGGTGAGATTCCCTCGCACAAGGTTTACGAGGACGACGTGGCGCTGGCGATCATGGACATCATGCCGCGCGCCGAGGGCCATGTGCTGGTGATCCCCAAGAAGCCGGCGCGTGGGCTCCTCGACATCGCCCCCGACGATCTCGCAGCGCTCATCAAGCGCGTGCAGCATGTGGCGAAGGCGGTGAAAGCAGGCGTTCGACGCCGATGGCCTCACACTGCAGCAATTCAACGAAAGCGCCGGTGGGCAAGTGATCTTCCACCTGCACTTCCACATTCTGCCGCGCTTCGAGGGCGTCGCGCTCCGGCCGCCAGGCGCGATGGGGGATCAGGCAAAGCTGAAATCCCAGGCCGAGAAGATCCGGGCGGCGCTGGGAGCGTTTGCGAGCTGAGGAAGGCCCGCAGGGGATGGGTCTAAGTTCTTAACAGCGCAAGGATCGTTTCTGCCGAAGCTCAGCAGCGTCGTGGCCCGGAAGCGGCCTTCCGAGCCTCAAACCGGGGCCTCCTCTACTCCTCCGCGACCTTCGCCTGCTTGAAGACCACCGGACGCAGCAAAAACGACGGCACGTGATCGCCGAGACCCACGATCGGCGGACCATCCTCCTCCATGCCGCGCGGACGACGATCGGGTCTTTCACCCGAGGCCTGCGCGCGCGCGACGCGAGGCGAATCGCTACGCACGGGGCGAGGCGATTCGCTGCGCGCTGGGCGAGGAGACTCGCTGCGCGCTGGGCGCGGAGACTCGCTGCGTGCTGGGCGAGGAGACTCGCTGCGCGCCGCACGGGGCGGCTCACTGCGAACAGGGCGCGCCTCCCCCTCGTAGCCGCGCCGGACGGGGCTGCGGCTCGTCTCGGCTTCGGCCGCGCTACGCGGTCCGCGTCCGGCCCCGCGCCTGCCGCCTCGGCCGCGCTCATGCGAGCGTGCGCTCTCCAATGGAACCGGAAGCTCGGAGAGCCCTGGCCCCTCCCATTCGACCGACTTGCCGATCAGCTCCTGGATCTGTTCGACATATTTCTTGTCGTCGGGCGTGACCAGCGTGATTGCGACGCCCGAGCGCCCGGCGCGGCCGGTGCGGCCGATGCGATGCACATAGTCTTCGGAGTGCGTCGGCACGTCGAAGTTGAACACGTGGCTGACGTCCGGAATGTCGAGGCCGCGCGCGGCGACGTCGGAGCAGACGAGCAGCGCCACGTCGCCATTCTTGAACGCGTCGAGCGAGGCCATGCGCGCCGGCTGATCCATGTCGCCATGCAACGCGCCAGCCGAGAAGCCGTGCTTCTCGAGCGAGCGGTGCAGGATTGCGACGTCGCGCTTGCGGTTGCAGAAGATGATCGCGTTCTTGAAACTGTCGGCGGAGCGGATCAGCGTGCGCAGCGTGTCGCGCTTTTCGGCGTGGCCGTTCGAGGCGACGAGAATCTGGCGAATGGTCGTCGCGGTCGTTGCGGCCCTGGAAACCTCGACGCGCACGGGATTATGCAGGAACGCCTCGGTGAGCCGCGTGATCTCGGGCGGCATGGTCGCCGAGAAGAAAAGCGTCTGGCGCGTGAAGGGCACGAGCTTGCAAACGCGCTCGATGTCGGGGATGAAGCCCATATCGAGCATCCGGTCGGCCTCGTCGATGACGAGGATGTCGATGCCGTTCAGCAGCAGCTTGCCGCGATCGAAGAAGTCGAGCAGGCGTCCGGGCGTCGCGATCAGCACGTCGGCGCCGCGCATGATCTTGGCTTCCTGGTCGCCGAAGGAGACGCCGCCGATGAGCAGCGCGACGTTCAACTTGTGATTGACGCCGTAAACCGCGAAGGCCTCCTCGACCTGGGCTGCGAGTTCGCGCGTCGGCTCCAGAATGAGCGTGCGCGGCATGCGCGCCCTGGCGCGGCCCTGTTCGAGCCGGCTGAGCATGGGCAGGGTGAAGGCGGCGGTCTTGCCGGTTCCGGTCTGCGCGATGCCGAGAATGTCGCGCCCCTGGAGAGCCGGCGGAATAGATTGCTCCTGGATCGGTGTCGGATCCGTGTAACCTTTCGCGCTCACTGCGGCGAGAACCTTTTGCGAAAGGCCGAGTTCGTCGAATTTCATCAAGTTTCCTGGCCACGGCGCTGGATGTCGGAAAAGCCCGCCCGCGCGCCGCCGTAGGAAACGCGCAATGTGCTCAAGGCGCTTCGCCTTTCAAGAAAAGGCGGACGAGAGGCGGACTTGGGCCCGCCGGCGCTCTTGTATAGCCTCTTGAGACGCAATGCGAGCAAAAACGACGCCAACTGAGGCTTTTGCGGCGCTGTCGCGGTCCGACCCGGAATATGAGGCGCGGTTTCTTCTTCGACGGCGCGCGGCGGCTGTCCTGAAGCTCAAGCTCACGTTATCGCCCCTTAGCAATTCGTCGCTCTGGCGCGAGCGCGCTGACTTGGAAGCGCAAACAAAAGCAAAGAAAACAAGGTCTGAGTATACAGAATCTGGGGGCGGAGATTTCTCCCCGCCTCAAGTCGCCTTCTCCGTGCTCATCAGCGATAAACAGCGAAGTCCACGCCGCTCAATGCAGCGTTTCGGTCTCCCTGAGCTTGCAGAGCTCGTCCTTGATTTGCAGCTTCTTCTTCTTCAGCTCAAAAAGTCTTATGTCGTCTCGATGCGGACGCAGACGCTCTTGCTCTATTTCTTTCTCGAGGGCCTCGTGACGGCGTTCCAGTTCGACGACATGGCCTTGCAAGGACATCGGCAACCTCCTGGCTTAGACCGGGCCTTGAGCCCGGACTCGTGAGTTTGACACATTCGCGACGGCCTGCAAGCAAAAATGTGGGGCGGCGGCGCCCCAAAATGGAACGGGAATGGCGACGATTCCGCCCTTGAAGTAGGCGCGCGACAGGGGCGATAATTGTAAGCGCAGGCGACCCGCCGGCCTCCGCTCCGGGCGGCGTCCTCAGCCCAGCAAGCCGACCATGGACGAACAGTCTAGTGATGCCGAAAAAGCTGCAATTTTTGCGGAAGTAGAGCGGCTGCGGCTTGAGCACGGCGATCTGCAGGCGGCCATCGACGCCCTTCTCGCTGTGGGCGGCGTGGACCAACTGCAAATCCAGCGCTTGAAAAAACGCAAGCTCGCCTTGCGCGATCGTCTGCAGCGGCTCGAAGACGATCTCACCCCCGACATCATCGCTTGAGCTGACGATGCCCCGGCGGCTTCGGCCGGAGGCTGGCGCCTCGCTTGAAGCTCAGGGCGAAGATGCCGGCGTCGCGTCTCGTTTTGAGACGGCCCTCGCCGCGCACTCTTCGCTCGGGGAAAGGGTAATGGGCAGCATTTCGGTCAAGATTCATCGAGAGTTCACCGCGCGCGCTCGGGGGACGAGCGCCGGCTCGCTCGGCCGCCCGTTGCGCAAAATGGGACCACTGCTCGCGGAGCGCGAGCCAAGGGGCTTTGGCGCGCTTGCCTCGGTCGGGCGGAGCCGCGCCCTATCGATCCTCCTGCAGCTTTCGCTTTTGATCGCGTGCTTTTTCGCCGGGGCGGCGGCTGTCGCTTATCTCGGCGGGCGGTGGTGACGGCAGGGACAAAGTCGCCCCCGAGGATGCCGTCACAAAACGGCTTCGATTCCCCAGGTCGCCTGCGGCCGCAAACTTCGCAATTTGCGCAAAGGGCCAATGAGGCGAAAACGCTCGCCCAATGCGTGCTTGCGTGGTCGCGGCGCTTCCGCTATGCCGCAGGGCTTCCCCATCAGATAGCGGAAGCGAAACGTTGTGACGAAAAAGTCGAAACCCGTCGCCATCATCATGGGGTCTCAGTCCGACTGGGCGACGATGAGCCACGCGGCCGAGACGCTGAAGGCGCTCGGGGTCGGCTATGAGGCGCGCATCGTCTCGGCGCATCGCACGCCCGGCCGCCTCGTCGCATTCGCCAAGAACGCGGAGCGCGAAGGCTTCGAGGTGATTATCGCCGGCGCCGGCGGGGCGGCGCATCTGCCGGGCATGACGGCCGCGATGACCAATCTCCCCGTCCTTGGCGTGCCGGTGGAGGCGACGACGCTTTCGGGCCTCGATGCGCTGCTTTCGATCGTGCAAATGCCCGGCGGCGTGCCAGTCGGAACGCTTGCCATCGGCAAGCCCGGCGCGATCAACGCGGGGCTGCTCGCGGCGGCGATTCTCGCGCGTTCGGACCCCGCATTGAACGAGCGGCTCGCGCAATATCGCACAAGGCAGACGGAAAGCGTGGAGGAGCGCCCCGTCGAGGAAGCGCTCGCGACGTGCTGAGTCCGGGCGCGACGATCGGCGTTCTCGGCGCTGGCCAGCTCGCGCGCATGCTGGCGCTCGCCGCCGCGCGCCTCGGGCTCAAGACCCACGTCTTCGCCCCCAACGCCGAAGAGCCCGCCTTCGACGTCTGCGCCGCGCGCACGATCGCGCCCTATGACGACCCGGAAGCGCTCGACGCCTTCGCCAAGGCGGTCGATGTCGTGACCTATGAATTCGAGAACGTGCCGGCGGCGACCGCGGAGTTCCTCGACGCGCGCAGGCCAGTGCGGCCTAACCCGCGCGTACTCGCCTTGACCCAGGACCGGCTCGTCGAAAAAGAATTCGTGCAGGCGCTCGGCATAGAGACCGCGCCCTTCGCGGACGTGCCCGACGCCGGCGCCCTCGCCCGCGCCGTGGCGAAACTCGGACGCCCCTCGATCCTCAAGACGCGACGCCTCGGCTATGACGGCAAGGGACAAGTCGCGATCAAAGGCGGCGGAGACCTTGGCGCGCTTTTCCGGGCTCTCGGCGGCGCGCCCTGCATATTGGAAGGCTTCGTGGATTTCGCCAAGGAGGTTTCCGTCGTCGCGGCGCGCGGCGTCGGCGGGGAGTTCCATCCCTATGATCTTTGCGAGAACCGCCACGAGAACCACGTTCTGGTCGAGACGCTGGCGCCGGCCGCCGTCCGCCCCGAGACGGCAGCCCGCGCCCAAGAAATCGCGCGGCGTATCGCGGAGGCCGCGGACTACGTCGGCGTGATGGCCGTCGAGCTCTTCCTCGTGAAGGACGGACGCAACGAGCGCCTCATCGTCAACGAGATCGCGCCGCGCGTGCATAACTCCGGCCATTGGACGCTCGACGGCGCGCTGACGTCGCAATTTGAGCAACATATCCGCGCGATCGCCGGATGGCCGCTGGGCTCGACCGCACGTCTGGGGCGCGTCACGATGCGCAATCTCATCGGCGCCGACGCCGAGCGTTGGTGCGAGATCGCCGGGGAAGACGGCGCCTGCCTGCATCTCTACGGCAAGCGGGAAGTCCGCGCTGGACGCAAGATGGGACATGTGACGCGGGTGACGCCGGAGTGATATTGCGAGCGTGTTCTTTTCCTAAAATCGCTTCACATTTTTTTGGGAACACGCTCTAGCCCCGCGTCTCTTCCGAGCAGCCCCCCACCGCATAGTCGATGACGAGCGGCCCAAAACCTGCGACAGCATCACGCCCATCAAGACAAAGGAATTCGCGATTTCCACCATTCGTGAGCCCGATGGCGGCACTGCGCGCACCGTCGGCGAAGCGGCGAAGGCCAGCATGAGGGCCATCGTCAGCCCGCCTTCTGACGGGGAACACAGCCGAAGATATTTCCGCGTCGGCGCGTCGAGGCGCAGCGCGCGCGAACCCCCATAGATCGCCGCCTATTTGGCGGTGAAACGCGCCGAAGCCGCGGGCAAACAGGAGCCTTGCCGATTTCGTCGCGCCCAGGCGTTGAAGGAAACTCTCGGCGACGCTTGTTCCACTGCGCGCGCCTTCTAACTCTCCTCTCGCCGCGACACGACAAGAAGCGACGCCCGCCAAGTCGTCGGATGGAGCGCATATGCTCTACGAGGAGCGAGGATTTCTTGAGCCGGACGCGGGCCCGCCCCGCGTGGTCATCATTGGCGGCGGCTTCGCGGGGATTGCCGCGGCTCAGGCGCTCGACGGCTCAGGCGCGCGCATTCTTATTTTGGACAGCCAGAACCACCACTGTTTTCAACCCCTGCTTTATCAGGTTGCGACGGCGGCTCTCGCCCCGACCGACATCGCCTGGCCGATCCGCTATGTGATGCGACGTCGAGACGACGTGACCGTGCTCATGCTCAAAGCGGAAGGGATAGACGCGGCCCGGAAGGTCGTTGAAACGAGCACCGGTGAAATTCCCTATGATTTTTTGATCATCGCGACCGGGTCGACCCATTCTTATTTCGGTCACGACCAATGGGCCGAACACGCCCCGGGATTGAAGACGGTCGAAGACGCGATCGCCATCCGGGGGAGACTTTTGCGCGCCTTCGAGCGAGCGGAGGCCAACGCCGATCCCGCACAGCGCGAGAAGCTCCTGACTTTCATCATCGTCGGCGGCGGACCCACCGGGGTCGAACTCGCGGGCGCTATCGCCGAGCTCGCGCACAAAACCCTTCCCGCGGAGTTTCGACGCTCCGACCCTCGCAAGGCCCGTATCGTCCTGCTTGAAGCCGGCGCCCGTATTCTCAGCGCATATCCCGAGCATCTCTCCCGCTACGCCGCCGACGCACTAAAAAAGATGGGCGTGGAGGTTCGCACGCGCACAGCGGTCGAGGCCGTGCGACCGTCGGAAGTGATTGCCGCGCATAAGACGATTGAAGCTGGGGCGATTTTCTGGGCCGCCGGCGTGCAAGCGTCTCCGGCCGCGCATTGGCTCCGCGTCGCCAGCGATCACGCGGGACGCATTTCGGTCGCTCCAGACCTGACCGTTCCCGGTTGTTCCGATGTCTATATCGTCGGCGATCTCGCGCGCGTGAGCGACGCCGATGGCGCGCCGGTTCCCCAACTCGCGGCTTCCGCAAAACAAATGGGTCGTTACGCCGGCCGCGCCATCGCCCTGCGTCTGCGAGGGCAGCGCACACTGAAGCCTTTCCGATACCGCGATCAGGGCAGCCTCGCGACGATCGGGCGAAATTCCGCAATCGTGAAGCTTGGCCGCCTCGAGCTGACGGGCGTCGTCGGCTGGTTGTTCTGGAGCGTGGCGCACGTGTATTTCCTCATAAACCTACGCAGCCGTCTCTTGGTCGCGCTCAGCTGGATCGCCGCCTATCTGACCCATTATCGCGGAGCGAGGATCATCACCATTCGAGCGCCGGATGCAGGGCTCGGCGACTCAAAGGCGCGACGCGGATCCGAGGTGAAAGCGTCGAAGAAGGAACCGCCGACCAGCGACGCGATTCGCATCCAAATCGATCGAGGAGAAATGGGCGACAAGGTCGCTTTCCCCGATCCCGCCGCCGCGCCTCTCGGCACAGACGACGAAGCTGCCGGCTTCCCTCCCACTGCCGAGGAGCGCGCACTCGCGGCAATGCCGCTTCGCTCCCGCAAGCCTGCGCGACGCACGCCGCAGGCGCCGCCCAGGTGAGCGGCGGCTGGGAGACAGCATCCTATTCGGCGGCGGCTCTCTGCAGCGACACTCTGCGCGCTTGCTCCAGACCCTTCGGGTAACCGCTCCTATTGGAATAGCTCGGCGTCGCGCCGTCGCCGCGGCTCGCGCGCCTACTCACCCAGATCGCCCCGGCTATGTCCAGCAGCGTCACGCCCAGCACCGCGCCCACGGCGATGCCGAGGTTCCCTCGCTTGGCGCTGCGTGATCCCAGAGCAATCAACGTCGCCAGATCGAGCGCGTCGCCCGCGACGCGGCTTTGCAGACCCGCCTCCTTGTCCACAGACAAGGTCAGCATTCCCGCGCCGATCTCCCGTGCGCCATAAGCGCGAACGAGCCCTTCGTTTCCCTCGATGCCGAGAGTTCTCGTCATAGCGCGGGCAGCCAAGAGCTCGCTGAGGCCCAGCGCAATGCTGAACCAGCCGAGCGCACTGGCAAGGCGATCGGCCCCGTCGAGAGAACTCGGGCCCACGCTCAAAATGGTCGGGTCGCCCTCGTGACGCGCGACTTGGGAAAGATTGGCGACAGAGTTCATGGCAGCCTCTCGCTCGATCAGGGGTGCAGCACGACTTTGATGCAGCCGTCCTGCTTATTGCGGAACGTCTTGTACATGCTCGGTCCGTCTTCGAGGGCTGCGGTATGGGTGATGACGAAGGAGGGGTCGATCTGGCCCTCCTCGATCCGCCGCAGCAGGTCATCCGTCCAGCGGTTCACATGCGTCTGACCCATTCGGAAGGTCAGGCCCTTGTTCATCGCCAGGCCCATCGGAATCTTGTCGACGAGCCCGCTATAGACCCCGGGGATGGAGACGATGCCGGCAGGACGGCAGACATAGATGATCTCGCGCAGCACGTGCGGACGATCATTCTCCAGCATCATGATCTGCTTGGCGCGGTCCAGGATCGTGTCGGGCTGAGCAACGCTCACGTGACTCTCGAGCCCGACCGCGTCGATGCATTTTTCCGGACCCTTGTTGTCCGTCAGCTCGTTCAATCGCTCGATGACGCTCTCCTTCGAGAAGTCGATCGTCGTCGCGCCGCCCGCCCTGGCCATCTCCAGGCGCTCCGGCAAGCAGTCGATCGCGACGACTTGGCTAGCGCCGAGCAGAATCGCGCTGCGGATCGCCATCTGCCCGACGGGACCGCAGCCCCAGATCGCGACCGTATCGGTCGGCTCGATGTCGCACTGCACAGCAGCCTGCCAGCCGGTGGGCAGGATGTCACTCAAAAAAAGGAGCTGCTCGTCGGTGAGGCTTTCCGGCGCCTTGATGTGAGTCGTGTCGGCGTAAGGAACACGCACATACTCGGCCTGGCCTCCCGGATAACCGCCGGTCAGATGCGTGTAGCCGAACAGGCCGGCTGTGGCATGCCCGAAGACCTTCTCGGCGAGCTTCTTGTTGCGGTTTGTGGTTTCGCAAACGGAAAAATTGCCGCGCTTGCACTGCTCGCATTCGCCGCAAATGATGGTGAAGGGAATGACGATCCGCTCGCCTTTTTTCAGGCGACCGTCAACGCCCGAGCCAACCTCGACAACCTCGCCCATCGTTTCGTGGCCCATGATGTCGCCTGGCAGCATGGCTGGGATGAAATTATGGAAGAGATGAAGATCGGAGCCGCAGATCGCACAGCTCGTGACTTTGACGATCGCGTCGCGCTCATGCTCGATCTCGGGGTCGGAAACGCTATCGCAGCGGATGTCTTCCTTGCCGTGCCAAACAAGAGCCTTCATGTGGCGATCTCCTGGCGTTGGCGCCGTTACAGGCGCCTCTCCCGCGCGTGAGCTACAAACCAATTGGGCGCGCATTTGTTCCTGCGAGAGACTGCGCCGCAAAGCTACGAAGCCTACGACAAACAGAGAGCGGCACGTCGCGCGGTCGCACGAGCACGACGGTCGAGATGATCGCTTCGGCGCAGTCCACTCGATCAATTTGAACGACGGCGGCCGGAACCTTCGAGCGAGTTTGCAAGTTCCTTCCGCCGTGCGGCATGAGCCGTTCTTGGATGGAGACGCCTATGCCAATTCAATCCGCTCAGAACCTGCTGATCCACGAGCTGCAAAGCATTTGCTCGGCCGAGATGCAGGCGGCGCGCGCCCTGCAGGCGCGCCTTGAAGACGTCGAGGACGGGGAACTTTCAGAGATGCTCGAGCGGCGTTTGCAGGAGGGTGAGCGCGTCCTGCAGGACGTGAAGGCTTCGCTCAAGAGGCTCGACGGCGGAAGTCGCGAAATAGAGAACAAGGCCGCGCGCGGACTCATCGAGGAAGCCGAGGAGACCGCCGAAGAAGTGGCGTCGCAGGAAATGAAAGAGGCCGTCATCATCGCCGGCGTGCAGAAGCTCGAGCACTACTGCATAGCGGCTTGGGGCACGGTAAAGGCGATGGCCACAGAACTTGGCGATGAGGAGCTTGCGCAGGCCATGCAGCGCGCGCTGGAAGAAGGTTATCGCTGGGACGAAGAGATGTCGGATCTTGCCGAGGGCACGATAAATCCCACCGCCATCGAGACTGAAGCCGGCAGCGAGGCGAGGGACGCGAGGCATTCCGAATAGCTGACGGGCTGTCGAACCACACGCCGGTCGCGCTTTGCGTAATCAGCGCGCATCTCTGGCGGCAATGGCTTTGCGCATCGAAGGCTGAAGTTCATCCTGCCGGCGCCGGCGACGCAAGGAGCGCCGCGGCGCCGAGCGGCGACGTCTGCCCATCAGTGGATCATCCGCACCTTCTGTTGATCCTCGTTTGGCAAGGTCCAGATGAAATAACCGGCCGCCGCGACAAAGATGACGTAGACTAACGTATAGCCCAGGGTGCGAACGATGTGCGTGTTCATGGTTTTGTTTGTCTCCACCGTGCTCGGCTTACGGAACTCGACGATCGACCGACACTCCTCGGTCACCTCTCGGTGGCATGTGGTCCACATCCAGGCGTCAAGCAAGACGTCGCCTTGCCGCAGGTGATCGACAACATCGGCAAGGGCCGAGGCTGCAGAGCGAACCGTCGACTTCCATTCGCCAAGGCATCCTTCCCCGGCGCGAAGATAGAATGGAAAATCAGAGAGTTAGCCGCGGACGCGAGCGACTCTCCACGGTCATCCTTTCCGAGAGAGACAACCGCCGCCCCCCAGTATGGGGCTAGCGGCTAAAGGGCGCGGTCTCGGGTGTGCTTAACTCACTTGAAGCCAATAATGACGCCGTCGGCTCCCAAGGACAACGCCAGTCCACGGCGCTGGGTTTTCAAGCGGATGGTGACCCCCTTGCTGTTTTGCAGCCAGAGCGTGCCCCGTCCCTGCTCGCCCAGCGCCCAGCCGCTGCGGAGCTGGACATAGGCGCCAGCAAAATCTCCACGGTCCTTGAGGCCGTAGACGTCGCCGGTCGCTCTGAGCTCCGAGGCCCCCACGCCGCCGACGCCCAGGCCGCCAACCGTTATCGGAAAGCTCCGACCACCGAATTTGAGTGTGCCGCCGCCGAGGGCGCCCGAACCGATAAAGGCGACCTGAAACTGCTGGATCGTGACGCGACCCGATGGCGGGCCTTGCGGGCGCTCCTGAGCCGGCGCAGCTTGCGTGACCAGGAACCAGGCCGCGAGGGCGATGGCGATCTTTCTAAGAATCATGGAAACATGCTCCCTTCTGGATGCGATGCTGAGGGCTAAAAGCGCGACGGCTTGCGATGGATCGACCGAAGCTGTACCTGAGGCGCTAACGCTGCGCTTGCGCTTGTATCGTCATCACTGGGTCAAGTCACGCTTCGAAACGACTTCTGCACATCGCCTTGGTGGCGGCCGTGCTTGTCTTCGCTGTCGGGCATCGTGCTTGCGGTAGAATCCATGCCCTCTTCGACTCTGCGCCAAGCGAGAGAGAGTGTCCTGCGGCGAACGGGCGTGTTCGGGCTCGCCATGATCGTCTTCGCCCTCGCGCCCGCACTGAGTGCAGGAGCCGAAAGCGCGCGGGCGAGCGTCTCCCCCATTCCCGACGAGGTCTGGAGCTATATGCAGGGGCGGTCCTGGCATGTGGAGCGCGGCTGTCCGCCAAGAAGCGAACTCGCGCTGTTGCGGCTTCCCTATCGCGATTTCGAAGGGCGCACCCAGTTCGGCCCAATGATCGTCGCGAGGAAAGTTGCGGGCAAGGTCGCGGCGATCTTTCAGGACATCTACGACAGCGGCGCATTTCAAATCTATCGCATCGCGCTCGTCGACGACTACGGCGGCGACGACGACCAGTCCATCGCCGCCAACAACACGAGCGGCTTCAACTGCCGCACGACCGAGGGCGGCGGCGTTTCGCAACATGCCCTCGGCTTGGCCGTCGACATCAATCCGGTGCAAAACCCCTATGTCGCGCACGGCGTCACCGAGCCCGAGGCGGGCAAGGCCTATGACGCGCCGGAGAAGCGCCACGCCGGCGCGATCGGCGTGATCGTGAAAGGCGACGGGGTCTACAAGGCTTTCGCCAAGCGCGGCTGGCGCTGGGGCGGCGAATGGGCGCACTCCAAGGACTACCAGCACTTTTCGGCCGGGGGCCATTAGCCAAAACAAGAGGACAAGATGACGATCAAGGCCTTCGGCTACGCCACGCATTCCCCGACGTCAACGCTCGCGCCATTTCATTTCGAGCGGCGCGATCCGAAGCCCGACGACGTGACGATCGAGATTCTTTATTGCGGCGTCTGCCACTCCGATCTGCATCAGGCGAGGAACGACTGGAACAACACCATCTATCCGGTGGTGCCCGGTCACGAGATGGTCGGGCGCGTCACCGCCGTCGGCGCGAATGTGACGCGCTTCAAGGTCGGCGACCATGCCGGCGTCGGCTGCATGGTGCACTCTTGCTTGACCTGCGACGCCTGCGAGGCCGACCTCGAGCAATATTGCCGCTGCGGCCCGATCTTCACCTATAACACGATTGATCCGCGCGACGGGCGACTGACCTATGGCGGCTATTCAGACCGGATCGTCGTCTCCGAGCGCTTCGTCGTGAAAATTCCGGAGGGCCTCGATCTCAGGGGCGCGGCGCCGCTGCTCTGCGCGGGCGTCACGACCTGGTCGCCGCTGCGCCGTTGGAAGGTCGGAGGGCACAGCAAGGTCGCGGTGACGGGGCTCGGCGGTCTCGGGCACATGGCGATCAAGCTCGCCAAGGCGCTCGGCGCACAAGTTTCTCTTTTCACGCGCTCGCCAGGCAAGGCCGAGGATGCGCGACGCCTCGGCGCCGACGAGATCGTGCTCTCCACCGACGCCGCACAGATGGAGGCCGTGAAGGGCAAGTTTGACCTCATCATCGACACGGTCCCTAATGGCCACGATCTCAACCCCTATGTCGCGACGCTTGCGATTGACGGCGTGCTCGTGGTCGTCGGCTATCTCGGCGAACTGGACCCCGCGCTCAACACGATCCCGCTGATCTTCGGGCGGAAATCCGTCGCGGGCTCGGTCATCGGCGGCATGGCCGAGACGCAGGAGCTCTTCGACTTCTGCGGCGCGCAGGGAATCGTCTCCGATGTGGAGATGATCCGAATGGACGAGATCAACGAAGCCTATGAACGTCTCTTGAAGAGCGACGTGAAATATCGCTTCGTGATCGACATGGCGTCGCTCAAGGAGTGACCCTCGGCCTCAACGGCTCACGCCTTTCTGATAGTCCTTCACATCCGAGAACTGAAGCCCGGGATTGCGCTCGGCGTCGTAGTTCAGCGAGAAGGCCGAGGACGCCATGAAGACGGGATCGCCGTCGATGTCGTCGGCCACCGCCGTGGTGTTGGAGTCGAGAAAGCCTTTGAGCTTGTTCTTGTCTTCCGAGCTCGCCCAGCGGCACAGCGTGAAGCGCGTCATCTCATATTTCGTCTCGAGGCCGTATTCGGCCGCAAGCCGCGTCGCGAGCACGTCGAGCTGCAGCGCGCCGACGACGCCGACGATCGCACCGGAGCCGTCGCGGGGCGTGAAGAGCTGCACGACGCCCTCCTCGGCGAGCTGGCGCAGCGCTTCCTTCAGCTTCTTCGCCTTCATCGCGTCGCCGATCGTGATGCGGCGCAGGATTTCCGGGGCGAAGCTCGGCACGCCGCGAAAGACGAGGTCTTCGCCTTCGGTCAGCGTGTCGCCGATGCGCAGCACGCCGTGATTGGGGAGCCCCACCACGTCGCCGGCATAGGCCTCATCGGCGATCGACCGGTCGCGGGCGAAGAAGAATTGCGGCGCATTGAGGCTCAGGCTCTTGCCGGTGCGCACGACCTTCGCCTTCATGCCGCGCGTAAGCTTGCCGGAGCACACGCGCATGAAGGCAATGCGGTCGCGATGGTTCGGGTCCATATTCGCCTGGATCTTGAAAACGAAGCCGGTCATCTTCGGCTCGCCGGCCTCGACCTGGCGTTTGTCGGCCTCCTGTCCGCGCGGCGGCGGCGCATAGGCCGCCATCGCGTCGATCAGATCGCGCACGCCGAAATTGCGCAGGGCGCTGCCGAAGAAGACGGGCGTGAGATGCCCCTCGCGGAAGGCTTCCAGATCGAAAGGCTTGCTGCCCTCTTCGGCGAGCGCCGCCTCCTCGCGCCAGCTCTCGAGCTCGAAGGGAGGCAGCAGCGCCGCGAGCCGCTCGTCGTCGAGGCCCGAAACCTTCAGCTCCTCGTCGTCCTTGTCGAGCCGGCGCACGGACTTGGTGGCGAAGCGATAGGTTCCCGCGAAGGTCTTGCCGCGACTGAGGGGCCAAGTGACGGGCGCGGCGTCGAGCGCCAGAGTCTTCTCGATCTCGTCCAGGAGCTCGAAGGGATCCCTGGCTTCGCGGTCGAGCTTGTTGATGAAGGTGACGATCGGAATGTCCCGCAGCCGGCAGACCTCGAAGAGCTTTCGCGTGCGCGCCTCGATGCCCTTGGCGGCGTCGATCACCATCACCGCGGCGTCCACCGCCGAGAGCGTGCGATAGGTGTCCTCCGAGAAGTCCTCGTGGCCCGGCGTGTCGAGCAGGTTGAAGACGCAATCGGCATATTCGAAGGTCATCACCGAGGTGACGACCGAGATGCCGCGCTCGCGCTCGATGCTCATCCAGTCGGAGCGCGTCTGCTGGGCGTTGCGCTTGGCGCGCACCTGGCCAGCGAGCTGAATCGCGCCGCCGAAGAGCAGCAGCTTTTCGGTCAGCGTGGTCTTGCCGGCGTCCGGATGCGAGATGATCGCAAAGGTGCGCCGGCGCGAGATCGGATCGGTGAGCGGAGACTTGGCGAGAGGGGCGTTCATGATTTCCAGCGGGGCGAGAAGTTGGCCGCCGTCTTAGCGCGAAGCGCGAGCGCTGGCGAGATTCGGGTTGAGCCCCCTCCCCCGCCCTCCCCCGCTATCGCGGGAGAGGGAGTTGGGCTCCGCGGTTGATCGGTCTTCCGCGCAACGCCGGCCGCCCCTCTCCCGCGATAGCGGGGGAGGGTACGGGAGGGGGCATTCCACGGACAGGAAGAAGCCGCAGGCGGCTAAAACTCGATCCCCTCCTGCGCCTTCACGCCCGCCGCGAAATGGTGCTTCACCAGCGTCATCTCGGTGACGAGATCGGCGATCGCGATCAGCTCCGGCTTGGCGTTGCGGCCCGTCACGACGACGTGGAGATCGGGACGGCGCCCATTGAGCGTTTCGAGAACCTCGTCCAGCGGCAGGTGCTCATAGCGCAGGGCAATGTTGAGCTCGTCGAGGATCGAGCAGGCGCAGATTGGGCTCCGCCATCAGCGCCTGCGCCTTCTCCCAGGCCTGGCGCGCCGCCGCCTCGTCGCGCGCGCGATCCTGCGTCTCCCAGGTGAAGCCTTCGCCGAGCGTGTGCCACTCGACTTTTTCGGCGCCCAAGGCTTCGAGCATCTTGCGCTCGCCGCTCATCCAGGCGCCCTTTGCCGAATTGCACGACGCCGACGCGCCAGCCATGCCCGAGCGCCCGCAGCGCCAAGCCAAAGGCCGCGGTGGACTTGCCCTTTCCCGAGCCCGTGTGAACCATGAGCAGGCCCTTGGCGGAAATCGTCTTCCCGGCGAGCCGTGCGTCCTGAAGCGCCTTGCGCTTCGCCATCTTGAAACGATGGCGCTCGTCGTCCTCGCTCATCCGCGACCGCGATAGGGGGGAACGCCCTGGTCGGGGAGCCAAAGGCCTTTGGGCGGCTCGCCGCTCTGCCAGAAAACGTCGATCGGAATGCCGCCGCGCGGGTACCAGTAGCCGCCGATGCGCAGCCACACGGGCGAGAGCGCGGCCTTCAAATCGAGCGCGATCCGCACGGTGCAGTCTTCGTGGAAGGCGCCGTGATTGCGGAAGCTTCCGAGATAGAGCTTCAGCGATTTCGATTCGACCAGCGTCTCGGCGGGGACATAGTCGATCACGAGATGCGCGAAGTCGGGCTGGCCCGTCACCGGACAGAGCGAGGTGAATTCGGGCGCGGCGAAGCGAACGAGATAGGTCTCGCCTCTATGCGGATTGGGGACGAGATCGAGCTCCGCTTCGTCCGGAGAAGCGGGAAGCGGCGCTCTCGAGCCGAGCAGCGCCGCTCCTCTATGAGTCTTTGTCATGCCCGCAGTTGACCGCCGCCGCGCGGGCGCGTCAAGCGCCCGGGTAGCGATCAGAGATGCGCGACGACCGCGAGCCGCTTGACCTGTCCGCTCTGATAGGCGCGCAGGAAGGCCTGATAGTCGCGGAAGGAGACGCAGCCATTTGAATCGCCGCGCGGCCCGAGCATGAAGGTGTGGGCGAGCAGCCCGGCGCGTCCGAAGACGCCGCCGCTGATTGGCGTGAGCCGCAGCGCCGCGACCCCGTGGAACAGCGCCTCGCGCGGCGTCAGCGAATAGAGCGCCGGCGGCGTCGGTCCGCGCATGCGCTCATGCACATAGGACGGATTGTCGAGGCGGTCGCCGAGGCCGGAATGCGCCTCGAGCTTGGTGCCGTCGGGGAGATAAACGGTGCGCGCCGAGATGTCGTAGACGGCGGTGAAGCGGTCCGAGCCGATCCTGGCGCTTTCCTGCGAATCGGTCGTCTTGGCGATCGAGGTGACGCCGCCGGCGTCCGGCGAGGCGTAGGCAAGCGCCTGGCCCTGCTTCTCCTGGCCCTGCTTCTCCGCAGGGGCGCCGGAGTTGCCGAAGAGCTTCTCGAAGATATTGCGATTGTCGATGGCGGCGCTGGCGGCGTCCTCGCCGTCGCGATGTGCGAGGCGACGGGCAAGCGCCTCTTCGGCGCGGTTGATGAGGCTCGCGACCTTGCCGGGACGGCGCGGCGGGAGCGGCGCGGCGTCTTGCTCCTCCAGAGCGTCCTGCTGCCGCGGGACCACGGTTGTCTCGGTCCTCAGCTCCGATTTCGCCTCGAGCGCGGCGACTGTCTGAGCCGGCGCGCTGACCGGAGCGGGCGCGGCTGCGGCGGCCTTCATGGCCGGCTTCGGCGGCGCAACGGGCGCTTCGTCCTCGGGGACCGCCGCGATCTCGGGCTCGAGGCTCGCGCGCATGCCCATGGAAATGGTGTCGGCGACGTCCCGGTTGTTCGCCGCTGGCGACTGAGACGCCTCGGCCATCGCCGCGAGCTTGTCCAGATCATTCGCTTGGGGCTCCAGCGAGCCATAGACGCAGGCGATAAAGGCAAGCGATAGGCCGCAGACGATCGGAACAGTCGGCGACACGAAATTGCGAGATAAACGATCCAACACCAGCGTGCGCATCTTTAGCCCAATCTCCTGCCTCATGCGTTCCCGCTCCCCAAAGAGTCCCACAAGAGCCTTTCGACTTGCCTAACAATCCGAGGTTTTCCGAAAAGCTTCGGTTCACCTCGTTGCGGGCGCGACGAAATCGGCAAGGCTCAGGAAAACAGGCCTTCAAGGCTTCGGCTGGACCCTAATGGGGCAATTCGGGGGAGAGATGTGGCGCCTATGGGGCGGCGAGCCCTGTCGGCGCCGAAGACGCGGCGGCGGGAAAGCGGGAGCGCGCACGACCTCCATCAGCGCACGAGACCGATGCGCTCAAGTGACGCAGTCTCGTGAAGGCGGGGGAAGCGATGCTTGAACGAAGGATGCAGCCGCCCTACCCTGCCGCTCGGGAACGAAAACGGGACGAGCGGCGATGACAGAGTGGCAATATCAAATCCGCATCAATCTTTCCGACGACTGCGCCGAAATCGCGCGCGACAATCCCCAAGACCCGAGACTGGAGCCGCTGCCGGACATTCTGGCGCGCCGGCAGGCCACGCTCGCGAACCAATACGCCGCCTTCGCGAATTATTGCGCCGAGGCCGAGAAGAACGGCGTCGAGCATTACCCGCTCTACAAATGGACCAAGGCGACGATCGACGATCCTGCGAAAAAGGCGAAATATGGCCTCTCCTTCACGCTCTATGTGAACGGGGAGGAAGTCTACGCCAAGGACCTCGCCGACGCGCTGGAGGCGGAGTTGCAGCCACTGGTCGGCAAAGGCATGGTCACGAAACTCGCCAAGCACGACACCAATCCGGCGAACAACCCGCAGGCCCCCGCGCATCTGCGCTGACGAGACTTCCGGTTACGGGCGGGGGGATGTTCACCGGGCGCCAGGAGGCTCGCGGCCCTCTGGGTCCCTCTGGGCTTGGGCTCGCGCCACATCAGGCGGAAAGAGGACCCCAAGCGCTCGTTAACGCTCGGGGTCGCGGTTCATCCTACCCCGCCTGCATCGCTTCGGGCTTGGTCTTGCCGCGCTTTGTGATCAGCCGGTTCAAGGCCGAGACGTAAGCGCGCGCGGAAGCGACCAGCGTGTCGGGATCGGCGCCGCGTCCGGTGACGGTCTTGCCGTCCTCGGAGAGACGCACCGAGACCTCGGCCTGTGCGTCCGTTCCTTCTGTGACGGCGTGCACCTGGTAAAGCTCCAGCGTCGCCTCATGCGGAGCGAGCGCCTTGATCGCATTGAAGATCGCATCGACAGGCCCATTGCCGGTCGCCTGATGCGTGCGCTTGTCGCCGCCGATGTCGAGAGTCAGCGCCGCCGACTGCGGACCATGCGTGCCGGCCATCACCATCAAGGCGTCGACCTTGATGTGTTCATGCGCATTGACGATCTCGTCGTCGACGAGCGCGACGAGATCCTCGTCGTAGACGATCTTCTTGCGGTCGGCCAAATCCTTGAAGCGCTTGAAGGCGTCCTCGAGCGCATTGTCGCCGAGATCGTAACCCAGCTCCTTCAGCTTCTCGCGGAAGGCGTGGCGCCCCGAGTGCTTGCCCATCACGAGCGAGGTCTTGGCGACGCCGACGCTCTCGGGGGTCATGATCTCGTAGGTGAAGGCGTTTTTGAGCATGCCGTCCTGATGGATGCCGCTCTCATGCGCGAAGGCGTTCCGGCCGACAATCGCCTTGTTGTATTGCACCGGGAAGGACGTCACCGCCGACACGAGTTTTGACGCGCGCGTCAACAGCTTTGTCTCAATGCCGGTGTGGAAGGGCAGCGCGTCGGGGCGCGTGCGCATCGCCATGACGATCTCTTCGAGCGCGGCGTTGCCGGCCCGCTCGCCGATGCCGTTGATCGTACATTCGATCTGACGCGCCCCTCCCCGAACGCCTGCGAGCGAGTTCGCGACCGCAAGCCCCAGATCATTGTGGCAATGCACGGAGAAGATCGCCTTGTCGGCGTTCGGCACGGTTTCACGCAGGCGCGTCAGCAGCGATTCATATTCAGCGGGCGTCGTGTAGCCGACCGTGTCGGGGATGTTGATTGTCGTCGCGCCGGCCCGGATGGCGATCTCCACCGCGCGGCAGAGGAACTCGAATTCCGTGCGCGTGCCGTCCTCGGCCGACCACTCGACGTCCTCGACATGATTGCGCGCCCGCGCGACCGAAGAGGCGACCATCTCCAGCACCCGCTCCGGCTCCATCTGCAGCTTGTATTTCATGTGCAGCGGGGAGGTGGAGATGAAGGTGTGGATGCGCGGACGCTTCGCATCGCGCAGCGCCTCGGCGCAGCGGTCGATGTCCTTCTCGGAGGCGCGCGCGAGGCCCGCGACAGAGCCGCGCTTCACGCGCTTCGCCACCTCGCTCACCGACTCGAAGTCGCCCTGGCTCGCGATCGGGAAACCGGCCTCGATCACGTCGACGCCCAGCGCGTCGAGAATGTCGGCGACCTCGAGCTTCTCCTCCAGCGTCATCGAGGCGCCGGGCGACTGCTCGCCGTCGCGCAACGTCGTGTCAAAGATGACGACGCGATTGGCGTCCTCTTGGCGCTGCGCCTCATGGCGCTGCTCCTCGGCGCCATGATCGTGGTGATGCTTTTGCTTATGCTTGGACATGGATCGAATTCCATTTCGACGGGCCCCGGTCAGGGGCGGCTTCGCTGTTGTTCTCGCAAGCTCAATTCCCCCAAACGCCTGGGCCAAGGGCCCTTCGTGCGCTCAGGGGCGGCTAAGAAGCAGCAGGAAGGCGTCGAGACGCGCGAGAGCCTCCGCTGGCAGGCGGATTTGCGGATCGGCCGGGGCGTAAAAGCGCGCCACGCTCAGTCATCCTTGTCTCGCGGCCGGAAGGGCCGATTTCACGCGGCGGCAACATAAGGGGCGCCGCCGGCGGTGGCAAGGCGAGTTTTAGGGCAAGGGCTTGACGCCGACTCAGACTTCGAACCGGAAGCGCGAGGCGCAGTCCCGGGACGGGCGCCTTTGCCTCCGCTGGCGTGAAGATTGCTTCTCCTAGGCGGGCGGTCGCCACGAGCCGGCATCCCTCGGCTCTCATCCGAGCGCAGAAGACGGTCTCCGTCGGAAAGTCCCCATGCGCTCCTTCCTTCGCACGCGTCCCCTCTGCGAGTGGGACGATTTCCACCATCGCGCCGCCTTCGCTCGTTCTCGGTTGGCCGACGAGGACGGCGAGCCTTTGCCGCCTTTCGTGCTTCTGGCGGAGCCTGGGCTTTCGCCTGGCGAGCAACGCGCCTGCTCGGAAGGCTGGATGCGCGATCGCCTGGCCACGGCGGAAGCGCTGCGCGCCGACTTGGCGTTTCGGTTCCTGCCCTGGGCCGAGGATCGCAAGAAAATTAAGCTCGGCTATCTGTCCAACGACTTCCAGGATCACGCCACGGCGATGCTGCTCGTGGAATCTCTCGAAGCGCGCGACGAAAGGCGTTTCGAGCTTCACGCCTATTCCTACGGACGAGACGACGGCAAGGAAATGCGCGCGAGGCTGCGCCTCGCCTTCGATCGCTTCAACGACATCGGCCCGCTCTCCGACGAGGAGGCGGCAAAAGCCATTTATGGCGACGGGATCGACATTTTGATCGATCTCAAAGGCTTCACACAGGGAACGCGGACATCGATCCTCGCTCTGCGGCCCGCGCCCATCCAGGTGAATTTTCTCGGCTATCCCGGAACGCTGGGGCCGGGCCTGTGCGACTATATGATCACCGACAAATTCTGCACGCCCGCGGGCAGCGCCGCCGACTACGCCGAGGCCTTCGCGACCCTCCCGCACTGCTATCAGCCGCACGGGCGCCAGGACGCGATCGCCGCCGCGCCCTCTCGAGCGGCGGCGGGCCTGCCCGAAGAAGGCTTCGTTTTCTGTTGCTTCAATCAGGCGTTCAAATTCACGCCCGCGATATTCGACGTGTGGTGCCGTCTGCTCGACAGCGTGCCGGGAAGCGTGTTGTGGCTTCTCGCCAGCCGCGAGGCGGAGGGCAATCTGCGCAACGAGGCGTGGAAGCGAGGAGTCGACGGGTCTCGACTGATCTTCGCGGGCGATGCGCCGCACGCCCAGCACCTGGGGCGTCTTCAACTCGCCGACCTCGTTCTCGACACCTCTCCCTATGGCGCTCATACGACAGCAAGCGACGCGCTTTGGGCCGGCGTGCCTGTCGTGACCCGGCCGGGAGCGACATTTGCCTCGCGCGTCGCCGGCAGCCTTCTCCATGCGGTGGGGCTCCCGGAGCTCGCGGTCGAGGACCAGGCCGATTATTTCGACCTGGCTCTCGCGCTCTCGACAGATGTGGGAAGGCTGGGAAGGCTGCGCCGAACCTTGGCGCACAACCGCCCAACCGCGCCGCTGTTTGACGTCAAAGCCTATACGTTAGCCTTGGAGGCGCTCTACGCGAGAATGTGGGAGCGGCGTCAAAGCGGGCTGCCGCCCGCCGCGGTCTGAGGAAAGCGCGCCACGCTCAAGCATACTTCTCTCATTGCCGTTAGGGCTGAGGTTCAGGCGTTCGCAGAAACAAGTAAGCCGCGCTTCGGCGCGCCACATCGGCAGCGCGCCGGGAAATGGCGACGTTCTTAAAGCGCCGATCCATGACGCTCGGGGTCGAGCGTCAAAGTCGCGTGCTGTCGCAAGACGTACCAGCACAACATCGCCACGGGGATTCCTATCAGAGAGGTGAGCAAAAAAAACATCGTGAAACCGGTGCTTTTGATAATAAAGCCGGAGGCGCCCGCGAGCAGGCTGCCCGGGAAGGCGCAGAGCGAGGTCAAAAGAGCGTATTGGCTCGCCGCGAGTTCCGTCGCGGTGAGCGACGACATGTAGTTGATGAGCACAACCTGCGCGAACGCGTATGCAAAACCGTCTATGCCGACCGCGATCGCGAAGCTCCAGAAGTCGCCTCCGTGGTGCGCGGATAACCAGGCGAGACTCAAATGAGAAGCCGAACCCGCGACGGTGCCGATCAACAAACTCGGCATCAGGCCGACCTTGCGAATGACATAGCTGCTTAAAAAGGTTGCTCCCAGCGCAATCCAGAATCCGAATATTTTGGTGACCGTCGCAATCTCGGTGTCGGAGTATTCGAGGCTTTTGAACAAGGGCATGGCCATCGCGCTCGCGATGTAGCCGGGCATTCGAAAACCCGCGATCATCAGAAGAATGGGAAGGGCCAGCGGTCCCAGTCGCGTCCACAGCTCCTTGATCGGCGCGAGGATCAGGGCGACGAAACCCGGATGCTCATGACCCACGGTGTAGTCGGACTCGGGCTCCGGCGCGATGAACGCGGAAATTCCGCCCACGAGCATCAGCGCCGCCATGCAAAGGTAGGCCGAACGCCAGCCGTATCGGTCGGCAAGGAGCAGCGCTCCGGCGCCGGCGGCAAGCGTGCCGACCCGGTATCCCATCTCCGAAATGGCCGTCATGATCGACTGCTTGTCGACCGGAACCGCGGTGATGCGCCAGCCGTCGATCGTCACATCCTGTGTCGCTCCGGCGACGCCGAGCGCTATGGAGAATGCGACCGTCCACGCGAGCCAGTGAGCGGGGTCGCCAAAGGCGACGCCTGCCAGCGCCAGCATGACGGCGATCTGCGAAAGCACAATCCAGCCGCGTCGTCGCCCGAGCAGCGCGCTGAACACCGGCGCATCGTATTTGTCGAGAAACGGCGCCCAGACGAATTTGAACTTGTACGCGATGGTAAGCTCGCTCATCAGTCCGATCGTCTCGATCGGAACCTTGGCCTCGGACAGCCACGCTGATTGCGTGACATACACGAGGAGGAAAGGAATGCCCGCGCTGAAACCGAGCCCGAGCATCGCCAGATATCGCCGGTCGGACGACAGGTGGGCAAGGACAGAAGCCGTCGGGGCGTCGTTCCGCATTTCCAACTCTTTTTCGCGAGCGCTCGGTCCGTATTAACGCGGACGCTTTTAATTCGGCAACGGGCGCTCTCGACAGGTGCGGAAAGGCTGGCAAGGAGGCGGGCGACCCTCCGCATGCGAACGCCCGACCCGCCAGCGCCTCGGACGCCCCGTCAGGCGCTGCGATAGCGGCCCGCCACAAAGAGGAAAGCCGCAATGGCGAGGCAGGCGAGCAGGCCTTGCCCCGGCGTTGGAGCAGGAACGCCGGGTTCGTCTTGGGTGTCAGAAAAGAGAACGGAAGCGCTCGCAATGACCTGGAGCCCAGACAGGTCGTGAGCAAATTGCGCGCTGGCCGAGGTGTAGTAGTCGGGAACATCGGAGGCGCCTGGGAGACAGGGGCCGCCAAAGTTCGCCTCGCAAAGGTAGTGGGAACCCGAGAATTGCCAATCCTGAAAAACTAGGAAGTCTGAACCGGCCGAGAAGTTGAAGTAGATGTTCGCGGCGTCCGCCGTGACGCCGGAGCCGGCGCCCCAGACCTTGGCGCGAGGGTCCAAGTTCGTGATGGTGTAAGAGACGCCGCCCGCTCCATAGAGTTGGAGATTCCAGGCCGTGAGATTGAGAGGATTGAGGATACCGGTCGTTCCGTCCGTGTCGATCGTGCCGACGACGCTGCCGGTTCCGATGATTTGGTCCATAAAATAGGTAGTCGCCGAGGCTGGGACCATGCCGGCGCTCGCCACCATGAACGCGCTAACTATGGTCGCAAGAAGTGTTTTCCCCTCAGCCTGTCGGTATTTCATTACACCACCTTTCGGACTCCACGTCGCTGCACGGATGCTCCTGCGAGCACTTTCGATTGCAGCGGAACATTCCTTTTATGTCAACGAAGGAGTCAGCGCCAAGCCCTGGCGACCGCTTTTTTCCAAGAAATGTGACAACTTTGCAACA
This sequence comes from uncultured Alphaproteobacteria bacterium, assembly GCA_963760695.1. Classification (GTDB taxonomy): domain Bacteria; phylum Pseudomonadota; class Alphaproteobacteria; order Rhizobiales; family Beijerinckiaceae; genus Methylocystis. The sequence continues at coordinate 141,015 of CAVXEI010000018.1, read as the reverse complement.
GCTCCGGCCCTGTTCACCGGCAGGCGGCCTCCCTCCCTCTCACCATCGACACCGACGCGCCCCGCCCCATCTGCCGATCCAGCAGCATTCCCTTAGCCTGTGACTCCCGGGGCAGGTGGAGATAGGATGGGCTGCGGCCACCAGACATCCGGCGAACTCGCCATGGCGGCAAGGAAAAGACCATGAGCAACCAAGAACCAAAGAAACCGCCGCAATTCAGGATCTCGCGCAGTCTCTATTATCTGACGGCCGCGATCGTGGGCATGTCTATTTTCGTCACCTTCTTCTTGCGTAATCCCTACACGCAAGCCGTGTCGGGCGATTATTATGAAAAGCGCCCCTATGACGAGAGCTCCTTCTGGACGCTCATCCTCGTCATCGTGCCGGCGATCGGGCTCGCTTGCTTCGTCGCCTGGAGAAACCGGCGCCAGCGGAGCTAGTCGGCGATCTGCTCCGCGGCGCGCAGCGCCGTCGAGGAGAGCGCCGAGCGCCGCGCATGCAGGACCAACAGAGCGGGCGGACGCGCCTGGGCGAGCGTCGCCGCGTTGCGCTCCGGCCGGCGCGCCTCTGCGAGCGCCCTGGTCGCCCGCGCGCCCTCGGTTCTCAGCGTCGCGCCCGGACGGTCGATCACCGCGATCGGGACGAGATCGGCGATCGCGCGCCAGTGTCGCCAGCGGTGGAAGGACAGGAGATTGTCCGCCCCCATGATCCAGACGAAGTGAACTCCTGGACAGCGCCGCCGCAACTCGCGCAGCGTGTCATAGGTGAAGCGCGCCCCGATCTGGGCCTCGGCGTCGGTGACGACGATGCGCGGATGCCGCGCCAAAGCGCGGCAGGCGGCCATGCGCGTCTCGAGCGCCGCCGGCCCCTCCTTCAAGGGATTGCCGGGCGTGACGAGCCACCACAGCCGATCGAGGCGCAGACGCCGCAAAGCAATCCGCGAAATGGCGAGATGACCCGCGTGCGGCGGATCGAAGGAGCCGCCCAGCAGGCCGACGCGCAGCCCTGGCGGATGCGGCGGAAGGCGGAGGATTTCGGTTGGGCGCAATCAACCCGCCAAGCGCGCGAGCGCGTCCGAGACGACCGGCAGCGGCTTCGTTTCGGCGACCAATCTCTCCCTTCCTTCCTTCCTCTCCTTCGCGCTCAAGCCAAATCGCAGCATTTGACCGACGGCGATCAAATGACGAGAACGCGCATTGAGACCAAAATCCACAATAGGCCGAAAGGGACCAGAAGCATGAAGCTCACTTCGCAGATGGCCAAGGCGGCGTAATATTTGCTCCTTCGTCTCGCAAGCTCGGCGATGCTAATTCTTTCGAAGTCGTCTCCATCGGATTTTGGGTCGAAGCTCGCCGGCCCCAGCGTGTGTAAGCATCGTAAATCGACCCAGGCTGCGTACACGAACAGAGCCAGAAAAACGAGTATGCCCCCGCGAATGAGACGCGCGTCGGGAGCGCGGACATCGACGAGGCCGAGGGAAAAAATGAGCCCCGCGATCGCCACGGATATGAAGGTCAGGAGCGCGGCGCTCTTGCCGTCGAGGCCGGCCATGTCGTGGATCACGCTTTCGCTGATCGCATTGATTCCGGGGTTGGCTCTGACGCGCACGACATGATACATTCGCTCTTGATCGGGCGTTATTTGGAATTTGGCCCACGAGATCATCGGATCGGCTCCCTTCGACGTCCTTTGATGCACCCGTAGCCATTCGTTTTGGCGGCTTCGTGGCGGCCCAAAGGCCGCCCGAAACCCTCAGGGCCTTGTCTGCCCGCTCCCGTGCACGCGATATTTGAACGAGGTCAGCTGCTCCACGCCGACCGGGCCGCGCGCATGCATCTTGCCCGTGGCGATGCCGATCTCGCCGCCAAAGCCGAACTCGCCGCCATCGGCGAATTGCGTCGAGGCGTTGTGCGCGACGATGGCCGAATCCACCTCGCTCAGAAAACGCGCGGCGGCGGCTTCGTCCGACGTGACGATGCAGTCGGTGTGATGCGAGCCGTGCTTGGCGATGTGCTCCATGGCGGCGTCGAGCCCATCGACCACGCGCGTCGCGATGATCGCGTCGAGATATTCCGTGTCCCAATCTTCGTCGCTCGCAGGCGTGACGCGCGGGTCGACGCCTTGCGTCGCCGCATCCCCTCTCACTTCGCATTGCGCGTCGAGCAGCGTCTTGACGAGCGGCCGGAGATGCGTCGGGGCGCAGGCCTTGTCGACGAGCAGCGTTTCGGCCGCGCCACAGACCCCCGTGCGACGCATCTTGGCGTTGAGCACGATCGTGCTCGCCATCTCGAGATCGGCCTTGGCATGGATGAAGACGTGCACGATGCCTTCGAGATGCGCGAAGACCGGCACGCGCGCCTCGTGCTGAACGCGCGCGACGAGGCTTTTGCCCCCGCGCGGCACGATCACGTCGATCGTGCCGTCAAGCCCGGAGAGCATGGCCCCGACCGCAGCCCGGTCGCGCGTCGGGACGAGCTGGATCGCTTCCGACGGAAGCCCCGCGGCTTGAAGCCCCGCGACCAGGCAGCGGTGGATGGCGGCGGAAGAGCGCAGCGAATCCGAGCCGCCGCGCAAAATCGTGGCGTTGCCGGCCTTCAGACACAGCGCGCCGGCGTCTGCCGTCACATTCGGCCGACTCTCGTAGATCACGCCGATGACCCCGAGCGGCGTCGCGACGCGCTCGATCCTCAAGCCGTTGGGGCGCTCATAAGTCGCGAGCACGCGGCCCACGGGATCGGGCAATTCGGCGATCTCCTCGAGACCGCGCGCCACCGCCTCGAGCCGCGCGGGTGTGAGCGCGAGGCGATCGAGCGCCGCGACCGTCGCGCCGTCCTCGCGCGCCTCTTCAACGTCGTCGGCGTTGACGGCGATGATCTCCGCGCTCTGCGCGCGAATGGCCGCGGCGGCGGCGCGAAGCGCCCTGTCCTTGGCCGCGGCGGGCGCGTGAGCGACCGCGTGGGCGGCCTTGCGCGCGGCTTGGCCGATCTCGGCCATTAGCGCGAGGGTTTCGGAATGAGTCGCTTCAAAGGACGTGGGCATGAGCTCCATCGCGGTCTTGTTAGTGCCAACTGCCGCAAGACTTGCGAACTTTTGCGGTTAGAATTCGCTCCAACATTTTCATTTGGAGGCTTCCTTCCCGCTCGAACACTCCGTCGAGCAGGAAGCGCGGGAGACCCTGATGGCCTAGCATGGCGTCGCGCGTGAAAGAAGCGTGGTCCTTGCAGAAGCGGAAAGAGGACTTGTGGATGAAAGATCACCGCAGGGAGGCCCGAGAGGTCGTACGTTTCTGATGATCGCCTCGCTCATCGTTCTCGGTATCTGGGCGGCGAGCGCGCTGCCGATCTATCAGTCGTCGAAGGCTCCCGAATGGCGTCTCGGCGGCGCCGCAGCGGGACGACCCTCGGCGTAGTTCTGGTCGTCTCGAGCTTGGCGTTCGTCGCCTCGAGCGCGGCGCGCTTAGCGATAAGCGGCGGCGATGGCCAGGAATTCCTTGGCCTTGAGGCTCGCGCCGCCGACGAGCGCGCCATCGACGTCGCTCACGCGCATGAGCTCGCGCGCGTTCTCGGGCTTCACCGAGCCGCCGTACAGAATGCGTGTCGATGCGCCCTTGCCGGCGGCGAGCGCGTCGATTCTCTGTCGCGCGAAGCCGTGCATGCGCGCCACGTCTTGAGGCGTCGGCGTCAACCCCGTGCCGATCGCCCAGACCGGCTCATAGGCGACGATAATCCGCTCGGGAGGCGCTTCCGGCGGCACGGAGCCCGCAATCTGCGCCGCGACGACGCTCTCGGCCTTGCCCGCCTCACGTTCGCTGCGGGTCTCGCCGACGCAGACGATTGGCGTCGAGGCCCGCAGAAAGCGCCGCGCGCGCCTTGGCGAGCACCAGAGCGTCGCCCTCCCCGTGATCGGCGCGCCGCTCGCTATGGCCGACGATGACGAAGCGCGCGCCGGCGTCGGCGAGCATCAGAGCGGAAATATCGCCCGTATGAGCCCCGTTCGCCTGAGAGTGGCAATCCTGCCCGCCGAGAGCAATGTCCGTGCCGTCAAGCCGCGCAGCGGCGGCGGCGAGCAGCGTCGCCGGCGGGCAGATCAGCAGGTCGATGCGCTCCCGCAAGACAGAATCGAACCCCGCCGCGATCGCGTCAATCTCGGCGAGCGCCGCACACAGCCCGTTCATTTTCCAGTTTCCGGCGACGAGGGGGCGGCGGGCGAAGGTCATGGCGTCTCCGGAGCGTTACGAGAAACGAGACATGATCCCAGATTCGCCGCCCGAAGCGCAAGCGGGAGAAATTCCACGCGACCGCGCCGAGCTACGGCTGCGCCTTTATCTCCGGGCCGGGCGGCAGCGCCGCCCGTTGCCGCCGCGACGGACAAGCACAAATAGACTCATCACAGACAGCTGTGGAGGCTCAGATGTTGCGAAAACTCCTCCTCCCGATCGATCTTACCGAGTCCGATTTTGCCGCGCGCGCCATTGAGGAAGCGCAAACGCTCGCAAAGCCCTTCGACAGCGAGCTGCGGCTCGTCAATGTGCAGTCGCTCATTCCGCTGCGCTTTGTCGACTATGTCCCGGAGGATTTTGAGACCCATATCCGCACGGCGCTCGAAGCCGAACTGGCGGCGCTCGCGGAAAAGATCGATCGTCCAAAGGACCGCGTTACGAGCGCAGTGCTTTTTGGCCCCGTTCACGACAGGATTCTCGACGAGGCCGAGAAATGGGGCGCCGATCTAATCATCATCTCCTCGCACCGGCCCGGCAGGGATCGCTTCCTGATCGGCTCCGTCGCCAGCGCGCTCGTCAAACGGGCGAAGTGCTCGGTGCTCGTGCTGCGCGGCTAGAGCGCGATGCGAAAAAGTGGAAGCCGGTTTTTCGCACAAAGCGCGCTCTGAAGTTTTAGAATCGATCACGTTTTCTGCGTTCAGGCGATTCCGCCTGAACGCAGCGTGATCTAGGCCCGCTTTCTGCGAGGCGTCTATCTTGGCCGTGCGCTCCAGGTCGGGGCGAGGGGCGACGAAAAATCGAGATCCCAGTGGAGCCGGCTCACGAGATTGTAACCGAGGATCACTGGCGCCCCGCGGCCGAGGACAGTGCGGAGCACCCCAAAGTCGTAGACGAGCGCGTAAACGTCACGCAGAACGAGGCCGTCGCCGAGATCGATCGCCTTGATCCTATAGAGATCGGGCGAGAAACTTCCGCCCGAGGCGCCGCTCGCGCCGACCCTTCTCTTCACGAGCGTGAAGAGCGGCATGTGCGTCGCGACGAAAACGCGATCCACGGCGCTAAGCTCTGCGCCCGTGTCCAAGAAGCCGATCGCTGCGGCCCTCCCTAGACGCAGGTCGATCCCGACGAGGCTCTGCTGCGGGGTGAGCCTGCGGAAGGGTCTGGGCTTGGCGTTCGGCTGCGAAGGCGGAAAGAAGGTCAGCGCGCGCTTCTCGAAATCGAGCGAGAAACGCGCGCCCTTGAAGAAATTGAGGCCGAGAAGATCTCCCTCGCCCGCGGCGCAACGCGTGACGAGGAGTTTCCCCCGGCCCACGTCATCGCCCTGCTCCGCCGGGAGCAAGACATTCTGCGCCTCCACATCGTCGCAGGAGATGGTTTTTCCCGAGCTGCCGGTGGAGGCGCTGCGGCCGAGCAGCGGCCAATCCTTGTTCCAGGGCGCGAGCATCATCCGCGTCGTGGAAGCGCCGGTGTCGAGCCGCATGGGACCCTGGATGTTGCCGAAGCGCGCCGTGACGAAAATGCGCCCGCCTCCCCAGTCGCTCTGCGTCAAGGTCAGCGGGATTGTCGACGTCGTGTTTTCCGCCCGCGCCGGGGCGAGGGTGGCGAGGAGGAGAAAGGCGCAGAGCGCGGCGAGGCGAAGCGGCGGCATGGGCAACGTTGAAGCGCAAGCGCAGGTTTTCGGCAAGGGGCCCTGCACTACTGCTTGCACCCGTCGAGCGGCGGCTCGGGCGTCTTCCACTCGTTGGCGGGCACGCTCTCGTAAGGCGTGGGGAAGGTCTGCTTGACGATCGTGACTTTGCTCGGCTTCGGGCTCTTGGGGTCGGCGTAGTCGACGATCCAGAAGAAATCGTAGTTGTCGCCGGACCACGTCTCCGGGATTTCTTCGTCCTGACGAGCCTTCGACGTATTCGTCGATCTTCAAGAGACGGCGCAGGGTCACCGGCGGGTCTGGATACGTCGAGTCCAAATCCTTGTTGGCGATGTGCTTATGCTCCCAGGTCATCACGACGATCTTGCCGTCGAAATCCGGGTTGGTGAGCACGTCCTGCGCGGCGTCCTCTGTCTCCTGGTTCTCGAGCGCTTCTTTGTCCGGAAACTTCTTTTTGTCGGTCGAGGGGAGCTTGAGTTTCTGACCCCAGCTCTCGGCGGACGGCTCGATGGTTTCCTTGGTGTGACCGGTAATCGCGTAAAAGGCCGCCGGCCGATTCCCGCCGAACAGTGAATTTGGCGCACCCTTGCCGAGATAGATTTCCGCGAGGGCTTTGGCCCGGAGGAAACCGGTAGGGCACAGATCGGGTCCGTCCGTCTTCTCGCCGTGGCGCAGAATGATGATCTGCCGAGGTTGCGCGGACGCCGCCGCAAGGCCCAGAAGCATTCCAATCAACAGGGTAAAAATCGAAATCACGCGCATGACCGCTCCTCCAAATGAGCCTTGAGGCTACGCCCGGAAATCGCCGCCCACAAGGGCGCAAGCGTCGCCATTACGCAGCGCGCCCGCGAATTTCCTTGCGCCGCCCTCCCCCCTGGAGTAAAAGCATCCTCAACTTCCATCTCATGGCGGCCATCGCAAATGGCCGATGTTGAGAGTGGGTCCCCCCGGACCCGCTCTTTTTTGTTTGGTCTAGAGCGCGATGCGAAAAAGCGGAACCGGTTTTCCGGGCAAATCGCGCTCTAAACTTCTGAAATCGATCGCGTTATCTGCGTTTGAGCGCTTCCGCTCAAACGCAGCGTGATCTCACGGATCGACAGGAATTGGACCCGCAACCCAAGGCCGAAACAGCGCCGGACCTGCTGAACGAACCGCGTCTCGTTGTCGAGACGGGGGTGGCTGCGCGCGTCGCCGCGATCGTGACGCCGGTTTTGGAGCAGCTCGGTCTGCGGCTCGTGCGGGCCCGGCTGATGAATCAGAACGGACAGACGCTGCAGATCATGGCGGAGCGGCAGGACGGGACGATGACCGTCGACGATTGCGAGGCGGCGAGCGAAGCGCTCTCTCCCGAGCTCGACGTGGCCGACCCGATCGCCGGCGAATATCGGCTGGAGCTCTCCTCGCCCGGCATCGACCGGCCGCTCATGCGCGTCTCGGATTTCGCACGGGCCGTCGGCCATGAGGCGAAGGTCGAGCTGACGCAGCCATTGGAGAGCGGCCGCAAGCGCTTTCGCGGAATCATCCAGGCCGTCGAGGGCGAGGGACGCGACGCGATCCTCATCCTCGATCGCAGCGACGCGGCCGCCGAAGAGGAGAAGACCGTGCGCCTCCCGCTGCGCGAGCTCGACGAGGCGAAACTCATGCTGACCGAGGCGCTGATCCGCGCCTCGCTGCGCGCCGCCAAAGCCGCGGAAGGCGCAAGCCCCGCGCAAGAGGAGGTTCCACAAGACGAGCGTCCCCGCCGTGGGCCGGGGCGCTTCGCTTACAACGCGAAGCAAAAAGCGAAGCCGCTGGTTCCAGCCGGCGTCCAGACAGGGTTCAAGAAGAAGGGAAAGGGAGGCGAGCCGCCGCGGGGGTGAAACCTCCGAGCGCGAACGCCCTACATCCCACTCAAGGAGCGAAACCATGGCCGTCAGCGCCAATCGACTGGAAATCCTGCAAATTGCCGACGCGGTGGCGCGCGAGAAGTCGATTGATCGGACGATCGTGATCGCCTCGATGGAGGACGCGCTGCAAAAGGCGGCGCGCTCGCGCTACGGGCAGGAGACCGAAGTTCGCGCCGAGATCAACCCGCGCACCGGCGAGGTGCGCTTCTCGCGGCTTCTGCTCGTGGTCGACGAGCTGGAGAACGACGCGACGCAGATCCCGATCGAGGAGGCGAGAAAGCGCAATCCGGCGGCCCAGGCCGGCGACTGGATTTCCGAGACGCTGCCGCCTTTCGATTTCGGGCGGATCGCGGCGCAGTCGGCAAAGCAGATTATCGTGCAGAAGGTGCGCGAGGCCGAGCGCGACCGCCAATATGAGGAATTCAAGGACCGCATCGGCGACATCGTCAACGGCATCGTCAAGCGCGTCGAATACGGCAATGTGATCGTCGATCTGCAGCGCGGCGAGGGCGTGATCCGGCGCGACGAGATGATCCCGCGCGAGATGTTCCGCCCCGGCGACCGCGTGCGCGCCTATGTCTACGACGTGCGCCGCGAGCAGCGCGGGCCACAGATCTTTCTCTCGCGCACGCATCCGCAGTTCATGGCGAAGCTGTTCCGCCAGGAGGTGCCGGAAATCTATGACGGCGTGATCGAGGTCAAGGCGGTGGCGCGCGATCCCGGCTCCCGCGCCAAGATCGCCGTCGTGTCGCGCGAATCCTCGATCGATCCGGTCGGCGCCTGCGTCGGCATGCGCGGCTCGCGCGTGCAGGCGGTCGTCGGCGAATTGCAGGGCGAGCGCATCGACATCATCCCCTGGTCGGCCGACGCGGCGACCTTCATCGTCAATGCGCTGCAGCCGGCGGAGGTGGTCAAGGTCGTGCTTGACGAGGACTCCAACCGGATCGAGGTGGTCGTGCCCGACGATCAGCTTTCTTTGGCGATCGGCCGCCGTGGACAGAACGTCCGGCTGGCCTCGCAGCTCACCGGCTGGGACATCGACATCATGACGGAAGCCGAGGAATTGGAACGTCGGCAAAAAGAGTTCGTCGAGCGCACGCGGGTGTTCATGACCGCGATCGATGTCGACGAGGTGGTGGCGCGGCTGCTCGCCTCGGAAGGTTTTGGCTCCGTTGAGGATCTCGCTTATTGCGACCTCGGGGAGCTTGCGGGAATCGAAGGCTTCGACGAAGAGACGGCGGGTGAGATTCAGGCGCGCGCAAAGTCCTATTTGGAGCGCATCGAGGCCGAAAACGAAGAGAAACGCAAGGAGCTGGGCGTGTCCGACGAATTGAAGGAAATCGAGGGCGTCACCGCGCAGATACTGGTCAAACTCGGCGAGAACGATGTGAAGTCCCTCGAGGATTTCGCGGGCTGCGTGCCGGACGACCTCGTGGGCTGGAGCGAGAAGAAGGACGGCGAGACGGTCAAGCACGAAGGTTTTCTGACCGGGCTCGACGTCTCGCGCGAGCAGGCCGAGGCGATGATCCTCGCCGCCCGCATCAAGGCGGGGTGGATCGAGGCTCCGGCGGAGAGCGACGAGGCCGCCGAGGAAACGACGGCGACTGAGGGAGAATGAGCGCGCGTGCGAGAGCGTGGAACAAGCGAGCGGACTTGCATCGTGACCCGGGCCGTGCGGCCCTCGCACGGCATGATTCGCTTCGTGCGCGCTCCCGATGGGGGCGTCGCCCCTGACATCAGGTCGCGGCTCCCGGGCCGCGGCGTCTACGTGACCGCCTCGCTGCAACTCGTGGCTGAGGCGGCGAAGCGTCAGGTTTTCTCCCGAGGCTTCAAGGCCAAGGCGGAGGCTTCGCCGACGCTCGCGGAAGAGGTGGACAAGCTGCTCGAGGCCGACTCTCTACAGATGCTCGCCCTGGCGAATAAAGCCGGTCTCGCGACCGCGGGGTTCGCCAAGGTCGCCGCCGCCCTGGAGGAGGGGCGGGTCAGGGCGCTGATCGAAGCTGCCGACGGCGGCGCCGACGGCCGGCGAAAGCTGGAGCAGAGCAGCAAACGCGGCAGCGGGGAGCCGAGCCGGATCGAATTGTTCACTTCGAGGCAATTGGATTTGGCTTTGGGCCGCACAAATGTGATACATGCGGCGCTCGCCGGGGGCGGATTGACGGAGGCCTTCCTGGCGCGTTGCGAGCGGCTCGCCCTTTATCGGGGTGAAAACGCGGCGACTTTCGACGAGGAAGCGGCCGAAAAACCTCGCGCCTGCGCCCCAGGCGTCGGCGGCGAGGCGCAGTTGTTGGAAACAGGTCGTGAGGACGGCTTGGGATCGGGAACCGAATGAGCGAAATCGAGAACAGCGGCGACAAGACTTCGACCGCCCCGACGTCCAAGACGCTGCACTTGAAGCCGCGCACCGTCGAACAGGGCCTCGTGCGCCAGAGCTTCTCCCATGGCCGCTCCAAAGTGGTCGTGGTGGAGAAAGTGAAGCGCCGTGCGCCGGGCAGCGGCCCGGAAACGAAGGCGCCGCCAGCGCCCGCGTCGACGTCGGCCCCTGCGCCGTCCGCCCCTGCGCCGTCGGCCCCTCCGCCGTCGGCGAAGGTCGAACGTCCCGCCGCGCCCTCCCGCAACGCCAGCCCCGTCGTGCTGCGCGCCTTGACGGAAGAGGAGCTACAGTCGCGCAGCCGCGCGCTCTCCGACGCACGCAGCCGAGAGGTAGAAGATCGCCGGCGCGCCGAGCAGGAGCGCGTCGCGCGCGAGGCCCGCGACGCGCGGGAACGAGACGAGCGCGCTCAGGCGGACCTGCGTCAGCGGGAGGAAGCCGAGCGGCTCGCCCGCGAGCACGAGGCCAAGCACAAGGCCGAAGAGGAAGCCCGCCGGCGCCTGTCGCCGAACGACCCCGCGCCCCCTCGCGCCGCCCCGATCGAAACGTCTACGAGCACGGCTGCGGAGCCGAGGCGCGTCGCGCCGCCCTCCGCCTTGCCCCCGCGCCGGATCATCACTCCTCCCGTGCAGATTCCCCGTCCTTCGGCGCCGCGCGGGCCCGGCAAGGACCGCGGTCGTTTGACCGTGACGACCGCGACGGCCGCTCCCGACGAAGAGCGCGTGCGTTCGCACGCTTCCTATGCCCGGCGCATTCAGCGCCTCAAGGGGCGGGCCGCCGAGCCCAAGGAGAAGCTCACGCGCGAAGTGATCCTGCCAGAGACGATCACCATTCAAGAACTCGCCAACCGCATGGCGGAGCGCGGGGTCGACGTAATTCGCCTGCTGATGAAGCAGGGGGCGATGCACAAGATCACCGACGTGATCGACGCCGACACGGCGCAGCTCGTCGCCGAGGAGCTCGGCCATACGGTGAAGCGCGTTGCGGAATCCGACGTCGAGGAGGGACTCTTCGACGCGCCCGACGCCGAGGCCGATCTTTCGTCGCGCCCGCCGGTCGTCACGATCATGGGCCATGTCGATCACGGCAAGACGTCGCTGCTCGACGCAATTCGCCACGCCAACGTCGTTTCGGGCGAAGCGGGCGGCATTACCCAGCACATCGGCGCCTACCAGGTGATCGCGCCCAGTGGCCTGCCCGTGACCTTCATCGACACGCCCGGCCACGCCGCCTTCACGGCGATGCGCGCGCGCGGCGCAAAAGTGACCGACATCGTGGTGCTTGTCGTCGCCGCCGATGACGGCGTGATGCCGCAGACGATCGAGGCGATTCACCACGCTCGCGCCGCCAGGGTGCCGCTCATCGTGGCGATCAACAAGATCGACAAGCCCGACGCCAAGCCTGAGCGCGTGCGCACCGAGCTCCTCCAGCATGAGGTGCAGGTCGAAAGCATGGGCGGCGAAACGCTCGAGATCGAAGTCTCCGCCAAGCAAAAGCTCAATCTGGACAGACTGCTCGAGGCCATCGCGCTGCAAGCGGAGTTGCTGGATCTGAAGGCGAACCCCGGTCGCTCGGCGGAGGGCACGGTCATCGAGGCCCGTCTCGACAAGGGCCGGGGACCGGTCGCCACCGTGCTCGTGCAACGCGGCTCGCTGCGGGTCGGCGATCTCGTCGTCGCCGGGGCGCAATGGGGCAGAGTTCGCGCGCTGCTCGACGATCAGGGCCAGACGCGCCATGACGCGGGCCCTTCTTTCCCTGTGGAGGTTCTCGGCTTTTCGGGAACGCCCGAGGCGGGCGACCGCGTCGCGGTCGTCGAGAACGAGGCGCGGGCGCGGGAGATCACCGAATACCGCGAGCGCCAGAAGCGCGATCAGGCCGCCGCGCGCGGCGGCTCGGGACGCTCTTCGCTCTCCGACATGATGAGCCAGCTCAAGACCGCTGGCCGCAAGGAGTTCCCGCTCGTCATCAAAGGCGATGTGCAGGGCTCGGTCGAGGCGATTGTGGCGGCGTTGGAGAAGCTCGGCACCGACGAGGTCGGCGCGCGCGTCGTGCACGCCGGCGTCGGCGGCATCACCGAATCCGACATCACGCTCGCGCAGGCTTCCGGCGCCGCCGTGATCGGCTTCAACGTCCGCGCGCACAAGGAGGCGCGAGAGGAGTCGGAGCGGGTCGGAATCGAAATTCGTTACTACAATATCATCTACAATCTGGTCGACGACGTGAAGGCGGCGATGTCCGGCCTGCTCGCGCCGACGCTGCGCGAAACCATGCTCGGCAACGCGCTGATCCTTGAGGTGTTCGACATCTCGAAGATCGGCAAGGTCGCCGGTTGCCGGATTACCGACGGCAAGGTCGAGCGCGGCGCGAATGTGCGCCTGATCCGCGACAATGTTGTCGTGCACGAAGGCAAGCTCTCGACGCTCAAGCGCTTCAAGGACGAGGTCAAGGAGGTCGACGTCGGTCAGGAATGCGGCATGGCCTTCGAGAACTACCAGGACATGCGCCAGGGCGACGTGATCGAGTGCTACCGGGTCGAGGAGATCAAGCGGACGCTCTAAGGCGGCGAGAATGGCTCCGGATCGACCGTGCTTCGGCCCGAGTTGATCGCCCCTTCGCCGATACATCGGTTCCCTATCGACGGGGCCGAGCAACGCGGAGGTCATCTCGAGCGTCATCGAGGACAATATCGATTCCCGTGTGGAACCAGTTGAAATGCGAGATCTTCGAACGCCTCCCTTCGAGGGTTCGAAGCGCGTAACGCCAACTCGAGTAACTATCTCCCAAACCATGTCCAGGACCCATCATCAGCCCGGCTCCGAGCCGTCGCAGCGTATGCTGCGCGTTGGCGAGCTCATCCGACACGCCGCCGCGCAGCTTCTTGCGCGAGGCGAGATCAGCGACCCCGTCCTCGAAAAGCACGTGGTCACGGTCTCGCGCGTCAAGATGAGCCCCGATCTCAAGCTCGCGACGATCTACGTCATGCCGCTTGGCGGGACCGACGAGCCCGATGTGCTGGCGGCGCTCGATCACCACAGAAAGTTTCTACGCGGCGAGCTCGCGCACCGCGTTAATCTCAAGTTTGCGCCGGAGGTGCGCTTCCGCATCGACGACACTTTCGACAACGCCTCACGCATCGACGCATTGTTGAATACCGACCGCGTGCGACGCGATCTCTCGCCTCGCGCCGAAGACGCGCCAGAGACCGACGTCTGAGCATGAATCAGAAAAAATCCAACCGCGCCGTCGTCGACGGCTGGGTCGTGCTGGATAAGCCCGTCGGGATGACCTCGACGCAGGCGGTCTCGCGCCTGAAGAGGATCTACAACGCCAAGAAGGCGGGACATGCGGGGACGCTCGATCCGCTCGCCTCCGGCATTCTTCCGGTCGCCTTCGGCGAGGCGACGAAAACCGTGCCCTTCGTGCAGGATGGAGAGAAAACCTATCATTTCACCGTGCACTGGGGCGCCGAGACGAACACCGACGATTCCGACGGCGAGGTCGTGGAGACGTCCCAGGCGCGCCCTGCAAGAAGCGCGATCGAGGCGCTGCTCGGACAATTCACCGGAGAAATCTTGCAGGTCCCGCCGTGCTTCTCGGCGATCAAGATCGCCGGCGAGCGCGCCTACGATCTCGCCCGCGGGGGCGAGACCGTGGAGTTGCAGCCGCGCCGCGTGACGATCCATCGACTGGCGATCGTCGAACATCTCGGGGATGAGACGAAGCTCCTGATGGATTGCGGCAAAGGCGCGTATGTGCGCGCCATCGCCCGCGATCTCGGGCGGCTGCTCGGCTGCTTCGGCCATGTCAGCGAATTGCGACGGACGCGAGTTGGTCCCTTCCTCGAGGACGACGCTTTCGGTTTTGAGGAGATCGAGGCCGAGGGCGGCTCCAGCGACGCCCTGCTGCCCGTCGAGGCGGGGTTGGCGGAGCTTCCCTGTGTCATCGTGGATCGCGACGGGGCCGCGAGGCTGCGACGCGGGGGCTCGCTGATCCTGCGCGGCCGCGATGCGCCGATCGGGGGCGTTGTCTACGCAGCCTGCGGCGGCACGCCGGTGGCCTTCGGCGAGGTCGTCGAGGGCGCGCTGGAACCTTCGCGCGTATTCAATCTGCCGTTTTAGGGGCCACAGCTTCTAACCACGCCTAATCAACCATTTCCGCCACCCTGACGTTAAAGATCAAGCCAAAAGGGGATCGTTCCGAATCGCATCACGCCAAGCGGTGGACAGCATGCCGCGCGCTTCGTATATTTACTAAGCTCCCTTCCTCGCATCGGCGACCGTCAATGCTCCGTTTCCTCTTGCGCGCCATCGGCCTCTTCCTGCTCGCGGGAGGCTTTATCGCCCTCATCGTCGACGGCACGCGATCGCTCGCCGGCAGCGGCCTGTACGTCGCCTCGATCGACGCCTCTCTGCAAACCATAGCGCCCGCCGTATACCAGTCGCTGGAGAAGACGGTTCTGACGCATCTCCCGAACTTCGTTTGGGATCCGCTGATCGTCCATTTGCTCCGGGTTCCCGTCAGCGCCGCGCTGCTCCTCCTCGGCGGCCTTTGCGTGATTTTGACCCACAAGGACCCGCAAGAATTCGGTTACCCCGCGGAGTGACGCTTTCCCCTTGCCCGGCAACGCGCCTCGATTAAGTACGTGGCTTGATCGGAGGGAAAGACGCCGATGCTGAGCTTCTTGTTTTCTCCGCCGCCGGACCGGCCGACCCCCGTGGAGCACGGCTCCCTTCACTTCGTTCTCCGTCGACCGCTCGATCCCCCCTTTCCAGAAGGCGCGGCCCGCGCCCTGTTTGGGATGGGCTGCTTCTGGGGCGCCGAGCGCAAGTTTTGGCAGGCGGGCGGAGGCGTCCATGTCACGGCGGCGGGCTACGCCGGTGGCGCGACCCGCAATCCGACCTACCGGGACGTCTGCACTGGCCTCACCGGCCATGCGGAGGTCGTGATGGTCGTTTTCGAGCCGAAGGTCCTTCCCTTCGCCAGGCTTCTCCAGATCTTCTGGGAGTTGCACGACCCGACCCAGGGCATGCGCCAGGGTAATGACGTGGGCACGCAATATCGCTCGGCCATCTTTGCCGAATCAGACACGCAACTGGAAGAAGCGCGCGCCTCCCGGGACGCCTATCAGCGGGCGCTGACCGGGCGCGGCTTCGGCGCGATCACCACGGAAGTGGCCCCGGCGCCGCCGTTCTTCTACGCCGAGGAATATCACCAGCAATATCTCGCCAAGAACCCCGAAGGTTACTGCGGCCTGGGCGGCACGGGCGTCGCCTGCCCGGTCGGGCTCGCGCCGACTTAAAGGCGGCCGAACCCTACTCCAGAGACTCCACCGCAGCGATTTCAATGCCGAATCCCGAGAGGCCGACGTAGGCGCGCGGCTTCGGGGTCGCGGTGCGAAGACGAATAGAGGTGACGCCGAGATCGCGCAGGATCTGCGCGCCAAGACCCACGTCGAGCCACTGCCGGCGCCGATCCGCTTCGGCGCCCTCCTGCCCTCGCCCCACGAGATTGACCGGAACGCCCGCGGCGCCGTCGCGCAAATAGATCAGCACGCCGCGCCCCTCGCGACGAAAGCGCGCCAGCGTCTTATTGATCGTCTCGGCGCCGCCGAACACATCGGAGAGAATGTCCGCGCGGTGCAGGCGCGCCGGCACGTCCCGCCCGTCGCCGATAGACCCGACGACGAAGGCGAAGTGCTGGACGCTGTCGAAAGGCGTGACGTAGGCGTGTCCGACCATCGGAGCCGCAGCGCTTTGGACCGGGAAGGTCGCGACGCGCTCGACGAGCTTTTCGCGGGCCTGCCGATAAGCGATCAGGTCCGCGACGGAAACGACGACGAGCCCATGGCGCTGGGCGAATTCATCAATCTGCGCGCCGGCCATCACCGTGCCGTCGTCATTGGCGAGCTCGCAAATGACGCCGACGGTGGGCAGGCCGGCGAGGCGGCAAAGGTCGACCGCGGCTTCTGTGTGACCAGAGCGCATCAGCACGCCGCCTTCCTTGGCGATGAGCGGGAAGACGTGGCCTGGCCGCGCGAAGTCAGCGGCGCCCATGTTTGGATTGGCGAGCGCGCGGACAGTGTTGCTGCGTTGCTCGGCCGAGATGCCGGTCGTCAGCCCGTGCCTTACGTCCACCGAGACGGTGAAGGCCGTGCCGAGCGGCGCGTCGTTCTGCGCCACCATCGGCGCCAGATGGAGCCGCCTCGCGTCCTCGATCGTCACGGGCGCGCAGACGATGCCGCAGCAATGGCGGATAATGAAAGCCATCTTCTCGGGCGTGCAGAGAGAAGCGGCGACGACGAGATCGCCCTCATTCTCGCGGTCGTCGTCGTCGCTGACGACGACGATTTCGCCTTTTGCGAAGGCTTCCAGGGCTTTGGCGATGGGTTGGGGCAAGGAGCGATTCCTAGATCACGCGTTCGGACGGAGCCGTTCAAACGCGGAAGAGGTGATCGCTCCTCTTACCCTAGCGCGCCCGTCCCTGGAACGGAATCGTTCGGGCAACGGGAAACTGCGCCAGATCAGACCGTTGCAGCGCGCTGCGCGCCAGGGCTCGCAGCCTCGGGATCCGTCACGGCGCTAACGAGCCGAGGGCGGCTCGAGCGGCGATGAAAAGAGCGTCAGGATTTCTTGCGGGCGCGCCGCTCGGCCAGATAAGCGACCGCCAAGGCGACGAGAAATCCGGGAAGGCCGGCGCCGATGTCGGGAGCCGGCGAGACGAATGCGGCCTGAGCGCCGGCAGGCTGCAGCAGGAGCGAGAAAAAGGCTACGACGGCGACCGCTTTCGACATGGTCTCTCCCTGGGGGCCGCCTTAGAGCGAATTCCGCAAAAGTTGACAGACTTTTGCGATCAGAATTCGCTCCAATGTCCTGATCCGGAACGATTTCTTATCGCTCGAACGATTCCGTACGAGCGGAAAGCGCGCTACGGCTCCCCGCCGTTTGCGACGCGCAACGGAGACTCCCGCAGCGCTCCGGCGCTCCGGCAGGATACGGCGTCGAGCGCCCGCGTCACCGCCGCCAGTCTGTCGTCGCATATGCCACAAGCCAGGAGATGTTCATAGGTGTTGCGGACATAGTCGGGATTGTCGCCCGAGGCGCCGCGCGCCGAAGCGATGAGTTGGGCCATTTGCTCGGTCGGCAGCCGACCCGCATATTGGGCATGGGCGCGGTCGACGACATAGGCCAGGGCCTCGACGCTCGAACCCTCTGCAAAGCGCGCGGTCACCCTTTTTTCCAAATAGACTGCGGTCACCAGCTCGCGCTCGCGCAGATAAGCGAGCGTCGCGTCGCGCCGCGCCGCCGCGACCCGAAAGACCACGCCCTGGCAGGACCCGCCGCGATCGAGACCGAGCACGAGGCCCGGCCGCTCCGGCGTCCCCCGATGCACATGCGAGAAGATGCAGAGCGCGCGATGATAGCCCTGCACGAAGGCGAGCGCGCTCTCCTCGTAATCGAAACCCGGCCGCCACATCAGCGAGCCATAGCCGAAGACCCAGAGGTCCTCCTCGCGTTCAAACGCGCCTTCGGCGCTCCGTCCCATCGATCGATCGCCCTCAAGTCCCCTGGGGAGTCTGACGCCCCGAGAGAATAATCCTGGAAACGTCGTTAACCAAACCTTAACGGGCTGGTTCCGGGGGATTTTTGTGACCTGGCGGCGGCCCGCTCAGGTGTTGAAGCGAAAATGCATCACGTCGCCGTCGGCGACGAGATAGTCCTTTCCCTCGAGCCGGAGCTTGCCGGCCTCCCGCGCGCCGGCCTCGCCGTTCAGCGCGGCGTAGTCGGCATAGGCGATGGTTTCGGCGCGAATGAAGCCCTTCTCGAAATCCGTATGGATCACGCCCGCGGCCTGCGGCGCCTTCGTGCCGTTCTCGATCGTCCAGGCGCGCGCCTCCTTGGGGCCCACGGTGAAATAGGTGATGAGATGCAGGAGGTCGTAGCCGGCGCGGATGACGCGGTTCAGGCCGGGCTCCGAGAGGCCCACGGCCTCGAGATAGTCCTTCTGCTCCTCGGCCGGCAGCACGGCGATCTCGCTCTCGATCTTGGCCGAAACGACGACGCAGGCCGCATCCTCTTCCTTCGCGCGCGCAAAAACTTTTTGCGACTGGGAGTTCCCGTTCGCGGCCGACGCCTCTTCCACGTTGCAGACATAGAGAACCGGCTTCGAGGAGAGGAGCCCGAGGCCGGCGAGCAAATCGCGCTCCTCGGGCTTGATCTCGACGAGGCGCGCCGGCTGGCCCTCGCGCAGTAGCACTAGGCAGCGGCTCATGAGCTCGAACAGCTCCTTGGCCTCCTTGTCGCCGCCCTTCGCCTTCTTCTCCAGCGCCGGGACGCGCTTCTCGAGGCTTTCAAGATCGGCGAGCATCAGCTCGGTCTCGATCGTCTCGATGTCGCGCAAGGGATCGACGCCGCCCTCGACATGCGTCACGTCGCCGTCCTCGAAGCAGCGAACGACATGGGCGATGGCGTCGCACTCGCGGATGTTCGCCAGGAACTGATTGCCGAGTCCCTCGCCTTTCGAGGCGCCGCGCACGAGACCCGCGATGTCGACGAAGGTGAGGCGCGTCGGGATGATCTGCTTCGACCCGGCAACGCTGGCGAGCACGTCGAGACGCGGATCCGGCACGGCGACTTCGCCGACATTGGGCTCGATGGTGCAGAAGGGGTAGTTCGCCGCCTGCGCCGCGGCGGTCTGCGTGAGCGCATTGAACAGCGTCGATTTGCCGACGTTCGGCAATCCGACGATCCCGCATTTGAAGCCCATGACGCTCCCGATCCCCTTGAGATTGTTGGGGCGGGGTATGCGGGGCGGAGGCGGAAAAGGCAAGGGCGCCCGCCCGTGGCCCGGTCAGTCTCCAGCAGGACGGCCGGAACTCGCAGGCGCCTGCGGCCGCAATCCCTCCTCCATCTAGACAAAACAATGAGATTCCGACAAGCTTCGGCTGAACAGCGGCTCCCATCCCTCAAGAGAGCGAAATTTTCCTACGCGACATAAGGAAAGCGCTCGTGCGGATTCTGCTTATTGCTACTGCTTACAATGGCTTGTGCCAACGCGCGCATATCGAGCTCGTCGATCGCGGACATGAGGTCTCCATCACCCTGGCGCTGAGCGAGGAGGAAATCCGTCGAGCTGTCGCGCTGTTTGGGCCCGAGCTCATCATCTGCCCCTTCCTCAAGGAGAAAATCCCGACGGATATCTTCAACAAGACGCTCTGCATCATCCTTCATCCCGGCATCAAAGGCGACCGCGGCGCCTCCTCGCTCGACTGGGCGATCCTGAACCAGGAGGAGCGAATGGGGCGCGACCGCCCTGCAGGCCGACGAGGAGATGGACGCCGGCGACATCTGGGAGAGCGTCAACTTCCCGATGCGTGTCGCAAGCAAGGCGAGTCTCTACCGCCGCGAGATCACGCGCGCCGCCATCGGCGCCATGCTCGCGACCGTCGAGCGGGTCGAGAGCAGCGCCTTCAGGCCGGAGCCGCTGAACTATGACGATCCGGCCGTGCGCGGGAACGCTGCGTCCGACCATGAAGCAGCGCGATCGCGCGATCAATTGGAAGCAGGACAATGTCGCAGACGATCCTGCAGCAAGATTCACGCCGGCGACAGCGCGCCCGGCGTCGTCGACGTGATCGAGGCGAGGAATACCACCTCTATGGCGCGCATGAGGAAGGCCGTGCTGCGCGGCGGCCATTCCCGGCCAGATCATCGCCAAGCGCCACGGCGCCATCTGCCGCGCTGCCATCGACGGCGCCGTCTGGATCTCGCATCTGAAGAAGAAGAACGTCGCTCCGGAGCCGTTTCTGCAGCGCCTGCTCTCGAAGCCCAAGGCGCCAGTGGGACTTCAAGCTGCCGGCGACCATGGTGCTCGGCGACAAGATCGCCCAGACGCCGGAGGCGCCGATCGAGCTCGCTGCATCGAGACGTGACGCCGACCTTCAAGGAGATCTGGTACGAGGAGGAGGCCTCAGTCGGCTATCTCCATTTCGACTTCCACAACGGCGCGATGAGCACCGATCAATGCCGCCGGCTGCGCGAAGCCTATCTCGCCGCCCTGCAGCGGCCCGACCAGGGTCGTCGTGCTGATGGGCGGCACGGATTTCTGGTCGAACGGCATCCATCTCAACGTGATCGAGGCGGCGGACAGTCCCGCCGACGAGTCGTGGCGCAACATCAACGCCATCGACGACGTGGTGAGAGAGATCATCATGACGTCCAGCCATCTCACCGTCTCGGCGGTCTGGGGCGGCGCTGGCGCCGGCGGCGCGATCATGCCGCTTGCGGCCGACGAGGTCTGGGCGCGCGAGGGCGCCGTGATGAATCCGCATTACAAGACTATGGGGCTCTATGGCTCCGAATATTGGACCTATCTGCTACCCCGACGGGTGGGGCCGGCGCGCGCGCTGGAGCTCACCGAGCAACCGCTCCCCATCGGCATGAAGAAGGCGAAAGCCATCGGCATGATCGACGCGATTCTTTCCGACGATTACGAGCTCTATCGCGCGCAGGTGCGCGAGCGGGCGGAGGCGCTCGCGGCGAGCGAGGATTTCGAGGCGCGCCTTGACGTCAAGCGCGCCGCGCGCGCCGCCGATGAAGCGATCAGGCCGCTCGCCGCCTATCGCGCCGCCGAGCTCAACCGCATGCGTCAGAATTTCTACGGCAAGTTTTACGGCGGCGGCGTTCAGCTATCATCAGGCCCGCCACGACTTCGTCCACAAGATCCGGCCCAAGCAGACGGCGGCGCATCTCGCACGGCACGCCGAGCTCGATTTCTCGCGTCTCGGCGAGCTCAGACAGCCCCTGACCTATTGAGGAGAGATCGCCGATGTTCTTCGACTGCTGGCCGGTGCTCTTCGTCGACGACGAGCCCGACGTGCTCGCGCTCTCCAAGCTCGCGGTGCGCAATTTCGAGGTCTATGGCCTGCCGCTCAAGGTCTACACCGCGGCGAGCAAGGCCGAGGCCATCGAGCTCTTGCAAGAGAACGCCGAGCTCGCCGGCTCGCTCGCGGTCGCCTTTCTCGACGTCGTCATGGAGAGCGACCACGCCGGACTCGAACTCTGCGACTATCTGCGCAAGGAGATGGGCGGGGAGCGACCCAGATCTTCGTGCGCACCGGCCAGGCCGGGCTCGCGCCCGAACGCGACGTGATCGACAACTACGACATCGCCGGCTATTTCAGCAAGACCGAGATGACGCAGAACAAGCTCTATTCCGTCATCAAGAGCAGCGTGCGCCAATACCTCGCCTTCGGCATGGCGCAGGCGACGATCGACCTGCTGAACAATCTCGTCGCCGCGCTTCGGCTCTCGCGAGAGAATCCTCGAAGCCGTGCATCCGGTCGCTGGCGCGAGCGAGGGCCGAGGCCGAGACGCCGCGCTGGCTCATCGTCGACGGCGAGCCGCTGTTTGCCGACGAGACCGACGCGGAGCAAGCGCTCGCTCGTCAAGTCGCGTCTCTTCGCGGCGACGCCCGTCGCCGCTTAGCCCCTTCGGCGACCATCTACGTGAAGGATGCGGACGGGCTATCACCTCATTCACGTCGCCGCGCGGCCGAACGCCGCGGAGACCGACTTTGTCTTCAAGATCGCGCTTCGCGCCGCCAGATCAAATCATCGACATGATGCACAGCTTCGTGAACGGTCTCGCGGTCGCCTGGCGGCAAAGCGCGGAAAGTTAAGCGGCGCCGCGCCCCGGACGCGCCTCACGCCGACTTGTCGACGACGATCCGCGGCAGCTCGATCGCGCATCTCGACGTCCGGCACCCGGTTTCGAGCGCGCGCCGACGCGGCCGTTGAGCGACTCCTCGACGAGATTCTTGACGATGGCGAGGCCGAGGCCCGTGCCGCCCTTGGCGCGTCCCGTCGTGAAGAAGGGCTCGAAGACGCGCTCGAGCTCCGCTTCCGCTATGCCGCGCCCGAAATCGCGCACGATGACGAGATAGCCGCCAGGGGCCGTGCGGCGCGATCTCGATCTCGACCTTGCCGCCTGATCTCCTCGGCATAAGCGTAGCGATCGACGTTGGTCAGCAGATTGAGCAGAATCTGCGCATAATGGCCGGGATAGCCCTCCCATTCGTCGCCCGCGCCGCCAAGACGATCGAGCACCGACGACGATGAGCTTCGAGGCGCGTGCCTTCAGGCGATAGAGCTCGGCCGTGTCGCGCGTGAGCTGGAGGAGATTCACTTTTTCCAACGCGTCGACGGCCTGGCTCACCGAAAGCGTCTTGAACGTCTGCACGAGGCGGTCGGCGCGCGCGACATTGTCCTGCAGCAAGCGGCACGCGGTGATGATGTCGTCCAGCGCCTCGCGCCCCTCGCCCTCATGAGCCGTTGCAAAATCGCGCGCGAGCTCTGCGACGATGCTCGCCGCATGGTTGGCGATGCCGAGCGGCGTGTTGATCTCATGCGCGACGCCGGCCACCATTTGCGACAGCGTGCGGCGGCGGTCGATCTCCTGCTGCGCCTTCATCTTCTCGGAGCGGGCGAGAACGTCGGTGTGCACGTCGGTGCTGGTCGCAAGCCGCTGGCAGAGCGCCATAGCGATGTTGAGCACGATCGTGAAGGCGGCGGCCGGCGCGGTTTCCGCGAGGCGCAGAAAGGCGTCGCGCGAGAGCGCGAAGATTTCCGACGCGAAGAGCGCCGCGACGTCCGCGGTGCGTGGAAAGCCCGCGAGAAAACCGAGTTCGCCGAAGATCTGGCCTTCGCGCAGCGTCAGCAGATCCCGCGGTTCGCCGTTGACGCTTCGTCTCACGGCGACGGCGCCCGCAAGGACCAAGAAGAGATCGTCGCCCGACGTCTCCCGCGTGCACGATCGCCTCGCCGGGCTCGACGCGTGAAATCGTCCCCTCCTGAAGCAGGAGCGCGATTTCCTCCTCCGAAAGACCGCAAGAATAGGGGCGATTGCGGGTGGCGCTGGGCTTCGGCTTCGGCGAGCCAGCGCGAGCGTAGGCGATCGAAGATCCGGCTCGTGTCTGACATGCGAATTCTTCTGCTGAAATGCCGCAGAATGAGCTTAGCCGATATCTCGGGAGAGGGAACATGGAACTTCTACAGCGCCTCGGCTCGGGGCCTTTTCACCTGCGCGGGAAAGATGCAGAATCAACCACTCCGATGAAGCGCCTCGCCCCCCTGCCCGCTCTCCTTCCCGCGCTCGCCGCTCGCGGTCTCATCCTCGTCTATCGCCTCACCTTCTCGGCCTTCGCCGGGCGCTGGTGCCGGCATGCGCCGAGCTGCTCGGTCTACGCGGACGAGGCGATCGCGCGGCACGGACTCTGGGCCGGCGGCTGGATGAGCCTTGCGCGGGTCTGCCGGTGCCGGCCGGGGGGAACAAGCGGCTTCGACCCGCCGCCCAAACGAACGCCCGAAGGCGCCGACGCGCTGCATCCCTGGCGCTACGGCCAGTGGCGCGGCCCGCTGCGCTGCGAGGCTGTCCAAGATTAGGATCGCGCCATCTGCTCCAGCAGCAGGCTGTAAATCTTTGTCCGCGGCGCCTCCGGCAGGGCGCGCAGCGCTTCGAGGTAGGCGACGCCGATCGCGCACATGCGGGCGTCGCCGAGCGGCGGATCCAACGTCCGGCCGCCGATCAGCACGTCGATCTCGGCCTCATTGAGCCCGCGCTCGGCCAGCGCCTTCTCCAGCGCCTTCACATCCGCCGGCGAGGGCGCGCCTCGGTCGATACGCTTCGCTTGTCCGTTGGCGGTCGCCTCGAGGCGGGCCAGCGCCATCTCGGCGACGAGCGGACGGTTCGACGCCGCCGCCTTCTCGAAGTCCTGCGCCGTTGCGCCATAGAGAAAGCCGACGCACATACGCGGACTATCCTGCGCCATGGCCCGCATCACGGCGAGCTGCGCGTCGAAGACGCGCGTGAGCGCCTCGGGCTCGGCCTTCCCGACGAGCGCCCCTTGCGATTTGCGGAGCAGCCTGATCGCCTCGGAGACGTAGTAGTCGGCGCTGTCCGCGTGCCCGAGCGACTTGATGCGCGCCTTGAACGCTGCCGTCGCGGCGGCATAGTCGACGGGGAAGGCCTGGGCGAATCGCGCGAAAAAGCCCGCATATTCGGGCGCCGACGCGAGAGCCTCGTCGATCGCCTGCGACGCCTGGGCGTCATTCATGGGCTGACGCCGCGCCTCCCTGACGGCGGAGGGGGGCGCGACGACGCCTGCGCTCCGTTTTGGCGGAGTCGTAGCCAGGATCAGCATTGCGACGCCGACGCACAGAAAGACGACAGCGCTGGTGCCGAGGATGAGGAGGCGTTCCATAACCGACCCAACGTGCGCCCGCCAAAGGAGCGTCGAACTCTATGCAATTGGCCTAAAAAGGCAAAGATTTCGTTGAGAAGGCGAAAGCTCGAGCGCCGCGGGCCTAGCGTGGGCCGCCGATGTCTTCAGTTTCCTTCGCCCGCGAGCAGCTTCTGCTGATGGTCGCGCAAGAGCGCATCGATGATTTCATCGAGCGCTTCGCCCTCCATCACTTTGTCTAGCTTGTAGAGCGTCAGGTTGACGCGATGGTCGGTGACGCGCGCTTGGGGAAAGTTGTAGGTGCGAATGCGCTCGGATCGGTCGCCGGAGCCGACCTGCTGGCGGCGGTCTTCGGAGCGGGCGCTGTCCAGCCGCTGGCGCTCGGAATCATACAGGCGGGAACGCAGCACAGACATGGCTTTCGCCCGATTGCGATGCTGTGACCGCTCCTCCTGCATCATCACGACGATCCCCGAAGGGACGTGGGTGAGGCGGATCGCCAATTCGGTCTTGTTGACGTGCTGCCCGCCTGCGCCGCCCGAACGCATCGTCTCGATGACGAGATCCTTTTCGTCGATCGTTAGGTCTACATCCTCGGCTTGCGGCAGCACGGCGACGGTCGCTGCGGAGGTGTGGATGCGTCCCTGCGTTTCCGTGGCGGGCACGCGCTGAACGCGGTGCACGCCGAACTCGAATTTGAGCCGCCCATAGACGCCGCGCCCCATAATCTCGGCGACGATCTCCTTGTAGCCGCCGAGCGCGCCTTCGCTGGCCGAAAGAATCTCGACGCTCCAGCCTCTTAGCGCCGCATAACGCTGATAGGCGCGGAAGAGATCGCCGGCGAAGAGCGCCGCTTCGTCACCGCCGGTGCCTGCCCTCACTTCGAGGATTACGCCCTTTTCGTCGGCGGCGTCCTTGGGGAGCAGCGCGATCTTCAGGGCTTCGCTCGCGACCCCGAGCCTTTGCAGCGCGGACGCGCGCTCTTCCTGCGCCAGACTGCGCATTTCTTCATCGGTTGAGGGATCGCCGATGAGACCTTCGAGCTCAGTCAGCTCCTTTTGCGCCGAGCGGAAGCCTTCGATCGCCCCCGTCACCTCGTCGAGCCCGGCGAGCTCGCGCGAAAGCTGGACGAAGCTTTGCAAATCCGGGCCGCTCGAGAGCTTCTCCTCTATCTCGTGCCGGCGGCGCAGGATGAGATCCAGCTTGTCTTGCGCAAACATGAGGTTGCTTTTTTCGCTTCTGAGGGAAAGGCGCGGAGCGGTGAAAGAGCGCGCGGCGCTACAACGGCACACCCATGTCGAGCGCGAAGCGCCGCAGCTCCTCACGCAGCGAGGCGGCGCCTTCGTGGTCTCTCAACAGCTCTTCGAGCCGCCTGGTCGCGGCGCCCAGATCGAGGGCCAAAATCATCGCCTTCACCGGACCGATCGAGGACGGCGACATCGACAACGAGCGATAGCCGAGCGCGAGCAACGCCAGCGCCTCGATGGGCCGGCCGCCCATTTCGCCGCACAAGGTGACCGGCGTGCCGGCGCGGTCTCCGGCATCGAGGATGAACTTCAAGGCGCGCAGCACCGGCTCGGACAGATTGTCGTAACGCTTGGAGACTCGCGTGTTGTCGCGATCGGCGGCGTAGAGATACTGCACGAGATCGTTGGAGCCAACCGAAAGGAAGTCGGCGCGCCGCGCGATCAGATCGATCTGCCACAAGAGAGCGGGCACCTCGACCATCGCGCCGAATTCGATCTTCGAGGGAGGCTCGTAGTTGTATTTCCTGATCAGGTCGAGCTCGCGCAACGCCAACGCCTTGGCCTTGTCGAATTCGGCGACGTTGGCGATCATGGGAAACATGATGCGCAGCTCGCGCGCCGGCGCGGCCTTCAACATCGCGCGCAATTGCATGCGCAGCAGCGCGGGCCTGTCGAGGCCGATACGGATCGCGCGCCAGCCGAGCGCAGGATTCTCCTCCTCGATTTTCGCCATGTAGGGTAGGATCTTGTCGGAACCGATGTCCAGCGTGCGGAAGGTGACCGACCGGCCGGGAAGCGCGTCGAGCACCGACTGGTAGAACCGTCGCTGCTCCTCCATGCGCGGGAAACGCGGCGCTAGCATGAACTGAAGCTCGGTGCGGAACAGCCCGATCGCGCCCGCGCCGGTTTCGAGGACATAGGGCATGTCCAAGGCCAGGCCAGCATTCATGTGAAGCGCAATCGGAACGCCGTCCTTCGTGACGGCGGGGACGTCGCGCAGCTGCGCATACTGCTCCTGGCGCTTGGCGCGCAGGCGCGCCTTGTCGGCATATGCGGTGCGCACGTCCGACTGGGGACGCAAATGCACCTCGCCCGTCGATCCGTCGACGATGATGGGATCGTTCGGCTCGACCAAAATCGTGATGTTGGGCACAAGGCCGACCGTCGGAACGCCCAGCGCGCGCGCGACGATCGCGACATGGCTTGCAGGGCTGCCTTCCTCGAGAATCAGGCCCCGCAGCCTCGTGCGATCGTATTCGAGCAGAGCCGCAGGCCCCATCGTGCGCGCGACGACGATCGCATTGTCCGACATACTCAGGCGATCGGCGGCGTAGCTTTGTCCGGTGAGCTGGTGGAGGAGCCTGTTCGCGAGATCGTCGAGATCATGGAGACGTTCGCGCAGATAGGGATCGGTCTGGCGCTGGATGCGGGCGCGCGCATCGTTCTGCACGCGCTCTACGGCGGCTTCTGCCGTCAGGCCGGTCATCACCGCCTCACGCAGTCGACGCAGCCAGCCGCGGTCGTTGGCGACCATGCGAATGGCCTGGAGCACCTCGTGATGCTCCCCCGCGCCCATCCGATCGCCATGCGCGACGAGCTCGTCGATCGAATGACGCATCGCTTCAATGGCTGAGTCGAGACGGCGTAGCTCGCCCGCCACGTCCTCCGCCAGCAGATTCTTAACGACGACGCGCAACTCGTGCAGCACCACGTAGCCTAGCCCCACGCCGTCGCAGATCGGCGCGCCGCGCATGGAGCGCGGACTGTTCAGGGCGAGGAGATCGGCGGACTTTGCGAGCGATTGCAACTCGCCCGAGGCGATCATCTCCGCGAGCAGCATCGCGGTCGTCTGCAACGCCTCGACCTCCTCCTCGGAGTAGCTGCGGCGCACCTTGTTCTGGACGACGAGCACCCCGACCGTCGAGCCGCCGCGCAGGATGGGGACGCCGAGAAAGGAGTGGTAAATCTCCTCGCCGGTCTCCGGATGGTAGGAATAAGACGGATGCTCCTGCGCCTCTGAGAGCGCCAGGGGTTCGGCGGTCTTGGCGATGAGGCCGACGAGACCCTCCCCCGCCTGCATCGTGGTCAGATGGACCGCCTCGTGCTTCAGGCCTTCGGTCGCATAGAGCTCGAGCCTCTGGTCGGCGCGCAGAACATAGACAGAACAAACCTCTGCCACCATGTTGGCGGCGATTTGCACGACGATCTTGTCGAGCCTAGCCTGCGCATTGATCGGCTCAGCGCTGATCTCGCGCAGTCGGCGCAGCAAAAGACGCGGTCCGCCGAGGGCGCTGCGCATCTAAAATCGGCTCCTCATTTGCTTCCGCGCGGGGGCGCCCGCCTGACGCCACAAAGTCGGCTATCATGGATCGAAGGAAATCCAGACGATAGCCTGCGCTAAGCCTATATTGTCGTGGCGCGACGCATGCAAGATTGCGCCACAAAGGGCGCTCTCACGCTTTCGCCGGCGGGCGGGTTGCGAGAAGGCGCGGGAGCCACTACCAATCGATCGGCGACGGCGGATCGCAACAATTGGCGGTCGCCAAGCGGCGGCCCAGAACGCTCGAGAAGTGAATTCTTGCGGTTCCGACAATACCTGCTTGCGCTCATCCTTACAACGCTCTTCGCCTCGACGGCGGGGGCGGTGGAGAGCGTGCGCGTTCCGCCCGGCGCTCCCGCCATCGATCTCACCAGCGCGGTAGAAACGCACGCCGCGCAGGGCGACCGCCTCCAAGTGTCGACGGCGCCAGGCTCGGACGGCATCACCCGCCGCATCGAGGTCGAGGCCAAGGAGCCCGGCTCGACGCCGAGCTGGATCGTCTTCGCGTTGACGAACGACACGGACGAGCAGATCGAGCGCTTGATCGTCGCGCCGCACTTCCGCTTGCAGGGGTCCGGGCTTATTTGGCCGGACCTCGGGTCCAAGCGTCTGTCGACGATCACCGCGAGCCAGGGCTTCCCGCCGGAACGCGAGGATAGCGCCGACGCGGACGTTTTTCGCCTCACGCTCGATCCGGGGGCCACCGTCACCTATGTGGCCGAGCTGAAGACGCCCCATCTGCCGCAGCTTTATCTCTGGGAGCCTGACGCCTACAAGGACAAGGTCACGAGCCTCACGCTCTACAAGGGCATCGTGATCGGCATCGCCGGCCTCCTGGCGCTGTTCCTGACGATTGTCTTCGTCGTCAAAGGAGCCGTGATATTTCCGGCCGCGGCGGCGCTCGCCTGGGCGGTTCTCGCCTATGTATGCATCGATTTTGGCTTTTGGAACAAGATCTTCGGCTCCGATCCGGCGACCGACGGGATCTGGCGCGCCGGCGCCGAAACGGTGCTTTCGGCGACGCTGGTCGTTTTTCTCTTCGCCTATCTCAATCTCAATCGGTGGCACGTCAGGGCTTGGCACGTGGCCGCGCTCTGGCTGGCGATGCTCGTTGGGCTCGTGGCGCTCGCTGCGCTGGAGGCGCCGATCGCCGCCGGCGTCGCGAGGATTTCCCTTGGGACGGTCGCCGTCGTCGGCTTCGTCCTCATCCTCTATCTCGCCTCGCACGGTTACGACCGCGCGATCATGCTCATCCCGACCTGGTTTCTTTTGTTGCTCTGGGTCATCGCCGCCGGCTTCACCGTAATCGGCTGGCTCACGAACGATCTCGTGTCGCCGGCGCTGATCGGCGGCCTCGTGCTGATCGTCATGCTCATCGGCTTCACGGTGATGCAGAACGCCTTCGCCGGCGGAGGCCTCGCCCAGGGCGTCATCTCCGACATCGAGCGCAAGGCGCTGGCGCTGACCGGCGCCAATGAGATCGTGTTCGACTGGGACGTTCCTTCCGATCACATCTTCGTCAGCCCGGAAGTCGAGGCCCAGCTCGGGCTGGACCGCGGCGGACTGGAAGGCGCGGCGGCGTCCTGGCTCAATTTACTGCACCCCTTCGAGCAGGACCGCTACCGCGCCTGCCTCGACGCGATACTCGAGCAACGGCGCGGTCGCCTCGACGAGGAGTTCCGTCTGCGGACCGCGGACGGGCATTACCTGTGTTTCCGGCTGCGCGCCCGCCCGGTGGTGGGGCCCGACGGCGAGGTGATCCGCGTCGTCGGCACATTGGTCGACGTGACCGAAGAGCGCAGCGCTCAGGAGCGGCTGCTGCACGACGCCGTGCACGACAATCTCACCGGCCTGCCCAACCGCGAGCTCTTCTTCGACCGCCTCGACGCCGCGCTGAGCTTCGCCCGCGCCCAGAAGGAGGTGCGTCCGACCGTGCTGATGATCGATCTCGATCGGTTCAAGCAGGTCAACGAGCAGGTGGGCGTCGCGGTCGGCGACAGCGTGCTGCTCACCATCGCCCATCGGATCACACGCCTGCTACAGCCGCGCGACACGCTTGCGCGAATGGCGGGCGACAGCTTCGCGATCATTCTGCTTTCCCAGACCAATCCGGAGACCGTCATGGCGACGGCGGAATCGGTCCGCCGGGCGCTGGCGACGCCTGTCCGCTTCACCGACCATGAGGTCAGCCTCTTCGCCTCGATCGGCGTCGTGTTCTACGATCCGACGCTGCACGGCTCCGCCGCCGACATGCAGGACGACGCCGAGATCGCCATGCGCAAGGCCAAGCGCGCCGGCGGGAACTGCATCGAGGTGTTTCGTCAGGCGCTTCGCAGTCAAAGGTCCGACCGCCTCACGCTCGAAACGGATCTCCGGCGGGGCCTTGAGCGCTCGGAGATCAAAGTGTTCTTCCAGCCGATCGTGCGCCTCGAGGATCACACGATCGCAGGATTTGAGACGCTGCTGCGCTGGGAGCACCCGAAGCTGGGCCGCCTGGACGCCGAAGAGTTCCTCTTCGTGGCGGAGGAGTGTGGTCTGATCGTCGACTTCGCCATAATGGCGCTCGAGCGCACGGGGCGCGAGCTCGCCGCTTGGCAACGCGCGCTCACCGTCGATCCACCCATCTTCGCCTCGGTCAACATCCCCTCCGGCAAGCTTTTGTCGCAGGATCTTCTCAAGAACGTGAAGAGCGTGCTGATGCGCAACGAGATCGCGCGGGGCAGCCTGAAGCTCGAGCTCAGCGAAGCGGCGGTGATGGAGAACCCCGAATATTCTGCGCAAATGCTGGTGCGGCTGAAAGAGCTCGGCGCGGGGCTCGTGCTCGACGGCTTCGGCTCCGGCTATTCCTCGCTCGCCTATCTGCAACGGTTTCCTTTCGACACGGTCAAGATCGACCGCTCCTTCGTCAAGCAGACGGCCGGAAGCGGCGGGGCTGCGGTGCTGCGCTCGGTCATCCAACTCGCGCGCGAACTCGGCATGGACGTCGTCGCGGAGGGAGCCGAAAGCGAGGCCGACGCCGCGGAGCTTCACCGGCTCGGCTGCGCTTATGCGCAAGGCCACGCCTTCGGGCGGGCGATCAGCCTGCAGGAGGCGCGCCGTCTGATCGGCGCGGCCCCCGAGGCGGCATAAACCGCGGGGTTGCAGCAGTGAACCGCCATCGGCCGATTTCCGATTTGTCGCCGAGCGAGGCGGCAGACGAGCACGGGCGGCTCGGCGAGGAGATCGCCGAGCACGATCGCCGCTACTATCAGGAAGACGCCCCCGTCGTTTCCGACGCGGACTATGATGCGCTGCGCCGCCGCTACGAGTCGCTCGAGGCGCGGTTTCCCAAGCTGGCGACGCCCGAGTCGCTCACGCGGAAGGTCGGCGCGGCGCCGGCCGAGAAATTCGCGAAGATCCGCCACGCCGTACCCATGCTCTCGCTCGGAAACGTGTTTTCCGACGAGGAAGTCGTCGATTTCGTCGCGAGGGTCCGCCGCTTCCTGGGACTGGCCGAAGGGGCGAAGCTCGTCTTCACCGCGGAGCCGAAGATCGATGGCCTCTCCTGCTCGCTGCGCTTCGAGCGAGGACGCCTCATCTCGGCCGCGACGCGCGGCGACGGCTTCGAGGGCGAGGACGTGACGGCGAACGTCCGCACACTGGAAGACGTCCCCGAGAGGCTCGCCGACAAGCCGCCCGCGGTGCTGGAGGTGCGCGGCGAGATCTATATGTCCCACGAGGATTTCGCGGCGCTCAACGCGCGGCAGGCCGAGGCGGGAGAAAGGCTCTTCGCCAATCCGCGCAACGCCGCGGCGGGGTCGCTGCGTCAGCTCGACCCCGCAATCACGGCCGCCCGCCCCTTGCGCTTTTTCGCCTATGCGCTCGGCGAGGTCAGCGAGACGCCCGGAAAAACGCAGTTCGCCGTGGTCGAAGCCTTCAAACGCTTCGGCCTGCCCGTCAATTCCCTCATGACGCGTTGCGACAGCATTGAGGCGATGCTCGCGCGCTACCGCGAGATCGAGGCGCGTCGCGCGACGCTCGGCTATGACATCGACGGCGTCGTCTACAAGGTCGACGATCTCGCGCTGCAAGAGCGTTTGGGCTTTGTTTCGCGCGCGCCGCGCTGGGCCACCGCGCATAAATTCCCCGCCGAACGCGCGACGACGATCCTGCGCGACATCGAGATTCAGGTCGGACGCACGGGCGTCCTTACGCCGGTCGCGAGACTCGAGCCCGTGACCGTCGGCGGCGTCGTCGTCGCCAACGCGACGCTCCACAACGAGGACGAGATCGCCCGCAAGGACATACGGATCGGCGATGCCGTCGTCGTGCAGCGCGCCGGCGACGTGATCCCGCAGATCGTCGAGGTGGTTCATGAGGAGGGCAAGAGGCGCGGACCGAAGTTCGAGTTCCCTCACCTCTGTCCGCGATGCGGATCGGCGGCGCTGCGAGAGATCGACGAAAAGACCGGCGAAGCGGAAGTCGCGCGGCGCTGTACCGGCTCGCTGATCTGTCCGGCGCAGGCGATAGAGCGCCTGAGGCACTTTTGCTCGCGCAACGCGATGGACATCGAGGGGCTTGGCGACAAGCAGATTGGATATTTTTACGATGGGGGATTGATCAAGACGCCCTCCGATATCTTCACGCTCGCGGAACGCGACGCGAAGAGCCTCTCCAAGCTCAAGAACCGCGAGGGCTTCGGCGAGACCTCTGTGCGCAATCTCTTTGAGGCGATCGAGGCGCGGCGGACCATCCCCATTAATCGCTTCATCCATGCGCTCGGCATACGCCATGTCGGCGAGACCAACGCGCGCCGGCTCGCGCGTCATTTTCATGACTTCGGCGAATTGCGCAGCGCCGCGCGAAGGCTTGGGAGAGAAGGCGAAGGCGAGACAGCTTTCGAGGACATCGACGGGATCGGCCCCGTCGTCGTGGAGGCGCTGCGCGATTTCTTTGCCGAGCCGCACAATGAAAGGGAGCTCGATCGCCTGCTCGAGCAAATCAGCCCGACGCCGATGGAAGCGGTCGAAACCGCATCGCCTGTCTCCGGCAAGACGGTCGTCTTCACCGGAGGCCTCGAGGCCTTCACGCGCGACGAAGCCAAGGCGCAGGCCGAGCGCCTCGGCGCCAAGGTCTCGGGCTCAATCTCGAAGAAGACCGATCTCGTCGTGGCGGGACCGGGCGCGGGGTCGAAGCTCGCCAAGGCGCGCGAGCTCGGCGTCGAAGTGCTCACAGAAGAGGAATGGCTCGCGCTTATCGGACGCGCGTAGGGCCCGTCGGGGGCTGCGCCCTCGACTTGACTTTTTAATATAGGAGTCCTATATATTATCCATGTCCGCGGCTCCCCCACCCTCTCCACAGCTCACGCGCCGCCTGCGTGACGGCCTCGACCGGATTTGCGCCGTCATGCGCGCCGAGGAATGGACGAATCGCCGGAACGGCCGGACTCACTCCCACTCAGCTCCACGCGCTCACCTTCATTGCCGGCCGAGCCGCAATAGGCGCGCGCGTCGGAGCCGTCGCTGCCCAGCTCGGCGTCACTCAACCGACGGCGACCGATTCCATCGCCGCCTTGGTGCGAAAAGGCTTGCTGACGAAAAAGGCCGATCCCGAAGATCCGCGCGCCGTCAGCGTCCGGATCACCCCCAGCGGGCGCGATGTCGTGCGCGCAATAGGCCTCGCCATCACGGCGACCGAACGCGCCCTCGAGACCTTGTCGCATGACGAGCAAGCCTCGCTGCTGCGCTCAATCGTCAAAACCATCCGGGCCTTGCAAATCGCGGGAGCGATCGCTCCGCAGCGCCTCTGTGTCACCTGCAAATATTTTCGAGCCCATGTGCATGCGGATCGCCGCAACCCGCACCATTGCGATTACGTCGACAAGGCCTTTGGCGTCGAGGAGCTGCAACTCGACTGCGCGGAACATGAAGCCGCGCCGGCCGCCCAACAGCAGGCCGTCTGGCTTAGCTTCGACGGGTCAGGCGACATGGATCGGAGCGCGACGCCCTGAGCATCGCCTCCAAGGGGATCGACGCTTTTTGGCGTCGATAACTGAACGGCCGCCGGCCGGACGCTATCGTCCGGCAGCGAGCCCAGACCGGAAGAGGAGTGCAACGTCATGACGAGCAAAGCTGTCTTTTATCACGCCGGCTGCCCGATCTGCGTCGATGCCGAGCGCCAGTTCGCGGAAAAGCTCGATCCAAAACAGTACGACGTTGAAGTCGTCCATCTCGGCCAAGCCAAGAGCCGGATCGCGGAGGCCGAAGCCGCCGGCGTCAAGTCGGTTCCGGCCTTCGTCATCGACGGCAATGCGTATCACATCAATTTCGGGGCTGCCCTCGCCGCCCTGAAATAACGCGCGATTGGAAGCCTTCGCGCGGGGGCGGGCGCTTCCCCGGGCCCGCCCCAGTCTGCTCAGCCGCCGGCATCAAGCCGAAATTAGCGAAAGGCGCTCACCATCTTTGGCGAGCGAAACAGCGCCGGCGCCGCAACCTCCATCGCGCGACGAACGACATCGTCAGGAAGGAGTCGCAATGTCTCACGCAGTGCCGGTCACCATCTCAACCGTCTGGAGATACCCGATCAAGTCCATGATGGGCGAAGAGCTCAACGCCGCCGCTATCACCGCTTCTGGCGTGCTCGGAGACAGGGCATTCGCCCTCGTTGACGAGGAGACAGACAAGGTCGTGAGCGCGAAAAATCCTAAGAAGTGGCCGGACTTTTTCTCCTATCGGGCCGCCTACGCGTCGCCTCCCGACGCCGGCGATCTGCCGCCGATCTGGATAACATTGCCCTCAGGGGACATGGTGCGCAGTGACGACGCGAACGTTAATGCGAGACTGTCGGCGGCGCTGTCGCGCGCCGTCCGGATGCGGGGCGCCGCCCCTCAGTCGCCGAGCCTTGAACAATATTGGCCCGAACATGAGGGACAAGAAAACGAGGTCAGCCAGGAGGCCGTCGCGGGAGATGCGCCGACGGGAACCTTTTTCGACTACGCCGCGCTGCATCTCCTGACGACCGGCACGATCGATCGATTGCGAGCGCTTTACCCGCAGGGCCGCTTCGAGGTCAGGCGTTTTCGCCCGAATATCGTGATCGACACCGGCGGCGAGGAAGGCTTCGTCGAAAACGAATGGGTTGGGAAAACCATTCGAATCGGAGCGACTGTTCGCCTGCATGTCACCGACCCTTGCCCTCGCTGCGTCATGCCCACCCTTGCACAGGGCGATCTTCCGAAAGACCTTGGCATTCTTCATAAGGGGATAATTCACAACAAGGTGCACGTGCCGTTCGCCGGCAAGTCGCTCCCCTCGATCGGAGTTTACGCCAGAGTGCTCTCCCCGGGCGTGATCCGCCGTGGAGATTTGCTAGAGGTGGAGTTCTAAGCCGCGGGACAGCCGCGCGGCTCGCTGCGCTGTTCGACCGACATCCGATCTTTGCCCCCGGCGCAAGGCCTCGAAGAGGTCCGCCGCTCACCCATGCGTCGGTTCCCGCTGCCGGATCAGCCCTTCCTGCGCGGCCGAGGCGACGAGGCGGCCGTCTCTCGCGAACAGAGCGCCGCGCGTCAAAGCGCGGCCGCCCGACGCGCTCGGACTTTCCTGCGCATAGAGGAGCCATTCGTCCGCGCGGAACGGCCGATGAAACCAGAGCGCGTGATCGAGGCTCGCCACCTGCAAGGAGGGATCGAAGATCGTGCGATGATGCACGGCCAGCGCCGTGTTGAGCAACGTCATGTCTGAGAGATAGGCGAGCAGCGCGCGGTGCAGCGCGTCGTCATCGGGCAAAGGGCCGTCGATGCGAAACCAAAAATACTGGCGCGCCGAGGCGGGCTTCGCCGCGCCGAAGGCTGCTGCCGGATCGACGACGCGCATGTCTAGCGCCGAAGGCGCCTGCATGCGCGCGACGACATTGCGGGGCAGGAAGGATCGCAGCCTCTCCGCGAGCGCGCTCGAGGTCGGCAGGCTTTCCGGCGAAGGAACCTCGGGCGGTTCGATCGCATGATCGAAGCCCTCCTCGACGATCTGAAACGAGGCCTCGAGCGAAAAAATCGTCCGGCCCTTTTGCCGCGCGGCGCAGCGACGCGTCGTGAAGCTCCTGCCGTCGCGCACGCGCTCGACGCTGTAGTCGATGGGCGTCTTCGGATCGCCCGCCAAAATGAAATAGCCATGCAACGAGTGAACGGGGCGGTCGGCGGGCACGGTGCGTTGCGCCGCGACGAGCGCCTGAGCGACCGCCTGACCGCCATACACCGATCTCGGCGAGTTCACGGGACTGAAGCCGCGGAACTCGTCCTCGCCGAGCGTTTCGAGATCGAGAAGCTTCAAAAGCTCGTCGAGCGACGCATTGAGCGCCATGGCGATCACTCGAGCGGGCGCGCCTCGTCGGTAAGCATGATGGGGATGCCGTCGCGGATCGGATAGGCGAGATGGGCCTGTCGCGAGATCAGCTCCTGGCGCTCGGCGTCATATTCGAGGGTCGTCTTGGTCAGCGGACAGACCAGGATTTCCAGAAGACGCGGATCGACGCGCCTGGGCTCCGCCGTCTCTTGCGGCGCGGTCTCTTTGAAATCGTCCATGCCTCTTCTCCGATCGGTCTATGTTTCACCTGGAACTATCATTAATGCGGTCTGGCGTTGGCGTCCGGGGGCATCACGCCCTGAGCCTGCGCCATGTCGAACTGCGCCAGCGCAATCAGGATTTCCGCCCGCGTCTTGAGATCCTCCGCCTCGAGCAGCGATTGCTTCTCGCGCGCGCCGAACGGGCTCATCATCGCCAGCGCATTGACCAGCGTTTCGGTGGGAGCGGCGTCTATGCTGGTCCAATCGACCTCAAGGCGAGAGGCGCTTGCAAAGCTGCGCAGCATTTCGACCATGCGGATGCGGTCGACCGCAGATTTGCCGGCGCCAGAACTCGAGATCGCGCGCGAAGAACGTAAAATCGACCTTGGCCGAGCGAAACGGCTCGTCATTATCGATCTCTGCGAGGATACGGAAGCGGCCGACCCCGCAAAGCGTGACGAGATAACGGCCATCCCCCGTTTCCGCCAGACGCGTGAGGCGGCCGGCGCAGCCGACCTGGCACAGCGGCGTTCGCGAATCCGAGTTGGGGCGCATCGCCGGCTGCACCATGCCGACGAGACGATCGGACGCGAGCGCCGCATCGATCATCGCAAGATAGCGCGGCTCGAAAATGTTGAGCGGCAACTCCCCGCGCGGCAGCAGCAGCGCGCCGGCAAGCGGGAGAAGACGCAGCGTGTGAGGCAGCTCGTCGGTCGAAAGATATGGCCTGTTCATGCTCATGGCGCGACCCTCACCCGCGCGGACCCTTCGCTCCTCGCTTCGCAACGTTCTCTGGGCGAGCAACGTTTTCCCTCACGAGAAAAGCAGCGATGACAGCGTCCTGCGCGCCGCGATGGTCGCCTTGTCGGTCGGCCCCCAGGCGTCGAAGAACTGGACGAGCTGCTTTCGGGCGCCATCGTCGTTCCAAGTACGGTCGCGCCGAACAATGTCAAGAAGTTCGGCTGCTGCTTCCTCGCGCAGTCCCTTGGCGTTGAGCGCCAGGGCGAGGTCGAAGCGCGCTTGGGCGTCTTCCGGAGAGGCCGTCGTGCGGCGCCGTAACTCCTCAATCTCGCCCAGCGCGCTCGCCCGCCGCGCGTTTTCGAGCAAGGCGGCGATCGCGGCGTCGCGGCGCAGCATGTCCGGGGCCGACGAGAGCAGAGCTTCAGCCTCATCGAGCCGCTCTGTTTCTACCAGGTGGCGGACGAGTTCCGCGATTGCCCGCGATGGAGGCTCCTCCTGCTCAAGAAGCGAGCGCAGCAACGCCTCGGCGCCGGCGAGATCGCCCTCGGCCTGCAACTGCTCGAGTTGGCGGAACGCGTCCTCGTCGGCTTTGATCGGACCCACGAGCCGCTCCAAAAAGCCCCGGAGCTCCCTCTCGGCAAGCGGACCGACGAAGCCGTCCGTCGCTCGGCCCCGGTCAAAGACGATCGCCGCCGGGACGCTCTTCACGCCAAGCTGAGCGGCGATTTCCGGCTCGGCGCCGACGTTCAGCCGCACATGCGACATTTTCCCATCAGCGGCCGCGACGAGTTGCGCGATATTGCGCCCCAATGCGGCGCAAGGGACGGCGCCGGGCGCGTAAAATTCGACGACCACGGGTCGGCGCAGCGAGGCCTCCAAAACGTCCGCGCGCAGGCTGGCGCTCGTCGCCTCCTTGGGCGAGGCGTCCTCCGGCGAGGGCGCGAAACTCTCAGGATTCATATCAAGGACTCCCGCATCGTGAGGGCTCGAGTTCAACGGCGCAAGAAGGTCAAATAGACGGGTTTTCGTCCTTCCGCCATCGCCTTGCGCTCATATTTCGTCGGCGTCCACCCATCCCAGGGCTGCGTCCAATCCAGGGCGCGGCTCGCGCGCCAGCAGAAGGCCGGATGCGCGCGACCGCGGGCGAGCGTCCAGGCGGCGTAATCGTCGATATCGGTCGCAAAACGCAATTCCGAGCCGCCGCGCATGGCGCGCGCGAGGAGATCGAGAGTCTCGGCATTGACGAAGCGCCGCTTGCGCTGGCGGCGCTTCGGCCAGGGGTCGGGATAAAAAAGGTACACGCAGGAGAGGCTCGCCTCCGGCAGCCAGTCGAGAACGAGCGCCGCGTCGCCTCGATGGAGTCTGACGTTTGCGGCGCCGGTCGCCTCTATCGCCGACAGTAGCTTGGCGATCCCATTGACGAAGGGCTCGCAACCGATGAAACCGACATCGCTCTCCCTGGTCGCGGCGTCGATCAGATGCTCGCCGCCGCCGAAGCCTATTTCGAGCCGCAGTTCCTTCACCGTCGCCGGGAAGAGCGCGCCGACATCGAACGGCCTCGAGAGATCCACAGACAGCCAAGGGAGCAGCGTTTCGACGAGCGCCGCCTGATGGCGGCGCAGCGCCTTGCCTTTCGAACGGCCGTGCAGCCGGCGATGTGGGAGAATTTCGTTCATGCCGGGCGAATAGCAGCCGAGCGCGTGCGGGGAAAGCTCGCTGGTCCGCGCCGGGGCGCCCGAGTCGCTTATTCCCTCTACGACGAACGGCTGAACTTTGACGACGAATTCAATCGCAGGAGCGCGCCATTGCTTACCGTCCGCCGTGGGCCGACGAGCTTGTCAAACTTCAAATTAGAAGACTGACAGACTTCGAAGCCTCGGGCGATTCCGATTTTAGCGCTGCTAAGCGAAGGTTGGGCGGATGAGAGAGATGTTCCACGTCATGATCTGCAGAGCAATCCTATGGATTGCGTTGCCGCTCTTGATATTTACTTCTTCAGCGACGGCCCGGCCACTGCAAATCCTCGTCTTCGGCGACAGTCTCAGTTCCGGTTTCAAATTGGAGGACGCGCAGGGATTCCCCTCTGTGCTGAAACGCAAGCTGCTGGCGGACGGCTACGACGTTATCGTCTGGAATGACTCTGGCGTCGGCGACACGAGCGCCGATGGCCTCGCCCGCATCGACATGGCGCTTGAACATTTTCCCGACCTCGTCATCGTGGAGTTGGGCGCCAACGACATGCTAACCACGTCGATCCGAAGGTGACCTACCAAAATCTTGACGCCATTATCTCGAAGTTCCAGGCGCAGGGCGCGCATGTCATCCTCGCAGGCATGTTTTCGTTGCCAAAGAACGGCCCATACTATGTCGTCGGCTTCAACAACATCTATCCAGCCGTCGCGCGTGCCCACCACATACCGCTTTATCAGTTCTTCCTGCAGGGCGTGTACGGGAATCCTCTGTTGATGATGAGCGACAACGAGCATCCGAACGCCTTGGGCGTCGTGCGGATCGTCGCCGGCATAGCGCCGCTCGTGGAGCGCAGCTTGAACGCGATAGGCTCGCACAAAACCGCAAGCTTTCACGCTCGCGTCCCTAGTCTCCTGTCGGCTTGCTCTTGGCGAGCGGTGACGAAGCAGCCCGACCAAGGGCGGACTTCACGTACTCGTGTTGTGGTATTTTCCGCAGTTGGCGCTTCTTCGATTTGCCCTTGTTTACCGATGCATAAACGGTGCACCACGGGGCAATCCCATGAACAACACAATCAGGACAAGCGTAACACTTGCGGCGCTGATCTCGGCGGCCGCTCTCGCCAGCGCTCAAGCGGGCTATTGTCCGCAACAAGGCGCGTATTACGGGGGACGCGGGTATAACGCGTGGCAATGGCGTGGGCACGCTCACGCGAAACAATGGCGGCATACCGGCTGGCGCACCCGGACAGGGCAGCCTCAGGGCCAGAACGCTAGCGCCAACGAGCAGGCGAATGCGGGTCAGTCCACGGGCAGTGCGGCACAGGCCCAGGATCAGAACTTTAACGCAAACAAGCAAGCGACCGCCGGTCAGGGCCAGGCGGCAGCGCAGGGGTTGACGCAGGACCAGGCGGACAAAATCCGCGACGCTCTCGCGAACAGCAACTCGGCTCGCGTCGATCAGGCCAACTTCGGGTTGAATGTGGGCGCCTCGGTCCCCCGCGACGAGCGGCTGGAACCCTTGCCCTCGCAAGTGGTGAACATCGACCCGCGACTGACAGGCGACAAATTCCTCATCGTCCAGGACGACATCGTGATCGTGGATCCGCGCACCAATCGCGTGGTTGCGCTCATACCCGAGACAGGCGGGACGAACCCCGCCAATGATGGGCAGAGCGGCGCCTCCCAACCAGCCGACGCCAGCGACCCCAACGGCTCCAGCGCCTCCTCCAATTCTGCCCGCTGACGAAGGCTACTCGCTCGAAGCCTTCGCCGGCTTCGGGTCAGCATCTGGAGCGCGGCGTTAGCGCGCCCTGCTCCGCGCGCTGGGGCGCCCGCCTCGGCGCGTTTCCTTGTGCGTTCTGGACTGTCTTCCGGCTACGCTGGTGTTGCGGCAACTACGTACTTTCGCCCCGGTAGTTTCCGCAGTTGGCGCTTCTTGGAGAAGCCCTTGGTACCCATGAACAAGCGGTGCGTAACCGCGCAACCGTTCCGGCAGCCTTCGAAAGTCGAGTGTGAGGCGCCGTCTCGACCCCATGGGGTAAACCGCATGAAAAACACGATCAGAATAAGCGTAGGAATTGTGGCCCTGATCTCAGGAGCCGCGCTCGCCAACGCAATGGAAGGACCTTCGCCGCAAACCGGCGCAACCTATCGATCCCCTGCGCTCGAACAGGTTCAAGCCATGGAAAACCGCTCCTCGCAGCAAGGCGCCGAAGAGAGGGCCCCGGCGGCCGGCGAGCGGGGCGGACAAGCTTTGGAAGAACAGGCCGAACGAAACGCTGCCGCCGCGCGGCAGCGGGCGGAAGAGCGGAATGTTCAGCCAGGCATGAAGCAACGCGCTGAGCAGCAAGGGAGCACGGGCGAGAATCGCACGAGCCCGGGGCAAGCCTCCGAACAAGAGCGAACCGGCCAGAGCGGCGCCGCGGAGCGACAGAGCGCCACAGGCCCGAGGAGCAAGGCAGAACTCCGGGGAGCTGCCGAGCAAGGCAATGCCGCTCAGTTCGATCAACAACAGCAACGCCGCGACGCACAACAGCAAGGCGCTCAAGGGCGGGCGCCCTTGGCGCAAGGCCAGGAATCGTTGCGGCCAGGAGCAACGCCGCAAGCGCGGCCCGGCGCGCAGGCGGTCCGGCCGCAACAGTTGCAAGGCCAGGCGCGAGCGCAGGGTACGGCGATCTCGCCCGATCAGCAAGCCAGAATCCGCGACACGGTCAGGAACGACAACATCGCTCGCCTCAATCGCCGCAACGTACGGCGGAACGTGGGGGCCGCGGTTCCGCGCAGCGAGAGTTTGGAAGTTTTGCCGCGCGAGGTGGTGGCGATCGTTCCGCAGTATCGTGGCTACAGGTTCGCCATCGTCGAGGATGACATCGTCATCGTCGATCCTCGCACCTACCGCGTCGCCGCTGTGATCCCGAGACGGGCGGGCCAGGCCTCGAGCCGGGCGGTCCGATCGCCGGACCTGCGGCCGCGGCGGGGGCCCCCTCGCCGGACCACCCCCGGGCGGGCTCCCATCGGGCCGGGCGGACGGACCTGCCGATGCTGACCTAATCGAGC
Organism: uncultured Alphaproteobacteria bacterium; assembly: GCA_963760695.1. Classification (GTDB taxonomy): domain Bacteria; phylum Pseudomonadota; class Alphaproteobacteria; order Rhizobiales; family Beijerinckiaceae; genus Methylocystis. The sequence goes on along the minus strand of CAVXEI010000018.1, from coordinate 99,064 downwards.
AGCGCCCGCGTTCAGGCGAGGGCCTGAGCGCGGCGGCTTTTTATGGAACATTATCCTAAAAGCTTATCGCTTGAACTCCTGCCGCAGGATTGCCCGCGCCGCTTCGGCGTCGGCGTGCATCTGCGCGATCAGCGCGTCGACGGAGGCGAATTTTTCCTCGCCGCGCAGAAATTCGTAGAAGGCGACCTCGACCGTCTCGCCATAGAGGTCGCCGTCGTAATCGAAAACGAAGACCTCCAGCAGCGGCGGACCGTCGTCGAAGGTCGGGCGCTTTCCGAAGCTCGCAACGCCCCAATGGAGGACCCCGCGCGCCTCCAGCGTCACGGCATAAACGCCATGGCGCAGGCGATTGGACGCGTCGAGCGCGATATTGGCGGTCGGAAAACCAAGCTTCCTTCCGCGTTGCGCGCCTCTCACCACTTTGCCCTCGATCAAATAGGGGCGTCCGAGCAAGCGCCGGGCGAGCCGCACGTCGCCCTGCTCCAGCGCCTCGCGCGTCGCGGTGGAGGAGACGGCGTCGAGGCTGCCGGCTTCGTCCCTGACGATGCGCTCGACGATCTCCACCAAGAAGCCGAGCCGCGCGCCTTCGCTCTTGAGAAATTCCGCGTCGCCGCGCCGATTCTTGCCGAAGCGGAAATCATAGCCAGCGACGACGGCGGAGGCTCCGACGCGCCGGCTCAAGATATCGCGCGTGAAGCTTTCCGCGGGAAGGGCGGCGAAGGCCGCGTCGAAGGTCATGCTCACCATGCCGTCGAGACCGAGCCGCCGCAACAGGGCGGCCTTGGCGAGGGGGGGCGTCAGGCGGAAGATCACCGGACGGCCAGCGAAAAAATCCGCCGGATGCGGCTCGAAGGTCAGAAGGGCGCAAGGGCGGCGCAGCCTGGTTGCGAGCGACTTCGCCCGTTCGATCACGCCGACATGGCCGCGATGCAGTCCGTCGAAATTTCCGAGCGCGAACACGCCGCCCTGGAGACCCGGAGGCGGGGCGAGCGGGTCGCGATAGTCAACGAAGGGTGTTTGGCCGCTCACGAAGGTTCAGGCGGCCCCAGGGGCGCGGCTCGCCTGCTCGCGACTCGGCACCATCACCATGGCCTCGCCGTCGAGCACCACCTTGCCGTCCACGAGGCACTCGCATTTGAGCTTGGCGCGGCGTCCCTTCTCCACGAGCTCGATCACCTCGACCACGACGGTGATCACGTCGCCGATCTTGACCGGCGCGCGAAAAAACAGGGTTTGGGAGAGATAGACCGCGCCAGGGCCCGGGAGATACATGCCGATCACCGTGGAGATCAGCGACGCGGTGTAGAGGCCGTGCACGATCCGCTCGCCAAAGCGCGTCTTGCTCGCGAAATGCTCCGAGAGGTGAATCGGATTGCGGTCGCCGGAAAGATCCGCGAAGGCGATCACGTCGTCGTCCATGACGGCCTTCATCAAGGTTTCGCGCATGCCGAGGCTCAGGTCTTCGAAGTGGTATATTTTGAACGGGATCGACATGGCTCACACCGGATGGGGCCCAAGCAGGCCTTTAGCGCGCTTTCCGCTCAAACGGAATCGTTCGAGCGATAAGAAATCGCGCCAGACGAAGGACGGACCGAATTCCAATCGCAAAAGTCTGTCAACTTTTGCGGAATTCGCTCCGGGCCCGCGACTTCTCTTTACCACACAAGTTCGCTGACCATAGCAATGGGGCGCGCATGTGCGCGTGAAAACAGCCGCTCCAGCGCCACGGGGTCGAGCGCGCCGGCCGCCGCGTCTCGAATTTCGTCGCGGTGCACGCCCTCGGTCACGAATAGGCAATCGAGCCCGGCGCGGCCCGCGCCGGCGAGGTCGGTCTCTGCTCCATCACCGATCGCGAGCACGCGATTGGCGCGCTGGCGGCCATCGAGAGCCGCGCGCGCCGCGTCATAGATGACGCTCTGGGGCTTGCCATAGGTCAGCACGCGGCCTCCCATGGACTTGTACCGCCGCGCCAGCGCGCCAGCGCAGTAAAGACGCCGGTCGCCGACCTCGACGACCACATCCGGATTGGCGCAAAGCATGGTCAGTCGGCGGCTCAGCAGCAGGCGCAAACGATCGTCGTAATCCTGCGGCTCCTCGCGTCTGTCGTCGACGAGACCGGTGCAAACCACATAGTCGGCGGCTTCGGGACCGACGAGCCGCGGCGGCGCCCCCAGGAGACGTCCTGCCGCCTCGAAGAGGCCTTTGTCGTGCGGCGGGCCGAGATGGAAGCAGGATTGGCCGCGTCGCGCGACGATCTCGCGAAGGGTCAACTCGCCCGCGCTGACGATCGCGTCCCAGCAATCGCGAGGCACGCCCAACCCGTCGAGTTGCAGAGTCGACTTCGGCGCTCGGCCGCGAGGCGTTGGTGATCAACGCGACCCTCCCGCCCTGGCGACGAAAGGCGCGCAAAGCCGCCGCGGCGTTCGGAAAACAGCGCAATCCGTCGATCAACACGCCCCATACGTCGCAAAGGATCGCGTCATATCGAGGCGCAAGCTCGGACAGGCCGGCGATCATCGGCACGCGCGTCGGGCTCAAAATCTTGCGGCCTCGAGCGCCAGGGCGTGCGACTTCGGCGCGACCTCCTCAAACGTGTTGCGAGCCTCGTCGAACGCCAGGAGCCGTCCGTCCATCACGGCGAAATAGGCGCCGTGCAAATGCAGATAGCGGCGCCGCTCGAGCGTCTCGATCCAGGGAAAAGTCCGCAGATTGCGCAGTCCTTGCTTGACCGCCTCGAGCTCCAGACGCTCGACGTAGGCGCGATCGGCGCGGCTCGGCGGCAGGCCGACATGGTCGACCGCAGGACCGAGCAGCTTGATCCACCGGCCGATGAAGTCGCCTTCCGACAAAGGCGGGAGGTCCGGATTGGCGAGCGTCTCGGCGAAAGCGGCGACGCCGCCGCACTGCGCGTGCCCGAGCACCACGATGTGCCGGACCTTGAGCGCCATCACCGCATATTCGAGCGCCGCCGATGCGCCGTGGTAATGATTGTCCGGCTCGTAAGGGGGCACGAGGTTGGCGACGTTGCGCAGCACGAACAATTCGCCGGGCCTTGCGTCGAAGATCACTTCCGGGGACACGCGGGAATTGCAGCAGCTGACGATCATCGTCGTCGGCCGCTGACCTTCCTGGGCCAGCGTCCGGTAGCGTTGATGCTCCTGACCGAAACGCCCGGACAGGAAGTTCTCGTAACCTTCCACGAGATGGCCGGGCAGCGGAGCTAAGGCCTCTAACGGGCCGTTGTCGTCGGTCATGATCCATCCGTGGGTTTCGCCGACCGCGACGCCGGGCTTGGCGCGCCGCCACGCTTCCCCTTATGCTGAGGTCGAGGCCTTCAATCAAATAAAGAATCCCGCGGCAAGGCGGGATCGGCGGCGAACGGGGGAACAAATGATCCCGAAATTGAAACGCAGCGTCCTGGCGATGCCGGGCTCCAACGCGCGCGCCCTCGAGAAGGGCAAGGCGCTCCCCGCCGATGCGCTGATGTTCGAGCTCGAGGACGGCGTCGCCGAGAGCGCCAAGGCGACCGCGCGGGAGCAGGTCGTCGCGGCGCTGAAGGCCGGCGGTTACGGGAAGCGCCAGGTCCTCATCAGGGTCAACGCGCGCGGCTCGCAGTGGTATGCGGACGATGTCGCCGCGCTCGTCTCGGCTCCACCGGACGCGATCGTGATTCCAAAGGTCAACGGGCCGGAGGACGTCTTGCAGGTCTCGAGCGATCTCGCAGCCGCTCGCATGCCTGCGTCGGTCCGGCTCTGGGCGATGATCGAAACGCCGCGGGCGATCCTCGACGTGGAAAAAATCGCCGGCGCGGTCAGGTCGGCGCCCCGCCTCGAGACGCTGATGCTCGGCCCGAACGACATCGCCAAATCGACGCGCGTCCGCCTGATCAAGGGCCGGCCGGGCCTCCTCTCCTGGCTCTCGGCCGCCGTCCTGGCCGCCAGGGTCCACGGACTCGACATCATCGACGGCATTTACAACGATTTCAACGACGAAGCCGGGCTGCGGGCGGAGGCCGAGCAGGGCCGCGATCTCGGCATGGATGGGAAGATGCTGATCCATCCCGCGCAGATCGGGCCCGTGAACGAGATTTTCGCGCCGAGCCCTGCGGAAGTCGACTTCGCAAAGAAAATCCTCGCCGCCTTCGATCTGCCTGAAAACCACGACAAGGGCGTCGTGCAGATCGAGGGCCGCATGGTGGAGCGCCTGCATCTCGACGAGGCGCGGCGCGCGCTGGCGCTCGTCGGCGCGGGTGGAGCGTGAAGCCCTGCGCAACGAATAGGCGCCGGCGGTTTCGCCGAGCCCCGGGGTCGACTATAAGAGCGCAGGCGAGGAATTGACGATGGCCGAGAACGAATTCGACGCGCCGCCGCCGGCGCCTCTGGAAGAAGAGCGGCAATTTGTTGAGCCGCCGCCGCAGGCGGAGGGCGAAGCTCCGCTCCCGGGAAAAAACGACGCCGCGGCAGGCCCGGCTTCACGCTTTTCCTTGCAGCGGTTGGTTTGCTGGCGACGGCGCTCGGCGCGGTCACGGTCGTGTTCAGGAACCAAGACCAGCGCCTCGGCGCTATCGCCGACGCGATCGAGCAGGCGGCGCAGAATCCCAAGACTTTTATCCTGAAGGAAAAGGAAGAGCTCGGCGCCTGGATTGCCGAGAAGCTGCCGCATGGCGGGGAAGCGAACAAAATGGATTCGGCTCCCCCGGCCAGCGACGCCAGCTCGAAGCCGACGGATCTCGCGCCGGTCTCCGCTGACAGCGCGCCGAGCGCCCCCGCGCCCGGATGGGAGGCCCCACGGGAGGCTCAGGAAAAACCCCCGGCGCAAAAGGCCGAGGCTGAGCCGGCTTCGCAGGCGCCGATCCGATCTCCCGCGCAATCCTCCGTGAGCAACGCGGAGGTTGCGCCGCTTCTCCGTCGCCTCGACGCCCTGGAAGCGGATATCCGCGCGGCGAACGACGCCGCGGCGGAGGCGCGCCGCGCGGCCGAGGCCAGACCGCCAGCCCAGCGGACAGAGGCCCCTGCGGCGACCCCCGAGACAAAAACTGCGATCGACGCGCTCGAGGCCCGGCTCGACGAGCTCGCCCAGTCGATGGGCCGGCTGCAGCAGCAGCTCGAGCAGCCCAAAGTCGGGACGCGGGCGACGCCGGATATCGACCCCGGGGCGCATGCGCCGCCGCCGGCGAAGGCGCTCGCGACCCTCGAATTGCTTGCGCTCGCGCAAGCGGTGCAGCGGGCGCTCGAACGCGCCAAGCCCTTCGCCGCCGAGCTCGCAGCGTTGCGACGGCTTGGCGCCGAGCCGAAGTCGCTCGCGGCGCTTGCGCCTTTCGCCGAAAAGGGCGCGCCGTCGCCCCGCGACCTGCTCAATGCTTTCGAGCCCGTGGCTAAGAAGCTGCGCACCTTCGAAAACAAGCCGCCAGAGGGGACGCCCCTCACGGACAAGCTGATGCACGAAGCTACAAAGCTCGTTCACTTGCGGCCGAAGGGAGAAGCGGCCAAGCCGACGGCGGACGATCTCACGCCCAAGATCGAGAAGGCGCTGGCGCATGACGATCTCGCAGAGGCCCAGCAGGCCTTCGCGGCCCTGCCCGAAGCGACTCGCGCCCAGGCCAAGGAGTTCGGCGAGATGCTTGCGGCGCTCCGCTCGGCGGAAGAGGCGGTCGCGGCGCTCGTCGCGAGTGCGATCGGCGATCTCGACTCCGGCAAGAATTAAGCTCTCAAGGAACCGTCGCCCATGTGGTTTATCCTTCTCTTCATCCTGCTGCTCGCCGCTCTGGCCTACGGAGTGGAGTTGGTGATCGACCAGCCGGGCTCGGTCACGATCGACTGGGGCTCCTATCATGTCGACGCCTCCATTCCGGTGGCGGCGGCGGTGCTGCTCCTCGCGGCCGCCGGCATCGTGCTCATCTGGACGCTCGTCTCAGGGACATTCAGAATGCCTCAGCGGATGCGCGAGGGCCTGCACTGGCGGCGACGCGAGAAAGGGTTCGCCGCCGTGACCAAGGGCATCGTCGCCGCGGCTTCCGGCGATGCGGCGATGACGAAGCAGGCCGCCAAGGCGGCGGAAAAGTTTCTCCCGGATGAGCCCCTCGTCCACTACCTCAAGTCGCAGGCGGCGCAGATCGATGGCGATTTCAGCAAGGCCGAGGCCGCTTTTCAGCAGATGACCCTTAATCCGGAGACGAGGCTGCTTGGCCTGCGCGGGTTGCACATCCACGCCCAGCGCCGCGCCGATGCGGAAGCGGCGCATCATTTCGCAAAGGAGGCGCATGGGATCGCGCCCCTGCCCTGGGCGGGCGCCGCGCTACTCGAGCACAACGCCGCCGCGGGCGAGTGGGACGAGGCCCGCAAGGCCCTCGAGGAAAATTACAAAGCCGGAGCTTTCGACGCCGCCACGGCGGAGCGCTACCGCGCCGTGCTCGAAACCGCCGCGGCGATGCAAATGGAGGCGCGCGATCCTCAGGCCGCGCTGCATCTCGCCCACCTCTCGCTGAAGCGGCGACCGAACTTCGTTCCGGCGCTCCTCGTCGCGACGCGAATTTTGATCGGGCGCAACGACCCCAAGCTCGCGACCAAGCTCATCGAGAAGGCTTGGCCCTACGCGCCGCACCCCGACCTCGCGGCGGCCTATCTCAACTCTTTCCCGGCCGAGACCAATGCGCAGAAGCTCGTGCGCGCGGAGCGGCTCGCAGCGCTCGCGCCACAGGCGCCAGAGAGCCGGCAGGCGCTGGCGCAGGCCGCGCTCGCGGCGCGGGCTTTCGCCAAGGCGCGCTCGGCGCTTGCCCCGCTCATCGCGGGAGGCAAGACCCCGACCGCGCACACTTGCCTGCTGATGGCGGAAATCGAGGACGCCGAATTCGGTCCCAGCGGGCCCGTGCGCGAGTGGCTCGCGCGCGGCTCGCGCGCCCCCCGCGATCCGGCCTGGATCGCCGACGGCGTGGTCTCGCGCAGCTGGGCGCCGATCTCGCCGAAGACCGGACGGCTCGACGCCTTCGAATGGGGGCCGCCGCCCGCGCCGGCAGGGCCAGCTCACGAGGGCCATTCCGAAATTCCCGCGGCTTTCCAGCATCAGCCTCCGGTCGCGGCCATCGCCTCAGACTCCGCCGGGGCCTAGGCCCCGGTCGGCGCGGCGCAAGCGCACGTAGAGCGCGCCTTCGCCGCCATGCCGCCGCGAAGCCTCGCCGAAGCCGACGACGATGTCGCGAAGGCCAGGGCCCTGCAGCCAGAGCGGCGCGAGTCGGCGCAGCACGCCGCCGTCGGCGCGGCCGAAGCCCTTGCCGGTGACGATGATCGCAAGCCGAGCGCCGCGCGCCCGCGCATGATGCAAAAAATCGTGCAACGCCGCATGCGCCTCCTGCTGGCGAAGCCCATGAAGATCGAGCTTGACGTCGACGTCGAGTTGCCCGCGCTGGAGCTTGCGTCGCGTGGTCTCGTCGAGCGTCATGGGCGGGTCGGCGCGCTTATGCGGCGACGGCGCGGGTCGCGGCGCAGTCATCGTGTCGGCGCTGCGCGCCGCGGGCGCGGGAGCGGGTTTCGGCACAACGGGGCGGTCGCGAAAAGGCTTCACATCGGCCGTGATCGCCGACCACAGCTCAAGGTCCAAGGCGCTGAGCTTTCTCGCTCTTCTTCCCTCGCCGCCGCGATCCATTCCGCTCCCCTCGCGACCCCGCAGCGCGTTCGTTCCCCGAACCGGATCGTTCGAGTAGGCAATCGCGCCGGATTTATAGGCCGGAGAGACGTCTCATCGCAAAATGTCTGTCAAGTCTTGCGGCTTTCGCTTCGTTCGGCCTTCGGCAAGAGCGCAAAAAATTCCGCATCATGCCGAACTCCGCCCGCGCGCGCGCCCGCTTCCTCCCCCGAGCCAAAGTAGACATCGGCGCGGGACTCGCCGAGAATTGCCGAGCCCGTGTCCTGCGCGATCATGAGCCGCGCGAAGCTTTCGGCTTTCGAGCATCGCCAGGGGATTCTCGCCTCAATCCAGAAGGGGAGCCCGTAGCACCAGATCGTGCGATCGACGGCGATCGAGCGCAACGGCGAAAGCGCTAAGCCCGCGCCGCCGATGGGGCCGAGGCCGCGTTCTGGCGAGTTGTCCACGCGGAAAAACACATAAGATTCATTTGCCTGCATGAGTTGCCGTCCCCCCTCGCCGGGACCCGATCCCAAAGCGCGCAGGGTCGCTTTCAGGACCGCGAGCGACATGCGCTCGGGCTCGACGAGGCCCCGCTCGATCAAGAGCCTGCCGACGGACGTGTAGGGGCGCCCGTTCCTCCCGTCATAGGTCAGCGCCGCGCTCGATCCGTCCGGAAAGACGAGCCGCGCCGACCCCTGCACCTGAATGAGGAAGAGTTCCACTGCGTCGGCCACGAAGGCGAGCGGCGGCGTGGGGCTCCGCCACGGACCTTCCTCGATCTCGCGTCGCGTGGCGTAGGGCTCGAGGGCGCCATCGTCGCGCCGCCGCGCCGCGAAGAGCTGCGGGTGGCCCGGGACCATGAACGGCGCCTCGTTCATGGTGACGAGATCGCCCGGCCGTGCCAGCACGGGCGTTGCAAAGCCCTGCTCCGCCTCGCGGCGCGCTTCGACCTCGACCTCATAGTAGCCGGTGAGCAGACCAGCCTTTTCCAGCCGCAAGGGCTGAAACCAGCGCCGGAAAAAATCCGCGGGCGGCTCAGGATCGCCGAGCGCGGCGCGGCAGATTTCCTCGAGGCCGTGGAAAGCCGGTCGCGCCGGTCGCAGCAGCGCAGCGTTGGAGACGATGGCCTCGGCGGAGCGGCGAAAGGCCGCGAAGGCCTGCGCGAGATCGTCGCTTTCAAAGCCCGAGAGCGCCTCGAAGGAGACCGCTTCGCCTTGCAGCGGCGGAAGGTCGAAACTGATCATCCGGCGTGGGCCGCGGGGGCGCCGGTAGAGCGCGTTGCGAAACAGTGGAAGCCGGTTTTTCGCATGAAACGCGCTCTAATGTTTTAGAATCGATCATGCTTTCTGCGTCCAGGCGAGTTCGCCTAAAGGCAGCGTGATCTAATGCAGCGACTTGGTTGCGACGAGCTTCCAATTCGGGTCCCGCGAGGCGGGGGCGCGGGCGAAGGTCCACAGATCGACGATCGAAACGGGATGCTCCGCCCCTTCGATAACCTGTCCGTCGCGATCGCGACGTGTTGTCAGCAGCTTCACCGCGAAGCGCAGCGTGACGTTGTTGACGCCGCCCTCCGAGCGCACGTCCTCGACGCGCGTGTCGTCGATCGCGACGACGGCTGTCTCCGCGCTCTCGCCTTTCGCCTCTCGGTTTGCGATTTCGCGCGCGAAATTTTCGTAAACCTCGGATGAAAGCAGACGGCGGAGCGTGTCGCGGTCGCCCTTGGCGAAGGCCGAGACGATCATCTCATAAGCCTTGCGCGCGCCTTCGACGAAGCGGTCGCGCGTGAATGACGGGTCGGAGGCGGCGATGGCGTCGAGCCCGGCCCAGGCCTTGCTCCCCTTTTCGGCGAGCCCCGTCCAGCGCTCTTCGTCCAGGACGGCGGGGACCGGCGGAGCGGCCGTGCGCGAGCCGAAAAAACCGCCCTTGGGCGGCAAAAAACGGGTGCGCGGCTGAGCGGGCGCGTCGCGTTCGCTGCGCATGCCGAGCACGGAACGAAGCTTCCACAGCACGAAGACCGCGAGCGCCGCGAAGACCAGGATTGACGGATCGAAGGCTTGCTCAATGTTCAACGGCGACGCTCCCTAAAGTTCCGTCACTGCGTTATCATGTGAGAGCGCCTAAGTCACGAATCAAGCCGCGTCGAAGTTGCGGCGCAGCGTCGCCGGCAGAGTGGAATCCGCAAGAGTTCGTGGACGTTGCGATCAGATTTCGCTTCTGCTTGCAACTCGGATCGACTTCTTCTCGCTCCAGCGGTTCCGCGAGCCGGGAAAGCGCGCATAAGGGTCTCGACAGACGTGAACAAGTCGAAATTCTTCGCCTATGCCTTGGGGGCCTGGCTGCTCTTGGAGGCGCTGGCCTTCGTGATCGTCGTCGAGCTCTTCGGCGTTACGGCAGCGCTCGCGCTCGCTCTTGCGACGACGCTGATCGGCCTTTTCGACATCAAGAAACTGTTCGACTATCTGCGCCGCCGCTCGGGCCCCGCGCGCGGGGCGAAGGAAGGCGAGGCGAAGCCCGACATGGTGGACACCGGCCTTCACGCGCTCGCCACGACGCTGTTGATTCTGCCGGGCTTCGCCTCCGATCTCGTGGGGCTTGCGCTGAAGGCGCCGTCGATCCGCGCGGGGCTGGCAAAACGCGTTCGCGGCGAGGGAGGAAGCCGTGGCCCGCGCACGATCGACCTCAAGCCCAACGAGTGGAAGAGCTTAGACGCGCCGCGGAAAAGGCGCAGGGTCGCGAAATCGAGCGGGGCGCCGCCGGCGGGGTGAAGAGCGCTTGGGCGCGCGCTCGGCGCCAGGGCAACGCCTCACCGGCCTCGATTAAGGCATTCGCTCTCGTATTCGTCTTTGAGCTGGTCGGCCCTCCACCAATCGCCGCGGCGTCTGGCCTCCCGCTCGTCCCGCGCCAAATTCGCGCACTCTTGCGGTGACGCGTTCTGAGCAAGGGTGGGCCTGTCTCCTGGGGCGTCGTCCCCGGCGGGAGCCGGCGTCACCGTCAGCACGCCCGCCAGCAATAAAGTCGCCAAAGCAGCTGAGGTCGCAATTCTCATGGTCGCCTCCTCATGGATGACCGCTGCGCCTAATCATGCAAAAGCCCGCCAAAGCGGGCTTTCTTTTCGTAAGAGTTGAGGCGGGGGTTCCCTACATGAAAGAACCGAAAATCGTGCCGCCGATGCCGCCAAGCAGCGCGGCCACTAGGAAACCCGGGAGCCCAAACACCGCGCCGCCTATCGCGGCCCCCAATAGCGCTCCGGCCGCTCCGCCGACTGTCGCCATCCTGACGTGTTCTTGGGTCGATATCATCGTTACCCTCCTTGTGCTGACCTCTTGCCGCAGAGAGGTAGAGAGGGACCTAGAGTTGACCTTGCGCAGGACAAGCCGGAGAGGCGCCAAAAATCGAGACAGAGGAGTCGCTCGGTCGCGCCGCGGTGCGGCGCTCAATCTGCGCCTTAAGTTCTCGCGACTCGGGATCGAGCGATTCAGGCGCCCTTTCGGTCCCGAGACCTTGTCTTCAGTCCGAGGAAGGCCAGCAGACCGAGCGAGAAGAGACCGACGCCTGGGCTCGGCGACGGAACGAACGCCCAGGCTTCCTCGGCGAGGAGCTCGTGCACCGCCGTCGTCGGATGCAACTGGTCCCAGAAGAGATAAGAGTTCGGCGTAGCAAGCAGCGTGGCGGGCCACCGGTGTAAGGTCCCGCGTAGCAGGGGTCCGTGACGTTGGTGAGCCCGAAACCGTGTGGGATCTGCCACGGCGGTGTCGAGCCAGCCGTATGTGTCCAGGAAATGCAGGCCGCCGTTAGCAGCGTGCGCTGGCAAGTCGCACAAGTCCAGTTTCAGGAAGGAGTTATAGCCTGCCGCCGCCTGGGACGTCGCCATTGTCGCGCCGCGGGTCTTCAGCGCGGTCACTCCTGGGGTCAGGCCCAGGTCAGGAACCAGAGCGACGATGAAGGTCTTAGCGCCGACGTCGGCCAGACTGGCTAATCTGACTGCGCCTCCGAACTTCGCTGCGCCCTGCAGGTCGGTCCGCGACGCCGGTCAGGCCCGGTAGCCGAGCCGTAAGGATATTGGACAGTCGTTGCTGCCGAGCGTGAACGTATAGAGCGCGCTTGCGGGCGCGGTGCCGCTCGGGTCGCTTGAGAAATGCGACGACCTGCCGATTGCCAGTGGGCACGCAAGGGGTAGGAGTTGGCGTGCCCGAAGAGCCCGTCGTCGCGTCGCCCCAGGCGTAATCGTTGCCGCCGAGGACCGACGGCCCGAGCGGTGCCCAGCCCGGCGATCCTCGACAGGTCCTGGACCCATACCGGGCCGTTCGAGAACTGGCCGTTCGCATAAGGTGGAGCGGGGGTGGAGCGGGTGCTCCGCCCGTCGCAGCGAAAACGTTGCCGACATCCGAAAGACTGTCGCCGAAGGCATAGAGCGCGTCGAAGGCTTGCGCCGGCGCCGGCGCGAGGGCGGCCGCCTGAGAAAGCAATGAGAATTGCAGAGAGCTTACGCAGCATCTTCAGTTCCTCTTTGTCGTCCGGCGATGAGAGAATGCGCGGGCGGATCGAAAGGCGCGATCCGCGTGGGCGCTTACCAAGTGACAATAAAAGCTTTGGCGCCTCTTCTGGAGGAACGCTCACCATCCTCCCTGAAACGGATCACGAATGCGGACTGCTGTAAACATCGGGACCAAGGGGGAATGTAGAAATTTCCAGAGTGTTGCAAATTTGCAACATGGAGCAAAGCGCGGTTTCCGGCGGCCCCCTTGGCTGGGGATTGGAGCGCCAAAAGCCCGCGTCGTCACACAATGGAGAAATTATGTAGCGATGATCTCGGACATCTGACTATGGTTGCAGCCTGGCTGCCGCGAGGGGGGCGTTTGACGCTTATGCGGATTTTAGTGGCGACGGACGCTTGGCGCCCGCAGGTCAATGGCGTCGTGCGCACGCTGCAGGCGTTGGCGCGCAGCGCGCGCGGGCTCGGCGTCGAAATCGATTTTCTCTCCCCCGAGGGTTTTAGGTCGCTGCCCATGCCCTCTTATCCGCAGTTGCGTCTCGCGCTGCCCTCCCCGGGCGGCATTGCGGCGCGCATCGAGGCCGCGAAGCCCGACGCCATTCACATCGCGACCGAAGGGCCGATCGGTCACATGACCCGCGCCTATTGCGTCAGGCGCCGGCGCCCGTTCACGACGAGCTACACGACTCGCTTTCCGGAATATATCGCCGCGCGCTACCCCATTCCGATGAGCTGGTCCTATGGCGTGCTGCGCTGGTTCCACGCCGCCGCCTCTGTGACGATGGTGTCGACACCCTCCCTGTATAACGAACTGCGCGCGCGCAATTTCGCAAACCTCGGGATGTGGACGCGGGGCGTCGACACCGACATTTTCCGGCCCGACCGCGCTCTTGCGCTTGATCTTCCGCGTCCGCTGTTCGTCACGGCCGGGCGGGTGGCGGTGGAGAAGAACCTCGACGCCTTCCTGTCGCTCGACCTTCCGGGCACGAAGCTCGTCATCGGCGGCGGTCCGCAGCTCGACGAGCTGAAACAGCGCTACCCCGAAGCCGTGTTCCTCGGCGAGTTCGAACACGAGACGCTCGCGAGGTACCTTGCCGCGGCGGACGTGTTCGTGTTTCCAAGCAAGACCGACACTTTCGGCATCGTGCAGCTTGAGGCGCTCGCCTGCGGCCTGCCGATTGCCGCTTATCCCGTCACCGGCCCGCTGGATGTGGTCGGCGCACATCCTATCGGCGCGCTGAACGAGGACTTGCGGGCGGCTTGCCTCGCGGCGCTCACCGTCTCCCGCAGCGCCTGTCGCGACTTCGCGCTGGGCTACTCCTGGGAGAACAGCGCACGCCAATTCATCGAGCATATGCACAAGGTCGCCAACCACGATAACCGTCGCATCCCCGCGAAGATCGCGGGCTCCGCTGTGGTTCGGGGCTAGAGCGCGGCTTCCGGAACAGTCTTCCCTGCCGTGGCTTGACCGAAAAGCCGGCTGCGGATCATTTCCACGAGAATCCCGCGGCGAATCGCCTTATTCGTCACGCCGGCTGCTCCCCACCACCAGCCGTCGTCGCGCATGGCCTTCGCAGCCGCGACGAACTTCTCCGCCACGGCCGCAAAATCCGCCTCGGTGTAATTGAGACTAAAGATCAGGCGCCCCGTCCCGGTCCAGGGCAGAGAGAGCCCCTCGGCGCGCATGTAGTATTGCAGCATCCAATTATAGCGTGAGGGCACTGTGTAGCAGACCATCCAGATGGTCGAGAGGTTTACGACGCGCACAGGCAGCATCTCGCTTTCGAAGCGCGCGTTGAGTTGCCGCGCGCGCTCATCCCAAAGGCGATCGAGGTCGCGATAAAGATCGCGGCAAGCCGGTTCTTCCAGCCGTTGCAGAAAGCGCCGCATCGCGCAGATCACGTAAGGATGGGAGTTGAATGTGCCGCGGGCGAAACAAATGTCTCCCGGGCGATCCTCGCGAAACCGCCGCATCAGATCGTTGCGGCCGCAGAGAACGCCAACGGGAAAGCCGCCGCCGAGCGTCTTGCCGTAGGTGACGAGGTCGGCCTTGACGCCAAAATATTCCTGCGCGCCGCCCCGCGCCAGACGAAAGCCAACGAGCACTTCGTCGAAGATCAGCACGATGCCTCGCTCGGAGCAGATCGCACGCAGCTCTTTCAGCCATTGCGTATAGGCGGCCTTGTCGAAACGCGCCGCGCGCGCGCTGTCGACGAGCGAGGAGTTGGCAGGCGCCGGCGCATTGGGCGCGAGCGCCTGCAACGGATTGACGAGAACGCAGGCGATGTCGCGACGGGTGCGCAAGACGTGGAGCGTCTCCGGCGACATTTCGCTCAAGGTATAAGTTTCATGCGCGGGCGCCGGGTTGCCGATCCCCGGCTGCACGTCGCCCCACCACCCGTGATAGGCGCCGCAGAAGCGCAAGAGGTGAGTTCGGCGCGTATGGTAGCGCGCGAGACGAACCGCCTGCATCACCGCTTCCGTGCCGGACATGTGGAATGAAACTTCGTCGAGCCCCGATATGTCCCTCAGCATCCTCACGTTATCGAGTACCGCCGGATGATAGGGGCCAAGCACCGGCCCGAGCGCGCGAGCGTCTTCGGCGCCTTGGGCAATCGTCTCCTTATAAAAGTCGTTGCCGAAGACATTGACGCCGTAGGAGGCGGCAAGGTCGTGAAAGACGTTGGCGTCGAGGTCGGTCAGGGTGACGCCGGACGAGGACGTGAGGAAAGCGCCGGACGGCAGATGCCGCGCCACATATCTGCTGAAGTGAAATGGCGTCCGATAACGTTCGGTGAATTGCAGGTCGGAAATGCTCTGGGCGGCCTCCAGGGTCAGGCTGTTCGTCGCGGCAAATCGATCGCGGTAAATCTGGGCCAGGCGCATGAATCCGGAGCGCCGCTGCGTGGCGACCTCGGGCGGCGCGCCGTCGCAGCAGAAGAACCGCGTTTCGTCATATTCATAGAAGGGTAGGAAGGACGCCAGGCGCCGAGCGATGCGCGGATGCCCGGCAAGCGAACGATGTTTGGCGCGGGAGAGCTCGAGCCGACGCTTGAGCCTAAGGAAAAGGCCCGTGAGCGCCACGCCGCCGAGCGCGGTGAGAAAGACGGTCTGGATCGTGGTTGTCATATATCGGCTAACTAATCATCATAGTTGACCGCTCCATGACGCTCAAAGGCTTGCTCCGACTTCGTGGAGCAGGAAGACATCAACTTCCTGCTCACCAACTGCATCCCGCGCTATGCGCTGACCGTCTTCATGGGCTGGTTCAGCAAGATCGAGCAGCCATGGGTGCGCGACGCTTCCATCGGCTTGTGGCGCTTGTTCGCCGATCTCGATTTGAGCGACGCGAAAAAGCAGGAGTTCAAGAGCTTGCACGACTGTTTCGTGCGAGAGTTGCGGGACGGCGCGCGGCCGACCGACATGAGGCCGGAAATATTGGCCAGTCCTTGCGACGCCATCGTTGGCGCCTGTGGGGTCATCGAGGGGAGCGAGGCGCTGCAGATCAAAGGCTCGCGCTACGACATTGGCGAGCTGCTGCAAGACGAGGCGCTTGTCGAGGCGCACCGCGACGGCTGCTACGCAACCTTGCGGCTCATGTCGAGCATGTATCACCGCTTCCACGCGCCGCATGACTGCCGTGTCGACCGCGTGACCTATATTTCCGGCGACGTATGGAACGTCAATCCCATCGCACTGCGCCGCGTCGAGAAGCTCTTCTGCAAGAACGAGCGTGCGATCATTCGCACGCGGCTTGCGGCCACGGGTCACCCCATGACGCTGGCGCCTGTCGCAGCGGTGCTCGTTGCGTCGATGCGTTTCGAGTTTCTCGACGTGACGCTCGGCGTCGATCACAAGGGGCCGAAGGTCTTCCCTTGCGACGCGGGCTTGCGCAAAGGCGAGCTCATGGGCTGGTTCGAGCACGGCTCGACCATCATCGTCTTCGCGCCGAAGGGATTCTCTCTCTGCCCGGGAGTCGCGGACGGCGCCCGCATTCGCGCCGGCGAGCCCTTGATGCGCCTTGCGCGCTGAGCCGTCGCTGATCGCCGACACGGAAACTGGCGCAACGCAGCTGCAGCCAAGCCTTTACGCGCCGAAGTTTTATACGTTCGACATAATGACGAAAAACCGTCACGCCCATTTCACGAATCTTGAATAGCCAAACACGATCACGAGAAGAAAACCGGGGAGACTCCGCATGGATCGGTTCTTATCATCCCTCAAGGAGCAACGCTGGGATGACCATCGCTACTACCATCAGAGCCGGGTCAATCAGTCTCTGCACTTCGTGAGCGCCGTAAGCTTCCTTTACTGTTATCTAATCGTTTTCAAGGACCCTGCGCTTGCGGCTCTGATCGCATGGCTCGTGTCCATGGTCACGCGGCAGAGCGGACATTTCTTCTTCGAGCCGCGCGGCTATGACGCCGTCAATCACGCGACCCATGACTACAAAGAAGAAATCAAGGTCGGCTACAACCTGCATCGCAAGCGAATTCTGATGGCCGTCTGGGCCCTGTCTCCCTTGCTGCTGCTGCTAGATTCCACGCTTTTCGGCGCCCTCAAGGCCGCCCGGAGCACGGGCGAGCTGATCCATAACATCGGATACATTTGGTTCCTCGTCGGCGCCGGCGGCTTCCTGTTCCGCATCGTGCAGCTCATCCTGACGAAGGATCCGATGACCGCGGCCATCTGGGCCGTCAAGATTTTGACGGACCCGTTCCACGACGTGGCGCTCTATTACAAGTCGCCGCTCCATCTCGGTCAAAAGCCCGACGCCAAGCAGTTCCATGTCGAGGGCGACGACGATGAGGCGGAGTCGGAGGACAGCCCCACGCTTGCGCATTGACGCATAGCCCGCTCGCTCCTCAACGGGCGGGCGGCCTGCCGCTTTTTGATTGATCCGGGCCTGTCGGTGACGATCGAGACAGCCGCAGCGGCGTTCGCAGCCGCCTATGGTTTCATCTTGCTGGGCGTGGCGGCGTTCCAGCGCAGGCTTCAATATTTACCCGATCGACGCCATACGCCGATCACGCGCTCTGGACTAGCAGGCGGCGAAGAGCTGCGCCTGAGGACTTCCGACGGCGAGCTTTTGGTCAGCTGGCATTTTGCGCCGCAGGCCGGCCAGCCGGTCTTTCTCTATTTTCACGGCGCCGCCGGCGCGCTTGTCAAACGCGTTGACCTCATTCAGGGCGCTTCGCCGAGCTGCCAAAATTCCGCTTGGAGCTATAATGAATCCAGCGTGATCGATTCATGACGGGACGCGGATTTCTGCAAGATTGCGAAAAGCGGCGTCAGGCGCACGAGACACCCGGCTGGTCGATGTTGCCTAAATTTGAGGCGCCCGCAGCCGAGTCGCTTCATGCTAATTTCTGGTCGGATAGAGTTCGTATACCGCGTCCTCGGCCATTGAACCGCGACGGACGAGACTTAGATAAGGGACATGAGTAGCGCCTCGCCCGGGACTCGCGCTTTTGGGATACGATCAGCTCCGCTGTTCGTGGCGTATCTCTTTGTCCTGCAGAGTTTGGCGATTGGCCTGGTTTCGCCTGTCGGCCTGTTGCGGGGGGGCGGCGCGTCAAGCGGCGCCTGTATCCAGAGCGCCGACGACCGCGCGCCCGGAGTTCCCAACGCGCCGCGTCCGACGGGCGGGCAGTCTCACGATCAGTGTTGCGTCTTCCACGGCGCTGGCGGCCTGGCCCCGCAAGGGGCAGAGCTTACGCTCCCCACGCCGCCGCACGGACTCCCCGTGGATTGGGCGGCGCCCCAGGCCGCGGCGATCTCGCTCTGGCCCACGCTGCCCGTGGGCTCTCGGGCGCCTCCCGTTCTTGACCTCCTGACGGCGGCCTGAGGCCGCGCCAGCTGCGAAGCGCCTTCCTGTAGAGAGCGCCCGCCTCTTTCCTGGAATCCCTCGCGAGCCCTTCTCGCAAAGCCGCCATTCTCATGGCGTGCGGCTCAGATAGAGCCCTCAGGATTCCCACAAGGTCAGTCGGTCATGAACCAGGATTTTCCGCCCCCCAAGGCGGGGGCGGCGGCAAAAAGAAGCCGCGCGCCCAGCCCCGCCTCTCAGCCCGCAAGCGACACCGTCGCCAAGACGATCGAGGTGATCGAACGCTATTTCGACACCGAGGGACGCCCGATCAAGCATAGGACCTTGGGCGCCGCCCGCGTCGCGCGGCGGTACGACAAACGCGGCAATCAGCTCGAGGAAGCCTATTATAACTCCTGCGGCAAGCCGACAGAGCGGCGCGATCTCGGCGCGGCCTACATCGCTTGGCGCTATGACCAGAACGGCCGCCGTCTCGGCGCGGACTTCTTTTCCGCCAACGGCGCGCTGATCGCGCATGAGGATGCGGACCAGGCGAAGGAGCCGGCCGTCGTCGAATAGCGGGCCGAGGCTAGACTCCCAAGCCTCGCCCGCGAAGCGTCGCGCTCTCCCGTCCCCGGGGCGCGGCGCTTCCCCCGCAGGTCTCGATTATTTTGTGGCTACTTATTTTTGGGCGTGAACATGCTGTGAATGCGCTGGCCCTGCCCCGCGCCGCCATCCTTGCCGGAGCTGGCGCCCGCGAGCACATGGGCTTCCTTGGTCGTCAAATCGTAGACGAGGTGCTCGCCCTTCACGACGTTCTCGCCCTGCGTCCAGGTCACATTGCCGGTGAGATGCACCTTGTTGTCGCCGCGGTCATAAGTGAGATGGTCGCCCGTCGCGATCTGATCGGGGGAGACCAGCGTGACCGGCCCTTCGGCCTCCACATGCCGGACCTTGTCGCTCGACGACGCGGCGGCCCCTCCCTCTTGGCCGTCCTTGCCCGCGCCTTTCTTGTTGTCGAGGAGGATCGTCATCCTCGAGGTTTTCAAGGTCGAGGGTCCGTTGACCACGATGACGCTGCCCGCGTAGATAAGCTTTTGATCTTTATCAAAATAATCCAGCTTATCGGCGTCGATGTTGACGGGATCGGAGGCTGTCGCGCCGGGCAATATGCCGCCGCCGGACTTCGCCGCGGCGGGGGCGCCTGCGGCAGCCTGTGCCGAAAGAAGGAGGAGCGCCGCGAGAGACGCCGCGATCGCAGCCGAACGCTTGAGACTCATCGCGTCACTGGCCCGCGGCTTCCGGCTCGGTCGCCTGGCCGTGGAAGGTCGAATGCACGGCGCCGGTGAAGGTCAGGCGGCTCTCCGCCTGCGCGAGCTCGACGGATTTGCCGGCGACGTCGCAGCACTCGAGCTTCAGGGTCGAGGGACGCTGCGATTTCAGCGTGCTCGCCTTGAAATCCATCGTCGCGTTCTCGAGTCTCAGATCGTAATTTTTCTCGTCGGAAATGCGGACGCCGCTCGATAGCTCGGCGCGATCCTGCTTGCCGTCATAGACGGCTGCGGCTGAAGTCAGGAGGACTGGCAACCCCCTCCCCGTGTCGAGCCGCGCCTCGAGCCCCTGGAGCTCGAAAATATCGGGCTTGTGGATGTCCTGCACACCCACGCGCGCCTTGAGCTCATAAGCGCGGCCGTCCTTCTGGTAGCCGACGAGACGCGGCTTTTCGATCGTGATGCGCGCGCCCTGAAAGCCGATGCTGGCGAAGCGCAGGTCGACGGCCAGATGGCTGATGAAATGATAGGCAAGGAAGACGCCGCAGATCGCGACGATGCCGCCGACGCCCCAGACGATGCCGCGGCGCAGCCGTGCGACGCGCTGAGAATGGCGCATCGCCACGGGGATCTGACTCTGGCGCGGCGCGCCGAAGACAGCCAGACGATCGAGCGACGGCGCGACCGGCTTTCGATTGCGCGTGGAGATGGACGCCTCGGTCAACTTCGCCCTCTTAAGGAAATGCAAGAAGTTCAGGCAGTAGCGCAGGGGGATGGCGAATTCGAGGCGGGCGGCGAGAGTTCGCCCGCGGGGTTCAGGTGTGCGCGAAAATGTCGGTCTCCGCCCAGCCCGCCAAATCGAGCTCGGCGCGCGTCGGGAGGAAGGCGAAACACTGCGCCGCGAGCGCCAGGCGCCCTTCGCGGGCAAGCATCGCGTCGAGCCGCGCCTTGAGCTCGTGCAGATAGAGCACGTCCGACGCGGCATAGGCGAGCTGCGCCTCGGAGAGCTTCTCCGCTCCCCAGTCCGAGGACTGCTGCTGCTTGGAGATTTCAACGCCCAGAAGCTCGCGCACGAGCTCCTTGAGACCATGGCGATCCGTGTAGGTGCGCGTGAGTTTTGAAGCGATCTTGGTGCAATAGACGGGCTGCGGCGTCGCGCCGAAGGCTGCCCGGAGCACGGCGAGGTCGAAACGCGCGAAATGGAAGATTTTCAGAACCTTCGGATCGGCCAGAAGCCGCTCCAGATTGGGCGCGCGTTTCTGCCCTAAGGCGATCTGGACGAGCTCGGCGTCGCCGTCGCCGCGCGAAAGCTGCACGAGGCAGAGCCGGTCGCGATGCGGATTGAGACCCAGCGTCTCCGTGTCGATCGCGACCGCGGGGCCGAGATCGAGCCCGTCCGGAAGGTCGCCCTTGTGGAGTTGAATGGTCATCGGGAGCGGCCCGGGAGTTCAGTCTTCGAAAGCGTCATGGACCGCAGCAATGCTCCAATGGCGGCGAATTTATGCCCGGGACCTTAAAGGCCGAGGTCGCTCAAGCCCGGATGATCGTCGGGACGTCGCCCGAGCGGCCAGTGATACAGGCGCTCGTTGGGCTTGATCGGCAGATCGTTGATGCTCGCAAAGCGCCGCCGCATCAGACCCGCCTCCGTGAATTCCCAATTCTCATTGCCATAGCTTCGAAACCAATTGCCCGAATTATCATGCCACTCATAAGCGAAACGCACCGCCAGCCGATTGTCGCGAAAGGCCCAGAGCTCCTTGATGAGGCGATAATCGAGCTCCTTCTCCCATTTGCGCTTCAGGAAGCGCTTCACCTCTTCGCGGCCCTTGGGGAACTCGCCGCGGTTTCGCCACTCGGTGTCTTCCGTATAGACGAGCGCAACGCGCTCGGGATCGCGCGAGTTCCAGGCGTCCTCGGCGAGCGCGCACCTTTTCGATCGCGGTCTCGAGCGTGAAGGGCGGAACGGGCGGGCGGGTGGTCATGGGGGGTCCTAAAGGGAGGTTGATGCCGAAGAGTTCGCGTGACAGTTGGGCAAGCCTATCGTAACATGTTACGTAGAGAAGGTCAGCCATGCCACGACAACCTAAGACGCCCAAGCCGCCGCCAGAGCGCATGACGAGCTATCGCCAGAGGATGCGCGCAGCTGGGCTGCGGCCCGTGCAAATCTGGGCGCCGGACAGCCGGGCCCCGGACTTTGTGGAAAAGTGCCATCGCCAAGCCCGGGCGATCGCGGCTTCCGACCCCGCCGGCGACGAGCTGATGCACTTCATTGCAGAAGTCAACGACTGGCCGCCCGCGTGATTGGACGCGGTCGATTTGTCGTCGTCGCGACGCCAGGAGATTTCGGCAAGCCGCGGCCTGCGCTCATCGTGCAGAGCGATCACTTCTCCGAGCTCCCATCCGTCGTCGTGTGCCCACTGACGACGACGCTACGTAGCGATGCAGACCTCATTCGCCTCGATGTCGAGCCCTCGCAACGAAACGGTCTACGCGAGTCGTCACAGATTGCGATCGACAAGATCACCGTCATTCCGACCGGCAAAATCGGCGCGGTGATTGGCGAAGCAGACGAGGCGCTGATGTTACGCGTCACCCGCGCCCTGGCGGTGTTCTTGAGCATTGCGTAACGGGGGGCGACGCCGAAGACTGTGACCTCGGCATCAGTCCTCTAAATTTCAGCCTCGCTCGATCCCCTGCAACAAATCATTGCTATCGTGAGTGTAGACGCACCTGCAACCCAGGCTGTGCGTGCACTGCACATGTGGAAGTTCGGGAGCCGATGACAGGGGGTACTTTGATCGTTGAGAGTTTCGTGCATGCTTCGCACGAGTTGTCGGAACACATGGTCTTGACGTAGCGCACCCCGAGTTTGCGATATTGACTAACGGCTCTGCTTTTTGTGGACATAAAATAGCAACATTCGAGCGGCGCACGGATGCATCAAATTTTTGCGAGCATTCGAAATCAGTGGGGAGCAAAGGATGAGCGTCCCGCAGTCCCCATAAATTCATCCAAGCAGCGGCAAATTGTAATTGACGGAGTTTATCAGAGTCCACGCCTGAAAGAATTTTCGGCGCCCCGTGAACTGTGGCAAAAATTTCTTTCGTCTCCGCGACCATGCCGCTGCGATGATGTTGACTGCCCCAAGCCACTCCAAGGCCTGATGGAAAAACTTGTCTGAACTGATATTCATCCACTGCCGCAACTGCCCGCTCAAAGTCCGATGCGCGCAGCGCAGTGAGCGACGCCTCTTCCGCTGCCTTGCGCTCCCTGCCCTTGAAATCGATGTAGGCGAGCGCCAGACCGCGCCCCGGCTCACTGCAAGTCAGCATCTTGACCCGGCCAAGCCCCTGCATGATCGCGCTAAGGCTCTCCGGACCAGAGTCGGCGAGACGCTGCTGCCACGAATCTTGCTTTCGTCCAGAAGCCTTGAGTTCGCGGGCCTTCAAGAGAGCGCGAAGGTCAGATACCGAGTAGAAAGCGTCAATTTTCTGGACAATGTCAGCCTCGATAAGCAAGCCCTTGCTGCGAAACTCAGCGATAGCGCCTAAAGGGCTTTGTTCAAGGACAGTGTTCCAAGGGATGGAGTTTGCAATATGGTCTGGACTAATGGCGCGAATAAACTCGGACAACAGTTCAAGTTTGATCCGAGCTGAACTTGAAAGGCTGCCAATTGGGTCGATCGGACAGCCTGCCCATCGTGTCTTTACATCTCCGACGCCGCCTCCCCGACTCAACACCCCCCTCCAAAAACGCCGCCTTCACCCTCTTCACCCCGCTCAGTCGAGCTCAACCTCGATCTTAAGCTACAGCGTCTCCCGCAGGTCGGCCAGCGTCGCCATGAGCGTCATCGGGTGCAGTGGCGAGACTTCGAGGCCGAGCGCAAGGTAGAAGGCCTTGCTTCTTCCGAAAGCGCATGGACGACGAGCGCGCGAATGCCGATGATGTCGGCGGCGTGCAGGACCCGTTTCGAGGCGTCGCGCATGAGCGAGCGCCCGAGGCCGCGCCCTTGCAGGCTGCGATCGACCGCCAAGCGACCCAGCACGGCGATGGGCACGGGGTCGGGCATGTTGCGACGAACGCGCCTGTCGCCTCCTGAATTTCGACCGCACCCGAAGCCAGCGCATAGTAAGCGACGACCTTTGTCTCTTCGCACAAGACGTAAGCTCGCGAGGCGCCGCTCGCCTGGTTCGCGCGGGCGCGCCGTCGCAGCCAATCGTCGAGGACGGGAACGCCGGAGTCGAAGGCGCCAATCTCGCAGCTGTCATCGATCGGTCGCGGCGCGAGAAGAGCCATTCATTCCCACGGCGCCGCAGTCGTCATCATCCGCCGCAGCTTTTCATTCGGCGCTGGCGGCGCATCGAGGCGCGCCACGAATTTCGCGTGAACGTCGGCGCTGACCTTGAACAACGTCTGATCGAGCAGCGTATCCTGCGCAGCCCGCCGAGCGGCTTCCAGGAGGAAATCCGTGCGGTTCTTTCCTGCAAGCCTCGCGGCGCGGTCGATCAGGCTTCGATCCTCAGGCTTCACCCGGAGATTGAGCGTCTGGCGCTTGGCGGGCTGTTCCTTCTGACGCATGGAAACCCCCATATTTTCTGAAATTAGCGGATCGTAATGCAATTGTCATTACAGGGGCTGCCTCTCCTCACCCCCGCTCCAAAAACGCCGCCTTCACCATCTTCGATCCCGCGTGATCGAAGGCGACCGAAAGCTTGTCGCCGTCGACCTCTTGCACGGTGCCGGGTCCGAATTTCAGATGCATCACGCGCACGCCCTTCTCGAAAGGCGCGGCGCTCGTCGACTTCGACAGGACGCGGCCTTCGATGATCGGCGGGCCTGAGCGCTTGCCCTGCGGCTGCGATTTCGCTTCCTTGGCGCGTCGCCAGCCGGGCGTCTCATAGGTCGAGGCATAGCGATCCAGCCCCGCAAAGCGCGAGACGCCATAGGCGCCGTATTGCGAGGCGGAGGCCGACTCGACGACCTCGACGCTTTCAGGCGGCAGATCGTCGATGAAGCGGGAGGGCATCGTCGTCTGCCACAACCCGTGAATGCGCCGGTTCGTCGCGAAGAAAATTTTCGCACGACGTTTCGCGCGCGTCAGGCCGACGTAAGCGAGGCGGCGCTCTTCTTCCAGGCCCGCGCGGCCGTTGTCGTCGAGCGAGCGCTGGTGCGGAAAGAGTCCCTCCTCCCAGCCGGGCAGAAAGACCGTCTCGAATTCGAGACCCTTGGCGCCATGCAGCGTCATGATCGAGACGCGCTCCGAGCCCGCCGCCTCGTCCGTCTCCATGACGAGCGAGACATGCTCGAGAAAGGCGGAAAGGTCCGGGAACTCCTCCATGGCGCGGACGAGTTCCTTCAAATTCTCCAGGCGCCCTGCGGCGTCAGGCGTCTTCTCCTCGCGCCACATGTCGGTGTAGCCCGACTCCTCCAGCACGATCTCGGCGAGCTCGTGATGCGGCTTGGTTTCGATCGATGCGCGCCAGCGCTCGAGGTCGTTGATGAGGCCCCGCAAGGCCCCGCGCGGCTTCGGCTTCAGCTCCTCGCTCTCGGTCAGGGCGCGCGCCGCATGCGTCAGCGGCACGCTCTCGCGCCGCGCATATTCGTGCAGCAATTGCAAAGTGGCGTCGCCAAGGCCGCGTTTGGGCGTATTGACGATGCGCTCGAAGGCGAGGTCGTCGGCGGGAGAGGACACGACGCGCAGATAGGCGAGCGCGTCGCGAATTTCGGCGCGCTCGTAGAAGCGCGGGCCGCCGATGACGCGATAGGGCAGCCCCAGCGTGATGAAGCGCTCCTCGAACTCGCGCATCTGGAAGGAAGCGCGCACCAGGATCGCGATCTCCTCCAGCGCATGGCCGCGCCTTTGCAGCTGCTCGATCTCCTCGCCGACCGCGCGCGCTTCCTCCTCGCTGTCCCAGACGCCGGTCACCGTCGGCTTTTCGCCCGCCGCGCCATCGGTGAAGAGCGTCTTGCCGAGACGGCCCTCGTTATGGGCGATGAGATGCGAGGCCGCGGCGAGGATGTGTCCCGTCGAGCGGTAGTTGCGTTCGAGCCGCACGATCTTCGCGCCGGGAAAGTCCTGCTCGAAGCGAAGAATGTTCTCGACTTCGGCGCCGCGCCACCCATAGACGCTCTGATCGTCGTCGCCGACGCAGCAGAGATTGCGCCGGCCCTGCGCGATGAGCCGCAGCCACAAATACTGCGCGGTGTTCGTGTCCTGATACTCGTCGACGAGAATATATTTGAAACGCCGGTGAAAGTCGGCGAGCACGTCCGGGTTCTCGCGAAAGAGCCGCAGGCTCTCGAGCAGCAGATCGCCGAAATCGACCGCGTTCAAGATTTTCAGGCGCTCCTGGTAGAGCGCATAGAGGACGCCGCCTTTGCCATTGGCGAAGCTTTGCGCCTCTCCCGCAGGGACCTGCGCCGGCGAGAGGCCGCGATTCTTCCAGGCGTCGATCTGATGCGCGAGCGCGCGCGCCGGCCAGCGCTTGTCGTCGACGTCCTCGGCCTTGAGCGCCTGCTTCAAGAGCCTGATCTGATCGTCCGTATCGAGAATCGTGAAATTCGGCTTCAACCCGACGAGCTCGGCATGCCGGCGCAGAATCTTGGCGCTGATCGCGTGGAAGGTGCCGAGCCATTGAATGGCCTCGACGCCTTCGCCGACGAGCGCCTCGACGCGCTCGCGCATTTCGCGCGCCGCCTTGTTGGTGAAGGTGACGGCGAGGATTTCATAAGCGCGGGCGCGGCCGGTCGCGAGAATATGCGCGATGCGCGTCGTCAGCACGCGCGTCTTGCCGGTGCCGGCGCCGGCGAGCACGAGAACCGGACCGTCGAGCGTCTCGACGCCGGCGCGCTGTTCGGGGTTGAGCGCGGAGAGATAGCGCGCGCCCTGAACATGGGCCTGCGCCAGCTGGGAGAGCGAGGGGGCGGCTGAGGGCAATGGCGGCTTCCTGGGAGAGGGTCGAGATCGGGACTTCTTTTGGGCCCCGCGAATTTTCCTGACGAATATAAAGGAGAACGGATCGCGAATCACGCGGCGCGGAAGGAAAGCGCCCTGACCCTGCGGCGCTCTCTCGCCTTGACTTCCAAGCCCGCCGCCGCCAGTTTCCGCGTTCTTCCAAGCCAGCGTGATCTCGGCGGTCGGGAAACCCGTCCAACGGCAAAAACTTCAAGGCTCGATGCGCTCTTATCTCGACTTCGAAAAACCGGTCGCCGATCTCGAAACCAAGGTCGAGGAGCTCAAGCAGCTCGCGAGCCAGGGCGACGCGGTTTCCATCGCCGAGGAGCTTTCCAAGCTCGAGGCCAAGGCCGCCAAGGCGCTCAACGATCTCTATGCGGCGCTCACCCCCTGGCAGAAGATCCAGGTCGCGCGCCATGCGGAGCGGCCGCATTTCTCCGATTACGTCCGCCAACTCATCGCCGATTTCACCCCCCTCGCCGGCGACCGCGCCTTCGGGGAGGACGATGCGATCGTCGGGGGCTTCGGGCGCTTTCGCGGCGAGGCGGTCTGCGTGATTGGCCAGGAGAAGGGCTCCGACACGCAAAGCCGCTTGAAGCACAATTTCGGCATGGCGCGGCCCGAGGGCTATCGCAAGGCCGTGCGGCTGATGGAGCTCGCCGACCGATTCGGGCTCCCCGTGATCTCGCTCGTCGACACGGCCGGCGCCTTTCCGGGCGTCGACGCCGAGGAACGCGGCCAGGCCGAAGCGATCGCCCGCTCGACCGACATGTCGCTTTCGCTCGGCGTGCCAAATGTCGCGGTCATTCTCGGCGAAGGCGGCTCGGGCGGCGCCATCGCGATCGCCGCCTCGAACAAGGTGCTGATGCTCGAGCACGCGGTCTACACCGTCGCCTCCCCCGAGGCCTCCGCCTCGATCCTGTGGCGGGACTCTGGCAAGGCGCAGGAGGCGGCGACGAGCATGAAGATCACCGCGCAGGATTTGTTGAAGTTCGGCATCATCGACGTGATCGTGCCGGAGCCGTCGGGCGGCGCGCACCGCGACCCTCAGGCCGCGATCGGCGCCGTGGGCGACGCGCTGCGCACCGAGCTCGCGGCGCTCGCCAATCTCTCCCGCGATCAGCTGGCGACGCTGCGCGCCGAGAAGTTCATGGCGATCGGCAAGAAGGCGTGAGCGCGGCCCTCATCGCACCCTGACCGGCAGGATTTCGACGGAGAGCTGCACCTCGTCGCCGAGGCCATAGCCGTAATAGGCCGGGCGGGAGATGAGACGCAGGAACATGAATAATCGAAAGCGCAGCATTCTAAAAAAATTCATGTGCTTTGCCGGCAGCAGATTCTCATGCGCGACATGCACGACCCATCTATGCGGGTCCGCCGGCAGATCGATCTCGTGGTGCCGCGCCAGATCGGCCAGATAGCGCTCGACATTCGGCTCTTCCATGAAGCCGAAGCGAAGCTCGACGCCGATCACGCAGCCGCGGTTCCTGTCGCGGTCGAAAACCGTCACATGATAGCGGTTGTCGTGGATGTAGGGGACCTTGGGATGCACCACCTCGACGAGCACGAGATTGCGCGGAAAAACGCCGTAGCGATCCCATAAGAGGCCGACGAGCGCCGGCGCCCGATCGGTGAAACGTCGCACCGCCGCCGGCGCCATCACGAGGGCGTTGCGCTCGACGAAGCTTCCGCAAGAGCGGTGGAGATCGACGACGTCGCCCATGCTGAGTCTCGAGCGCGCCGCATAGGCCGCAAAGGTCGCCTTGCGGCCCCAGCGCCAGGTCGCCATCCCTAGCGAAGATCGCGAGTCCGACCGTGAGCGGCACGAAGCCGCCTTCAAAAAACTTCAGCGAGCTCGCGCAAGAGAAAGGCGGCGTTGACGAAAGTCAGCGGACCCCAGACGAGCGCCGTCTGGAGCCGGCTCCATCGCCAATAGCGGCGCGCGACCATGACCATCGCGATCGAGGTGATCAGCATCACGCCAGCGACGGCGAGGCCATAGGCCGGCGGCGATCGCCGTCGACGAGCCGAAGCCGATGACGAGCGCGACGCAGCCGACATAGAGTCCCCAATTGGCGGCAGGAATATAAATCTGCCCCGCATGGGCGTGATGCGTGTGCTGCACCTCGATGCGCGGGGCAAGGCCGATGCCGATCGCCTGCCAGGCCAGCGAGAAAGTCCCGGAGATCAGGGCCTGAGAAGCGCTCACCGTCGTGAGCGTCGCCAGGACGATGACCGGGAAAAGCAGCGGATCCGGGATCAGGCTGAAGAAGAGCTTGTTTCCGGGGACGGGGGCGCCGCTCATGAGATGCGCGCCCTGGCCGAGATAGTTGAGCAGCAGCGCCGGGAAGACGAGGGCGAACCAGGCGAAGCGAATAGGCCTCGCGCCGAAATGGCCGAGGTCCGCATACATCGCCTCGGCGCCGGTGATCACGAGTATCAGGGCGCTCAGGATCCAGAGCGACTCGCGGGGCCCCGATCGCGCGAGAAAGGCAAGGCCGTGGAGGGGATTGAAGGCCGCCAATATTGCGGGCGTGCGAAAAATCTCCGCGAGGCCGAGGGCCGAGATCAACGCAAACCAAAGAATGACCAACGGTCCGAAGATGACGCCGACGCGCGACGCGCCCTTGAACTGGATCGCGAAAAGCGCCGTCAGGATCGCAACCGTGACCGGCGCGACGAAATGCGCCAATTCCGGCGCCGCCACCTCGAGCCCCTCCACGGCGGACAAGACGCTGATCGCCGGGGTGATCATGCCGTCGCCAAACAAGAGGCCAGCGCCGAGCATCAGCGTCCAGAGCAGGACGCGCGCGCCCTCGTTTCGATATTTGTGCAGCAAGCCATAAAGCGCGAAGACGCCGCCTTCGCCGTCGTTTTCGGCGCGCAGCACGAGCAGCGCATAAGTCACCGCGCCGACGAGCGCGATCGTCCATACCGCCAGGGAGATGGCGCCGAGAGCGTTCTCGGGCGTGGGAGCGACGGCGGCGGAACCAAAGAAGATCTGGTCGATCGCATAGAGCGGCGAGGTGCCGACGGCGCCGAAGACCACCCCCAGCGCGCTGACCGTGAGGCCTGCCAGACCTCCATGGCGCAGATGCGCTGCAGTCTCAGACGGCGACGCCTCGGAAGAGACCCCTTCCCGCACGGAACTCTGATCGCTCATCGACGCGCCCCTCGACAACGGACCCAAGGCTGACGCGCCGGCCCTCGCCTCAGGCAGGCGTCAGGATCTCGCCCTTGCCATAGACCGCCGTGTCGCCCGCGTAGCGTTGAAGCCGCTGGTTCAAGAGGCGCGCCGCGCGGCGGCTGTCCTCGCTCAGCGCCCTGGCGAAGAGCTTGGCGAAGGAAAACTGGTGCGCGCCGCAGTCGACATAGGTCGGACCGAAGTCGCGGCTTTGCGCCAAGACAAGCGAGGCGCGCTTGTTGAGATAGCCCAGCCGCCCGACCGCATGGCCGAGCGCGACGATCGTCCCGGCGATGGCGCGCGAGCCCAGATCCTCGCCGGCGTCGCCTTCGATCACGACAATTCCGCGTCGCAGACGGTCGCCAGCGCGGTTGCCCACCGAGCCGCGCACGATCACGCGTCCGCCGGCCATGCCGGCGAGCTCGCCGGCAAAGGGCGCGCAGAGAAAATCGCCCGCGTCGCCGTTAATCTCGATGCGCCCCGCCGTCATGCCGCTCGCGACATAGGCGCCGGCGTCGCCACCGACCGTGATCGCTCCGCCCTTCGCATTGCGGCCAAGTCCCATGCCGACCTCGCCGTCGACATGGATGGAATAGCCCGCCAGCAGCTTCGCGCCGAGAAGATCGAAACGCTCGGAGCCGCCCTCGAATTGCAGCTCATGCGGATCGCCGGCGCGGACCTTGAAGACATCGCCGACCTTGGCCGCGGCCTTCGTCGTTGCGAGGTCGATCGTCTCGATCTCCTTGACGCTCTTGCCGAGCAGACGATCGGGCGTGAGCTTCGAAAGGTCGAGCCTTTGCGCGGGCTCGTTGCGGAGCGTGAGAACCAGCGGCTTCACGACAGAAGGTCCTTCAAGTGATAGTGGAACGGTCCGAGCTTGCCGCCGTAATTGCCGGCCCCGATGCGCTTGGCGCCATTCTTGGGCCCGAGCGCGACGATGGCCTTGATCGCGGCGCGCATCGCGTCCGCCACCGACTCGTTCGAGAGCCCGTCGATGACGATCTCGAGCACGCAGCCGATGTCGGGATCCAGCGCGCTCGAGGTAGCGCCGCGCAGCGTGGGACAATAGGCGTCGTTGGTCGACGCGGTCATGCCCTTGTATTTCGAGCCGACCTTCGACCCCGAGCGCACAATCCCGCCGGGGAAAGGGGTGATCGTATCCGGCACCTTGACGATCGCCGCGACGCCGGCCTCGGTCGCGCGCATCGTCTTGTCCCAATCTTCGCCCATCACCAGGAGATTGCCGCCGCCGACGCATTTCTTGACGACGCCCACCGTCGACTCGACGAGGAATTCGCCGTCCATCACCGGCACGCGCCAATAGCGCTTGCCGTCGATCGCTTTCGAAATCTGCCAGCGGTCCCCGAACATGCGCATCGAGTCGCCGACCTTGATCTTCACGTCGCCATCCATCGCCGAGAAGACGGCAGTGCCCGGACAGGTCAGAAGACATTGGCCGACGCGATTGACGAGCGCCTTCTCCACGGCCTTGGTCGAGAAGCCGAAGGCGAGGATGCGCACGCCCGGACGCCCGTCAGGCGTCTCTTTGGGCGACAGCTCGCAATCGATGCCGGCCTCGCAGTCGCAGGCGATGACCGAGGTTGCATAGCCGGTCGCCGTCTGCGCGGCGATCATCGCCCATTTGCGCGTCGGCGCGGTGATGACCAGCCCCGTGCCGGCCATCGGAAACGCCTCGGCGAAACTGTCGTCGATGCGGACGCCTCGGCGGGTCAGTTGCGGCATGCGACCTCCGCAAAGGCGTCGGCGTTGGGAAGCGCCGCCTGCGGCACGTCGAAGATCGTGCGCGGCAAGCCGTAGAGATCGTCGTAATAGCGATCGAGACGCCGCTCGATGGCCGCGTCGAATTTGGGCGTCGTGTGGAGCGTCCTGCCGCCCCTGTAGCGCTTGACTTCGCCCGCTTCGACGATGAGCTCGCCGTCCTTGAACACGAGCGCCGCCTTGCGGAACATGCCGGCTCTGTCTCTCTGATCCTTGTACACCGCGATGTCGGCGACGGCGCCCGGCGCGAGCTTGCCGCGATCGGTGAAGCCGAAGAGCTTGGCGGCGCCGGACCGACTTATCTGCGCGATCTCATAGAGCGTGTATTCGCGCTTGATCTCGGGGAGCTTCGTCACTTCCAACACTTCCGCCGGCACGCGCGACAGCCATTGCGCGCGCAGATCGGCGCTCATCAGCAGCGCGAAGAGCTCCGGATAGGTCGTGAAGGGGCCGCCGTTCGGGTGGTCGGTCGTGAAGAACACCTGGTGCGGATTTTCGATGAGCAGGAAAAGCTCCAGCCCCGCCGCCCACTGCACGGCGTTGTAGTAGTTCGAGATCTTATAGGCGTAAGGCACGACGCCGCCGCCGTTCGCATCGCCGTCGAAGATCGCGCCCTTCTTCGGGTTCGCGCCGGCCATGCTGTTGAACTGCTTCAGCACGTCGGAAGAGACGGTGACCGTGTCGGAGAACATCACCGCGCCGACGTCGACGCTGACGTTCTTATTGGCGTTGACCTTCTCGGCGAAGGCCGCGGCGGCCGACGAGAAGGCGTTCTTGCCCTCCTTGCCATAGGCGTAGAATTGCACATGCGCGAGATGCAGCGGCAGGCCCTCGACGGCGTCGATCGTCGCGAGCGCGGTCTCGATGTTGCCGGCGATGCCGAGATTGTTCATGTGCAGATGCAGCGGATGGTGAATGCCAACCGCCTGCGTCGATTTCTGCAACGCCTTGATGATCTGGCGCGAGGTGACGCCATAGAAGGGCACGACGTCGTCGAGCCCGAAGACGCGCATGTTCTCCTTGAAGCCCTCGACCCCGCCGGGATTGA
Source organism: uncultured Alphaproteobacteria bacterium (assembly GCA_963760695.1). Classification (GTDB taxonomy): domain Bacteria; phylum Pseudomonadota; class Alphaproteobacteria; order Rhizobiales; family Beijerinckiaceae; genus Methylocystis. The sequence continues at coordinate 66,909 of CAVXEI010000018.1, read as the reverse complement.
TGCATTTCAATCCGAGGCTCTTGGTCGCGTCCACGGTGCGCGCGACATAGTCGTTGATCGCGGTCTCGCTCTCACCCGAGCGCAGCTGGTTCAAAAGAAAGTCGTCGTTGCCGAGCACGGTCAACGCGCCAGTGTCGAGCAGCGGCGTGTCGGCAAGCTCGAGATGCGTCTGGATCGCGCTGTGCGGCGCCATGGCGGGCTCGACCACGGTGGTGAAGCCCATCTGCGCATAGAGCCGGCCGGTCTCGTAGGTCGACCATCTGGCCGTCGAGAGCGGCGTGCCGGCGAGCCGGGCGCGGATCGCGCGATGCATCTCCGGCAACAGCAGGCGCGCCGTGTTCACATTGCCGCCGGCGATGTGGGAATGGATGTCGATCGCGCCGGCCATCACGACATGACCCGACGCGTCGTGGCTCACGTCCGCCACGCGCCCTTCGGGCTTCTCGACGATCCGGCCGTTCTCGAACCAGACGTCGCCGACGCCGTCGCGCCCCGTCCCGGGGTCGACCACATGGCCGCCGTGAATGCAGGTCAGCAAGAGGCGCCCTCCGAAATCCTGGCGTCGATCGCGGCGATCGCGCTTGCGACGCTCGGCGCCCCGCTCGGCGCGCGCGCCTTGGTCAAAGCGAAAGCGGCGATGGCCTGCGAGAACTCGAGCGAGTCATGGTCCTCGCCGGGCCGGCCGATCTCGATGTGAAGGCCGCGCCCGGGCTTGGCGCCCTTGGGCGCGAGCGTCACGAGCTTGGCGGCCTCCGATTTCCACGGCGGCGCCTCGCCGTCATAGGCGGAAATCCACAGCACCGCGTCCGTCTCGTGGCTTTCGACGAGGCGTTTCGCCTCGAAGCGCCACGGATCGTGCTCGGGGTAGCCGCGTCCGAAGCCCGTGCGGGGCGGGAAGCCCGTCATCCAGCCGCTCAGCTGCGTCACGCCTGCGGCGCCGGAGCGCGCACCGATCGGGACGCCAGTGAAGCGAGTCGTCGCGTTGAGGTCGGACAGCAGGCCTTGCAACGCCTCGACGACAAGCGTGTCCACGCTGGAGCCGGACCAGACCGCGACTCCGAAACGCGCGGCTTTAAGCGTCTCGGCCACGCCGTCGATCTTCTTGGCCACGGTGGGCGAGAGCGCCACGGGCCGGCCGCCGACGCGAGCGCGCAGCGCCGCGAGGATCAGCGGCAAAGCCTCGCGCGTCGCCGAAAGGGTCTCGACCTCTGCCCCGTCGATCTTTCCTTCGCCGCCTTTCGGCCCCAGCCACACGATCTTGCGCGGCGCGCCGTTCTGAAAATGCACGCCCTTCTCCAGCGCCAGCCGCTCGAAAAGCACGGGGGATTGCGCCGGCAGCCCGGGACCGACGAGCAGCACCACGTCGGCGCGCAGACGCGCTTCGTTCGGTGTCGTCGTGAACATGGCGAAACTGCGCATTACGTCGAGATCGGCGAGGATCGCCTCGGAGGCGAGATGGTCGTAGGCGCCGCGCAGCCGCTCGGCCAGAAGTATCGCGGCGCGGGCCCCAGCGGCGTCGGCGCCCAGTCCAGCGATGAGCGGAAATCTAGCGGCCGCGAGAAGCCGCGCGGCACGCTCATAGGCGTCTTCGATGGCGATCGGCGCCCCGTCGAGCGTTGCGTGGCTCATCGTCTACCGTCTGGCCTCCGTCCGCGCCCATTGGGCAGAGAGTTGTTCATAAAAAACTCGGGATTACTTCTGTCGCCGACAGGCGGCCCATGCCTAGCAGCCGGAGCCCCCGCTGTCGAGACGTCGCGATTCGAGGTCGCTCGCCGCCAGCCGCGCCGCCTCGGCGCCTGAGAGGATCGCGCCGTTGAACCCGTGCTCGCCACCGAAAGCCGAGGCGAGATAAAGACCCCCAATCGGCGTGCGCGGGGTGCGTGGGAAACCCGCCAGGATCGGCGCTTCCGGCGGCAGCGGCTCAAAGCCGTAGACGGCGCCTTCCGGCGTCTTGAGATAACCGGCCATCGAATGCGCGTTAAGGAACACGCGTTCCTTGACCAAGTCCGCGAAACCGGGGTGGTCGCGATCGAGACGCTTCTCGATCGCAGCGAGCCAGGCGTCGCGGCGCGCGGCCGCCTCCTCGCGCGCCAAGCCCTTCCAATTGGCCAGCCGGTCGAGGCCGAGAACCGCGACGAGATGCGGCGGTTCGTCCCACAGGCCGGAATCGACAGCGGTGAAGTTTGCGATGGCGTAGGGCGGCAGCGCGCCGTCCGGATCTGGAGCCGAGCGCCCCGGCGCCGTCGCTATATTGCGAGAAGCGTGTCATGTCTTCCGGCAGCACGATCTCGCAATACTCCTTCATGCCGATCGTCTCAGGACGCGCCGAAAGGCCGAAGTTGGCGCAAAAGAGCGAGGTGGAAAGCGGCATGGCGCCGAAAGCTTCTTCCATCGCTACCCTTTGCGGCGCAGGAAGGATTTCTGCGGCGGCATGGGGTGCACAATTGGCCAGCACCACGGAGGCGGAGACTTCGTCGTCGTCGTCGCCGGTCTTGCGCGCGACATGCCTGACGCCCGTCACATCGCCCTGCGCGTTCGTCAGTATTGCCGAGGCTTCACGGCCGAGCCGCACGACCCCGCCCGCTTTGGTGATGACCTTGGCGAGCTTGAGGCTCAGCTGCCGCGAGCCGCCTTTGATATAGGCCGTCCCCGACGCGATGTTCGCGCCCTGCGCCAGCGCGTAATAGACCCACCAAATGCGCTTCGGATCGTCACCGAAATAGAGAAGATTGGCGCCGAGCGCGCATTTCAGCGCCTCGCCTGCGCCAAAGGAACGCTCGAGCACCTCATCGAGCGTCGCGTTCCAGTCGCGCGCCGCTGGCTCCAACTCCCACAGCGCGCGCTGGAACTTTGCGACCGAGGCGCTATCGCGGGCTTCCCTGATGTTCCAGAGCGAGTCGTGAATGCGCTCGACATCGTTCAGAAAGTCACGGATTGCGTGACGTTTGTCTGGGAAACGCTCAGCGAGCGCCTCATAGGCGGCGTCAAAGCCCGCCGGCAAGGCGAAGGGTTCGCCGACGGGGCCCCCGCGCACGCTGTGCACTGGGCCTGTCGGCAGGAACTCGAGCTCGTCGAGCACGCCGAGCTCCTTGAGGATGCGGTGCTTCACGTCGCGCGGGCGTCGTGCATCGGAGGTCTGATGCAGCGACGCCTCGATCGTCAGAGGGCCGACGCGATAGACCGAGGCCGCGCCGCCCAGGCTGAAATTGCGCTCGAGCAGCATGACAGCATATCCGGCCTTCGCGAGCTGAGCGCCCGCCGTCAGCCCGCCGAGGCCGGAGCCGATCACGACGGCGTCGAATTTCTGCAAAGCCTGGTCTCCGCGATGAGCCGCGCGCCCAGATGACGCGGAACGGCGACAACCGTCATAGCCAAATTGCCGTGAGAAGGAAAACCGACGGCTCTGGCGTGAGCGGAGTTCCGTCCAAGCCGCCGACAACCGCCTCGCGCGGGCTGCACGCGTTTCTTACAGCACGGCTCGCGTTGTCAATGACGGCGCAGCGCGGGAAATCCAATTTCGCAAACCATTAACCATGATGATGTCTCCTCGCCTCGAACAGGAGCGAATTCCGATGGCAATCTCCGAGCTTGCGCTCATTCGCTCTCAATCGTCGCAACTCCGGCCGTCGCGCATGAATCAGTCCCTCGTTTCACACGCGGATACCGCTCCTCGCCGCAGTCGTCGTCGCCGCGTTCTTCGGAACAGGCGTGATCGGCGCAGGCGGCTACATGCTCTTTCGCGACGATATTCTCAAAACTCTGCTCGATCGTCAGATCGCGATGCAATACGCCTATGAGCAGCAGCTGGCGGCGGCGCGTCTGCAACTGCATGAGGCGCTGAGCCAACAGATGCTCGATCAGGACAGCGTCGAGGGCAAGGTGCAGAAGCTCGTCCTGCGCGAGAGGACGCTCGAGACGCGCGCCGCCGCCGTCGCTGAGCTGGTGGAGCGCTTCGCGCCAAATGCGGGGGCTGCTTCAACGAGAAACGACGAGCCGCCGACCGTCGCTCCGCCTCGACAAACGACGGCGGAGTCCCTCCCGTCACCCCCGTCCCCAAAGCCTCGGCCTGAGGAATGGGACCTGCGCCTTGGCGAAAAGGTCGATACCGACGCGCCGCCGCGGAGCGCCGAGCGCGCGGCGCTTGCGAACGCCGCCGACTCTCGCCTGCCGATGGAGGCGCGGCTTGTTGATCTGGCGCTTTCGCTGGACAGGGTCGAGCGCGAGCAAGCCTCTCGACTAGCGGCGGTGGCGCGACCGGCGACGGCCGCGGCGAATAGGCTGCGGCGCGTTTTCGACATTGCGGGCCTCCCCATCGAGCGCTTCGTTACGCCCGCCCCCAAAGCGGCGCTGGCGATGGGCGGACCCTACATCGCTGCTGACGCGCCAAACCAGGCGATCGTCTTTCGAGCGCGATCTCGCCGCCGCGCGGGCGGCCGTCGGCGCGCTCGATCGCCTGCGCCGCACGCTACTGAGCCTGCCGCTGCGCCCTCCGCTGAACGGCGAGCTGCGGATGTCGTCGGGATTTGGCTATCGCACCGATCCCTTCCTGGGCCGGCCGGCGCTGCATAGCGGCGTGGACCTCCTCGACGACTACGGCGAGCCGGTGCGCGCCACTGCCGGCGGGGCGGTCGTCGCGGCCGGGTTCTCGGGCGGCTACGGCAATTTGGTGGAGGTCGACCACGGCGCCGGCTATTCCACGCGTTACGGCCATCTCTCGCAGATCGACGTGGCGGCGGGCCAGATCGTCGCGCCGGGAGCGATCCTCGGCCGCGTCGGCTCGACGGGCCGCTCCACCGGCGCGCATCTCCATTACGAAGTGCGCGCGGACGGCGAGGCGGTCGATCCCGCGCGTTTTCTACGCGCCGCGAATGAGCTGGATGGGGCGCGCGAGTAAGCCCGGCTCTCTTCCTTTGCCGTCGCCGACGCCTGGAACCCACGGCCGCGAGCGTGGCTTGCGGCTGCCACTGGACGGCTTGCCAATGCGCTGGCGGAGGGGGCCCTGCCCGCCATAGCTCAGTTACACAAGCAAAAAGCCAACGGCGCGTGGATGCGAGGGCAAGACCGTCCTATGCCTTCAATCAGGGACGCGTTAAATTAAGCATGTCGACGCTTGTAGGGGGGACCGCTATGACCGCAAACACACGCAAAACGGCGTTAGTGTTTGCTGGTGGCGGGAGCCTCGGAGCCGTGCAGGTCGGCATGTTGCGCGAGCTTATGGCGGAGGGCATAGAGCCAGATTTTCTCATCGGCGCGTCCGTCGGCGCGATAAACGCCGCTTATTTTGCTGGCGCGCCAAACTCCCAAAGCGTGGCGAAGCTTGAGCAAATCTGGCGCGGGATGCGGCGCGCCGATGTGTTCCCCATCACATTCGCGAGCGCATTCGGCTTGCTTCGGCATCCCGATAACATCGTCGACCCCTCCGGTCTGCGACGTTTGATCGAAACGCACCTGCCGTTCGCGCGCCTGGAGGATGCGGCGATTCCAGTGCATGTCTTGGCGACGGATTTGCAAGGCTTGGCGGTCGCGTTTTCGCGCGGACCGGCGGTCGAGGCGATACTTGCTAGCACTGCGGTCCCCGGCGTTTTTCCGCCCGTGCAAATCGACGGGCGCACGCTGATGGACGGCGCGATCGCCTCCACCACTCCAATCCGACTGGCGGTGGAGCTGGGAGCGTCGCGGATCATCGTGTTGCCCACAGGCTATGCCTGCGCTTTGAAGGAACCACCGAAAGGGGCGGTCGCTAAAGCCTTGCATGCGATCACCTTGTTAATCACCTGGGGGCTCATAAATGATCTTGAACAGATTCCAAATTCGATCCACGTGCATCTCGCCCCCGCTCTCTGTCCGCTGAACGTGTCACCATATGATTTCTCGGCGTCGCAATACCTCATCGAGCGCGCTGCAGAAAACACGCGGAAATGGATCGCGGGCGGTGGTCTGACGCGCCGCGCTCTCGCAAGCGAACTCGCCGCGCATCGCCATTGACGAGCTGCGCGCGGACGACGAGGCGGTCGATCCCGCGCGCTTCCCGCGCGCCGCGACCGCGCTCAGCGCTATCCGTGAGTGAGCGCGGCGCTCTCAGCTTCGGTTGGGCTTTCCCACGTCTTGTATATAAGATCTTCTATATAAGATAATATCCTTTATCACATACCAAACAGCGCGGTGACTCGTGATGGCGACATTCGAGCAAATATTCAAAATCAAGGAAGGGCATGCTCTTAAAGAGGTTCGCTTTCGCCAAGGCAACTATGATGATCACTGGGAGCACGAAGAGCGCAATGCGGAGGGCGAATTTGTCGCCCGTTACGAGAGCTGGGATCACATGCCCCCAAGGCAGCCGCACAAAGTTGGCTGGCGAAAATTTTCGCCGGATGGCAGGCTTCTCGAAGAACACGACGAGACGAAACGGTAGGGCAGACGCTCCGTTATATGGGATACGTGCGCGAGCAACTCGCGGGAAAAGACGACCAAATCGAAGGACTTCATTGTGGCACATTGTGGTGATGAGAGAATCCGGTATGCGTTGAGCATGGTCCCTAATCTTAATCTGATGGTGTACGAGCTAGATTTCCGTCTCAGGCGGTTGCCGGAGGCAGAGGGGAGCATGAGTAAGCTCGCTCAAAATAACAGGCAATAGCTGACGTAAAACCGCATAAGCCCCTTCTGTAAAATGGCGTTCTAGATTGAGCGTTCCGCGAATCCGCGTATCTCCGGGCTTGCGCCACAATGTCGTTTCCTATGTCGCTTGTGCCGCACTGCCGACCGATGCATCTGACCTGCTCCATGCGTAAAGCAGACTAGCAAGCATCAGATCTTTACCGCCGGCGACCCCAGTCATCGGGTCGCCGATCACCCAAACCGCTCCGCGCTCGCCCGCAGGCTCGCCGCGGCTTGCTCGGGCGTGATGTCGCGCTGCGGAGCGGCGAGCATCTCATAGCCGACCATGAATTTGCGGATCGTTGCCGAGCGCAGCAGGGGCGGATAGAAATGCGCGTGAAAATGCCAATGCGGATAGGCGCGCCCGTCGGTCGGCTGCGGGTGTAGGCCCATCGTATAGGGAAACGGCGCGCCAAAAGATTGTCGTAGCGCGTCGTGATGCGCTTTAGCGCATCGGCGAAGGCCTCGGCTTCCGCCTGCGTCATTTCGTCGAGAGCACCGAAGTGACGTCTCGAAACGATCATCGTCTCGAAAGGCCAAACCGCCCAGAAGGGCACGACGACCAGAAAAGCGTCGTTCTCGCAGATGACGCGCTCCTCGGCGGCGCGCTCGCGGGCGAGATAGTCGCACAGCAGGCAGGAGCCGCGTCGCGCGAGATACTCGGCCTGCGCCCGGTCTTCCTTGAGCGGCTCGTCGGGAAGGCTTGCGCTCGCCCAGATCTGACAATGCGGGTGAGGATTGCTCGCGCCCATCATCGCGCCGCGATTTTCGAAAATCTGCACGTAGCGCACATTCTCGCGGGCGCCGAGCGCGACATATTCGTCACGCCAAGCCTCGACCACCTTTGCAATGTCGCGCGTCTCCATGCGCGAGAGCGTGAGGTCATGGCGGGGCGAGAAGCACAACACCCGACAGACGCCTGTCTCCGGACGCGCGATGAGGAGCTCGCCCTCCTCTACGGCTCCGCCGGCGCCGCCTGGAAGAAGCGCAGGGAAGTCGTTGTCGAACACAAACACGCTCTCGTAATCGGGATTGCGCTTCCCGTTGGCGCGCAATTCTCCGGGGCAGAGATAGCAGCCCGGCTGACGCCTGGGCAGCGCTTCCGCGGCGGCGGCTTCGACCTGACCGCGCCAGGGACGCTGCGTGCGATGCGGAGAGACGAGCACCCAGGCGCCGGTCAAAGGATTAAATCGGCGGTGCGGCGCGTTTTGCAGGAAGTCGCTCATCGGGCAAAGACTCGTTCCACGCCCGCGGAGGGCGTCGCGCAAAAGACATGCGGCGTCAGTCCCGTCGCCATGCGGTAGGCCTCGCCGATGGCCGCCATGAACGACTTTGCGGCGCCCGTCTCGACCAGAGCGACCGTCGAGCCCCCGAAGCCGCCCCCAGTCATTCTCGCGCCGAAGACGCCTTCGATCTTCTGGGAGAGATCGACCATCAGATCCGCTTCGGCGCAGCTCACCTCGTAATCATCGCGCAGGCTCGCATGCGACGCGTTCATGAGCCTCCCGACGAGAGCGAGATCGCCCGCCTCCAGCGCCTGCGCCGCCGCCAGCGTGCGCGCGTTTTCCGTCACCACGTGACGCGCGCGGCGCAGAATGACGTCCGGCAAGACCGCGCCATGAAGCGCGAGCTCTTCGGGTGACACGTCGCGCAAGGCGCGCACGCCGTCCAGCCTTATCGAAAGCAGGTCTACGGCGCGCTCGCACTCCTCGCGCCGCGTATTGTACTCGCTCCCCGCCAGCGCGTGGCTGACCATCGTGTTGCAGATGACGAGCCGCGCGTTCGGATCGAGCGGAGCTGCCCGCGTCGCAAGCGTGCGGCAGTCGATGAGCAAGGCATGGTCGGCGACGCCGCAGCAGCTGATGAGCTGATCCATCACGCCACAGCGCATGCCGACAAATTCATTTTCGGCGCGCTGGCAAAGGAGCGCAAGCGCCTTTCGCTCGATGGCGAATTCGCCCAGGTCGCACAACGCGTAACCGACGACGACCTCCAGCGCCGCCGAGGCCGAGAGTCCCGCGCCCATTGGGAGATCGCCGAAGAGCATCATGTCGGCTCCGCAGAGCGCGAGACCCTCGCGCTGCACCGCGAGAACGACGCCCAAAACATAATCGCTCCAATGCCGGCGCGGCGCGGAGGGCGCGTCGGCGAGATCGAAATCGACGCTCTCGTCGAAAGCGAGAGAATGAACGACAAGACGCCGGTCGCGGCGCGGCGCGACCGCGGCGTAATTCGCCAGATCGATCGCCGCGGGCAAGACGAAGCCCTCGTTGTAATCCGTGTGCTCGCCAATCAGATTGACGCGCCCAGGCGCGCGATAAATCTTCGGCGTGGCGCCGAAGCGCTCGACGAAGCGCGATTGGAGATCCGAGAGGAGGTTCATCGCGGCGGCTGTCCCGGCTCAGTCCGGACGCCGGAAGAGCGCCACGCCGCAAGGCGGGAGGCTCCTCTCGCCCAAGAGCAGGGGCGCCTCGCCGAGGATTGCCGAAAGATCGAAGTCGCTCTCGCCATAATTGAAGACATAGCGCATCGGGCCATTGTCCCGCAGACGAATGTGCTCGGGGAGATCGATTACGGCGAGCCCTGCATCGATCGCAAGACGCTTGAAAATCGCAGCGCGCAAAGGGTCGTTGGGAAGGCCTGTGAGATAGTGAAAGCACTCGCGCCGCGTAAGCGCCGGGTCGCCATCGTCGCAACGGAGCAGAACCACCGCTTGCTCGCCCAAGACAACGATCTCACGCCAGCGAACGAAGGCTGAGCCTTCCATGCTCTCGACGGCGATCTGCGCATCGGGACGAAGCGATTCGACGCGAGGAACGGCGACATCGACGAGCGGGCGGAATTCGCCTGGCGGCAGCCCGGCCGGGATTTGGAAATCCTCGGTCTTTGAGCCGCTGCGGGGGCCGAGCAGCACGACGGCGCCGCTCCCGGCAAGCGCCTCCTTAAGCGCCGCGCTCGACGCAAACAAAGCCGGCGCGACGATGAGCTTGCGGCGCGCAAAAGCATCGGGCGTCGGCGGCACGACGTCGACATTGAGCCCGAGCCGCCGCAGCGCGCCGTAAAAGTCCAGGATCAGGTCGAAGTAACAGAAATCCTGCCCCTGCGGCTCGATCCTCCAGGCGAAGGCGCTTTCATAGTCGAAGACGAGCGCGACATCCGCGCGCTCGGTTTCGACCTTGGCGTCGATCGCCTCGAGCTCGCGAGCGACCTCTTGAGCGACAAAGAAAGCCTCGTTCGGCTCGCTGTTGGGCAGCAGCAGGCCTTCGTGCATCTGCTCTTGCGCGAAAGGCGCCTGACGCCAGCGGAAATAGCTCACGACCTCGGCGCCCGCCGCGAAGGCCTCGAAGGTCCACATTCGCACGGCGCCTTTCGCCGGCAGCGGATTCCACGGGGCCCAGTTCACGGCGCCCGGCTGCTGCTCCATGACCCACCAGCGCCCCTGCCCGCAGGCGCGATAAAGATCATGATGGAAGGCTTGGAAGTCCGGGTCGCCGACGCGCATGAAGCGGCGCTTGAAGGCTTCGTCGCGATGGCTTCGCTCGAGAAAGCCAAGGGGATAGCTGTCCCAGGCGGCGACGTCGAGATCGCGCCCGAGCGCGAAATGGTCGAAGGCGGTGAAGGCGCCCATGAAATTATGGAGAATGTCGCGCCCCGGGGAATGATTGCGGACGATCTCCGCCTGCCGCCGATGGAAGGCTGCGACCTGATCCGACGAGAAACGCTGGAAATCGAGAAGGCAGGCGGGATTGGCCTCCGTCACGGTCAGATGCGGAAGCTCGATCTGATCGAAGCTCGAGAGCTCCATAGACCAGAACACCGCGCCCCAGGCGCGATTGAGCGCGGCGATCTCGCCATATTTGCGCTCGCACCATCGGCGGAAGGCGTCGCGCGCCGCGGGCGAGTAGCTCTCGACCGTGTCGTGGCAGCCATATTCATTGTCGATCTGCCAGGCGACGACGCCGGGATGGCCCCCGAAAGCCTGCGCCAGCGCCGTGACGATGCGCTCGCATTCGCGCGCATAGGGCTCATCGCTGAAACAGTAGTGACGCCGCGAGCCGAAATTGCGCAGCCGGCCCTGCGCGTCGAGAGGCAGCATCGACGGCATCTTATCGACGAGCCATTTCGGCGGCGTCGCGGTCGGCGTGCCAAGGACCACGCGAAGCCCCGCGTCGTGCAGCACGTCGATCGCGCGCGCCAGCCAGTCGAAGTCGTAGCGCCCGTCCTCGGGCTCGAGGCGCGACCAGGCGAATTCGCCGATGCGGACGTGAGACAGACCGATCGCGCGCATGCGGCGCGCGTCTTCGGCCCATAAATCCTCCGGCCAATGCTCTGGATAGTAGCAGACCCCGAGCCTTTGCTTCGTCACCGAGGCCTCCTGTCCGAAAAAACAACGTGGATCGATCAGCGCAAAAGATCACAGATAGATGACATTGGCGCGAGGCGCGGGCTTAGCTCAGCGCGGCCCGCCCGCGCCGGCGGCGCTGACCCGCGAGGCGCCTCACCGCCCGTCCTTTGCGGGAAGGAGCCCGCCGAACCGCCAACTTCCCTTCGCCCCGGAGAACGTGGCGCGGCAGAGCGGGGAGACGTCGATACGCAGCAGCGAAAGCGCCGGCGCGCCGAGCGCGTGGACGATCGCCCCGCGCAGCGCGGCGGCATGCGTGATCGCGAGCACGCGGCCGGAATTTTGCGCGAGCGCGTCCATCCACTGGGCGATGCGCTTCGCTGCGTCGGCAAAGGATTCGCCGCCATGCGGCGCGGCTTCCGGATCGCCGAGCCAAAGGGCGAGCTTTTCCGGCTCCAGCGCTTCGATCTCCGCAAGCGTGCGCCCGGTCCATCGACCGAAATCGCAGTCGCGCAAAGCGACTTCCGGCGCAGCCGCGAGCCCCAGCGCTTCTGTCGTCTCGGCGGCGGCGCGCGCAGGGCTCGCGAGAATCATATCGTAGGCTTGGAATCCGCCCGAGAGACCGGCGAGCGCAGCGCGGCCTTTGGCGTCGAGCGGCTCCTCCGCCGCGGGGAAGACGCCAGCGCGAAGCCCCGCGGTCGCGGCCACACAGAGGAGATCGAGGCGCGTTGGCATTGCGCTCGGGCTCCGTCCTGACTTTAACAATTCGCGCGAAAGGGAGTTTCGCGCGCAAGCAGCTTTTCGGCTGCGGCGCCGAAGGCAAGGCCCAAGACGGCCCACAGGAGCGCCTGTCCGCCGAGCGACGCTGCGCGAAACTGCCAGAGCACGGCTGCGGGAAAGCCCTCCGGCGTTTCACTGACTGCAGGCAGCGCCAGGCCGATGCAGACCATGACGACGGCGTAAGCGATGAGGGAGACGAGCAAGGCTTTCACGCCGCCAAGGGACTTATCGACACGAAGACGCAGCGCGCTGGCGGCAATCATCGCAGCGAGCGAGATGCACAGGAAGGCGAAATAGAGGCTCGTGCGCGAACCGATCGTCTCCGCCGCCCCGACGGCGGGCGGCGCAGCGGGATATTTCAGCGCCGGCGTCAGATGGATGGCGACGAAACCCGACACCGCGATAAGCGCTGCGGTGGCGCGCGGGCCGAAGTCGCCCATGCGACGATAGGCAATCGCGAAACAAAGCGCGAAAAGGCCCCCGAGCGCCGCGCCATAGATGACGACGCCGGTCAGCAGACCGAAACCGGATTGCACGCCCCGGCTGACGAGCTCGGGTTCGGTCGCCTCGGCCCTGTCTTTCGCCGCTGCCGCCTCCATCGCCCGCTCGAAGCCGATGGCGCGCTCGACGGCCGGTTCGCCCGCGAGCCTGAAAAAACCGAAAGCGAGGAGGCCGGCGAGAAGGCCCGCCAACATGCCGGCGACGAGCAATTTTCCCATCATGGGGTCAGCCTTTGGCGACCGGCGCTCGCAACAGCGCCCTTTCCCACCCTCTCCCGCGAAGCGGATCAGAGAGGGCCTTCGCTATTAATGGCAGGGGAAGCCCAGCAGATGACGGCCGTCGTGCAGAAACTCATGGACTCGGGCGCCGTCGAAGAGCGCCGCTGCGCCCTGCTCCACGCCGACGAAATAGACGCCGATTGCGAAGAGAAGCCCCCCGAGAACAGCCCAGGGAAGGATTTCGGCGAAGGAAATGGCGGTGGGGCGGGCGGGGCAGATTACGGGGGCGGACATATAAAGCTCCTTGGATTCTCGCGTCCATCGAAGAGGCGGGCTCGCCGCGAGCGGGGGCTGACTCTCGCCCAGATCTGGGCGATCACAGTGGCGCGACCGTGCCGGCTTAAAACCGTCTTCCGCTGCCTCGCGACGAAGACTTGCGACCATAGGTCCCCCGGCGCGCCTGTCAAGCGCACCGACGGTTCAGGCAAGGAGGGCGGTAGCCCTGACGGCAAGCGGCGTCGCGCCTCAGTCAGGACTTGCGTTGTCCCGCGTCGGCACGCTCCGGATAAACTCCTTCGAGGACCGTACGAAAATGGCTCCGGAATGTCTCGTTGCAGCGGCACGAGACGCGTTCAAGCTGAGCGCGATTGGAAATTCCAATCATTCCTCGTTCGGTACCGACCAAGCCTTTGGCCTTCATCTCGTTCAACACGCGGGTCAGATAACTGCGTCCAACGCCGAGCATTCCGGCTAATTGTTCCTGCGTTAAAGAAATGGTGGATTCGCCGGTGCGATCCATGCCGGCGAGCAGCCACTTGGCGGTGCGCTGCTCGACCGTATGCACCGCGTTGCAGGCGACGGACTGGAAGACCTGCGCCAAGACGCAGTCCGCATAGCGGGAGAAGAGCCCGCGGATAGCGGGCGACTCTCTTTTCGCCCGCTCCAGCTCCTTCGACGGCACCCGCAGGAAAAGGCCTGCGGACTGCACTTCGGCGCGAGCGTAGGCCGGAAGCCTCCCTTCGCTGACCACGCCGCCAATGGCCCCCTCCCGTCCAATCAAGGCGGCCTCCACGGATCGGCCTTCTTCGAGTTGGACCAAAAAGCAAGCGGTGCTCCCGCCGCAGGGGAAATACACGTGCGAGACATCGTCTCCGGGGTTGTAGATCGTCTGCCCAACTGGGGAAAGCCGTAATGACGCATGCGCATGTTCGTTTAGATCTGGGCAGGGCTGACCAGCTCGGGCTCACCTCCCTCCGCGCCCTTCTCCAGCGCCTGCTCGAAGCGATGGCGCGCTAGACGGCAGGCTCGCCCGCGAGCTTGAAGAAGCCGAAAGCCAGGAGACCGGCGACGGGGCCCGCCAGCGGGCCTGGGGACTTCCTCGCAAAATTGCGGCCTTACCGTCCAAAAATCGGGAACTAATCGGGGCCTCTGCCGTTTCAACATCACAAGCGTGATTTGCGAGGCCTCCATGTCCCTCTCCCTCTTGAGCATCTGCATCACCGGCGCGCTAGCCGCTGCGCCTCTGGATACCGACAGCGGCGCGTCGTCGTCCCTGCGGTCCTGCACTCCAAGATGGGAGACACAAATCGTCCTTTCGCAGCGGACCCCTGTGCGCAATGAGGTGATCGGCGCGGCGACGACCCCGCAAGAGCCCGTTCCGTCAGCGCGTCCGCGCAAAAGCGCGAAAAAGGGGCCGCATGGCGTCTCGGTTTCCGGCCCCGCCACGACGCCGCCGGAATAGCCGCAGTCTTCAGATGCAGAAGTTGACGCCCTCTTTGGCGACGCCGACGCGCTGCAGCGGCTCGCCAGAAGGGGCGCGACTTTGAGCAGTTGCTTCAATTAACGCGCGGCGACGTGGGCATGGAGCCGTCTCCACACCGAAGAATTCAAACCCGAGTTCGGCAAACGTTCTATCGGGCGAAAGAGTTTCCGCCATTCCACAGGAGATATCTCGTTTCATTGCCTTCCGCTGTTTACAGACGGACGCCTTTCTGCACTAGTGTCGCCGTATAGATTGCGGGCCGACGGGGCGAAGAATTCGTGGAGGCGTGAATTGATAAGCTTTGCCAAACTGTTGACGAGCATCGCCCTCTCCCTTTGCACGCTGCTCTCCGCCTCGGCTCAGGCCTCGACGCTGCTCGTGACCTGGAGCGAGACCGACATGGGCGTGATCGCGACCTGGCGGCAGAGCGCGACGCCGACACCGCTGGATTCCACCAGCGGCCTCTCTACCGACGTGCCGATCACCAATTTCGCCTCGACGGGCGCGAATACGATCGGCCCCTATAACGACATCGTCTGGTTCAACGGCGCCGTCTCCTTCGGCGGGCTGTTCAGCACGCCGGCCGCCGATTTCCTGCTCGGTTATTTCCAGCTCGGCGGGCCGCAGGCCTATTCCGGCTCTGAGGCCGCGCCCACCTTCCTGCCCGGCGTCTATTCGGGCGTGGACTATTTCAACAACGAGGCCCCGGCGACCGTGACGATCTCTGTGATCGGCGCCCCCGGTCCGGAGCCCGGCGCGGGCCTCGCCGGTCTCGGCGCCCTCACGTGCGCGAGCTTCGCCGCGCGCCGCCGCCGCGCCTGAGGACATGGTCAGTTTCGACGCCGCCGGACAGCCATGGCCGGCGGCTCGCATAGAACCGTCCCGATGGGACGTGAAACGGGGGGTGTTGGAATGCGACGAATGTTTTTGGTTATCGCGGCGCTCGCGGGCTTTTCCCTCCCGGCGCAAGCGCAGCAGGTTTACACTCGGCCAGATCATCGAGATGGCGACCGATTTCTGCCCGATACGGCTTTTTGCCGACGAATGGGACGCTTTTGTCCATCGTCCAGAACACAGCGCTGTTTTCATTGCTCGGCAACCGCTACGGCGGTGACGGAATAAGAAGCTTCGCGCTGCCGAACCTCGTCCCGCCGCGACGGTGCAGCGGCAGCCGACGATACTCTGCATCGCACTTGTCGGCATTTTCCCGCCTCGTAACTGAGCCGGGCCACGGCCCCGCGCCGACAGCCTTTGGCGGTGCGGGAACGGGCGTCGGACGCGCGAACGGCATCCCCCAAGATCCCTACGACTTCATCCTCAACCCGTCACCTTGAAGTGATGGCGTCGCCGGAGGTAAGTGTGCGCGCCGGGGCGCGGACCTTCAAATCCGCCCACGCCTCCGGTTCACAAATCCCACATTCTCGATTAGGGTCCGCGCCGAAACGGGGCCGCCCCCTGGCTGGCCTCTTATAAGGGACCTCATGGCTAAAGAAGAACTTCTTGAATTTCCGGGAATTGTGACCGAGCTGTTGCCGAGCGCGATGTTTCGCGTCAAGCTCGAGAACGATCACGAGATCATCGCGCACACCGCCGGAAAGATGCGCAAGAACAGGATTCGCGTGCTCGAAGGCGACAAGGTTCTGGTCGAGATGACGCCCTACGACCTCACCAAGGGCCGTATCACCTATCGCTTCCGATAAAACACCCAGCGGCGGAGCGCAAAACGTGACAGCCGAACCGGTCCCCGCGCGTCCCCGCCTCGTGCTCGCCTCCGCCTCGCCCCGGCGTCTCGCGCTGCTGCAGCAAGCGGGGCTCGAGGTGGACGCGCTGCTTCCCGCCGAGATCGACGAGACGCCGCAGCGGGGCGAGGCGCCGCGCTTTCTCGCGCAGCGCCTGGCGAGCCGCAAGGCGGAGGTTGCGAACAAGATCAAAAACAAGCAGCCCGAGCTGATCGGCGCCTATCTCATCGCCGCCGACACGGTGGTCGCGGTCGGCCGGCGAGTTCTGCCGAAATGCGATACCCGCGAAGAGGCCGAGGACTGCCTGCATCTTCTCTCGGGGCGCCAGCACCGCGTCTATACGGCGGTGAGCCTGATCACGCCGCGCGGCGCCGAGCGCCGCCGCCTCGCGGAGGCGCGCATCCGCTTCAAGCGATTGAGCGGCGCCGAGATCGCCGCCTATCTCGCGACCGACGAATGGCGCGGCAAGGCGGGAGGCTATGCGATTCAGGGCCGCGCGGGGATCTTCGCGGCGACCGTCGTCGGGTCCTATTCGGCCGTCGTCGGCCTGCCGCTCTACGAGACTTACGCCCTGCTTTCCGGCGAAGGCTTTCCCGCGCTGGATCTCTGGGAGGCGTAAACCCCCTCCCCGGCCCTCTCCCGCTCGTGCTGTGAGAGACGGCTAAGCGCTTACCCCAATTGCGTCGCCATCCCAGACCAAACTACAAAAGCGAGACGTTTTTTGCCGCTGCAGGCGGCGCAAAACTAATAGGAGGATTTGGTAATGCCCTCTTTTCGCTCTTTTGTGTTTGCCGCTGCACTGGTCCTAGCGTCCTCTTGCGCGCATGCGGCGGTCCTGGAATTTTCGACAACGCTTCTTGGATCGAACCAGGTCCCGCCAAACGCCTCGACGGCAAGCGGGACCGCGCTCCTCTTCCTCGATACAAGCGCTCAAACCCTCGCGGTGGACGTAACCTTTACCGGTCTTAGCGCTCCCGCCACCGGGGCTCACATCCATTGTTGCGCGCCTGTCGGAGCAAACGCTGGCGTCGCCGTGCCGTTTACGGCCTTTCCGGCCACGACCTCTGGCCTTTACACGAATACGTTCGACCTTACCGCGGCCGCCACCTATGAGTCGGCCTTCCTGACCGCCAGCGGCGGGACCGCCGGTTCTGCTGAAGCAGCTCTCGTCAAGGGTCTCGACGGCGGCCTCGCTTACGTAAATATCCATGATGCAAACTTTCCCGGGGGGGAAATCCGAGGCCAGCTCGCTGCCGTCGTCCCCGGCCCGGAAGTCGGCGCTGGTCTGCCCGGCCTGATCTTCGCGACCACTGGCCTGGCCGGATGGTGGCTAAGAAAGCGCAAGTTCGAAGCGGCCGCCTGAGCGAGCCGCTCGCGACAACCTGAACCCCGGCCCCAGCGCCGGGGTTTTCGTTGGGTCCGAGCGAAGGGGCTTACGCCGGCAGCAACGGCGCGATGAGCGCGAGCAGCTTCTTCTCATAGGCCTGCGAGGAAAAATGCGCGTCGTAATAGGCGCGCGAGGCGCTTCTCTCCCGCTGCTCCCGACTGCGAGCGGGCAAGGCCGCGGCGCGCGTCGCCGCGCCGGCGAAATCCTGCGGCGCGTCGGCGATCGAGACGCCCTCCAGGCCAAGCGCCTCTGCATTCATGCCGCGCAGGGCGAGTTTTGTCGAAACGAGCGGCAAGCCGCTCGCCATGGCCTCGACCGTCTTGATCGACAGTCCGTGGCCGTCGATCGTCGGCAGCAAGACGAGCTTGGCGGCCGCATAAACTACGCCGGGATCGTCGACGCGGCCGAGGAACCACTGCTTGTAGCGGGCGTGGAGGTCAGGCGCGCGCGCCCTGACGCCCGCGTCGACGCTCCCGGCGATCTTGACGCTCAAGTCTCGGAGCGCCGGCGCGACCTCGCGCAAGAACCAAATCGCGCTCTCGACATTGGCGGAATTATTGCTCGAGACGATGACGATGTCCTCGCCGCCCGGCCCCGTCGGCGCCGCCGGCACGGCTGGATAGAGCAGCGCGTGCGCCTTCTGTGGCAGCAGCGCGCGAAAGTCCTGCTCCTCCTCGGCGTTGAGGTGGATGAGGAGATCCGCCTTGCGCATTTGCGCAAGCTCCTGGGCGAGCATAACCTCGAAGCTCACGTGCGGCTTCAGCCAGGGCATCCGCTCGTTCATCAGCGCGAATTGGCGCGCCTGCAGATCATGACTGTCGAGCAGGATTTTGGCGCCGCGCGCCAGACGTGCAGCGATGGGCATCAAAAAGAAATGATTGCAGTGGACGAGATCGAAGCGCGTCTCCCAAAGCTGGGACGAAAGCTGCGCCCGCTCCGCCATTCCCGTGCGGATCGTGGCCTGATCCCCATGGATATAAGGCCACAGCACGCTCTTGAGAAAAAGCGGGTCGAGCACGGCGCGATAGGGCGCGCCGCCGAAATAACGCTCCCCCTCGTCGAGTTCCGGAGTCGCGCGCCTGAAGCCGCGCCAGATCCAGTCTCTTTGCGGGCTGAAGCCCGGGTCGCTGGAGACCGCGATCGGGCAGACGCGCGCGCCAAGCGCGCGATAGGCCGCGGCTTGGCCCAGCACGACGCGATAGGTGCCGCAGCTATGCCACGCGGGATGCACGAGCGCGATCGTGCGGCCTTCAAGCGGAAGATTTTTGGCCAAAGGCTCAGACAAGCAGGAGGAACTCCCCTTTGCGCGGCTTTTTGCGCCGCTTCTCATAGCGCTTGCGGCGCTGCGCGGCCTCTCTCGAACCTCAAGAAAGCTTCTGCTCGAAGGCGATGCGCGCAAGGTCCATCGGCGTGCGGGCGTTGAGCTTTCGCTTCATCAGCGCCGTCGTGTTGGCGATGGTCTTATAGGACAATCCTGTTTCATGTGCGATCTCGGCAAGCGAGAGCCCTTTTCCCATGAGACGCAGTCGCGCACGCCCCCGCCCGTCTCGGCGCTCTCGCAGAGCCTCGAGGCGCTCGAAAGAGGCGAAAGGGAGCTGCGCGTCGCGCGCGCCGGCTCGCCGGAATTCGCGGTCATCGCCGATGGCGTCAATGCGCTGGCGGACTCTCTGGCGCGTCTTGATGCTGAGAACCGGGACCTCTTGCGCCGCATGATCGACGTGCAGGAAGCCGAGCGCCGCGACATCGGGCGAGACCTCCACGACGAAATGGGCCCCTTCCTCTTCGCGATCCGCGCCGGCGTCGGCGCTTTGCGGCGCAAGGCCCAGAGCGCCGACGTGACAGCGGATTGCGAAAAGCTCGATGGGCAGATCGCCGCCTTGCAGGGCGTCAACCGGCGCATTCTCGCGCGCTGCGGCCGGTGGCTCTCCAGGAGCTGCGGCTCGCTGGCGCCCTCGACGCGCTCGTGCGCGGCTGGCGCGAGACGGACCCTCGACGACGATCACGCTCAATGTCACGGCGACGTTCAGCGGATCAACGAAGAGCTCGCGACCCGCTTCCGAATTCAGCTCTTTCGCATCGAGCGTGCCGTCCCCGTCAACGTCCGCCTGCTTGAACAGCTTGGTTGTGATGTCGACATACTCCTTCTTCGAAAGAGTGCTGTCCTTGTCCGGGTCGGCCGCCGAAAACGCGTCGGCGCTCACGCGCGGCCCAAGCTCGTTGCGATCGAGCGTGTCGTCCTGATCGTTGTTCAGGCGATCGAAAGCGGCCTGGGCCCCCTTGGTCACCTCGTTGAGGTCCAGGGTCCCATCATTGTCGGCGTCCAGCGCCTTGATGGTGGACGGCTCCGCTTGCGCCGGGATAGTGGCGAGGAGCGCCCCGCCGAGCAAAAGCCCTCCGGCGGCCAGGCCGGTCGCGAGCATTCTTCCGAGCGCCATTGTACGCCTCCTTTGTTCGCTCGGCTCCTTCCGAGCCTCCAGGAGGTAGCGCGCCAAAGGAAATTTTGGACCGGCGGTCGCTGCGAACATGGCGAAGTTCGATGGCGTCGCTCAGACTTACCTCCGCAAGGCGAGAACGAGGCCGACGATCCCCGCGAGCAGCGCCGCCGCGCCGAGCGCCGCCCAGGGCGTCGCCCGCCAGAGTGTAAAGCGAATGACGAGCTTGTCGCCCTCGACCAAGAGCGAGTCCAGCGTCGCGCGCAAAACCTCCCCTTTCGCATCCTCCTTGAGCCGATAGAACGGCCTTCGCTCGAGCTCAGCTTTGATCGCGTGCTCGACGAGTCCTTTCGCCGCGCTCTCGAGCTCCCGCCGCTTCTTATCGATGAGCTCGGCCGCGCCGGGGCCGGCAAGCCGCGCGAGCCCCGCCAGAGCGCCCGCGATCTTTCCTTCCTCGCCGAGCGCAAATTTTTCGAGCCGAACGTCCTCGGGTTCGAAGTAGAAGGCGCCGTCGTCATAGATCGGCTTCCCGCGCAGGCTGGCCGCCACGGAAAAGGCCGGTCCGAGAATGAGCTTTCCCTGAAGAAGCGCGGCGATGTCGACGCGCCCCTCGGCGATCGTGACGTTGACCATGCGCGCCTGCAACGAGGCGACGATCTCCGCCGCCGGCCCCTTGAGCGGCAGATCCTTGTTGAGCAGGGCGTCGATGCGTTTTTGGAGCTGCGCTTGCGTGAAGGCGACCTCTTGCGGCGCGCGCAAAGTCATGAGACCCGCCGCTCCCATGGCCATGACGGCGAAGGCGGCGAGCATTTTGAGGAGTTCCGCCGGCATAGCTTGGTCCTTCCTGGCCCCCAACAATCTCATTGATCGTTTACGACGAAGGCGGCATGAATGCGATCCGCTCCTAGCCCCGGCAGGTTAAGAAGGACGCCCATGCGCCGGCTCGCAGCCTTTTGTCTCGCCTTCTTACTCGCCGCTCCCGCTGAGGCGGAGCCGGTGACGATCAAGGTCGGCGTGCTGCGCCAGCCGCATACGCGCGAGACCCTGTCCATTCTCGATCTTCCCGCCGCCGACGACGTTCTCGCCGGCGCGCTGATGGGCGCGACCGACAACAACACAACCGGCAAATTCACCGGTCAGAGCTTCGAGACCATCGATGCGAAGCTCGACGAGAGCGAGGACGCGGCGGCGGCGGTCGAGCGGCTCGCCGAGCAGGGTGCGCGCCTCGTCATCGCCGATCTCTCGGCCCCCCGTCTTCTCGCCGCCGCGGATCGCGCCAAGGCCCTGGGCGCCCTCATCTTCAACGTCTCGGCGCCCGACGAAGCGGTGCGCGAGGAGCTTTGCCGCGCCGACGTCATCCACGTCGCTCCCTCACGCGCGATGCTCGCCGACGGGCTCGCGCAATATCTCGTCTGGAAGAAATGGCCGCGCTGGCTGATGATCAAGGGTTCGCATCCCGAGGACGAGCTCTTGGCGCAGGCCTATCGAAACAGCGCCAAGAAATTCGGCGGCAAGATCGTCGAGGAGCGCGTCTTCCAGGACTTGGGCGGCGGACGGCGCAGCAACTCCGGCTCGGTGCAGACGCAACGTCAGATGCCGGTCTTAACGCAGGGCGCCCCCGGCTATGACGTGCTGATCGCCGCGGATGAATCGGAAGTCTTCGCCGGCTACCTGCCCTATCGCACCTTCGATCCCCGTCCCGTCGCGGGCTCGGCCGGGCTCACGCCGACGAGCTGGGACGGCGCGCATGAGCAATGGGGAGCAATTCAATTGCAGAACCGATTCATGCAGAGCTTCCGCCGCACCATGAACGCGCGCGACAGCAACGCCTGGCTCGCCATGCGGATGATCGGCGAGGCGGCGACGCGGACGGGATCGAACGAGCCCGAGAAGCTCCGCGCTTTTCTCGTCTCGCCCGACTTCTCGATCGCCGCCTTCAAGGGCGTGCGGCTGACGCTGCGCCCCTGGAACCAGCAGCTGCGTCAGCCGATCCTGCTCTCGGACGGACGCATGGTCGTCTCCGTCTCCCCACAGGAAGGCTTTCTACACCAGACAAGTGAGCTCGACACGCTGGGCCTCGACAAGCCCGAAACGAAATGCAGGCTGCAATGATGAAGAATGCCCCCTCCCCGACCCTCCCCCGCTTCGCGGGAGAGGGAGTAGGCCGCGCGCTTGACTGGGCGCTCGCGCAATCTCGATCGTTATGGTCCCCTCTCCCGCGAAGCGAGGGAGGGTTGGGGAGGGGGCTTTTGACGCTCGCTGCGCTCTTGACGCCGCTTGCAACGTCTCCCGCTCATGCTTTTCTCGCTTATGTCAGCAATGAGAAGGGCAACAGCGTCACGATCATCGACACGGAAAAGCTGGAAGCCGTGAAGACGGTGAAGGTCGGGCGCCGTCCACGTGGGATCGCGCTCACCAAGGACGGCTCGGAACTCTTCATCTGCGCAGGCGACGACGACGCGATCCAAGTGCTCGACACCAAGACGCTGCAGATCACCGGAAAGCTCCCCTCCGGCCCCGATCCCGAGCTGCTGGCGCTCTCGCCGGACGGCAAGACCATCTATGTCTCGAATGAAAACGACAATCTGGTCACGATGATCGACGTGGCGACGAAGCGTCAGACGGGCGACGTCCCTGTCGGCGTCGAGCCCGAGGGCATGGCGGTAAGCCCCGACGGAAAGACGTTGGTCAACACGTCGGAAACAACCAACATGGCGCATCTGATCGACACGCGCACCAAGGAGATCGTCGCCAATATCCTCGTCGACGCGCGGCCTCGTTTCGCCGAGTTCAAGCCGGACGGATCGGAGCTTTGGGTCTCGTCCGAAGTGGGCGGGACGGTCGCGGTGATCGACCCCGAAAAGCGCGTCGTGAAGCAGAAGATTTCCTTCGAGATCCCGGGCCTGTCGAAGGAGGCGATCCAGCCGATCGGCATTTCCTTCACCAAGGACGGCAAGCGCGTCTTCGTCGCGCTCGGCCCCGCCAATCGCGTCGCGGTCATCGACGGCCGAGACGAAGAAAATCGAAAAATATCTGCTCGTCGGCCAGCGCGTCTGGCACCTCGCCTTCACGCCGGACGAAAAATACCTCCTGACCGCGAATGGCGTCTCCAATGACGTCTCCATCATCGACACGGCGACCCTCAAGGTCCTAAAGTCGATACCGGTGGGGTCTTTTCCTTGGGGAATCGTCGTGGCGCCGCAATGATGAAGGCCGTCATTGCGAGCGAAGCGAATCTATCCCGAGAGGGCGGCGTCGCGAATGTGGATGGCTTCGTCGCTCTCGCTCCTCGCAATGACCGGCGGACGTCGTGAGCGAAACTCCCGCGCTCAACGTCAAAAATCTCTCGCACGCCTATGGGGCGCGCAAGGCGCTCGACGACGCTTCTTTCACGGTGGCGTGCGGCGCCTTCGCGGTGCTGCTGGGTCTCAACGGCGCCGGCAAGAGCACGCTGTTCTCGCTCGCGACCGGGCTCTACGCGGCAAGACACGGCGCCGTCGAGATCATGGGCTATGATGTCGCCAAAGCGCCGAGCGAGGCGCTACGCCGCCTCGGCGTCGTGTTCCAGGCGCGCACGCTCGATCTCGAATTGAGCCTGACGCAGAACCTGCTCTATCACGCGGCGTTGCACGGCATCGGACCCGGCGAAGGCAAGCGCCTCGCAACCGAGGGGCTCCGCCGCGCGGGACTTGCGGAACGCGCGCGCGACAAGGCGCGCGATCTCTCCGGCGGGCAGATGCGCCGCATCGAGATCGCCCGCGCGCTGCTGCACAAGCCGAGCCTCTTGCTCTTGGACGAGCCGACGGTCGGCCTCGACATAAGGGCGCGCGCCGACATTCTCGCGCATGTGCGCAGGCTGGTCGCAGAGGAAAATCTCGCGGTGCTTTGGACGACGCATCTCATCGACGAGGTCGAGCCCAACGATCAGGTGATCGTGCTGCACCAGGGCCGCGTGCTGGCGGACGGGATCGCCGCGGACATCGTTGCAGCGCAGGAGGCGGACAGCATCGGCGGAGCGTTCGAGAAGCTGACTGCGGGCGTGATTCCCTCTCCCCGCGCGCGGGGAGAGGGTTAGGGTGAGGGGCTTGGGCTCATTCCGCGAAAGGATTGTGCGCCCGCACGCAGAGCGAAAGGCGGAAAGGTTGACATCCCCCCTGGCCCCTCACCCCAGCCCTCTCCCCGCTCGCGGGGAGAGGGAGAGCGGGTTCTCGCTCGCTCAATACGCGGTCTGCCTCGGCGGCGTCGTCTGGCGCGAGGGCCTGCGCTTTCTGCATCAGCGCGAGCGTTTCATTTCGGCCTTGGTGCGGCCGCTCGTCTGGCTCTTCATCTTCGCGGCGGGCTTTCGCTCCGTGCTCGGCGTCTCGATCATCCCGCCTTACGACACCTACGTGCTCTATGAGGTCTACATCACGCCCGGATTGATGGCGATGATCCAGCTCTTCAACGGCATGCAGTCGTCGCTCTCCATGGTGTACGACCGCGAGATGGGCAATATGCGCACGCTTCTGGTCTCGCCCTTCCCGCGCGCATTCCTGCTCGGCGCAAAGCTTTTCGCGGGCGTTGCGGTGTCGATCCTGCAGGTCGCGGCCTATCTGCTGATCGCTTATTTCTGGGAAATCGAGCCGCCGTCGAAATGGGGCTATCTCGCCGTGCTGCCGGCGCTCGCGCTCTCGGGGCTCATGCTCGGCGCGCTCGGCATGCTGCTCTCATCCGGGATCAAACAGCTCGAGAATTTCGCAGGCGTGATGAATTTCGTGATCTTCCCGATGTTCTTCGCCTCCTCCGCGCTTTATCCGCTTTGGCGCGTCAAGGAATTCGGGGCTTCTTCTCTATTACGTCTGCGCGATCAACCCTTTCACCCATGCGGTGGAGCTGATCCGCTTCGCCTTTTACCAGCAGATCGCCTGGAACTCGCTCGCGGTGGTCACGGGCTATACGACGATCTTTCTCGTCGGCGCGATACGCGCCTACGATCCCGCCAAGGGAATGCTCCAGCGCAAGGGCGGTTGATTCCGCCTACCTTCCGACGCGCTTCTCTTTGACGGGCAGTTCCTGCTGGGCGACTCCCTGCGGCAGCTTCACGCCTTTCGCGAGCTCGGTCCCGAGCTTCAGCGCGCGCGCTTCGGTCACGCGCAGCGCGCAATAGCCAAAGTCCGCCTCCTGCGCGTAGTTGCGGCAGATCTCCCCGCGCCTGGCGGAAAAGCCCGCCTGCTCGCGAACCAGATAGGCCCTCAGCGGCAGGTCCTTTTTGTTCTTGTCGTAGAGCGCGCGGAAGTCGGCGTGGATCGTCTTCTCCACGCGGGCGCGAAGGTTCAGCATGTCCTTGGCGTTCTTGGGGTCGAACTCGGCGGAGCCCATGCCCCAGAGGCCGTTGGGTTCGACGCGGCAATCGGAGGCGGCGATCGTGCAGGCGCCTTTTTCGGTCGACACCAGCACCGCCCCGTCGAGCACGTCGAAGCTCAGCGGGCAGTCCGCGTAGTTCAGCTGATAGCGGCGCACCCCCGCGTCGCTGTCGCGCGGGACAAGCTTCAGCTGCGCGGCCGGCGCATCCACGGAACAGCTTTCGCCTGAACGGGACAGCCGGTCTCCTGCAAGCGTCAGCTTGAGGAGACGCGTTTCGCCAGCGTAGCGCTGGAACTCCATGCGACCGCGGCTCCCGTCGAGATAGAGCGGCTTCTCGGCGATTGAATCCTCGCTCGGAGGCTTCGGGGCGACCGCTGGCCCCGCTGCACCCTCGCCCGACACGGCGCGTCGCTTACGAACCGCCGTCTCCTCCGACTGCGCCTCGGGTGCGACCGCTCCTTCATCGGCAGGCGCGGCGGCGCCGGGCAGCGCGAACTGCGCGCGCGCCACTGGACACGTCCCAAACGACACGAGCAGTGCGACCGCGGCGGCGCTCTGCAACACACGGGGGGGTCGTAGCTCCAAGAAGGGCATCACGCATTCCGATCAGAAACGCCGCACCGGGCTTTAGCGCGGCGAAAGGACCATGATCATCTGACGGCCCTCCATCGACGGCTCGAGCTCGACCTTGGCGATGGTTGCCGTCTCCGCCTTGACGCGCGTCATCAGACGATAGCCGAGATCCTGGTGAGCAATCTCGCGACCCCGGAAGCGCAGGGTCACCTTGACCTTGTCGCCCTCCTCGAAGAAGCGACGCGCCGCCTTCATCTTGGTCTCATAGTCGTGATCGTCGATGCCGGGGCGCAGCTTGATCTCCTTGACCTCGACGATCTTTTGCTTCTTGCGGGCCTCAGCGGCGCGCTTTTGCTCGGTGAAGCGGAAGCGTCCATAATTGAGGATCTTGCAAACGGGCGGCTCGGAATTGGGGTCGATCTCGACCAAGTCCAGGGAGGCTGCGTCGGCAAGCTCCATCGCCTGCAGGAAAGGCACGACGCCGTGGTTCTTGCCTTCGGAATCGATGAGGCGCACTTCTCTGGCGCGAATCTCCTTATTTACCTTTGGTCCCTCCTTCTGAGGGACCGCGACGCTCTTCATTGGTCGGCGAATGGAGTTTCTCCTTCTGACACAGGCCAAGCCCGAATTGGCCGAGATTTCGAAGCGGGCGGCCCCAGGCGGAATGCCGGGACGCGGACGCAAGATTCTCACGAATGCGGCCGGTGTCAACCGCAAGGTCTCCGCGCTCGAAGAAAATCCTCGAAGCGTGGCGCCGGCGCCACGGTCATAGGCGACCGGCGGGTCTGCTGCAATACTGTCGCCAGCCGGCGGCGTCTGCTATATAAGCGCCCCGAAAAATGGCGCCATCGGCGAAAATAGCGGAGATATACCATCGTGGAGCGTTGGACCCCCAGCGGCTGGAGACAAAAGCCCATCGAGCAAACGCCCATCTTTCGGGACGCCGCCGCGCTGTCGGCGGTGGAGCGGCAGCTCGCGGGCTTTCCGCCGCTCGTTTTCGCCGGCGAAGCGCGCAACCTCACCCGCGCGCTGGCCGAGGTCGCGGCCGGGAAGGCTTTCCTGTTGCAAGGCGGCGACTGCGCCGAGGCGTTCTCCGAGCACTCCGCCGACAACATCCGCGATTTCTTTCGAGTGTTCCTGCAGATGTCGGTCGTCCTGACCTTCGCCGCCGCCTCGCCCGTCGTGAAGGTCGGGCGGATCGCCGGACAATTCGCCAAGCCCCGCTCCTCGCCTGTGGAAAAACAGGGAGACGCGGAGTTGCCGAGCTATCGCGGCGACATCATCAACGACATCGAGTTCACGGAGAAGGCGCGGGTCCCCGATCCCGAGAGGCAGCTGCTCGCCTATCGCCAGTCGGCCGCAACGCTCAATCTGCTGCGCGCCTTCGCCACCGGCGGCTTCGCCAATCTCGAGAACGCGCATCGCTGGATGCTCGGCTTCGTGCGCAACAGCCCCCAGTCAGAGCGTTATCAGAAACTTGCGGACCATATCGGCGAATTGCTCGGCTTCATGCGCGCCATCGGACTCGATCCCGAGCATCACCCCGAGATGCGCCAGACCGATTTTTACACCTCGCATGAGGCGCTGCTGCTCGGCTATGAGGAGGCGCTGACGCGCGTCGACTCCACCACCGGCGATCATTATGCGACCTCGGGCCATATGCTCTGGTGCGGCGACCGCACGCGCCAGCCGAACGGCGCTCATATGGACTACCTGCGCGGCGTGAAGAATCCCCTCGGCCTGAAATGCGGGCCGAGCCTAAGCCCCGAGGGGCTCATCGAGCTCATTGACCTGCTCAACCCCGAGAACGCGCCGGGCCGCCTCACGCTCATCTGCCGCTTCGGCGCCGACAAGGTGGAAGAGAAGCTTCCGCCGTTGATCCGCGCTGTCGCGCGCGAGGGCAAGGCGGTCGTGTGGTCCTGCGATCCGATGCATGGCAACACGATCAGCGCCGGCGGTTACAAGACGCGGCCGTTCGATCGCATCATGGCCGAGATTCGCGCCTTCTTCTTGATACACCAGGCGGAAGGCTCCTACGCGGGCGGCATTCATCTGGAGATGACCGGCAAAAACGTGACCGAGTGCACGGGCGGCGCGCGCGCGATCTCGGAAGCCGATCTCCGCGACCGCTATCACACCTATTGCGATCCGCGCCTCAACGCCGAGCAGGCGATCGAGGTGGCCTTCCTGGTGGCCGAGCTTCTGAAGGCGGAAAGGCTCGCGCGCGGGGCGGCCGACCAGGCGGCGGCCGAATGAGCCGCAGCCCGAGGAGGGCCGCCGTTACGGGTTCCTTAAGCAGCTTCTCCGAAATATCGAGAACGGCTGTTTCGAGGAAACTTCCGCTTGAACCAAAGCCCCTAAGAAAGGCGCGTGTGCTGGCGAAAAAATCTCCCCTCGATGGCTAAGCGCCGGAGACGTCGGCCTTTTGTTCCTGTCGCAAATATACGATAAGCTCAGGCACTGCGGCTGTAACCGGATTCCGGACGGCGCAAGAGGACGCATGTACGCGATTCGGTCGAGAAGGAGGGGAGGCCGGGACGGCGTCGCCGTGCTGATCTGCGCCGCGCTCGCGCTCGCCGCCTGCTCCACTCCGCGCGAAACCTTCGATCTTTTGCCGGACGCCGTCGCGCGGGCCAACGTTCGTGGCGCGACGGTCGCCATCCAGGAACCGAGCGCCTCGGCCATCATCGACACGAACCGCTTCGTCATCCGCGGCGAAGGGGGTGACTTGGCCTTCCTCGCCGATGCGCAGTGGTCTGACACTGTGCCGAGATTGGTGCAGGCGCGGCTGATCGACCGCCTCATGGCCCGGGGAGTCAACGCCGTTCGCCCGGGCGACGCCGCCGCCGTTTTTCGCCTGTCGACGGAGCTGCGGCGGTTCGAGATCGACTCAGGCCGCGAGACGGCTATCGTCGAGATCGTCGCGCGGGTCACGAATGAGAAGGACGGCGCGCGCGTGAGCGAGAAGGTGTTCATCGGCGAGGCCCCGGCGCCGCACACGCTCGGTCCGGAGGCCGCCCGCGCCTATGAAGCTGCGCTCGACGCTACGGCGGATCATCTCGCCTCCTGGCTTCGCCGCGGAAGGTGACGCGAAAGGACTGGCGTGGGCGCTAGCGCTCTGCTAACTGGACCGCCAAACTCAGAAAGCGCAGCCGAGCCGCGTTGCGGCGCCGCGATGTGGCGTTTGGGAGAGAGTTCAAGCAAATGGTCAAGACGGCACTCGACGATCAGATCCTTCGATACGGAGCCGAACCTGGCGGCGGCGCGCCCTCGAAGGTCAACATCACCTTCGTCGATTCCAAGGGACAAGCGCGAACGGTCGAAGGCGAAGTCGGCTCGACCGTGATGGAGACCGCCCGCCGTAACGACATTCCGGAGATCGCCGCGGAATGCGGCGGCGCCTGCGCCTGCGCGACCTGTCACGTCTATGTGGACCCCGCATGGATCGAGAAGACCGGCGGGCGTTCGCAGATGGAAGAGGACATGCTGGATTTCGCCTTCGCCGTCGAGCAGAACTCACGGCTGTGCTGCCAGATCGTCGTGAAGCCGGAGCTCGAAGGCCTCATTGTGCGCACGCCCGCGCAGCAAGGCTAGGCGATCGCTGCGCCGAGTCCGTCCCCGTTGCCGCGACGTCGGAAAAGCCCGGCTTGCGTCTCTGCGGGCATGCTATAGAACAAGTTGACTGTGCCCGCCCTTGGCGCGCGGGCCTCAAACTCTTCTCGGGATCCTAAAAGAATGAGCGAAGTGATCGAGACCGACGTGGTTATCGTCGGCGCGGGCCCGGCTGGCCTCTTCACGGTCTTCGAGCTGGGCCTCCTGGACATCAAGGCGCATGTCGTCGACATCCTGCCGCGCGCCGGCGGCCAATGCTCGGAACTCTATCCGGAAAAGCCTATCTACGACATTCCCGGCATTCCCCACATCACCGGCCAGGGCCTAACCGACGATCTCCTCGCGCAGATCACGCCCTTCCACCCGACCTTCCACTTCGGCGAGATGGTCGAGTCCCTTCAGTCGGTCGGAACGGCGGATCAGCCCTCCTTCCTCGTCGGCACGGACTTCGGCAAGCAGTTCAAGGCGAAGGCGGTGGTGATCGCCGCGGGCGGCGGCTCCTTCCAGCCCAAAAAGCCGCCGATACCGGGCATCGATGCCTATGAGCACAAGAGCGTGTTCTATGCCGTGCGGCGGGTCGAGGATTTTCGCGACAAGGACGTGGTCATCGTCGGCGGCGGCGACTCGGCGCTCGACTGGACGCTCAACCTGCAGCCCGTTGCCAAGAGCCTGACGCTCGTGCACCGCCGCGCTGAATTCCGCGCCGCTCCCCATTCCGTGAAGGCCATGCAGGAGCTTCAGGCGGCCGGCAAGATCGCCCTGAAGCTCGGCCAGATCACCCAGATCGACGGCGACAATGGCGAACTGACGAGCGCCACGCTGAAGGGAAATGACGGCTCTCTCGAGGCGCTGTCATGCCACCGCCTCATCCCGTTCTTCGGCCTGACGATGAAGCTTGGCCCCGTCGCCAATTGGGGTCTGAACCTGAACGAAAATCTCATCCCGGTCGACACGGAGAAATTCGAGACCGATCACCCCGGAATTTTCGCGGTGGGCGACATCAACACCTATCCCGGCAAGCTGAAGCTCATTCTATGCGGCTTCCACGAGGGGGCGCTCGCGGCGCAGCGCATCCACCACTACGTCTATCCGGACAAGAAGCTGCTGTTCCAATACACGACCTCGTCGACGAATTTGCAAAAGAAGCTCGGCGTGTAGCAAGAGAGAGAGCCTGCGGTCCGCTTTCATTTTGGCTGCGGCGGCATGGCGTCGAAATTGGGAATGTCCATGCGGGCCGGTCCCAAGCGGGGCGCCGCTTGGCGTAAAACCGACTGCGGCTGAAACCGATCCGGCTCGTCGAAAACTCCGGCGGGTACGATGACCGCGCCGGGTTGTGGCCGAGCATACGGCTGCCGCGGACGGGACAAAAGTAGCGGGTTAAAGTGGAGCCGCTGTCGGCTGTCACCGCAAAACCCTTCGTCTCGCTGAGGATCTCCACGTCGGCTTCGTTGAAGAGCGCGTTGGTCGTGTGGCCCGTCCCAGAGACGCGCTGACAATCTCTGCAATGACATTGCGCCATCCGAAAAGGAGCGGCTTTCGCCCGGCACCGCGCCGCAGGCGCCGCGCCGCTCGCAAAGACACTGTCAGACTTCGCTCTAGCCAAGCGCTCTCGTCGCGATGTCGTTCGTGTCGCTGGAGAGCGACGGCGCGGCGGCCACCTTGCGCAGCGCTTTCTCCGCCAGGCCGCGGCGAACGGGCTCCAGGGTTCTCCAAGCGCGTAGGCTCGTGAGCAGCCGCGCCGCGAGCTGCGCATTTTTTGGGTCGATCGCGATGACCGCGTCGACGACGAGGGCATAGCCCGAGCCATCATTCGCATGGAAGCGGGTGGGATTGCCTGCGGCGAAGGCTCCCAGGAGGGCACGGGCGCGATTGGGGTTGGAAAGCGAGAAATCCTTGTGCGCCATCAGATCGAGGACGCGGCGGGTCGTCGCCTCCTCCGGTATCGTCGCCTGCAGGGAGAACCACTTGTCGATGACGAGCGAATTGTCGGCGAATTGTTCATAGAAGCGCGCGAAGGCGGCTTCCCGCGCGGGCCCGCCGACCAGCGCCAAAGTTGCGAGCGCCGACAGGCGATCGGTCATATTGCGCGCCGCATTGAAATGCGTCTCGGCCAGTTGCGTCCCGACCGCCCCGTCGCCCGCAGCAAGGAGATCGAGCGCGACATTGCGCAGCGCCCGTCGCCCCGCGCTTGCTGCGTCCGGCGCATAGTCGCCCTCTGCCGTCCGTCGTGCGAAAATCTCGGCCAGCGGATCGCCAAGCGCTCGTCCCAGCGTCTGGCGCAACTTCTTACGCGCGGCGTGAAGCGCATCAGGATCGACGTTTTCGCCCTGTTCGCGCGCAAGATCGGCTTCGCTCGGAAACGTCAGGGCCAGCGCGGTGAAGGCGGGATCGCTCGATTGAGAGATGAGCCGGCGGAGCCCTTCGGCGAAGGCGTCGTCATTCGTCTCCTCGCCGCGGACGCGCGCGAAAATCGAGCGGAGGGCCAAGTTTTGCGACGCTTGCCATCGGTTGAAGGCGTCGTCGTCATGGGCGAGAAGCCGCAGGAGATCGGCTTCGCCGAGGGCGGGCTCGAGCCGTACCGGCGCCGAGAAGCCCCGCAGCAGCGAGACGGTCGGGTGCGCCGAGAGATTTGGGAAGCGCAAGGAACGCGTCTCGGTCGCAAGCACGATCCGCCCCTGCGCGATCTCCTCGGCGCTCGCGTCCTCCGCCTCGAGCGCGAGCTTGTCGCCGGACTGGTCGAAGAGCGCCAGAGCGATCGGGATTTCGAACGGGAGCTTTTGCTCCTGGCCGGGAGTTGGCGGCGTCGATTGCGACAAGGTCAAGGAGAAGACACGCGTATCCGGATCGTGGCGCGTCGCGATCTCGATGACGGGCGTTCCCGCCTGCGAGTACCAGCGGGCGAATTGCGTGAGGTCGCGCTTGGCGCTTTCTGCGAAGCAGGAGAGGAAATCCTCGACCGTCGCCGCCGTTCCGTCAAAGCGCGCGAAATAGAGGTCCATCCCCCGCGCGAAAGCTTCCGCGCCGATCAAGGTTTTCAGCATGCGCACGATCTCGGCGCCCTTCTCATAGACGGTCGCCGTGTAGAAATTGTCGATCGCGCGGTAGGAGTTCGGACGCACGGGATGGGCGAGAGGCCCAGCGTCCTCGACGAATTGCGTCAAGCGCAGGTTTCTCACGTCGTTGATGCGCTTGACCGGGCGCGAGCGCATATCGGCGGAAAACTCCTGGTCGCGATAGACCGTCAAGCCTTCCTTGAGACAGAGCTGGAACCAGTCACGGCAGGTGATGCGGTTGCCGGTCCAATTGTGGAAATACTCATGAGCGATGACGGCTTCGATCCCGGCATAGTCCGCATCGGTCGCGGTCTGCGGCGAGGCCAGCACGTATTTGTCGTTGAAGATGTTCAGTCCCTTGTTCTCCATCGCGCCCATGTTGAAGTCGGAGACGGCGACAATGTTGAAAACGTCGAGATCATATTCGCGGCCGAAGGTCTCCTCGTCCCAGCGCATGGCGCGCGCCAGCGCATCCATCGCATATTCCGCGCGCGGCTCCCTGCCGTGCTCGACGAAGATCGAAAGCTTCACCCTGCGGCCCGACCGTGTCGTAAAGTCCCGCGTGATCGACCCAAGATCGCCGCCGACGAGCGCGAAGAGGTAGCAGGGCTTGGGGTGAGGATCGCGCCAGACCGCGAAGTGACGACCGGCTTCGAGCGCGCCTTCCTCGATGAGGTCGCCATTGCTGAGCAATATTGGCGCTTCAGTCTTGTCGGCTTCGATGCGCGTCGTGTAGACGGCGAGCGCGTCAGGTCGATCGAGAAAATAAGTGATGCGCCGAAAGCCCTCGGCCTCGCACTGCGTGCAATAATTCGCGCCCGAGCGATAAAGACCGGAAAGCTGGGTGTTCGCCGTCGGGTCAACGAGCGTCTCGATTTCGAGAACGAAAGGCCCCTCGGGCGGCTGTGCGAGCTTGAAGCTTTCAGGGCCGGCTTCGTAGGCTCCCCCATCGAGCGGTCGCCCGTCGAGCAAAACGCAATCGAGCGTCAGATCATCCCCGTCGAGAACCAGCGCCGCGCCGGGCCGCCCTTTGGGGTTGCGACGCAAGGCGAGACGCGAGCGCACGCGCGTTTGCGTCTTATGCAGCGAAAAGCAAAGCTCGACGCTGTCGATCAGAAAGTCCGTCGGCGCGTAGTCTCTCAGACGGATCGGCTGCGGCGGAGGATTGCGCATAGTCTTCTCGTGGTTGGGGTCTGGGGACTCGTGATCGCTACATATAACTCGCCCGGACGGTAAGACGAAGAACCGGCCGGCAAGCGGCCGGGGCGTCGAGCGGTGGCGAAACGCTCTCGAAACCGCATCGCCAGCCGCGCCGTGACTTCCGCCCTTTGCCGACTCACTCCACGCGATCGCCGAGCAAAAACTCGAGCGTGCGATCGAGCCTGATGTGCGGCAGCGGAAGCGGCTCCCCATCCCGGGCCAGCTTTGCTTTGGGCGGCCGGAACTTCAGGAAGCGGAAGTCCGCCTCCTCCTCGCTCATCGCCAGCGCGTCGCCGCGGAAGACCAAGCGCGGATCGGCGGGCAGCTCGCCTGGAAAGATCGCACCCTCGGCGACGCCGTCGAAGGCGTCCTCCCCGATCCGCTCTCCGGCGACCGGCGTTCCGATGATCGCGGGAAGCATCTCGCCGTCGTGCCGAACCGTGGCCTCGCGCGTCGCGCGCACCGCGGCGAGCGCGACGGCGTCGATCTTGGCGCCAACTCCTTGCGCCCGGTTCATCGCGCGCGCGGTGAGATGACGCAGGATCGCCTCGAGGCGGTCGTGGCTCGTGTGGTGAAGATGATCCGCCTTCGTCGCCGCGAAAAGTATCTTGTCGATCTTCGGCCGAAAGATCGAGCTGAAGAGATTTGCGCGGCCGGTGCGGAAGGCGATGAGCACCTCGGCGAGCGCCGTCTCCAGGTCTCGCACCGCCGCGGGACCGGAGTTCAAGGCGCCGAGCGCGTCGACGAGCACGATCTGTCGGTCGAGCCGAGCAAAATGGTCGCGGAAGAAGGGCTTAACGACCTGCGCCTTATAGGCTTCGTAGCGCCGCTCCATCTCGCTCGCCAGGCTCCTCGACGGGTAAACTGCGCCTTCCGTCACGTCGAGCGGCGCGAAGGTTAGCATCGGCGAACCCTCGAGATCGCCCGGCATCAGAAAACGGCCGGGCGGCAGCGTGGAGAGCGCGTAGCGATCAGAGCGGGCCGCGCGCAGATATTGGGTGAAGAGCTGCGCCAGCTGCCTGGCAATGGGCTCGCGCAGACGCGCCTTCGGATCGGCGAGGGCGTTCGCCCCGCGCCACTCGGCGGCGATCGATGCGCGCGCCGAGGCGCTCGACGCCTCGAGAGTCTCCCGCGACCATTGCGCGTAGGATTTGCCGAGGAGCGGCAGATCGAGCAGCCATTCGCCGGGATAGTCCACAATGTCGATGTCGAGACGCGTCTTGTCGGCGCCGTGGAAGAGAGAGCCGGGTCTTCGCCGATATTCGAGCGTGAGCCGCAGCTCCGAAATCCGGCGGGTCGACAGCGGCCAGTGGCGCTCGAGCCCCGTTAGCGCAGCGAGATGCTCCTCATAGGCGAAGCGCGGCACGTTGTAGTCTGGCTGCGGATCGAGATGCGCAGCGTCAAGGCGGTTCTCGGCGAGAAAGCGAAGGACGGGCAGCGGGCTCTTTGCGCCGGTTCCGGCCGCAAGCGCGCGCGTGAGTTGATGCACAAAGGCGGTGATGAAGACGGTTTTGCCGGAGCGGGAAAGCCCCGCCACCCCGAGACGCAGTCGGCCCCCGGAAAAATAGTCCTTGAGGCTCTCCGCGGCGACGCGTGTTTCGAACCAGAGATCTGAGAGCTGCGACACGGGGCTTCCGTCCATTGAAAAGACGGGCCTGATGTAACGCCCCTGAGAGCGTTTGGGTAGGGCGCGCCAAACCTCAAGCGCGTTCGGGAATCCCGGAGTCGTCCGCGCTCGAAGTTTTGTTTCCTGACGGGCGCAATTTCGCCGAGTCCCGGCAATCCCCGCTCGCCTGCACCAAGATCGACAGCAAGGTCTCGCGCTTCGCGCTCTCCCCGACGAGAATCTCGAAGACGCCTGGCTCGCAGCGTGGCGTGAGATCGGGGCCGGGAAAGGTGAAGTCGTCCAGAGAGAGCGAGAAGCCGATCGTCCGGGTTTCGCCCGGCTCGAGCGCCGCCTTCCGCCACGACTTGAGCTCGAGAAGCGGGCGCGCCACGCTCGCCACGACGTCGCGCACGAAAAGGAAGATCGTTGCCTCCGTCGCGCGCTCGCCTCGATTGGTCGCGTCGATCTCAACGGCGAGCGCGAGATCGTGATGAATTGGGAACGCTTGCGCGCTCACGCGCAGATTGGTCAGCGCGATCCCGCCATAGGAGAGCCCATGCCCGAAGGGAAATTGGGGTTCCACGGGGACGTCGAGATATTTGCTCGTGAACGGATCATTCGGATCGGCCGGCCGACCGCTCGGGCGCTGGGCGTAGAAAATCGGGATCTGCCCCACGTCCCGCGGCCAGGTCACGGGAAGACGCGCGCAGGGATTGAAGCGCCCCGTCACCATGTCCGCGATGGCCATCCCCGCCATGACGCCGGGAAACCAAGCCGCAAGCACAGCCTGCGCGCGCTCGAAAAGCCAGGGCAGCGCAAGCGGGCGTCCGCAGAAGAGGACCGCGATGACCGGCGGACCAAGGGCCAGAACCGCTTGAGCGAGCGACGCCTGGCGGCCAGGAAGGACTGGCGCGGCGCGACTCGCCGCCTCGCCGCTCATGGTCGCCGCTTCGCCAAGACAAAGCAGGATGAGATCGGCTGACGCACACCGCCGGCAGGCCTCCTCTATCCCGCTGGCGTCGCCGCCCTCGATCTCGACGCCTTGGCAGTAAAAGATCTCGCATTCCGGGCACGCAGCCGTGAGACTGGCGCGAATCGATAGGCCCCTCTCCCCGCTCGCGGCCAAGCTCCAAGGGCCCAGCATCTCGTTTCCAGCGTCGGCGAGCGGACCGATCAACGCGATGCGTCTAACGCCGGCAGCTATCGGCAGGACGCCGCGGTTCACGAGCAGCGTGATCGAGCGTCTGGCCGCCTCGAGCGCGAGGCCTTTGTGATGCTCTTGCGAGACCTCTGCGGCGGCGATGCGACGGAAAGGGTCGTCGAACAAGCCGAGATCGCGTTTGAGCCTCAGCACGCGTCGCGCGGCTTTCTCAATGTGCGCCGTCTTGACCAGTCCCCGCGCCAGGGCCTCTGGCAAACCGTTCACATAGGCCCCGCTGACCATATCCATATCGACGCCGGCTCTCAGCGCGAGCGCAGCGGCCTCGGCGAGATCGCCGGCGACGCCATGCCGGATAAGCTCGGCGACCGCGCCGTAGTCGCTCATGATCACGCCCTCAAACCCGAGCTTTTCCCGCAAATATTCGGTGAGCAGCCCGCGATGCGCGGTCATCGGAATCCCGGCGACGCTGGGGTAGGCGGCCATGATCGCCACGCATCCCGCTCTCAGCGCGGCCCTGAACGGCGGCAGGTAGATTTCGTGCAACGCGCGCTCGGAAACGTCTGCGGCCGCGTAGTCGCGTCCGGCGAGCGCTGCGCCATAGGCGCAAAAATGCTTGGCGGTCGCGCCGATCGCGTCTCGCGCCGAGAGGTTGGCGCCCTGAAAGCCCCTGACCTTCGCGGCCGCGAAGGCGACCCCGACGCAAGGGTCTTCGCCGGGGCCTTCGACGATTCGTCCCCAGCGCGGATCGCGCGCGACGTCCAGCATGGGGGCGAAGGTGAGGTCGATCCCATCGGCGGCGGCCTCGCACGCCGCGGCGCGCGCCGTCCGTTCCCAAAGATCGGCGTCAAAGGCCCCCGCTTCGGCGAGCGGAACGGGGAAAATCGTCCTTTGCCCGTGCAGAACATCCATCGCGAAGAGCAAGGGCACACGAAGCCGCGTTTCCTCGACCGCGAGCCGCTGTAGCGCACTGATCTCTTCGCGGCCCCAGAAATTGAAGACGCCGCCGATGCGTCCAGCGCGCACGTTGGCGATGAGATCGCCGGAGCCGATCGGCCCCGTGACGGCCTGGGCGCCGGCGACCAAATTGAGCTGGCCGATCTTTTCCTCGAGCGTCATTTCGGACAGGAGCTGATCGATCGCGTCCATGGCGAGCCTGGCGTTTTTCTCTCGGGACCGATGACGACGCGTCGCCGCCCGCAGGTCGGAACATATAGGAATTGAGGGGGAATGGTGTGCCGCCTCCCATTGCGGCGCGCGGCCATTCGACGGCATGATCCAGGAATTGCAAAAAGGGAGCGCGCCAAATGACGAAAGAGCCGGCGGAGAAGGCGAAATGGGCCGAAACCGTTGAGCCGAGTTTCGGCGCCTTCGTCGCGCAAGCATCGATGATGCTTGAGGTTCTGCGCGCCTCGAGCAGCCGAGCGGTCCTTCTCTGGCTTGGCGTCGGTCTTATCGGGGTGATCGCCGCGACCGCCTATTGGCAGATCGAGCTCAACGCGTGGAACAAGCCCTTTTACGACGCGCTGTCGCGGCGGGATTTGCCGAATTTTCTGACGCAGCTCGGCGTGTTTGCGAAGATCGCGGGGGCGCTGCTCGCGCTGAACGTCTCCCAGACATGGCTCAACCAGATGCTGCGCATGAAGATGCGCGCGGCCTTCACGCGCGATCTCGTCGCCGAATGGCTGGCGCCGCGACGCATCTTCCTCTTGTCGCAAGCCGGAGAGATCGGCGTCAACCCCGACCAGCGCATTCATGAAGACGCGCGCCACCTCGCGGAGCTCACGACCGATCTCGGCGTCGGGCTGCTTCAGGCGGCCTTGCTGCTCGCATGCTTCATCGGCGTGCTGTGGGGGCTTTCGGCAGGCGTCGTGCTTTCCATCGACGGGCGTGACCTGATCGTTCCTGGCTACATGGTCTGGTGCGCCTTGATCTATTCCGGCGTCGCGTCGGCTGCGAGCTGGCTCGTCGGCAGGCCCCTCATCGGCCTGAACGCGGAACATTACGCGCGCGAGTTCGAACCTTCGCTTCTCGCTGATGCATGTGAACGAGCACGGCGAAGGCGTCGCGCTCTATCGCGGAGAGGCGACCGAGGTCACGCGCCTCGACCTCGTCTTGGAGCGCCTTCTCTCCCTCCTGCGCCGGCTGGTGCGCGCGACGACGAATTTGACCTGGGTGACCGCGGGCTATGGCTGGTTCACGATCGTCGCGCCGATCATCGTGGCCGCGCCCGCCTTCTTCGACGGGAAGCTGACATTCGGCGGCCTGCTGATGAGCGCCGGCGCCTTCACGCAGGTTCAGCAGTCGCTGCGCTGGTTCATCGACAACGCTGGGGCTCTGGCCGACTGGCGCGCAACGCTGCACCGCGTGGCGGCGTTCCGTCGGGCGCTTTTGGAAACGGAGGGCGCGGAGCCGGGCGCGAGCCGCATCGCCTTCGAGGCGGCGACGGACGATCGCCTCCGCATCGAGAATTTGACGGTGTTGCTTCCCTACGGAACCATCACGCTGAGCAAGCCGGTCGTGGAACTCGCTCCTGGCGACCGCGTGCTGATTGTCGGAGCGCCGGGCGCCGGAAAGACGAGCCTCTTTCGCGCGCTAGCCGGTCTTTGGCCCTGGGGGTCGGGCAGAATTGCGACACCAACTGGCGGCGCGGGGATGTTCATGCCCAAGAGTCCCTATTTTGCCGTCGGGAGCCTGCGCGAAGCGCTCGCCTATCCGGCTCCGCCTGAGCAATTCCCGCAAGAAGCCTACGAGCGGGCGCTCGCTCGCCTTGGACTTGGACGCCTCTCCTTGGACCTCGATAGAACCGCGCGCTGGGACCAGGAGCTGACTGATCCTGAGCAGCAGGCGCTCGCCTTCGCGCGCATGCGGCTGCATGAGCCGTCTTGGGTCGTCATTGACGAAGCCTTCGAGGCCTTGATGCCGGACGCGCTCGAGGCGGTCTTCGACGTCCTCGCCAAGGAGCTTTCGCAGACGGCGGTCCTCTATATCGGCGGAGGACAGACCAAGCGCGAGCGCCGTGCGAAGGTGCTGGCTCTCAATTTCGAACCGGATGGACCTAGCTCGCTTTCCGCTCGAACGGAATCATTCGAGCGATAAGTAATGGCGGGAGATCGGAAGGCTGGAGCGAATTTTGATCGCAAAAGTCTGTCAACTTTTGCGGAATTCGTTCCTAGCTCGCGGAGCGAGCCTGGAGGCTCGCGGTCCGGGCGCCTCTAGATCGCGAGCCTCCAGGCTCGCTCCGGGCGATTCCGCCTGATCTGCGGGAGCGGTGCATGATGCAAAGCGGCAAGCTCGGCCTTCTCGGCGATATTGGCGCGACGAACGCGCGCTTCTCTCTGCTTGGCTCCAACGGAAGCATGACGGCGCCGAAGACCTGCGCTGTCTCGGACTTCGCGTCGCTGGGCGAGGCGGTCGAAGCCTATCTCGCCAAGGAGGGCGGCGCGCGCCCAAGCCTCGGCGCACTCGCCGTTGCGGCGCCGATCGTCGGCGACGCGGTCTCGATGACGAACCACCCGTGGTCGTTCTCGATCGCGGCGCTGGGCGATCGCATCGGCCTGGAGCGGCTTTTCGTGCTCAACGACTTCAACGCCAACGCGCTGGCCGTTCCGCATCTCGAGGCTGCCGACGTCGCCAAAATCGGCGCGGGCGCGCCGGCCGCGGGCGCGCCGATCGGCGTCATCGGTCCCGGCAGCGGCCTCGGCGTCAGCGGGCTGATCCGCAGCGACGGCCGGGACGTCGCGATAGAAGGGGAAGGCGGCCATGTCACCCTGGCTCCAGCCAATGATCGCGAGAGCGCCGTGCTCGAGCGGCTGCGCGCCCGCTTCGGCCATGTTTCCGCGGAGCGCGCGCTCTCCGGACCCGGGCTCGTCAATCTTTATACGGCGCTGTGCGAGCTTTCCGGCGAAGGCGAGACCGCGCTCACACCGCAGGAGATCACCGACCCGCGCCGCACGGCGCAGGACCCGCGCGCGCGTGAAGCGGTGACGATGTTTTGCGCGATGCTCGGCACGGTCGCCAGCAATCTTGCTCTGACGCTGGGCGCACGCGGCGGCGTCTACATCGCGGGCGGCATCGCGCCGAAGCTCGGGCCTGCTGTCGTCGGGCCGCCGTTCCGAGAAAGGTTCGAGGATAAAGGACGATTTCGCAGCTATCTTGCTTCGACGCCAACCTATTTGATCCTGCGGCCGACACCGGCGCTGCTTGGCTTGGCGGCGAGTCTGAAGCGCTATCTCGATTAGGGCGGATGACTGCAAAACTTGACAGACTTATGCCGGCGGAAAGCCCGCTAGCGTCTCGGCTTGAATCTTGCCGCCTTGACGCTTCGCGGCCTCCGACCGATTTGATGATGGCGAAGAAGCGACGAGGTCCGAAAATGGGCGCTTATCGAATCAGAGAGGTCAAAATTGTCGACCAAGTCGACGGGCCGGCAAAGCTGGCAGTCTTGCGCGAATATGAGCGCGATTCGGACAGCGAGCGCGCCGTCGTCGAGCAGGTTCGATACTTCTTTGAATTGGAGATGCTGAGCCCGAAAGCGCTGCAAACTGTCGATTTCGATGCGCTGATTGTCGTTGATGCGTGTGGAGGAGAAATCGCGCGCTTCACCGTTGCGGACGTTTGGAAGCGCGAAGCGGAGGCGGTTAACTCCGGGAAATCTACGATCGCTGGGCCTGAGAGCGCTTGGGGCGATCACGCTCTCCCCAGGGCAATCAGGTGAAGGGCGCGATCTTGTATGAGGGGCGAATACCTCCGCTTGGTGGGGAGGTCGGCGGTCGAAGACCGCCGGGTGGGTAAGACAAGGTTTTGACACCCCACCCGTCGCGCCATAGGGCTTCTTTAGACGCCCATCGCAGGCGACGGCTTTGGCGCTCCGCCCTCCCCCAGGGAGGGATTCGCGCCCAACATGCTTCACTCGATTGCCCCGCCGTGCGCGGCGCTCGTCTTGTCCGCCCGCTTAAGCTAAACGAGAGAGGCGGTTCGCGTCTCCAGATGGGAAGGCGCCTTGTCATGGGCTGGTCGATCACCATTGGGCGGTTCTTCGGAACCTATGTGCGCATCCACATCACCTTTTTGATCTTTCTCGCCTGGATCGGCTTTTCGGCCTATCAGCGCGCGGGGATCGAGGCGGCCAAGCAAAGCGTCGTCTTCATCGTGGCGATCTTCGCCTGCGTCGTGCTGCATGAATTCGGGCACATATTGACGGCGCGGCGCTACGGCGTGCGCTCGACGCAGGTGACGCTGCTCCCCATCGGCGGCGTCGCCGATCTCGACAAGATGCCGGAGAAACCCTACCAGGAATTGCTGATCGCGCTCGCGGGTCCCCTCGTCAATATCGTGATCGCCGCGATCCTGCTGGTCGTGGTGGGCGCCGTCGAGGGCGAGACGCTGCGGCGCATCGACGATCCGTCGATCGGCCTCGCCGAGAAGCTCGCCGCGACGAACGTCTTTCTCGCGCTCTTCAACATGGTTCCCGCCTTTCCGATGGATGGCGGCCGCGTGCTGAGGGCGGCGCTCGCCATGTGGCTCGGCATGCAGAAAGCGACGATGATCGCCGCGCGGATTGGCCAGGCGTTCGCTTTCGCGCTCGGCTTCCTCGGCCTCTTCGGCAATCCGATCCTGCTCTTCATCGCCTTCTTCGTCTATTTCGCCGCGGCGGGCGAGGCGCAAAACAGCTTCGTGCAGCAGACGACGCATGAGGTGAAGGTTGCAGATGCAATGGAGACGCGCGTCGTCTCGATCTCACGCGGGGCGACGGTCGGCGAGGCGGTCGACATCTTGCTCGCCACGTCGCAGGAGAGCTTCCCCGTCTTGAACGCCTCGGGCGCGCTCGTCGGCCTGCTCTCTCGTGACGACATCGTCGAGGCGGTCCGCGGGGCCGACACCAATGCGTCGGTCGCGCCCTTCGCGCATCGGGAGATCGCGACGATATCGCCCGAGCAGACTCTTCGACGCGGCGTTGGAACTGCTCGTGAAGGCGCCGGCCGTCGGCGTCGTCGCCGCAGATGGGCGCCTTCTCGGCGTCGTCACCAAGCAGTCGGTCGCCGAGGTGATGCTGATCAAGGCCGCCCGGCCCGACTGGCGATTTTCGAGGGGCGGCCGCTTCGCGTGAGAGAAGACTTTTTTGGCTCTGCGAGGCCAGGAAAAAATTGTTCGACGGACGAAGACCCGGCCAATTGTCGCCGGCGCCGTGCGCACTAGGTTACGCTAGAAATGGGGGGACCTGGCAGAATCAGCCAGGGCGACGCAATCATCGATCGAGTGACAGTCCCACGACGCGGACGCAGTCGGCTTGTTCTTCGCCACAGTGGAGCGCCCGCCGGCTAGTGCCTGTTCAATAGCTTGTCGTCACGCATTGAACGAAGGGGCAGGCGATGCAACGGTTGCTGTGCAAAATCATCGGCATTTTCATCGCAGTAGCACTTTCCAGCGGGCTTCTTTGGAAGGGTGACGCCGCGGCTCAATCGAGCGCGCCAGAGGCGCAGACTGCCCCGGCCAGGAAATTCCCTGTTTCCATCGACGCCAGGCGCCTCTTCTACCCCTTCTTCATCATCCCGGGCGTCACTCCGCAATTTCGGGACGCTCGATCCGTTCAAACCGTGGATCTCGCGCCGGGCGCCTACTCCTATCAAGTCCAGTCAGGGGAATTCGCCAATTTCACCTTTACCGTCACGCCCGACGGCACGGTGGACTACGAGCGTAAATTCGACGCCTTCCTCGGCGGGCGCGGCTCCAAGAACTTCTGGACTTGACCGGTTTCGAAGTCACGCTCGACGCTCTCGCGCTGACGGGCGCCGACAATGGGGGCGGCGTGCTGCTCACCGCCGCGCCAATCAACGACCTCTGGGTCCAACATCGAACGCTGCGCCTGCTCCCGCAAGAGGCTTATTTTGTTCAGCAAAGCAGCGGCAGGGTCGCACAGGTGCAATTCGGGCTGGGGCTCGACGGTAAATTCTTCTACGGTTCCGAGCTCGACGTCGCGAGAGGTGGCAGTCTCGCGGGAGCGGGCACGTCCACGCTGACCTTCAGGGGCTTTTCGGTCGCGATCGACGCGACGGCCGTGAGCCATTTCCTTCTGGTGCAGCCGATCTGGGGCGCAAGGCCCGTTCAAAACGGCAAGACCACCATAACGGTTCTTCCGGCGGACGGCTTCGTCCTTCAGCTTGATAACGGCTCGACAGACCTTGCTTTCTCAGTGAGCGGGCGGGGAGCGGTGACGTTCGATCCGCTCTTGCAAAACGAGCTCGAGGCGATCGCCGGCCGCCGCCCTACCCTCCGTGTGCTGCCGCCACCGAAGGACCAGCAGGCTTGGACCGCCCTCATGGCGAAAACGCCCATTCCCAAGAAGGGGTGCTTCAACGCGAGTTATCCAAAACCCCGGTGGCAGGAAGTCCCCTGCGTGAAAGCGCCCGAGCTTCCCCAAAACGTCGGAAACGGCGTCGACTGGGCCGCCACCGTGGCCGGGACTCCGCTAACGTCGGCGACGGGCTCCTTCGACAGCGTCAGCGGCGTGTCGAGCGAGACGGGAACCACATTCAGCGCCAATTGCAAGAACCCCGTCGCGAACGTGCCCAACGTCTTTTCGTTGCAACTCAACACGACATCGGGCTTCACGACGAAGCCGGCCGGGATCGCGGCGTGTCAGACGGCTGCAGGTTGCCAAGGCTGGCAGCAGTTCGTCTATTCCTCCACCTACAATCTCGTCTTCATGCAGTATTGGTTGCTCGGCTTCGGGCCGACTTGCCCCGCGGGCTGGACGTCCGCGGCCGGCGGTTGCTATCAGAACAGCAACGCCACGGCCGTTCCGGCCCAGACGATCGCAAATCTGCGCCAGCTCAGCCTGACGGCGAGCGCCAACAGCGGATTCGACACGGCGACGGTGTTGATCGCAGGAAATGTTCCCAGTCTAAGCGCCAGCAATCAGGATAGCGTCCTCAACCTGGCGCCGGCCTGGAAGGACGCGGAGTTCAACGTCTTCGGCGACACGTGCGCTTCCCAGGCTAACTTCAGCGCGGGCTCCACGATCGTCGTCAGGACGCAAGTGAACGCCGGAGCGAGCATCGCTCCCACTTGCACATCGCAGGGCTTCA
Organism: uncultured Alphaproteobacteria bacterium; assembly: GCA_963760695.1. Classification (GTDB taxonomy): domain Bacteria; phylum Pseudomonadota; class Alphaproteobacteria; order Rhizobiales; family Beijerinckiaceae; genus Methylocystis. The sequence goes on along the minus strand of CAVXEI010000018.1, from coordinate 22,458 downwards.
CGGGCGAGACGAACAATCTCAATCTGGTGGGAACCCCCGCCACGGTGCAGAGCTCAGGGGAGCCGGCAATCGTATTCACGGAAAGCAACATCGTTCCCGGCACTCCATCGAGCTGCACGGTCAGCCGAAGCGGCCTGACCTGTGTCGGCGTCGATAGCTTCCGCTCCACGAGTTGCACAGACTCCGGCGGCGTCGCCAGCACTTGCGCCTCCGCGACGTGCCCGCAAGGCTCGACGCTCACGGGAGGCGGCGGCGCATGCGCCGCCGGCGGCCGGAGGATCAAGAGCCTCTTTCCGAACGAGGGAAGCGGCAGTTTCACGATCATGTGCGAGCAGCAAGGGGTCGACCCGCAGGCGGTGGCGATCTGCTGTCACTTGTGAGCGGCAGCTCCAATTCCCCTTTTCGTTGCAAAGGCATTCAACGCCCCTAGCAAAGGAGACGATAAGATGATCGCGCTTGGCGTAGGATTTTTCGGACGCGCGGGGGACGCCTGTGCGTTGGCTCTGCTCATCTTTCTGGTCGCCGTTTGCCCAGCGGGGGCCGCCAGCCTGAGATGCGTCGAGATCTCCAGCTCTGGTTCTACAAGCTGCACGGATGCCGGCGGTGTCGCGAGCACATGCGCATCCGCCAAATGTCCCGCCGAGATGACGTTGACCGGAGCTGGGGGCGCCTGCGACGCTGGGGATCGGAAAATCAAGAGCCTCGTTCCGCGGGTGCAGGAGGGCATCGTCACGATCGCGTGCGAGCAGCAGGGCGTCGCCCCCGCAGCCATAGCGGTCTGTTGCCAGCTCCAGTAATCCTTCCGACGCCAGCGGCAGGAGCGAGCGCGTTGCGAAAGGAGAATTGGGCTTTCGCAGAAGGCGCGTTGTAAGCTCTTAGATCGATCGCGTTTTCTCCGTTCCGGCGATCTGCGCCTGGGCGCAGCGTGATCGAGCGCTCATCCGCTCCAACACGATAGCGTTAGACTCGCGTGATCGCGGCGACGCGCCGTCAGCGTGACCTTGTCAATTAGCGCGAATTCATGGAGGATCAGAGGAGCTGGGGCCAAGGTGCGACTGCCGGCGCAAGGAGGAATTCATGATGCGGCGTGAGTGGCGCGGGGCGGTCTGCTCGTTTGTTTTCGCTTTGCTGTTTGCCTTTGGGCCTTCCGCGGGATCGCGCGCCCAGGCGCCAGCCCCGGCGGCGCCAGCCGCCGCCGAAGCAAAAAAAGACGCGCCCCCGGCGCCCGCCGAAGCGAAGAAAGACGCGGCCCCACCGCCCACGATCGCCGATCCCAACATCGATCTCGGCGATCTCAAGCTGATGATCGAACCGATGACCCGGGCTCAGCTCGACGCCGAGGCCGAAGCCTGGGCCGCGCTGCTTCGCGCGAAGGTGGGCGAAATCAGCAAAGCGGAGTTGGCCGTCCGGCGCCAGAACCGGGAAATCGCGGCCCTCAAGGAATTGAAGGCTGCGGCGGAAAAAGGTCCGGCCGCACTGGAGAAAGCCGAGGAAAAGGCTTCGGCGAAGCCGCCCCTCGCCAAGCTGGCGGAACCGAGCGCCAAGCCTGTCCAGAGCGCGCCCACACCGGCGGCAACCGATAAGGACGGCGCGAAGCGCGCGGTCACGCAGACGCTCGCCGCCGCCGCAGTCGCACCAAAAGCCGACAAAGCGGAAACCGTAGCGGCCAAGACCGACGAGGCCGCCGCCGCCAAGTCCGACGTGAAAGTGCAGCTGGTGGAATACTCCACCAAGCTCGTCTCGGAGCGCACGGGCATTGTCGACCGCCTCAAGGTCGTGCTCGAGCAAATCGATCTCGAAGGGGGCGACACCAAGGCGCAGCGCGCCTACATCGCGGCAGTCAGCGGACTGAAGGTCGAGGCCTCCGACTATGTGTCGACCATCGCGCGTCTGAAGGCCTGGCTCATGGCGGATGAGGGCGGCTTGCGCTGGGCGCGCAATGTCGGTTTGTTTCTCGCCTATGTCATCGGCGCGTTCATCCTTGCCCGGATTGTTCGAGGGCTCGTGAAGCGCTCGCTGAACGCCGCCCATCAGACGTCGCAGCTGTTGCGCAGTTTCATCGTGGACATGTCCGGGCGCGCGGTCGAGGCCATCGGCGTCCTGGCCGGTCTCTCCGCGCTGGAAATAAACTTGGCTCCGATCCTTGCGATCATCGGCGCGGCCGGCTTCGTCGTCGCCTTCGCGCTGCAAGGAACCTTGAGCAACCTCGCAAGCGGGCTCCTGATCATGGTGAACAAGCCCTTCGACATCGGCGACCTCGTCGAGGTGGGCGGCGACATCAAGGGACGGGTCGATGGGGTCAACATCTTCTCCACCCTGATCACCACCGAGGACAATCTGAAGAAGATTGTCCCCAACAACACGATCTGGAGCGGGGTGATCGTCAACCACACGACAGGCGTAACGGAGCCGGCGCATGCCTCCGCCGACGGCGCGGCCGGGGCGACCTAGAGCGAAGTCCGCAAAAGTTGACAGACTTTTGCGATCAGAATTTGCATCAAGATTCTGAATTGACGCGATTCCTTCCCGCTCGAACAAAGGGGGAAGCGCGCCAGACGAAGCTGACTGCGCGGTCAGGTCGACTCCGCCCCAAAAAAGGGGATCGACCGGGCGCCCGCCAAAGAGCGCGGCCGAAAGATCGTCGAACGAAGAAGGCCTAGTCGACGACTGCGGCCGCGGAGTCCGTCCCACGACCCCTAGGACTATCCGTCAATTGGCGCGCTGGCTCGATCGCAAGCTGATGAGCGCCGCTTTGCAGGCGCCGCCGGGTTCCGCCACACCGAGCCGCCGCGCGCGGGTGAAGTCGGCTTCGGCGGCCGCCAGCGAGCCCAGCGCGACCCAGGCGCAGCCCCGGTTGTTGTAGGCCAGGGCGTCGTTTGGATCGAGCTGCAGGGCCTTGTCGTAGCCGGCGATGGCGCGGGAATAGTCGCGCTTGAAGTAATAAACATTCGCTTGGTCGCCGTAGAGTCCGGCGACGCCTGGGGCGAGACGAATGGACTCGGCAAGATCGGCGAGCGCCCGATCATAGTCGCCGCGCCGGTAGTAACCGACGCCGCGGCTTCTAAAGGCGTCTCGGCGCAAAACGCCGTCCACGGCGTCGCGGGCCAGCAGGCGCGAGCAGGCGGCGATGACCCGGTCCGGCTCGCCTTTCAACTGACAGGCCTCGACGTCCGCATCGCCGCCGACGCGCGGCGACGCGGGGGAACGCGTCTCTGAAGGCGCCGGCTTGGACGGGCGGGCTGGCGCCGTCGGGACCGGAGCCTTCGGAACCGGCGGAAAGTCGGCCTTGGTGATCTCCGCGCTGACGGCCTTGTCTGCCAGGAAGACGCGGTATTCCAGGGCGACCGCCGGTCGATCGCCCGTCGTCGAGACGAGCGACGCGGCGCAGAATTTTTCTCCCTGCCCGCTCGACAGCGCGCGAATGTCGCGCAGCGTTGCGGCGGAGACCCAGTCTTCGTGCTGAGGCTTGAGGCGATTGAGCGCGGTCTCGATCACCCCGGGCGAGTTGCAGGCCGGCAGCCCGTCTTCGAGGAAATGGCCGTAGAGCGCCGCCAGTCCAAGGACCAGCGCCAACCCCGCCGCCGCGGGAAGGCCCCAACGGGACAGGCCTGCGAGCCAAGCGGCGCCGCGAGCGTCACGAACAATCAGAGCCGACCCCGTGCCTGCAACTATAGTGGGGAGCTGGCTTCTGGGCGCGCTGGCCTCGGGACGCGTAGCGAGCTTCTCGATGAAGCATTCGGCGAAGGCGGAGATTTCGCCGAGCGGCGTCAAAGTCGGATCGTCGCCGATCGTCGCGAGCGTGGCGCTCGAGGCCTGCCCCGTCGCAATCAATTCGCGCACACGCGCTTCATCTAGCGGTCCGAGCCGCGCCAACTCGCCTTGCAAACGGTAAACGATCGTCGGCGGCGCCTTCGGCGCCTCATCGGACATTTGCGCTCTCCTGCGCTCTTCGCCCGTGAACGCGAAGGCGTCGCATCAGGCGGCGCGCATCTTCGGCGCCAAGAGCTTGCGATTGACCAATGCTTCGGCGATCTGCACGGCGTTCAAGGCTGCGCCCTTGCGAAGATTATCGGAAACGACCCAAAGCACTAGCCCATGCTCCACTGTGGGGTCGCAGCGGATGCGCGAGACATAGGTCGCGTCCTCGCCAGCGGCCTCATGCGGCGTGATGTAGCCTCCGGGCTCAGGCTTGTCGATCACCAGCACGCCGGGGGCCTCGCGCAAGATGTCGCGCGCCTCCTCGGGCGAGATCGGCCGTTCGAACTCGATGTTGACCGACTCCGAATGACCGATGAACACCGGCACGCGTACGCAGGTCGCAACGAGCTTGATCTTGGAGTCGAGGATCTTCTTGGTCTCCGCCATCATCTTCCACTCTTCCTTCGTGAAGCCGTCCTCCATGAAGACGTCGATGTGCGGAATGACGTTGAAGGCGATGCGCTTGGGGAATTTCTTCGCCTCGACGGGATCGGAGACATAGATCGCGCGCGTCTGCGCGAACAGCTCGTCCATCGCTTCCTTGCCCGCGCCCGAGACCGACTGATAAGTCGACACGACGACGCGCAAAATCTTCGCCCTGTCGTGGAGAGGCTTCAACGCCACGACGAGCTGCGCGGTCGAGCAATTGGGATTGGCGATGATGTATTTGCTCACGAAGCCCGACACGGCCTCAGCGTTGACCTCGGGCACGATCAGCGGCACCTCGGGATCCATGCGGAAGGCGCTTGAATTGTCGATCACGACGCAGCCCTTCGTGCCGATCTTCGGCGAAAATTGGCGCGAGACGTCTCCGCCCGCCGACATCAGGCAAATGTCCGTGTCCGTGAAGTCGTAATTTTCAAGATTGCGGCACTTCAGCACCTTGTCGCCGAACGAGACTTCGCGCCCGACGGAACGCGACGAGGCGAGCGCCACGACTTCCGAGACGGGAAAGCGGCGCTCGGCGAGCACGTCGAGCATTTCGCGACCCACGTTTCCCGTGGCGCCGGCGATGGCGACCTTGAACTTCATTCCTGTCTCCGTCCCGCCAGACCTCGAGCCGGCGTGAAATTTGGGAAAGCCTTGGCGCGCCTTGTCGCTCGAACGGCGCCGTTCGAGCGATAAGGAATCGCGCCCGGTCAATATGTTGTAGCGAATTCTGATCGCAAAAGTCGGTCAACTTTTGCGGAAATTCGCTCTAGAAGGATAGCCCGACCGCCGGCTTGCCGGAAGGACTCATGGAAAGCGGGACCTTGCTCCCCGAGCTCGATCCTTCGTCGCCGCCCTTGTTTCCGCCGTTGGGGTTCTTGCCTGGGGACCAGCCCTCGAGCTCGCCGAACTGCCGGTCTCCGCCTGGCTTTCCGCTTTTTGCCTGCGGCGCCGACGATTGCGGCTGCTGCGGCTTTTGCTGCGCGCCCTTCTTCTTGGCTTTGGCCTTGCCTTCGGGCTTTGCGTCCCCGGTGTCGAGCAATGCGGGATCGAGGCTATCTTGCGCCGCCGCGCGGCCGGACCATCCGCCGACCATCGACAAGGACGCCGCAATGAGAAGCGTGCGCGATAGTCCGCGCCAGGGGAAGCACATCATCGTCTCTCCTGAAGTCGAAGCGGGCTTCGATAATGAGCCATCGGGGCGCAATGAAGGCAAGCCCGGCTCTTCTCACTCCACGAGCTTCGGCGCGGCGCCTGCGGGGCGCTCGGTCTCCTGGAGGATGCCCAGGCGCCGGGCGACCTCGGTATAGGCTTCGACCAGGCCGCCCATGTCGCGGCGGAAGCGATCCTTGTCGAGCTTGTCGTTCGACTTGATGTCCCAAAGCCTGCAGGAGTCCGGAGAAATCTCGTCGGCGACCACGATTTTGACCATATCGCCCTCCCACAGGCGGCCGCACTCCATTTTGAAATCCACGAGGCGGATGCCGACGCCGAGGAAAAGGCCGGAGAGGAAATCATTGACTCGGATGGCCAGCGCCATGATGTCGTCGATCTCCTGCGGGCTCGCCCAACCGAAGGCGGTGATGTGCTCTTCCGAGACCATCGGATCGTTGAGCTGATCGTTTTTGTAATAGAATTCGATGATGGAGCGCGGAAGCTGCGTTCCCTCCTCCATGCCGAGCCGCTGCGCGAGCGAACCGGCGGCGACGTTGCGCACAACAACCTCGAGCGGGATGATCTCCACCTCGCGAATCAATTGTTCGCGCATGTTGAGCCGACGAATGAAATGAGTCGGCACGCCGATAGAGTTCAAGTTCTGGAAGATGTGCTCGGAGATGCGGTTGTTCAGAACGCCTTTGCCGTCGACTACTTCGTGCTTCTTGGCGTTGAACGCAGTGGCGTCGTCCTTGAAGTGCTGGATGAGAGTTCCCGGCTCGGGGCCCTCATAGAGCACCTTGGCCTTACCTTCGTAAATGCGGCGACGGCGGTTCATGGGATCGGACCCGGCTCGAGAATCTGGTGGCGCGTCTTCCGGCAGAGGAAGCGTACGGAAAGCCCGCGCGCGGAGTTCCTGGCGCAGCAGGATGCCCAAGATCAGGCCACGGCTGCGAAGCGCCCCTGCTTGTGGGCGGTCGTACCCCTTCCGCGCCTTGCTGACAACCCTGCGGGCCCTATTCCGAACCCCTCTGCATCAAAAAATGAGAGCCGCCCCGCTGACCCACGGGGCGGTCGAGTCTAGCCGCACGGCGCGAAACCAAGCGCCGCGCGTGCTGGCGGCTTCCTCACCACCAGAAGCGGCGCCGCCAATAATAGCGAGGCCGCCAGTAGCGGCGTCGCCAACCCCACCGGCGCCGCCAACCCCAGCGGCGCCAACGATACCACACGTCCTCCGTCGGGTCGGCCGGCGCGATCACGTCGCGGGGCGCGATGGTCGGCGCCGCTGCTGCCGCGCTCGAGGCGGCGGCGAAAAGCGCCAAGGACAGCAGAGTCGCAGTCAAAAACCCGCGTCGATCCATTTTTTGCTCCTTACTCATGCGCCCGCAGCGCTTGAATTGCATTTCGGGCCTAAATCAACGCGCTGTACCCGGGCTTGGTTCCAGCTCGCGAGCATGCCGCTCGCCGGCGTCCGCAAAGACGCGTTTCAGCTGGGGCTTAGTACAGCCACATTTGTAAACTTTCTTCCAGGCGCCCCTCCCGCTCTCCCGGGGGTGCGGCCCCCGAGAGCGGAGCCGGACTTGGGGCAGAGTGAAGTTTGCGTTAGGCGACTGCGGCGCCCACCCATCGTCCGCGTTTTCGGGGCGCCGAGCCTACAATGAGGAAGAGGACAGCCGAATGAAGGCCTCTCTTGACAAGGAAGAGTTGATCGCGGGCCTGGCGGAGCTCGAGAAGCGCGTGCGAGAGCATAAGTCTCCCGCCGGCCGCCCGGCGGCCTCGCCGGACAGGCGTCTGGACCTCGACCTTGCGGCGATCGAGGCGGCGGTGAAGGCCAGGAGCGTCGCCAACCCCGCAACGGTCGAGAATGCCGGCCTTTTGGCCGAGCCCGCCCGCAACCCATCCGCGCCGTCGCCATCGGTGACGCTCGACGTGGTTCCCGATCGGGAGCTGCGCTCTTTCGCGGTCAGCAAAGGCGCGCCCAAAGTCAAGGCGCTCGATGTTGAGGCGCCCGATGTTTTGCGCGAGCGCACGCCCCCGTTTCGACCCGCCACGATCGATCTCTTCGCCGAAAAAGGGCCGGGCGCTCCAGCTTCCGCAAGAGTAAACCCGCCTCCGGTCACGGATGAGGCGTCGCCCGCCAGCAAGCCGCTCCAACAAGTTCCGATGTCGCGATCGGTGGAGATCGACCCGATCCCGGAGAAAGGCTTTCGCGCCGCTGCGGCGGGGACGGAAAGCGCTCCCTCGCGTCCCCACCGCTGGATCTACGCGGCGGCGGCGATCCTGATCGTCATCGGCTCGCTCCTCGGCGGCGCCGGCTATTTCGCGAGCGGGAAAGTCCTGGCGGCGCTTCGCTCCCCCTCGGCCCCGCAGACACTGGACCCGTCGCCCGAGGCGACGGCGGCAGCTCCTGCGCCGGAATCGACTGCCGACATTGCGCCGGCGACGTCGGCCCCGGCGGAGGAAACCGCAGCCGCGGCCCTGCGTGGAGGCGACTCCGCGCCCCTGCCCGAGCCCGCGACGCAAGCCGCTCCCCCCGCTGTAACGTCGCTCGCTGCGCCGGTCGGGGCGGCGGCCGCCTTGGCCATCGCGGCGCCCCCAGCGGCAAAGGCTGCGTCGGCGGCCGTGCCCCCCGCCACGGCGGCCGCGCCCGCAAGCGAGGCGCCCGACGCGAAACCGGCGAAAAAGCCAAAAAAGCATACCGCCGACAAATCCGAGGACAAGTCCGACAAGGAACTCAAAACCGAAGCGCCACGCGAAGGACAAGCCCGACAAGGTCGCCAAGCCTCGCCCCGCCCCTGCAGCGTCGGTCCCGCCAGCCCCGGCTCAGCCGCAGGCTCTGGCCGAGCCGCCGTCTCCGCCGCCCCCGCCGGCGCCGGCTCCCGAGCCGGGCGTTTTGGGTCGGGCGGGCCAAGCGGTCGGCTCGATCACCGGTACGGTCAAAGGCTGGGTGGGGCTCGATTCCAGCGCGCATTAGCGAGACCGCGGAAGTCAGGCCCACGACGAAGAGCTTATTGGTCTCCGCTCGACCCTCGAGCCGCGTAGCGCGGCCCGAGGTTTTTTCGTCCTTTTGTTTCGTTTTTTTTCCCTGGACCGCTCCCGCTCGCTGAAGAACGCTACGTGGAGGAGCGAGGTTCGATGAACTGCCATGCACGACTTCAGCTATGCGCAATACCTGCCGCTCTCGCCGCAAGCCTTCACGGCGCTCGCGGCTTTGCTGTTCGTGGCCGTGATGCTCGTCCAAATCCGCCTTTTGCGTTACACATACACGCGGCTCGGCGTGAGCTCCGTGGGCGGCCTTCCTACTGCTTTTTCTCTCGCTGGTCGGCTCCTACGTCAATATTCCGATCGCAACGCTCGGTCATGAAAACTTTGTCGCCGCTCGCGAGATCGAGTTCTTTGGCATGGTCTACAAACTCCCGGAACTCGTCGGCTCCCCGGAGGTCGTCCTCGCGGTCAACCTTGGCGGCGCCGTCACGCCGACCTTCCTGTCAATCTATCTTCTGTCGAAGCATGGGATCTGGCTTCGCGGACTTGTCGCGACCCTGCTCGTCGCGATCCTCTGCCACAACCTTGCGCAGCCGGTTCGAGGCGTCGGCATCGCCTTGCCGATCTTCGTCGCGCCCATCGCCGCCGCGCTCGTCGCGCTGGTCATCGATTGGCGCTACGCCGCGCCGCTGGCTTACGCCGGCGGCAGTCTCGGCGTGTTGATCGGCGCGGATCTGGCCAACCTCGATAAATTGCGAGGGCTCGGCGCGCCGGTGCTCTCTATCGGCGGCGCGGGCACCTTTGACGGCATCTTCGTTACAGGCGTAGCGGCCGTCCTGCTTGCTGCGATAAGCGGCCGCCGCGCTCAGACGAGCGCGTAATGCGGGCGTTGCGTCACGCGACGGTCGACGTCACCTTGCGGTGATGGCTGATGTAGAATCCGGCGACGACCAGCAGGGCGACGCTCACCAAGGTGATGAGAAGGCTTGCGCGTTGGAGCAAGGCGAGGAAGGGGACAGCCGCGCCAAGCAGTGCGCCAACGAGCGAGATGCGCCAGGCTCCAATCTGCGCGCCAGCGGTGAAGGCGCCCAGCGCCAGGAGCACCATCATCATCAGCGCGGAGGCGTTGGCGTTCATGATGTCGGCGACGTCCTGCACATAGAGAAGTCGCATGGCGCCGAACACGGCGCCCCAGTGCAGCGCCTCGATCCGCAAGAGCTTGGAGAGAGACACCTTGTGCTGGTGGTCGCGCAGGCGCGCATAAATACAAACGGCCGCGAAAAACGGGATGAGCAATTCCCAGTAGAGCGCCATTCGCTCGAGCGCGAGGCTCGCGAAGGCGACGCCAATCAAGGCCAGGACCAAAACGGCGATATAAGGCCAGTCCTCTTTGAGGAAGGAGCCAAGGCTCGGCGAATTTCGGGCTTCGTCCAACATCTTGCCACTCCTGCCGAAAAGCCGCTTTTATTAAGTGGTTGCTTCACTTGGCCTGGGCGCAAGCTTTACGCCAATTTCCCATCGGAAGCCAGAGTGCGCGAGCCGCTGTCTCGCCGAGATTGCCGCAGCCCGTCGAAATGCTAGACCGCGCCCATGAGCAAGCCCGTACGCATCGACGAAAGCTGGCGGCCGCATCTCGAAGCGGAATTCGCCAAGCCCTATTTCACCGCGCTGCGCGAGTTCGTGCGCGAAGAATACGCGGGGCGGCGGGTCTTTCCGCCGGCGGCGAGAATATTTCGGGCCTTTGACGCGTGTCCTTTCGAGAAGGTCAAGGTCGTCATCCTGGGTCAGGATCCCTATCACGGTACGGGCCAAGCCAACGGTCTGTGCTTTTCGGTCGACGCCGGCGTCGCGACGCCGCCCTCTCTGGCGAACATCTTCAAAGAGATCGAAGCCGATCTGGGTCGACCCGTCTCACGTGACGCGGATTTGTCGCGCTGGGCGAGCCAGGGCGTGCTGCTGCTCAACGCGACCTTGACCGTTCGCGAGGGAGTCGCGGGCTCGCACCAAAACCGGGGATGGGAGGAATTCACCGACGCCGCCGTGCGGGAGCTGAACGAGAATCGCAGCGGGCTCGTCTTCATGCTGTGGGGAAGCTATGCGCGCCGCAAGGGTGTGGGCATCGACCGCAGCCGCCATCTCGTGCTCGAGGCGGCGCATCCTTCCCCGCTCTCGGTCCAACGATTCTTTGGCTGCCGTCATTTCTCAAAAGCCAACGCCTACCTTGCGGCGCGGGGGAAAGCCCCGATCGACTGGTGAGCGGCGCCTGTTGCAACCTGGCGAGCGCCGGGGGCTCTGGCGGAGGAGAAACGGCGCATGAACTAGTTACCGGCGCGCCTGCCGCGCACGAAATTGGTTATCGCCATGCCAAAGCGCCACCAAGGCGAGGCGTTGATGCGGTCGAGATGATAGCGATATTCGGCGATCGTCGCGTCCCGGTGGGCGAGCGGGTCTCCCTCTGCGGTCCACGTCACGGACGGACTGAGATCGTAATTCAGGGTTCTGTCGCAGGATTTGCAGATACTGCAATCAGAAAAGCCAGGCGTCATATTCGTCCGGCGCAGCCGATTTATCTCTGATCCGGTAAATAGATCGTAATAGTCATGCTGCAAGAGATTGCCAAGCACGTGCTTCATGCCGTAATCCATGCAGCAGAGGAGAACGTCACCGTTTGGCAATACAACATTTTGATCATAGAATGGCGTGTCAGCGCAGCTAACTGGCGTTGTATTATAGGGAGTGTGTGTATATATATTCTGTGCTTCTACATTGCCCTCGTCAAGGCTCCCCGCTCTCGTGTGTCCGTGCCATGGCAATATTTTCAAATTGAGATGATGTAGATCTTCATGCTCCGCTCCCGAGCCGTCCATTGTCATAATACTGAATGAATTCATAACATTTTCTTCCATAATTCCTTTGAATCTTTTAAATACATTTTCCCAAGTCTTAGAGTATTTCCATCCGGGCATATTCCCGTTCGCATCTGGCAGGTGCAGGCAGACGGCCACAATCTGTTGGCTATGCTTTCGTAATAATTCTATGACTAAGTCGGCGTCCAGCTCGCTCATACCATAGAGCGTGCTAAATACTGCGACATTATAACCGCTTTCCAAAGTTATACGAAGCATTTCGGTGCAGTCTGGATTGGCCCACGGTTCCGCCATTCCAGAAAAGTCAATACGGACATGCTTTGGCGTCTTCGATAAGATCTTCCTGAAATTATCAAGAACTCATATACTTCGAGTCTTTCTTGCGGGCATCGTTGTTCGATTTCATACTCTTTCTTTAGCGCCGGCTGCGGACAGAAAGTGCACATCAAGGGGCACCCGATCATCGTTGTGATTTCTAAAGTGGGCATTACGGCTCGATGCTCCGCTATGGCTTGACCCCAGCAACTTCGCTGCTGGTCGCATGGGGTAAAAGAGGCCACCCGAGTTGAGGACGCCCTTGACGCCGCGCTGCGGCGCTCCGACTTCCGGGTCCGCAACACCTTTTAGCCGATTTCTAGTGAGATTGCTCGTGCGTGAATGGACTCGAACGAGCCCAACGTCTGCCTCCGCAGAAGCTCGGTTTATAGCAGACCTGCAGATCGACGGCCGGCGTCTGACCACGGAACGGGCGCAATTGGGAACGAGGATGTGGCTCCCGCCCCAATCGTCTGATAAGGGCCGACGGATCGGCTCTCCTGGAACGCCTCTCGTGACGCATCGAAAATTCTTGGCGACGGCGCTGACCTTGGGACTGGCTATCGCGGGGCCCGGTCAGGCGCAGCAGCAGAACCCCACAGCCGCCAAGCCGCCGTCGCCGCCCGCGGCGCCGCCTGCGCCCGCTGCGCCCGCTGCGCCGCCCAAACCGCCGACGCAGGCGAAAGGCCCGGCGAAGCCCGCCGCGCCCGCCGCCAAGCTCGATCGCGCCGAGGCCATCAAGCGCGCCAACGCCTTCTTCAACACCTCACCCGTGCTGACGGCCGATTTCGTTCAGCTCGGCGCCGACGGCAAGCGCTCCGAAGGCAAGTTTTACGTCCAACGCGCCGGGCGGGTTCGCTTCGAATATGCGGAGCCCGCGACGATGGAGGTCGTGTCGGATGGCCTGCGCGTCGTCGTGCGTGATCGCAAGCTCAAGTCCGAGCAGGCCTATTTCATCGAGCAGACGCCGCTGAAGTTTTTCATCAAAGAGAAGTTCGACCTCGAGAAGGACGTGAAGGTCGTCGACGTCGCAATCGAAGATTTCAGGCGTCACGATCGAGATCGAGGACAGCACGACATTCGGCGGAACATCGCTGGTCAAGCTGCTCTTCGACCCCAAGACCTTCAAGCTCAAGCAGTGGCAGGTGACGGATCCCCAAGGCTATCAGACGCTGCTCACGCTGTTCAACATCGACCAGACGACGACGCCCGATCCCGCCCTCTTCAAGCTCGAGCAGAAAGCGAACTCGCACTGAACGCACCGGCGGACTGGCGCCTTTTTCGGTCCTTTCGCGGCGGGCTGAAAGGCTCATGGCGCTATGATCTTTTCGCCGGCCTGACGCTCGCCGCGATCGCCGTTCCCGAACAGATGGCGACGGCGCGGCTCGGCGGATTTCCTGCGCATATCGGATTTTTCGCCTTCCTCGCCGGCTCCATCGCCTTCGCCGTTTTCGGCTCGAGCCGGTATCTCTCGGCGGGCGCCAATTCGACGATCACGCCGATCTTCGCCGGAGCGCTCGGCGCCCTCGTTTCCTCACATTCCAGCGCCTACCCGCAGCTCGCGCTCATCCTCGCTCTCGCGGTCGGCGCGCTCTTGACGCTCGCGGGCCTTTTTCGCGCCGGCTGGGTCGCCGATCTGCTCTCGATCCCGGTGACGACAGGATTTCTCGCCGGCATCGCTGTTCATATCGCTGTTTCGCAGGCGCCGGCTCTGCTGGGCCTGCCGCCAGGACCTCCTGGCGTATTGGAAAGCCTCGCGGCAGTTTGGAATGAGATCCGCGACGCGAACACTTATGCGCTGACGATCGGCCTCGCCTCGCTCCTGTGCATTAGCCTTTGCGAATGGCTCAACCCGCGGATCCCCGGGGCGCTCATCGCGCTCGCCGCCGCGACTCTCGCGGTCGTCCATCTCGGCCTTGCCGGCAAAGGCGTCGCCGTGGTCGGAGGCTTCGAGGCCATTATGCCGCATCATCTTGCGGTTGATCCGCAGATCTGGGGCGATTTGCCCCGGGTCTTTGGGCTCGCCGTCGTCGTCGCGGTCGTCGTCATGGTCCAGACCGCCGCCGTCTCGCGATCCTTCCCGGACGCGCCCGGCCAATCGCCGGACGTCGATCGCGATTTTCTAGGGCTCGGCGCGGGAAGCGTGCTTGCCGGACTGGTCGGCGCTTTTCCGGTCAACGCGAGCCCGCCGCGGACGGCGATCGTCGTCGAGTCGGGCGGCCGCAGCCAATGGGCCGCAATCGTCGCCTGTTGCGTGGTGGCCGCGGTCGCCCTCTATGGCTCGCCGCTCTTGGAGAAGGTCCCGGAGGCTGCGCTCGCCGGCGTGCTCTTCTTCATCGCCGGCCGCCTCGTGCGACTGCGCGACATCCGCGCGATCGCCGCGAAGACGCGCGCCGAGCTCCTCCTGGTCGTCGCAACGGCGCTGCTCGTGACGATCCTGCCAATTCAGACGGGCGTGGGGCTCGCCATCTTGCTCTCGCTCGCCCATGGCGTCTTCACGACGACCCGCACGCGACTGATCGAATTCGAGCGGCTTCCCGGCGCCTCGATCTGGTGGCCGCACAACTGGTCGCTCCCGGGGGAAAAGCTCGAAGGCGTCGTCGTCGTGGCCTTTCAGGCGCCGCTGTCCTTCCTCAACGCCTATGGCTTCCGTAGCGATTTGGAGGAGGCGATCGCGCGCGCTCAGGCGCCGGTGAGGCTCGTCATCCTGGAGGCGAGCAGCAATGTCGAGATCGATTACACGGCGGCGCAGATCCTCGACGAAACGATACGCCGCTGCCGCGCGCAAGGCGTCGACTTCGCTATCGCCCGGCTCGAATCGGTGCGAGCACAGGCGGCGCTCGAGCGTTACGGCGTCTCCGCAACCCTTGGGGAGGGCCACCTCTTCCACAGCGTGGACCAGGCGACGCAGACGCTCGCGCCCAACGCCGCTGTGCGTCCTGCGTAGAGCGAATTCCGTAAAAGGAATTCGCTCCAACTTTTCGACTTGGCGCGATTTCTTCCCGCTCGAACGATTCCGTTCGAAGGACAAGCTCGCAAGCGCGACTACAGGCGCGTGAATTCCCGAGACAAGGCCTTCTCGATCTCCGGCAAAGGGTGATGCGTCAGGTCGCGATCGAGCTCGCCTTTGACCTTGCTTTGCGCCTTGGCGGAGAGCTCCTTGCGGATTTCGCCCAAGACCCGCGGCGGCGCGATGATGACGATCTCCTTCATCTCGCCGCTCTCCGCGGCGCCGTTGATGCGCTGGGCGATCTGCCGGGCGAAATGCTCCTTTTCGAGCTCATGCCAATCGGTGGGTTCGATCGCGCTGCGGACGCCGCCACGCGAAGAGAAGAGCCGCCCCGGCGCATCGCTGCCGAGATCGCGGGCGGCCGGAATTTCCTCGACCACCGCCTCCAGCACCCGCAAATCGAGGAGATCGGGGTCTCCGTGATTCGCGAGGAAAAGTGCGCGCCGGCCGTCGCCGACCACGACCCAAGCGCCGTTGTGCACTACGATGTGGCTCATTGATGCTTCTTTCCTTTTTTGGCCCCTCATTAGGAAAAGTGGGAAGCGCCGGCAGAGCGGCAAGCGCGGCGTGACGTCGCCCCGTCGGGTTTCAGCCAGCCTCTCGGAATTCGCCATTTTCCTGCGGTCGGAAGCCAAGCGCAAGCTTCAGACCGCCCAGCACTTGCCGGACGACCAATTTAGAGTAACATTTGTTTTCAGAAGCTCCGCCTGCGGCACGGTCGCGGCAGCGGCCGCTCAGGAGCGCGGCGAGCGCCGTAGCGTTCCCGTCCCGCTCGGCCGCCAGGCAGATTTGGGAGATTGACGATGAGCGACTACCCAATCAAGCCCCGGTTCCCCAAGGGGATCTTACGGGAAGCTTTGACGCCCAGCTTGCTGAATGCCCTCTCTCACCGTCTTTTGTCCATTGGACTAATGGTCGCAGCCTTTGCGCTGGCTTGTTGCGCGCCTGCCGCCGCTCACGGCCGGCTCGGCGCTGCGGAAGGCCGCTGCCGCCTGTTCATCGGCCCTGACACGATGAATTTCACCGGCTACCTGCCGGACGCCTCGAAAGTCGAGTTCTGCGAGGATATTCCCGCCACCGGCCATGTGATCGTCGCGCTCGACGATATTCAGGAAGAGCTGCGCGATATGAAGGTGGAAATCCGGGTCGTCCGCGACGTCGGCGGTCCCGCCAAGGAAGAGGAGAATCTCGAGGCGGTGACGGTGGCCCATGTCGAGCCGCGCTATTATCCCACGGGGACGATCACCTTCGAGCACACCTTCGACGAAGCGGGCTATTTCGTCGGCATCGTCACGGCGATCGGCGATCATGGCGAGCGCTGGACGTCGCGCTTCCCCTTCTCGGTGGACAAGAGCTTCGCGCGGACGCTGCCGATCTATCTGCTGCTCGGCGCGGCGGTCATCGCGCTGTTCTTCATCTATCTGCGACACCGCCACGAATGGGCGCCGAAGAAGGTTGCGACGCGATCGCCGCCTCCGAGCGATCCGACGCCACGCCGCCGCCGGCCCCGGCCGAGTAAGCGCCTCAAGGTCGTCACTCCGTCTCGCCCTCGAGCGCCTGGGCGAGACGGGCGATCGTCTTGGCATAGACGCGCGCCTTGTTCCATTCGAGCAGGACGGCGAAATTGGGCTCTCCCTCTTGGAACCCCTCCCCTCGCTTCCAGCCCTTCGACTGCAGGAAATTCGCGGTCGAGGCGAGCGCGTCGGACGTGTCGCGGATGAGATCGCGCGTCCCGTCGCCGTTGAAGTCGACCGCGAACTGCAGATAGGACGAGGGCAGGAGCTGCGTCTGGCCGATCTCGCCGGCCCAGTCGCCACGCATTTCCTGAGGCGCCATGTCGCCGCGCTGGACGATCTTGAGCGCATCCAGAAGCTCGGCGCGAAAGGTCTCCGCGCGCCGGCAATCATAGGCGAGCGTCGCGACCGCGCTGAAGAATCGGAAAGCGGCCGGTATCGGCGCCGTAGCCTGTCTCCAAGCCCCAGATCGCGACGACGACCGCGCCGGGGACGCCATATTGCTGCTCGATCTTGGCGAGCAGCGCCGCGTGGCGGCGCATCAGCGCCTTGCCGCGCGAAACGCGCTTCGGCGTGACGAGGCGGGCCGAGAAATCCTCGAAGCTCTTCTTGAAGACGTGGCCCTGGCCGCGGTCGCGCCCGATGACGCGGGGGTCGTAGCGCACGTCGCCAAGCGCGCGCTCGATGACGGCGCGCGAGACGCCGCTCGCCGCCGCCTCGTCCTTGAAGGCCGAAAGCCACGCGGCGAAGCCCGACGAATCATTACCGCAGGGCGCGGCGACGGCGGGGGCGGCGGAGAGCGCGAAGAGCGCCGCCGCGAGGAGGCGGGCGGGCGTCAAGAAGGCGAGGCGGTAGAGTGGGTGAGCCATTCGTGAAAGGACGACGTATAGTCTCTAGTCTTCGGACGGGAGAAATGGTCGGAGCGGCGGGATTGCAACCCAGCCGATGGCGGCGAGGACGAGTAGACGTCCGAGGACGATCACGTTGGCAGCCTCCCTGAGATGACGGTCGCGCCTTCCACCACCACCGCGGCGCGACGCCGAGCATAGCCGCAAAAGGCCATGACCGGGAGCGAAATCCTTCCATCTGGCGGTGTCCGCGTACACGGCGGCTGCGGCGACATCTTCGCGTCGGGCCGGCGCTTCCGACCCCTCACATGCAATCGCCCCGGGCGCCGGTATTATCCTCGCGGATTACCAATTCGTCGTTGAGCGGAGACTCGCGACGCGCGTTGAGGTCGAACGTTGGAAACGAGCCTCTATCTGCCGGTCAAGCGCTTCCTCGAAGGGTTGGGTTTCGAGGTGAAAGGGGAGGTTTGCGGCTGCGACGTCGTGGCGGTGGATCGCGGCGCGCCCATCGCGCTCGTGATCTGCGAGTTGAAGCTGAGCTTCACGCTCGATCTCGTTCTTCAGGCCGTGGATCGATCCACGGCTTGCGACGAGGTTTGGGTCGCCGTGCGCGCATCGGCGCGCGGACGCGGACGCAGAGTCCGACCCCCGGGTCAAGAGGCTCTGTCGAATGCTCGGCTTCGGGCTGCTCAGCGTATTCAGTTCCGGCAGGGTGGAGGTCCTGGTCGAGGCGGTTGCATGGCGACCGAGATTCAATGCAAAGCGCCGCTCTAGGATCCTCGAAGAGCACCTGCGGCGCAGGGGAGATCCGGCGACGGGCGGGGGCACGCGACGGCCTATCATGACCGCGTATCGCAGCAGGCGCTGCAATGCGCCGGAGCGATGGCGCACGCGCCCGCCCGTCCACGCGATCTGAAGGAGGCCGTTCCGGACGCGCCGAAGATTTTGCTTCGCAACGTCTACGGCTGGTTCATCCGGGTCGAGCGCGGAGTCTATGCGCTCTCAGACGCCGGAAAAGCCGCGTTGGTGACGTGGAAGGACCATCTCCCGGAACAGTCCGCCAAGGGCGGCGCCCGGGACCAAAAGACATCCGTTTTCTCCGCCCCTAAGGATGGTTCCAATCCGATTCAAAAGCGACCTTCGTACGGCTCTTGACGTGCCAAAGCAGTGGTTCAAACCTGCCGAGTTTTTAGGGACTTGACTTCTACCGCCAGGGCGGCAAATTGGCGCCTATGGGGAAGCGATCTCCCCACGAGGCGACATGCCCAAGAATCGCGTCCGGTTTTCCACCAAGGGCGCACCATGTCGTCAATCAACTCAATCTCTCCCGACAAACTCGCGCGCCTCATCGGCGTCCCCCATTGTCCTGCGCTCATCGACGTGCGGACGGATGAGGATTACGACGCCGATCCGCGCTTTGTGCCGGGCGCCTTGCGCCGCCCTCCGGAGACTCGTCTCCGACTGGGCCTCGGAATTTGTCGGTCGTGCAACCATCGTCATCGACCAGAAGCGGCGCAGCACGTCAGCGAAGGCGTCGCCGCATGGCTGCGTCATGCCGGAGCGGCCTCCGCCGACGTGCTGACCGGCGGGCACCTTGCCTGGGTCAAAGCTCGACGGGCCGCTCATCCCGGCGGCGAAAGTTCCGCCGCGCGACGCTCTCGGGCGCACCGATCTGGGTCACGCGCTCCCGCCCGAAAGTCGATCGCATCGCTTGTCCTTGGCTCATTCGCCGGTTCGTCGATCCGAACGCGGTGTTTCTCTTCGTCGCGCCAGCGGAGGTGTCCGCGGTCGCGGAGCGCTTCGGCGGTGCGGCTTTCGACATTGAGGGCGCCTTCTGGAGTCACCGGGGCGAGCGCTGCACATTCGACACGATGCTCGACGAATGGGGCCTGGCGATAGAGCCCCTGCAAAGACTTGCCGTGATCGTGCGTGGAGCGGATACGGCGCGCCTCGATCTTGCCCCGGAAGCCGCTGGACTGCTCGCCGCCTCGCTCGGCCTCTCCCGCATGTATGCGGACGACCTCGAGCAGCTCGAAGCTGGAATGGCGCTCTACGACGCCTTCTACCGTTGGTGTCGCGACGCGACCGACGAGCCCCACAATTGGCCTGCGACCAAATCGGGAAAAGCGCCGTGAACGTTCACATGGAGACTGAAGCCGCTCCCCGCGATCATGGCGTGTCGCTGGCGGAAGCGTCCCGCGTCTGGGCGCGGGTCGCGTTGCTGAGCTTCGGCGGGCCTGCCGGGCAGATCGCGGTCATGCACCGGATCATCGTCGACGAGAAGAAATGGGTGCCGGAAAGTCGTTTCCTGCACGCCCTCAACTATTGCATGCTGCTGCCAGGGCCGGAAGCGCAGCAGCTCGCCACCTACATCGGATGGCTCATGCATCGCAGCCTTGGCGGGCTCGTGGCAGGCGGGCTTTTCATCTTGCCCGGGCGTCGTCTCGATCATGGCGCTCAGCGTCATTTACGCGCTCTGGGGAAATGTCGGGATCGTAGCCGCGCTTGTTCTTCGGTCTGAAGGCGGCCGTCCTCGCCATCGTCATCGAGGCGGTCGTGCGGATCGGCAAGCGCGGGCTCAAATCCGCGTGTCATGCGGCTTCTGGCCGCCACCTCATTCGTTGCTATTTTCTTCTTCGCCGTGCCCTTCCCGCTCATCATCCTTGCCGCGGCAGTGATCGGCTATATCGGCGCGAAGCACGGGAATCCGGCCTTCACTGCGGCGGGGCACGGATCGGCGCACGAGGATGGCGAAAGCCTGCTTGGCATGACACGCCGGCGCACGCGCAGCCTTCCGTCAAGCGGGCGCTGCGAGTGAGCCTCGATCTGGCTGGCGCTTTGGTTCGTCCCTGTCGCGGCAATCCTTATCGTCGCCGGTCGTGAGAACGTGTTTTCGCAATATCGCCGTGTTCTTCAGCGAAATGGCGGTCGTGACCTTCGGCGGGGCCTATGCGGTTCTCGCCTATGTCGCGCAGCAGGCGGTCGACAACTATCACTGGTTGACGCCTGCGGAGATGCTCGACGGGCTTGGCATGGCGGAAACGACGCCTGGCCCGCTCATCATGGTCTTGCAATTCGTGGGCTTCATGGCGGCGTTTCGCTCGCCGGGCGACTTGCCGCCACTTGTCGCGGGCGCGCTCGGCGGGCTGCTTGCGACCTGGGTCACCTTCGCACCCTGCTTCCTCTGGATATTCCTGGGTGCGCCCTACATCGAAAAAATTCGGGCGAACAAGGCGCTTTCGGGCGCGTTGGCGGCGATCACCGCCGCCGTGGTCGGCGTCATCCTCAACCTCGCCATCTGGTTCGCGATCCACACGATCTTTCGCCAAGACGGTCGCTGTGGAGGGCTATGGGCTGTCCTTTCGCACGCCGGTGCTCGCAAGCGTCGATTTCTGGAGTCTCGCTCCTCTCGGTCGGCGCGGCGATCGCGATTTTCCGTTTTCGAGTCGGCATGCTTCCAACGCTGGTCGGTGCGTGCTCGGCGGGAATGGGGCTGTTTCTCGCGGGGGCGATCTAGGCGTTCAACAGAAAGGAAAACCCATGAAAAAGGCGCTCACTGCACTCGCCGCACTCGGACTCCTCTCACCCTGGTCATTCGCGCTCGCGGAAACCGACTGGTCGCAAGTTGACGCCGCCATCGGCAAGAGAGCCGCCGTCTCTGGAGCCGTGCACAAATACGGCCTCCCGCGCAGCGATCTTCATGTGACTCTGGACGGCGTGAACATCAAGCCCGGGCTCGCCCTGGGCGGCTGGATAGCCTTCGAGCCCACAGGACATGCGGCGATGATGATGGGCGATCTGGTGCTGGCGGAAACCGAGGTCAACCCCGTCATGCGGCTGCTGTTGGCCAACGGCGTCGACGTGACCGCCGTCCATAATCATCTGCTGCGCGTCAGCCCCGCGACCTTCTATATGCACATCGGTGCGCACGGCGATCCCGTAAAACTCGCCAAGGCCGTTCGGGAAGCGCTCGCCGAAACCAAGACGCCATTCGGGCCCTCCGCCGTTCCAGCTGGCGATCCTCCGAAACTCAGCTTCGACACGACGCAAGTCGAGGAGGCGCTTGGCTTCCAGGGGAAGAACAACGGCGGCGTGTACCAGTTCAGCATTCCGAAGGCCGACGCCATCGGGGCCGATGGCGGCAGCGGTCGCGCCGGCGATGGGTGTCGCCAACGCCATTAATTTCCAACCGACGGGCGAGGGAAAGGCGGCGACCACGCGGGGATTTCGTCGCAACTGCCGGGGAAGTCGAGCCGCTGCTGAAGACGCTCCAGTCGCATGGGATCGAAGTCACGGCCCTGCACAATCACATGCTCGGTGACGAGCCGAGGCTGTTCTTCGTGCATTTCTGGGCAAACGACGACGCGGTGAAACTAGCGCACGGGCTGCGCGCGGCTCTCGATGCCGTGCATGTGGCCACGAAGAGCTGAAGCGCTCACGGATCGCACCGCAAGGGAATTAGGCCGGCGCTGTCGCGCAGCAAGCGGCCTAAGTGTCCATAATGGAACCCGGGTGAAGGGCCAAAAATGGCGCCTCATTACCCCTCGCACGAATCCTCATCGGCGCCTCGCCGGTCGGCTATGAGGCGACCCCGCTCGAGTTGCAGACCGGGATGCCGAGCTTCCTCGCCTTGTCAGCGAGATTTGCCGAAATGCCGGAGCCGGGGAAGACGATGACTCCAATCGGCATGGATTCGAGCATCTGATCATTGCGCTTGAACGGCGCCGCCTTGGCGTGGCGCGCCCAGTCGGGCCTGAAGACGATCTGCGGAACCTTGCGCTTGTCGGCCCAGCAGGCGGCGATGCGCTCGGCGCCTCTCGGCGATGCCACCGTGCAGCAGCACCATGTCGGGATGCCTGGCGAGCGCCTTGTCGAGCCGATCCCAGATCGCGTGGTGGTCGTTGAAGTCGAGGCCGCCGGTGAAGGCGATCTTGGGTCCGGCGGGGAGCAGCGGCTCGATCTCGGCGCGGCGCTTTCCGGCGAGGAAGTCGCGGCTGTCGATCATCGCCGCGGTCAGCGCGCGGTGGTTGATCTTGGAGCCGGCGCGCGGGCGCCAGGATGAGCCGGTATGGCGCTCGAAGGTCTCGGCGGCGTGGTCGCGAAAGACCTCCATGCTGTCGCGCGCTGCTGCGAACCCAAAGCTTTCGCCGGTGAAAACCCCTTGCCGAAGCGCGTTCATAAGAGACTGAACTTCTTTTGAAAAATGGTCGGAGTGGCGGGATTCGAACCCACGACCCCTTGTCCCCCAGACAAGTGCGCTAACCGGGCTGCGCTACACTCCGACTTGGCGGTCTTATAGGAGGCTCGGGCCGCGCTGGCAACGCCGCGCTTGCCGCTTCCGGCCGCCTCGCCTGCGG
>CAVXEI010000017.1:0-110685 GCA_963760695.1 uncultured Alphaproteobacteria bacterium | reverse complement strand
CTCGCTTCCCGACGATCGAGGTGTTCTGACCCCAACACGGGATCGCCGTTATCTTGCGCCACGCGCCATGCGCCTGGCGCGTTTCCTCCGAACACTCGTCAGCATGTCTGCAACGGGTGTTGGTTGTGTGAAAACGCCGCTGCGGCAGCGGTGAAAGCGCCCGACCTGGCGACGCGCTCCGGTGCCTGCCGCTTTGCGGAGCTTTCGCTATTTTCCGGCCGACGGCGCGTCTGCCGCTTCGAGGGACCGCTCTGAGGCGGCCTGGGGCCTGGGGACGAGGGTTTTTAAAGGGCCGCGATCATCCCTGCATCGCCGCCATCAGCGGCCTGACGCCCATGATGCTCAACACGCGCGTGAGATTATAGGCGAACACGTGCGGTGCCATCTCAGTCGCGACGCGCGGCATGGTCTTCATCAGGAAGTGGGTTGCTCCCATCCGCGCCTTGATCGTACCGAAGGGGGAGTTTTGCTCATTTCCCATTCTCCCGCTTCGGGCTGGCGCCAGGAGCGGCCATGCAAGGGCCGTCTCCGCTAGTGCCTTGGCCAGGTTGCCATTGATTCTCATGGTTCTATAGTGCACCTTCAGTCTCGGAGCGTTCATGATGACGCACGCGCCCGATCCCCGTATTTTCATTTCGTATGCTCGTTCCGACGGTGTTGCGCCCGCTCGACAGATCCGCCAGCGGCTCGAAGAGGCGGGGTTCTCTCTTTGGCAGGACCTCGCAGCTCATGCAAGGCGGTCGGGATTGGTGGACGCAGATCGAAGAGGCGATACGGGCGCCTTCCGTTGAGCATCTCCTACTTGTCATCACGCCGTCAGCGCTCGAGCGATCCGTCGTGCGCCGCGAGGTGCGGCTCGCACGGCAGGAGGGCGTGCAGGTCACGCCCGTTATGGGCGCGGACACTGCTTGACATGAGCGCTCTCCCTCGCTGGATCGGTCACGTGCACGATCTCGCGCTACCCTGAGCAGTGGGAACGGCTCGTCGCTGTCCTTAGGCGGCCCGGGCACGCAGACGCGAGTGCCCTTCATGGCGCCCGACCTGCCCGAAGGCTTCGTGGAGCGTTCCGACGAGTTCAAGGCGCTGAAGGGGCGGCTACTCGATGGCAGGGGCGACGCCGTCGGCATAACCGCTGCGCTGCGTGGCGCCGGCGGCTACGGCAAGACCGTGCTTGCGAATGCACTCTGCCATGACGTCGATATCCAGGACGCCTATTTCGACGGCATCCTGCGCGTCGTGCTCGGTGAGCGACCCGACAATCTGCTCGGGCATCTTCTCCGATCTCATCAAGATGATCACGGGCGAGTCGGAAGTTTTCAACACGATCGACGCCGCCGCCTCTCGCTTGAGCGAGGCGATCGGCGATCGGCGTTTCCTGCTCGTCATTGACGATGCCTGGCGCGAGCAGGACTTGTATCCGTTCTTGCGCGGTGCGCCGAAGCACGACGCGGCTCATTACGACGCGTATCGACAGCATCCTTCGAGGCGACACGGTGCGCGTGATGGTCGACGCCATGCGCGGGAACGAGGCCTTGGACCTTCTTGCGAGAGGGCTTCCCAAGTGATGAAGCTGCGTCGCAGCGCCAAGCTCTCGCTGCTCTTGCCGCCCAGCTCGGAGAATGGCCGTTCCTAATCGCAATCGTGAACGGCTTTATCCGAGACCGCTTACGCAGCTGGTGAGCCGCTGGCGCGCGCGCTCGACGCAGCCGAACGGCGCCTCAAGGCAAAGGGGCTCGTGGCCTTCGACTCCAAAGACGAGGGAGCGCGCGACCGGGCGGTGGCCCGCACCATCGGAGTCAGTCTCGACCTTCTTGACGCCGCCGAGCGTCAACGCTTCGAGGAACTCGCCGTCTTCCCTGAGGACACAGACGTGCCTGTCGGAATCATTGCGCGGCTCTGGTGGGAAACCGGCCGATTCGAGGAAATCGACTGCAGAGGATTTGCTCGACAAGCTGTTCAAGCTTTCGCTTGGCTGCAGCTCGACCTCGACGCGGCGGACGTTCCGCCTGCACGATGTCATGCGTTCATATCTGCTGACCCGAGTCGGTAACGAGAAGGTTTGCGCGTTGCATGGCGTGCTTGTCCGCGCCTTGCAGAGCGAGGCCGTCGACACTGGTCGCCAGTTGGAGCGGGATTACTTTTACCGCTATCGACTGTTCCATCTGGCGGCGGCAGGGGACCGAGCGAGCGTCGACCGCCTTCTGCTGGACGTCGACTGGATAGTGGCGAAGCTGTGCGCGACCGGGCCGCAGAGGCTCATCTCCGACTATCGCAATTTTGGCCAGGGCAGCGCGGCAGGAACTCGTCGGCCGCGTGCTCGACCTGACTTCCGGCATTCTGGCGCGCGACCCGGCAGCAACTTGCGGCTCAGCTTTTGGCTCGCCTCGCGCCTGACGACGCACGAGGGCCTTGACACAGCTGCTCGCCCAAGCAGTCGAGCGCTTGTCCTTGCCGGCGCTGGTGCCCGAAGCAGACCGACGTTCACGGCCCCCGGCCCCGAGATCCGGCGCTTCGAGGGACATAATGGTCGCGGTTACGGGCCTCGCCATACTGAGCGCGGAGCGCTTTGTGTCCTGCTCGTCACGACAAGACGCTGCGGCTCTGGGACGTCGAGACCGGCTTCGAGCTGCGCCGCTTCGAAGGGCACGAGGGCGAGGTGCTATGTCTGGCGCGCCTCGACGAGCATTCCGTCGTCTCCGGCTCACGGGACAAGACCATCCGAATTTGGGATGTGGAAACGGGCAAAGAGATTCGCCGAATTGAGGGCCATGAGGGAGCTGTGACGTGCCTCGTTATGTTCGACGGCCGCATCTTGTCGGGCTCCGAAGACAAGACGCTGCGGTTGTGGGATGTGGACAGCGGCGCGGAGCTGCGTCGTTTCGAGGGACACGAAGGCGCAGTTACGTGTCTCGCCGTGAGTGGCGCGAGCATCCTCTCGGCAGCCGAGGACAAGACGCTGAGGCTGTGGGATGCCCCTACCGGGACGCAGGTCGCGTGCTCGCGGACGGGGAGGAACTTAAACGCCCGGTCCGAACCATTGCCGTGCTCGACGACCTCAGGGTCGCTAACGGGGGGCTCGGACGAGGGCGTCGTCCACGTCTGGGACATCCGCGCGGTCGCGAGTTGGGCGCTTAGAGGGGATTCGGTTCTGGGCCAACCTCTCGCCGTGCTGAATGCTCGGCGCGTAGCGATCGGGACGAGTGGTTATTGCGAAGTCGATATTTGGGACGTCGAGGAACGCCAACGACTGCATCGTTTCGGCGGACATGAAGTCGCGCGTTGCTCAGCGTCGCCAAGCTTGACGAGCAACATGTGCTTTCGAGCGCCTGGGACAACACGATCCGGCTTTGGAGCCTCGAAGCCGGCTACCAGCTCGAGCGGTTCAAAGGCCTTGAATGGTGGGTTAGCGAGTTTTGTCGTGCTCGACGATCGGCGCGTTGTATCCGCTTCATGGGATGGCGTCTTGACGCTATGGGATCGCGAGAGCGGTCGAGAAGCTGCTGCGGTTCGACAAGTGCCACCGGGGCTGGGTTCATTAACGTCGTGCGCTCGACAATGCCGAGTTGTCACGTGTGGCCTCTACGATAAATCGGTGAGGCTATGGGACGTCTGCCACCGGAACCGAGCTGCGCCAATTCGAAGGCCACGAGCAATACGTGTGGTCGATCGCGGTGCTTGATCCGAGCCGAATCGTCTCGGCCTCCGCCGACATGACGCTGCGTGTCTGGGATGTCGAGACGGGCGCCGAACTACGGCGCATCGAGGGCCACGACGGGCCTGTCCTTTCGATCGCGGCGCTCGATCCGACAGCACGTAGTGTCGGCATCCGCGGACAAGTCAATCAGGCTTTGGAGCGTGGAGTTCCGGCGTCGAGTTGCGTCGTTTTGAGGGCCATGAAGGCAGTGTTTCTGCGGTTGATCGTAGTGGATCGCTCAACACATCGTTTCGGCTTCTTGCGACACCACGCTCCGGCTCTGGAACATCGAAAGCGGAGCCGAAGTGCGGCGTTTCGAAGGGCATACCCAAGCAGTTTGCGACGTCGTCGCACTCGCGCCCGATCACATCGTCTCTGCGTCGGTTGATAACACTTTGCGGCTTTGGGACATCAGCACGGGCAAAGAGCTTGCCCGTTTCGAGGGCGACGCGGCGTTCACAAATTTGTCGGCCCCAAACGACCATACCCTAGCAGCGCGCGACTCGCTCGCGCGCCTCCACTTTTTTGACGTCCGTGTGCGCGGTCTCTTGCCAGTGCGGATGACCGCTTAGGGTCAACTTGCGTCGCGGGGCCATTGTTCGAGCGCGTCGGCTGCTCCTCACCTTGCAGCCGCGACACGCGAGTTCTTGCGCTTGGGCAATTCGCCATCAGCAGGCTGCGGAGGGCGCCTAGCCGTCTTCTCCTAGAGTCTTTCCGACTTAGGCTGAAGCGTATCCTGCGCCTTTGAAATATGCAGCGCATTCTTGTGGCGGAAAGTCGTCGAGGAGAGCGCCGATCCTTCGCCAGAGCGCGTCGATGGTTCTCTCCTCGGCCTTGCGCAACATGCGTTTGAGCTTCGAGAACACCTGTTCGATCGGATTGAGGTCGGGCGAGTATTTGGGCAAGAAGATGAGGCGGGCGCCTTTCGCGCGAATGGCTTCTCTGACGGCGGCGCTTTTGTGCGAGCCGAGATTGTCCATCACGACGACATCCCCCGGCGAGAGCGTCGGCGCCAAAATCTGCTCGACATAAGCGAGAAAGCTTTCGCCGTTGATCGCCCCGTCGAGCACGCAAGGCGCGGTGATTTGGTCGCAGCGCAAGGCTGCGAGAAAGGTCGTGGTCTTCCAATGGCCGTAGGGAGCCTTGGCGATGAGCGCAAGACCGCGCTCCATCCAACCATGGGTGCGCGTCATATTGGTTTTCGCCCAGGTTTCGTCGATGAAGACGAGGCGCTTGGGGTCAAGCTTCGCCTGGATCTTCTTCCAGCGCGCGCGATGGCGCGCGACGTCGGGCCGATCCTGTTCGGCGGGATATAGCGTTTTTTTTGAAGCTGATTTTCTCCTTGCGCAAGAACCGCCATAATGTGTCGCAGGACACGACGACGCCGCGTTCGCGCAGTTCGCCAAGCAGCGCGTGCAGGGTCAGATCCGGCTTCTCAGCAAGACGCGCCAGCAGGAAATCGCGCTGGCCCGCGAGCAGGTAGGGACGCTTGCCGCCCATGGGCTTTGCCGCCGCGCTGCCCGTCGCCCGCGCCGCTCGCGCGAAACGCACCGAGCTCGCGACGCTCACCTGCATCAGCGCCGCCGCCGCCCGAACCGTCCACCCGCTCAACACCAACGCAGCAACACGCTCACGAAGATCGTTCGAGTAGGGTCGCGCCATTCCTTCCGGCCTCCGAATCCCGGCCGGAAGCTTGAATCAGCTCGCGCCAAAAAAGGGAATCCCCCGACGATTTAGTCAGGGTCGGAAAGACTTTAGGCGTCGCCGGAGCATGGGTGACGTGCTGTAATTCTGTCCGACTGCGGTCAACCGCCATGGATTTCGACGCGCTTGAAATTCCGTATTGACGCAGCAAATCTTTTGGACTTCCCGGCTCGTCGAGAAGCGAAGGTCTCGTGGCGAGAGACTGCTCAGAATCTTCAGCGCGCGCAGGGCCCGATATGGGGAAGGCGCAGATCAGGATGGCGCCGAGCCCAGCGGCGACACGCGGTGTCGACGTGACGATGCTCAAGAGAGGCCGATTGTTTCGCCGCGGCACCGCATCACTCCTGTCGCTCGTCACACAATCCAAGGTCCTGGACCGGACATTCTCACCGGCAAACCCTGGGGTCACCTTCAATTCAAGTCGGGCGGTCCGACGGTGAATGGCTTAGCTGGCTCGAATTGTTTCGTGACGTCGCCAACCCGGTCGGGATACTTGACGAGATCGATTTTCCGGATGCCCGCCTTGTTCGAGAAATCCAACCCGTCGAGCTTCACCCAGATGAGATTTCGGGCTGGTGGAGGACTCGAAATAATAGATGCGGTTGGTCAGGTCCGCGACCGTGCGCCAGCGGGTGGCGGAGATGTTCGGCCGGGCCGGGTCGGCCTCGCCAAACGGCGCCGAGATGTTGCGTATGACGCTCAGAGCCCCGGCGACGGTCTCGCGGTAATCCGCGGGTTTCGGTAGGTGATTCAGATAGTAGGCGCCGCGCACGAACCGATCAGCCGCTTCCGTCGTCCCCGGCAGCGGCTTCTCGCCGCCGAATCCCTTGAACTGCTGCAGTTGCTTCAGTTGCTGGTCATACGGAGGCGAGTTGGTCATCACCGTGTATTGCTTGCCATGGTGGATGACCGGCTTGCCGCCGATATACTCGATAACCATCGTGTCGCCGGTTGCGTCCGAGAGCGCGAGGTGGTTCGTGACCCTCCTTCCGTCGAATGAGCCAGTGACAATGAGGGGCGGACTCTTCTCGGTGAACTCCACCGCTTCCTGCACGGTAGCGAAATTGTCCAGATAGTATTGGAGCCATAGCCCAAGGCTCAAGCTTGGACGGTCCGGATCGTATTTGCCGTAGTCGGACTCGGCGAGCCAGAGCAAACTGCCGGCGAGGCCCTTCTCGTTGACGCCATCCGCGGTCCCACTTGCTCCGCCTCGGGACGGAACAGCGGTGACGGCTCCGTATTTAGCGGTCCAGGCGAGTGTGTTCTTCCCCGGTCATGCCGTCTCTCTTGATCCCGCGGGGCAAGAGGTACAAGTCGGTCGGCATCGGGTTCAGCCAGTCCATCGAACGGCCGACGACGACTGCCTTACCGTTGTCGTTCCACACGATGCGAGAACAGGGCTGGGCCGACATAGGGGTAAACAGGACACTCAGGGCGGCGAGGGCGGACATGCCGGCAAATCGAAAATGCGCCATTATTGCCTCTAAGTTCGGGTGATGCACATGAACACGGCTCCCTTGGGAGGAATCATAGTCCACGGCCCCACATGGAGTTTGTCCGGGATTTGCACTTGGGCAATATGGAGCTTTCCGGGTAAATTCGCTCTCGTCTCTCTCGCATCAGCATCGCCAAGCATTGATGTCGAATGCTTGGGTCGCCGGCCTTTCGGAGGAAATCCGGGAGGGCTTGTTAGCCTGCGGGAGACAAAAGGCCATGGCCGCGGGGCCGCTGCAAGCGACTTGAACGACGCGGGCGCCGTCAAGTTGCTTATTTGCGGGTTCTTCTCGCCTTGGTGGGCACATAACCGAATTGATGCTGGCAAGCGGCGCTGATCGAGCGAATGTGTCTTCTGAGGCAGGCCTCGATGGCTGCAGGGTTGGGCACGTCATTCGGACAGAATCGAAAAGCGTCGTCGTGGCAAGCGGCTCTCTGGTCGGGCGTTCCTGCCGCCCAGGCCGCTGGAGCGGCGAGCGAAGCAAGGATCGTGACGACCGTGAAGAGTCTTTTCCTGTTCATGCGACGCGCCCTCCCATTATGTCCTGATAGAACGAAGCAATATCATCGTTCGACGTAACTGACAAGCTTACGCTGCATATCACGCACGAAGCAATAGGGTGACGCTTACTAGAACTTCCTCTGAAAGATACGAAAAGAAACATGGTTTCCTGCGTCTCTATGATAGCGAGAATGTCCGTGATGACGGCGATCGTCCCAGCAGCGCTGGCCGCCGCAACGATGAGACCTGTCGTTTAAGCTGTGGCTGTGCACAGAACCAGCATAGGCGCCTTGAACTCGGGGCGTTTGCTAAAATGACGACCAAAATCACGGTCGTTTTGACGATCCGAACTGCTGCAATCATCCCCGTTGCCTTCCCTGCGCCAGCGATCCTTGAAGGTTTAGGGAAAGTGCGGGCCCCGCGCAACGCATGATGTGCCTGTCGTGTCATCGCATCCGCGAATAAGCGTCGCGCATGAAGTGGTCAAAGGCGTCAATGCGTATCAAGCCCAGCCGAGGAAACTCGAGATTGTTACGACAAAGAGCGCCACGGTTAAGGCGAGAGCGAACGCCGCCATGTGGATCCGACTTTGCGCGCCCGCCGCCTGCCAAATCCTGCGAGCAAGGAGCCGGTGAGGCCTAGGCCGAAAAGCATCACGAATACTGCCACGGGGGATGTTTTTCAGCCGCCGCCTGTCGCTGCTGCGCGTTTTCAAAAACATTGTTGAGCGAAGGCACAATGATCGAACAAGCCGCTCGATAATTATCCGGGAGGCAAGAGTTCGACGACATCAGCCCACAATTCCGTTTTCAAGTCGGAGATTTTCGCTTCGTAACTGTCGGCGTAAATCTCGCGGCCTTGCGTGAAATCAAAGGTGATCGGTTGATCGTAAAGGGCGAGCCGAGCCTACACATACGACTTCAGTTTTGCCTTGGGGCTGGGGGCGATCGTGGGACCCAGCAGGTCGAGGCGATCATAGGCGGTCTTGATGGCGTTTGTTTCCTGTACGACGAACTGCCGCCGCTCATCGAATCTTTGTAAGGCTCCCGAAACCGAGAAGGCTAGCATCAGTCCCAGCAACGCAAACACCACGCCCTCGACGGCGTCTAATCCCGCCATCGCATTGGAGCCTGCTTTTGCAAGATGCCGCGCGCCGATGGCGCGCCCGTAAACCAGCAAGACCCATGCGGCAGCCAGAAATGCTATGCTGATCACGAACGAGAAGAGGACAAAGGCCATTTGAAGTCCGCCTTTCAACCATCGCCAAATCGTGGCGCGTTGTGCGAAGAGAGCCCTACAATCCGCAAGCAGGTCAAGCGCATGGAAACGGAAGACAGCGACAGAAACTCGGCAAGCGGCAGCGCTCGGTTATGTCGAAAGGGTTAAGGCCGCCCATTGGCGCCATTTCCGAGCCATTGGGACCCGGAAGGTTCGCCGCGCTTAAAACGCCCTTCACCCGGCCCCCTGGACGCATTAGGATGGCCCAAACTTTGAGCTTGAGGCGGGTTCACAATGAGAAGCATCGGCGCCGACTTGTTCCGGCGGTTCGCGACGGGGCTGAGCCTCTTCGCCTTTCTGACGGCCAGTCATCCGGCGACGGCCGGGGAGACGATGAGCTTCTCGCTCGTCTCGATCGACTCGCCGAATTGCCACGGCGGTTGTCCGCAAGTGATATCGGCACAAGGGCAGATCGACGACGGGACCGCACAGAGCCTTTTGGAGTTCGTCCAGCAAAATGGGGGTGGCGCCCATCGGGTCCTGCTGCTCGATTCCCCGGGAGGGCATGTCCAGGCGGCCATGGAGCTCGGCGCGACGATCCGCCGCCTGGGCCTCGCGGTCGTGGTGGCGCGTCCTGGCGCAGGACAGGCTTACGACGGCAATCTCCCGGCGGGAATCTGTTACTCTGCCTGCGTCTACGCCCTCATGGGAGGCAAGAAGCGGGTCGTCCCGCCGCAGAGCCGCGTCGGCCTGCACCGGATGTACAACTACAATACGAACTTTGACGCCGCGCAGGGCGGCTTCGTCAACGAGCGCTATTACGACGACGGCGGCATGCGTCGTAAGCTCTCCAACTACGCGCGACGCATGGGCGTCGACAGCGGGCTCGTCGACTTTGCCGAGCGCGGTTCGTCGGACCAGGTGCATGTGCTCACGCGCGCCGAGATGCAACGCTGGCGGCTCGCGTCGCAGCGGCTTTAATCCGGGCTTTGCGAGCTTAGGGCCAATGGGCCAGCCAGGCTCCGCAAGGCCCCGATCCCTCACCAACACCCCAAGACGCCCTGGGCCATGGCGGACACGGCGCAATTCAGAGCGTGGAACATGAAACATATTCTCGACAAGCTCCAGGAACGACGCGACTCCGCCCAGCTCGGCGGCGGCAAGAAGCGCATTGACGCCCAGCATGGGCGCGGCAAGCTCACGGCGCGCGAACGCATCGATCTTCTGCTCGATCACGGCTCCTTTGAGGAGTTCGACATGTTCGTGCAGCATCGCTGCACCGATTTCGGCATGGACGAGGGCGAGAAGATCTCCGGCGACGGCGTCGTGACCGGCTGGGGCACGGTCAACGGGCGGCCCGTCTTCGTCTTCGCCAAGGACTTCACGGTCTTCGGCGGCTCGCTCTCCGAGACGCACGCGCAGAAAATGACGAAGCTTCAGGACATGGCCCTGAAAAATCGTGCGCCGATCATCGGCCTGTTCGACGCTGGCGGCGCGCGCATTCAGGAGGGCGTGGCGGCGTTAGGCGGCTATGGCGAGGTTTTCCAGCGGAATGTGCTCGCCTCGGGCGTCATTCCGCAGATTTCGGTGATCATGGGGCCCTGCGCAGGCGGCGACGTCTATTCGCCGGCGATGACCGACTTCATCTTCATGGTGCGCGACACGAGCTATATGTTCGTGACCGGCCCAGACGTCGTGAAGACCGTCACCAACGAGATCGTCACGGCCGAGGAGCTTGGCGGCGCCTCGGTGCATACGACCAAGAGCTCGATCGCCGACAGAGCCTATGACAATGACGTCGAGGCGCTCTTGCAGATGCGGCGCCTGCTCGACTTCCTGCCCTTGTCGAATACCGACGAACTGCCCGAGTGGCCGAGCTTCGACGATCCCGAGCGGCTTGACCATTCGCTTGACACGCTGATCCCCGACAACCCCAACAAGCCCTACGACATCAAGGAGCTGATCCTGAAGGTCGTGGACGAGAGCGACTTCTTCGAGATCCAGGACACTCATGCCAAGAACATCGTCGTCGGCTTCGGGCGGATCGAGGGGCGCACGGTCGGCTTCGTCGCCAATCAGCCGATGGTGCTCGCCGGCGTGCTCGACATCGACGCCTCGAAGAAGGCCGCGCGCTTCGTGCGTTTCTGCGATTGCTTCAACATTCCGATCGTGACCTTCGTCGACGTGCCGGGCTTCCTGCCGGGCACGGCCCAGGAATACGGCGGCCTGATCAAGCACGGCGCCAAGCTCCTTTTCGCCTATGCCGAAGCGACCGTGCCGAAAGTGACGCTGATCACCCGCAAGGCCTTCGGCGGCGCCTATGACGTCATGGCCTCGAAGCACCTGCGCGGCGACATGAACTACGCTTGGCCCTCCGCACAGATCGCCGTGATGGGCGCGAAGGGCGCGGTGGAGATCATCTACCGCGCCGAACTCGGCGACCCGGAAAAGATCGCGCAGCGCACCAAGGCTTATGAGGATCGCTTCCTCTCGCCGTTTGTGGCCGCCGAGCGCGGCTATATCGACGAGGTGATCATGCCGAGCGCCACCCGAAAGCGCATCGGCCGCGCGCTCGCGCTGCTGCGCCACAAGGAGCTCGAGAACCCCTGGAAGAAGCACGATAATATTCCGCTGTAGGGGGATTGCCGGACGCGCTTTACGGCGTTTCCAACGGGCTCGCAGATCACGGCCCCGCCGTGCACCGCACCGGCCCATTATCGAGCTGCAATTCATTGCCGCCTTCGTCGATGACGAGTTGCCCTTCGTAGGCGCCGGTTGCTTTGTTGATCTGCGCCGAGATCACGAGGCGCACGCGAGACGGGTCCGCCTCATCCACCGCGACGGCGAGAAAATTGCCGTCGCGGAAGCTGAAGAGCGTGACCTTCGAGGGATAGTCGAGCTCGATCTTTGGCAGATCGCCGAGCTTTGCCGGCTTGAGGAAGGTCAGCTTCTCGCCGCTTGGCAGCGGGCAGGTGATCGTCTTGTGGATTTTCGCCGCCGCTCCCGCGCCTTGCGGCGCGAAGGCCAGACAGGCGAGCGCCGGGATTGCCGAGATAAGCTTCATTCGCTTCTGTCCTGGGCAGGTTGCTGCTCGACGGGAGCGTCCCGGAGGCCGGGGCTCTCAGTGGCGCTTGAGCATGCGCCGCCGTGCCTCACTCGAACTCCGCCCGGATTGGCACGTGGTCCGAGGGCTTTTCGCCTGCGCGCAGCGCTTTGTCGATCGCGACGCCCTTCAGGCAGTCGGCCGCTTGCGGGGAAAGCAGCAGGTGATCGATCCTTAGGCCCTTGTTCTTTTGCCAGGCGCCCGCCTGATAATCCCAGAAGGTGTAAAGGCCCGGCGCGTCGCTCGTCGCGCGAAGCGCCTCCGTGAAGCCGAGGTTCAAGAGCGCCTGGAATCGAGCCCGCGTTTGCGGCAAGAACAGCGCGTCGGCGCTCCAGGCTTTCGGATCGTAGACGTCCTCGGGCGCCGGGATCACATTGTAGTCGCCCGCCAGGACGAGCTTTTCCTCGAGCGTCAGCAGCTTTTGGGCATGGAGGCTGAGCGCGTCCATGAAGGCGAGCTTGTAGGGGTATTTCCCGCTCTCGGGCGGGTTGCCGTTCGGCAGATAGATCGACGCGACACGCCAGACGCCGCCATTCCCGTCCGTGACGACGCCCTCGATGTAGCGCGACTGCTCGTCGGCGAACCCAGGCAGTCCGCGCGACAAATCCTCGAGCGGGGTCTTGCTCAATAGCGCGACGCCGTTCAGCCCCTTCTGCCCGAAGACCGCGACATTATAGCCCGCGTCCTCGATCTCTTGGCGGGGAAAGGCGTCGTCCTGGCATTTGAGCTCCTGCAGCGCGAGAACGTCGGGCTCCTGTTCCTTCAGATAGCCGAGTAGCGCCGGCAGCCGCAGCCGCACCGAATTGACGTTCCAGCTCGCAATGCGCATCGGCGCCCCAATTTCTCAACTGGCGCGATAACCTCGTCTCGTTCGACGAAGCGCGAAGAGGGCGCCGAGGCGACGATTTAGCGTGCTTTCCGCCCGAACGGAAACGCACGAGCGACAAAGACATCGCATAAGGTCGGGAGCGGGCCAAAATTTGCGAGGGGACTGGAGCGGGGCGGCGAAGCGCCCTAATACTCTTGCAGCGCTCTTGGCGTGCTTGTCCTTCGAACGGAATCGTTCGCGCGAAAAGAAACCGCGCCGGACCAAGCAGATGGAGCGAAGACTGGTCGCAAAAGTCTGGCAACTTTTGCGGAATGCGCCCAGCGCCGATTCGGGGAACTGTGAGATGACGGACATCATTGCGCCGACGTTGGGCGAATCGGTCACAGAAGCGACGGTCGGCCGCTGGTTCAAGCAGGCGGGAGAACCTGTTCGGCTGGACGAGCCCGTAGCCGAGCTCGAGACGGACAAGGTTACGCTCGAGGTCAACGCGCCGGCGGCGGGCGTGCTTGCTGAAATTCTCGCCGCGGAGGGCGCCATCGTCGCCCCCGGCGCGCTGTTGGCGCGCATCAGCGAAGGCGCCGCCGCGCCGGCCCCGTCGCCCAAACCCGCGGCCGCGCCGCCAGCGGCCCCTCAGGCGAAGTCCGCCTCGCCCGCTCCCGCACCGTCTCCGCCTCCGGCTCCGGCCGCCTCCATGCCGCCCTCGCCGGCCGCGCTGAAGACGGCGCTCGACCGCGGCGTCGACCCGTCAACCGTGGAAGGCTCGGGAAGGCGCGGGCAGGTCTTGAAAGGCGATGTGCTTGCAGCGACGGCCGCGCCGGCGCCGGCGCCCGTTCCCGCGGCTCGCCCCGCCCCCGCCGCTCCTCGAGAGGCGCCGCCTCGCGCGCCTGTCCCGGCTCCGCGGCCGGCCGCGCGCGGCGAACGGCAAGAAGAGCGCGTCCGCATGAGTCGGCTGCGCCAGACGATCGCCCTGCGCCTGAAAGAAGCCCAGAACACCGCAGCCATGCTCACGACCTTCAACGAGGTCGATATGAGCGCGGCGATCGGGCTGAGAAACCGTTACAAGGACCTTTTC
Source organism: uncultured Alphaproteobacteria bacterium (assembly GCA_963760695.1). Lineage (GTDB taxonomy): Bacteria > Pseudomonadota > Alphaproteobacteria > Rhizobiales > Beijerinckiaceae > Methylocystis. The sequence goes on along the minus strand of CAVXEI010000017.1, from coordinate 97,069 downwards.
GAGAAGAAGCACGGCGTCAAGCTCGGCTTCATGGCCTTCTTCGTGAAGGCCTGCTGCCGCGCGCTCGAGGAAATTCCCTCGATCAACGCCGAAATCGACGGCTCGGACATCGTCTATAAGCGCTTCGTCGATCTCGCCGTTGCGGTGGGGACCGAAAAGGGGCTCGTGACCCCGATCTTGCGCGACGCGGATCGCTTGAGCTTCGCGGAGATCGAGACGGCGATCGCGGCCTTGGGCGCGAAGGCGCGCGAGGGGAGACTTTCGATCGACGATCTGCGGGGCGGCACCTTCACGATTTCGAATGGCGGCGTCTATGGCTCATTGATGTCGACGCCGATTCTGAACCCGCCGCAATCGGGCATCCTCGGCATGCATAAGATCGAGCAGCGGCCGGTCGTCGTCGCGGGTAAGATCGAGATCCGCCCGATGATGTATCTGGCGCTCTCCTATGACCATCGCATTGTCGATGGCAAGGAGGCGGTGACTTTCCTCGTGCGCGTGAAGGAGCAGCTCGAGGAGCCGGAGCGTTTGGCGCTCGACCTTTAGCTCCTCGAATTGGCGCCAGGCGAAGGGCTTTAAAACTCCTCAGGGGCTACGTATCTAACCTCTCAGGCGCGCTGCGTGGCGGAGGCGCCGCAGTGGGCGGGCTCGCCGAGCCGCCAGGAGGCCGGTCATGCATCCCAAAACCTCACCCGAACCCCGCGTTCCGCAGTTGACGCCTGAGCAATTCGCGCATCTCGGCGCGGGGGCGCTCGCCTATGTGCGGACGATGCGGTCCGAAGACGTGACGCGACTTTATCCGCAGGCGCCCGAGTTGGCGCCGGGCCTCACCGTTTTCGCGCTGCTCTCCGCCGACGGTCAGCCGATCGTCCTCGCCGACACCAAGGAAGGCGCTTTAGGCAGCGCCTATGAGAATCAGCTTCTGCCGGTGAGCCTGCATTGAGCAGATTATTGCGGTCTGCCGCGTCAATGACGTGATCAAGCGAAAGGTAGGCGCTCGAGGTCGGAACGTCGCCGGAATAAGAGGCACGCTAAGCTCGGCGTCAAACGCAAGCTTCTGACGCGCTCCAGTGCGCTTCTTGGAAAATCCTGGAGCGCGCGAACCGCTCCAAGTCTGGGCTTCAGATGGCGGCGCGCAGCTCCACAAGCTGCTGGAGCTTGTCGTTTGCGATGCGCCGCGCCTCATCGCTCTTGGCGTCGGAGACGTCCTCGCGGGCGTCTTTAATGTCCTGCTCCAGCTTGGCTACGTCGACATCCTTGATCGCGATCGCCTGCTCGGCGAGGATCGTGAAGCCCTTTGCGGAAACATCGACGAATCCGCCGCGCACGAAAAGCTTCTCGTCGCCGTTGATCGTCACGACGCCCGGCCTCAGTGTCGTCATGACTGGCGCGTGATGGGCGAGCACGGTGAACTGGCCGTCCGCGCCCGGCGCGACAACGGAGTTGACCTCGCCCGAGAACAGGAGCTTTTCAGGAGAGACGAGTTCGAAGTGGAAAGCGGTCATGGGCGTCACCCTCGGGAGAATATCCCTCTCCCGCTTGCGGGAGAAGGCGGCCGAAGGCCGGATGAGCGGCCGTTCAACCTCTAGATGTTTCTGGCTGCGCCGACCGAACCCTCGATCGCCCTTGGCACGACTCCTTCTCCCGCCACGGGGAGAAGGGGAGCGCAACGCTCTTCGCTCCGCCTGTGCTTACGCAGCTTCCTTGGCGAGCTTCGCGGCCTTCTCGACCGCCTGCTCGATCGTGCCGACCATATAGAAGGCCGCTTCCGGCAGGTGGTCGTATTCGCCGTTCACGAGGCCCTTGAAGCCCTTGATCGTGTCGGCGAGCGCCACCAGCACGCCCGGCGAGCCGGTGAAGACCTCGGCGACGTGGAAGGGCTGCGAGAGGAAGCGTTCGATCTTGCGGGCGCGCGCGACGACGAGCTTGTCCTCTTCCGAGAGCTCGTCCATGCCGAGAATGGCGATGATGTCCTGCAGCGACTTATAGCGCTGCAGCGTCGACTGCACCTTGCGGGCGACGTCGTAATGCTCTTCGCCGACGACGGCCGGTGAAAGCATGCGCGAGGTCGAGTCGAGCGGGTCGACCGCCGGATAGATGCCCTTTTCCGCAATCGAGCGCGAGAGCACGGTCGTCGCGTCCAAGTGGGCGAAGGAGGTGGCCGGCGCCGGGTCGGTCAAGTCGTCGGCCGGCACGTAAATGGCCTGCACCGAGGTGATCGAGCCCTTGGTCGTCGTGGTGATGCGCTCCTGCAGCGCGCCCATGTCGGTCGCGAGCGTCGGCTGGTAGCCCACGGCCGAAGGAATGCGGCCGAGAAGCGCCGACACTTCCGAGCCCGCCTGCGTGAAACGGAAGATGTTGTCGACGAAGAAGAGCACGTCCTGGCCGCGATCGCGGAAGTCCTCGGCGACGGTCAGGCCGGAGAGCGCGACGCGCATGCGCGCGCCCGGCGGCTCGTTCATCTGGCCGTAGACCAGCGCGCATTTGGAGTTGCCGCCGCCGCCCTTTTGATTGACGCCGCCCTCGATCATCTCGTGATAGAGGTCGTTGCCCTCGCGCGTGCGCTCGCCGACACCCGCGAAGACCGAATAGCCGCCATGCGCCTTGGCGACGTTGTTGATGAGCTCCATGATCAGCACGGTCTTGCCCACGCCCGCGCCGCCGAAGAGGCCGATCTTGCCGCCCTTGGCGTAAGGCGCGAGCAGGTCCACGACCTTGATGCCGGTCACGAGGATCTGCGCCTCGGTCGCCTGTTCGGCGTAGGAGGGCGCCGGCTGATGGATCGCGCGGCGCGCCGAGGTTTTGATCGGGCCGGCCTCGTCGACCGGCTCCCCGATGACGTTGATGATGCGACCGAGCGTCTCGTCGCCGACCGGAACCGAGATCGGCGCGCCGGTGTCGGTGACGGGCTGCCCGCGGGTCAGGCCTTCCGAAGAGTCCATCGCGATGGCGCGGACCGTGTTTTCGCCGAGATGCTGCGCGACCTCGAGCACGAGGCGCTGACCCTGGTTCTCGGTCTCCAGCGCGTTCAGGATTTGCGGCAGGTCCCCGTCGAAAGCCACGTCGACGACCGCGCCGATGACCTGCGTGATGCGCCCGGTGGCCTGATTGCCCGTTGCCATTTTCTTTCCTCTTTCCTGCTCAGAGCGCCTCGGCGCCCGAAATGATCTCGATGAGTTCCTTGGTGATCATCGCCTGCCGCGAGCGGTTGTACTGCATCGTCTGCTTCTTGATCATGTCGCCGGCGTTGCGCGTCGCGCTGTCCATCGCGCTCATCCGCGCGCCTTGCTCGGAGGCGGCGTTCTCGAGCAGACCGCGGAAGATCTGCACGGAGATGTTGCGCGGCAGGAGTTCCGCGAGGATCTCGTCCTGGCCGGGCTCATATTCGTAGATCGCCTGCACGCCCGAAACGGCGGGGGCATTTTCGTTGACAGGGATCTGCGCAGGGATGAGCTGGAGCGCGGTCGGAATCTGCGAGATGACCGATTTGAAGCGCGAGAAGAAAAGGGTCGCGACGTCGTAGTGACCCTCTTCGAACAGCTTGATGATCTTCTTGCCGATCGGATCGGCGTTATCGAAGCCGATCTGGCGCAGGCCGCGCAACTCGATCAGCTCGATGATCTCTTTCTCATACTGCCGGCGCAGCTGGTCGAACCCTTTCTTGCCGATGCAGAGAATCTTCACGGTCTTGCCCTGGCCTTGAAGGCGTTGGGCGTGCTCGCGCGCCAGGCGCACGATGGAGGAGTTGAAGGCGCCGCAAAGGCCGCGCTCGGCGGTCGCGACGACGAGGAGATGCGTCTGGTCGTTCCCATTGCCGGTGAGCAGCGCCGGAGCGCCGCCCGCGGAAATGCCGCCGGCGACATTGGCGAGCACGCTCTCCATGCGCTCGGCGTAGGGGCGCGCGGCCTCCGCGGCCTGCTGGGCGCGGCGCAGCTTCGCCGCCGCGACCATTTGCATGGCTTTGGTGATCTTCTGCGTCGCCTTGACGGAAGAGATGCGGTTGCGAAGATCCTTCAGCGAGGGCATGGGCGCTCTTCTTGCCTAAAGTTCGTTGTCCTGGCGCCTTGGCGCGCCCCCTCTCCCCGCAGGCGGGGAAAGGGTTGGGGTGAGGGGCTTAGGAGCGTGAGCCGACCGCTTTGATCGCGCGGCCTTCAAAAAGGTTCGGAACAAAACCCCCTGCCCCTCACCCAAGCCCTCCCCCCGTGAACGGGGAGAGGGAACTACCCTCACGCGAAAGTCTTCGCGAAACCTTCAACGAGGCTCTTCAGCTTCGCGGCCGAGTCGTCCGAGAGGTCCTTGGACGAGCGGATCGCCTCCAGAAGGTCGCCATGCTGCGTGCGCAGCAGCGTCAGCAGCCCGTCCTCAAACGCCTTGACCCGGTTGACCGGCAGCGGATCGAGATAGCCGTTGACGCCGGCGTAGATCACGCAGCACTGCTCTTCCATCTTCAGCGGCGAGAACTGCGGCTGCTTCAGGAGCTCGGTCAAACGCGCGCCGCGGTTCAGCAAGCGCTGCGTCACCGCGTCGAGGTCGGAGCCGAACTGCGCGAAGGCCGCCATCTCGCGGTATTGCGCGAGCTCGCCCTTGATCTTGCCGGCGACCTTCTTGGTCGCCTTGGTCTGGGCGGAGGACCCCACGCGAGACACGGAAAGACCCACGTTCACCGCGGGACGGATGCCCTGGTAGAAGAGGTCCGTCTCGAGGAAGATCTGGCCGTCGGTGATCGAGATCACATTGGTCGGAATATAGGCCGACACGTCGTTCGCCTGCGTCTCGATGATCGGCAGAGCGGTCAAGGATCCCGCGCCGCGCTCATCGTTGAGCTTCGCGGCGCGCTCCAGGAGACGCGAGTGCAGGTAGAACACGTCGCCCGGATAGGCTTCGCGGCCCGGCGGGCGGCGCAGCAGCAGCGACATCTGGCGATACGCGACGGCCTGCTTGGAGAGATCGTCGTAGATGATCACGGCGTGCGCGCCGTTGTCACGGAAATACTCGCCCATGGCGCAGCCGGAGAAGGGCGCGAGGAACTGCATCGGCGCCGGATCGGAAGCGGTCGCCGCGACGATGATCGAATAGTCGAGCGCGCCGCGCTCCTCGAGCACCTTCACGAATTGCGCGACGGTCGAGCGCTTCTGGCCGATCGCGACATAGACGCAGTAAAGCTTGGCTTTCTCGTCGGTGCCCTCGTTCAGGGACTTCTGATTGAGGATGGTGTCGAGCGCGACCGCGGTCTTGCCGGTCTGGCGATCGCCGATGATGAGCTCGCGCTGGCCACGGCCGATCGGGATCAGCGCGTCGACAGCCTTGAGGCCGGTCGCCATCGGCTCATGCACCGACTTGCGCGGAATGATGCCGGGCGCCTTCACGTCGACGCGGGCGCGCTTTTCCGTCTTGATCGGACCCTTGCCGTCGATCGGATTGCCGAGCGCGTCGACGACGCGGCCGAGAAGCTCGCGACCGACCGGAACGTCGACGATCGCGCCCGAGCGCTTGACCGTCTGACCTTCCATGATTTCGCGGTCGGAGCCGAAGATCACGATGCCGACGTTGTCGCTTTCGAGGTTCAAGGCCATGCCGCGCACGCCGTTCTCGAATTCGACCGTCTCGCCGGCCTGCACATTGTCCAGACCGTAGACGCGGGCGATGCCGTCGCCCACCGAAAGCACCTGGCCGACCTCGCTGACCTCGGCCTCATTGCCGAAATTGGCGATCTCTTGCTTTAAGATCGCGGATATTTCCGCGGCGCGGACGTCATGCATCAGCCGACCTCTTTCATGCGTGTTCGAATGGAGTTGAGCTTGGTCCTCAAGGAGGCGTCGACCATACGCGACCCAAGCTTTACGATGATGCCGCCGACGATGGTCGGATCGGTCTTGACCTCGAGATTGACCGCCTTGCCGCCGGCGGCTTCCTGCACGGCGTCTCGCAAGGCGAGCTCTTGCGACGGGAGAAGCGGCTTGGCCACCGTCGCTTCAACCCGCGTCAGGCCCTTCGCGTGCTCCTCGAGACGCTGATAGGCGTCGATGATCGAAGGCAGCACGAAAAGCCGGCGCTTGGCCGCGACGAGGCGAAGAAAATTGGCTGCGACGCCTTCGACATTCGCGTGCTTCAGAAGAGCGTCGAGCGCCTTGAGCTGCTCTGCGGCGGAGAAGGCGGGGCTCTCCATCAGCAGACGCATGTCCGGGCTCTCGTCGTAAAACTGGCGAAAGGTCTTCAGCGCTTCCGACACTGCTTCGCTCGCGCCGCGTTCGGTGGCGAGTTCGTGCAGGGCGAAAGCATAGCGTCCCGCGACGCTGGAAAGGTCGACTCCTGCTTGAGCCACTTGGCCTTGCTCTTTCAGATCGGCGTCGCTCTTTTGCTCTCCGGGCGCGCTGGGAGGCGCGGCCGCGACGCAGCATGGAGCGCTTGAACGACGGTAAGGTCGGGAGGAGCCCGGACAGCAACGTCCAGGGCTCCGACGCGCGGCTCCCCTAACACAGGGCTATTTGACGCGCAACCCTGCGGAAAGTTCAATTCTCTTGCGGTCGGGATCGATGCGAAAAAGCGCGACAGCGCTTTCGCCGCGAGCTATCTAAGGCCAAGATCGCGTCGCAGGTGCGAAGGCGTCGAGAAAACGGGGATCGCGATGACGGCGGCCGTCGTGGGAATCATCGGAGGCTCTGGGGTTTATGACCTGCCGGGGTTGGAAGACCTCCGCGAGGAACGGGTCGACACCCCCTGGGGCGAGCCCTCCGACGCGCTGCGCTTCGGACGCGTCGGCAAAACCAGGGCCGTCTTTTTGCCGCGTCACGGGCGCGGACATCCGCTCTCACCTTCCGGCATCAACTATCGCGCCAACATCGACGCGCTGAAGCGCGTCGGCGTCACCGACATCGTGTCGGTCTCCGCCTGCGGCTCTTTCAAGGCGGAGCTTTTTCCCGGGCTTTTCGTGCTCGTCGATCAGTTCGTCGACCGCACCTTCTCTCGCGCTTCCTCCTTCTTCGGAAATGGTTGCGTCGCGCATGTCTCAATGGCGCATCCGGTTGCGCCGCTGCTCGTCAGGCGCATTCGTGCGGCGGCGCAGGTCGAGGGGGTAGCTTGCGTTCAGGGCGGGACTTACGTCTGCATGGAGGGACCGCAGTTTTCGACCTACGCCGAGTCGCTGACCTACAAGAGCGCCGGCTATGACGTGATCGGCATGACGGCGCTGCCGGAGGCGAAGCTCGCGCGCGAGGCGGAAATTTCCTATGCGACCATCGCGATGGTGACGGACTTCGACTGCTGGCATCCTGAGCATGACAACGTGGATGTCGCCTCGGTGCTCGAGGTGGTGAGAAAGAACGCCGCGAGCGCGAGCCGGCTGCTCGCTCGGCTGCTGCAGGATTTTCCGCAAGAGCATGAACCCTGTCCCGTAGGCTCCGACCGCGCTCTCGACGGCGCGATCCTCACCGCGCCCGAGGCGCGCGATCCCGCGCTCTTGAAAAAGCTCGAGGCCGTCATGGGACGCCTGAATGGTTCACGCTGACCGCGCTTTTCGTGTCGGCGCCCAAACGCCGCGCGGGCCGGCGCCGGCGACGGGCGCCTTCGACGATCACATCGAAATCTACCGGTCCGCCGCGGGGATTTTCCTGCTCTGCGCCGCGGTGCTCGCCTGGCCCTTCCTTTCGGGCGAATACACGATCCCCTGGGACGCCAAGGCGCATTTCCAGCCGCAATTCGCTTTCCTCGCGCACGCGCTGCATCGCGGGCAGCCGCCCTTTTGGACGCCCAACGTCTTCGCGGGCATGCCGCAGATCGCCGATCCGCAGTCGCTGATTTTCTCGCCCTTGTTCCTCCTGGCCGCGGCGATCGTTCCCGAGCCCTCTTTCTGGCTCGAGGACGCGATCATCCTCGCCATGCTCGCGATGGGCGGCTTGGCGCTGATGGCGTATTTTCGCGACCGCGGGTGGCATGCGGGCGGGGCCCTCGTCGCGGCTCTGGCCTTCGCCTTCGGCGGCTCGGCGAGCTGGCGCATTCAGCACACGGGCCAGATCATGAGCCTCGCCTGGCTCCCGGTGACGCTTTGGCTCCTGGCGCGCGCGCTCGACCGGCGCTCGGCGCTATGGGGAACCGCGGCTGGGAGTCTCGGCGGCCTTTCTGGTGCTGGGACGCGATCAGGTCGCCTTCCTCTCCGTGCTCCTGCTCGCGGCCTATGCGGTCTCTCGCGTCGCGACCGACGTCCAGGACTGGAAGACCGCGTTTCGTCCGCTCCTCGGCGGCGCGCTCGCCGGCGGCGCGCTCATCGCCGTTCCGCTGCTCTTCACGCTGCTGCTCGCCGCGCAGTCGAACCGGCCGGCGATTGATCTCGACGGCGCCTTCAAGGGCTCGCTGCCGCCGGGCTCGTTCTTCACGCTCGTCTGCGCCAATCTCTTCGGCGTCGACGGACCGCTCCAGGATTTCTGGGGGCCGCCCTCGCAAATTTTCGGCACGACCGACATTTATCTCGCGCGCAACATGACGACGCTCTATCTCGGCGCGTTGCCGCTCGTCGCCGTGATCGCGACTTTCGGCCGGCGCTTCTTCCTGCCCACGGAGATCAGATTCCACTCCGCCGCCTTCGTCGTCTTCGTTATCTATGCGCTCGGCCGCTACACGCCGCTCTTTGCGATCCTCTTTCACATTCCCGGCGTCGATCTGTGGCGGCGTCCGGCGGACGCGACCTTTCTCCTCGGCTTCACGCTCGCCGTGCTCGGCGGCTACGGGCTCAGCCTGCTGATGAAGGGCGAGCTCCGCGCCTCCCCTCTGCGGTTGGCGCTCGCTGCGGCGCTGCTTCTTGCGATTTGTATCGGCGTCGCCGTCGACAAGGGCAGGCTCGCTCAAGCCAGCGGACCGCTCATGATCGCCGCCTTGTCATGGACAATGGCGGTTTGCGTCGCGGTCTTCGTCCCTCGGCTCGCGCGCTCGCGAAGCGTGATCGCGCTTGCGCTGATCGGCGCCGCGACCGCGCTCGATCTCGGCATGAGCAACAAGCCCAATGAATTGACGGCGCTGCCTCCCGCGCAGTTCGACGTGCTGCGCGCGGGGACGAAGAACGAGACGATCGCTTTCCTGAAAGATAAGCTCAAGGAGCAGCCGCCGGATCGTCGCGACCGGATCGAGCTCGCGGCGATAGACTTCCATTGGCCGAACGCGAGCCTCGTGCACGATCTCGATCACGATCTCGGCTACAATCCGATCCGCCTCAAACTTTTCGAGGACACGACCGGCGCAATCGACCATGTTGCGCTGCCGGACCAGCGCCGGTTCTCAAAACTCTATCCGCGCTATCGTTCGTCAATCTCCGATCTGCTCGGCCTTCGCTATATCGCGACGGGTGTGCCCATTGAGGAGATCGACCGTCGTCTCGAACCCGGCGACGTCGTCGAGATCGCGCGAACGAAGGACGCACACATCTACGAATATTCCGGCGCGCTGCCGCGGGTGCTGCTGCCCACTTGCGTGCATCGCGTCAATTTCGAAAACATGATGGAGGACGGCGTCTGGCCGAGCGTCGATTTTCGCGAGACGGTGCTGCTCGAGCAGCCGACCATGTGCCGGCAAGCCGGAACGAACCATTCCGGCGAGGCCCGCATCGTTTCATACGAGAACACGCGCGTCGCCATAGACGTCGTCGCTCCGCCGGGCGGCGGCTGGCTCGTCCTGAACGACGTCTGGCATCCCTGGTGGTTTGCCTATGTGGACGGGGTCGAAGCGCCGGCGCTCCGGGCCAATGTGATGTTTCGCGCCGTCGAGACGCCGGAAGGGCGGCACAGGGTCGAGTACCGTTTCGAGCCCCTGCGCGGCGCCCTCAAGGAATGGCTTGGATGAAGAAGCTCCGCGGCGCTTACGCCGCGAAGAACTGCTTGACTCGGACCGGGGACATTTCCTCGGCGTGACGGCCGAAAGCGCGCAGGCGCTCGACCGCGAACTTCGAGTGCGCCTCGACGATCTCGCTGGGCGTGCGAGCCGCCCCGAGCTCGCTGGCGAGCCGATAAAGCGCCTGGGTGTTCTCTCTCCAGAACTCCAGGCTCCTCAAAGACCAGGCAAAGGAGACGGCCGAACGTGGCTCGCGCCCGGTCGGCTCGGCCTCGCCGGCAAGCAACACAATCTGCGTTGGGACCTCCGCGGGCTGGTGCGCCGGGGCTGGCGCAACTTCCGGCGCCGCTTCGGCGACGACGGGCGCTGCTTCCGCGACGACGGGCGCTCGCGACGACGGCGCCGCTTCCGCGACGACGGGCGCCGCTTCCGCGACGACGGGCGCCGCCGGGGGCAGGTCCTCTTCTGTAAGCGAGATCGTCTCTTTCACGGGAAGAACGCTTTTCTCGACCGGCCGAACGGCCGCCGCCGCAGGGAACTTGGCCGCGCGTGAACGCGTCGCCCCGGTTCTCTCGTCTGCGCCCGGTTTCTGCTTCGTCATATCTGGGCTCCTAGTTGCTCGCCGCGTTCAATGCTGCGGCGTGGAGGCCGACAGCGGCGAAACCCTCTTGGCGGCCTTATCTCGGCGTCGCCGCCTTCTGGAATAACGCGCCGAACTCCTTGGCCTGCTCCTGGAACGACTCGAATTGCGCCTTCAGGAACTCCGATTGGAGGTGGAGGACTTCCTGGGGGTCCTTCGCCTGGACGAGCTTCTGCGCGAGATCGAAGCTCGCCTTGACGTTCGCGTCAGCGTAAGTGAGCGCCTTGATGCTCAGATCTTTGGCGCCTTCGCCGAAGGGCGCCGGGGTGTCCAGAGAGGAAATCGCCTTCTGCGCGGCTCCGGAAAAGCCTTCAAACGCTTTGCGGGCCTGCTCGACGCTCTTTTCGGCGAAATCGCGTACTTCGCTGGGAATCTGATAGTTCGAAGCGGACATGTCTTCTCTCCACACTTACGATTTCTCGCCAAATCCTCCGCGAACCTCCAGGGCCGTCGCGAATCGTCCCACGAGCGAGACAGATTATGAACCAAAAAATTGTGCAGCGCAACAAAAGGCCCAAAGCCTCGCTCGGGCAGACTTCCGGGGAGGTCGTTGCCGAGTTTACGATGAATGCCCAAATGCCTAACGTACCGGGTAATTGCGTGGACCGCGACGGGAGGAGCGTTTAATCTTGCGTTAACTGAAAGCGAAGGCGGACGAGGATCGCTCCGCGCCGAGAACAGGCGGGAACACCCAAATGGTCGAGCAGGAGCGCCAAGCCGCCGCGGCTCTCATTGCCGCCGATCCCGCTTTCGCCGCGCTCGAGGCTTCCGGCGCTCCCATCGTCGCGGTTGTCGGCGCGCCGTTTCGCATCGTCTATCGCAACGAGGCGGCGCTAGCGGCGCTCGACGTTCACGTCGACGCAAGCGCTCTCCTGGGCGAGGACGGGGCGACGTCACGGCTCGAAACCCTCATTGAATCGGCGCGACACAGCGCCGCGCCGCGCCTGGAGCGCGCGCCGGTTCGACTTCGAGAGGGGATACGTGTGGCGACGATCCTCTGCCGCCGCATCGAGCGCGGGGCCCGTGATCCTGTTTTCGTTATCGCTGCCCTGGGCCTTCGGTCCGAACGCGCCGCTGGAAGCGTCGCCCAGAGGGATGTCGAAATCGAGGGTCCTGTCGGGACCGCCGCGGGCGAAGACGTTCGGGCGGCCCTGGCTGACCGTTGCGGGAAGACCGCGCCGCGCTTCTTGTGGAAGACCAACGCCGAGGGCGTGTTCGTCGAGGCCTCGTCCATTCTTTCGGAAGTGGCGGGGGCGAAATACGCTGCGCTCAGCGGGCGCACTGTGGGAGAAGTTGCGCGCGCGTTCGGTCTTGGTCCTGCGTTCGAAGAAGCGCTCGCCTCCCGGCGGTCGTGGAGCGGGGTGAGCGTCGACTGGCCGATCGAAAAGCCGAGTTGCAGGGCGCCGACCGTTCTCGGGGGGATGCCGGTCTTCGACAAGACGCGCAGCTTTCTCGGCTTTCAGGGTTTCGGCGTGCTGCGCCTCGATGAGGCGGAAGCCCGCGATCTTTCGGACCTCGCGCCAACGCCCGCCGCCCCGGCCCGTGCAGAGCGCGCGCCTGCGGTCGACAATGTCGTGGCCCTGCGTCCGTCGAACGCCCCCCATCGGGAGCCAGCCGATCGGTTGACCGAGGCGGAACGCGACGCCTTCGAAGCGATCGGGAGGGCGTTGGGAGAAGCGCCCGCCGCGCCCGCGCCCGGCTCAGCCCGCGAGCTGATCCATCAGGTGGCCAAGGCGCTGGAGCATATCCCCGCGGCGGAGACCGGCAAAGAGGAAAGCCCTCGCTACGAGGCTGGGCTGTTGGACATTCTGCCTTTCGGCGTCATCGTGGCGAGGGGGCTCGATGCGCTCTACGCCAACCGCACGCTGCTCGAAGGGCTCGGCTATCCCGATCTGCCGGCGCTCGCGGCGGATGGGGGACTGGCCCGGATCTTCACCGGGCGCTCGCCGCCTCGCGGGCAGGCGAGCCGCCCCGCCGCGCTGCGGGCGCAGGATGGAGAGCCGATCGACGTCGAGGCGCATTTGCAGACGATCGAATGGGAGGGCGCGCCGGCGACGTTGATCAGTCTGCGCCGTCAGAACGCGCGGGGAGGCGCCGAGGACGCGCTGCTGCGGGCGAAAGACGGCGAAATCGCCGGGCTTGAGGCTCAGCTCGCCCTACTCGACGCCAGCTTTGAGCAGAGCCCGGCGCCGGCGGCGCTCATCGCCAAGGATGGCCGGGTGGAGCGCGCGAATAGCGCCTTCGCCAAGCTTTTTGGAAAGACGCCGGGCGAGCTCTGCGCGCAGGAGCTCGCGACTCTCCTGGGGGAGGACAAATCTCACCGCGTACGGGCGCGGATCCTCGGTCTCTCGCTCGGCGACCCGGAGAGCGGCGCGTCCGTCGATCTCGTTCGCCTGCGCGACCCAGCGGGCGCCCCCTGGCGCCTCAGCGCGCGGCGGCTCGGCCCGGCGATGGACATTCTCTGCGCTGCGATGAGCGAGGCGGCTCGGGAAAGCATGGGCGCGGCGCAAGCGGCGAGAGCCGAAGCGGAGCGCGCGAGCGAGGCGAAAACCGCATTTCTCGCGCGAATCTCGCACGAAATCCGCACCCCCATCAGCGCGATCATGGGCTTCGCCGAGGTGATGATGGAGGAGCGTTTCGGCCCTGTCGGCTCCGAACGCTACAAAGAATATCTCAAGGACGTGCACAGCTCCGGCGCGCATGTGCTGAGCCTCGTCAATGATCTCTTGGATCTCTCGAAGATCGAGTCGGGCAAGATGGATCTCGTCGTCGAACGGCTCGACGTGAACGCCGTGATCCAGGAATGCGTCTCGATCATGCAAAACGAGGCCAATCGGGAGCGCGTCATCATCCGTCTGTCGCTCGCGCCGCGGCCGCCGCGCATTGCCGGCGACGAGCGCTCCTTGCGTCAAATCCTGCTCAACCTGCTCTCGAACGCGATCAAGTTCAACGAGCCCGGCGGTCAGGTGATCGTCTCCAGCGCGCCGACGGACGACGGCCATGTTCTCGTGCGCGTGAAGGACACGGGCGTCGGCATGTCGGAGGACGAGATCGCGCTGGCGCTCGAACCGTTCCGTCAAGTGCCGAACGCGCGCCAGACGCCTGGCACGGGATTGGGCCTCCCCGTGACGAAGGCGCTGATCGAGGCCAATCGGGCGGGCTTTGCAATCCAGAGCCGCAAGAACGAAGGCACGTTGATCGAGATCGCCTTCCCCGCCGCGGCGTCTGCCGCCGCAGAGTGATCTTCCAAAGCTGGAGTGCGCTTCGCGCCGCCTTTGCCGACCCGACGCTTCGGTCGATCAGCCGTAAAATTCGCTCTAGGCGAAATCCGCAAAAATTGACAGACTTTTGCGATCAGAATTCGCTCCAGCATATTGAACCTAGCGCGATTTCTTATCGCTCAAACGCTTCCGTTCGAGCGGAAAGCCGCTACGGGGCGTCACCGCTCGCCCAATCGCTCCGAAATCGCCCGCGCCTCCAGCAACCGCGCCTGATAATAGGCGGCCTCCGCAGTATGGCCGTCCGCCTGCATTGTGTCGACGGAGGCGCTGGTTTGCGCGACTGCCGCTTTCGCCATCGCCGCGTCCCTCGTTCGCTCGGCGAGCCGCATCATTGCGACGCCCTGATTGCCGTAGCTCGTCGCCCAATCGAACCGATGCTGTCCGCGCCGTCTTTCCTTGAGCGCCTCGCCATAGACCGCCACAGCCTCTCGCAGCGTCGTCGCGCCGCTCTCGCGCTCGCCGAGCGCGCGCAGCGCATTGCCCAGGTCGTTTTGCGCGGTCGCCCAGACGAGCGGAACGCGCTCGCGCGCATATTCCTTGAGAGCCTCGCGATGGGCCGCCACCGCTTGTTGCAAAGTCGCCGTCCCGCTCTCGCGCTTGCCGAGCGCCTCAAGGACGTTGCCGAGATCGTTCTGCGTCATCGCCCACTCGCGCGGGCGCCGTTCGCGCGTGTTTTCCTTCGCCGCCTCGCGATAGGCGGCGACCGCCTCTTGCAGAGCCGCTGTCCCGCTTTCGCGCTCGCCGAGCGCACGCAAAGCATCCCCGAGATTGTCCTGCGTCGTGGCCCAGTCGAGCGGAGCCCGCTCGCGCGTTCTTTCCTTCAGCGCCTCGCGATAGGCCGCCACCGCCTCTTGCAGAGCCGCCGTCCCGCTTTCGCGCTCGCCCAGCGCTAGGAGCGCGTTGCCCAGATTGTTCTGCGTCGTCGCCCAGTCGAGCGGTGGAATGCGCTCGAGCGTCAACACCGTCAGCGCCTCGCGATAGGCCGTCACCGCCTGTTGCAGCGTCGCTGTCCCCCGCTCCTGCTCGCCGAGCGCGCGAAGCACGTTGCCGAGATTGTTCTGCGTCGTCGCCCAGTCGAACGGCACGCGCTCGCGCGTGTATTCCTTCAACGCCGCGCGATAGGCCCCCGCCGCCTCTTGCAGCGTCGTCCTCGCGCGCTCGTGTTCCCCGAGCCTCTCGAGCGCATTGCCGAGATTGTTCTGCGTCATCGCCCAGTCGAACGGAACCCGCTCGCGCGTCAAGACCTTCAGCGCCTCGTGGAAAGCCGTCACGGCCTCTCGCAGCGTCGCTGTCCCGGTCTCGCGCTCTCCAAGCTTCGCCAGCGCGAGGCCAAGATTGTTCTGCGTCCCGGCCCAATTCAACGGAGAGCGTTCGCGCGGCGCGAGACTCAAGGCGGAACGATAGCTCTGGATCGACGCCGACAAGGACGCGGTGTCGCCGAACGCGTCGCCCTGGTCGTAAAGCGCCTCGGCGGATTCGAGCCCATAGGTCCAGGAAAGCTCCGGATCGAAACCCGTCGCCTCCGCCGCCTTCGCGTAGAATTTCGCGGACTCGCGATAGCGAAGCTGCAAGCTGGCGACGCGTCCCCGCTCTGCGGAAAGGGCCGCCACGTTGCGCGCTTTGTCGTCACCCTTCGCCTGCTCCGTTTCAGCCGCCGGGATGGCGTCGTCGAGCGTTTTCGCCGCATCGACGAATTTCAGCTCCCCGACCTGGTCTTGCGCTTGTTCTAGCGCGCGCCTGACTGCGCCCGCAAAGTCTCCGGGCCTGGCTGCGGGCTTTTGCAAATCCGCAACGATCCGCTGCACGACCTTTGGCAATTGCTCCGGGGAAACGTCGTTGATCTTCGAAACATCGGGTCGAAGCAGGTCCCGGATGTCGGCGATGGCTTTGACCGCCGGGGCGCCGCCGCCCGCGGCGGCGGCCGCCAGCTGCCTGAGTTTATCCTGGCGCGCGCTGGCCGATCTTTCGACGCTCGCGCTGCGATCGCGGCGAAAGCTCTTTGTGCCATAAAGGCCGACACACGCCGCAAGGACGATGGCCGCGACGACGACGAGCCCTGTGACCCGCTCCGGCGCATTCGCGCCAAGAAACGAAGTTCCGATGCGCTCGAACAAATCCCCAATCCTTGCGCCGACAGCCGGGGCTCTTGCTGACGGCGCTAGATTTTTCCCGCGGCGCCGCCTTTCTCGCCGATGCGCGCGCCGGCGCTGATCGCGACGGCGCTCGCGCGGACCTGCCTTTCGAGAGCGCTCAAGCGATCGATGTCGACGCCGATCGACGGAGCGCTCTCTTTGAGAGTCGTAATGAGCTTTTCGGCCAGGTGGCGCAGCGCCTGCTGCTCCTGAGTGGACCGTTCATCGATGACTTTGGCGACGGCAAGCTGCGCCGCTTCGGAAGCCGGCGCCGCCTCGAGCACGTCCAGCTCGGCCGAGGCTGAAGGAAATAGCTGCGTCTTCAGAGCCTTGTATGCGTCTTTGGCGGCCTCTCCCACCGTGGCTTTCATCACCTCCGGCCCCGCCGCAGCGAGCGTCGAAGCCACTAAGTCCCCAATCGTCATCGGGTCGGCCATTGAATGCAGCCCCTTTATTCTCATGCGTCCAATGCCGCCCGTTCTACGATGAAAGCCAGGGGCCCGCAAACCTCACTCTTTGGCGCGCCAGCAGTCTTCGAGGTGGTCGTCGACCATCCCCACCGCCTGCATGAAGGCGTATAGAACCGTCGGTCCGCAGAATTTGAATCCTCTCGCCCTCAAATCCCTCGAAAGGCGGTCGGAAAGCGGCGTCTGCGCCGGCACGTCGCGCATGCGCTTCGGCCGGTTGACGATTGGTGCGCCGTCGACGAAGTCCCACAGGTATCGCGAGAACCCCGTCTTCGCCTCGATTTCGAGAAAGGCGCGCGCCGAGAGGATCGCGCCCTCGATCTTGGCGCGGTTGCGCACGATCGACGCATCGGCGAGCAGCGTCTCGACGCGCGCCGCGTCGAAACGCGCGACGCGTTCGGGTTCGAATCCCTCGAAGGCTTTTCTGAAAGACTCGCGTTTTCGTAGGATCACGATCCAGGAGAGCCCCGCCTGAAAACCGTCGAGCACGAGCTTCTCGAACAGCGCTTTTGACGAGAGCTCCGGGCGCCCCCATTCGTCGTCGTGATAGGCGACGTAAAGCTCGTCCACGCCGCACCAAGGGCAGCGCGCCTTTCCATCGCCGTGGCGCGCGAGCTCGGCGTGTCGCCACGCCAGAGGAGTTTCGCGATTGGAACGTTCCCGCGTTGCGGCCATCTGTCGGCTGGTTCCCTTAAACGCCGCCTGCTCCTGAACGCGGTTCAGATTGCGTTCATGCTGAGATTGGGATTATCGTCATTATACGCGATACGGCATGCGGGACATCACGCAGTCGGCGCGTCTAGCGCGCTTTCCGCTCGAACGGAAACGTTCGAGCGATAGGAAATCGCGCCAGAGTGTGAAAAGCTGGAGCGAATTCTGATCGCAAAAGTCTGTCAACTTTTGCGGAATTCGCCCTCAGGCGCGCTCGCCGCCCTTTGTTCATTGCCGCTCTCCCGAGCGCGGGGAGCCTTTTGGTTTGGAGAAGTCACTATGTGGATTCGGCTCGTCCCCTTGGCCGTCGCGTCTCTCGCGCTCGGCGCGGTCGTCGTTCCCGCGTACGCCGAGGTCAGCGTACAAAAGGAATGCGGGGCCGAATATCAGGCCGCCAAGGCCGCAGGATCGCTGAGCGGCCAGACCTGGCAGCAGTTCCGACAGGATTGTCTCGCGCGCCACGCCGCGCCTACCGCCGCGGCTGCGCCCGCAACCACCCCTGCGCCGGCTTCGGCCGCAGCACCCGCTCCGGCCCCGACAGCGGCGACTCCGCCGGCGCCGGCCGCTCCCGCCGCCGCGCCGGCGGAGTCGCATGTGAGCGTGCAGAAGGAGTGCGGCGCCGAGTATCAGGCCGCCAAGACCGCGGGATCGCTGAGCGGCCAGACCTGGCAGCAATTCCTGCAAGCGTGCCGCGCCCGGCACGCGCCTCCTGCCGCGGCGGCCGCGCCCACTGCCGCGCCGGCTGCCGCGCCGGCTGCGCCCGCGCCGGTCGCCGCTCCCGCCGCCGCTCCTGCGGCTCCCGCGAAGCCTGTCGCCGAAGCGCCCGCCGGCGCCGCGACCACCAAGGCCGGCAAGCCCGTAAGCCCCGGCATGCAGGCCTTCATCGAGCGCGAGAAACAATGCGGCGCCGAATGGCGCGCCAACCAGGCCGCGATCAAGAAGGCCAATCCCAAGGCGACCTGGCCTTCCTATCTCAGCGAATGCAACAAGCGGCTGAAGACGCCAGGGCGCTGAAGGCCCCCTCCCTCACCCTCCCCCGCTCGCGCGGGAGAGGGACGGGCAGCGTTGCGCGATAGGTTTGATGTCGTCGACGCCAGGCTTGCGGGGAAGGCCGCCGCGGCCCCCCATCGACACGTCAGGTCATCACCACATTCACCGCGCTCTCCGGCAGGTCCTTGCCGAAGCAGCGCTGGTAGAACTCGGCGACCAACGGCCGCTCCAGCTCGTCGCAGCGATTGAGGAACGTCACCCGGAACGCGAAGCCGATGTCGCCAAAAATCTCGGCGTTCTCGGCCCAGGTGATGACGGTGCGCGGGCTCATCACGGTCGACAGGTCGCCGGCCATGAAGGCGTTCCGCGTGAGATCGGCGACGCGCACCATCTTGTTCGCCGCGTCCTTGCCCTCCTTGGTCTTCTGCATCGACTTGACCTTGGCGAGCACGATGTTGGTCTCGGCGTCGTGCGGCAGATAGTTCAGCGTCGTGACGATCGACCAGCGATCCATCTGCCCCTGATTGATCTGCTGCGTGCCGTGGTAGAGGCCCGAGGTGTCTCCGAGCCCCACCGTATTGGCGGTCGCGAAGAGTCGGAAGGCCGGATGCGGCCGGATGACGCGATTTTGATCGAGAAGGGTCAGCTTGCCGGAGACCTCCAGCACGCGTTGGATGACGAACATCACATCGGGCCGGCCCGCGTCATATTCGTCGAAGCAAAGCGCGATGTTGTTTTGCAACGCCCAGGGCAGCATGCCGTCGCGGAACTCCGTGACTTGCTTCCCCTCCTTCAGGACGATGGCGTCCTTGCCGACGAGGTCGATGCGCGAGACGTGGCTGTCCAGGTTGACGCGCACGCAGGGCCAGTTCAAACGCGCCGCCACCTGCTCGATATGCGTCGACTTGCCGGTGCCGTGATAGCCCGTCACCATCACACGGCGGTTGTGGGCGAAGCCCGCGAGAATGGCGAGCGTCGTCTCGCGATCGAATAGATAGTCTGGATCGAGGTCCGGCACGTGCGGATCGGCCCGCGAATAGGCGGGCGCCCGCATGTCCGTGTCGATCTTGAAGAGCTCGCGCGCGGAAACAATCGAGTCCGGCAGTCCCGAACCATTTGCGACGGCTTTTTCCAGGGCGACCACTCTTCTTCCTCCTTCGCGCGTTCGGGTTCTCCCAATCGAACGCGATGCGTGTCCTATCGATCGAGCACGTTCTGTTCCAAGATCCTTCGCACTTTCCTGGAAGACGCTCAAATGAGCGCTGAAGCCCCCGGCCGGACGGCGCGCGACCCTCAAACGAGGTGGGCGGCTCGCAGGGTTCTATAGGCGTGGATGATTTCCCGCAATTTTTCCTCGCGGGAGCGGTCTCCGCCGTTGGCGTCGGGATGGTGGCGCTTGACCAGCTCCTTGTAGCGGCCCTTGATCGCCTCGGCGCTCGCGGCGTCATCGAGGCCGAGCGCGTCGAGCGCCCGCATCGTCACCGGCGAATAGCGCGGGCCGCGCGCTTCCGTCGCCCGCGTGCGGTGATGGCGCGGCCGATAGGACCCGAGCGGATCGGCGTGGTCCGAGGCCCGAGGCCCGTCATGGCGAAACCCCGCTGCGCCGCGCTTGACGCCCATCGACCAGGTCGGGCGATGGCCGACGGCGGCGTCCTTGAGGTAGCGCGCCACCGCATCGTCACTCATCCCATTGAAATAGTTGTAGGAATTATTGTATTCCCGGACATGCGCGAGGCAAAAGCAGAAATATTGCCCTTCCCGCAGCCGTCCCATCGGCGCTCGGAACTCCCCCGGCTGCTCGCAGCCCGGAAAGTCGCAGCGCATTTCCGTCGGCCGGGCGGGGCGCTCGGGCCCGCGGCGGGTGCGGATGCGGTCGAAGAGGGGTGAATTCAAGTCCATGGTCGCCCATTATGGGGAAGCTCCGCCCCGCGGCAAGACGAAATCTCGGTCAAGGCGCCGATGGAGCGGCACGCAGCGGGCGCGAAGCTTGCTTAGAGCATGTCCCGGAAAAGTGCGAAGCGGTTTTCCGATCAGGACATGCTCTAAATTTTTGATCTGGAGCGAGTCCTTTTCGATCGCGTGATTCCACGCGATCGGGACGCGCTCTAGTCGCCAAAAAGGAGACGATGATGACGACGCAAATGAGCGAAGGGGCCGTGAAGCAGTTGATCGAGGAGCGGCTTGGCCAAGGGCTCGCGCCGACACAGCTCGCCGTTTTCGATGATTCGGGCCGCCACGCCGGGCACGCCGGTCACCGACCGGGCGCCGAGACGCATTTTCGCGTCGAGATCGTCTCTCCGGCCTTTTCGGGCAAGAGCCGTCTCGAGCGCCACCGGCTGGTCAACGATCTCCTCAAGGACGCCTTCGCGGCAGGCATGCATGCGCTGGAGCTCAAAGCCAAGGCGCCAGAGGAGGGGTGACCGCCGGGCCTGTTCTCACGCCGCTTTTTTCGCCTCTTGCGCCAGCGCGGCCTCCGCCTCGTCGGCGTTCAGCGTCGAGAACATCTGCTGGAGCCGCGCGCCGGACGCCGGCGCATAGGCGGTGATGCCGTCGCGGTCGTAAAAGGCGCGGAACATGCGCCGCGCCTCGTCGATCCCGAGCAGGCCGATCTCGTAAATCTCGTCGATGCGGCCCGGCCGCAGCAGCGCGGGATCCAGCCGGTCGAGATGGTTCGTCGTGACGATGAATTTCAGCCCGTCCGGCGTTTGCATCCCGTCCAGCGTGTTCAGGATTTCATGCAGCGAGAAGGAGAGCGCTGGAGTCCCTGCCGCTTTCCGGGCTCTTTCGGTTGAGGCCCGCCGACAGCGTGTCGATGTCCTCGATGACGAGGAGCGAGCGCGCGGTGATCGTGTCCATCTTCTGCGCCATCAACGAAAGCGAAGTGACGTAGAAGACGTCGAGATTGAGCTCGGAAGCGATCGCATGGATGAGCGAGGTCTTTCCCGTTCCGGGCGGCCCGTGCAAGACGAAGCCGATCTTTCGCGGCACGCCGCGCCGGTCGTACCACTCCGTATTCGCCTCGAACCATTTGAGGCGCGCGACGATCTTCCGGCCCACGTCTCCCTCGACGAAGACCGTGTCGAGTCGCCGCTTGCGCTTATAGGTCCCGATCCAGCCGGTCCCGCGCTCGACGGCGATCGTGATCGCGTTTTGGTTCGCCTCGGCGGGAATTGCCGACATCAGGAGCCTTCTGACCCGCTCGACGTCGGATGTGTAGAAGGTCATGGTCAGCACGATGCGGACGGCGGCCTGCGCCGATTCGTCCTTCGCCTTGTTGTAGCCGACCCAGATCCCGTTCCATCGGGCGAGGCCGCGGCCGAAGCCCGTCGTCAGCTCCAGATTTTGGAACTCGAAGGCCTTGTTGATCCGGACGCGATGCGTCGAGAGCGCCCGGTCGACGTCGAGGAAGAAGGCGCGGCTGCTGTCCATCGTCACGCGCACGCAAAAGAGCCCGCTCGCGAAGTTGTAGAGCGCTCCCGGAAGGGCTTTCGCCTGATAGGCGACCCAACCGAGCGCCATCGCTCCGAAGGCGCCGGTCAGGATCTGGTTTTGCAGCAGGCCATTGACGAGGGAAGCGAACATGGGCGCCTTTAGATCACGCTGCGTTCAGGCGGAATCGCCTGAACGCAGAAAACGTGATCGATTTCAAAAAGTTAGAGCGCGATTTATGCGAAAAACCGGTTTCCACTTTTTCGCATCGCGCTCTCGGGATAACTCCGCCGAAAGAGTGGCCTTCAGCGTGGCAATCTTCAAGGGCGGACGCAGCGAGTCCCGCTTTCGGGATGAGGGCGCCGTCAGCCATGCGCCTCTTTGGGTCCCCGCAGCACGCGCTTGGCAAGCGGCGCCTCGGGCGCGTTCTGGCCACGCCACAACAGCGTCTCCTCGAGCTTCTTCGCCAGCTCGAAATCCTTGTCGGTGATCCCCTTGGCCGAATGGGTGGCGAGCTTCACCTCGACGAAGGCGTAGGAGACGACGAGGTCGGGGTGATGCCAGGCCGCCTCCGAGAGCATGCCGATCGTGTTGATGAGCAGGAGGGTGCCAGGCCATGTGTGCGTCTTGTAGGTGCGGCGGATCCAATCACCTTCATGACGCCATTCCGGCAGCTCCTTGGCGAGCTTCTCGGCGATTTCCGCCTCTGTGTAGACGCGCTCTTGCGTAGTCATCATCCCTCCTTCTTGGCGGGGCAGGAGGCCGAAAGCCAAATCTCCTTGCCAAGCGCTTGCCGCCGGGTTAGTCGCGCGGGCCCGGGCTTTGCCGCCGACGCGCGAGGACGCTGTCCCTGCAAATGTAGAGCGCAAGCGTTGCCCGTCTTGCGAAAATGAACGGGGGCGCCCATGCCGGCGGAGAAAAGCGTCAACGAGGTTCGCGTCGCCGCCAGCGCGCGGCTGCATCTCGGCTTTCTTGACCTTCACGGCGGGCTCGGCCGCAAATTCGGCGGACTGGGTCTGGCGGTCGACGGGCCGAAAACGCGCTTGACCCTCACCCGCGCCAAGGAAACGTCGGTCGAAGGCCCGGAGGCCGCGCGCGCCGCCTCGCTTTTGAAGAAGGCGCTATCGGCCTTCGCGCCCGACCTGAAGACACGGCTCATCATTCACGAGGCGATCCCGGCGCATGCCGGCTTAGGCTCCGGAACGCAGCTCGCGATCGCGATCGCAGCGGCGTTGCGCCGGCTCGAGGACGTCGCCGGCGACGCGGCCTCCGACGCCGCGGCGACGGGGCGCGGGGCGCGCTCGGGGCTCGGCGCCGGACTCTTCGAACACGGCGGCTTCGTCGTCGATGGCGGGCGCGCGGAAGACGGCTCGACCGCGCCCGTCGTCGCGCGCCTGCCCTTTCCGCCCGAGTGGCGAGTCCTCCTGATTTCCGATCCGCGGGCCGAAGGCGCGCATGGCGAGGGCGAGCGCGAGGCCTTCGCGAGGCTGCCGGCCTTCTCGGAAGCGACGGCGGGAGAACTCTGCCGCCGCGTGCTGATGCAGGCGCTCCCCGCGCTCGTCGAGCACGATCTCCCGGGCTTCGGCGCCGCGATCGACCATATCCAGCGCGCCGTGGGCGATTACTTCGCCCCCGCGCAAGGCGGCGGACGCTTTTTGAGCCCGGTCGTCGGGCGGACAGTGGCGGCCCTGGTCGCCGAAGGCGCCGTCGGCGGCGGGCAGTCGAGCTGGGGGCCCACGGGTTTCGCCTTCGCCGCAAGCGAGGCGGAGGCCGAAGGGATCGTCTCCCGCGCAGGGCCCTTTGACGCGGGGCTCTCGGTCGAGGTCCTCCGGGCGCTGGACCGGGGGGCGAAGATCGACGCGGTCTACGCGCGGATGGCGTGAGGCGGGGCCGTCCCAAGGGCGGCGGCTCGGGCCGCAAATATCCCGGGTCACAGCGTTGGCGCCCTTGCGTCACGCCGGGCCAGGCCCAATCTCAGGGACGAGCGAGGGCGTCCGAAAGGCTCGGTTGCGAGCCGGGGCGGAGCCCGAAGCCAATGGGACCGCTTCGGGGCCCGTAAAGTTTTGTGCAAGAAAGGACGCAACATGGCGAAAATCATCGGCATCGACCTCGGCACCACGAACTCGTGCGTGGCCGTCATGGAGGGGTCGAGCCCTAAGGTCATCGAAAACGCGGAGGGCGCGCGCACGACTCCGTCGATCGTCGCTTTCACCGACGACGGCGAACGGCTCGTCGGCCAGCCGGCCAAGCGCCAGGCGGTGACCAATCCGGAAAAGACCTTCTTCGCGATCAAGCGGCTGATCGGCCGCACCTTCGACGATCCGATGACGAAGAAGGACATGGGCCTTGTCCCTTACCACATCGTGCGCGGCGGCAATGGCGACGCTTGGGTCGAGGCGGCCGGCAAGCAGTATTCGCCTTCGCAGATTTCCGCCTTCATCCTCCAGAAGATGAAGGAGACGGCGGAGGCCCATCTCGGCTACCCCGTCACACAGGCTGTCATCACCGTCCCCGCCTATTTCAACGACGCGCAGCGTCAGGCGACCAAGGACGCCGGCAAGATCGCGGGGCTCGAGGTGCTTCGCATCATCAACGAGCCGACGGCCGCGGCGCTCGCCTACGGCCTCGACAAGAAGCACTCCGGCGCGATTGCAGTCTATGACCTCGGCGGCGGCACCTTCGACATCTCGATCCTCGAGATCGGCGACGGCGTGTTCGAGGTGAAGTCCACGAACGGCGACACCTTCCTCGGCGGCGAGGACTTCGACAACCGCCTCGTCGAATATCTCGCGAGCGAGTTCAAGAAGGAGCACGGCATTGATCTCACCAAGGACAAGCTCGCCCTGCAGCGCCTGAAGAAGGCGGCGGAGGAGGCGAAGATCGCGCTCTCTTCGGCGACGCAGACGGAGATCAACGAGCCCTATATCACCGCCGACGCGACGGGTCCCAAGCACCTGTCGATGAAGCTGACGCGCGCGAAATTCGAGACGCTGGTCGACGATCTCATCCAGCGCACGATCGAGCCCTGCCGCAAGGCGTTGAAGGACGCTGGCATGTCGGCCGGCGAGATCGGCGAGGTGGTGCTCGTCGGCGGCATGACGCGCATGCCGAAGGTGCAGGAGATCGTCAAGCAGTTCTTCGGCAAGGAGCCGCATAAGGGCGTGAACCCCGACGAGGTCGTCGCAATCGGCGCCGCGGTGCAGGCCGGCGTGCTGCAGGGCGACGTCAAGGACGTGCTGCTCCTCGACGTGACCCCGCTCTCGCTCGGCATCGAGACGCTGGGCGGCGTGTTTACGCGGCTCATCGACCGCAACACGACGATCCCGACGAAGAAGAGCCAGGTGTTCTCGACGGCCGAGGACAACCAGACCGCGGTCACGATCAACGTGTTCCAGGGCGAGCGCGAGATGGCGCAGGACAACAAGAGCCTGGGACGCTTCGATCTCGCCGGCATTCCGCCGGCGCCGCGCGGGTTGCCGCAGATCGAGGTCACTTTCGACATCGACGCCAACGGCATCGTCAGCGTCACGGCGAAGGACAAGGCCACCGGCAAGGAGCAGCAGATCCGCATCCAGGCCTCGGGCGGTCTCACCGACGCCGACATCGACCGCATGGTCAAGGACGCCGAGACGCACGCCACCGAGGACAAGGCCCGGCGCGAGCTCGTCGACGCCAGGAACCACGGCGAAGCCGCGGTGCATGCGGCGCACAAGTCGCTCGCCGAGTTCGGCGACAAGGTGTCGTCAGCCGACCGCGGCGCGATCGAAGCGGCGATCGACGCGCTCAAGACGGCGCTCACGGGCGAGGACGCTCAGGCGATCAAGACGCGCACGGCCGAGCTGGCGCAGGCGTCGATGAAGCTTGGCGAGGCGATGTACAAGGCGCAGCAGACCGAAGACGCGAGCCCCGGCGCGCATGAGGCTCACGACAAGGACGACGTCATCGACGCGGACTTCAAGGAAGTCGGCGGCGACGACCACAAAAAGTAAGACTGAGAATCAAGGCTTCGGGCTCCCTTCGGGGAGCCCGTTTTTTTGTGACAGTCTGTCCGCAGACACCGGAAAAGCGCCGCCATTGACCCCGCCTTCGCCGACCGTCTATCTCTGCGCCCGCGGCGCCAGGGAGCGAGACATGTCGAGCGGGAACGCATCGGGAAGCAGCGGCCCAGGCAGCGCCATCCGACTTGACCGGAGCCTGCTGCTTTGGGCCGTCGCCGTCGCGATGCTGCTGGTCGCCGCCTCGGCCCTCAAATCGATCCTCACGCCCTTCGCCGCCGGGGCCGTGCTCGGCTATCTGCTCAATCCGGTAGCGGAGCGATTGCAGCGGCTGGGCGCGTCGCGGCTCGGCGCGGCGCTGCTGCTGCTGGCTGTCTTCGTCCTGGTCGTCGGCGCGGCGCTGCTGCTGCTCGTCCCAGTGCTGATCCAGCAACTCGAGGGCTTCATCACCAGCCTTCCCGGCCTTCTCGCGGGGCTGCGCAGGCTCTTCTCGGTATGGAGCGATAAGCTCGTCGCCGATTACAGCGCCGTTCTCAAGGAGCACGGGCTCGAGATCGCCATCCCGACGCTCGACGCACAGAAATACCTCGACGAGTTCGTCGGCGAGGGCGCGACGCATCTCGCCGATCTCGCGCGCTCCATGCTCTCCCGCGGCCTTGCGATCATCAACGTCCTGTCGGTGATCGTGGTGACGCCCGTCGTCGCCTTCTACATGCTGCTCGATTGGGGCGCGATGGTGCGCATGCTCGACGACCTGACCCCGCCGCGCTATCGCGCCGGGGTTCGCATGCTGGCGCGCGAGATCGACGCCGCGATGGGAGGATTCCTGCGCGGACAATCCGCCGTGTGTCTCTTCCTCGGTAGCTGGTTCGCCTTCGGCCTTTCCTTCATCGGCTTGAACTTCGGCTTTCTGATCGGCGTTGTCGCCGGGGTGTTGAGCTTCATCCCCTTCGCCGGCTCGATCGCGGCCTTCGTGCTGTCGATCAGCATCGGCCTCGTCCAGGGTTGGCCCGACTTGCGCCTGCCCCTCGAAGCGTTCGCGATCGTGAGCGTCGGACTTTTCCTCGACGGCAACGTGCTCTCGCCTCGCCTGGTCGGCGCGTCGATCGGATTGCACCCCGTCTGGCTCATGTTCGCGCTTTTCGCTTTTGGATCGCTCTTCGGCTTCGTCGGCCTCATCGTGGCGGCGCCGGCCGCTGCGGCTGCGGGCGTGCTGCTCCGCTTCGCCTTGAAGCGCTATCGCGAGAGCTCATACTACCTGCGACCGGGCGCAGTGCCGTCGCAGGCGGAGTGAGCGCAAATGGCGCAAGGAGAGAAAGCGACGCGAAGCTCTGAGCAGTTCGCGCTCGAATTCCCCAATGAGCCAAGCTTCACGCGGGACGAGTTTCTGTCGGCGCCGTCGAACGCCGACGCGCTCGCAATGATCGACCGATGGCCGTCCTGGCCCGACCGTCTTCTGCTGCTGCTAGGTCCCGCTGGCAGCGGGAAGAGCCATCTCGCCGCCATATGGGCGCTGCGCGCCCGGGCGCTCATCGCTTCCCCCGAGGCGCTGCCGCCGCTCGAGAAGTTTCGCGCCATTGAAACCCGACGCGATCGTCGTCGATGGCCTGGAACATGTAACGGACGAGACCGCGCTGTTCCACTTGTTGAACTACGCCAACGAAAGCAATACCCATGTTCTTCTGACCGGGCGTTTGAGGCCGCGCGAGGACTGGGTGCGGCTGCCCGACCTGCTGTCGCGAATGCGTCGCGCGCCCTTGATCGAAATCGGCGCGCCCGACGAGGAACTGATCCGGGCCGTGCTGGAGAAACTCTTTCGCGACCGTCAACTGGTCGTGGAGCCAGGGCTCGCCGACTATCTCACGCTGCGGCTCGAGCGCTCGCTCGACGCCGCGCGCGCCTTCGTTCGCGACCTCGACCGCGAGGCGCTCATGCGCGGGCGCCGCCTGACCCGCGTGCTGGCGGGCGAACTTCTCGACCGCGCTAGAGAGGACTGACATAAAAATCGAGCTTGCGGCTCGTAATTCTCGGACAGGCCCCTATCAGGTTGGAGAACATTCGTGACGCGACAAAAGTCAAAGGAAGAAGCGCCGATTGTGGAAGTAGCAGACCCAATGCTGACATACTGGACCGACGCCGGCTCGGCGATGTCCTCGCCCAAGCGCTTCGTCAATCGCGAGCTCTCCTGGCTCGAATTCAACCGTCGCGTGCTGGAGGAGGCGTCGAACCGCAACCATCCGCTGCTCGAAAGGCTGCGCTTTCTTTCGATCTCGGCGAATAATCTCGACGAATTTTTCATGGTGCGGGTCGCAGGTCTGCGGGGTCAGGCGCGCGCCGGGCTGACGGCGCTCTCCCAGGACGGGCTGACGCCGGCCGAGCAGCTCATATGCGTGAACGCTCGCGTCATCGAGCTGACGGATCAGCAGATGCTGCGGTGGCGCGAGCTGCGCGGTGAACTCAAGGAGGCCGGCATAGCGATCGTCGAGCCCGCCGATCTCTCCAAGGCCGACAGGGAATGGTTGGAGGAGCATTTCCTCGCGCGCATCTTCCCGGTCTTGACGCCGCTCGCGGTGGATCCCGCGCACCCCTTCCCGTTCATTCCCAATGTCGGCTCGACTTTGGCGCTGGAGCTCGTCCGCCAAAGCGACCGCAAGAGTTTGCAGGCGCTGGTGCGCCTGCCGCAGAAGATCGAGCGCTTTGTGCGTCTGCCGGCTCCCGCAGGGGGCGCCGACAAGGATCAGCGTGAGCGGTTCATTCCGCTCGAGACGCTGATCGTGCTGCACGCGCAGCGACTCTTCCCCGGCTACGTCTTGCGCGGCCAGGGGCTTTTCCGCGTCATCCGAGACAGCGATATCGAAGTCGAGGAAGAGGCGGAAGATCTGGTGCGCCTTTTCGAGACCGCGCTAAAGCGGCGCCGCCGAGGATCGGTGATCCGTCTCGAGGTCGCCGCCGACATGCCCGTCGCGCTGCGCGCGCTCGTCGCCGCCGAGCTCGACGTCGAGGACGACGAGGTGTTCGAGATCGACGGCATGCTGGCGCTCACCGAGCTCTCCGAGCTCGTCGGGCTCGATCGGCCGGAGCTGAAGTTCACGCCCTACAATCCGCGCTTCCCCGAGCGCGTGCGCGACAATGGCGGCGACTGCTTCCTCGCGATCAAGCAGAAGGATCTCGTCGTCCATCACCCCTACGAATCCTTCGACGTCGTCGTGCAATTCCTGCAGCAGGCGGCGCGCGACCCCAATGTGGTGGCGATCAAGCAGACGCTCTACCGGACCTCGGCGAACAGCCCGATCGTGCGAACGCTGATCGAGGCGGCGGAGGCCGGCAAATCGGTGACGGCGCTCGTCGAATTGAAGGCGCGCTTCGACGAGGAGGCCAATATTCGCTGGGCGCGCGATCTGGAGCGCGCCGGCGCGCAGGTCGTGTTCGGGTTCCTAGAGCTCAAGACCCACGCCAAGCTGTCGATGGTCGTGCGTCGCGAAGGCTCCGGCCTCGCCACCTACTGCCACATCGGGACGGGCAATTATCATCCCGTCACCGCGCGCATTTATACAGACATCTCGCTCTTCACCGCCGATCCCGCGATCGGCCGGGACGTTTCGCGCATCTTCAACTACATCACCGGCTATGCGGAGCCCGCCGGCCTCGAGCGCATGTCGGTCTCGCCGATTTCGCTCAAGCAGAAGCTCTTGGAGCACATCGAGCAGGAAATCGGATTCGCCAAGGCCGGCAAGCCCGCGGCGATCTGGGGCAAATGCAACGCGCTCGTCGATCCCGAGATCATCGACGCGCTCTATCTCGCTTCGCAAGCCGGCGTGTCGATCGACCTCGTGGTGCGTGGCATCTGCTGCCTTCGGCCCGGCGTTCCCGGGCTCTCCGAGAACATCAGGGTCAAGAGCATCGTCGGCCGCTTCCTCGAGCACGCGCGCGTCTATGCGTTCGGGGGCGGTCACGCACTGCCGCATCCTCGCGCGCCTCTCTACATCTCCTCGGCGGATCTCATGCCGCGCAATCTCGACAGGCGCGTAGAGTCGCTGATGCCGATCACCAATCCGACGGTGCATCAGCAGGTGCTCGATCAGATCATGGTCGCCAATCTGATGGACAATGAGCAGAGCTACCGCGTTCTACCCGACGGCTCGTCGAAGCGTGTGATCCCGGCGGGGGAAACCGGATCGGACGACGCGAAGTCCGGAGAGGAGCGGTTCAACGCGCACAGCTATTTCATGACGAACCCGAGCCTCTCGGGCCGCGGCAAGTCGCTCAGAGAGTGGCGTCCGCGCTCCTTGCTCAAGCGCGGCGAGCATGCCTGATTCTACGCCTAAGGACCCGGTCGCCATCGTCGATATCGGCTCGAACTCCGTGCGTCTTGTCGCCTACCAGGCGCTGACGCGAGCGCTGACGCCGATCTTCAATGAAAAGGCGATGTGCGCGCTGGGAAAGGGGGTTATGGTCAACGGCCGCCTTTCCGAGGACGGCGTCGCCAGGGCGCTGAAGGCGCTGCGACGGTTCCGGGCGCTCTGCGACACGATGCAGATCGCCGACGTGACCGTGATCGCCACGGCGGCCGCCCGCGACGCCGCCAACGGCCCGGAATTCCTCAGCGCGGCCCGAGCGGCGATCGGCTGCGAGATCAACCTGCTCTCCGGCGCGCGCGAGGCGGAGCTTTCCGCGCTCGGGGTCGCCTCGGCCATCCACGCGCCGGACGGCGTCGTGGGCGATTTGGGCGGCGGCTCGCTCGAGCTGATCGACCTCGACGGGGGGAAGCCCGGCGAAGGCGTCAGCCTGCCGCTCGGAGGGCTCGCGCTGATGGACGCATCGAAGCGGTCGCTGCGCGAGGCGACCCGCATCGCTCGCAAGTCGATCGGCGACGCCGCGCCGCTGGCGGCACTGCGGGGACGCTCCTTTTATGCGGTGGGCGGGACTTGGCGCGCGCTCGCCAAGCTCCACATGCGCCAGCGCAATTATCCGCTCGATGTGATGCATAATTACCGCATCAACGCCTATGAAGCGGCCGACCTCGTCGCGCTCGTCGAACGGGTCGACAGCGAGGCGCTCGCCGACATTGCGAGCATCTCGATGGCGCGGCGTCCGCTGCTCGCCTATGGCGCGGTCGTGCTCGACGAGATCATCCGCTGCGCCAAGCCGAGGGAGATCGTGGTCTCAGCCGCGGGCGTGCGCGAGGGCCTGCTGTTCGAGCGCCTCTCCGGCAAGGAGCGCCGCGCCGATCCGTTGCTCAGCGCCGCACGCCAGCAGAGCGCGCTGCTCGCCCGCGCTCCCGCCTATGGCGACGAGTTGATCGACTGGATGGACGTCTTGATGGCCTCGAGCGGCCTCGAGGAGACCGCGGAGGAGAAGCGCTTGCGCCACGCCGCCTGCCTGCTCTCCGACGTCTCCTGGCGCGCGCATCCCGACTACCGCGCGCTGCAGGCGACCAATGTCGTCACGCAGGGCGCTTTCGTCGGCGTCGACCATCCTGGCCGCGCCTTTCTCGCGCTCGCCGTCGTCTTCCGACACGAAGGCCCCGACAGCGAGCAGCACTGCTCATCGCTGCGCACGCTCCTGTCGACGCGCCAGCTCATCCGCGCCCGCATCCTCGGCTCCGCGATGCGCGTCGCCTATCTCCTCTCCGCCTCGATGCCGGGGGTGCTTCCGGCGACGCCGCTGCGTTGTGGCTCGGGGCGGCTGGCCCTGACCCTTCCCGCCTCGCGCGCCGATCTCGCCAGCGACCGTGTGCTCAACCGCATGAAGGCGCTGGGCCGTCTCCTGGGGCTCGAGGCGGTGGTGGAGACGACGGATTGACGGACCGAAAGGGTGTTCCAGGGCTGGACGCGGGGGCCGGCCGTACTACTTCTGCTGAGCAGTGTTGTCATTGAGAATTGGATAGTCGTCGCCGGCTGACAAGCGCGTGCGGCATGGGAGGGACTATGGCCATAACGATCCAGGGCGACTGGAAGGTCAAAGTCACGCTCAAGAACGCCGGCTTCGACCAGCGTTTCATCGTATCGGGTAGCGTCGCCAGCGACGGCGTCTATCCGGGGATCGTGGGGACGCGGATCGAGGCGAATGGCGCCAGCTGGATGATCCGCATCCAGAACCGCTCCTCGTCCACGAGCCCCTGGGTCGACTCCGACATGCGGATCGGGCCTGAAACCCCGAGCGGGATCTCCGTCATCAGAATCGTCGAGTCGAATGATCAGGGAGCCGACCAGGACTTCGACGATCTCGTGCTCGAGCTGCGTAAGAAGCAGGACCCGATCATCGCGATCGTTCAGCGCCCCTTCGCCATCGATCCGCGGTCGCTGATCATGAACCCCGACGGTATCTTCTACGGAGGGGGAAGCGTGCAGATGATGGCGGTTCGCGTGCGGAACACCTGGACGCGCACCATGCCGGCCGACCAAGCGCTCGACATCTCCGACTTCGGTCGACTCCAGCTCGCCGCCGCGGGCATCCAAGTGGTGGACGCTTGGACCGCGCGCGAGTTGGAGTCGTTCGGCCAGACGATGTTCGGGCCGACGCGCATGCCGGTGATCGGGCCTCTCGCGGTGGGCGACGAGCGCACCGTATACTTCAAGCTCGACTGCTCCGCGGCGCACGCGGCCGCCCCAGAGGTCGAGTTCATCGCCCGCCGCCTTGTTCCCGAGCCGGATCTGGACGATCCGGCGCGTCTCGCGCGGCGGAAGATCTTCGTCACCGAGCTGGGATACGACCCTGCGACCCGGGAGGTGACGGCGCGGACGCCCGAGGGAGTCATGCGGCTCCAGCTCAAGCAGGTCTCGCTCGATCCACACCGTTACAACGCGATGCGCGACTGCATCAAAGGCGCGCTCAAAGCGGGCGGCGCACGCGGCGCCCGCGTGCGAGATCTCCGCGCCCGCGCGGAGCGGCTGCTGCGCGATCTCAAGGCGGGCCGCTGCGATCCATGCCTGCTGCGCGAGCTCAACGAGCTTTTCTGCGCGTGCGTTGACGGCGACGGCGGCGGGGGCGGCAGTGGCGGCGGCTCGGGCGGGATCAACAGTTGCCCCTTCCCCTGGCTGCCGATCCGTTTCTCCTACACGGTGGAAGCGCCGTTTTCGGGGCAGTACGGACCCGTTCCCTTCCAGGACCCCTGGTGGAAGGTCATCGCCTGGATCATCTGCGCCGCGCTCCTCATCGCCGCGGCCCTCGTCGACATATTCGACGAAGCCCACGAGAACGAGGAGATCATTATCGGCGAGGTCTCCCGCTTCTCCCGGGACAACGTCGATTGCTCGATCGCCTCGCTCAATGGCGTGCGCGGGATCGACCTCGGCGTGCTCGACGCGCTGAGCGGCGAGCCGAACACCAACGCGCGGATCGCTATAGACGGCATCGTGCCGATCGTTCGCGCCGTCGCCCCGGCCTTCGTTGGGATGAAGGTTTACAAGTCGGGCGCCCGCACCGGGCTCACGCACGGCCTCGTCACGAGCATCACGGCGATGACGAACCAATGTCGCGGCGAGTTCGAGGACTCGACGAGCACCTGCCACCCGGACCCGGCCACTCCGAATTTGGTCATGACGAACCAAATCCGGGTCGGAACGAGCGCCGACTTCCCGACCGAGCCGACCACCGATCACGGCGATTCCGGTTCGCTTTGGCTGAGCGACGAGCCGGCGACGCGCGACCAGGTGGTTGGCCTCACCCACTCGGGGCGGATCGGTTCATCCGACGCCAACCCGCTCGCCGACGTTTTGGCGGCGCTCGACGTTCGACTCACGCCATGAGGGGGTATGCATGCCTCTGAACCCACGCGACCCCGACGATCTCGATCGCGTCGAACAAGTCGTCGCGCGCCTGCGCGAGGCGTGGGCGGACGACCCAAACGTCGTCGCCATTGGACCCGGCCTGCGGATCGCCGGGCGCCGCGCCATGCCCGATGCGCTGATCATCACCTTTTTCGTCAAGCGCAAGCTGCCGCCGGCGGAGATCGCGCTGCGGGGGCTGCGGCAGGTCCCGGCTGACGTCGAGGGAATTCCCACCGACGTCGAGCCCATCGGCGCAGACGCACTCTACTCGGGTCTCGAGAAACGGCGGAATCGACGCGACCCTCTGCTCGGCGGGATCGCCATGGGCAACTCGCAGATTCACTTCTGGTACGGCACCCTCGGCGCGATCGTCTTCGACAACGCCACCGGGAAGCCGATGGCGCTGACGAACGAGCACGTCCTGATCAACAGCAACCAGGGACATGTCGGAGACCAGGTGATCCAGCCCGCGCCGCCTCGCATCTCGGACTTCATCGACATCGACTTCACCCCGGACTGCTGCCCTACCGGCGGCATCGTCTTCGTCGAGTCGCCCGGACCCATCACCTCGACCCTCACGACCCTCGCGGGGATGGCTGCGATCGTGGGTTGCGCCGACGTGCGCGATCCGACGCGGCGCGGGCAGGACGCGACCATCCCGGCTCCGGGAGAAGTGACGTTGCGCGAGAAGGTCGATGTAGAATTGCGCTACCCCGACTTCCCCATCCCGGGGACGCCGCACACGGTCAAGGCCGATTGGCGTTACACCCGCGAGACCACCGGCGCCTCCTATTCGCATGCGGTCGCGGAGGCGAACACCAACGAGCACGTGCTCCTTCTGCAGCGCCTACAGACCAACCAAAAGGAATACAAGCGGGGCGAGATCATCCATCTTCTGGCGACGCTCGTCTCGCCGAAGGAGCGCGCCTGCAGTTCGCACTATGTCGTCTGCTACCTCGTGCCCGGCGCCCAGGGACAGCAAGGCCGCTCGCATATGCTGGTGCTGCGTCCGGTGAGCGGAAAGGCGCTGGAGGAGGTCAAGCGCCTCTTCCCCGGACTGGAGCTTCCCGACCGCGCTTGCTTCTACTACGGTCGGATCGGCGTGGAGACCATCGACCCGCTGGGACCCTGGCGCACGCACCTCTTCGCGCAGACGGTGAACGACGTGCCAGCCGGCATGGACCCGGAGGCCGCCGCGCCGACGATCGGCGGGATCCCGCTCACGAGGAACTTCGAGTTCATCGGTCCGGGTCGGTTGACGCCCGGCGGCCCCGAAGGGTGCATGTTCCGAGCCTTCGTGGATGGAGATTACACAGTGCTGCCGTGACACGCGGCGCGTCGCCTACTCCTCTTCTCCGCAGGGCGTTCGACCCGGCCTTTTGATCGCGCCCGTCGGCGTGAAATCGACTTCCCTGTTTTGGAACGTCGGCGCGTTGCGCGCGACGTTGAGCTTCGACAGCGCGCTCGCCTGCCCCCATCTCGCCAGCTCCTCTCCCAGTATCAGCGAGGCGAGCACGATCGCGCAGGCCCCGGCAGCCAGCTTCGTCGTCGCGCTTCCGGTCCTGTCGTCAATAAAATTGCGTATGTTTCTCCGACCGCAGGTCATTGCAAACACGCTCCGTTTGAGAAGGTCTATCGGCAATAGATTGTGCGGCAGGAAGCTTGCGCGAGAGACGCTGAATATCGGCGACGACTTCCCGAAGCGAAGACGCCCCTCGTAAAGTCTGACACTGGCGCCGCCGTTCTGAGCCGCGCTCATGGCTGTCAGCGTAAGACGCAAACAGCTTGCCCGCACGAAAAAGAAGCGCTTCGCTCGATTGCGATATATTAATATTAATCAAGAATGACGACATACCGTAGACAATTGCATTGAATAAATCTTGATATATACATCAAACACAAGCAATGAAACGCTGCGTGCCCGATGATGATAGCGCCATTAAATATCCATGAACTACACGAACTCCGAGGAGCGGAAAAAGACTTTCTGGAGGATACGGCCAGGAAGATTGAAGCAATTCTTCACGATGCAAGCAACTTTGCTGTCACCTCAAGCCTCAACCTCGTTCTGACGCAGAGAGGTCTTATCACGACGCTGGCGATGACGACGGCGAGATTTGCGGCGGCGTCCAACAAATCTCAGGACGAGGAAGCGGTGAGCTTCGCCGTTACGCGCGGCATGGCGCACGCGATTTTCTATGTCTTGGCCTTCTCGGGTGAAAACGGGCTCGAGGCGGCGCCCTTGGTGGGATGGAAGAAGGCGGCGCGGCGGCAGGAGCAGATGTAAGTAGCTTCGCGTTGTTGACAGGTTGATCTTTCGGTCATAAGCGTAAATACGTACGTAACAAACGTGCGTATTAGACCGGAATCCGTCTCCGCGCATTTCATTGTGGGCTTAGCAAGAATGGGCAATCGCAGTCCGACAGAGCCTCCGTGGGAAGGGAAGCGAGACTCGGGGGCCTGGCAAGCGACCAGCCCTGAAGTGCAGGGTGTTTCCGTCCGCACACTCGAGCAGAGCGGGTCTAACCCGCCGGCGCTGGAGAGCGCGGTCGAGCACGCTGTCCTAGGGAAGCTTCACGAAGTTAACCTGGCCCTCTTGCGCGAAGAAGCGCTCCCGACGCTGCTCAAGGCTGTGATCAACGCAGCCGTCGAGGTGAGTTGTGCCGACAGGGGCACCTTTCAACTCTATGATCGAAATGCGGGTACGCTGGACCTCGTTGCCCAGAATGGTTTCGATCAGGAATCCATTGAGCATTCCGAGATCGTCGACGCTTGCGATCGGGCCATATCTAGGGCCGCGCTGCGACTAGGTCATCGGGTGATTGTTGAAGACGTATGGCGCAATCCAGTCTTTCGCAATGCTCCGTCAATGGAAATTATGCGCGCTGCTCAAGTGAGGGCCATACAGGCCTCGCCGCTTAGAGCGCGCGACGGCGCCCTGATTGGCGTCATGGCCACTTATTGGAGCGAGCCGCACCGGCCCGACGCCGCAACATTATTGGCCTTGGATTTGCTCGCTCGGCAAGCCGTGGACCTGATTGAGTATAGACAGAATAGGGAAACCTTCCTTTCAACGAATGACCGCATAGAAAATTTTCTCGAGATTCTCGCGCATGAGTTGCGTAATCCCCTCGCGGCGATCTTCTCTGGAGTGCAGGCGCTCTGTAAGATGGCTTGGTCGCCGGGCGCCGCGCCGTCCCGTGCTGGCCTTGATCGAGCGACAAACCAATCATTTGGTGCGACTCGTTGACGACTTGTTGGAGGCTTCGCGGATCACCAACGGCAGAATTCAGCTGAAGAAGGAACGCATCGATCTCGGAGAGGCGGTGGACGACGCCATCACGATCGCTTCCGATCGGCTCTCGCGCGCCGGCCTTCAGCTCCGCGTCGTGCGATGGGGTCAGCCGCTCATGATGGATGCAGATCGCGTGCGGCTAGCGCAGCTTTTCTCGAACCTGCTCGACAATGCCGCGAAATTCACCAGCGCTGGCGGTGAAGTGAGCCTCATCGTCGAGTTTACCGACGCCGAAGCGTCGGTCGTCGTTTCCGACAACGGCATAGGGCTCGCTCATTCGAAGCTGTCCAATATTTTCACGCTATTTTTGCCCAATTCTGGCCAAGAGGAAAGCGGATGCGGCATTGGGCTGCCCCTTGTACGCATTCTTGCGGAGTTGCATGGCGGTTGTGTCGAGGCGCATAGCAATGGCGAAGGACACGGCGCCCGCTTCGTGGTTCGGCTTCCCTTGGTCCAACCGCATTTTTTTCAAAGCCCTCAAAACGCGGCTTACCCTGACGCCGAATAGCCGCTGGGCGCCTGGCGAAAGTCGACTAGGGCCACGTCCGCACTCATGAACCTGTTTGGAGTCGGTCACCGCCTTGCGCCGCATCAGAAAATCCGTCTAGAAATTCCCTTTGTAACGGGAGCGTTGGGGAACGAGCATGAGATCAATGGTCACAGAAGGGCTCGCGATCGTGGTGATCCTCCTGGCCGCGGCGCTCGCCACCTATTTCGATGTGACGAAGCCTCGGCGAAGACGACTCCGCTATACCGAACTGGCCTGGCGCTTTCTGTTCCTCTATCTCCTGCCGGCCCTGGTGATTGCGGCCTTCGCCGCCTATTCCTTCTCGGCGCTCGTGATCATTCCCTATTATCCCGGCTCCCCGACGCTCTGCGGTCTGCATGATCCCGCCTGCCGCGCACGGATCAATCCGGAGGCCAATCAACTCTATTCGATGATCGGCATCGCGATCGCCTGCGCCCTGGCGCTCGGCTATCTCGCCCTGGTCGCCTGGCGCAGGATCAGCAGCCGGCCGGTGCCCGTATATTGAGGCCGGGCTTGCGCTCGCGCGGGGCAGGATCGACGCAACCGAGATTGGCGCCCGATTTTCGCGAAAACCTGGCTGCCTTGCGCCGCACCGGGCAACCGCATTTGGGCAAACTGCAAAATGCGCTAAAGCCGGTTGTCCGACGCCTTGGAATCGAGTTCCCGCATGACAACCGGCGAGCCAAAGACCCAATCCTTGACCCATGCCTCGGGCGTCGTCGCGCCTGCTTTGCCTGAAACCCTCGCCGTCGGCACTCCAACGGCGCCGACCCTCGCCGCGCAGGCGCGTCCCCTCCTCCCCACGAGCTCCGTCCGCGACCGGGCGTCGAGAGCTCAAGGACGCGACCTCGACGAGGGGTCCTTTGCGGCGACGGCCCTGAGCGACGTCATCGACCGCGGCCTGCACGCCTCGCTGGCTTATTTCACCTTGGGCATCTCTCCGGCCGCTCTGAGCAGCGCCTATCTGGATTGGGCGACGCATCTCGCCGCGAGCCCGGGCAAGCAGACGCAGCTCGCCGTGAAGGCGTCCCGCAAAGCGTTTCGCCTTGCTCGCTGGGCCGGGCAGTGCGCGCTGCAAGGCGGGACGAGCGAGCCCTGTATCGAACCGCTGCCGCAAGACCACCGTTTCGTCGGGGAGGCGTGGCAACGCTGGCCTTATAATCTGCTCTACCAATCCTTCCTGCTCAATCAGCAATGGTGGCACAATGCGACCACGAGCGTCCGCGGCGTCACGACCCAGCATGAGAACGTCGTCGACTTCGTGTCTCGACAAATGCTCGACACGCTCTCGCCGTTCAATTTTCTGCTCACGAACCCGGAGCTGATGCAGCAGACGCTGCAGCAGGGAGGGTGGAACCTGCTCCGCGGCGCCCGCAACTTCGTCGAAGACTGGGCGCGCGCCGTCGGTGGGCAGGAGCCCGTCGGCGCCGAGGCCTTCGAGGTTGGAAAAAATGTCGCCGTCACGCCCGGGAAGGTCGTCTATCGCAATCGATTGATAGAAGTCATTCAATACGCGCCCTCGACGGGAAAGACCCGCCCAGAGCCTATCCTCATCGTGCCGGCGTGGATCATGAAATACTACATCCTCGATCTGTCGCCGGAAAATTCCCTGGCGAAATATCTCGTCGATCAGGGTTTCACCGTTTTCATGATCTCTTGGAAGAACCCGGATCTCCTGGATCGCGATCTGGGGATGGAGGATTACCGCAAGCTCGGCGTGATGGCGGCGTTGGATGCGGTGACAGCGATCGTTCCCGACCAGCGGGCGCATGCGGTGGGCTATTGCATCGGCGGAACGCTGCTCTCGATCGCCGCCGCGGCGATGGCGCGGGATGGCGACGAGCGCCTCAAGTCGGTGACGCTGTTCGCGGCTCAAACCGATTTTAACGAAGCCGGCGAGCTCATGCTCTTCATCAATGAGAGCCAGATCGCGTTCCTCGAAGACATGATGTGGGAGAAGGGCTATCTCGACGCAAAGCAAATGGCCGGCGCCTTTCAGATGCTGCGCTCCAACGATCTGATCTGGTCGAAGCTCGTGCGCGAGTATCTGATGGGCGAGCGCCAGCCGCTGAACGATCTGATGGCCTGGAACGCGGACGCGACCCGCATGCCCTACCGCATGCATTCGGAATATCTGCGCCGTCTCTTCCTCAACGACGAACTCGCGGAAGGCCATTACCTTGCCGGCGGACAGCCCGTTGTCCTGAGCGACATTCGCGCGCCTGTTTTTGTCGTCGCGACGACGCGCGACCATGTGGCGCCCTGGCGCTCCGTCTTCAAGATTTACCTTCTGACCGAGACCGAGGTGACGTTCGTGCTCACCTCGGGAGGGCATAACGTCGGCATCGTCTCGCCGCCGGCGCGCGACGTCGCGAGCTATCAGGTCGCGACGCGCCAGGCCGGAGGACGCTATCACGATCCGGACGCCTGGACCGCCGCAGCGCCCAAAAAACGGGGCTCTTGGTGGCCGGAGTGGGTGAACTGGTTGAACGCGCGTTCGGGGGAAGCGAGCGCGCCGCCGCCGATGGGCGCGGCGGAAAAAGGCTATGCGCCGCTCGCCGACGCTCCCGGCGCCTATGTGTTGCAGCAGTGAGACGGGTTGCCCTTGAACTCGTTCGTTGGAGCTGTCCCCTCCCCCTTTGTGGAAGCGTTTGGGTGCGGAGCCGCGCGGTGACTGTGGAAACGGGCGCATCCCTGCTCCAACCGCCTCCCCGCCACAAGCGGCTTCCGTCAGGACGCCCGTCGCACGCAACTCCGCCGGGCGGCTCGGGTTAGCCTTCGCACCGTCGAGTTGCCGGTTCGCTCCTTGCACCTCAACGGACACTCATGCCTACCGCAGAGCCGCCATGAGCGAAGAGTTTCGCATCGCAACCTTCAATCTGGAAAATCTGGATTGGACGGCCGCCAATGATCGCCAGTTCGAGCGCCGCATCGCGGCTTTGCGGCCGCTCTTGCGCGATCTGCGCGCCGACGTTCTCTGCCTGCAGGAGATCGCTGGCCGCAAGAGCGAGCCTCATGGCCCACGCCGGCTGCTCGCCCTCTATCGGTTGATCGAGGATACGCCCTATGCCGCTTATTTTAGAGCCAGCAGCACGCGCCCCGGAGCCGACGTTCCCGCCGACGTTCACAACCTC
Organism: uncultured Alphaproteobacteria bacterium; assembly: GCA_963760695.1. Classification (GTDB taxonomy): domain Bacteria; phylum Pseudomonadota; class Alphaproteobacteria; order Rhizobiales; family Beijerinckiaceae; genus Methylocystis. The sequence goes on along the minus strand of CAVXEI010000017.1, from coordinate 56,884 downwards.
GCGATCCTGAGCCGCTGGCCCATCGTCGCAACGCGGCAAATTTATCACGATCTCGTCGCGAAGTGGCGCTGGAGCCTTCTTGGCGAGGATTCACATGAAGCCAACGCCATCGTGGTCGCGTTCGACCGCCCGCTCCTTTATGCGGCGGTCGATCTGCCCGCGGGCGGATCGCTCCACCTCCTCAATCTGCATCTGCGCGCCCCGCGCCCCGTGCCGCTGCCGGGAGGCTCCGCGGCAAGCCGCAAGCGCGTGGAGGGCCTTTTCCTCGCCGCGCAGAAGCGCGAGCGGCAGGCGCTCGAAGCGAGGCTCTGGGTCGAAAATATCTTCGATGCCGACGAGGGAGCGGCGATCGCGGTCTGCGGCGATCTCAACGTCGACGAGCATGACGCGGCGTCGACCATTCTCGAAGCGAACTTTAGTGGCGGCGCGCGCGTTCTAGAGCCGCTCGAAACCCGCGTTTCGCTTGCGCGGCGCTACAGCGTTCTGCATGCCGGGGAGCCGCGGCTCATTGATCACATCCTCGCCTCTCCTTCCCTTGCGCGACGCTGTGCGAGCGTCGAAATCCTCAACGAGGGCCTGCAAGACGAAGCCTATGCGCAAGATCCGATCGAAGGCTCGCTGCATGCGCCGGTGGTCGCGACCTTCCGCATGAAGATGGCGACGTAAGACTGACGGCCCCGTGCGACTTTGGCCCCGTCAGACCTTGGGGCGCGTTCTATTTCACAAGCCACTGCGCGATGCCGGGCCATTGCTCGGCGAGTGTGCGGCGCCCCATGAAGAGCGCGAGGTGACCGCAAGGCGCGAGCGCCGTTTCAATCTTTAGATCCACGGAGACATGAGAGACGAGAGCGAAGAGTTGCGCAGGCGGGACGATCTCGTCCTCGGCGCCAGCCAACAGAAAGAGAGGGCAGCGAACGGCGCCAAGTTCGACCGGGCGACCCAGCGCGGGGAAAGTGCCGGCGGCCAATCGATTCTCGCGATAGAGCCAGTCTGCGACCTGTCTGTAGTACACGCCGGGCAGATCGAGCAGGCGATGATCCCAACGCTCGAATTTTTCGGCGAGCTCCTGTTGTTCCGGCGTGGCCGGCGCGGAGGGAAGCTGCATAGAATCTTTGAAACGTCGCGCCGCGTCGCGGTTCCCCGGCCAGAGCCTGGAATTGTGACGTCCCAAGACGCGACCCTGGCCAAGTTTGAGCAATTGGTCGAGGATCGCTTCGTTTAGCGGCGTTCCCTGCGCCGCGAGAGCGGACGGCGCGGCCTTCGTGTCGACCGGCGAGCCGGCAAGAACGAGCTTGCGAATTTTGCCTGGGAAACGCGCCGCATAGACCAGCGACAGCCAACCTCCCTGGCAGACGCCGACGAGATCCGCGGGCGGCCCAATCTCGTCGATAGCGACATTGAGCATAGCGAGCTGGGCGTCGATCCCCTGATCGCGCATCGCGTGCGTGGCGCGCTTCCACTCGACGAGAAAGACGCGATCGCATCCGTTCGACGCCAAGGCCTGAACGAGGCTGTGACCAGGGGCGAGATCGAGAAAGCTGGGGTCGTGGAGCGAGCGGGGCGCGACGACGAGGAGCGGGGGCGTCGCTTCTCTTGCGTCGGAAAATTCGCGCAGCCGCAGCGCGTCCAGATCGAGCCTTATGCGATTGGGGGTCAGCCATTCGGCGTCGTCGCTTTCCGGCGAGGCCTCGGCGTGTCTTGCCTCCGCCGTTCCGCCGGCCTCGCTAAGGGAATCAAGCAGCACCTGGTAGAACTCGAGCGTGCTGGTCCAGGGCCACGTCCAGAGAGCGTAAGGACTCATAGCGCGCCGCCTCGCAACACACGCATCTCTCAATCCCCACCCGAGCCTCCGAGCGACGAGAAATTGCGCCACGTCATCGAGCGCCGCAAAGCCCGCCAACTCTTCAAAAAGCGCGCTTTATCTCCCTCCCGGGGAGCTCCGCACGAGCTCTATGATCTCTTCCGTAATCTCCGACTGGCGCTGGCGGCGATGCCGGGCCTCCAGCTCCTGCAGCGATTTCTGCACATTGCTGCGCGCTGCGATCATCGCCTGCATGCGCGCCTCGTTCTCCGCCGCGAAGGACAAGGTCGCCGCCGCGCAAAGCTCCGAGAAAACATATTCCTGCGCGAGGCTTTCGACCAGCGCCGGTTTCGGCAAATTGACGAGCGGGGAGGAGCGAGGCGACGGAGAAAAGCGCGACAGATCGAGCGGGATCAGCGGCCGCTCGACGATTGCAAAGCCGGCCCCCCCGTCCGGCGCGCCGTGGACGAGAGTCACCCGCCCCGCCCGGTTCGCGCCCAGGCTCTCGTAGAGAGCCGCCGCGATCCGGTCGGCGAGCGCTGGTGCTTCGTCAACATGCGCGGCCATCGGCGTCGTCCACGCTATCCGCAGTCCCCGCTCTTCCGCGAGCGCCGCGCCGCGTTCGCCGACGAGGTACAGCGCGGTGCGTCCGGCCGGCGACGCGGCGAGGATTTTCTTGACCGCCGCGAGCACCCTTTCATTGAAGGCGCCGACGAAGCCCTGGGCGGAGCAGAAGGCGAGCAGGATATGGCCGAGATTGCGCTTCTCGCCTAAGGCGATCGGCTCTTCGTGCTCGCCAAGCTGCAGCGACAGCGCCGCGCCGATCGCCTCTCCCAAGGCTGCGGCGTAGGCGCTGACGCCTTCAAGCCGCGCCTGCGCCTCGCGCGCCCGCGCGGCGGCCACGCCGCGCATCGCCGTGATCACCGTCTCCAGTTGACGGGTCGCGACGATATGGGCGCGGATGTCGCTTAAGCGCTCGCTCATGCCGGCCGCGCCCTGAGTTCTTCGATGAGCTCTCTGACCCTGGCCACGAGAGTTTCACGCAGAGAGGGATCGAGTGGCGCGCCGCCCGTCAGCGCGGCGACGGCCTGCGGCGCCGTTGCGTCGAGATGAGAAGGAAGCCGGGCGCGGATCTCCGCGACGGCGTCGACCGGCGCTTCGTCGATGACGCCGGCTCCGAGCGCCGCGAGCAGCGCCGCCTGGTCCGCGAGGCGCAGCGGCGCATAGCGCGGCTGGGTCAGGAGTGCGCGAATGCGCTCGCCACGCACCAGCTCGTTCTTTATCCGCGCGCTCGACATGCCGCCGAAACGCGTGAACATTTCCAGCTCGAGGAACTGCGTATATTGGAGACGCAATTTTCCGGAAACGTCTCGCAACGACTTGGGTTGCGCCTTGCCGCCGACGCGGCTGACCGACAGACCCACGTCGACCGCGGGGCGCCGGTTGGCGGCGAAGAGACGTTGGTCGAGCACGATTTGGCCGTCGGTGATCGAAATGAGATTGGTGGGGATATAGGCGGAGAGATTGCCCGCATCGGTCTCGGCGATCGGCAGCGCCGTGAGCGAGCCGCCCCCAAAAGCCTGCGAGAGCTTGGCGGCGCGCTCCAGGAGCCGCGCATGCAGATAGAAGATGTCGCCGGGATAGGCCTCGCGTCCGGGCGGCTCATGCGTGAGGAGCGCAAGCTCGCGATGCGTCGCGGCGTGCTTGCTCAGATCATCGATCACGACGAGCGCGTCGCCGCCGCGGTCGCGGAAATACTCGGCCATGGTGAAGCCGGCGAAGGGCGCGATCCACTGCAGGCCGGGCGGCGCGGCGGCGGAAGCGACGACGAAGATGGTGCGCTCGAAGGCGCCGTTGGCGCGCACGGCCTCGACGGCGCGCTCAACGGCCGTCGCGCGCTGTCCGACGGCGACGTATACGCAGATTATGTCGGAATGCCGCTGATTGATGATGACGTCGATGGCCATCGAGGTCTTGCCGGTGGCGCGATCGCCGATGATGAGCTCGCGCTGGCCGCGTCCAAGAGCAAACATCGAGTCCACGACCAAGAGGCCCGTCGCGACCGACTCGCTCACAAGGTCACGCGCGATGATGCTGGGCGCGTCGCGCTCGATCGGGTGGAAGGCCTCCGCGACGATCGGCTCGCCGCCGTCCAGCGGCCGTCCGAGCGGATCGACCACTCGTCCGAGGAGACCGGGTCCCACGGGCGCGCGCGCCACCTGGCCCGCGCCGAACACGCGCTCGCCCGCCTCGATGACGCGGCCCGCGTCGAGCAGGATGACGCCAATGCGATCCACTTCGAGCGAGAGCGCGAATCCAAGCTCGCCGTTTTCAAAGCGAAGCAGCTCGTTGAGCTCGACCTGGGGAAGGCCGGAGACGAAGGCGACGCCGTCGGCGAAGCTCTCGACGCGCCCCACGGTTTCGACCCTTGGCCCGATGTCGGCCTTGGCGATCGCCTCGCGCCCGCGCGTGAGCCAATCGGCGGCGGCGCCGAAGGCGTCGTCATCCATTTTGGCGCTCCTTGAGGAGCTCGGCCGAGATGCGCTCCAGATCCGCGCGCAGGCTGTTGCGGATGCTCGTGTGCTCGTTCTCCAGCTCGAGGCCGGCGAGAAGCGAAGGGTCCGCGCGCATCGCGAAGGCGACGGGGCCTCCGAAAGCTTTCGCGAGCTCGCCGCGGCAAAGCGCCTCCTCCTCGGCGGTGAGCGGACGCGCGGCGGTAAGGACCGCGTCGCGCCGACGGAAGTCGGCGCGCGTCTCTTCGGAGAGAGCGCCGATCGCCTCCACCAAGCCGCCGACGAAACCCGTGACGCGAGAGGATGACGGCAGCCGCTCGAGCAGGCGACGCGCGATGTCGAGCGAAAGCAGGCTGGCGCGCTCGGCCTCCGCCTGTCGATCGGACTTTCTGATCCGTTCGAGCTCCGCCTGCGTGTTGGCGCGCAAGCGCTCGGCCTCCGCGCGGGCCGCATCCAGCAGGACGCGTCGCGCCTCCTCAGCCTCCGCCGTGGCCGCGCGCACCGACGCCGCGCGCTCGGAGGCGATCGCCGCAAGCGCCGCCTGCGCCTTTTCCTCGAGCGCGCGGGCCGACGCCTCCTTGGCGGCGGCGTCCTCTAAGAGATGCGCCGCCGCCGCCCGCCGCTCGGCAAGGATCGAGGCGATCGGGCGAAACAGAAAACGCGAGAGCAGCCAAACGAGGACAAGCGCATTGACCGTTTGCAGGCCGAGCGTCCACCAGTCGATCTGCATGCGCTCTGCGCCTTACTTGATGAAGGGATTGGCGAAGAGCAAAAGCAACGCGATGACGAGACAATAGATCGCCATCGTCTCGATCATCGCGAGGCCGACGAAGAGCGTGCGCGACAGGACGCCGGCCGCCTCGGGCTGGCGCGCGATCGCGTCCATGGCCGCCGCGACGGCCCTGCCTTCGCCGAGCGCCGGGCCAATCGCGCCGAAGGAGACGGCGAGGGCGGCGGCGATGACGCTGATCTTTTCAATGTCGTCCATCTCGGGGTTCTTCCTCTGCGGCGGTCACGACTTAGCGCGCTTGTCCCTCGACCGGAATCGTCCGAGCGATAAGAAATCGCGCCAGATCAACATGCTGGAGCGAATTCTGATCGCAAAGTCTGTCAACTTTTGCGGAATTCGCTCTCATGTCCATCGACGGCCGAGCCGATGAACACCGTGGCGAGCGTCGCGAAAATATAGGCTTGCACGGCGCCGGTGAGCAAATCGAGCGCCATGAGCGGGATCGGCACGAGCAGACCCGCGATGGAGAGAATGATGCCGACGACGAAGACGCCGCTCATGATGTTGCCGAACAAGCGCACGATTAGCGAGAAGCTGCGCGTCACCTGCTCGACGAGATTGAGCGGGACCATGATGATGCTGGGCTCTGCGAAGGTCTTGAGATAGCCGAGAAGCCCGCGCGTGCGCAGCCCGTAATAGATCGTGGCGAAAAAGACGATGAGCGCCAACGCCGCGTCGGTCTCGAGCCGCGCCGTCGGCGGCTCCACGCCAGGAATGAGCGACGACCAGTTGGCGACGAGCACGAAGACGAAGATCGTTCCGATCAGCGCGCGATAGGGCGTGGGGTCGACGCGCAACGTGTCTCTGATCTGCGCGTCGAGCGTCTCGACGAAGAGCTCCAGCGCCGATTGGCCCGTTCGCGGAAAGAGGGACAGGCGTCGCGTCAGCAGCGCGCTGACCAGCACGAGCGCCGCCATCAGGCACCAGGTGACGATGACGGGCTTGCTGATCGGGGCCGGGCCGAGCTGAAAGCCGGGCTCCAGCGCGAGAGGGGACGCTTTCATTCGAGCCCCCCGAGACGGCGGAGCGCCAGGCGGCGCGCCGCAAGCAACCCGATGGCTGCGGAAAGCAGCGCCGGCGCCCCGAGCTTGGCGAGCGCGACGAACAGTGCGGCAAGCAACCCAAAGCGCGCCACGAGCAGCAGGATCGCCTTGGGCGTCGCGCCGCGCTCGAAGAGATCGACGTTCCAGCGCAAGGCCGCGAAATAGGCGTAGCCGGCCCCGCCGCCGACAGCGGCGCCCAGCGCGACCTGAAGCGCGAGGAAAGGGAGGTTGGCGATCACTGGCGCGACATCCATTTCCAGGCGAGCCAGAAGCCGACGCCCGCGCCGAGCATGAGGAGCGGCGCGGAGAAGAACACGCCGGAGGAATAAGTCTTGTCGAGCCAGCGGCCGAGAAAGAGCCCGGCGAGCGCTGGCAGCACGATCGCCCAGCCCAGGACGCCGATCTGGCCGAGGCGGCGCCCGAGCGAAGGCTCGACGTCCTTGCGCCGCATCGCGTCGCGCTCCGCGGCGAGACGCGAGGCGTCGGCCACGGGGTCGTCGGATTTTTGTGATTCTCGCTCGGTCATGGCCCGCGTTTGTTATCATGGGAGGTGGCGCTTCCGAAGCGCTGCAAGGTCGCAGACGCAAAGGACGTCACCGCTTCGGCGCGCTATAGCGTTCCAGCATGGGTGGCCATCCGGAAAACCGGCCTGCTCCCGAGATCCCTATGTGGCCAACCTTAGAGACGCCCGGCTTCGCGTGCTACTCAGGACGAGGTTGAAAGGAACCTTCGCCCTCACAACCCCTCCTCCTCGCTGAACAGGACCGCCTCGGAGGCCGCGCCGGAAGGATGCAGATAGCGGATGAGCTGGCGCACGGTGCGGGCGTGCAGGCGAGTCTGCTCGACTTTTGCGCGCGCTGCGGCGTCCAGCCTCTCGGCGCGGGCGCGGCGCGCGTCGGCTTCGAGCTCCAGCAGATCCTGGCCCAGCACGCCCTGCCGGCAAGCGATCGACACGCGCTCGCCCTGGCTCGCGGTCAGCACGCCGCCGCGAAGGGCGCAATAGGCCTCGAGGCCCGCCGCGGTCCGCCATCGCACCACCGAGGCCGGCAGCACGGTCAGGAAATCGGCGTGACCGGGCAGGATGCCGAAGCCGCCCGTCTCATCCTCGGCGCGCACGGACTGGATGTTGTCCTCGTCGACGAGCAGAACGTTCGGCGTCGTGATGGTCAGCCGCAGGGAAGGCGTGCCTGGAGGCTCGCGGTCCACGCGCCCTTTCGCGAGCCTCCAGGCTCGCTCCGACCAGCCTCTTGCGTCAGCCGCCTCTTCCTTTCGCCGCGCGTCGTCGAGCCCGCCCACCATATAGAGCGAGCTTTCGCGCCAGTCGTCGCAGTCGCCGGCGAGAATCGCGCGGCAGCCATCCAGCGTGTCGGCGAGCGGGACCGAGCGTCCCGGCGTGCCGGTGAAAGCCTCGGTGACGGCAAAGGGCTGGGTGAGGAAGCGCTGCAAACGCCGCGCGCGGTCGACCAGTCTGCGATCCTCCGCCCCCAGCTCCTCGACGCCGAGCAGCGCGATGACGTCCTGCAATTCCCGGTAGCGCTCGATGACGCGGCGGACCTCCGTCGCGACGCGCGCGTGCTCCTCGCCGACGACCAGCGGATCGAGCAGCACCGAGGAGGAGGCGATCGGGTCGATCGCCGGATACATGCCCTCCGCCGCCATTTGCCGCGACAGCACCACCATGCTGTCGACATGCGCGGCGATCGTCGTCACGGCCGGGTCGGTGAAATCGTCCGCGGGCACATAGACGGCCTCGATCGCCGTCACCGCGACGCCGCCGACCGAGGCGATGCGCTCATGCAGCGCCGCCACCTCGCTCGCCAACGTCGGCTGGTAGCCGACGCGCGACGGCAGGCGGCCCAGGAGTCCCGAGACCTCCGCGCCGGCCTGCACGAAGCGAAAGACGTTGTCCATGAGCAGCAGGACGTTGCGCCGCTTCTCGTCGCGAAAATATTCGGCGATGGTCAGCGCGGTGAGCGGCACGCGCCAGCGGGCGCCGGGCGGCTCGTTCATCTGGCCATAGACGAGCACGGTGCGATCGAGCACGCCGGATTGACCCATCTCGACGAGCATCTCATGGCCTTCGCGCGAGCGCTCGCCGACCCCGGCGAAGACCGAGACGCCCTGATAGGCCGAGACCATGGCGTGGATGAGCTCCATGACGAGCACGGTCTTGCCCACGCCGGCGCCGCCGAACATCGCCGCCTTGCCGCCCTGGGCGATGGGCGTCAGCAGATCGACGATCTTGATCCCCGTCTGGAAGATGCCGGCGTCGCGGGGTCGCTGCGCGAGAGGCGGGGGGCTGCGATGGATCGCGCGTCTGGGCGAATCTGGCGGCAAAGGCGGCCCGTTGTCGCCGACCCGCCCCACGACGTCGATCAGGCGTCCGAGCGTCGCCTCGCCCACGGAAATTTCGATCGGGCCGCCCGTCGCGCGGACAGGGCGCCCCCGCGAGAGTCCGAGGGTCGACTGCAGGGCGAGGGCGCGCACATGGCTACGGTCGAGATGCGCCTGAACCTCGGCGTAGATTTCCGCGCCGGCGCATTTTTCGACGATCAGCGCCTCATCGATCGCCGGCAGCGTTCCTTCAGCGAAATGCACGTCGATCACGGCGCCGCGGACCGCGCTCACCCTTCCCACCGCTCTTGCGTCGTCGAGGCGAGGCTCGTCTATGGATCGCGTCTCTTCCGGCATGCTCCCGCCAAACTCGCCAATTTCGCGCCGCCACTCGCCCGGTATGAGCATCGATCGCAAGCGGAGCAAGGGTGGATTTAAGGGACGAGCGCACGACTTACTCGGGCAGACCCACTCCGCGCAGCCACGAACCATGCTAAGGTTCGCTTCGCGCCGCCGGTTCTTCGCCTTGAGCCTTCGACGAGGCAAGAGCGACCGCGCCCGAGAGCGAGCAAACCCATGCCGATCAAGGACCTTCTCTTTCACCTAACGCCGGATGGGGCTGGCGCCGCGGGCGGCGAGTTCGCGGGCTCGCTCGCACGAGCGCATGGCGCGCAGCTCACGGCGGCGAGCGTCGCGATTCAATATCCTCCGCAGGCGGGCAGTCCCGCAAGCTTCGCCGGCGGCCTCGAATTCAGCGCCGTGGAAAGCTTTGCGCAGCTTTTGGAGGAGAACCGCAAGGCGGCGCACGCCGCCTTCGAGCGGCTGGCAAAGTCGCTGCCTGCCGGGGTTTTGGCGGAGTTCGTGATGATCGAGACCTTTCCGCAACTCGTCGGCGACGAGTTCGGACGGCTCGCGCGACGTTTCGACTTGGCGGTCATCGTCCAGCCGGCTCCGGCAGGGCCCGACTATGCGCAGGAGATTATCACGAGCGCGCTTTTCGGCTCGGGCAGGCCGGTTTTCCTGCTTCCGCCGGGCTTCAGGGGGCCCGCGAAGCTCACGAAGGCGATGATCTGCTGGGACGGCGGCGTGCCGGCGGCGAAGGCCTTGGCCGAGTTGCTCCCGCTTCTCGCCGGCGCCGAGCGAGTTGAAGTCGTCTGCGTGAAAGACGACGACGGCGCGCCGGGCCAGCCCACGGGCGCAGAGATTCTTCGCCACCTCGAACGGCACGGCGTCGCGGGCGCCTTGCGCGAGATCGCGACGGCCGAGGACGAAGGCGCGGCGCTCCTCGCATACGCCGCGGAGAGCGGCGCCGACTTCCTTGTGATGGGCGCCTACGGCCACTGGCGGCTGCGCGAGCTGATCTTCGGCGGAACGACGCAGACCGTGCTGGCGGAAGGCAAGCTCCCCGTTTTCCTGGCGCATTGAGGTTTCGGCCCGGCCAAGCGTTCCGAATTTCGCCTCGCCTCCACCGCCTTTGCGCCGGCTCCGAGATGCGCCCAACACACTCGTCCGCGCCACTTATGTTATCGTAGGGTCAAATCCTCGGTTGGATCGGAGTGCAGGCTTTATGCGATGGGTTTTTGGCGGCGCCGCGCGCGCAAGGGGCGTCGGTCCCTGGGTTGCCGGACTAGCTCTCCTCCTGTCGGCGGGAGCGCCTTTGGCGCAGCCATCCCCGCAGGCCGTGACGGCTCCGGCGCCGTTCGCGGCCAGCCCTTCCACGACGCAGAACGGCGCCGCGGCCCCGCGCCCGGCGGCCCCGGGCGGCAATCTCACCAAGTTCGAGGCACGGCGCGTTCGCCACGCCTGCCTCGAGCGCGCCAATGAGAAAGCGCTCAAAGGCAAGGAGCGCGAAGAGTATCTGCTTCGCTGCATCTTCGGGCGGTCGGCCATGAGACGGGCTGTCCGCCGCGATTGCCGCAAGCAGGGGCTTGCAAGGAATCTGGATAGAGCGGCGCTGCGCGACTTCATTCATCAGTGCGCCGAGGCCTATTACGCGGCCCAGAAGCCGGCGGAGTGAGGCGGACCCCCAATGAAAACAGTTCGGCTTCATCTCGCCGTCGCGCTTGTCTCTTCGGCGATGGCCGCGCCCGCCTGCGCGCTCGATCAGGGCGAGCTCGGGGCGCTTCTCGCGCAGTGCGTCGCCTGCCACGGCTCCGACGGCGTCGCCAAGGACGTCGAGATCCCCAATCTCAAGGGCCAGCACGACCGCTACATGGCCGAGCAGTTGCGCAACTTCCGCTCCGGCAAGCGGAAAAGCGCGGAAATGCACTATTTGAGCCGCCACCTCACGGACGAGGAAATCGAGGCGCTGACGCAATATTTCTCGCAAATGCCGCATTGAGCGTGCTAGCGGCGGGGCAGATTTTTCCCCGGACAGCCGTGCCTAAGGCGGGAGAGGGAGTTCCGCCGTGCGCTTCGTCGACGTTTCGCGCCGCGTTCACCGCACCCTCTCCCGCAAAGAGGGGAAGGTGAGGGAGGGGGCTCACAACGGGGAGCTGGCGGAGCCAAATTCTGACGCCTGCCCCGGCGGCGCCCAAGTTTCACGCCCACGCGGCCCCGCCCTTAGGCCTCTAGGCCCCCGCGCCGATACGGGACCGGTCCTCTTGCAAGCCGACCGTCTATCTTCTGGCCTTGCGCGGGCGCAGATCACATAGTATGCATCAATTATGATGCATATGCACCAAGAACTGATGTTTGAAACATGATTACCGCTGCGCAGCTTCGCGCGGCGCGCGCGCTCGTCGGCTTGGATCAGCGCCGGCTCGCCGAGCTTTCCGGCCTCTCCCTGCCGACGATCCAGCGCATGGAGACCAGCGAGGATCTTATCCGCGGCAATGTGGACTCCCTGACCAAGCTCGTCGCGGCGCTCGAGAGCCTGGGCATCGAGCTCATCAACGAAGGAACCGTCAGCCAAAGCGGAGGGCGCGGCGTTCGTTTGCGAAAATCCGTGGCGGCTCGTCGCGAGCGAAACGAGGCGGAGGAGCGAGCGGATAGCGCTTCGCCGATCCGCGAGAGGGGATAACCGCGATGCCCTTGACCATCGCCTTGTGGAGCGTCGCGGCGCTTCTGGGAGTGGGGGGCCTAGCCGTAGCCCTCAATCGGCGAGACGACGCGAGCCGGATCGTCTACGGGCTTTGCTGCGGCCTTTGCCTGATTCTGTTTGTCGTCGCCGTCATTCCCCGAGGAGCGGTCTCTCTGACGACCGTGCTGCCGTTAGGCCTTCCTTGGGTGGGCGCGCATTTCCAACTCGACGTGCTGAGCGCCTTTTTCCTCGCGATCGTCAACCTCGGCGGCGCAGCCGCAAGCCTTTACGCGCTCGGCTATGGCGCGCACGAGAAGCATCCATCGCGCGTGCTGCCGTTCTTTCCGGCCTTTCTCGCCGGCATGAATCTCGTCGTGATGGCCGGCGACGCCTTTGCCTTTCTGGTCGCCTGGGAGTTCATGTCACTTTCGTCCTGGGCGCTGGTTCTGGCGCATCACGAAGACGCCGAGAACCGTCGGGCCGCCTTCATCTATCTCATCATGGCGAGCTTCGGCACGCTGGCGCTGCTCATGGCCTACGGCCTGCTCGCGGGCTCGACGGGGGATTACGCCTTCGACGCGATCCGAGGGGCGCAGCGCGACGCCTGGAATTGCGGACTTGTACTGGCCTTGGCGCTGCTCGGCGCCGGATCCAAGGCCGGGCTCGCGCCGCTGCACATCTGGCTGCCGCTCGCGCATCCGGCGGCGCCGAGCCATGTTTCCGCGCTGATGAGCGGCGTGATGACGAAGGTCGCCGTCTACGGCTTCGTCCGCATCGTTTTCGACCTGCTGGGGGCGCCGGTTTTTTGGTGGGGCGTCGCGCCTATGACGCTCGGCGCGCTCACCGCCGTCCTGGGCATTCTCTTCGCGACGATCCAGAGCGACTTGAAAAAGCTCCTCGCCTACAGCACCATCGAAAATATCGGCGTCGTGTTCATCGCGCTGGGCCTGGCTCTCGCCTTCAAGGCCAACGGCATGGCCTTGCCTGCGGCGCTGGCATTCACCGCCGCCTTGTTCCACGCCTTCAATCATTCGCTGTTCAAGAGCGTTCTGTTCTTCGGCGCGGGCGCCGTGCAGACGGCGACCGGCGAGCGCGACATCGAGCGTCTCGGCGGATTGATCCACCTCATGCCGCGCGCGGCCTTCCTCATGCTCGGAGCGTCGGTCGCGATCTCGGCGCTGCCGCCGTTCAATGGATTCGTCTCCGAATGGCTGATTTTCCAGGCGATCCTGCTCAGCCCATCGCTGCCGCAATGGAGCCTGAAGCTCATCGTTCCGGCGGTCGGCGCCTTGCTCGCGCTGAGCGCCACCTTGACGGCCGGCTGCTTCGTGCGCGCCTATGGAACGGCCTTCCTCGGCCGCGCCCGATCGGCCGCGGCCGGCGCCGCGCGCGAAACCGACCCGCTGTCGCTTTCGGCCATGGCGGTCCTGCTCACGCTTTGCCTCCTCGCCGGCGTCATGCCGAGCTTCCTGATCGACACGATCTCGCCGGCCGCGCGGCTGTTCGTCGGCGGCAGCATGCCAGCGCAGGAGGAGATCCCTTGGCTGTCGATCGTCCCCATCGCGCAAAGCCGCAGCTCCTATAACGGACTGCTAATCTGCCTTTTCATCGCCATGTCCGCGTTCCTCGCCGCAAGAATCATCCATTCGGCCGCATCGCGGAAGACGCGGCGAGCCCCAGCCTGGGACTGCGGCTATCCGGATTCGAGCCCCGCGACCCAATACACGGCGAGCAGCTTCGCCCAGCCCGTCCGTCGCGCGCTCGGCAACGTCGTATTCGTCGCGCGCGACCATCTCGACATGCCGGCGCCCGGGGACACGAGGCCGGCGCGATTGGGCATCGAAATCCGCGACCGCGTCTTCGAGTGGCTCTACGCGCCCATTTCCATCGCCGTCGCGTTTTGCGCGGACCAGCTCAACAGGGCGCATTTCCTCACGATCCAGGGCTACCTCAGCCTGGTGTTCGCGGCGCTCGTGTTGCTCCTTCTGCTGGTGGCGATATGGCAGTGATCTTCGACCTCGCCGCCCAGGGCGCGCAAATGGGCCTCGTATTGACGCTGGCGCCTCTCCTGGTAGGGTTCACGCGCAAGGTCAAAGCGCGGCTGCTGCGCCGGCGGGGGCCGCCAGTCCTTCAGCCCTACCGGGATTTGCTGCGCCTCCTGCGTAAGGAGACGGTGCTCGCCGAGAACGCGTCCTGGTTGTTTCGCTCGGCTCCGTATTTGATTTTTGCGATGACATGGGTCGCGGCGTCGCTCGTTCCGACTTACGCCGCCGGCCTGATGTTCAGCTGGTGCGGCGATCTGATCGCGATCACGGCGCTGCTGGGCGGCGCGCGGTTCTTTCTGGCGCTCGCGGGAATGGACGTCGGAACGAGCTTCGGCGGCATCGGCTCCAGCCGCGAGACGATGTTCGCCTCGCTGGCCGAGCCGGCGATGATCATGATCGTCTTCGCCGTGGCGCTGATCGCCGGATCGACCCAGCTCTCCGAGATCGCGGCGAGCTCTGTGGCGAATTATCAGCTGCGCGTGTCCTTCGGGCTTGGCCTTATTGGGCTCGCGATCGTCGCCATCGCCGAGAACGGACGGATTCCCGTCGACAATCCGGCGACCCATCTTGAATTGACGATGGTGCATGAAGCGATGGTGCTGGAGTATTCCGGCCGCCATCTCGCGATGATAGAGCTCGCCGCAGCGTTGAAGCTACTGCTCTATCTGTCAATGATCGCCTGCATTTTCACGCCATGGGGCATTGCGCTCGCGGGCGCCGGTCCCCGCGCCCTCCTTTGCGGGACGCTCGCCTATCTCGCCAAGCTGGCCGTCGGCGGCTTCCTTCTCGGCCTGTTCGAGATTTCGACTGCCAAGATGCGCGTGTTCCGCGTTCCTGACTTTCTCGGCGCGGCGCTGATGCTCGGCCTCCTCGGCACTCTGCTGCTCTTCGTGTCAAGGAGCTTTTGATGGACAAGCTCTACTTCGATGTGGCGCATCTCTTCGCGGGCGGGCTCGTTCTTATGAGCTTCGTGCTGCTCTACCAGGATCGATTGTCCGGCCTGATCAACGTCTTCACGGTGCAAGCAATCGTTCTGTCCCTTTCCGTCGGATGGCAGGCCTATGCCCAGCACGCCTCGCATCTCTATGTGACCGCCGCAATTGCGGTCATCTTCAAGGCGCTGATCATCCCGCTGAGCCTGCGGAAGATGATCCAGCACATGGGCATTCATCGCGAGGTCGAGGTGGTGGGCGGAATCGGAGTCACCATGCTCGTCGGCATCGCTCTTGTTGCGCTGTCGCTTGCAGTCGTGCTCCCCGCCACGGCCGCCGCCGACCCTTTGGCCCGGGAGGACATCGCCTTCGCGCTCTCCGTCGTGCTGCTCGGACTGCTGATGATGGTGACGCGACGCAACGCGGTAAGCCAGATCATCGGCTTCATGTCGCTCGAGAACGGCCTCATCCTCGCCGCGACGGGCGCCAAGGGCATGCCGCTCGTCGTCGAAATCAGCGTCGCCTTCTCGGTGCTCATCGCATTCATCGTCATCGGCATATTTCTGTTCCGCATCCGCGAGCGCTTCGACACCGTCGACGTGCAGGAACTCGACCGCGTTCGGGGGCAATCGCAATGACGCTCGAAAATCTCCACCTCGCAAGCTTCCTGCTGGGGATTCCCGCCGCGGCGGCCCTCGTCCTGGCGGCAATTCCCGGCTATCGGCTGACCGCCCAGCTCAATGTCGCGGCTTCGGGGCTGACCTTCCTCTGCGCGGCGTCGCTACTGTTTCACCGCCCCGCGCCCGGCTATTATCTTCTCGTCGACGACCTGAACATCGTCTTCGTCGTGCTTTCGACCTTCGTCGGCTTCACGACGAGCGCCTTCAGCGCCAGCTACATCGAGCATGAAATCGAGACGGGCAAGCTCAGCCCCGCCTATGTGCGCTTCTATCACGCCATCTATCAGGCGCTGATGTTCGCCATGAACCTGGCCTTGCTCGCCAACAATATCGGGTTGATGTGGGTGGCGGTCGAGATCGCGACGCTGACGACGGTCGTGATGGTCGGCATCTATCGCACGCCCGAGGCGCTGGAGGCGGCGTGGAAATATTTCATTCTCGGCAGCGTCGGCATCGCGCTCGCGCTGTTTGGAACCATCCTCGTCTATATGTCCGCGCAGCCGGTGCTCGGCGAGGGCTATGACGCGATGGTCTGGACGTCGCTGATGCAGAAGGCGGCCAATTTCAGCCCGCGGCTGCTCAACGTCGCCTTCGTTTTCCTCATGCTCGGCTATGGAACGAAAGTCGGCCTCGCGCCCATGCACGCCTGGTTGCCTGACGCCCACGCGGAGGGACCGACGCCGATCTCGGCGGTGCTTTCCGGCCTGCTTCTCAACGTCGCGCTCTACGCGGTGCTGCGCTTCAAGATGCTGCTCGCCGTCAATGCGGCGGCCATCTCTCCCGGACCGCTCATGATCACGCTCGGGCTCGCCTCGCTGATCTTCGCCGGATTCATGCTCTATCGTCGCGACGACATCAAACGGCTGTTCGCCTATTCGTCGATCGAGCACATGGGCATCATCACCTTCGCCTTCGGCATGGGCGGACCGCTCGCCAATTTCGCTGGCCTCCTGCACATGACGATGCATAGCCTGACGAAATCGGCGATCTTCTTCGCCGTCGGCCACGTCGCCCAGGTCAAAGGCACGCAGAAGATCGCCAAAATCACCGGCCTCACCGGAAGCCATCCGATGCATCGGCTGGGGCCTCGTCGCCGGCGTCATGGCGATCGCGGGACTGCCGCCGCTCGGCATCTTCATGAGCGAGTTTCTCGTCGTCAGCTCCACCTTCGCGCGCGAGCCTCTGCTCGCCATCCCGCTCGTCTTCGGCCTGCTCGTGGCGTTTGGCGCGTTGCTCCTGCGTTTGATCGAGATGGCCTTCGGCGAGCCGACCGGCCGCGCCGACAAGATCGAGGCGTCGGTAGTTCCCTTGTCGCTCATTTGGCTTTGGTGCTGATCGCGGGGCTCTATCTGCCGCCGCTTCTCGTGACCTGGTTTCAGAATGTCGCGCGGCTGCTGGGCTAGGAACAGGGGAGCCCAAGCTCATGATGTCGTTGCGCGAGACGATGCGAAGCGGACCGGAGGCCCGGCCGTCCAAGCCGTGGCCGCGTCACGTCGTCGATCAGACGGGATGGCTTCGGGCGATCCGCGAGATCAGCAAGGGCCAGGGCGATCTGTTGAGCCTGTGGAGCGACGGCGCCGAGGTTCACATGGCGATCCTGGACCATGAATCTTCGGAAATCGGCTTGGTGAGCTTTGAATGCCGAGATGGACGCTTCCCCTCCGTCGCGCATCTGCATCCGCCGGCGATGCGGCTGGAGCGCGCGATTCAAGATATCTACGGACTTGTCGGCCAAGGGCTTGCCCGATCCGCGCCCCTGGCTCGATCATGGACGCTGGGGCCTGCGCCGTCCGGGGCTCGAGGCGCAGGCCTGCGCAGCCACCGGCGGACGCATACGAATTTCTGCCGGCGGAAGGCGCGCCGCTGCATCAGATTCCGGTCGGTCCCGTCCATGCCGGCATCATCGAGCCGGGCCATTTCCGCTTCTCGGCCAACGGCGAGCTCGTCGTCCGCCTCGAGGAACGGTTGGGTTACGTCCACAAGGGAATTGACCAGTTGATGGTCGGCGCGCCGCTCGAGCGGGGCGCGCGTCTCGCCGCCCGCGTCTCCGGCGACAGCACGGTCGCCTATTCGCTCGCCTTCGCGCAGGCGGTGGAGTCGGCGCTCGACGTCGAGGTCCCGCGCGCGGGCGGTTTGGCTGCGCGCGCTGATGGCGGAGCTCGAGCGGCTCGCCAATCACTTCGGCGACATCGGCGCGATCTGCAACGACGCCTCCTTTTCGCTCATGCACGCGCATTGCGGCGTCATGCGCGAGCGCATCTTGAGGGCCGTCGCAGCCTGCTTCGGCCACCGGCTGATGATGGACCGAATCGTCCCCGGCGGCGTCGCCGTCGATTTGAGCGGAGAGGGCGACGTCGCGCTTCTGCGCGCTGCTGCGGCTACGCGAAGAAGATCGTTCCCGATGTCGTTCGGCTTTACGGCGACACCACCTCCCTGCAGGACCGCACCGTCGGCGACGGGACTGCTGAGCGCGGAGCTCGCGCGGCAATATGCCTGCGGCGGCTTCATCGGGCGCGCCTCGGGCCGCGCCTTCGACGCGCGACGGCTCCCCGGCTACGCGCCTTATTCGGAACTGTCCTTCGAGCTCGGAGCCTCGACCGAAGGCGATGTCGACGCGCGCGTCTGGGTGCGCTTCGACGAGATTAGAGCGTCGCTGCCGCTGATCGAGCAGATTCTCGATCGCCTGCCGGATGGGGAGATCCGCGCGGAAATTTCCGGCCGAAGGAAGCCCGGGAAGGCGCCGCGCTCGTCGAAGGTTTTCGCGGCGACATCTTCGTCTGGGTGCGGCTCGACGCGCGGGCGCGGTCGACGCGCTGCCATCTGCGCGATCCGTCCTGGTTCCAATGGCCGCTGCTCGAAGCGGTGATCGAGGGCAACATCGTCGCCGATTTCCCGCTGCTCAACAAATCCTTCAACTGCTCCTATTCGGGGCACGACCTCTAGGAGGGCGCGATCATGCGCAAATTTCTCTTCCAAGGCCTGCTCCGACGGCCGCTGACGGAGCCGGCGCCGTCGCCCGATGAGGCGCTGCTGCGCGGAGCTCGGGCGTCGCTCGCGCAAGCCGCGCGCGACGGCTGGGCCGCAGCCTGTCGATCCGCCAGGTCGACGCCGGCTCCTGCAATGGCTGCGAGCTCGAAATTCACGCGCTGAACAACGCATTTTACGACCTCGAGCGATTTGGCCTGCGCTTCGTCGCCTCGCCGCGGCACGCCGATGTGCTGCTGGTCACGGGCCCCGTCACCAAGAACATGCGCGAGGCGCTGGAGCGCACCTACGCCGCGACGCCCGATCCGAAATGGGTGGTCGCCGTCGGCGACTGCGCCTTTGACGGCGGCGTCTTCGCCGGGAGCTACGCCTGCGTCGGCGCGGTTTCGGAAGTGGTCCCGGTCGATCTTCACATTCGCGGCTGTCCGCCCGACCCGGAAGCGTTGCTGAAAGGGCTTCTCGCGCTCCTCGAAGCCTGATGATGATCCCAGTTGCGCAACGGGCCAGGCTCGGTTTCGCTCACGGCGATTAAGGGGGCGCTGCGGATGGGCGAGGTGTTCCTGGGAGAGACGGTCGCGCATGGCGGAGCTACCGCATTTCAACCCCGACGACCAGCGCGAGCCGCTCCCTGAGCCAGTGTCCGACGTTCGCCGGAGCTTGAACGGGGCTTGCGCCGTACTGGTCTCAACGCCGGAATACTCCGGATCCCTTCTCGGCGGCTTTAAGAATCTCTTGGATTGGACCGTCGGTGGCGGAAGCCTCTACCGGCGCCCCGTGGGCTGGATCAATCCTTCCGCCCATGGCGGGTCTGAAGAAACCTATCGGGCGCTTCGCATCGTCCTCGACCGGGCCGGCACCGATGTGGCGTCCGGCGCCTGCAAGGGCATCCCCACGCCCCGCGACCCCATCGGCTCGGAGGGGCTCATCGTGAATTCGAGGGATCCGAGCGCAGATCAGGCAGACGGTCCCGGCGCTCCTCGAACGCGTCTTTGTTCCGAGCTGAGGACGGACGAGCGCATGGACGCCCTCACCGCCTTCGGACTCTTCGCCGTGACGGCCATGCTCGTGACCTATGCGCTCGAAGCGCGCAGCCCCTGGTTCATCCTAGGCTTCGCCGTCGCCTGCACGCTCGGCTCGATCTATGGCTTTCTGCAAGGCGCCTGGCCCTTCGGCCTCGTCGAGGCGATCTGGTCGCTCGTCGCGCTGCAAAGATGGCGGAAGGCGATGTGGCGTTGAGGCGCCGACGTCGCAGGCCGAAGCGCGCTTTCCGCTCGAACGTAATCGTTCGAGGGATGAGAAATCGCGCCAGATGAAAATGCTCGAGCGAATTCTGATCGCAAAAGTCTGTCAACTTTTGCGTTCGCTCTAGCGGCCGAGGGGCTTTGATCCCCTCCCTCCCCGCTTTCCGCGAAAGAGGGTTCGGCCCGGCACGTCCTCAATGTTTCGCGCGACGGTCACAGGACCCTCTCCCACGAAGCGGGAGAGGGTAAGGGAGGGGGCGATTCAAAAGATGTTCGAGGCGAATCCCGGCTGACGGGAGAATTGCTCACCAGCCCCAGCGGCGGCGCCATACGCGGCGGCGGCGCCAGCGATACCACCAGACGTTCTCGATCTCCTCGTTGACGAGAAGCTTTTCCGGGAGCGGCAGGCTCGGCGCTGCGAGCGCCGCGCCCGATGTGGCGAGCGCGACGGCGGCGAGCCCTGCACCCGTCAAGAACAATCTCCGGTTCATGTCAGCCTTCCTTATTTCCGCGGTCGCCCCCGGCGGGCGCTTCAGCGCGATCTCCCAGCGGAAACGCAGCCGCAGCAGCAAAGTTCCATGGCGGGACGAAGATCGATTGGGCTTTCCGCCGGCGCCGCGCGCAAGGCGCTCATAGGTCATGGAGTTCTAGGCCTACGCAATTTCCGGTGCTATCGTCGGGACCGCCATTCACGACAATGGCAAGGAGAGGGGAGCATCATGAAAAAACTGTCCGCTGCGCTGCTCGGCGCCGCCATTCTTGCGGTGACGCTATCTTCTCTGGCGACGCCTGCTTTCGCGCTGGGCGACTGCGGTCCCAATGGGCATCGCAACGCCTGGGGCAATTGCGTCTTCGGCGGTCAAAATCAGGCCTGGTGCCTCAGAACGACGGGCCATCCCGCCACGCGCATGCCCGACGGCACGCTCCGCTGCTTCAGGTGAACACCGCCGCGAATGGGCTCGGGCTGAATAGCGCCCGGCGGGGAGCCTCGCATCCGCGAGGACGTCGTTTTTGCGGGGGCCGACAATGCGCTTGCAAGCGGCTGTCTCTCAGCCCCGCCGAGGCTTTGACAATGTCCGCCTCGCCCGGCATTACAGCCGCGACCCCACCCCCAGCCCCGCGGCGCTTTGATGAGACCCGATCGCTATAACTTCGCCGTCGCCGAACCCAGATGGCGTAAGGCCTGGGACGAGGCCCGGGTCTTCGAAGCGGGCCGGGAGAACTCCGAGGGCGCCGCTCGAAACATCGGCGGCGCCGACAAACCAAAATACTACGTGCTCGAGATGTTTCCCTATCCGTCGGGGCGCATCCACATGGGCCATGTGCGCAATTATTCGATGGGCGACGTGATCGCCCGCTTCATGCGCGCCCGGGGCTTCGACGTTCTGCACCCGATGGGCTGGGACGCCTTCGGTCTTCCGGCCGAGAACGCCGCCATGGCCGGCAAGCGCCATCCGGCGGAGTGGACTTACGCCAATATCGCGACGATGAAGGCGCAGCTGAAATCGCTCGGCCTCTCGCTCGACTGGACGCGCGAGATCGCGACCTGCGATCCGGCCTATTACGGGCGCCAGCAGCAGCTCTTTCTCGATTTTCTCAAGGCGGGGATCGTCGACCGCAAGCAATCCAAGGTCAACTGGGACCCGGTCGACAACACCGTGCTCGCCAATGAGCAGGTCATCGACGGGCGCGGATGGCGCTCGGGCGCGCTCGTCGAGCAGCGCGAGCTTACGCAGTGGTTCTTCAAGATCACCGATTACGCGGAGGAGCTGCTCTCGGGCCTCGAGACGCTCGAGCGTTGGCCCGACAAAGTGCGGCTCATGCAGCACAATTGGATCGGCCGCTCCGAAGGCCTGCTGTTGCGCTTCGCGCTTGCCGCGCCGCTGGGCGAGGCGCGTGAGGTCGAGGTCTTCACGACGCGGCCCGACACGCTCTTCGGCGCGAAATTCTTAGCCATCGCCGCCGACCATCCGCTGGCCAGGGCCGCCGCCGAGACGGACGATAAGCTTTCAGCCTTCATCGAGGAATGCCGCCATATCGGCACTTCGGTCGCGGCGATCGAGACCGCCGAGAAGAAGGGCTACGACACGGGGCTCAGGGCTATCCATCCCTTCGATCCGAGTTGGACGCTGCCGGTCTATGTCGCGAATTTCGTGCTCATGGACTATGGCACGGGCGCGATCTTCGGCTGCCCGGCGCATGACCAGCGCGATCTCGACTTCTCCAACGCCTACGGCTTGGGCGCGACCCTCGTCGTCTTCCCCGAGGGAACCGATCCCGCCGAGATCAAGATCACCGACACGGCCTTCGACGGCGAGGGGCGGCTCATCAATTCGAGCTTTCTCGACGGCAAGACCGTCCCCGAGGCCAAGGAGGAGGTCGCGCGCCGGCTGGAGACGACCGCGCTTTTCGGCGCGCCGCAGGGCCAACGCAAGGTCAATTACAAGCTGCGCGACTGGGGCGTCTCGCGCCAGCGCTATTGGGGCTGCCCGATCCCGATCATCCATTGCGAGGCCTGCGGCGTCGTGCCGGTTCCCACGAAGGACCTGCCGGTGAAGCTGCCCGAGGACGTCACCTTCGACCACCCGGGCAATCCGCTCGACCGGCACCCGAGCTGGAAGCGCGTGACCTGCCCGCAATGCGGCAGGCCGGCGCGGCGCGAGACCGACACGATGGACACTTTCGTCGACTCGTCCTGGTACTACGCGCGCTTTACCGATCCCCATAACCCGGAGGCGCCGGCGTCACCAGCCGCGACCGCGCGCTGGCTGCCCGTCGATCAATATATCGGCGGCATCGAGCACGCGATCCTGCATCTGCTCTATTCCCGCTTCTTCGCGCGGGCGATGCGCGACTCCGGCCATGGCGCTCTGGCCGAGCCCTTCGCCGGCCTCTTCACGCAGGGCATGGTCGTCCATGAGACCTACAAGGGTCCGGACGGCTGGGTCTCGCCGGCCGACATCAGGATCGAGGCAGGACCCGAGGGTCGGCGCGCCTTTCTGATCGAGGACAGCTCCGAGATCGCCATCGGCGCAATCGAGAAGATGTCGAAGTCGAAGAAGAACACGGTCGACCCCGACGACATCATCGAGAGCTACGGCGCCGACACGGCCCGGCTCTTCGTGCTTTCCGACAGCCCGCCGGACCGCGACGTGATCTGGTCGGACGAGGGCGCGCAGGGCGCTTGGCGCTTCGTGCAGCGCCTGTGGCGGCTCACGGGAGAGCTTGGGCGGGTCGCGGCGCCGGCGGGCAGTCGGCCGCCGGGGCAATTTTCGCCGGCGGCGACGAGCCTGCGCCAGGCGACCCACCGCGCGATCGCGCAAGTCACGGAAAACATTGAGCGGCTGCGCTTCAACAGCGCCATCGCGCGCATCCGCGAGTTCGCCAATGAACTGACCGCGGCGCTCGACGCCGTGACCGAGGCGGGCGTCGCGCGGGATGCAGCCTGGGCCTATCGCGAAGCGGCGGAGGCGCTGATCCGGCTCGTCGCCCCGATGACCCCGCATATCGCGGAGGAGTGCTGGGCGGACCTCGGCGCGGCCGGGCTCGTCGCGCAGGCCCCCTGGCCGCAGGCCGATCCAACTTTGGTCGCAAAGGAAATGATAAGCTTGCCGGTGCAAGTTAACGGCAAGAGGCGTGCGGAGATTCTCGTCGCGAGGGACGCGGGCGAGGAGGCCGTGCGCGCCGAGGCGTTGGCGCAAGAGGCCGTTCAGCGCGCGCTGGAAGGCCGCACCGTGAAGAAATTCATCCTCGTCCCGGGCAGGATCGTCAATGTCGTCGTCTAAGCCGGTCCTTGGTTTGGCCCTTGGCCTCGCCGCGCTCGGGCTCTCGGGCTGCATCGAGCCGATGTACGGCCCGCTCTCCTCCAATCCCGAGCTCCCAGCGCAGCTCGCCTCCATCGAGGTGGCGCCGATCCCCGATCGAATGGGACATTACGTGCGCAATGAGCTGATCTTCGATCTCAACGGAACCGGGGCGTCCTTCGCGCCGCGCTATCGGCTCGACGTGAAGCTCGGCGAACAGGTGCGCACGCCAATCGTCGACACGGTGACCGGGCGCGCCACTTCGGCTTCCGTCGTGATCAAAGCCGAATACAGGCTCCTCACGATACCCGACGGCGCGATCGTGACCGAGGGCACGGCCATGTCGCTGGCGAGCTACGATCGCTTCAGCAACCGCATCGCCAACGTGCGCGCCGCTCGCGACGCCGAGATCCGCGACGCCAGGGTTATCGCCGACAGCATCCGCACGCGGCTTGCGGTCGCGCTCGGCGGCCCGCAGATCGCCGTGGCCGCGCCCGTCGCTTCGCCGCCGGTCCGCTGAGCGCCGTTGCTGGGACCATCGGCCCCTCTACCCAAGAAGTGCGGGCCTTTCTTTACGCCTTGGCGTAAAAATGGGGGCATGACCGATTCGAAGACGCGAAAGCTCCCCGCGCCCCAGGCCTTCCTCGCCAGCGCGGAAATACGCGCAGAGGCGGCGTCCTGGCTCCAGATGCTGGCCTTCGAGAAGCGCTTCTCGCCCCACACGATCGAGGCCTACGGGCGCGATCTGCGCTTTTTTCTTGCATTTCTGGCCGAACATCGGGGCCGGCCGGCCGACTCGACGCTCCTCAAGGAGCTCGAGCCCACCGATCTGCGCGCCTTCCTGGCGCGCCGGCGCAACGAGGGGCTTGAGAGCCGGTCGCTCCTGCGCGCGCTCGCGGCGACGCGCTCGTTCATGCGTCACCTGGAAAAGAAGGGCCTCGGTCGCACCGATTTCTTCGCCGCGGTGCGGCCGCCCAAGCGTCCGCATCATCTGCCGAAGGCGCTCGGCGTCGCTGACGCCAGGGATCTGATCGATCCGCAGACGCGGGCGGGCGAGACGCGCGAGCCCTGGGTCATCGCGCGCGACTGCGCCGTGCTCGGTCTGCTTTACGGCGCAGGGCTGCGCATCTCCGAGGCGCTGGCGCTTACCCGCGCCGAAGCGCCGACGGGCGCCATCGACCGCATCGCCGTCAAGGGCAAGGGCGGCAAGACGCGTGTCGTGCCGGTGATCGAGCCGGTGCGACGCCTGATCGAGGATTATCTGGCGATCTGCCCCTACGAGCTCTCCGGCGGCCCGCTCTTCGTCGGCGCGCGCGGTGGACCCTTGGGCCCGCGCATCATCCAGCTCGCGGTCGAACGCATGCGCGGCGCTCTGGGGCTTCCCGCCGGCGCGACGCCGCATGCGCTGCGCCACTCCTTCGCGACGCATCTCCTGGGACGCGGCGGCGATTTGCGCACAATTCAGGAGCTGCTTGGCCACGCCTCGCTCTCGACGACCCAAATCTACACGGCGGTCGATAAGGCGCGCCTCTTCGACGCCTATCGGCTGGCGCATCCGCGCGCGCAGTGATGCGCCTTGCTATAAACATTGGCGCGAAATTTCTCTCTGCGCGAAACATCGCCCCCCGAGGACAAGCTCAGCGTCGGCGTCATGCGTCGCGAGCGGCCTCGCCGCCACTCGTGAACTAGGTCCCGCGCGCAATGTGATTGACGACGGGGATCGAAACTCACCTCAGCTTTCGCCCGAAGACTGACCGATCGCGAGCAAGCGGCTGGCGGCGGCGCCGTCGCAGGCGTGACCGCGCTTTTTGCCGCTTCAGCCGACAGTTAGCGAACGAGGATGTGGAAAACCCTCGTCTCCCGATTTTTATTCGGGAGCGGCTTGCAACGGCGGAATTTTGAGATAAATATCGCAAAATAACAAGGATTCAAAATGGAAGAGTTTATCTCCGAAGGCGTCGGAATCTCCTATGTGGTTTTCGAGCCCCGAGAACAGGATCGTAATGAGCCGATCGTGCTCATTCACGGTTTCGCTTCGACACATGCGGTTAACTGGCTGTTCAACCAGTGGGCGAAGACGCTCACTGAGGATGGCCGCCGAGTCGTGATGCTAGACTTGCGTGGTCATGGCCGTTCGCAGAAGTTCTACGAGCCTGAAGCCGTACGGCTTCGACATCATGGCCCAGGACACCCTGCGCCTCATGGATCACCTCGGGATGGAGAGGGCCGACATCATGGGCTACTCCATGGGCGGCCGCGTCGCGACGCAGCTCGCGCTCACCCATCCCGATCGCGTGCGCGCGCTGATCATGGGCGGCGTCGGCGCCAACCTGCTCGCCCCCACGGCTCTCCTGCCCGGCATGGCGGAGGCGATGGAGGCTGCGGACATTCAGGACATCGAGGATCATAGCCTGAAAATTTTTCGAGGCTTCGCCGAGTTCGACGAGAAGCGATCTCAAGGCGCTGGCTGCTTGCGCACGGGGTCTGCGGCCGACCTTCGGACCTCAGGATCTGGGACGGGTCGAGACGCCAACGCTGATCTGTGCCGGAACCCGCGACGACGTAGCGGGCGATCCCCACCCGCTCGGGGCGCTTTTCAGGCAGGCCGATGTCATCGACATTCCGGGACGCGATCACAACCGGGCCGTCGGCGACCGGGTTTACAAGCAGGCCGTGCTGGAGTTCCTGACGGCGCGGCCTTAGATCACGCTCGTTCAGGCGGAATCGTCTGCACGCAGAAAGCGTGATCGATTCTAAAAGCAGAGAGCGCGTTGTCGCAGCGTCGCTGGCGTCGTTCGAGCGATGCGCCCGCCGTGTCGAAGTCGAAAGGAATGCCGATGGCCCTCGCGAGTTCCTCGGCGGGACGCTTATCCCCGGACCCCGTCTTCGGGAGATTGCGCGCGGAAGCGGAGGCTGCGCTCAAAGCCGAGCCGGTGCTGGGGGCCGTCCTCAACGACGCGGTCCTTGCCCAGGACAGCCTCGAAGCCGCCGTCGCGCATCGGGTTGCGGATCGCCTCGCCGGCCAAGAGATCTCCGGAGCCTCGATCCGCCGCGCTTTCGCTCAGTATTTCGAGCGCGACCGTGGGGCGGGCGCCATTCTGCGGGCGGATCTCCTCGCGGTGCTCGAACGCGACCCGGCTTGCACCCGGCTTCTCGAACCGGTCCTCTACTTCAAGGGCTTCCACGCCATACAGACGCACCGCGTCGCCCATGCCGCCTGGCTCGGCGGGCGCAGCGATTTCGCGCTCAGCTTGCAGTCCCTCTCGTCACAGAGATTCCAGACGGACATCCACCCCGCGGCCCGGATCGGACGCGGCTTTTTCCTCGACCACGCGACGGGCGTCGTGATCGGCGCGACCGCGGTGATCGAGGACGAGGTCTCCATGCTGCACGCGGTCACCCTGGGCGGCAGCGGTAAGAAGAGCGGCGATCGGCATCCCAAGGTCAGGCGAGGCGTGCTCATCGGGGCGGGGGCGCAAATCTTCGGCAATATCGAGATCGGCGCCGGCGCGCTCGTCGCCGCCGGGTCCGTGGTTTTGGAGGATGTGCCTCCGCGCAAGACGGTCGCCGGATCGCCCGCGCGCGTGGTCGGCGACGTGACCCAGGCCGAGCCGTCGCTCGCGATGGATCAGGTCCACGACGTCATCGATTCAGGAATCTAGCCGACCGTCGTGACGGGATTGAAGAATATGGAATTCCTGGCGCGTGTGAACAAATTGATTAAACAACCCGGCGTTCCGGAAGCCCTGCGTTAAGACTTCCCGATTATCATCAAAACTCATCGAGTTTCGCGCTGCGGCTTCGTTGACAGCCCGTCCGTCGTCTTCCCCGAGCGAGGGGCATGATCCCGCGCGCGTCGCCGAGGCGTTCTCTTTTGCGTTCGCGTGCAGCATGAGCGAAGTCACCGCAGAAATGATCGAGAGGGGCCGCGGGACCGATCCCCGGAGCCTGGCCCAGCGCCGCAGGCGCGGCGCGACGGTGCAGCAGGCGCGCGAGCGTTTGACGACCTCCGACACCGGCCACCGCGGCTGCGACCTCGAGCTTTTGCGCGCCTACGCCTCCACGCGGCTGGAGTCCATCCTCTCCGCCACAACGCTCATCGTCATCGTCTGGCTTCTTAGCTATTGGTGGATGAGGTCGAATCTCGTGCTCCTTTGGGGGGCGCTGACTTTTGCGAGCCTCGTCCTTTGCTACAGAGCGGCCAGGATCTTCGTCGCGCTCGAAGATGCGAAAGTCCATTTGCGCCGATGGAGCACGCGCCTCATTCTCGTCGAGTGCGTCCATGCGACGGCTTGGAGCAGCGTGGCGCTGATTATCGGCGACTGCGACGACCCCAAGGCGCAAGTTTTCACCATCGCAATGCTGCTGCTGGTCTCCGCCTTCAATTGCGTCGTCACCGCCACGATGCCGCTCTCGGCCTATGCCGCATCAGTCCCAACCTTTTGCGCGACGCTCTGGATCATCGGCTTTCACTCGCTGGGCGACGGCTCGGCGGCGACGCTCGCGCTCGTCTTCGTTGGCGCGGCGCAGCTGTTCTTCGTCCTGTTGGCGCGGCGCTTCCATCAAGTTTCCTTCGAAAGCGTCTTCTATCGGTGCGAAAAAACCGAGCTTATTGCGCAGCTGGAGCAGGCAAAGGCTAACTCCGACGAGGCCAGACGCAGGTCGGAAGAGGCCAATCTCGCAAAATCGCGCTTCCTCGCAACGATGAGCCATGAGCTGCGGACGCCGCTCAATGCGGTTCTCGGCTTCTCCGAAGTGCTCAAGAACGAGATCTTCGGCGCGCATTCCAATCCCACTTACAAGGATTACGCCAACGACATCCATTCGAGCGGCCAGCACCTCCTGACCCTCATCAACGAGATCCTCGACATTTCCCGCATCGAGGCCGGCCGTTACGAGCTCAAGGAGGAAAGCCTCGCCCTCGGCGCGATCGCGCAGGATTGCCGTCACCTGCTGGCTATTCGCGCGCAGAAGCGCGGTCTCGAGCTCAAGGCGCTCATCGAGCCGAATCTTCCCCGCATCTGGGCCGACGAGCGGGCCGTGCGCCAGATCGTGCTCAACCTGCTCACCAACGCGATCAAATTCACGCCGCGCGGCGGCCTCGTCACCATCAAGGTCGGCTGGACGAGCGCCGGCGGGCAATATCTGTCGGTCAAGGACAATGGTCCGGGCATCCCGGAAAATGAGATCGCGATTGTGATGTCCTCATTCGGACGCGGCTCGCTTGCGCACAAACACGCGGAGGAAGGCACGGGATTGGGACTGCCGATCGTGAAGGGGCTGATCGAGCTGCACGGCGGGCAATTCATGCTGCGCTCGAAGCTGCGCGAGGGCACGGAGGCGATCATGGCCCTTCCGCCCCAACGCGTCATGGACGCGCTGCCGCATATGGAAACCGACGCCAAACCCCTCGCGCGGCCGAGCTTTGCTGGCGCTTCGGCCTGAGCGGGCGGCGAAGGGAAGGGGACGAGGAGCATGTCCTCGATCACAAGCTGCTTTCACTCGCCGATCTCCTAGCCGGAGGCGGCTCCGATGAGGTGGCGGAGTCCTTCCACTTTGCAACCATTCAGGGCGCCGGACTCGGAAAAATCCGCTCAATGCAATTGATTTTCACCGCCTCGCGTCGCTTATCGTGGGAGTGATCATCATGTCCGATGACAGCAAGAATAGCCCCAGCGGCGGCGCCCTAACCCTCTTTTCCGGCGGACAGGACTCGACCGTCTGTCTGGCGCTGGCGCTTTCGCGCTTCGAGCGCGTCGAAACGATCGGCTTCGACTACGGACAGCGTCACGCCGTCGAGCTGACGCAGCGGTCGCGGATCAGGGCGGGGCTTGCCGCTCTCTCGCCCGATTGGGCCGTCCGCCTGGGCGAAGACCACACGCTCGCCATCCCCACGCTCGGCGAAATCTCCGAGACGGCGCTGACGCGGGAGGCGGAAATTGCTTTTTCCTCGGACGGCCTTCCCAACACTTTCGTGCCGGGCCGCAACATCCTCTTTCTCGCCTTCGCCGCGGCGCTCGCCTACCGCCGCGGCATTCCGACGCTCGTCGGGGGCATGTGCGAGACCGATTATTCAGGCTATCCCGATTGCCGCGAGGCGACGATGCGGGCGACGGAGCAGGCGCTGTCGCTCGGCCTCGACCGGCCGGTCGAGATCCTGACGCCCCTGATGCATCTGGACAAGGCCGCCACCTGGCGGCTCGCCGAGGAACTCGGCGGACAGGCGCTTGTCGAACTCATCGTCGAGGAAAGCCACACTTGCTATCTCGGCGAGCGAAGCCGGCGGTTCGCTTGGGGGTATGGCTGCGGGAAATGCCCCGCCTGCCGGCTGCGCGCGGCGGGCTGGGAGCGATACCGAGCCCAGGGCTGATGAACCCCGCCGCCCGCTCATCACGACGACCGCCGCACTGCCTTGATCGTCGGCATCGACTGCCCGGAGCGTTCCGCGATCTCCCGATCCTGAGCTTCGATGGCGGCGCGCGCGGGCTCGTCGCCGTCAATTCCGCCAAGAATATCCCTCGGAACGCGGCGGTTGGAGCGCTGGCTGCCGTCGTCGTAGACAACGTCGAAGAGAACGAAGTCGTTCTTCGAGCCGGGTTTGCGGGCCATGGTCAGGTCTTCCTGAACTCGTATTTATGGTTAGGGTCGGCCGATTTTCAACTCGCTCGAGGGGCTGCGGCGAGGTCCGTGGAGCGGGGCTTGGCCGGGATCTCCTTGCGCTTCGGAGCCGGCAACAGCCCCTCCCGCTGCGCCTGTTTACGCGCGAGCTTGCGCGCGCGGCGGATGGCTTCGGCCTTCTCGCGAACGCGCCTCTCCGACGGCTTTTCGTAAGCGCGGCGCAGTTTCATTTCCCGAAAGACGCCCTCACGCTGAAGCTTCTTCTTCAACACTCGGAGCGCCTGATCGACATTGTTGTCGCGAACCAAGACCTGCACGGTATTTCCAATCTGGCAAGAGTTGCACCGCTCGATGCGATGCTTGAAGCGTCGCGGTCAAGTTGTGCATCCAAAGCTTCGCGTTTGAAGCCGGAGGCGTGAGAGTTCCGATAGCGGGGAAAGCGTTCAAACCTTGAACGGCATGCCGCCTTCTTAGGGGAAATCTCCGTCAAGCGCCAGTGCTTACAGTCTCGCCCCCAACGCGGCTTTGAAAGCTTCAGCCTCAATGCGGCGATCGAAGGCAAAACCGGCACGTAAAATGAGAAACGTGTCTAAAGTCGAAGGCGCAAACGGCCCCGCCGGTTTGATTGGCGGCTGAAAAAAAACACATTGGTTGCGCATGGCTGTAGGCGTCCTTTTTGGATATGCTCAGTCCATCGGCCCTGCGCGAATGAGAGCCGCCGCCGCTCGCCGGCGATCCAGCTCTTGAACAAGAAAAGCCTCGGTCGCTTCCAACAGCAAGAAATCGATTTTTTTCGCGATCCTCGCGTCGCCCGCCTTCGACTCGAAGATGGCGAGTGCGAAGTTCATGGAGAGCCGCTCGTGCCTCGACAAATTCACAAGCTGTTCCACCTGACGATAAGCGCGCTCATGCTTACGTCCGCGCTTGGCCCGGGCGCTTTCGGCCAGTCCGCGAAGTCGCCTCCCGCGAATTCAGAGGCGGGACGCTATGCCTCCGACTGGGAATGCAAGCGCGGTTTTCGGCGACAGGATGAATCCTGTCTCGAGATAAAGGCGCCGAGCCACGCCTCTCTCGTGAACAACTCCTTCGGCAAGGGCTGGGAGTGTCATTACGGCTATGCTGAAAAAGCCGGCCAATGTATCGCCATTCACGTCCCTGCGAATGCTTATCTCGACGGCGAGAGCTGGCGATGTTTGTCGGGCTACCGTGTAAACAGCGTGGGCTGTGACGTGATCAAGGTTCCTCAGAACGCGTTTTTGTCGGAATTCGGCGGGCCTCGAGGTTGGGAGTGTGAAAGGGGCTACCGCGCGGACGGATTGGCTTGCGTCAAAATCCTCGTTCCCGACCACGCCTATCTGACGGCAGATGGAGACGAGTGGAAATGCGATCGGGGCTTTGAAAAGAAAAATCATGCCTGTGTCGCAGTGCTTGTGCCTGACCATGCCGTTTTCGTTGGAGAAACCTACGGACGGAAGTGGAAATGCGATCGCGGCTTCGAGGTGAAAGGGGACGGTTGCGTTTCGATCGACCTTCCCGCAAACGCCCATCTCGGTTTTTCTGGAAACGCATGGGAGTGCAATCGTCCCTATCGGCTGGTCAATAGAGAATGCGTTGCGGAATGATTCTCGAAAAGACTGCGCCCGCCCGTCCCGAGAGGCGCTCACCGCAGGCCAGCAGACCATCCCAGACTTGATCGAGGCCTCGATTTAGGGCATAGGCTCCCGCAACGACGCGCTGGGCGTTCTCCCCGGCGAAGAGAACTATTTTCCGAGGATGGAACGATGAAGGTCCGCAACTCCCTGAAATCCCTGCGCGGTCGCCACCGGGCGAACCAGATCGTGCGCCGCAAGGGTCGCGTCTTCATCATCAACAAGGTCCAGAAGCGCTTCAAGGCCCGCCAAGGCTAGCGCGTTTCCCGCCCGAACGGGAATCGTTCGAGCACGCTTGAACTCAATCCAGGGCGCGCATCGTCTCACGCGCCCTGCAGCGCGGCGACATGCGCCGCGACGGAGCGCGCGAGAGCGCCGAGATCGTAGCCGCCCTCGAGCAGGGACACGACGCGTCCCTCGCAGCACTTCTCCGCCAACTCGAGCAGCCGCTGGGTCGCCTCGAAAAAATCCTGCTCATCGAGCCTGAGGCCGCCGAGCGGATCGTCCCGATGCGCGTCGAAGCCCGCCGAGATCAGCAACATGTCTGGTCGAAACGCTTTGACGCGGGGCAGAATCACGTCCTGCAAAGCTTCCGCGAAAACCTCGCCATCCGAGCCGGCGCGAAGCGGCGCATTGACGATCGTGCCGTGCTCGCCTGTCTCTTCGCGCCATCCCGTCCCAGGATAGAAAGGCGCCTGGTGTGTCGAGCAAAAGAGCACGTTGGGATCGGCCCAGAAGATCTCTTGCGTGCCGTTGCCGTGATGGACATCGAAATCAACGATCGCCACGCGCTGCGCGCCATGGACCACAGTCGCGCTGCGCGCAGCAATGGCGACATTGTTGAGGAAACAGAAGCCCATCGGAGTCGAGACGCCCGCGTGATGGCCTGGAGGCCGCGCCACCACGAAGGCGTTCTGCGCCTTCTTCTCCATGACCGCCGCGACGGCGGCGAGCGCGCCGCCGGCCGCAAAGTAAGCGGCGTCGAGCGTGCTCGCGTTCATCGCGGTGTCCGCGTCGAGCGGCGTCAGTCCTTCCCTGGGCGACGCCTTCTCCAGCGCCGCGAGATAATCCTCGCTGTGAACGCGCAGCGCGTCCTCGCGGTCTGCCTTCGGGGCGACGATTCTGAGAAGCTTGCAAAACTGCGAATCGCCTAGCGCCTGGTCGATCGCGCGCACGCGATCGGCGCTTTCGGGATGGCCCCGCCCCATGTCATGCTCGAGGGCGCTCGGATGCGTGGCGAGAAGCGTGCGCAAGCGTCCTGGCCCTCTAAACGCGCCCGCGGCGCAAAGTCATGAGATCGTGCATCATTTCTTTGCTCCTTGACCTCCAGCGTCGGCTTCTACTGTGGCGCCAAAGACACACACGGTGTGGCGCCGAAGACACACAAAATTTATATTGTCTTCATGCACCTACTAATCCCGCAAGATTGTGGTAACCACAGTTCATGCTCTCCTGCGGCGAAAAGGAGTTTCTCGATGTCGCCATCAAAATGGTTCCTCGTTGCGCTCGGCGCAATTTCCCTTGCGGGCTGCAATGTGGCCGGCCAACGCACGCCGGATCCGAAGGTTTCGGGTCGCGACGCGGAGTTTCTCGCTCTCGCGCCGAAAGCGGCGATTCCTTCTGAATTCGAGCGCTATCAAGTCGATTACCGCACGAGCGAGCCGGTCGGCTCGATCGTTGTCGATTCTCGTGCGCATTACCTCTACTACATCCTGCCCGGAGGCAAGGCCATTCGCTACGGCGTCTCCACCGGCCAGGATTCGATGGGCTGGACCGGCCGCGCTTATGTCGGCGCCATGCAGGAATGGCCGCGCTGGATGCCGCCCAAGGACATGCTGCAGCGCTGGCCGCATCTGCAGCCGACCGCGGACGCAGGCGGCCTTCCCGGCGGGCCGGATAATCCGCTCGGATCGCGCGCGCTCTACCTTCACTATCCCGACGGCCGGGATTCGATGTACCGCATCCACGGCACAAACGAGCCGGAGAAGATCGGCCAGGGCGTCTCCTCGGGCTGCATCAGAATGCGCGACATCGACGCGATCGACCTCTACAGTCGGGTCAAGATCGGCACCAAGGTTGTCGTCATATAATTACTGGCGCCACCGACTCGACTTGGAAAGCGCAGAACGGGTAGTGGCCCGGCGGGTGGCTCAACGCCTCCGCCGGGTTTTTCTTGGGGCTGCGCCTGAGACCGCTGATCCTCGTCGCGCCATAGGCCAAGCCGCGAGATCGGCGACGATGGCTACGGCCCGGTCTGCCCTTCGAGAGTCCAGGTGAGCGCTCCCCCGGGAATTGGCAAGCGGCCAAGCCACCAGTGGTCGTCGCCGACGTCGTGGAAAAGAATTTCGGTCCGCTTATTGCCCTCGAGGTCGCCCGTCCAGATGACGATCTGGGGCGCCAGAAGATTGCCGAACTGGCCCTTGTCCGCCAGGCTTCAGTTGATGCTGGCGGGCGCGTTCGCCGGCTTGAAAAAATCGCCGAGCCACCAGCTCTTGTCTCCCGAGAAGTAAAAAGCGATCTGCTGACGCCCGACGCGTGTGAAGTCGCCCAGCCAGAAGCCGTGCGCGCCGTCGAGCAGATTGCCGAAATCAGCCGCGCTGACGAGATCCCACTGCAACTTCCCAGCCTGGAGGGTTCCCAACCACCACTGGTGATCTTCGGCGTTGTGGAACAGGAGCTCCTGCTTACCGGCGTTTGGCGCGAACTCTCCCGAGAAAGCCAATTGAAATGCAGAAAAACGCGAGTCTGCACGGCGCCCTCCCGTAATTTAACGAACCTCCCTTAGCTAATGCATTGTCGAGTTTGCGGTAGGGCAGGCCAGTGCGGCGTCTGAAGTTGCGGCCAAGCCCGAATTTGCAAGCGCGAGTTGCAGAACCTCGCAGTGGGTCACCCCCCGGCTCGTTGTCGCAGCCTCGACAGCGCAACATCTTGTATTTGCCGTTGCAGGCTAAGATCAGGCGGCGGAACCCGTCCCGCCGCACGCCGCCAGGGCGTCGCACATGTGCGCCGGCGCGGGCGCCACGACCTCGATCGGGGGCTTCGCCTCCTTGAGCGGCGCCGCGATGGCGCGGGCGTGAAGATGCAGCGGCGGCGCCCCGGGCTCACGGCCGGATCCATAGACCGGATCGCCGAGAATGGGCCAGCCCATCGCCCGGGCGTGGACTCGCAGCTGGTGGGTGCGCCCGGTGTGCGGCCGAAGCTCGAGCCAGCTCAGCGGCGCGCCGCCGCGACCCACTCCCCGCCCCAGCACGCGCCAGTTCGTGCGGGCGGGCAGGCCTGAGGGATCGACCTGCATCCACCAGCCGCGCTGGGCGTCGAGCCGTGACAGCGGCAGATCGATCTCGCCGCGATCCTCCGAAGGCCCGCCCTCGACGACGGCCCAATACGTCTTTTCGATCGCGCCGCGCTTGAACAATTTGCCCAGAAGCTCCAGCGCCTTGCGATGGCGTCCCAGCACGAGGCAGCCCGAGGTGTCCTTGTCGAGACGATGCGCGAGCGACGGCGCGCGCGGCAGCCCGAAGGTCAGCTGGCCAAAATGATCCTCGAGGCTCGGACCGCCCTTCGGGCCCCGGTGAACTGGCCAGCCCGCGGGCTTGTCGACGACGAGCATCAGCCCGTCCCGGTGAAGGAGGCGCGCCTGGAGGTCGAGCGCGCCGCTCTGACGATCTATGAGCAAAACTCTCCCTCCCGGCGATCTCGAGTTGCCCCTACTAGTCGGCTTATCGTTGGCCCGGCCCCGGCTCTGCCGCAAAGGCTTCTCAGGCGAGCTAAAAAGCATTACCTCCGGGGAGGCGCGCCGGCAAAGGACCGAGGCGTGCGACGGCGAGGCCAACGAATGCTCGAGATCGCGGTCCAAATGGACCCTCTGGAGAAGATCAACTTTTCCGGCGACTCGACCTTCGCGCTGATGCTCGAGGCGGCGCGCCGCGGGCACCGGCTCTGGTTTTACACGCCCGACCGGCTCTCGCTCGAGGACGGCAGGCCAAAGGCTTTCGCCCAGGAGATCTCGGTCCAAGATCAGCCGGGGGCCTATTACGCGTTGGGCGAATTGCGCGAGCTCGATCTCTCGGAGGTCGACGTCGTGCTGCTGCGTCAGGATCCGCCGTTCGATCTCGCCTATATAACCTCCACGCATTTCCTGGAACGCATCTCGGGACGCGTGCTCGTCGTCAACGACCCCGCCCATGTGCGCAACGCGCCCGAGAAGCTTTTCGTCACCGAATTCCTCGACCTCATGCCGCCGACGCTGATCACGCGCGACAAGGCGGCCATCGAGCGCTTCCGCGCAAGGCAAGGGGAGATCGTGATGAAGCCGCTCTACGGCCACGGCGGCGCGAGCGTCTTCAAGGTCGGGACGCGCGATCCGAATTTCGGTTCGCTCTACGACCTCTTCGCGACGACTTTCCGCGAGCCTTGGGTCGTGCAACGCTTTCTGCCACAGGTCGTCGCGGGCGATAAGCGCATTCTGCTCGTGGAGGGCGAGGCGCTCGGCGCCGTGAACCGGGTGCCGGCGCAAGACGATATTCGCTCCAACATGGTGCGCGGCGGCGCCGCGTCGGCGACCGAGCTCACGCCGCGCGAGATTGAAATTTGCGCGCGTCTCAAGCCCGCGCTGATTGGGCGCGGCCTCCTCTTCGTCGGCATCGACGTCATCGACGGTTGGCTGACCGAGATCAACGTCACCTCGCCGACCGGGCTGCGCGCGCTCGTCAAGCACGGAGGCCCCGATCTCTCCTCGAGCATCCTCGACGTCATCGAGCGGCGTCGCGGCCAGCAGCGCGCGAGCCGATGATGGACGCGCGCCAGCCCCAGCCCTTCCTCGCCCTCTCTGGCTCGCCGGTCGACCTGAAGGCGTTCGCCCAGGAGCTCGACGCGCGCATCGCAGCGATCTGCGAGGAGGCGCCGGCGCCCGCGACGGCGCGGCCCCAGGTCATCGACGAGTTGCGCGCGGCGCTCGAAGAGGGGCGCGCGGTCGCAAGAAGCGCGCTCGAAGCCGGAGGCAAGGGCCTTGCCTGCGCCCGCTTCCTTTCCGATTTCGAGGATGAGCTCATCCGCGCGATCTTCCGCTACGTGACGCGCTACGGATCGATCGCCGACAATCCGCACGCCGGCGAACATCTGACCATTGTCGCGGTCGGCGGCTATGGCCGCGGCGCGCTCGCGCCCGGCTCCGACATTGATCTCCTGTTCCTGCTTCCCTCCAAGCAAACGCCCTGGGGCGAGAGCGTGGTGGAGGCGATCCTCTATGTGCTTTGGGATCTGCGCCAGAAAGTCGGCCACGCCTCGCGCTCGATCGCCGAGTGCATGAGTCATTCGAAATCCGACATGACGATCCGCACGACGCTGATCGAAGCGCGCTTCATTCTCGGCGACGCGCATCTCTTCGAGGAGCTGCTCGCCACCTTCGACCGCGAGATCATGCGCGCGGGGACGCGCGAGTTCGTCGGCGCGAAGCTCGAGGAGCGCAACACCCGCGTCAGTCGCGCCGGCGCCTCGCGCTACCTCGTCGAACCGAACGTCAAGGAAGGCAAAGGAGGGCTGCGCGATCTCAACACGCTCTTCTGGATCGCCAAATATGTGTATCGCGTTCGCGAAGCGCGCGAGCTCGTCGCCGTTGGGCTCCTGACCAGCGCGGAGATGAGCTTGTTCGAGCGCTGCGAGGAATTCTTGTGGAGCGTGCGCTGCCATCTGCATTTCGCGACGGGTCGCGCTGAGGAGCGGCTCTCTTTCGAAATGCAGCCGAGGCTCGCCAATCGACTGGGTTATCGCGACCGCGCGGGACTCTCCCGGGTCGAGCGCTTCATGAAGCACTATTTCCTCGTCGCCAAGGACGTCGGCGATCTCACGGGGATCGTCTGCGCCGCGTTGGAGGCGCGTCAGGCGAAGCCGCCCGCCATTCTCGATCGGGTGTTCGGCTCGTTTCGCCGGCGCAAGTCCGGCAATCTGCCCGAGGATTTCACCGTCGACTTCGACCGGCTCAACACGCGCGGCGACCCCGTGTTCGCCAAGGATCCCGTCAATCTCATTCGACTGTTCTGGCTCGCCGATCGGCTCAGCCTGCCGCTGCACCCGGACGCCCTGCGCGGCGTGACGCGAAATTTGCGGCGCATCGACGCGGATCTGCGCGCCAACCCGGAAGCAAACCGGCTGTTTCTCGAGCTTCTACTCTCACACAATATGACCGAGGCCGTGCTGCGCAAGATGAACGAGACGGGCGCGCTCGGCCGGTTCGTTCCCGATTTCGGGCGCGTCGTCGCGATGATGCAATTCAACATGTATCATCACTACACGGTCGACGAGCATCTGTTGCGCGCGGTCGGCGCGCTGTCGGATATGGAATCGGGACGGCTTCCCGAGTTCCAGCCGATCATTGCGGAAATTCTGCCGAAAATCCTCAACCGCAAGGTTCTCTACCTCGGTCTGCTGCTGCACGACATCGCCAAAGGCCGCAAGGAGGACCACTCCAAGGCCGGACGCGATGTGGCGCTCGCGCTTTGCCCGCGGCTGGGCTTCACGCCGAGCGAGTCCCAGACCGTTGCCTGGCTCGTCGAGCATCATCTGCTCATGTCGATCGTCGCGCAGAACCGCGACGTCAGCGATCCGCGAACAATCGAAACCTTCGCGGCCGTCGTGCAGAGCCTCGAGCGCCTGAAACTTTTGTTCGTGCTGACCCTCTGCGACATCGCGGCGGTCGGCCCCAACGTCCTTGACGCCTGGAAGGCGCAGCTCTTGCGCCAGCTTTACTGGGAGACCGAAGTCGTGCTCGGCGGCGGTCATTCCGCGGTCAACCGCAGGAGCCGGGTGGCCGCCTCGAAAGCAGAGCTGCGCGCCGCGCTGTCGAGCTGGAGCGACGCGGAGTTTGAGGCCTATGCCAACCGCCATTACCAGGCCTATTGGCTGAAAATGGACCTCCCTCACAAAGTGCGCCACGCGGAGCTGCTGCAGGCGCTTCCCTCAGACCGGCCGCCGCTTGCCGCCGCCGTCGCGCTCGACAAAGCGCGCGGCGCGGTCGAATTGACCGTCATCGCGCAGGATCATCGACGTCTGCTGTCGACCATCGCCGGCGCTTGCGCCGCGAGCGGCGCGAATATCGTCGACGCGCATATCTTCACGACTGCGGACGGGCTCGCGCTCGACACGATCCTTTGCTCGCGCACCTTCGAATTCGACGAGGACGAGATGCGGCGCGGCGGCCGCATCGCCCATTACCTCAACAAGGCGCTGCGCGGCGAGATCGTCATCTCCGACGCCATCCGCGCGCGTTCGGGTCAAACGTCTCACTCCACGGCCTTCTCGGTCGTTCCCGAAGTCCTGATCGACAATTCGATCTCCGCCGATTGCACGGTCATCGAGGTTTCCGGGCTGGACCGCGAGGGCTTGCTTTTCGAGCTCACGAACGCCATCTCGAAGCTCAGCCTCAACATCGTGTCGGCGCATGTGACGACCTTCGGCGAACGGGCTGTCGACACTTTCTACGTCAAGGATCTGACCGGGGACAAAATTGTCTCTCCGCCCCGCCAGGGAACGATCCGGCGCAATCTCATCGAGGTCTTCGCCACAAAAGGCGAGAAGCGAGCGGCGCGCGCCGCAACGCCGCAACGCGTGGGTCAAGAAACGCCGTCTTGATTTTACGACTTCAGGCCTGATATCCCGAGCGGGAATGAACAGGAACCTTTCAAGATGAACGATGAGAACGGCGACCATCTTCCGAAACAGGAGGACGCTACCAAGGGCGAGACGCCCACCGGCGAGACCTCCCCGGCCGGAGAAGCCTCCGAGGTTGAGGCGCTGCGCGCGGAGCTCGCCGGCGCGAAGGATCGCTTGCTGCGCACGCTCGCCGAAATGGAGAATCTGCGCCGCCGCACCGAAAAGGAGGTCGCGGACGCGAAACTCTACGGCGTCGCGAGCTTCGCCCGCGAGAGCTTGGCGCTCGCCGATAATCTGCGCCGCGCGATTGCCGCTTTTCCGGCGAAGGCCAAGGAAGAGCTCGAGCCGCATGTTGCGGCGCTGATCGAAGGCGTGGAGTTGACCGAGCGCGATTTTCTTTCGCGGCTCGCGCGATTCGGCGTGAAGAAGATGGATGAGGGGGACAATCGCTTCGACCCCAACAAGCACGAAGCGCTCTACGAGATCCCCGACGAAAGCCAACCGGCCGGCACGGTCGCGCAATGGGTTGAGCCCGGCTACATGATCGGCGAACGCGTGCTGCGTCCCGCCAAGGTCGGCGTGACGAGGGGCGGAGCGAAGGCTTAGCGGCTTTCTTCCAGGCGCTTTGAGGTCTCCTGCGCTCATCGCGAAAACCTCGTCACGGCCGAGCACGTTGAAACGCCTTCTATCTCATGGCGGCGAGCGTGGCGAGCGGTCGTCCCTTGTCAAGGACGGCGCTTCGCGCCGCCGCAAAGCGGCGCGAGCAAGGCTCGCGTCCTTGACAACGGAAGATCCGTCTCGCCGACAATGCTCCGCCAAGAGATGGAAGGCGCAGTACGAGCTTTACGGTCAAAAGAAAGCGACGCCTGGAGATGACCTCCAGGCGCCACTCAGGCAGACCCATAATCCGAGAGAGAAGCCCGCTCGCGCGCGCCTTTACGCCGCCGCGGCTTCGAGCTTCTTCTTCGCGATGTCGCGCTTCAACTCACGGGCGTTCTGTGAAAGCTCGTCCTCATGCGCCTTGGCGAGGAATGCGTCGAGCCCGCCGCGATGCTCGACCGAGCGCAGCGCTGCCGCCGAGATGCGCAGACGCACCGCGCGGGCGAGAGTGTCGGAGACGAGCGTCACATTGACGAGATTGGGCAGGAAGCGCGTGCGCGTCTTGCGGTTCGAGTGGCTGACGAGATTGCCGGTCTGAACGCCCTTGCCGGTCAGTTCGCAACGCCGCGACATGGTTTTCTTCCTTTCGAAGCACGCTCAGAACGGTCCGGCCGCGCGAGGCGCGCCGCGCTTATGACCTTCGAGCGGGAAACGTAAAAAAGGCCCGCGCGCGAGGCTCGAGCCCTTCGATGCGCCGCTTATAAGGGAGGAGGGGCGGCTTCGTCAACGGCGCGGGGAATAATCCAGCAATTCTAAATGGAGCAGTCTGGGCTGAGATTTTTGGTTTTCCTGGGCTCGGCTTTCTGATTCATATGTGGACGCCCCCTTTGGCAAGGCGTTTTTGTCGGAATGCGTGATCGGTTGCTTTCATATGTCCGGCCTGTTTGTGCGGCATTGGATTGTTGCCGCTGGCCTTGATGGAAATCCGCCGGTGAGGTCCCTGATCAAGCTGGCGCGCTGCTGAAG
Organism: uncultured Alphaproteobacteria bacterium; assembly: GCA_963760695.1. GTDB lineage: Bacteria > Pseudomonadota > Alphaproteobacteria > Rhizobiales > Beijerinckiaceae > Methylocystis. The sequence goes on along the minus strand of CAVXEI010000017.1, from coordinate 16,155 downwards.
CGCATTGAATCAGACGGGTTGGCCTCACCATTGGCTCGATCGTTACACATCATCGACTGCCGTTTGCCAATTCGGTTTGCCTCAGGCCGCCAGTTGGTAGGGTCGGTAAGCTTCCTTTCGCGTCAGGACGACCCACGCGATGCGCGCCAGCTTGTTGGCGAGCGCGACCGAAACGATCCTGAACGGCTTCTTTTCCAGTAGCTTCCTGATCCAGTTGGCCATCGGCGTTGGCTTGTCTTTCGCGTAGCGGATGACTGCCGTGGCGCCGACAACGAGCAGCCGGCGCAGGTAGCGGTCTCCTTGCTTGGAGATGCCTCCGAGGCGCGTCTTGCCTCCGGTCGAATGTTGTTGCGGCGTTAGGCCGAGCCAGGCGGCAAATTGTCTGCCCGACCGGAACTGCTCGGGATCGGTGACGGTGGCGGCCATGGCTGTGGCCGTGACTATGCCGAGGCCGGGAATCTCCGTGAGCCTTTGACTGGCCTCATTTTCGGCATGCCACGCGAGGAGCTTGCGATCCAACGTCGTGATCTCCTCGGAGAGCGCCATGATCTGCCGGACCAGGATCTCCAGCGAGGTGCGGGCGTAGGGCGGCAGGGCGCCTTCGTCGGACAGCGCCTGCTGCGCCAGCTTCGCCAGATTGGCGATGCCGGGGTTGGTGACGAGACCGAGTTCCGCCAGATGCGCCCGCAGCGCATTGGCGAGCATCGTGCGTTGACGAACAAGCAGCGACCGGGCGCGATGCGCCATGAGAATGCTCTGCTGCTCGACGGTCTTTACCGGCACAAACCGCATTGTCGGGCGTTGCACCGCTTCGCAAATTGCTTCGGCGTCTAACGCGTCGCTCTTGCCTCTCTTGACGTAGGCCTTCACGTAAGAGGGCGGAATGAGGCGTACCTCATGACCCATGGCGGCGAGCGTGCGAGCCCAATAATGGGCTGTGCCACACGCCTCCATCCCGATCAGGCATGGCGGCAGCTTCGAGAAGAAAGGCAGCATCTGTTTGCGATGTAACCGCTTCGTCAGCGTCGTCGAGCCCGTCTCATCGACGCCATGTGCCTGAAACACGCTTTTCGCCAAGTCCAGTCCAATCGCTTTGATGGTCATTGTAACGCTCCTCGTCCCGCTCTTTGGGGGCCTACCGGCATCATAGCCGTCGGCCCGGGGCGGGGGCGTCCACATCATCAAGGTCGAGGTGCTGATTCTCGACCGCCTCCTGACCGGGCTGCATGACGCCTGCGCGGCCTTTCCCGACAAGCGGAAGGGCGCGGGTGCGTATTCGATGGCCGACATCGGGCTGTCGGCGTTTTCGTTGTTCTTCATGCAGTCGGAGTCGTTTCTCTCCCATCAGCGTTCGCTCGAAGACGAACGCAAGACCTCCAATTGCCATACGCTGTTCGGCATGGCGAAAATTCCGACCGACAATCACATCCGCTCGATGCTGGACCCGGTCCACCCTTCGTATCTGCAAACCTCGTTCGATCAAGTCGTTGCGATGCTGCGGGAGCATGGGGGGCTGAAAGAGTTCGAGCGCCTCGACGGCCGCGCGCTGGTCGCGCTCGACGGAACCGAATATTTTTGCTCGCAAAAGCTCGGCTGCCCGCACTGCCAGACGCGCAAGCGGCCGAACGGCAAGACCGATTTCTATCACTCGATGCTGGCGGCGACGCTCGTCGCGCCCGGCCACAACAGGGTCGTGCCGTTGATGCCCGAGTTCATCGCCCAGCGGGACGGCGCCGAAAAGCAGGACTGCGAGCGCAACGCCGCCAAGCGCTGGCTCAGCCTCCACGCCGCGCGCGTGAAGGCGTTGCGCCCCGTCTATCTCGGCGACGATCTCTTCGCCTGCCAGCCTCTGAGCGAGGCCGTGCTGGCGAGCGGCGCCGACTTCCTGTTCACGGCCAAGCCCGACTCCCACAAGACTCTGTATGACTTCATGAAGGGCGCGGCGATCGACGAAGTTTCCGTCGCCCGCAAAGAAGGCGGCAAGAAGCTGACCTACCGCTACCGCTGGTTCTCGAAGGCGCCGCTGCGCGACGGCAAGGATGCGCTCGAGGTGAATTGGATCGGCGTCACCATCAGCGACGCCAAGGGCAAAGCGACTTACGACGGCGCTTTCGTCACTTCGCTCGAGATCGGACGCGAGAACGTCGCAGAGATCGCCGCCTGCGCCAGGGCGCGCTGGAAAATCGAGAACGAGAGCTTCAACATCCTCAAAAACAACGGCTATCACCTCGAACATAATTTCGGCCACGGCAAGCAGAACCTCGCCATGCTGTTCGCCGCCATGAACCTCTTGGCCTTCGCCATGCACACCGTCTGCGACTGCCTCGAAGATTTATGGGTTCAGGCCCGAGAGGCCAAGCGCGCCAGAAAACGCTTCTTCGAACACATAAGAACCATTACCGCCTATCTCGTCTTTCCAGACTGGCGAACCCTCATGACGACCCTCATAAACTCCAAACCACCCCCCGAAATCGCAAAACAAATGGCAGCCTGAATTTTGGGACGCGGGTGGACTTAGAATTGCTGGGAATTATCGTCAAGGCAAGGCGGAGCGGCGAAGTCCCCTCCGGGCTCCTCCTTCGGCCCAAGTGCCCGGCGAGGGAGCTTTCGAGACGCCCGCTGCGCGGTCGCTCAGGATGAGGTGGGGGGACCCTCAGCATTGCGGCCAGAAAAATAGGCCCAGCACGGCGGCCCAGATCACGCCCCAACCGATCCAGGTGGCGTTGGGGTGCTCGGCCTGCCACACGAGGATGTTTTTGAGAAAAGGCATGGAAGATTCCTTGCTCGCATCGACCATGCAGGTGTTCGGCCTGCCTTCTCACATTACCCGAAACGGTCGGGCGGCGTCGCGTCTTCTCGCGGCGAAGCCTCCACATAGCGAAGCCGCGAGAAGGCGTGACGCCGTGGCGCGCGCTTCGCTCTATCGCTGGAAAAAGCAGGCTGAGCCAAAAAGCCGTCGCCCGCGCCGGCCTCGCGGTCCGTCCTACACGAGCGCCCTCGTGCGCGCCGTCGAAGGCTTGCGCAACGACAACCCCATGTGGGGCAAGCGCAAGCTCGTCGTGCTGCTCAGGCGCGAAGGCTTCGTCTGTTCGGCCTCAACCGTCGGCCGCATCCTCAAGAAGCTCGTCGCGCGCGGCGCCATAATCCCCGTGCCGATCCTGCGCCGAAGGCCTGCGGCCAGGCGCATCCGTCTCACCACCAAGCAGCGCTACGCCCGCCGCCTGCCCAAAGGCCGCAAGGCCAAGACGCCCGGCGAGCTGGTGCAGATCGACACGCTCTTCGTCAACATCCGCCCCGACAAGGCCATCAAGCACTTCACCGCCTACGATCCGGTCGCCAAATGGACGATCGGACGCGTCGCCCTGGAGGCCAGCGCGACGAGCGCCAAGGCCTTGCTGGACAAGCTCATCGCCGAGGCGCCTTTTCCCATCAGCGGCATCCAGGTCGACGGCGGCGCTGAGTTCAAATCCGTCTTCGAGGCGGAATGCCAAGCGCGCGGCCTCGAGCTCTTCGTCCTGCCACCAAAACGCCCAGACCTCAATGGCTGCGTCGAACGCGCCCAGTCTTCATGGCGTTACGAGTTCTACGCGACCTACGATCTGCCGCAGAAACTCGAAAAGCTCCAGACCTTCGTCGACGCTTTCGCCCACAGGTTCAACCATTACAGGCCGCATGACGCGCTTGGCGGACAAACCCCGGCAGAGTATCTCCAAACTCTCGGCTCAGGGACCTCGCCCCCGTCTCATATGTGCTGAACCCGGACATCACCTTGAAATGGCCGTGCCGCTTTGGCATAGAGGCGCACGCGCCCCCGCTGGCGCGTCGCGGAGACGTGGCCGAGAGGCTGAAGGCGACGGTTTGCTAAATCGTTATAGGGGAAACCCTATCGTGGGTTCGAATCCCACCGTCTCCGCCAGCTATGTATCTAATGTAGCTGAAATTATTATATTATTTTTCATGGCGCGGACGGCGGTCTTACAATTGGTCTTACTTTCGAGCAGAGATTGGCGCGGATCGCGTCGCACAATCTTGGACAATCCCGCCTGCCCGATGCTCGCGCCAGTCTGGCCGCACGTCGACCGGCCGCTCACCGCAGCTCGAGCAGCGTAGCCGGAAGCGCAGAGCGGGAACCGCAAGAGCGTCGGGAAGGTTCGACACGTCGACAGCCGCCGCCCGGCCGCAGTCGCACGTTGCGAAGATCGATCGCACGCCCAAGCTGCGCATGTTGGCGAGGTCCATCGGGGGACCGTCGAATCGGCGAGGCATGCGCCGCAGACTGAATGCTCGCGCTTGCGCCGTCCACCCAGTAAGAGGAAGCGCGCGCAAGGGACACGCTCCGCTCGACAACGCTGGGGCTTTCCGAGCATGAGCCGAACTCTTTCTGAGGAAGGCCGCACGGCTGAAGTTGACCCTGGCTGTGTGAAAACGCCGTTGATGCTATGATTCCTGGGTGATTTGCCGGGGGATCTCATGAAGCGCTTTGTCGAGGGGGCGGATCGTGGGCAGGGCGCGCTTTTTCCGGAATGTCTCGATGACTGGATCGGCGAGGACAATCCCGTTCGGGTGATCGACGTTTTCGTCGATGAGCTCGATCTGGGCGCGCTCGGGTTCGGCGGGGTCGATCCCAAGGCGACGGGCCGGCCTTCCTATCATTCGTCCTGCCTGCTGAAGCTCTACATTTACGGCTACCTCAACCGGGTTCAATCGAGCCGGCGGCTGGAGCGCGAGGCCGGGCGCAATGTCGAGGTGATGTGGCTGACGCGGCGTCTTTCTCCCGACCACAAGACGATTGCCGATTTCCGCAAGAACAACGGCGGCGCCATCCGCCAGGTTTGCGCCCGCTTCGTCGCGCTGTGCCGCGCGATGGGCCTGCTCACGCAAGCCAGCGTCGCGATCGACGGCAGCAAGTTCAAGGCGGTGAACAACCGGGACAAGAACTTCACGCGCGCCAAGATGGAGCGGCGCATGGCGCAGATCGAGGAGAGCGTCGCGCGCTATTTGCAGCAACTCGACAGCGCCGACCGGCAGGAGCCTTGCGAGGCGCTGAAGATCAAAGCAGGCCGCCTCAAGGAGAAGATCGAGAAGCTGAAGGGCGAGATGCAGCGTCTCGAGGCGCTCAGGACGCAAATGCTCGACGCGCCGGACCAGCAGATTTCGCTGACGGATCCCGACGCTCGCTCGATGGCGACGAGCGGGCGAGGCTCCGGAGTGGTCGGCTACAATGTGCAAACGGCGGTCGACACGACGCATCATTTGATCGTCGCTCATGAGGTGACCAACGTCGGCTCCGACCGGTCTCAACTCGCGAACATGGCGACGAAAGCCAAGGCGACGCTGGAGGCGGAGAGCCTCGATGTCGTCGCGGATCGCGGCTACTTCAACAGCGCGGAGATTTTGGCGTGCGAACAGGCGGGCGTCACGGTCACCTTGCCCAAGCCGATGACCTCGGGAGCAAAGTCCGAAGGGCGCTTTGGCAAGCAGGACTTTCGCTATGTGGCCGAGGACGACGCTTACATCTGCCCTGCCGGCGAACGCCTGACCTATCGCTACACGAACGAGGAACATGGGCTGATCCTGCGCCGCTATTGGACCAGCGTCTGCGGCGCCTGCGCGATCAAGCCTCAGTGCACGCCGAGCGCGCAGCGGCGCGTCACCCGCTGGGAGCACGAGCATCTTCTTGAGGCCGTGCAGCGCCGACTTGATGCGGACCCGGGTAAGATGCGCGTGCGTCGCGAGACGGTCGAGCACCCCTTCGGCACGATCAAGGCGCGGATGGGAGCAACCCACTTCCTGATGAAGACCATGCCGCGCGTCGCGACCGAGATGGCGCTGCACGTGCTCGCCTATAATCTCACGCGCGTCTTGAACATCATGGGCGTCAGGCCGCTGATGGCGGCGATGCAGGGATAATCGGGGCCTTTCAACCCTCGTCCCGGGGCCCCAGACCCCCTCAGAACGGTCCATCGAAGCGGCAGACGCGCCGTCGGCCGGAAAATAGCTAAAACTCGGAAAAGCGGCAGGCGCCGGAGCGCGTCGCCATGGTCGGGCGTCGTCACCGCTGCCGCAGCGGCGTTTTTACACAACCAAGACCCGTTGCGGTCATTGCCGCCAGCCGAGAACGGCGGCGGGGCGGGAGTGAGGTTGCGGAAAAAATAGCACCGCTAGCTAGCTAGCACTACTTTGGCAGATTTGTGAGCGGTCGGACGTTTTTGGGATTCCCGAGACGCGTTTTGCGTAATTCATGGGTGGTCGGCATCACGGAGGGCCGACCATGGACGAGACCTGGAAGTCTGATCTTGATCGGTGGCTCGTACCTTTTCTCAGTGCTTTTCGACACAAGACGCGGGCGCGGATGTGCCCGGTTTATGTTGCGGGGCTGATCGGCGCGGGTGATCGCAAGAGCGTGCAGCCCATGGCGGCGCGCGACGGCGACGTCGGCTACGACCAGCTTCATCACTTCATCGCCAGCGGCGTGTGGGACGCCGCGCCACTTGAGAAGGCCCTGCTCGCCGAAGCCGACAGGATGGTTGGCGGCGCCGACGCGTGGCTGATCGTCGACGATACGGCATTGCCGAAAAAGGGCGAGCATTCGGTCGGCGTCGCGCCACAATACGCCTCGTCGCTCGGAAAGACCGCCAACTGTCAGTCGCTGGTCTCGCTAACGTTGGCGTCGCGCGAGGTTCCGGTGATGGTGGGCCTGCGGCTATTCCTGCCCGAAAGCTGGACAGACGATCCCGAGCGCATGGCGCGGGCTCGCGTTCCGGAGGATAGGCGGACCGCGCTGACAAAGCCGGAGATCGCGATCGAGGAGATCGACCGCGTCATCGCCTCTGGCGCGCGCTTTGGCTGCGTCCTTGCCAATTCAGGGTACGGCTCCAGCGGGCCTTTCCGTCAAGCTCTGAGCGAGCGTGGTTTGCTGTGGGCGGTGGGGCTGTCGCGACGCCAGAACGTCTATCCCGCCGACGTTGCCCTGATCTTCCCCGTCGCGAAGGCCGGAAAGCCCCGCAAATACCACATCCCTGATCAGCCCCCGGTCTCTGCTGAAGCGTTGTTGGCCGGAGAGAAATGGCAAAGGGTCAGCTGGCGGCGCGGCACAAAAGGTCGGCTGACATGCTTCTTCGCGGCCCGCCGTGTCCGCGTTGCGGATGGCCATAAGCACCGCATGCTCGATAACTGCATGCAGCGCATGCCGGGCGACGAGGTCTGGCTCGTCGGCGAACGCCGGTCGACGGGCGAGCAAAAATACTATGTGTCGAACTTGCCAGCCGATGCGAGCCTCAAGATGCTCGCCGCCACGATCAAAGCCAGATGGGTCTGTGAGCAGGCGCATCAGCAGCTCAAGGAGGAGCTCGGCCTCGACCACTTCGAAGGTCGATCCTGGACCGGGTTACACCGACATGCGTTGATGACGATGATCGCCTATGCCTTCCTCCAATCCCGCCGCCTCAAAGCAGCGGGACGGAAAGAAAAGAGTCGGGGGACCGCCGCCACAACCAAGCATGCCGGCCATCAGGCAAGCCATCCTCAATCTCTTCGCTCGGCCTCCACCCAGGCGATGTCCCCACTGTGAGAAACTCCTCGCCGACCCCGTCGAACCTAAACTGCCAAAGTAGTGCTAGTGGATCGAATCTAACGCTTGGTGCCCGCGTCTGACTGCGGCGATGATTTTATCGGGATCGGCGGTCCAGAAGAAGGGCTTTGCCTCGTCGTTGTGTTCGTCGAGGAAGCGATTGATGGCGGTCTGGAGATCGGCGACTGAAGGAAGACGCCACGCTTGAGCCGACGCTTGGCGAGCTTGGCGAAGAAGCCCTCCACTGACCACTCGTCCGGCAGGCTAAACTTCATCTCGACGGGAGGGTCGAGCCGCGCCGGCCTCGTCGAGCTGCGCCTTCAGCCGCTCGGCGGCTGCGCCCGCCGCCTCTCGTTCCCCGACGCTCGTTGCTCCGAAATACAGCGCCTCGACCTTCCGAAGGCGCTCGCGTAGCTGATCTTCAATCTCCATCGCCGTCCGCCCCTTCCGGAACACGACGCCAGTTCCCGAAGGGGCGGTCAACCCGAGCCGCCGGGATGTCCACAGGCGATAACCGTGGCCTCAACGCACCGGTTACTACCCTCGACAAGGCCCCCACAAGCGCAGGGTAATCGCTTTCAAGGAGCTTGGCCTGCTTCAACCTCTCGACGATTTCCCCCAGCATTGAGGCAATCCACTGCTCTGAACAACCATAAAGCGAGGCTATCGTCCGTTGGCGGCGCGGCCTAGTCAACCCGAAGCACAAGAACGCGCGTGTCGCGGCGGCAATTTGGGGATGAGCGGACGCGTTTGAACAAAGCGCTGGCGACGCAGGTTCCACATCGGAAATGCCGTAATTTTGTTTTCGAAGATTTCGAGCCAGGACGCACTTGCCGGCGAATGATGCTGTGGACCGAGCGCTGATCGTTCTCGCGGTCAACGACGAATCGCCCGCGAATGCCCCAGGGGCTGCTTGCTCAATAGAACGCCTTGATACGCGGAGGATCAGGGGTGCTCGCCCAGCGCAGCAGCTCATCCCAGTCGCCAGTCGCCATCCAATTGCGACGATGCGTGGTCTGCAGATAATCCAGCGCCTGCGTCGTGGAATCGACCTGGTCTGCGTAGCGCGAGCCCGGAAAGCCGGTGATCTCGGCGATGTATTCGGCTAGCCAGGGCGCGCGCTTTGGCAGGAGGACGAGGCCACTCTCGAACACTGCCGTCTGCGCATGTAGGCGCATGATTTTGTCGGAGCCCGCCGGCGGGGAATAAGGAACGACGCGGGGGAGGCGGTCGTCCTTCAGGGACTGAATGAGCTGGGTTCCTGAGGCTTTGTCCTCGACCAGGATCTTATTGGGTTTGAATTTATCGGCGAGCCGCCGCGCCTCCCGCTTCAATTGGGGAAAGTCCAGTCGCTTGCGAGACACATCCAGCAGATAGCATTTCTGCTTGATGTAGCCCCACGTCGTGCAGACGCTGAAGTCGTTGAGCTCGCCGGATTTGTTGGCGGTATCCCAGCTCTGGAGAACGAACGCAAATTTAGCTGGCTGCTCGCCGAGCTCGTAATACCGGAGCCACTCTGTTTTGACGATGGCGCCCCCGAGGGGGATTGGATTTTGCTGGTACTGGGCGGCAAAGCTGAATTCTCCAATCGCGCGCCGCGAGGCCGCCAGCGATTCGCGACTTTCCCGTTCCGGGTGCAGAATATCGCTGGGCTTTCGGACGAAATAGCGGCGGCCGAGCGGCCCATCGATCAAATGCCGTTCGTTGGTTTCCGCAATCGCCGGCAAGGATAGGATCTCCCAGTTTTCCTGCTCGAGCACATGGCCAACTAGGTCGTCCTGATGGAGCCGTTGCATGACGATGATGATCGCGCCTTTGGTCTTGTCGTTGAGCCGGCTGAGAAGCGTATTGTCGAACCAGGTGTGCGTCGCCTTGCGGCTTGTGTCAGACAAAGCTTCATCGGCGTTCTGAGGGTCGTCGAGAATAATGATGTCTGCGCCGCGCCCGGTCAGAACGCCGCCGACCGAGGTCGCAAGGCGGCGGCCACCGGCGATGGTTTCGAAATCGCTCACGGACTGACGGCCGCCGAGCACTTCGCCAAACAGGCTCCGGTAAAGGGCGGTTTGCATCACGCGGCGGCATTTGCCTGCGAGCTCGTCGGCGAGGTCCGCGCCGTAGCTTGCGCATATGACGTGCCTGGTCGGATCGTGGCCCATGAGAAAGGCGACGAAGGCCACAGTGACGCAATGCGATTTGAGATGGCGCGGCGGCAGGTTGATGATGAGGCGCTTGATCTCGCCGTGGCGCACCTGCTCGAGCTTTGTCGCCATCGCCTCAATATGCGGAGCCAGAAGGAGGCGGTGCCCGGGGTTCAATTCATAGAAGACGGCCTCGCTGAAGCTCGTCAAGTCGTTCTTGAGGATGAGGGCGCATTCCTCCGGCGAAAGCGACAAGGGGGGATTGAGAGCGTTTGAAGCGATCATTGCGGATCCTCGCTGGATTCTGGGTCTACTTCGGGTGAAACCGCTGCGTTCAGACGGATGCGCTGGATGATGTTTTCGAGGACAAGCGGGTTCTGGAGCCGGCTGGAGTCCGCGGCCGCTGGCGCATCGATCGGTCCTTCGCTGCGCCGAATCTGATCGACGACGAGCGCCGTCGCCTTCGGCTCGCAGCTGAGCGCCTTGTTGATCATCTGCTTGGCCAGCGCCTGCCGTTTTGGCATGCGCTTTCGCTTGCCATTCTCGGTCAGGGTCACGGGCTGGGCGAGTTCTTCCGCAAACAGCGTGCTAAAATTCTTCGAGCCTTTCGGGCGGCCGTTCGGATTGCCGCTGCGGCCCGCTTTGAATTGGCTGTGCTGTGGAGGTCGGCCATAGCCGACCTCATAGTCGTCCTTTGGTGGATCGTCGCGTTCGGCGGTCATGGAATGGCCTCCAAGTTGCGGCCCGTGGGGCTAACGACGGGCTCGCACAGCGCGATCCAAGCCTCGGCCTCAGGGTTGATCGCATCTGTCGACGGAGCGGCAGGGGGGGGCGGCGGAGCAGTGGCATTACTAGCCTGCAGCCGCCTCTCCTCGGTGATTTCATCAAAAGTTTGGCCATCGCCTTCCAGAACCGCATCGGCCTGCGTGTAAGCCTGCCAGCGTCGGATAGCGACATCGACATAGGCCGGCTCATATTCGACGCCGAAGCAGCGGCGGCCGATCTTCTCCGCCGCCATGACGGTCGTGCCGGAACCGAGAAATGGGTCGAGGACGATATCGCCTTTCGACGTGCAATCGCGCATGGCGTCGGCGACCAGCGCGACCGGCTTGACGGTCGGATGCATCGCCAGCGCCTCGTCCCGACCCGCGCTGAAACTATTGACGCCGGGATAGGTCCAGACGTTGCTGCGGTTGCGCCCATGTCTGCCGAGCTCGACATTGTTCTGGTGCGGCGCTTCGCCTACCCGGAAAACCCCGATCAGCTCATGCTGGCTGCGGTAAAGCGGCCCCTGCCCGGAATTGGTCTTGTTCCAGACGACAAGATTGAGCATCGAGCTGTAAATGTCGCGCCCGACCTTCATCAGAATGTCGATGTGACGCCAATCCATGCAGACGAAATGAACGGCGCCGTCGCGCGAGACGCCGGCCGCTGGCTCGAGGCATGCGAAAAGAAACGCGCGGAACGCGGCGTCGCTCATTTCGCCGGAGGCGAAGGCGAACTCGTGATGTTCGACGCGGCCCCGGCCCTGGACGTGTCCGCCAATCGGCACGTTGTAGGGCGGATCTGTGAAGACCATCGCCGCCAGATCGCCGCTCATGAGACGCGCGTAGCCCGAGGCCTCCCGCGAGTCGCCACACAGAATCCGATGTTTGCCTAGGATCCAGAGATCACCGCGACGGCTGACCGCAGGCCACGCGATCGGCGGCAAGCGGTCCTCGGGTTCGGGTTTCTCCTCGCCGATATCGGCTAGCAGAACGTCGATTTCGCCGAGTTCAAAGCCGGTCAGCGCGATGTCGAGATCGAGAGACGGCAGGAGGATCGAGAGTTCCTCCAGCTCGCTCGCCAGCATCTCACGATTCCAGCCGGCGCGCTCCGAAAACTTGTTGTCGGCAAGCACGAAAGCGCGAACGAGCTCGTCGCTCAAGCCTGTGACGCAAATGGTCGGGACGGCTTTCATCCCAAGCAGCTTTGCGGCGGTATGCCTGGCGTGGCCAGCCAAGATCATCCCCGTTTCGTCGACGACGATTACGCCGATGAACCCGACCGCCTTGATCGCCTTGGCGAGGTCTTTGATCTTTCGCTTGCTATGGGTCCGAGCGTTCTTGGGGTTCGGTCTCAGGTCATGCAGCGACCGGAGAGCCACCGTGCCATTGAAATCTGTAATGGCAGGCGTGACGCCGGCGCCGCGGTCCGGGTGGGCGCTGCGTCGAACGAATTCATCGACAGCGGGCATGTCTCATCTCCACGGAGTTGAACGTTCCGTGGAGGGGAGCACGACTCGGTGGAAAAATCGAAGGCACAAAAAGCGCCAAGTTTTTCGTCGCTTGGCTCGCAGCCCGTCCCGCCCGCTAATGCGGGCGCTTTTGCGCTTGGCCGCGACTTTCTTGTCGTTTTCGCAGCCGCCGCCGGGCCGGTCGCGGACCGAAATTCTTGATGTTCATTGCGATGCAAGTTGCGCGAGTTGCCGCATCGCTAAAGACATTATTGACGGAGTCATAAGTGTAGGCCTCATCCAAGATATAGAGCTGAAGCTCATGCATCACGCTGACCTCGCTCGGCATGCGACCGCGCGGATCAACCAGATGCGGCTTCAGCGCCCTGCAAACCTCGGTCAGTCGTATGCAAGTTGGGGCGTCACGCCCCATCGAAGTTTTAACAAGCTTTTGGATGGCATATTCCGTCTCAGGGATATGCGCTTTCGAACATGCGTTGCGGAGCGATGGCAGCGCCATCCGATTTTCAAGCGCAGCGCCAATCGCCTGTGCGCGGCGTGATACGACGAGTGGCGTTGCATTTTCCAGCGCGACCAGGTCGGCGACCGCACTGGCGAGTTTCCGTTGGGCTTTCATTTCCTCAAGACGCTCTCTGGCGAGTTTCTCGGGAAGTTTAGCGCCAGGATCCGCGCTGCGAGCGGATCATCTAACTCCTCGGTCAGCGAGTTCTTCGTATCCCAGGACGGGTGGCAACTGCTCGAAGCGCCGCAGGTTCTCGGAGAGCGCGAGGAGATTCGGACGCGCCTGCTCAAAGCGCTTCCACAGTTGCTGGGCAACCCCGTGGGCGACCTCAGCCGTGCTGGTGAGAGCAGTGAGGACGGCCCGCGCGAGTCCGGTCGAATTGAGAAATTCAAGAGCCGCATCCGACATATCTTTGCCCGCCGGGTTGAGCGCGCGTAGCGCAAACACCCCTTGTCGCCACCTCATTCCGAATCGCGCCGCCATCTATTCACTTGGAGGAGTCGCCCCTCAGGTCAAGCCTGCGCCACATGACGGCTTCGAGAATGCGGGACGAGCTGAAAGACCTTCTGTCTTTCGTTCAACATCCTTGTGGGGTGGCCCTGGCACGCCTCCAATTTTTTGTGCCTCGCAGCCGATGGCGCCGTTTCCCTGTTATCGCGCCAAAGTGGCGATGAATTTCCCTGTTCCGCAATCGAAATTCCCTGTTCGCCCGATTAGGGAATTTCCCCGTCAACCAATTGAAATATCTGCATCTTATGCGCCGAAACGCGCGGATTCCGCCCTCTTTTTCTAGATTCCCTGTTATTTTCCCTGTTAGCAGGGAATTCGACGTGGAGACGGGTTCGCTCGGGACTGCGTCCTCAGCCACGCATTCTCCGGGTCCGCAGACTTCGCCGCTGACGTCGCAGAGGCCCGCATTCCGCGAGGCTTTGCGAGACCGGAGATCGGAGACCGTCGGAAGCGGGGTCTCCGGGCTAGATTTCCGCCTCCGGTCTGCAATGCCGGATTGCGAATCTCCGGAATCTGGCTCACGGCCGCCTCGAGACTGGTTCGCGAATTGTCGAGACCGGTCCGATTTTTTCCGCGGACGGGGCGATGCGTGGTGCGAGCGATTGTCCAGGCGCCGACACCGCAGCCTGTTCAACGAGATTATGGGATTGCGGGACGGATGCGCTTCTTCACACTGGGCGTACTTTGAACTTCGCCTTTCGCCTCAGCCCGGCCTTGAGTCCGGCTTTTGTCTTGGGGGCCCAGGCGCGAGGTCGCCGGGTCGCGCGGGTCAGCCCAGGCCGAGGCGCTGCACTTGTTCGGTCCAGTTGAGGGGCAGGCCGCGCGCCAAATTCGAGACATTGAGATTGCCTGACGCCCGCCCTTCAGCGACCGCCTCGACGATGCGCGGCGAAAGAAAAGCGAGCGGGGCCAGAAAGCGCACGTGGCGTTCCACGAGGTTCTCGCAGTGGGCGATCGCGCCGAAGTCGATCCCGGGATCTTTGAGGATTGTATCGATCCAGGCTTTCGATCTGGCGATGGCCTTCAGGAGCGTGGCGCGATCAGTCTCGGTAAGCGACGCGCCGTTGGTCGGGGCATGTGAGAGGCCTTTCTGAGACGGCGCTGTCGGTGTGAATGGAACTTCGATCGTGTTAGGCGCGAGTGATGCGGCGTCAGCTCCGTGTCTGGGAAGAGGTGCGACCGAGATGTGGTCGCTATGGACGATCGCCTTGTCGAGATGGCGTTCGATGAGATCTCGGTCGGTGGCGGATTGATCGATGCCTATGCTGAACCGCAGCGCTCCAACCACGAGCTTCTCGACATCAGCAGCCGATACACGCGGGACGGAGCCCGCCATTGCCTTGTGGCCCTAAATCAATGCCTGAACTCGTGTAATAACGGTAGCGCACGCCCCTCTTATTCGCGTGCGTTGGGGACATGAGATTGCCCCGGTCGTCATTGAGCCTGCCTGTCAGCAGATGTGGTGATTGGTGGCGCGCCAGCTTCCGCGCGACAGCCTGCTCCTGGAGCCGCGCCTGAACCGCCTCGAACAGATCCAGATCCAGAATGGGCTCGTGCCCGCCCCTGTGGACTTCGCCACGGTAGACGATCTCGCCGATGTAGAAGCGGTTCTTGAGGAGGTGGGCGAGGGGGCCAATGCGGTAGCAGGCGGCCTGGACCATCCTGCCGTCGGCAAGTCGCCTAGGCTTAGGCTTTTGATCCTCATTATTGAGCTTGGCCGCGAGCCCGCCGATCGACCCGACGATGAGGGTGAGTCTGCAAAGATCTTTGGACCAGATCTGCTTCCTCGGGCGCTACCTCCAGCTTCTTGTCCACGCTGCGATAGCCGAGCGGCACGGGGCCACCGACCCAGAGCCCTTTGCGTTTGGATGCGGCGATCTTGTCGCGCACCCGCTCGCCGATGACTTCTCGCTCGAACTGGGCGAAGGACTGCAGGACGTTGAGCGTTAGCCGGCCCATACTCGAAGTCGTGTTGAAACTCTGCGTCACCGAGACGAAGGAGACTTCGTGTTCGTCGAACAGTTCAACCAGCTTGGCGAAGTCGGCCAATGACCGGGTCAGGCGGTCGACCTTTAGCACCACGATGACGTCGATCTGCCGTGTATAAGTTTTGACTTAATCTGACGGACGGTGTTTTCCTCCACGCATGTGAGCCGTGGCGGGGGCGGAACTGGTCGGGGTAGTGCAGCCCCCGCCACGGCGGCTCCAGGAGACACCGACATGACCAAGGATCAGAAAGTCATCCGCGCCAAGGCGGGCCTGCTCGAACTCGCCAAGCAGCTCGGCAACGTCAGCCAAGCTTGCAAGATCATGGGCTACAGCCGCGACAGCTTCTATCGCTTCAAAGACCTTTACGACAAAGGCGGCGAACTGGCGTTGCAGGAGTTGTCGCGCCGCAAACCATTGCTGAAGAACCGGGTCGCGCCCGAGGTTGAGACGGCGGTGGTCGCCCTGGCGATCGAGCAGCCGGCCTGGGGCCAGACGCGCGTCGCCAACGAGCTGGCCAAGAAAGGGACCAGCGTGTCGCCTTTCGGCGTGCGCTCGATCTGGCTGCGCCACGACCTCGCCACCATGAAGCATCGGCTAAAGGCGCTCGAAGCCAAGATGGCGCAGGAACGGTTGATCCTGACCGAGGCGCAGGTGGCCGCCTTGGAAAAGGCTAAGGCCGACAAGGAGGCGCATGGCGAGTTCGTGTCCGAATGCCCCGGTTATTGCGGCGCGCAGGACACCTTTTACGTGGGGACGCTGAAAGGCGTCGGCCGCGTCTACCAGCAGACCTTCGTCGACACCTACGCCAAGGTCGGCTTCGCCAAGCTCTATGACCGCAAGACGCCGATCACCGCCGCCGATCTGCTGAACGACCGGGTGATCCCTTTCTTCGAGGAGCGCGGCGTCCCGCTGCAGCGCGTGCTCACCCATCGCGGAACCGAATATTGCGGCAATCCCGAGCGGCACGAATACGAACTCTATCTCGCCGTCGAGGACATTGACCACACGCGCACCAAGGCCAAGAGCCCGCAAACCAACGGCATCGTCGAGCGCTTTCACAAGACCATGCTCGACGAGTTCTATCGCATCGCCTTCCGCAAGAAGGTCTATGCGACGATCGACGAGCTGCAGGCCGATCTCGACGCCTGGATAAAAGAGTTCAACGAACTTCGTCCCCATCAAGGCAAATGGTGCCTCGGCAAAACGCCGA
>CAVXEI010000016.1:0-18096 GCA_963760695.1 uncultured Alphaproteobacteria bacterium | reverse complement strand
CGCTCGAACGATTTCGTTCCGGAAGAAAGCGCGCTAAGAACGCGCGCCTGAAGGTTCTTTTTTTGGAGACGCCAATGCCCCCGCTGCGCCTCGGCGTGAACGTCGATCATGTCGCGACGCTGCGCAACGCGCGTGGCGGCCCGCGTCCCGACCCGCTGCGCGCGGCGATGCTTGCGATCGAGGCCGGCGCCGATGGCATCACCGCGCATCTGCGCGAGGACCGCCGCCACATCCAGGACGCCGACATGGCGCGGCTCAAGGAAGAGATCACAAAGCCGCTGAATTTCGAAATGGCGGCCACCGAGCAGATGCTCGACGTCGCGCTGCGCATACAGCCGCATGCGGTCTGCCTCGTGCCGGAGAAGCGCACCGAGCGCACGACCGAGGGCGGACTCGACGTCGTTTCTGCGCATGACGATCTCGTCCCCTTCGTCGCCGAGCTTTCGCGCCCCGGCGTCAGGGTTTCGCTGTTCATCGAGCCCAGCGCCGAGGCGATCGACGCCGCGGCCTCGATCAAGGCGCCCGTCGTCGAGCTGCACACGGGCGCCTGGTGCCATGCGCTGGAGGTCGGCGACGCGGCGCTGGCGGAGCGCGAGTTCGAGCGCCTCAAGGCCGGCGCGGCGCGCGCGGCCGGCCGCGGGCTCGAGGTCCACGCCGGACACGGGCTCGACTACGAGACCGCCCGGCGCATCTCGACTTTGCCGCACGTCGTGGAGCTGAACATCGGCCATTTCCTCATCGGCGAAGCGGTCTTCGTCGGACTCGCGGAGACGATTCGGCGCATGCGGGCGGCGATGGACGCCGGCCGAGCGGACGCCCGATGATCATCGGCTTTGGCGCGGACCTCTGCGACATGCGCCGAAATGCCGAGGCGTTGGAGCGCCATGGCGAGCGCTTCGTCAAAAGACTCTTTACCGAGCGTGAGCGCGTCCGTTGCGATGCGAGGCCGTCGCGCGCCGCCTGCTATGCCAAGCGCTTCGCCGCCAAAGAGGCCTGCGCCAAGGCGCTGGGGCTCGGCATCGGCGCAAGGGTCGGCTGGCGCGACATGACGGTCGTCAATCTGGAGACGGGCCAGCCGACGCTGGAGCTCTCCGGCGGGGCCCTGGATCGACTGGCCGAGCTCACGCCGGCCGGCATGACGGCCCGTCTGCATCTGACCCTTTCCGATGAGGATCCTTACGCTCAGGCGATGGTTCTCATCGAAGCGGCCCCGTGATAGAGGTCTCGCCGGATCGACCGCCGTCGCCCGCGCATTCACGCAAGAGATGACAGGCATTTGCGATCGGAACTCGCGTCAGCTTGATGGCGGGCGCGATGAATTGTCGCTCGAACGATTCCGTTCGAGAGGGAGAATCGCGAGGGGACATTCGGCTCCATCCCGTCGCCACGAGGAGTATCGCCCCCTTGAGCAAGAATATTCCGGTCGCCAAGCGCGAAAAAGAAGAAGGGTGGTTCGCAGGGCTCGTCGAGCTCGTCGTCGTCGTGATACAGGCGCTCGCGATCGCGCTCGTCATTCGCACGCTGCTGTTCCAGCCCTTCAACATTCCGTCCGGCTCGATGATCCCGACGCTTCTCGTCGGCGATTACGTCGTCGTCTCGAAATATGCCTACGGCTATTCGAAATATTCGATCATCTTCAGTCCGAACCTGTTTTCCGGCCGTATCCTCGGCGCCGAGCCGAAGCGCGGCGACGTCGTCGTCTTCAAGCTGCCGCGCGACAACGACACGGATTACATCAAGCGCGTGATCGGGCTCCCCGGAGACCGCATTCAAATGATCGACGGGCGGCTTTACATCAACAATGTGATCGTTCCGCGCGAACCGATCGCCGCCGCCCGCGTGGAAGGCCGCGACGGACGAACGGGCGAGGTCCCGACCTATAAGGAGTCCTTGCCCGGGGGCGTCGAGCACACGATCATCGAGATCGAAGGCGACCACGGCGTCAACGACAATACGGAACTCTTCGTCGTTCCGCCCGGCCATTATTTCATGATGGGCGACAATCGCGACAATTCGACCGATTCCCGCGTGCCCAAGTCGATGGGCGGCGTCGGCTACGTTCCTTTCGAGAACCTTGTGGGCCGCGCCGAGCGCATCTTCTTCTCGCTCGACATCAAGGAGGGCGAGTCGGCGCTCGCCCTCTGGCGCTGGCCCTTCGAAGGGCGCTGGAACCGCATCTTCAAGGTCGCGCATTGAACCGGCGAATTTGACGATGTCGGGGATGACCCGGGAGGCGGAGCGCGACGTCGCCGCGCTCGAGCAGAGCATCGGGCATGTTTTCGCGGACAAGAGCCTGCTGGCCCAGGCCCTGACGCATGCGAGCGCCGCGACCCCGCGTTCGGGCTCTTACGAGCGGTTGGAGTTTCTTGGAGATCGCGTGCTCGGTCTCGGCGTCGCGCACATGCTGATGGGAGCCTATGGCGCCGAGAGCGAGGGACCGCTCTCGCACAGGCTCGCGGCGCTCGTGCGCAAGGAGACCTGCGCCGAGGTCGCGCGCGAATGGGGCGTCGGCGCGTTCATTCGAATGGGTGAAGGCGAAGCCTTAAGCGGCGGCCGCGACAAGACGGCGATTCTGGGCGACGTCTGCGAGGCGATCATCGGCGCGGTGTTTCTCGACGCCGGCGCAGATGTCGCAGAGGCGGTCGTGCGGCGCGCCTTCGAGTCGCGCATGGTCACGCCGACCCGCCGGCTGCGCGACCCCAAGACCGTGCTGCAGGAGTGGGCGCAGGGCCGCAAGCTTCCCGCGCCGACCTACCGGCTGGCCCGCCGAAGCGGTCCCGATCACGCCCCGCGCTTCGAGATTCGGGCTGAGATCGAGGGCTTCGAGGAGGCTTCCGGCGAGGGCCCTTCGAAACGCGCGGCCGAGCAGGCCGCCGCGCAGTCCTTCTTGCAGCGAGAGGGCATCGAAACGGAAAACGCGGAGCCGTCGTGAGCCAAGAGACACACCCTACGACGCGCTGCGGCTTCGCCGCGCTGGTCGGCGCTCCGAACGCCGGCAAATCGACGCTCGTCAACGCGCTCGTCGGCGCGAAAGTCTCGATCGTTTCTCGAAAAGCCCAGACGACGCGCATGCAGGTTCGCGGCGTGACGATCGAGGGCCAGAGCCAGATCGTGCTCGTCGACACGCCAGGGATTTTCGCGCCAAAGCGCCGACTCGACCGCGCCATGGTCGCGAGCGCGCTTTCGGGCGCCAAGGACGCCGATCTCAGTCTGCTCATCGTCGACGCGCGCAAGGGCGCGGACGAGGAGGTCTTGGCGCTGATGAAGCCGCTGTCGCAGAGCGCTGCGCCGAAATGGCTCGTCTTGAACAAGATCGACGTCGTCCCGCGCGAGCGCCTGCTGGCGTTGACGAAGGAGCTGAACGAGGCCGGGAAATTCGAAGAAACCTTCATGGTCTCGGCGCTCACGCGCGATGGGCTCGATCAGTTGCGCGCGCGGCTCGCGCAAGCCATGCCCTTCTCGCCCTGGCTCTATCCGGAGGACCAGCTCTCGGACGCGCCGCTGCGGATGCTTGCGGCCGAGATCACGCGGGAAAAGCTCTTCGAGCGCCTGCACGACGAACTGCCTTATAAATCGACGGTCGAGACGACGTCCTGGACGAACCAGAAGGACGGTTCGGCGCGGGTCGAGCAGACGATTTATGTCGCGCGGGACGGGCAGAAGAAAATCGCAATCGGCGAAGGCGGCCGCACGATCAAGGCGATCGGACAAGCGGCCCGCGCCGAGATCGCGGAAGCCGCCGACCAGAAGGTCCACCTCTTCCTCTTCGTGAAGGTCCGCGAGAACTGGGCCGACGACCCCGAGCGCTACCGTGAGATGGGGCTCGACTTTCCCAAGGGCGGGTAGCAGCGGCTCGATACCAGCCGGCAGAGCGCTCCTTAAGCGGGAACTAACCACTGAACATCTTATCGGCAAATCTCGCAGACTGCGCGACCGCTGCCATTACAATAGCAGCTGCACGTCTGTCCTGGAGCGCAGTCATTGCGTGCGCTTCCGCTATCGCAAGTCGTGTAGCATTCGCCGGCCTTGAGGATTGAAGAGTGTGGAGCAGGAAGCTCGCCTGGGTTGAGCACCGCGGCCAGCTTCGTTGTTTCGCCCAGCGCAGGCGATACTACGAGCACGAAAAGAATAACAGCAAGCGAGCGCATGAGTGGCTCCTCAACGTGGGCTTGAGCGAACGCTAGGACTGAGCGTGCTAGTCGCCATCTAGCCGAGTTGGGACGGTGGGATACCGTTTCAAGCGATGACTTCAGAAAAGACAGCTTTAAAAGACTTGGCTTTAAAATGGGTGCGGGCGGCAGCTCAGCAGTAATTTCAATCGAATGCTCGTTATGAGCGCTTGCTCAGCCTTTTTCAGCCGCTATTTCCATATATAGCTCGTTTGACATAAAGGACTACGTCGATGAAAAACAGTCTCGCCCTCGCTATGCTTGGCCTAACCTTCGCCGTGGCGGCGCCGCTGCCGCAGGCCGGCGCCGCCGAATGTTTGCCTGTACTTCGTTACCCGCCCAAAAACCCAGCCATGACGCCGCCGCCCCATCCCGTCTCCTACTCCTCGTTCTACTATTCACTGTATGAACCGTTTTGTGCCGACAAACCTGCCGACAAGTGCATCTGGGCGTGTATCAAAGTCCCCACTTGCCCGACGCGATGCGCGTCTTGAAGTTGCCGTGCACACACGCGCGAGAGTAGTTCATGCCCAGCCTTGCGACGCGCGCCCTTCGCGCCCTGGCGATCGTCGATTGCGTCATCGCGGGCGCTCTTTTCCTCGTCGCAGGGACGCTGAACTACTGGCAGGGCTGGGCATTTCTCCTCGTTTATGTCGCGCCGGGATTGGCGATCGTCCTCTACCTGCTCGAACGCGATCCCGCCCTCCTGGAGCGGCGAATGCGGGGAGGGCCGGGCTATGAGAAGGAGCCCGCGCAAAAGCTCATCATGAGCGTGGTCTCCATCGGCTTCGTCGCGCTCATTCTCGTCCCGGCGCTCGATCGGCGCTGCGGATGGTCGCAAATGTCCGCGGGGGTGACGCTGTTTGGCGACAAGCTGGTGCTCGCCGGATGGCTCGCGATGTTCCTTGTCTTCCGCGCAAATCCATGGGCCGCGAGCACGATTCAAGTCGCGGAGGGCCAGAAGGTCGTCTCGAGCGGTCCCTATGGGCTCGTGAGGCGCCAGATGTATGCGGGCGCGTTCTTCATGCTGCTCGGGATCCCGCTCGCGCTCGGCTCCTGGTGGGGCCTCGTGCCCCTTGCGGCGATGTCGCCCGCGCTGGTGTGGCGCCTGCTCGACGAAGAGAAATTCCTCGAGAAGAATCTGCCCGGCTATATCGCTTATGAAGGTGTAGCGCGCTGGCGGCTAATCCCGATGATCTGGTGATCCGAAGAAGGTCCTTTGGCCTTTTCATCGGAACGTTTCGAAATGCTACCGTCTGGCCTTCCAGTTAAGCTGTCGCTCGGGCGAATTTCAGCGGTTTACTGCTTAATGTTATGCTCAAGCAACAGATTCTTAGCAAGTAGTGTATACAAGGCCTTCGCGAGAAAGCTGCATGTGATCCGGGGCCTGTCCGGTAATCCTCTTCATCCTGAGCTGAACAATGGGGCTATTCTCTAAATTGTTCGCTTTCATTTTTCTGCCTTTGCTGACGTTGTCCGTGACCTCTGCGTCTGCGCAAGTTGCCGGCGGCTTTGGGCAGATCGTCACGGGGCCGATCGTTCTGGGGCAATCGTTCTGCCCGGGTTCGCCGGCGTCGTGCGTTGGCAACTTCGGGTCGCCGTCGATTACCAACGGCGTCGAGGCGGACCAATACTTGCTCAACGGTCCACAATCCCGTAAATCTCTGCCGTCGACGCCTTCTTACGTGAATTCTACTTCATCTCCGGCGCAAGTTTTCTTGACCACGGCGCCAATTCAGCTCATCCGGTTCTTCTGCAGGGACCAGCACCGTCGGAAATTTTGTCGTCGGATCAAACGAGGTGCGCGGTCTGACTGCGCAGCAGATAAAGGATCGGTTGGCGCTGCCCACTTTGCCGACGATGCAGCAAATCGTGCAAGTGCCGGCGGGAAGCTGTCTCCTTGTCGGGACGGCGGGGCCGATCCTCAATGCACAGCCTCCAGCAATCCCAACCGGCGTCTGGGGCCACGGCGACGCATTACAGGAGTTCATAATCGGCAAAAGCGCGAACCCAGGATGCGGGCCTGGCGCTCAACCCTTGTTTCATCAGTCGGAGCAGCTTCATCAACGCGCAGCCCATCCTCGGTTACGCCCTGGCCTATGCGCCGCGCGCTGGCGGCGGCAACCCCGGGGCGGTCGCAAACGCTCTCGATCACGCCCTTCCGCCGCCGTTGTTCAGCGACATGGACTCCGTGTACAACGCGCTGGATCTTCTGAACATCGGCCCTCCCGACCCGTTGCGCTATTCCCTCGCGCAGCTCGACGGAGAGATTTACGCCGATGTGTCCTCGGTTTCGATCGGCGTTGGGAAAATGTTCGTCGATTTGATGCGCGACCAGACACACGCGGCCCGGAGCTCCGCAGCTCTTACGGCCGAAGGCTTGCGGCCCTGGGTGAGCGGTTTTGGCGGCGCGGGCGCCCTGTACGGCAATGGCAATTCGCATAGCGTCAGCTTCGGCGGCGGCGGGGTCGCCGCTGGCGCGGACTACCGTTTCGCTCCAAATGCGCAAGCGGGCGTCGCGTTAGGCTACATGCAAAGCTCATTGAGCACTGACGGGATATCCGGCAGCGGTGGAATGGCGAGTTTCGCGGTGGGAACATACGCCGGTTATGCCGCCGGACTTTGGTATCTCGATACGACGCTCGGCTATTCGTATAACAGCTCCGGTATTAACCGGAGCATCGTCTTTCCGGGAGTTGTGCGCAGCGCTTGCGGCGGGCGTCGAAGATCACGCTTTTCTCTCGGGCGTCGAGACCGGCTATCACTTTCAATTGGCCGATCGGGTGAGAGCCACGCCATTCGCGTCATTCCAGGGCGTCGTCGTTGCGCAAAACGGCTTCACGGAAGGCGGCGCGGGAGCCATCAACCTGAACGTCCACAGCGCCACGACCGCCTTGGCCCAGAGCCTTCTTCGGCGCGGAACTCGCCTATGACTTGCCGGTTGGCCTTGCCGTGCCGCTGGGTTTTTCCGTGCGTGCCGGCTGGGCGCATGATTTCGCCGACATCAACCGAAGCGTCACCGCATATTTCCAGGGAGCGCCGGAGGGAAGCATTATCGTGAACACCGCGCATTGGCCGAGCAATTCGGAGGCGAGCTTCAGAGTAAACGGCGCTCGTTGGCCGCGCGACGCGGCCGTCACGGGGATTCGCGTGAGCCTGCCCGTGCAAGGCGTAAATCTGTTCGTCCGCTACGATGGCATGCTCGCGAGCAACGCTTCCATCCATAGCGCTACCGGCGGGCTCCAAATCGCTTTTTGACCCCGATATGCAGACACCACGCCTCAAAGCAGCGCTGGCGGCTGTTGCTGTTGATTGGTAAGCTTATGTGAGTGATGACGGTGCAAGACTTGGGATGAGCTCGCCAAAGGCTGCGCGCGCCTTCCGGATGGGGCCTCCATGAATCTACGGGCCGGCAGCTTTCCGTTTTGCGTGGAGGCCGGAGCATCGCCGGTCTCTTCCTACAATGAGTGGGACCCACTGGAGGAGATCATCGTCGGGCGTCTCGAGGGCGCGACCATTCCCTCCGACCATCCTATCGTCTCCTGTAACATTCCGGGTCTCGCCGCCCGCGCGCAAGCCTGGGCCGGCGGATTTCGCTATCCGCAAATTCTCGTAAAGCCGGCGCAGCGCGAGCTCGATGGCTTCATCGCGCTCCTTGAGTCGCTCGGCGTCACCGTGCGACGGCCCGACGCCGTCGACTACGCCCAAAAATTCGGCGCGCCCGGCTGGTCGTCCCGCGGCTTCTGCAACTCCTGCCCGCGCGATAGCCTGCTCGTCATCGGCGAGGAGATCATCGAGACGCCGATGGCCTGGCCCTGCCGCTATTTCGAGACCCATTCCTATCGAGCGCTCATCAAGGACTATTTCCAGAAGGGCGCGCGCTGGACGGCGGCGCCGAAGCCGCAGCTCCTCGACGAGCTCTACGACCCAAGCTTCAAGCTCCCGGAAGAAGGCGAGCCGATCAGCTCACATTCTGACCGAGTTCGAGCCGGTCTTCGACGCCGCCGACTTCTTTCGCTGCGGTCGCGACATTTTCGTCACGCGCAGCAATGTGACCAACGCCTTCGGGCATCGACTGGCTGCGCCGGCATCTCGGCGAAGACTATCGCATCCATGAGGTCCCGAGCCGCTGCCGCATGCCGATGCACATCGACACGACGATTCTGCCGCTCGGGCCCGGCCGCTTCCTCGTCAATCCGGAATATATCGACGTCGACGCGCTGCCGCCGATCATGAAGAAATGGGAGATTCTCATCGCGCCCGAGCCCGATCCGATCGACGACGGTCTTCTCAAGCTCACCTCGCTCTGCGGCAAATGGCTCAACATGAATGTCCTGATGCTCGACGAAAGAAGCACGTCTTCGTCGATCCGCATCACAAGCGCACGATGCAGGCGATGAAGGATTGGGGGCTCGAGCCCATTCCCTGTCCCTTCCTGCATTACGCGGCCTTTGGCGGCGCCTTCCATTGCGCGACGCTCGACGTGCGCCGACGCGGGCGGCTGGAGAGCTATTTTGAAAACGGCCTCATCGCAAACTGCACCGCCATAGGGCCTACGACCTCTCCCCATATAAGTGAGAGGTAGCGCGCGAGCGCGTTTGAGCTATGCTTATGTTTGGGATGATTGCGTGCCCTTCCGCCGTGCCTGCCCACGTCAACGACTCGATTTGTGAGGTGGCGCTTGCGGATTGACGCTCTAAAAGCGACGCGGTTTGCATGGATAGCGAAGATCCGTGGGGTCAGCGATGTAGCGGGCCCCGCGAGCTGGACCCGTCCGGCGATTAAAGTGGGTAATGTCGTTCGAGAGCGCTGCAGCGCCGATCTTGCAGGTGATGAGTTTTTGAGGCGTTTGTGCTGACTTTCGATCTGGATTGGCGCAAGTTTCAAATATGCGGACCAGCATCGACCTGTCGAAATCGGACCGGCACCAATAGCCACGCTTGATACCGATAAGCTTGGGCCGCTCAAAGTTACGGGTCTGACGATCGGCGGCATCACAGCCATTTCCAGGCGTTGAGACAGAGCGAGATCCGCTTGATCAGTTCATAAACACCTTCATTAGCTGCGTAACTAAGAAGGAGAGCGGTGAGGCGATTTCCCTCGCGAAGCCCGGCAACTTCTGGAGTCTGGGAGAAGGTGTACATCATCCATGCGTACGTCGAAAAGAACTACGGCGACGCTAGCTTCAAACGTGAAACAGGCGAGCACGACACCGTCTTCTTAAAACGGCTCCTAGAAGAGGAAATTCGTGACTATTCGAAAAAATTTGGCGACGTTCTCACGAACGTCAATACCCGCTCAAACCTCGTCTCTGAAAGCCGCTGTGGCAGCTGCACAAGCCACCGCTGCGCCCCACCGAAAAGCTATAGAAGCGCTCGCAACGGCAGCGCATGCTTCCCCATTGAGCGACAGTTTGAAACAGCTTATACCAACCCGCGCTGAGGCTGACTCACTCGGGGGATTCGCGAATTGGTCGGGTTCTAATTCGACATGGCGGACAGGAGGTTCGCCATGTCGGCTGCGATCGATTTACGGGAAGACTTTGACGCAAAGGCTCTTCGGGCTCTGGCCAAGCGCGCGAAGGATGGGCCGCAGGCGCGACGCCTCTTGGCGCTGGCGGCGATCTACGACGGCGCGCCGCGTAGCGAGGCGGCCAAGATCGGCGGCGTGACGCTTCAGATTGTCCGCGACTGGGTCCTGCGTTTCAACGCGCTGGGGCCCGAAGGTCTGGTGGACCGCAAGGCGCCGGGGCAGCCGTCGCTCCTCAACGATGAGCAGCGCGCCGCAGTGGGCGTCGCCGGCTCGTCGAAGAGATAGACGCCGAGCGCCGTCGTGCCGGCGACGCCGATGCCGGTCGAGACCGCATAGGCCGTGCCGACGGGAAGCGACCGCAGGGCGAGGCTCAGGAGCCCGGCGCTCGCCGCCATCGCGGCGAGAATGCCGGCCGAGGGCAAGATTTTGCCAAAATCCCAGTATTTGAGCGCCACGGCCCAGACGATCTCGCAGAGCCCTGCGAGCAGAAGCAGCACCCAGCCCATAGGTTCCTCCGCGCCACGCGCCCTTGGTGTGAGGCCGGCGCGCTCCTCCCGCAATTTAGAGCGCGTTGAGACCAACGAGATCGGAAACTTCAAGATCCCCTCGGCGCCGCCCAAGCGCTCTCCGTCGATGCGCCGCCGGCGCGCAAGACAGGCGCTCGGCGGGTCAGAGCGCGATAAACCGCCACCGGCAGCTCGGCGAGGCCGGGCAGGGGATCGTCTAAGGCGAAGGCCGCCAGAACGAGCGGCCGCCGCCAGCACCTGAGATACTCCGCCAGCCCGAGCCTTCCGCCCAACGCGAGCCGCGCGGCGGTGGCGGCGTCGCGCGCGACATGCATCCAGACCGCGCCGGGGCGTCCCTGCGCAGGCGGCCGCGATGTCCGGTCGCGAGCCGCCAGGCCAGATAGGGCATGTCGACGCCGGCGGCCTCGGCAAGGCCGATCCAGGCCCAAGCGCGATTGTTGAAGTCGAGGAGCTTATAGCGGCCGTCGCGCGCGTCGAATTTGAATTCGAGCTCGACCATGCCGCTGAAATCGAGCGAGGCCAAAAATCTCTCCGCCGCCCGTTGGATCGCCGCATTCTCGATCGTCTCCACGAAGGTGCTGGTGAAGCCGAAGTCGATGGGCAATTGACGCAGCCTTCGCGCCACGAGGGAGCCGACGGGCGCCCCCTCATGCCAGACTGCGGCGTAGGAGAACTGGTTTTCGCCGCCGCCCGGAACCAGCTCCTGCACGATCACGCCGCTACTTCCCTGCATCGCCGTCGCGCGTTCGTAGGACCGGACGAGCTCGTCGCGACCCTCAACCCTCCAGCACTTCGCCAACGTCAGGGCGTTGGGCCGCCCATAGGCCGCGGGCTTCAGCACCAGCGGATAGGGAATGTCGAGACGGGAGAGCGTGTCCCCGCTTTGCGGCTCGATGATTCTCGGGCAGTCGATCCCGATCGACTCCGCATATCGATAAAGCTGGCGCTTGTCGTCGGAAAGCCGCGTGATCTCCCAGGGCGCAGTCGTCACCCGAAAAACCGCGGAGAGGGCGGCGCGATTTCGCGCGGCGAAGCGAACCTCGGGATCGCCGCCCGCAAAGAGCGCCCAGCCGTTAAGTCCGTTGTTGCGGCCGATCTCCAGAAGGCGCTCGAGCGCGAGCGAGCCGTCCGGCCCTTCCCAGCAAAATCTTCCGAGCACGTAGCGGGAGAGGCCGGCGATTGGATGATCGGCGTTGACGTGAACGACGGGAATGTTGCGCCGCCCGAGGCTGCGCGCCACGGCGAGGCTTCCATGCGCTCCGCCGAGGATCACCGCGCCATACTGCGCTCCGTGAAGGTCAGGCCCGGCGCGTCCTTGCGATGTCATGGGTCTCGCCTCCGGAAGCGCCTCCTCACGGAGAGCTTGGGGCCGAGCGGCGGGCAAAATCCGACGCGCTCACGGCGCCGCGATCCGAAGCGGCGCGCCGCGCCACAAGGCGTTGCGTCAAATGTCGCGCGGCGTAGCGCGTTCCGGCGACGAAGCGCATCAACGGGCCATAACTGTGCACCGCATTGGAGCCGACGAAATGCAGGCCGCCGACCGTCGATTCGAAGCCCACGCCCAGCACGGGCGAGCCGTCGGCGCAGCGGATGCGCCGCAAGAGGTCCGGCGCGATGAGACCAAGCCGCGAGATATCGATGTGGTAGCCGGTCGCAAGAAGCACGTGGTCAAAGGTCTTCGTTGCGTTTTCCAGGCGCAGACGGATGCCGGGATGCAAAATTTGGGGCCGGAGATCGCTCTCCACGACATGGCAGGCCACATCGTGCAGCCGCGGCCTGACCCAGGCGGCGACCGCCGGCCGCAGACAACGCGTCGTGAATTCAGCGCGCAGGCTATTTGGTAGGAGCCTCACGACATCCGGGCGGTCGGCGAGGTGATTGAGCGGGAAGGGGCCGACGCCGTTTTTTGTTTGCGTGAGCCCGCGCAAACGGTCCTTCAAGGAGGCCGCGCGCGTCTCGGTCGAGCCTTCCGAGCCAATCCAGCGGATCGGCTCGCGCGAGACGAGATCGACGTCCGCGCCAAGCTCGCTCAGAAGCGCCGCCGACTCGCAGCCGCTTTGGCCAGCGCCCACGACCGCCACCCGCTTTCCGGCGAAGGGCGCGAAATCCTCATAGTCGCAGCTGTGGCTGACCAGCTCACGGGGCAGGCCAAGGAAAGTGGGGGGACGATGGTCCTGATTGGCGAGGCCGGTCGCGATCACGACGCGATACGCGAAGACGGGCGCGCCATCGACGAAGCTCAGACGAAAATTTCGTCCCTTCTTTTCGATCGTGCGCAGCGCGCGCGCCTCGACCTCCACGCCGCTCTCCGCGAGGCGCCATTGCGCATAGCGCAGGAACTCCTCGAGCGGCAGCGGATAGGTGAGCGCCAGTCCGCGCCGGCGCGCGTAAGCGTCGAGAGTCAGCGCGTCGTCGGGGTCGGCGATGTCGCTCGCCCCCAGGGGCGAGCGCAAATACATGCCTTTCGGCATGCGCTTTCGCCAAAAGGACATGGGGTCGCCGAAAACGCGCGTCTCGACGCCGGCTTTGCGCAGATGCGTCGCTATGGCCAGTCCATAGGGACCCGCGCCCACGACCGCGACCTCGCAATGATATTTGTCGCCTGTTGTCACGATGACCTCCTGGAAAAGGCGTCAGGCGGCTACGGCCGGCGCCGATCTCGTTCAACAATGATCCACGGCGATGAAGCTTAAAAGAAGCAAAATCTTTTAATGTTAAAGCTTTATCATTACAAAATGGGCGAGATCGAAAATTACTCAAAATATAAATGTCAACATCGTCACATTTTTCATTCATCCGATGCTTCAACGTGTAGGTTTCGCGCGCCTGGCTCTTGATCCAAGCGGAGAAGGCCGCCGTGGAGCCGGCGGCTGAGGAGATCGCGCGTTGGGGAAGGAGTGGCGAGGAACGAGGTTAACCCGCCGTTAACCATAACGCCGTTCACTCATGGGGCGTTGCGAATCGTGGCGCTAAAAAGTCATTCCGAGAAGGGGGAACGCAAATGCAGGGTCCCGACACGCAGTTGGTGTTGCTCTTTGCGATGCGTTACGGCCCGTTCCTCCTCGCCTGCTTTTTTGCCGGACGGGTCGCGGCTCTTCTGCTCCGATAGAGCCGCGACTCCGTTTCCGTCAGGCTGCGAGGCTGCAGCTTTCGTTTTCGACTCGGCTCGCGATTTTCTCGACGAGCTCTCCCGCCGAGGCTGGGAAGAAGGTTAAGCCGACGGAGAAGAGCTCCTCGGTCACGATCTCGCTGAAGCGGTCGCGCTCCCCTGTCTCCTCTTCCGCCTCCCAAAGGCGTTCAAGCCGTTGATGCAGGGGCGTGCCGTTCAGGCCGGCGAGCTCCGCCGCGAGCGCCACGAGCGCAAAAATCGCTCGGCCGGCGCCCTTATCGTCGCCGCAAGGCGCCCGCTCCGTCAGCCGCCTTTGCGCCACGATCGAGCAGGGAATGAGGCTTTCAAGTCTAAGCATGGCGTCCCCCATTTTGCCGGCGATGGGTCGATTCCGACTCGAGCGCGAAATCCACGCCTCCGTATCCCGACGGAATCACTCTCGCCGCCCGATGTGGCTTTTGTTAGGAATTTTTTAGGCATACGGGCTCGGCGGGAAGCATTTTCAGCGTTTTGCCCCAAGGCAGTAGGTCCAGCTTAGGCGGAAACAAATAAGGCGCGCGAAAAAGCCGGCCGCGCGCCAGACTTTTCCTTGACCTTCACCCTTGTCCCGAGGCGAACGCGCTCGCCTCAACGCCAGCCGCCGCCCTGCGGTCCGCCGCGCCAGCCTCGATCCGCTCCCCCGACCCAGCCTCGATCCGGTCGCCCGACCCAGCCGCGGCCCGCTCCAGGGCGCCAGCCGTTGTCCCACCCGCGCCAGCCGCGCCAACCATGCCAAACCCAGTGGTTCCAGCCATAAGGGCCGCCCCAGCCCGCGCCCTGCCTCCAGGCATAGTCGCAATAATACCAGCCGGGGCCGTTCCAGGCGTCGTCGTACCAGCAATAGCGCTGGCCGCCCCAGAAATATGGGTAGGGGCCCGGAGGCGGCGCGGCGACCGGCCCGACGACCGGCGGCGGGTAGGGCGGCGGCGGATAGTCGGGTGGCGGAGGCGGCGGATAGTCGTCGGGCGCGACATAGGGCGCCGGTCGGGGAGCGGGACCGAAGTAATCGGCCGCCCTGGCGCCGCCGGAGAGCGCGAGTGCGGCGATCGCGAGACGCACGACGGCGACCTCCGATTTGCTGCGCGGCGTCAGTTTGTCCTCCGATTCGACGAAGCTTTCATCGCGCGGCGCGTTACGTCGCAATCGTGGCCAAAAAAGGAGTCGGGGCTGGATCACCCCGCGTTCAAGGGAAGCGCCTGAAGGCATAAAACGGGATCGATTCTAAAGGCTTAGAGCGCGCACTGTGCGAAATGCCGGCTCCGCTTTTTCGTAGGCGCTCGATACGTCGCGTCGCTCGCCACCCTGAAAAAGCAAGCTCCCGATCGATGGCTTCGCTCCCGAGGCGCTTTCCTCGCTTTGCCGCAAATGCTAACGGACTCGCATGATGAAGAAGCTCTACGGCTGGACGCTCAAGCTCGCCAATGGCCCCCACGCCGAGGCGGCGCTCGCCGTCGTGGCTTTCGCGGAGAGCTCCTTCTTTCCCGTGCCGCCCGACACGATCCTTCTTCCCATGTCGCTCGCCAAGCCGGCTCAGGCGTGGCGCTACGCGGCGATCTGCACCCTTGCCTCGGTCGCCGGCGGCGCGCTCGGCTATGCGATCGGCGCTCTCCTCTACGACACGGTCGGACACTGGCTCATCCATCTCTACGGCTATGAAGAGAAGATGGTCGCCATGCGCGAGTTCTACGCGAAATGGGGCGCCGTCTTCATCCTGGTCAAAGGCCTAACGCCCATTCCTTTCAAGCTCGTGACGATCTTCTCGGGACTTTTTCACTATAATTTTCCTCTGTTCCTCCTGCTTTCGCTCATCACGCGCGGGGCGCGTTTTTTCATCCTGGCCGCCGCGCTCAATCGTTTCGGCGATCCTCTGCGCGAGAAGATGGAGGCGCACTTCGGCCTGTTCCTCGGATCGCTCGCCGCAATCGTCGTGGGCGGCTTCGTCGTCGCGGTGAAGCTCTTTTGATCGCAGCGCTCCTCGCGCAATTTGAAAAGCGCCCGTCCGGCGCGGTCGCGCTCGCCATCCTGCTCGGCGCCGTCGCGAGCATCGCGGGCGCCTGGACCTTCGAGGCTTGGGGCTACATCCCTTGCGAACTCTGCCTGCTGGGGCGCAAGCCCTACTACGTGGGGATCGGCGTTGCGGCGCTCTGCGTCGCGCTGTCGGCGCGAGGACGCGACGATCTCGCCCGCAAGGGTCTGCCCTGGCTCGCGCTGATCTTTCTCGTCGGCGCGGCGATTGCGGCTTACCACGCCGGCGTCGAGTGGAAGCTCTGGTCGGGCCCCGCCGATTGCACGGGCCCCATGACCGCTCCCGCCTCGCAGTCTGATTTTTTGTCGCGGCTCAAGCACGTCAGGCCGGTCCGTTGCGACGAGCCGGCCCTGCGTATTATCGGCCTCAGCCTCGCGGCGTGGAGCGCGCTGCTGTGCGCGGGTTTCTCGGGGCTTGCGGCCTGGAGCTTCTGGCGTGGGCGCAGCCCCGGCTAACGTGAATTGCGGACCCCGCCGGGACCGGACCCGACCCCCGCGCCGCGTCTTGAAGCAAGTCATAAACGAGCGCCGCGGTGGCGATGTCCTCGATCGCCAGGCCGACAGACTTGAAGATCGTCGTTCTCGACGGAGGCGCGGTTCTAATCCCGGCGAAGAGCTCGCCGGCTTCCGCGAAGATCCGCGCGCCGGAGAGAATGACGTCTCCCGATTCCTTCAGGGCCGCTTCCCGCGAATCGACGATCAGCAAATTTTCCATCGCCGCGTCGTCGAGCTCGCGCCAATCGGGTCGTGGCGCGCCGATGGCGTTTACATGAGCGCCCTCCTTGAGCCAGCCACCCTGCAGGATGGGCGTCATCGCGTGGCTGGCGGTGACGACGACATCGGCGTCGCGCACCGCTTCCTCCGGCGCCATGACGCGCGCGCCATGCCTCCGGGCGAAGGACTCCGCGCGCTCGGGCGTTCGGCTCCAGACGCGCACGTCGTCCAGGGGCAGGATCGAGCGCAAGGCTTCGAGATGCGCGGCGGCCTGGACGCCGGCCCCGAGAAGCGCGAGGCGCCGACTTTCGGGCGAGGCGAGCCTCCGGGTCACGGCCGCCGAAACCGCCGCGGTGCGCATTTCCGTTATCAGCGCCCCGTCCAGGACGGCGACCGGGCGGCCATGCGGCGTCTCGAACAGTAGGATCGTCGCGAAATGGGTATCGAGTCCGGCCTCCGCGTTGCCCGGATAGAAGGACACGAGCTTGGCGCCCATCATGCTGGCGCCCACCGCCGGCATGACCCCGAGATAGCGCTTGCCCGCCTCGACCTCGATCATATTGCGGACGGGCTGAATCACCGCGCCCGTCGAGAAGGCGGCCAGGGCCTTCTCCATCGCCGGGATGAGGCGCTCATAGGTCAGCCGCGCGGCAATATCGTCTCGGGTCAGATTCAGCACGGCTTGCTCCCTGTCGACTCTTCGGATCGCATTTAGTCACACCTCCCCCGGCGAAAGCGAACGGCAGGAGTAGCGGCCCGGACTCGTCTCCTGATCGCCGCCGCTCAAGCGGAGCGGAGGATGGAACCCGATAGGGAGGTCAAGCTTCCGGTGCGTCGCGCTCAAGGTTAAGTCAGGGCGCGATGCTGGAGCGGCCGAAGCATAGTTTGGGTCGGCGGCCCTCTCTTTGCTCGGCGCGCTTGACGGCGTCACCTCCCCATGCAATACTTTCGTCTAAATACAGTAAGCTCATCAGATTTGCCAACTCAATACTTCTCTGGGAGGAATTATGCGCGACCATACGATGACACTACATCTCGGTGTTGCGTTATACCTGTTGTCGCTGGGCGGCTCCGCTTGGGCCGATGACAAGTCAGGGAAGCGCGTCAATTGCTCCGGCGGCCAATCCCTCGCCAACGCCGTGGCGAATGCTCAGCCCGATACAATCATCAACATCAGCGGGACCTGCGCCGGGCCTGTCACTATCACCACGGACGGCCTTCAACTCAAGGCGAACGGTTCGGCCGGAATTAACGGAGGCGGGAAGGACGCCGTCACCATTGCGGGCGCTCAGCGCGTCACGCTTGACGGACTGGCGATCACTGGCGGGGGCAACGGCGTCGTGGCGCAAAACGGCGCCCAGGCGCTCTTGCAAAACGTCAATGTGTCCAAGAACGCCGTGTCAGGGATCGTGGCTCTGGCGAACTCGAGCATCACCGTGACCGGAGGCTCCAGCCAGAGCAACGGCGTTCACGGCCTCGACATCGAGGCCACTTCTTCTTTGATCGTCGCGGGACCCTATAGCGTCACGGCTAACGGCGTATTTGGTCTGAACATCAACAACGGGTCGAGCCTGACGCTCACGGCCGCCAATCTCAGCGTCACGCAAAACACGCTGGGCATTCAGTTGGGAACCAATGCTTCGGGGTTCCTCGACGGGAAGTCGACGCTGATCGCCAGTAACAACTTCAGCGACGGAATCACGATCGTCTCGGGTTCCCATGTCGTTGACTTCGGCGCCGCCATCCAGACGAACTCCAACCAAATTCACGGCATTTCTCTGAACTCCAAGGCGGGGCTGGACCTCGACGCCGGTTCCCTGGTGACGTCAAATTCGAATGGCGGCGACGGCGTTCACCTTGAGCAGTCGTCGGAGCTTACGCTCTTCAACAACCCGAACTTCTCCGGCAACCAGACCGCAACCGTTCTCACCGTGCAATCCAATAAAGGGAACGGCGTCAATGTGCTGACCGCCTCGCATGT
>CAVXEI010000015.1:0-32759 GCA_963760695.1 uncultured Alphaproteobacteria bacterium | reverse complement strand
GGAACACCCATCTGTCTATGTTATTGAGGGGAAGAGGCTTTGCTGGCCGCGCTCTGGTCCCGCGGGGTATCTGGCGTTGCGGCGTGCGCGATTGACGATTGATTTTGCCGCGTCGGTTGCGAGTGTGGCTCGAGCAAAGATCCAGGGGCCATCCGGCAAGGGGTTGTTCGCCTCGACCTCGCCGGCCTCCGCCGCCAACCGCAGGGTCTTGGGCGCGACCTTCAATAGGCGTGCGGCGTCGGAGAGATTGAGCCAGGGCTCAGCGCCATTCTCGGCGGCCTTGAACACAGGGATACGATGGTGCGATCGTAGCGAGGTGACGCGCTCGCGGGTCCAGCGGTTGCCATGGCCGGTTTTGAGGCCATTGCGGTTGAGAAGGCCGGCGATCAGATCGTCGCTGGCGATCAGCACCAGCTGGGCTACGGCCGCGATGATGTCAGCGGATGTGCTGTTGCGCTGTCCGCGCCGGCGCTTGGGCAAGCGGATCTCGCTGTGAACGCCGCCTGTCCAGTGGACGATGATAACGATCTCGGAAGCATCGTCGTCGATATCGGCCACGACCTCTTGGATCAGCGTGCGCACGATGCGCTTCTTCAACCGCGCGTCCGTCGTCGGGGCTGACCAGACCGCATCGAGGTTCGCTCCCAGGGAGGTGAGCGCGGCCGGGTCGATCGTCGGCGCCGGTGAAGCCGCTTCATGCGCAACAATCTTGTTCTCGACTTCGGCGACGTGAGCCAGCGCCTGATTCCAGCGCACCTCGAGTTCGCCGGCGACCAGCCGGTTGGCAGGGTCGGCGGCGTCATACTGCCGGAAGGCGCGATCAGCGGTATAGCGCGCTGCTTCAAGATCGCGGCCAAGAGCCTCGCGCGCCTGATCCCGTCGATCAGCGGCTTGTTCGGCTGCGGCCATCGACGCGGCGACAGCGCCGGGTCCGACAATGCCGAGGAGCGCTTCCTCGATCGCATCGTCGACGCGCAGGCCCCCGAAGGCGATGCAACGCGGTTCGCCGTTATCCATCCATCCGCGCGTGCAACTGTAACGCGGGATATGATGCTGCGCGCCACTATAGCGCAGCGTCAGTTTGCGTCCGCAGCGGCGGCAACGGATCAGGCCGGCGAGCAAGGCGTCGCCATGTTTGGGCGCGCCGTGATGCCGGCTCGTAGGAACGTTGCTCGAGACCATTGTGCGGATCGCTTCGAACCTCTCCCAGCTCACATAGCCATCGTGGGCCCCGGGCTTCAGCGCGAGCCAGTCGGCGCGCGCCTTGCGGCGGATCCTCACACTGGCGCCCTTAGCGCCGTATCCCGTCGCCACGGTTGTTCTACCATAGGCATAGGCGCCGCCGTAGACTGGGTTCTCGACCATCCTGTGGAGAGTGGCGTAACTCGGGCGGCGCCAGCTCGTCTCGCCGTTCGTATGCTTCACTGGGAGATCGAGGTTCTGCTCATGGAACCAGAGCAGCGCCTGTCGCGCGCTTCCAAGCTCCTCGATCTTGTCGAAGACCAGCGAGATCGCCGCCTGCACGCGTCGGTCCGGATCCTTCTCATAGCGGTCGTCGGCCTTTACGAAACCGACCGGCGCCGCCACGACGAGTTCGCCGCGCCGGGCTTTCGCGTAACGGGCGGAAAGCGAGCGTTGACGCAAAAGATCAAGTTCATACTCATTGAGACTTCCCTTGAGCCCCAGCAGCAAACGGTCATTGCCGTGGCGAGGCGCGTAGATCGTCTCCTGATCGACGAGGACTGTGTCGACGACCCGGCACATCTCGATCAGCTGTTGCCAATCCCGGGTATTGCGGGCGAAGCGCGAGACCTCCCGGGCGCAGACTGCGCCAACCTTCCCGAGGCAGACCTCGGCCACCATCCGCTCGAAGCCGGCGCGCTGCACACCGCCGGCTGCCGAACGACCGAGATCTTCGTCGATCACTTCGATCTCGATGAAGCCCAGCGCCGTCAGCCGATCCCGCATGGCGTATTGCAACGCGCCGCTCTCGCGGTTGTGCAGAACTTGGTGGGCCGAGGACTGGCGCACGTAGAGGATCGCCTTGCGCTCCAGATGATGAGGACCGATCTTGTCAGTGATCATGGCCGGTCCCCAACCTCATTGTCGGCGCCGCGGTTGTCCGCGCATGCTCCAGGATCAGCCGTGTCATCAAGCCGACCAACGCTTCTTGCGCATCCTTCGGCAGGTCGGGCCAATCGGGCGCGCCGCCCGCTATCCGGGCTGCGAACAAATCCATCTGCTGTGGAGCGAGGCGCTGCTTGCGCCAATTCCCGATCGCCTTCGCCGTGGATCTCCGTGCCATGGGCCTCTCCTCGATTCTGATCGCGAGAGATCCTAAATGCGCCGGGGGGCCGGGTATTCGATGATCGCGCCGTGGTCTTCAACACCTGATCGAGCAGCGTGGACAACGCGCTGAGCGCTTCCAAACAGACGAAGGGAGCGGTTGAAAAGCGTACGTCGCCCGCACAGGCGCCGTGATCGAACATCCATGCGGGGATCTCGAGCCACCGCTCGCCATCCGAGCCGTCAACCGAGCATTGGAATACACCGCCGTCCGCTTTATCAATGGCGGCGTGGACGAAAACCTCGCGCCCGAACCACGGATGAAGCCGATATAAAACTTCCCGGCAAGCGATCCTGTGGGCGTTCTCAAACCTTGTTCTAGTCGTCGACCCAGGCCGCGATCTTCTCGCGGGCGTAGTCGAGCCCGAGGAATAGCGTCTCGTTCAGGAGCTCATCGCGCATCCGCCCGTTGAAGCGCCTTAGGATTGGAGATGGGCGATTGTGGGCGGGGCGATGGTCATGCCGCGGACCGGCGGCGCTAATTCTCCCCTCGCACCGCTGCTAGCTATCTGCTAGCTAGGCTCGAAACTAGGGCCGGGGCTTTCTACGATAACTATTTGATTTCATTGGCGCGCCCGAGACGATTCGAACGTCTGACCTTTGCCTTCGGAGGGCAACGCTCTATCCAGCTGAGCTACGGGCGCGAACAGAAGTCGGGTTTACCTTGCATGCGCGCGCAAGGCAATGCGCGCATTCAGCCCCTCGTCGGGACAGGTCGCGGAAGCGAGCGTGGCGGGACCGGCGAGAGGGGAGTTCTCAAAGGCGCCCCTGCTTGCTCGCTGCTGCCACCGCACCTTCGGCGTCGTCGACGACGGCGCCCGGCTCGGCGAGCGGTCCGCTCTTCCGCAGGGCGGATATAGCCGCGCTCGATGCGAAGCTCGTCCGAACCGTCGATGCTGACAAAAGCGCCAACGAGGGCGGCATCCTCGGGCGCATAAATGACGACCCGCCGCTCGAAAGCGTCTAGTGCGTTTTCGATCTCAAATCGCCGGGCGTCGCCGTGCTCGCGCATTTCGTCGACTCTGATCGTCCCATCACTTCAACTGCTCCGCGATCTTGTCGAGGGCGGCTTTGGCGCAGGCCTCGTCCTTTTCGCCTCCCGGAGCGCCCGAAACGCCCACCGCGCCGATCACCGCGTCGCCGAGCTTGATCGGCAGACCGCCTTGAATGGCGATCACGCCCGAAAGATTGACCTGGCCGGACGTTGGGTTGTCCTTAACGCGCTGCGCGAACTCTCCCGAGGGAATGCGGAACGTCCGCGCCGTATAGGCCTTGCGCTGGCTGTTCTCCAGCGTGTGCGGCGAGGCGCCGTCTCCGCGCAACGCGGCGAGGGTTTGTCCCTCGAGCCCGACGACCGTGACTGAAACCTTGTAGCCCTGACCCGTGCAAGTCTCATAAGCCGTCTGCGCAAGGGCGAGCGCGATCGGAGTCGAGAGGACCTTCTGCGTCGAGAGCTCAGCCGTGGCCGGTGTCGTCAGGAAAGAGAAGCCGGCGAGCGCGGCGCCGAGCGCGGCGGAATATTTTGCGACCATTCTGGCGAACCTTTACGGAAAGGGAAGCGACGCCGACGATCATATGTTAATCTACTAGATATGCAAATATTTTCGTGATCGGATGACGACTCTCGCCGCGACGCCAGACGCGATGGTGATATAAACTTATTATAATCAATGTATTATGCCGTTGATGACTGAGGACGCCCGCGGCTCCCGCAGTCTTGACGGCCCCCTCCTTGAGGGCTAGTTATCAACAATACACATAGGAAATAAAATGCCGGCATCGACACCGACCTCCAGCCCGCGCCCCGGCGCTCGGCGTCCCCCGATCGAGAAGCTTGGCGTTATCGTCGCCGAGCGGCTGCAGCGCCTCATCAACCGCAAGGGACGCACTTACGAAAAAATCGCTGACTTGAGTGGACTCGAGATCTCAGAGCTGCGCCGCATTGGCCACGGCGAGGATGCGCCCACGATCGCCCATCTCTGGCGCATCGCCAATGCGCTGGGCGTGCCTTTCGGCAGCCTGATCGCATCGAAAGAAAGCTCGAGCCTGCTCGTCATGCGCAAGATCGAAGCTCAATCCCTTCGCTCCGGCGACGGCGGCTTCGTCTCCCGGGCGCTTTATCCCTATGACTCGCAGCGTCCGGTCGAGTTCTACCACGTCACGATCGCTCCTTCGCACATCGAGCGATCCGAGGCGCATCCGGGCCAAACCAAAGAGACGCTCGTCGTCGCCAAGGGCTCGGTCGAGGTCGTCGTCGGCAGAGAGCCGCCCGTGCAATTGGACGAGGGTGACGCCGTCGATTTTCTCGCCGACGTGCCGCACAGCTATCGCAATCTCGGCGTGGTGCCGGCCGCAATGTATCTTGTCATGTCCTACGGAACGTCAGGCGGAGACGAAGGCGAGGCTTGAGCGGCTGAAATCCCAAAAGTTCGCGGGCGGAGCCGTTGAGAAGCCGTCGCCGCGCAAGCGAGGCGAAAGGGCGCCAAGCGCGCCCAGACTAAAGGCCTCATTGCGCCTTGGGCCAATAGCCCTGCGGCGCGCCGGGCGGGCCGACTTGGGTCGTCTCGACGGGGCCCACGCCAATGATCTGCACGATCACTTCCTCGTCGCCGGCGCCGTCCCAATGCACCCCGCCCGCCGGATGCAACATGTAGGCGCCGGCCTTCAGCGGCACGGCCTTTTTAAAATCGAGCTCGGGACCCGTCCCGGTCCACCACACGCCCTTGATGACGGTCGCATGGCGGTCCTGCGAATGAAAATGCGGGGCGGAATGCGCGCCCGGCGGAAATTTGTTGCGAACGACGTAAAGCCCGGGCTTGGACGGATCGCCGAACAAAACCACCGACTCCGGTCCCAGACCGAGCGGACTCTTGAATCGAAGCTCCTCCGGGTCGAGACGGATGAAGCCCTGACCCTCCTGGGACGCATGCGCCGCCATGCCGACATAGAGAGCGCACGCGCCGAGCAAGCTTGAAATGAGCAGCGCTTTTGCTTTGGTCTTCACGATCTCCCCCTCATTACGACCGCGACCCGCTCCTTCGCTGGCCAACCTCGCGTCATTATCATACTTATTATGTCAAGTTCAATGAGCGAGATCGCCCCTTTGGCGTCAACGCGCGCTTCCGCCAGGCGCATTTTTGCTGCAGTTTGTCTGCCGCCAATTTTCTCTATAATCCCGATAGACATAATCATAGGCGTCCATTAACATGACAAGAATAGTAGGATTATACGGGCGGCTCCGAGCGAGTTCGCGCGCCTAACGCCAACTGGGGCCTGGGAAATGAGAAAGACGATCGGTTTTGGAATAGCGACACTGCTCACCTCCGTGTCGATCGCGGCGCTCGCCGCCGGCGACGACAAAGCCGCGGCTCCGCCCGCAGCCGCCGCCGAGCAGGCCGTGCCGCAAACGGACGCCGCCAAGCCGCCCTCCAAGCCCTTGTGGTCCTGGCAGCCAGTCCACGAGCAGTTCGTGCCGGTTGTCGCCAAGAAGGAGTGGGTGCGCAAGCCGCTCGACGCCTTCGTGCTGAGCAAGATCGAAGCGAAAGGCCTCGCGCCCTCGCCCGATTCGGATCGCGGGACTTTCATTCGGCGCGCGACGCTCGACGTGTGGGGCGTGATCCCGACGCCGGAAGACGTCTCGGCCTTCGTCGCCGACGCGTCGCCCGACGCCTACGAAAAGGTCGTGGACCGTCTGCTCGCCTCGCCGCGCTATGGCGAGCGGCAGGCGCGCCTGTGGCTGGACCTCGCGCGCTACGCCGACAGCTCCGGATTCCAAAACGACAGCACGCGTCCCAACCTCTTCCGCTATCGCGACTACGTCATCAACGCCTTCAACGAGAACAAGCCCTATTCGCGCTTCATTCAGGAGCAGATCGCCGGCGACGAGATCGCGCCGAACGATCAGAATGTGCGCG
Organism: uncultured Alphaproteobacteria bacterium; assembly: GCA_963760695.1. Lineage (GTDB taxonomy): Bacteria > Pseudomonadota > Alphaproteobacteria > Rhizobiales > Beijerinckiaceae > Methylocystis. Next base: position 26,499 of record CAVXEI010000015.1, on the reverse strand, counting down.
TCGCGACGGGCTTCCTTGCGGGTTACCCCGACAATTCCAATTCGCGCGATCTCGTCCAGCGTAAATATCAGATCACGACCGACATGGTGGACACGGTCGGCCAGGCCGTTCTCGGCACGACGGTGGGCTGCGCCCGATGCCACAATCACAAGACCGACAAGTTCTCGCAGAAGGACTACTATTCGCTGCAGGCCTTCTTCGCCAACACCGCCTTCGACGAGAAGGCGCCCGCCGCCAAGGGCGAGCAGGAAGAGCAGTATCTGCAGGCGCAGGCGATCTACGAAGAGGCCACGAAGGACATCCGCGAGAAGCAGAAGGCGATCATCGACTCGGTTCGCGAGGCGGCGCTGAAATACCATAAGGAGCGCTATCTCACCGACAGTCGCGAGTCGATCTTCAAGCCCAAGGATCAGTGGAACGCGCTCGACCGCTGGGTCAATCATCGTCTCGAGGCCGTGACCGACGATGCGGCGCTCGCGGCCTTCCTGCGCTACGCCGCCGAGGACAAGGAGGCGCCGGAGCACAACGACGAGATCGTCAAGAAGTTCGAGGAGTATCAGAAACTCACGCAGGATCTGCGCAAATTCGCGAACAAGAGGCCGACGCGCGGCGCCGACACCTACACGACCGCGACCGAGCTCGGCCATCCTGACGCGCCTCGAACCTTCATCTTCTTCGGCGGCAATCACGAGCGCCCGCTCGACGAGGTGCAGCCGGCCTTCCCAGAGGCGATCACCGCCGAGGGGCAAGACATCAAGCCGCTCGAAGGCTCCTCGGGACGGCGCACGGCGCTCGCCAACTGGCTCGTCAGCCCCAGCAATCCGTTGACTGCGCGCGTCTTCGTCAACCGTGTCTGGAATCAATATTTCGGTAAGGGCATCGTCGCCACGGTCAGCGATTTCGGCAAGGCCGGCGACAAGCCGAGCAACCAGGAACTGCTCGACTATCTCGCTTCCAACTTTGTGAAGGACGGTTGGAGCGTCAAGAATCTGCATCGCCAGATCCTGCTCTCTTCCACCTATCGCCAGTCTTCGAAGGGGCGCGAGGAAGTGGCCAAGGCCGATCCCGACGGCAAGCTTCTCGCGGTGTTCCCGCGCAAGCGTCTCGAGGCCGAAGAGATCCGCGACTCGATCCTCGTCGCTTCCGGCAAGCTCAACGAACAGATCGGCGGCCCGAGCGTGTTCCCGCCGATCCCAGGCAATCTCACCGGCGGCGGCAATTTCAATGCGGATCCGGCGTGGACCACCTCGAAGGACCCGAAGGACTATACGCGCCGCAGCCTTTACATCTTCACTCGACGCAGCCTGCCCTATCCCCTGCTCGAAACCTTCGACATGGCGAATGCGCAGCAGATCCACAGCAAGCGCGATGTGACGACGACACCGCTGCAGGCGCTGACGCTCGTGAACAGCGACATCGTCTTCGGCTGGTCGCAGGCGCTCGCCGGTCGCATCATCAACGAGGTCGGCTGGAACGAGGACGCGCAGCTCGAGCGGCTCTACCAAATTCTCTTCGCGCGTCAGCCCAAGAATGAGGAGAAGGACGCACTCAAGACCTTCCTGGTGCAGCACCAAAAAACCCTCGTCGAGAAAGCCGACGACGGCAAGCTCGCGCTGGCCGTTCCTGTCGGCGCAAAGACGAAGCCGGAAGATCCTCTGAAGGCCTCGGCCTTCGTCGACCTCGTGCACACCGTCCTGAACTCCAACGAGTTCGTCTACCGCTTCTGAACCCTCACGCCAACGACCTCAAAAGGAAGATATAGCCATGCTTATCAAAACATCGCGACGCGAGTGGCTGCGCAGCGCAGCCTATGGTGCGGGCGGTTACGCTGTGAGCGGGCTCATGCCCGGCGGCGGCTGGTTCGGCGCGCCGCTGGCCAACGCCGCGGACTTCGTCGATCCGCTGGCGCCGAAGCCTCCCCATTTCGCGCCGAAAGTGAAATCCGTCATTTGGCTGCATATGGATGGCGCGCCGAGCACCTTGGACCTTTACGACCACAAGCCGGAGCTCGTTCGTCTAGCGGGTCAGGAGGTGCCTGAAATCCTTCCTCAAGGGCATCAAGACCAGCACGCAGGGCGGCGTCGGCAAGCTCTTCGCCTCGAAGCGCACGTGGAACCAATATGGTGAAAGCGGCGCCTGGTTTTCCGACTGGCTCCCCAACATCGCCCAGCACGCCGACAAGCTCACCTTCATCAAGTCGAGCGTCACGGTCGGCGCCACCCATGACATCTCCATCCTGAAGCTCAACACCGGCGACGTGAGCCCCGGCCGGCCTTCGCTCGGCGCCTGGGTCGTCTATGCGCTCGGCTCCGCCAATCCGGATCTGCCGGCCTATGTCGTGCTCTACGGCGGTCAGCGCGAGCCGCGAGCCGGCTCGGTCAACTGGAGTTCGGGATTCCTGCCGGCGGTCTACCAGGGGACGGCCTTCCGGCCGACCGCGGAGCCGATCCTCTACCAGGCGCCGCCGGAACTCGTTGCCGCGAAGCAACAGCGCGACAGTCTCGACCTGTTGAAGAAGCTCAACGACATCGATGCGGCCGCGCATCCCGAGGACAGCGAGCTCGCTGCGCGCACGCGCTCCTACGATCTCGCCTATCGCATGGAGTCGACTGCCCCCGAGGCGGTCGATCTCTCCAAGGAAACCGAGGCCACGAAGGCGCTCTATGGCCTCAATGACGATGCGTCGAAGGAAATGGGAACGGTGCTGCTCCGCGCGCGTCGTCTCGTTGAGCGCAACGTGCGATTTGTTCATGTCGTCACGGGTCCGATCAATATTCTCGGCCAGGGCGACGATGCGAGCTGGGACGCCCATCGCGCGCTCGAAAAGAACCACGAAGCCCACAGCAAGGCGATCGACAAGCCCGTCGCGGGATTGCTCGCCGATCTCGCGCAGCGCGGGCTGCTCGACCAGACGCTCGTCGTCTGGACCTCAGAGTTCGGCCGCACGCCTTACGGTCAGAGCGGCGACGGACGCGATCACAACCCCTGGGGCTATACGCAGTGGCTCGCGGGCGGCGGTCTGAAGCATGGCTTGACCTATGGATCGACTGACGAGATCGGCCTGAAGACGGTGGAAAATCCCGTGGACACCTATGACGTTCACGCCACCGTGCTGCAGCTCCTCGGCCTCGATCATCTCAAGACGATTTACCTGCGCGCGGGCCGGTCCGAGCGCCCGACCGTCGTCTACGGCAAGGTGGTCAAGGACATCCTCGCCTAGGCTTGCGGAAGACAATGTCGAGAGCGCGGGTCTTCGCTGCGACGATCGCGCTGGCGATCGTCGCCCTACCGCAGAACGCGGGCGCGGACGGGACGAAGTCGATCGCGATCGAAAAATTCGCCTTCGACCCGCCAACGCTCACGGTCTCGGTCGGCGAGCGCGTCAGCTTCGTCAACCGCGACGAGCTCCCGCATTCTGTCGTGGGCTTGCGCGCCGAAACCGAGATCTTCCGCTCTAACGAGCAGTTGGATCAGGACGAAGCCTACTCCGTCGTCATGGATCGGCCGGGTGAGATCGTCATTCATTGCGGCCTCCATACGTCAATGAGCGCCATGATCGTCGTCGCGCCATGATCGCTCGGCGTCAGAGAGACAAACATCGGGATCTAGGGTTGTTGTGAGAATGCAGAGGCGCAAGATGGGATGGGCTTTCGGGGTGACGCTCTTTGCCGGCGCGGCGGCCGCGACGCCGCTCCCCGACTATCGCGACTACGACGACGATCTCATGCGCGATCTCGAGCGCACGGTGAAATATTTCGAGCCCGACATCACGGCGCAGAATGCCGATGCGGCCCTGGAGGACGCCGAGATGCTCGCAGGCGGCTTCCGCTACACGGAGGACTATTTCCGCAAGAAGCCTGGCGCAGAGGATGCGGTCGAAATCTCGCGCAAAGGCGGCAAGCTCGTTGCCGAGGCCCGCGCCTTGATCGGCAAGGCCGATTTCGAAGCCGCCGCCGCAGCTGCGCGTGAGGCGACCACTGTCTGCAAATCCTGCCACGATGCTTACAAGCCGCGCCTCGCGCGCTGAAACGCTGACGTCGCCGACAAAGGACTGAGCAAAAATAACTCGCAAAACCGCCGCCGACTTTCCACCCGAAGTGCTGAGGCTCTTCGACCTCTTCGTTCACGGATTCATCGATCGGCGCGGTTTCCTCGACGGCGCGAAGAAATTCGCGGTCGGCGCTTCCGGCGGCGCGGCGTTTCTCGAGGCGCTTTCGCCCCGCTTCGCCGAGGCTCAGCAGGTGAAGCCCGACGATCCGCGCATCAAGGGCAAGACGCTCGAGGCCCCGTCTCCCGACGGCTACGGCGCGGTCAAAGGCTATTTTGTCCAGCCAGCGAACGCATCCGGCAAGCTGCCGACAGTTCTCGTCATTCACGAGAATCGCGGGCTCAATCCGCACATCGAGGACATCGCGCGTCGTCTGGCGCTCGACAACTTCATCGTGTTTGCTCCGGACGCCCTCGCGCCGCTGGGCGGCTACCCCGGCGACGAGGATAAGGCGCGCGAGCTCTTCTCCAAGCTCGATCAGCCGAAGACGCGTAATGACTTTCTAACGGCCTTCAATGTGCTCAAGACTTGTCCGATCGGCAACGGCAAGGTCGGCGCCGTGGGCTTCTGCTATGGCGGCGGCGTCGTGAACTTCCTGGCGACGAAGCGCCCCGATCTCGCCGCAGGCGTTCCCTTCTATGGCGCCGCGCCTCCCGCTGAGGACGTCGCCAACATTAAGGCGCCGCTGCTGCTCCAATTCGCCGGCGCGGACGATCGCATCAACGCCGGCTGGCCCGCTTATGAAGCGGCGCTCAAGGCCGCCAAGGTCGACTACGAGGCCTTCATCTATCCCGGCGTGCAGCACGGCTTCAACAACGACACCACGCCTCGCTACGACGAGGTCGCCGCAAAGCTCGCCTGGGGCCGCACCATCGACTTCTTCAACAAGCATCTGCGCGGCTGACCGCGCGCAACAATCGTCCACTGGAGTCACGACTTATGAGAACCACCTCGATCCTTCTCGCCGCCTTCCTTGCCGCCTCGGCCTCGTCGGCGTTCGCCCAGCAGGCTGGCGCGCCGGCCGCTGCGGCTGCGCCCGCCGTCACGCCGGCCAACGACCCGGCCTACACATATAAGACGCTGCGGCTCAATCGCGCGGCCTTCGACTCGCTGAACGCTCGCCCGGAACAACTCCTGATCGTCGATCTGCGCCGACCCGACGAGCTCACGAAAAATGGCGGCTTCCCCGTCTATTTCAGCCTGCAGCCTTCCGACGTGCAAAGAAGCCTGTCCTTGATCCCGCGCGACCGGCTCATTGTCCTCGTCTCCAATCGCGCGCATCGCGCGGGCGCTGTCGGCGACATTCTTTCGGGGCTCGGCTTTCATGTGGTCGGCGCGATCGGCGTCCTCGACTATCAGGATGAGGGCGGTCAGCTGACAAAGCTCGCTCCGCCGCCGCCCAAAGCCGCTGCAGCGTCGGCTGCGGAGAGCACGCAGCAGGCGCAGGCGACGCCCCCAGCCCCCAAGCCGTAAAACGCGCACTGCACGGGTCGTCATCCGGAGAGCAATATGAACCTCGCTACAACCCGAATTGCCTTGCTTTTCCTCGCATCCGCGATGCTGCTGTGCGCAGGCGCAGCGCAAGCCGCGCTCAAAGCCGGCGATCCGGCCCCGGACTTCGCATTGCCGGCCGCGCTCGGCGGTAAGGAGTTCAACTTCTCTCTGGCGCGACAGCTCGAGAAGGGGCCGGTGGTCCTTTACTTCTACCCGAAATCCTTCACGCGCGGCTGCACGATCGAGGCGCATGAATTCGCCGATCATCAGGAGGATTTCCAGGCCGCGGGCGCGGCCGTTCTCGGCGTTTCGAGCGACCCGATCGAGGTTCAGAAGGAATTCTCCTCGAAGGAGTGCCGCGACAAATTTCCTGTCGGCGCCGATCCCTCGCTCTCGACGATCAAGGCTTATGATGCCCGCCGCGACAAGCCGAGCCCCAGCGGCGGCGACGTCGCCGACCGCATCTCCTATGTGATCGCGGACGGCAAGATCGTCTTCGCGCTCGTCGATACGAACCCCATCAACCACGTGCAAAGCGCGCTCGAATTCGTCCGCAAGTGGAGGACCGAGCACCCGCATTGAGAGACCAGCTATCCGTGGCGCGTCGCGCCGAAACACGCTCGCAAGGAGCAATGGAGCAATATGAGAATGAAGCGTAACTCTCTTTTTCAACGTCGCGTTCGGCAGGCCGGCGCTGTCGCGTTCTTCAGCATGCTGCCGCTCGCGAGCGCTTGGACGCAGAGCGCGCCGGCCCCTGCGGCGCCGCCTTCGCCCAGCCGAATAGCCGTCGAAAACCGGCGCGCCGCCTATCAGCTCATCGGCAACGCCTTTCGCTATTTCGGCGCGGTCGCCAAGGGAACAACACCCTATGACGAAGCCGAGGCGTCCAAGCGCGCCGCCCGCATCGCCCTTCTCTCCACCATCCCCGGGGAGAGCTTTCCGGAGGGTTCGAACGTCGGCGAGCCGGAAAGCAAGGCGAAGCCGGATATTTGGAGCTCGCGCGCGGATTTCGACAAGAAGCTGAAGGATTTCGAGGCCCACGCCGCCAATCTCGCCGAGGTCAACGCCAAGGAGAAGGGCGCGACCGACGCGCTGAAGGCCGCCGTCGCCTCCCTCGCTCAAGACTGCAAAGGTTGCCACGACCAATACAAGGTCAAGTGATACGCGTCGTGTCTGACGCGTCGCGGAGCTCCCGCTCACGCCCTCGTCCTTCCGGCGTGCGGTGGGATGCTCCGCCCTCCCTCTTCGTAGCAATCGCTCAGGAATCGCCATGACCGCCGTCGAACGCGATCACGCCGCCTCTTCGGAAGCCGAAAATGCGACGGCACGCCGTCTGGTCTGGGACTGGCCTGTACGCATCGTTCATTGGGGCTTGGTGATTTCGATCCTTGGCGCTTTCATCACCAACCGCCTCGGCGTCAGCTATTTCGCCTATCACGCATTCTTCGGATACACGGTGATCGTGCTCGTCGTATTTCGGGTTTTCTGGGGCTTCGTCGGGCCAAAGCACGCGCGCTTTTCGAGCTTCGTGAAAGGGCCGAAGTCCGTGTTGCGCTATATTCACGCAAGCGGGCGGGGCTGGAAGACGCGGCACGCCGGCCATAATCCGCTCGGCGCCGCGATGGTGCTTTTGCTGTTGGGATTGCTCGCGGGGCAAGCCGCCTTCGGGCTTTTCGCAAATGACGAGATATTCGAGGCGGGGCCGTTCGCGGGGCTTGTGTCAAAGAGCGTCAGCCTCGAGCTGACATCGCTGCATCGCAAGCTCTTTTATCTGATCGCCGGCGCGGCGGCTTTGCATATCGGCGCGGTGCTCTGGCATTGGCGCGTGAAAGGCGACAATCTCATCGGCGCGATGATCACCGGCAAAAAGCCCGCTCATCTCGTCCAGATGCACGAGGAAATCAGATCTTCGCGCGGGCTGCGCGCCATCGCGCTCGTTCTTGCGATCGGTCTCGCCTTCGCGCTGCTTTTGCACTTCGCGCCGCCGACCGAGTTCGAACTCGGCCGCGACTCTGAAGTCGACGCGAGCGGCGCCTTCTTCCTCATCGATCACGACGACTCAATCCATCTCGCGCATACCTGCGTTCGCCGTGACGCGCTGTCGCTGCTCGCCCTGAGTTGAGCCGATCTCAGCTGTTGTACGTTTGCAACATCTGGCTAATCCTAGTGTTGCACTTCTGCAACAGCGATTCGAGAATCTGTCTCGATCATGTCTGTTTCTAGCATTTGCGTGAGCTCGGCCGCTTGACGGAACATTATAATCCTACCTAGTTTGTAGATGTAAATTAGCCGCCTGAAGTCCGCAGGGACACAGGCCGCGTGGCCCCACTATCGGCGGTCGGGAATCGTAAGGAGCCTGAAAATGCGTCGTGATGTTCTGTCTCTTCGTTCGCGTCTCCTTCGGAGCTCGACACTCGCCTCGCTTGTGGTGATCAGCGGCGTTTCGTTAGTCGTGTCTGGCGTTCCGCAAGCATTCGCGCAGTCGGCCCCCGCCCAAGACGCCGCCCCCGCGCAGTCGCCACAACCCTCGTCCGCGGCGCCAAAGCCGAAGCCGCAGGCGGCCTCCGCGCCTGCTCAAACGCAGTCCCCAGCGCCTGCGGCCGCGGCGTCCGCCGGCCCCTCGAACGCGAACGTTGAAGAGGTGACGGTGACGGCGCGGTTGCGCGAGGAGAAGGCGCAGGACGTGCCTTTGCCCGTCAGCGTCGTCGGCGGCAAGACCGCGAATGTACAGCTTCTCGACCGGCTACAGGATTTGGCCACGAAGGTTCCCAATTTCGTGCCCTACATCACCAATCCGCGCACTTCGGCCATGGCAATTCGCGGCATCACGGGCATTTCTGGCGGCGCCGACGGCTCCGAATCCGCGACGGGCTTCATCGTCGACAATGTGTTCTTCACGCATGTCGGCTTCCAATGGGCCAATTACGTCGATCTTCAGTCCTTCGAAGTCGCGCGCGGCCCCCAAGGCACGCTGCTCGGCAAGAACACGACCGTCGGCGCGGTCATCATCCACACACAGCTTCCGTCCTTCGACCCTTCGGCGACCTTCGAGACCTCTTTCGGAAACTACAATCACATCATCGAACGGCTGAACGTGACGGGGCCCATCATTCCCGACACGCTCGCGGCGCGCGCAACCTTCTACCTCGATAAGAGCGACGGCTGGATTCACGACCAGGTTTCCGGCGCCGGCCTTCTCGAACAACAATCGCTGGGGCGTGCGCGGTCAGCTCTATTACACGGGCGATGAGCTGACGGATCGACTGATTTTCGATCGGCTGCGGTCGGACGAATACAACAATTACAGCGGGGTCTTCGCTCCGAATTTCCCGACCTACGCGAATGGTTCGCCCGTAAACATCACGGCTGGCTCGAAGAGCTCCGGCTTCATCGAGACGATCGGATACCGCCTCGGCGCACTGCCGACGACCTTCGATCCCTACAGTCCGCAATTGACCAACCTGCGCAATCTCGACCAGCGCACGACCGGTCTGTCGAACGAGATCAACCGTCAGTGGGGCGAGGACACCTTCACATCGATCGCCGCCTGGCGCGAGTTCACCTTGCATCCGCGAAACGCCGATAACTCGACGTGGGGCAATGGATTGGACATCCAATCGACCGGCTATGACGTTTACGTCGATCAATATTCGCTCGAGAACCGCCTAGCCTCGGCCAAGGACGAGACGCTCGAATGGACCATCGGCAGCTATCTTCTGAAGGAACAAGTCGATTCTCAAAATCGACAGTTCAACGGGCCTCAGGCCGCGTCCTGGTTCCTCAACAAGCCCGGCACGAGTCCGGCGCTGCTTTGGGGAACCACGTCCCATCAGAACGGCATCGCGCGCACCTTCAGCGCGGCTGCCTTCGCCCAGACCTCGTGGCATCTCGACGAACAGTGGACGCTGACCACCGGCCTCCGCAACACCTATGAAATCCGCGAGGGCTCGGACTTCGGCTGGGTCAACGGCAATACGACCGCGCCCGGCATCGCCGCGGTGCAGACGTCGCTCGGTGGATACAGCTTCTACGACACAGGCGGCCAGACGCAGCGCACCAACTCGCTCTCGGGACTGATCAACCCCTCCTATCGCTTCAACGAGAACATTCTCGCTTACACCTCCGCGGCGCGCGGCGAGAAATCGGGAGCCGTCAATACGAACGCGCTGCCGCTTTTGAACAGCGCGGGAGGCTTTCTAGGCTTCCAGCCAGTCATTACCCATCCAGAGGTTTCCTGGGATTATGAACTCGGCGTGAAGACGAACTGGTTCGACAACAGGCTCATCGTGAACCTCAACGTCTTCTGGAACGACATTTATGACTTCCAATCGGTGCTGGTGAACGCGGGGTACCTCGACGTGACTGGCGTGCCGCTGCGCAAGACGTATCTCGGCAATATCCCGCAGGTGCGCGCCCGCGGATTTCGAGTTCGATACGCGCTGGAGCCCGATCGAACGGTTGTGGATCAACTTCTCCGGCCAGGCCACGGACCTGCGCTACGTCAGTTTCCCACAGGCCGCGCCCTCGAACGACTGGCTCTGGCCAGGCGCTTCGAACATCAACGGAATTGCCGCGCCGCTCTTCGTCAATCTCTCGGGCCAGCGCATCACGTCGGGCGTGAGCGGCAACGCCCCTTTCTCACCCTACTCGTTCAACATCGGCGCGAATTACGAGCATCCGCTCGGTCCGGCGCTGAGCAATTTTGGCTACGGGCTTCCGGTTACCGCCTTCGGCTACGCCAACCTCTCCTGGTATTATCGTAGCCAGCTTTCCGAACCGCTCTCGCTCTACTACATAGAACAGCCCTCCTACTCGATCATCAACGCGGGTATCGGTCTGAAGACCGACGACGGGAAATACAGCGCAAACCTCTGGGTCAAGAATCTGGCGGACGCACGCTATTTCATCGGCGCGGGCATCGGCAGCGCCACCTCGCCGGGAACCGTCACCTTCGGCCCGAGTAATCCCCGCACCTTCGGCGGCACGCTGAGCGTGAAGCTCTACTGAGTGAGCGAAAGAGCGCGCGCTCTTTTGTTCTGGAGCGGGCCCGGGACTTCTCCTCCTCGGGCCCGCTTTTCCAGGGCGCTGGCGCAACAAGGGCGGCAACCGCAGCGCCCCTCGCCACGCCGGGCGACTTGGTGAGCGCCCCCTTGCAATAGCAACTGTGTTCTCTCTGCAACAGAGACGAGAAAAAAGAAGCTCGTGATAACTTTCCTAGTAAATAGAGTTGATTTGCTGGAAAGAGCGCGAGAAAGTGAAGAGACAGAAGTTCGACGATGTCGCGCCGCCGGCGCCAGATGTAACCGTAACGAGGTGTCCAAATGAACAAGCTACTCATCGCCACAGCCGCCGTCGTGGCGTCGCTCACGACTTCGGCGCATGCCGCGGATCTTCCGTCTGTGAAGGCGGCGCCGGAGCCTCCTCCGCCTCCGGCATGGACGGGACTCTATCTCGGCGCCAACGCCGGCTACGACTGGTCGATCACCAACACGATCCAGCAAACCTATCTCGAAACGCTACCAGGCGGTTTTGCGACCCAGGCGGCGCTTGGAAATATTCCTGGCCTGCAGTCCGTCAAAACCAGCGAGTTCATCGGCGGCGGCCAGGTGGGATGGAATTATCAGTGGGGCAATCATCTGCTGATCGGCCTCGAAGCGGACATCCAGGGCCTGGCGGGTGGCGCCGGCACAGCCAATCTCGTCTCGACCAACTCGGCGACATCCTTCTCCAAAAGCCAGGGATCCCTGGGCACGGTGAGAGCGCGCCTGGGCTATCTCGTCAATCCGGCTTTTCTTGTTTATGGCACGGGCGGTTTCGCCTATGGGCAGGGAACGCTCTCCGCCAATTATTTCGGCATCTGGAAGGCGGCGTCGCTACAACTCAACGACTATCAGACCACAACGCTCACCGGCTTTTCGGTCGGCGGCGGCGCCGAATGGCAGTTCCTGCCGAAATGGAGCGTCAAGGCCGAATATCTCTATTACAATCTCGGCTCGATACAGACGAGCGGCGTCCAGCTCAATTACAAGTCCGGCGGCGTGGCGGCCATTACGACAGCGCGATCCAACGCGCGCTTCGACGGCAGCGTCGTCCGGGTTGGCGTGAGCTACCACATCAAATGGGGCGGCGCTCCCAAGCTCTTCGCCATCGACAAGATCGATAAGCTCGTCGACTGACGGCGCGAGCAACACGCGCTCGAGAATTCGCTTTCGGCCGCCCTCAGGGGGCGCCGAAGGCGGAATTGCAGCGAAGCAATTTGTCTATTGTCTCTATCGGATTTATAGTGTTAACTCCCTTCACGCACCCTTTAGAGAGACGCCGCAGATGACGCTAGCCGCCGCGCCGAGGTTCGATGCGCCCCTTCAAGAGCCGGACCCCGCAGACCCAGCGACCGAGAGCGGCGCACAGTCGCTGCTGCGTCTGCCGGCCCCGCCGCCAAACTATATCGCGCGGGTCAGCGCCATCGTCGCCTATCTCCTGTTGCTCGCCGCGTTCCTGACCGTGGGCTTCCACGCCAACGAGGCGCCGGTCGAAGAGCTGCAGGTCGTCGAGCTCGCGCCGCTTCCGGAGGAGGCGCCTGAGGATGATCCGCCGCCGCCAGAAACGATGGAACTCGATGAGCTCCCGCCGCCGCCGGCCTTGCAGCCGATCGCGCCGGTCGAGCAGAAGCCTGTTCAGCCGCCGAAGCCGATAAAAAAGGTTGAGAAGCCCGTCGAGCGAAAGCCGGCTCAAGCGCATTCCGCATCCGACAGGCGCGAACACGCCGAACGCAATCCCGGGGCCGCGACATCTCGCACAGCAGCCTCAGAAGCGAAACCCGGCGCAACGATGTCGCAAGCCGCCAACGCCTTTCACGCCTGCCTGCAACGCGCGGCTGCGAACGTCGACGCGCCGCGCGCCGGGCGCGTGACCTATCACGCCTCGGTGAGCGCGTCCGGCGCGGTCTCCGGTTTTTCGGTCTCGTCCTCGGGAAATGCGGCTCTCGACGGCATCGCCAGCCGTCTCGGGGCGCGGTGCAGCTCCGTGCCGGCGCCGGGACGTCCCGGCTCGCTCTCCGGAGGGATCTCCTTCCGCGGCCCCTGATCCTCTCAACACGAAACGAAAGGCTATCGCATGAGTGACGCAGCAACCACCGCCTCGACGGCTCTGGCGCATACATTGTCGCCGATTGAGCTCTTCCTACAGGCCGATTCGATCGTGAAATCGGTCGTGGTCATCCTGATTCTCGCGGCGGCCTGGGGACTGGGCGTGACGGCGGAAAAGCTGGTCCGCCTGGGCATCTTGCATCGCCGCGCCGACCGTCTCTTCGAAAGCATCAAGAACGGACTGCCGGTGTCGAGCGTCGCCGAAGGCTTCGCCAAGGAGCCGAAGGACGATCCGCTCGTGCAGATATACAGGGTCATGGTCGAGGAATATCAGCGCTCGCATGAGCTCGCCTATACCGAAGCGCAGCGGGACAGCCTGCAGGAGCGCGTGCATCGGGTCGCGCAACTCGCGAGTTCCGCTTCCCTCCATCACCTGCAGGACCGGCTCCCGAGCCTTGCGACGATTGGCGCCGTCGCGCCCTTCGTCGGGCTGTTCGGCACGGTCTGGGGCATCATGAACTCATTCCAGGGCATCGCCGCCTCCAACAACACGAGCCTTGCCGTCGTTGCGCCGGGCATTGCCGAGGCCTTGTTCGCGACCGCGCTTGGCCTCGTCGCCGCCATTCCCGCCGTGATCTTCTACAACCGCATCAGCGGCGACATCGCCGCCTATGGCAGACGGCTCACCTCCTTCATCGGCGTGTACGAGGTGGAGCTTTCCCGCCAGCTTTCCAAGAAAGGAGACCGCAATGGCCTTCGCGCTGCGTAAGCACAACTCCGAATTCGAACTCGGCCCCCATCGCCGACATCAATGTGACGCCGCTCGTCGACGTGATGCTCGTGCTGCTGATCGTCTTCATGGTGGCCGCGCCTCTGATGACCGCGGGCATCCCGGTGGATCTGCCGAAGACGGCGGCCAAGCAGCTCAACGATCAGCAACCGCCGATCGTCGTGAGCGTGGACGCCGGCGGCGGCTTCTTCATCGACAAGACCGGGGCAGACGACGTGCAGGGCCTGCTCGTCGCACTGCAACAGCGAAGCGAGAACGATCGCGACCGGCGGGTGCACGTCCGGGCGGACAAGTCGGTCTCCTACGGCAGAGTGGCGGAAGCGATGGGGGCGATCAACGCCGCCGGCTACGTCAAGGTTGCGCTCGTCTCGGAAGCCAAGGGCGGCGGGCAGGCCCCGTCAACCCGCTAATAAAAAGAGGACCAGACCGACACACGGCTTCAAAGGACCTCCCCGGCGCGACCCGTGTCCTTTCAGTCTCGACCCCCGCCCCTCCCCGCTCCCGCCAAGCCGACGGGCGGGGAGGTCTTTTTCCCGATAGGAAACCCTGTCAATCCCCGTTAGAACTCCGCGCTCCTAAGTCATCTCCCGCAATTCGAGGCGGGAGCACGCGGAGAGCCTACCCTTCGATGCTGTCCAACAAGGCGAAATACGGCCTCAAGGCGCTTATCCACCTCGCGGGCGCCGAGGATCAATGCCTTGCGAACGACATTTCCAAGGACAACAACATCCCCCGCAAGTTTCTCGACGCCATCCTGGTAGAGCTGCGCAACGCCGGCATCGTGAACAGCCGCAAGGGCAAGGGCGGCGGCCATCGGTTGGCGCGCCCCGCGGAGAACATCACAGTCGGACAGATCATCCGCATCCTCGACGGGCCGCTGGCGCCCATTTCCTGCGCGAGCAAAACGGCCTATCAGCGCTGCGCCGACTGTCCGGATGAGGACGCCTGCGCGATTCACGACATCATGCTGGATGTGCGCGAATCGATCGCGCTGATTCTCGATCGCACCAGCATCGCCTCGCTGCGCGGCCGCGGAAACCGCGAGGGGCGCGGTCTCAGGTGACGCTCCGCGGGCCCTTCGGCGTCGCGCTTCAATGCGCCAGGGGATCGGGGCGCAGCTGAAAATTCACGACGAGGGGGCTTGCATAGGTTTCTGGCGACCCGCCCGGCGCGCCCGGCGCCGGGGCGTCGACGGCTTCGACATGGAATGGCGTGCGATTGCCCGAGACGGCCCATAGACCGCGTCCCTTCCATCCCGCGTCGGGGTCGTCGATGCGACCGTCGATCCCCTTGGCGTAGAAGCCCATCGGATAGGGCACGCGCAGCTCGACGATGCGGCCGCCGACCAGCGCGTGAAGCGAGTCGGACTGGTTGCCGGTCGCGAAGGGCGTGTTGGCGCCGAGACCGAGAATGTCGAATCGATCGACCCAGGCGTAATAGGGCGTCTCCGCCGCCCCCGGCGCGCCGGCGAAGCCCGGCCCAGGGAGCGGATGGAAGGTCCATCCTTCCGGGCACTTCTCTCCTTTCTCGGCGCCGGGTCCGTTCAACGGACCCTTGCACTTTCGGCGATCGAAGCCCGCCAAATGCCCGCTGCCGAGGGCCGCCCAGAACACGCCGTCTCCGTCCACGTCGGCGCCGCGAATTCCGTATCCCGGAGGCGGAACCTTGTAGACCTCGGTGAGCGCCGTCTCGGGCGGATGGTCGCCGAGCGCCACCCGCACCGCGTAGCCCGGGAAGGTCAGGTTGGAGCCCCAGACGGAGCCGTCCGCCGGGCTCCAGGAGACACTGTAGAGCCCGAAGGGAACGCGCGTATCCTTGGCGGGATCGACGGGTTTACCGGGCTCGTTGGCGTCGGCGCCGCGCTTGCCGTCGCCATTGGTGTCGACGACGAGCGCCGTCCAACCTTGCGACCCGGCGGAGTCGCCCGTCTCGAGAAAGGTCTTGGTGTCGACCCAGCCGAGCACCGCGCGCTCACCTTGCGTCGGATCGTTGAGGAACAGCCTGTCGTGAGCGTCGGCGGCGAAGTTCAGGTGGTGCGACCCAAAGCAGGTGTCGATGAACGACCATTTGGCGGCTTTGGGATCGTAGATTACGACCTGGCGCGCGTTCCCGACGAAGCCGTCGCGCTTGCCGGCCAGCGGATAGAGCTGCGCGGAGCGGATCGGCAAATCCTTTCCGCAATAGTCCGGCACGTTTTTCGGAGAGCGCGTCTGCGCCGCGAAATAGATGCGCCCTCCCGCGTCCATCGTCGGCGTATGCGCGTTGAAGCGGCTGTTCCAGATCGCTTCCTTCCCGAAGTAGGGCGAGGGCTCGATCACCGGATTGGTGAGGAGCGCGCTCGGCGCGTCGGCGTCACGCAGCTGCGCCGGCAGCAACGTCTTGACGTTCTTCACCGGGTCGAGCACGGGCACGTCGTCGCTGCCGAGCTCGGTCGCGCCATAGATCAAACCGTGGGCGTTGACCGTGGGCTTGCGTTTGTCGGTGAGCGCGAGATCGTGAAGATAATGCTTCGGATCGGCGAAATCGCGCACCGTCACGACGAGATTGCGCTCGACGCCGACCGGGCGCGGCGGCGCCTCGGTGGGCAAGGCGCCCTTGGCGATGCGGTCGGTCCAAGCGGCGAAAAGGGCAAGCTGTCCGCCATCCGCGGAATCGAGCCGCGAGATTGCGTTGATCATCGCCGTGCCGCCCTGGCCCGATTGCAGGCGTCGACGCCAAGCGTCGATCGAGGAATCGAAATGGCCCAGCGTCGAGGGGAGAGTGCGCGTCGCGAGATTGCCGAGCTGATGGCATGTCCCGCAGCCATTGGTCTTGACGAGATCGAGCCATTGCTCCTGCGACTTGAAAAAATCGGGGACGCCATTGCCGGCGGCGCCAGTGCCTGGAAACTGTTCCCGCCCTGGGACCTTGAGCAGAGAAAGCCAATAAATCGGTGGATAATATTGCGCGGCTGCCGCGAGACTGGGCGCAACGACGGCCGTGAGATCGTGAACCTCGCCTGGCGTTGCGTCGATCTTGGCCGAGTCGACGAGCCCGTAGCCTCGAACCCAGAGCCGATACTTGGCCTTCGGCAAATCGGGGATCACATAGCGCCCCTGCTCGTCGGTCACGACGATCTTCGCAAAGCGCGTCCCGAAGTCGTTCGTCTCGGCGATGACCCAGAACTCCCGCCTCCGGACCCACGCGGCTTTGAACCACGCCGCCGATGTCGTCTCCATCGATTTCGATTTGGCTCGCGGCGGCGGCGCCGGAGGTCGGGCAGCACAACACAAGAAGGGCCAGAGGAACAAAACGAATCGTCGGTTTTATCATGGAGGACTTCTCCAGCGTCCGGGATAATCCAAGGGGAAATTCGCCTTCGGGCGAAAGGTGCGCCTCAGACGTCCAGCTCGAGCAGATGGCCGGCCCGATCTCGCTTCGCCGCCAAGTATCGCAAGTTGTGCGCATTGCGCCGTCCGATGACGCGATGCTCGGAAACCACTTCGAGCCCAGCCTCCTGCAAAGCGGCGACCTTGGCCGGATTGTTGGTCATCAGACGCACGCGCGTGACGCCCAGCCTCACCAGCATGTCGGCGGCGAAGGCGAAATCACGCTGATCGTGCCCGTAGCCGAGCGCTTCATCCGCATCGAAAGTGTCCAATCCGCGCGCTTGCAGATCGTAGGCGCGGATCTTCGTCGAAAGGCCATTGCCGCGCCCCTCCTGATCCAAATAAAGCAGCACTCCGCCGCCTTCCTGCGTCATGACGCGCACCGTATGACGCAACTGGTCGCCGCAATCGCATTTGAGGCTGCCAAAGAGATCGCCCGTCAGACAGGCCGAGTGCAACCGCACGGAGACGGGCTCCGAAAAATCCGGTTTCCCCACCACGATCGCGATCTGGTCGCGCAGCCCCTCGCCGCCGCGAAACACTAAGAACTCGCAGGCGCTGGCGCCTTCGAGCGGAACGCTGGCGCGGCTCACGACATGCAACGTGGCGCGTCGCGAAGCGCGATAACCCGAGAGATTTTGAAGCGACACAGAAAGAAGATTTGGCAAGAGCGCTTCCGCGCCGGAGGCTGCGAGAACGACAGCGGCGGGCAGAAGTTGCGCGAGACGCATCAGCTCCAGCGCGCCTTCGTAAAGAGGCGTCAGCGCGGCGACCGGCGCATCGATGCGGGCGTCGACGCCAAAGGCGAGCGCATGAAGGCGCGACAATTCAATGCGCGGCAGCGCGACGAAACCGCCTTCCCGCCGGCTCAGACCCAGTCGTCTCAGGCGCGGCCCCGTAAGGGCGAGTCGAGCCGAGCCCGGCGCCGCGTATTCGAAGTCCGTTGCGAGCGCCTCGTCGACGGCCTCGGCCGCCGCGACGACAAGGCGTTCGGCGGCGTCGCGAAGCACCACCGGCCGGCCTGCGCGGACTTCGGCGATGACGCGCTCGACGTCGATCTGGCCTGCGGAACTGGGGAGTCGTCGATCAGACACGAATATGGCCTCGTTTTTTGGCGTGATAGCGCCCCGTGTATAATCCATAATTCCTATCATTCAAATTCATTCTTGGTCGGCTTTAGCCAGACAGCGCACCCCACACGTGCGCGTCGCAGGGCCTGGCGGCGAGTCGTGCGCCGACAACGTCTTTTCTTATTACGATTTAATATCATACTATTATGATTCATTTCCGCAACGAAGCGTCGCCGGGCGGGGCTGCATTTCCCGAGCCGACGAAATTTTCGCTTTTTCCTACTAATAAACTATGCTTATAATCGCGGGGTTGGGAAGCCGACGAAACACGCCGGCGGTAGAGGAGAGGAGAGAAGATGCGGGCGCTGTCTAACTTTCGTCGTCAAGGCGCGCGGCGCCGGCAGGCGGGCCGTCTCCTCTCCTCGCTCGCCGCTTTCTGCGCCGCGACGGCGACATGCGCAGAGCCGAGCATCTTTCCCACGGGCACGACGATCTACGATCCGGCTCGAGCCTTCAACTCCTTCGTTCTCTTCGCGGGCGGAGATGGCGCTTCACGCTTGATCGATCTCGACGGGAACGTCGTCCACGAATGGAAATATTCCGGACAACCTGCGACCTTCATCGATCCCGTCCTCATCGGCGGCGCGCGCGGGCACATCTTCGTGACGCTGGAAACTGAAGACGGCAAGGGAACGGACCTCGTTCCCGGCCGCGTGCAGACGCGCATCAACAAGTCCATCGGCGAGGTCGACTGGGACGGCAAGGCCGTGTGGCGGTTCGGCGCCGCGGCGCCGGGCGGCCGTGCGCAACAGCATCACGACATCGCCCGCCTTCCCAATGGCAACACGCTAGTGCTCGCCAACGTCGTCTATCCTCTCCCTGGCTTCTCCGCGCCGCAGGTCCTCGACGACCTCGCCTATGAGGTCAATGCCGGAGGGCGAGATCGTCTGGACCTGGGCGGCCTCGGACCACATCGACGAAGATCGGCTTCACGCCGGAAGAGTTCAGGCTTCTCAAGGGACTCGAAAAACGCGGATTACCTCCACGTCAATGATCTGAAGCCCGTCGGACCGAACCACTGGTTCGACGAGGGCGATCAGCGTTTCGCGCCGGAAAATCTGATCTTCAATTCTCGCAACGGCAATTTCATCGCGATCATCGATCGCAAGACCCGCAAGATCGTCTGGACGCTCGGCCCGCATTTCCCGCCCGTCGCGGCGGACGGCGGCGGCGCCTCGCGGAAGCTCCCCCGTCCTGTCGATCAGATCTCCGGCCAGCACGACGCGCAGATCATTCCCAAAGGCCTGCCCGGCGCCGGCAATCTGCTGGTCTTCGACAATCAAGGCGCGGCTGGCTATCCGCCCGCCGCAACGACGCTCACGGGCGGATCGCGGGTTCTCGAGATCGATCCGGTCACGCAGCAGGTCGTTTGGCAATATTCCGCGGCCGACTCGGGCGCCGCCGGCTGGACGTTCCGGAGCACACACATCAGCAGCGCGCGGCGTCTTCCCAACGGCAACACCTTCATCGACGAGGGCCAGATCGGGCGCTTCTTTCAGGTGACGCCCTCGGGCGAGATCGTCTGGGAATATGTGAACCCCTACCCGCGCCGCGGAAAGGATGCGGAGACTGGAAAGGCAACGATCAATTACGGCGTCTATCGCGCCGAGCCCGTGCCCTATGACTGGGCGCCGTCGGGAGCCCCGCACGCCGAGATCGCCGTCATCCCGCCCGAAAACACGAGCTACCACCTGCCGGCCAAGGAGAAGTGACGTGATCGCCAGCCTTCCGCAAAGCGCACGCTTTTACGTTCATCCCATCGAAATCGATCAAAGCCTCATCGGCTTCGTCACGCAAAGCGGCGACGGATATCGCTTCTTCGCTCTCAACAACGCCTTCGCCAGTCTCGAGGACAATTGCTTCGGCGCCGCGGACGACGCGTGCAACGCGGCGCTCGCGCTGGAGCGAAGGAGAGAGATCCTTACGAGAAAAAAGGGCAGGCGCGTAAAGCCCGGCCTGAAGCCTTGAACCCTCACTCAATTCTGCAACGCAAAGAAAGAAACCAATGTCCAAAGTGATGAAGAAAGCGCGCCTTCCGCGAATCGGCCTTTCGGCTCTTCTGGTTCTTGCGAGCTGGGGGGCGGTCGCGCAGACCGCCGGGCCGCCGCCCGCGGCCACGGTTGGCGGAACCGCGGCCGCTCCGCAGCAGAACCCCCCGTCGCCGCCCGCGCGCGGACCCGCTCTCGATCTCGCGCTCGAAGCGGCGCAAGCCGCGCTCGACGCCAGCAAGGCAGGCGACCAAAAGGTCGCGGTGAGCGTCATCGACTCGGCGGGCGTTCTAAAAACTGTGCTCGTTTCGGACGGAGTCGGCCCGCGCGCCGTGCAGAACAGCAATTTCAAAGCGCAGGCCGCACTCGCTTTCAAGGAGTCGTCCGGGCAGCTCGCCGAGCAGGTGAAGACCGACAAGGACCTCGCCGAGAAGGTCGCGGCCAATCCGAGTTATGTCGCGCGCGCGGGCGCCGTCCTTCTCAAGGTCAATGACGAGATTGTCGGCGCGATCGGCGTCGGCGGCGCGCGCGGCTCCGAGAAGGACGAGCAATATGCGCTGGCCGGGCTGCAGAAAATTCAGGGGCGTTTGAAGTGAGCATTGTCGGCTAGCCGTTATGGGATCGGACTCTGCCGCCCCATAGCCTCTCTTTTCTCCCACCTTCCTCTGACTTGACGGCCGCTCACGCGGCCGTTCCTTTTTGCTGCGCCTCCTCAGCATCATGCTCACCGTCAAAAAGGCGCTACGTTGACAGCAGCCGCTTATATAACTTAATCTCTAGACTGAATAGACAAGCGTCCTTCTGCTTCCGCAGTCAGTAGCAGCGCGAGGCGTTTGCAGGCGCAACCGCGCGCGGGGACAGAAGTCTCACATGCCTACGAAGTGGCTTAACGCTTTCGCCGTCCTCGCTTCGGTGCTCGCCGGGACCGTGATCGTCGTAGCGAACGCAAACCGCCCAGCGGCGCACTATCTTTCGAACGCCTCCTATGATCCCACGCGGGAGCTGTATCGCGAGCTCAATCCTCGTTTCGAAGCCAAATACGAGAAGGAGCATGGCGCGACCGTTGCGGTTCGTCAGAGCCATGGAGGATCGTCGTTGCAAGCCCATCGCGTCGCCTCCGGAGAGGAAAGCGCCGACGTCGTGACCCTCGGCCTTCCTTCTGACGTCGCGGTTGTTCAGAACCGTGGTCTAATCGCCGAGAATTGGCGGGACCGCCTGCCCAATCACTCTCGTCCCTATTACTCGACGATCGTTTTCGTCGTCCGCAAGGGCAATCCTCGCGGCGTTCGCGATTGGCCAGATCTCGTCAAAGGCGACATTTCCGTCATCGTTCCTGATCCCAAAACCTCGGGAAACGGCAAGCTCGCCGCGCTTGCAGCCTGGGGCGCCTCGGTGCTGCGCGGCGCTTCGGAGAACGAAGCCCGAGCTTTTCTGCGCGCTTTTTATGCGCATGCGCCTTTCCTCCTTCCCGCTGCGCGCGCCGCGGGGGACGCGTTCGCGCTCGAGGGGAAGGGCGACGTTCACGTCGCCTGGGAGAATGAGGCGCTGCGCGAGGTCAGCGCATCGAAAGCCGCGCTGGAGATTGTCTATCCGCCGCTCACCATTCTCGCCGAGCCTTCGGTCGCCTGGGTCGACGCCACTGTCGCAAAGCGCGGCAGCGAGGGCCTGGCGCGCGCCTATCTCGAGTTTCTCTTCAGCGAGGAGGCTCAGGAGATCATTGCGCGCAACGGCTATCGGCCTATCGACGAAGGGGCGGCGCGCCGGCACGCGAAGCGTCTGCCGCCCATAGAGCTATTCCCGGTGGAGCGCATTGCTCGGGACTGGCCAGATGCGCAGCGCAAATTCTTCGGCGAGGGCGGAGTCATCGACGCGGTCTATACGCCGAAGCCTCGAGCCGAATGATGACGACGCGCCCGGACCCGACTAATCCTCGAAAGAAATCGTCACAGTGAGCGAGCTGACAGGCGCGCAGAGCACGGGCTTCCCCTCCTGGGCCGGAACCCGGGTCATCGAGACCTTCCGCCGGGATTTCATCGCCGGACTTACGGTCGCCGCGATCTCGTTGCCGCAGAGCATGGCCTATGCGCTCATCGCAGGCGTGGACCCGCGGTTCGGGCTCTACACCGCAATCGTCTTCACGATTGTGGCGGGCCTTCTCGGCTCGTCCAATCACCTCGTCAACGGTCCGACGGGCGCGGTGTCGCTCGTCGTCTTCAGCGCGCTCGCCTTCATCGATCCCGAGGCCAAGCTGGACGCCTATGAAGCGATGTTTCTGCTCGCCGTCATGGTCGGTTTCGTTCAAATCGTCATCGCCGTCACGCGGCTCGGGGATGTGACGCGCTATATTTCCAAATCCGTCGTCTCAGGCTTCGTCGCCGGCGCAGCCCTGCTGACGATCATCGGTCAGGTCGCGAATGCACTCGGAGTCAAAGCGCAGGGAACCGGACATCAACATGTTCTCTACCGCCTTTACCTCACTCTGACGCAGCCCGCTCCCATCAATCTGAAGGCCGTCGCTCTCAGCCTTGGGGCAATCGCCCTCGCGCTGCTCCTGCGGCGTGTGGTGCGGCGATATTCCCTGCCGCAAATCGATATGCTGTCCGCTGTGATCGCCATTTCCGTCCTCGCCTACCTCCTCGGCTGGTCGGTGGCGCCGGCGGGAGGCAAGCTCGCCGTGCCGTTGATCGAAGCCGTGCCTGCCGCTCTGCCCTCGGCGCACATTCCCGAGATCAAATTCGAATGGGCGCTCGAGCTTTCCTCTTCCGCCGTCGCCATCGGCATATTGGGACTTCTGGAAGCGCTCGCCATCGCCAAAGCCATTGCGCACAAATCACGACAAACTCTCGACTACAATCAGCAGTGCCTTGCCGAAGGACTCGGCAATCTGGTTGGCGGCTTCTTCCGCTGCATGCCGGGCTCGGGCTCACTCACCCGGACCGCCATCAATTACCAGGCAGGGGCGAGAACGCGCTTCTCAGGCGTCTACGCCGCCCTCGTCATCGCCGTGGCGGTGCTTGCGCTGGCGCCGCTCACCGCCTTCATCCCGAAGGCCGTTCTGGCCGGACTTCTCATCGTCGCGGCGGCGCGGCTCTTCGACCTCGAGCGGCTGCGCTACATGGCCGTCGCCTCCCGCTATGACGCGATTCTTCTCGCCGTCACGGCGGTCGCCGCCTTGGCGATCGGCGTCGAATTCTCGATCCTGATCGGCTCGGCGCTTTCCATCACCTGGTATGTCCTGCGGGCCGCCAAGCTCGACGTGCGCGAACTCATCGTGGCGCCGGATCGCGTCGTGCGCGCGCGGATTGCATCGGATCCGCCGCCACAAGGCGTGCTGATCTTCGATTTCGAGGGCGATCTGTTTTTTGCCGCAGCCCCGGATTTCGAACGCTATCTGCAGAAGGCAAGCGACGCAGCGAAAGATCAGGGCATAAGATTGCTGGTGCTACGCCTGAAGCGCGTGCGCAATCCTGACGCCGTCGCACTGGAGATGCTCGACCGCTTCCTGGCGGAAGCCCGCGAGAGCGGCTTAACCGTGCTTCTTGCTGGTCTTCGGCCACAGTTGCTCGCAGCTCTCTCCAGAGTGGGAATTTCCCGGCGCCATTCGTCTGATCTGATTTTCCCCGAAGAGGAGAAGGACTTTTCGGCGACGTTGAACGCGATCCGCAGCGCCTATGCGCTCGCGACGAGGCAGGCTCGCGGCGAGGAAGCGCGCGCATGGCCCGATATAGCGAAGAGTGAGCTCGCCTATTATCTGATTTGAGCGAATCGCTGAAGAGGGCGCTCGCTGAAAAAGGAGAAAGGCAATCGCAAACGCATTTGGCTTTGCATTCACCCATATCGCGGGCCGCCTTCACGACTCTCGAGAGTCGCATGACTGATCCATGCTGAAATCGCGCAGCTAACTTGACATTGGAAACGCAAAAAGCAAGATGCGCGCACAACGCTTCTATGATGTAGCTTGCGTAATCAGCGCGGGTAAAGCTAGGCGAGAGCGACGTCGTAATGGCGCGGACGATCGGCATCGACGGCAAATTCCTCTGGCGTGGAAAGAGCATCGGGTCCAGATCCGGACATGGCGTGCACGCTCGCCACCTCATTCCAGAGCTGCTGGATATCAGCTCCAGCGATCGATTTAGGGCCTATGTGCTCGACAAGGAGATCGGCTTTTCGCCGCGGCCCAACTTGGAGGTCGTCGCACTGCCCGGCGTCGCAAAAAGTTCGACGCTGCGAAACCTTATCGCCTTACCGATCGAGCTTGCGCGGCGTCCTGTCGACGTCCTTCTTGCTTTCTCCACCCTGCCTGCCTACGCGCCCTGCAAAACGGTGCTTCTCTTGGCGGATGTGTTCTGGCTCGCAAATCCAGGCTGGCTGCCAAAGCACATCGCCCTGCCGCGGACGCTGGCGACGCGCAGCTCAGCCAAGCGGGCCGACCTCATCTTGACAACCACGGAATTTTCCAGACGCGAGATTGCACGCGTTTTAGACGTGGCGCCCGAGAAGATCGCCGTGGCGCCACATGGCGTCCGCACGGAATTCGCAACGCGGCTGTCTCCGGAGGCGATCAGCGCCATGCGCGAGCGCCTCGGAATCGCCAGCAAATACCTACTCTCCCTAAACGACATTCATCCCCGAAAAAATCTCGAAGGCCTCATCGAGGCCTTCACGCTCCTGAAATTGCGCACGGGCCTGCCACATCAGCTGGTCATCGCCGGACGCAAACTCTGGCCCTATCCCGAATTCGACCGCGCTCTCGGCGCCAGCGCCTTCGCCGACGACATCAAGGTGCTCGGCTATGTTCCATCCCAAGACGTGCTCGCGCTCTATCAGGGCGCTGAGCTCTTCGTCTATCCGTCGTTCTACGAGGGATGGGGACTGCAGGTGCATGAGGCCATGGTCGCGGGAACCGCCGTGGCCGTCGCCAATAACACGACGATGCCTGAGATTGCCGGCGACGCCGCCGACAACTTCGACCCGCACGACCCGCAGGAGATGAGCTGCAGCATGGAGCGTGTTCTGACAAATGAAATTTACAGACAGACGCTCATCGCGAGGGGCTCCGAGCGCGTGAAACTATATTCCTGGCGCAGAGCCGCGGAGGCGACGCTCGCCGCCGTCGACCGCGTTCTGGCTTAGGGCGCGCCAGGTGGAAGCGAAGCATAAATCCCGCTAAGCTTCGCTACGCGTTTTGACCTCCCCTCGAAAGCACAAAGCGCCCAGCCCGAAAAGGCTCCGCCGCGTCCCGCGGGCGTTTGCCGGAAACAAGCCTTCCCTGTAATGGCTTGGCGGACGGCCTCCGCCAATACTCCGCGCGGGGCCGACATCGTCGGAAATTACACATGACGAGCGAGGATTCTGCGAAAGACGAGGGCGGGTGGCTTGAGGCTGGCTTGGCGTTTTTGAGCTTCGCCTCGGGCAGCATGGACGCGCTGGCCTTTTTCAATCTCAGCGAGGTCTTTCCTTCGGCGATGACCGGAAACACCGCGTTGCTGGGCCTCACGCTCGGACAAGGACGCTTGCTCGACGCCTCGCGCCCTTTCGCCGCGTTTGCGGGCTTTGTGATTGGCGCCGCCCTGGCTTCCGCGAGCGCGTCGCTCTGGCTCTCCGGCCTTGCGAGATCGCGCGCCGTCTGGCGGCTTCTCGCCTTCGAAGCTTGCCTTCTCGCCGCCTTCGCCGTGGCGTGGCGTTTCATCGACCGACCGATCGCAGGCGCGGCTCTCTATGTGCTGATCATCACAGCCTCCTCCGCAATGGGGATCCAGAGCGTCGCCGCGCGGTTGGTCGATCGGTTCGGGATTTCCACCGTCGTCTTCACCAGCACGCTGACGTCGATCGCAACAACGGCCACAGAGGCCATGCTGCGGCCGCCGCATGCCCTGCCCCACGCCACCAAGCGGCAGATTGGGATGTTCCTGACCTATGGCATTGGCGCCGGCATATGCGGCGCCCTCCACTCATTTCCGGAATGGCTCGCCGTCCTGCCCCTGGCTTGCGTCCTCGGAGCGGTCGGCTGCTATTGGTTCGACGAGCGACTGAAGGAGAAGGGCGGCGCTTGACGCAATCTGCGGCTCATCCCTTGTCCTCAAAAGGGATTCGAGCGTCGCAGGTCGCTGTGCGTCTTGACCGCCTTGTGGGCGAGCTTCGGAGACGGCGTTAGCGTCGAACGCACGAGATCGGCGGCGAAACCGATGCCCGGCGTGCGGGCGTTCTGCACAATTCGCCCCAGCAATCGCTCTCCGGCGATCACGTGGTTGAGCGTGCCCAAGAGGTCTTGCAACCGCTCCAGTCGGTCCAACTCGACGCATAAAGACTAGGACGGCGCCGCCGCTTTCAGGAATTCGAACATATAGCGCAGCTGCTTCGCCTTGAGGCGCAAACGGTGACGTTTGAGCGCGTGGCCCCCGCACAGCCTTGCGCTTCTTTTCCACGGAGCGCAGCCGTCGAGCAAGCTCGTCCCGAGCAAATTCGAGAAAGGATCCGCCGCCGCCGCGCCGCCAATCCCCACTGCGCGCGCAGCGCACGACGTTGAGCAGCATGGCGCGAAAAAACGCGCCAACTCCAGAGCTTCTGCGAGACGCCTACGAGTTTCATCCCGCATT
>CAVXEI010000014.1:0-39094 GCA_963760695.1 uncultured Alphaproteobacteria bacterium | reverse complement strand
CTGCGACGAACTCGAACGCGGCTTTTTCGAAAAATCGCTTCCTGCTTCCGACAGGAAATCGCCGCCGCCGCTGTGCAGCGGCCCGAACCGGTGAGGCCTATTTTGTGGGAGCCGAAGCTGTGCTAATTAGGCTACAAAGCTACCCACAAGTTTGGCATGTCGTTGCACGAGCGGAGTGACGAGCTTGAGCCGAGGTGTGCACTGGAGCCACATGGCCACAATGCCGCCAAGTGACGATCCCTCGATCTCTGCACCGGCCTCTTGCTGAGAGATGGCCGCAGCGTTATCGGGGTTTTCATGCTGGTTTGAGACTCGTCCATTAACGATCATGTTGGGGAAATAAGATGAGCAGACTATTTGGGATGCGGGAGCCAGGGCGTCGCGAGCGTTGCCATGACCATCTTACTTACACTTATTTCTTCTGCCGCAAGTAGTCAAACAGGCTCAAGTCTGGGATTTATTACTTTTGCAGACTACCCAAGTGGAACCTTGATAACAAATCAATATAAAGTTGACGGTGTTGTTTTCAGCCAATCAACCATAGATGGATATAGAGGATATGTTCTTAACGCATATCCCTCACCGGATCACAGAATTACAGCAACATTTAACAGCCCAACTAATTTCGTATCTTTTGATTTATCACAGCTTACGTGCTCATCGCCTCCATATACGGAAACAATAGACGGCTTCGACAGCAACGGCAAAAAAATTGGAAGCATTAGCACTACAAATTGTAGCGGTTCCCTTGAGTTAAATGCTCAAGGGATCAAGACGGCGGTATTTTCCTCGTGTACGACGCAGCGCATCCAGCGAGTTCTTTCGTTTCTAATGCTTTGATAAAGAATCTGAGATTTAGTGCCGGATGCACAACCAATGTTGCGCGGCTCAGTCAAGGCGATCCTAGATGGGCGGAAAATAAATACGACCATTCCGATTCCTTTACCATTAGGCAAAAAGGCTGCGCTCTAACATCGCTTGCGATCGCGCTTAACTTTGCCGGAGATGTCAGCTATCCTGATACGCTGAACAAGTTTATGGCTAACAATGACAGTGACTACTACGGTCTTAGCGTAAACTGGGATGCGGTAACGCGTGATTATGCATTAGCTGCTACGCAGTTGCTGCCTGGCCTCCCATATTTGAAATTTTTTTATACAGCGATCAATTCTGTCGACAATTTGGATGCTGCGAAGGAATATCTTAACAATTCCCTTTGCCAGGGACATCCCGTCATCGTAGGTGTCAACCTAGACGAGATTAATACCCCTTCTCATTTTGTCATCGTAACTGGCCAAAAGGAGAACGACTACACAATCACAGACCCTGGCTATTCAAAAACTTTGTTGAGCCAATACAGCAACCAGTTCGTGACAAGGGGCTACGTTGCCGACCCGTCGAGCGATATAAGTGGGTTAAATCTTGCCATTGGAGAGGTTTCGAAATCCTGGTGATTGATTCCTCGGGTCGAAAAACCAGTTATGATTCCTCCAGTGGTAAAATAGTGCAGCAAATTCCGAATTCTGTACTATTTTAGAGACGCATTGCAAGACGATGTTACAGGAGCGCGTCCCACTGAGACCGATCACTTTGGCAATATATTCCAGCCTGCCCAGGGTAAATATACAATGGTAGTTAACGGATTGAAATTGGGGGCGTTCTCGCTAGCTGCGAGGGTATATTCGCAGGATGGAAGCAGTCAGGCACCAATAACAGCAAATGGTATTGCCAGGACGGGGTCGGCATCTACCTTCTCAATTGTATTAAACTCCTCCCCGGGAGCGCAATCTACGATCAATGTGGTGGCATCGTATTGGAGCACGCTGACCGATATCAGGGCCAGTGTTGAGCTTGGTCTGATTGATGGCACAGGCATTGCAAACTCATTGAGCCAGAAAATCGTGGCAGCTGCAAGTGCCACGGGAGCCGCCCACACCAAGATTCTGCAATCTTTCATTGATGAGGTGAATGCTCAATCTGGAACACACATCAGTACCACAGCAGTGTCGGTGTTGGTCGGAGACGCTAACTCGCTCTTGCAGCGTTGAAAGGACTGTAAAAATGAGAACTCAGAAGCCAACTCGCTCTAGGCGCGTTCATTTTAGCACTAGAGCGGTTTCCGAACCGGCTGAATCGCGGGCGATTCCCGAATCGGCAAATTTGTGATTTATGATTCCCGCCGTGCGAAGGAGGCGGCGGGGATGGCGCTTTCCGATGACCTACGCCAACGCGTCGTGGATGCGGTCGTGTCAGGCGGCCTGTCGCGCAATGAAGCAGCCCGACGCTTCAAAGTCAGCATCGCCAGCGCGGTGCGCTGGGTCAAGCTCTACCTGACCACGGGCGAGATTTCGCCCAAGCCCGCGGGCGGCGACCGCCGCTCCGGGCGGATCGAGGCGCATCGCAGCTATCTTTTGGGCCTGATCCACCGCACGCCGGACATCACGCTGTTGGAGATCCAGCAGCGGCTCGTCGAAAATTGCGGCGAGCGCTTCGCGGTCTCTGTGCTATGGCGCTTCTTCGATCGGCACGGGATCACCTTTAAAAAAAAGACGGCGCACGCCGCGGAGCAGCAACGCGCCGACGTGCTGAAGCAACGCCAAGAGTGGTTCGCCGGCCAGCTCGACCTCTACCCAAGTAAGCTGGTTTTCATCGACGAGACCGCAGCGTCCACCAATATGGCGCGCAAGGGCGGACGTTGCCGGCGCGGGCGGCGGCTGCGCATGGGCGTCCCGCATGGCCACTATAAGACGGTCACGCTCGTCGCCGGCCTGCGGCTTGGCGGCGTCACGGCGCCGAAGGTCTTCGACCGCCCGATCAACGCCGCCTTGTTCGAGGAATGGGTGAAGGACTGTTTGGTTCCCACCCTCAAGCCCGGCGACGTCGTGGTGATGGACAATCTCTCGAGCCACAAGGGCGAGCGCATCGAGCAACTGATCAAGTCCGCGGGTGCCGAGCTGCGTTATCTCCCGCCCTACAGCCCGGACATGAACCCGATCGAAAAGGCGTTCTCCAAGCTGAAGGCCTTCCTGCGCAAGATCGCCGAACGCACGGTGGCGGGATTGATGAGGGCGTTGGAAACCTGCGCCGAAATCTTCAAGCCGACGGAATGCGAGCACTACTTCCGCGCGTGCGGCTATGATACAGGTTGATCGGATTCCGCTCTAGCGTTATCGCATAGAACGCACGCTGCAACGATTTTTAACTTTCAGTTCGACGGGAGCGGTGGCGGACCGGATGGCACGGTTGGGAGTCCAATTGTCGGAACCGGCTCTTTCGATTCGCCCGTCGATCTGGGGGTTGGCCAATATGCGCTGGCGTCGCTGACGGGCTTTTCCCTAAACTTCGTTTTCGGCGCGGACCGCTTCTCGACGGCGGACATCGCCACGCCAATCGGCCAGCTCGCTCTTTCCATCACACAGGTTGGAACAAAGGAGCGTCTGGTTTTCAGCGAGGGCGGAGTCGGCGACGGCGGTCCCTATGGCGGATCCCTCGACTTGACCAACGGCTTGGGCTACGCGCTCAGTTTCGAACCGACTTCGGGAGGTGGAATAACCTCTATTTCGAAATCTGGTTCCAGTTACGACTTCGGCAACTATCTCGCGCTGAGTGCCGTCACTCCCTCTGTCCCTGGTCCGGATCCAGGCACGGGGAAGTTGAGTTTGCCTCTCCTTGTCGCGGGCTGGATAGTCAGAAGACAAGCGGGTGCCCTTTTTCGGGATCATGGACGCCCCATCGGCCAGATTCTGCACGACCGAGCCGGTGCATCGAGGGATACTTGAAAAACCTCGCTGGCGGTGTGGGGTCAATCGGCGTGCATAGCCGAGTGGAAGAAGCCTTCTTCAGTTTACCATGAGTGCACTGGTTACCATGAGTGCACCGGGCCAAACACCCGCATTCGACCGTGCTTTCTGTCTAGGACGGGGCGGTCATTGTCGCGTTCAGAAAGTAGAAGCCGCCGCCGCTCGACGATTGCCTTCACGCCTTGCAGTCGATGATCCCGCCTCTGACGCGTCCATTGCTGCATCGCTGCTCACAAAAGCGCGATACCAGCCGACTCCCGGACGTCGAAGGCGACAAACAATCGCCTGACACGCGGCGATGAAGCGACTGAAGACAGACCGCTCACGCTTGACATCTATCGGAAAGCCCGCCGTATGGCCGTCTCCCTTCAGTCCGAAGCCAAAAGCCCCATGACCGCCGACTTCCACCATGAGATCGCCGAGCGTCACGACAAGGCGCTCGTCATCGACTTCGGCTCGCAGGTCACGCAGCTCATCGCACGGCGGGTGCGCGAGGCGGGGGTCTATTGCGAGATCGCGCCGTTCCAGAAGGCCGCGGAAGCCTTCGCCGAGACGCGGCCCAAGGCCGTTATCCTCTCGGGCGGACCTTGCTCGGTGACGGACGAGGGCTCGCCGCGCGCGCCGCAGTCGATTTTTGACGCGGGCATCCCGGTTCTCGCGATCTGCTACGGCGAGCAACTCTTGGCCGAGCAACTCGGGGGCAAGGTCGAGGCCGGCCACCACCGCGAGTTCGGCCGCGCCGATCTCGAAGTCGTGACGCCAAGCCCACTCTTCGACGGCGTCTGGGCGGCCGGCGGGCGCCATCAGGTTTGGATGAGCCATGGCGACCGCGTGACGCGCCTGCCGGCGGGATTTCAGATCATCGGCAAGTCTGAGAACGCCCCCTTCGCCGCGATCGCGGATGAAAAGCGCCGCTTCTACGGCGTGCAATTCCATCTCGAGGTCGCGCATACGCCGGACGGCGCGAAGCTCATCTCCAACTTTCTGCACAAGATCGCGGGCCTCAAGTCCGACTGGACCATGGCGGCCTTCCGCAGCGAGGCCGCTCGGGCGATCCAGAAGCAGGTCGGGCCAGGGCAGGGTGCTCTGCGGTCTTTCGGGCGGCGTCGACAGCGCCGTGGCCGCGGTGCTCATTCATGAGGCGATCGGCGACGCGCTCACCTGCGTCTTCGTCGACCACGGGCTCTTACGCCAAGGCGAGGCCGAGGAGGTCGTGACCCTCTTTCGCGACCACTACAATATCCCGCTGCGGCATGTGGAGGCGCAGGAGCTCTTTCTGAACGCGCTCGAAGGCGTCGAGGACCCCGAGGTCAAGCGCAAGACGATCGGCCGCCTGTTCATCGAATGTTTCGAGGCGGAGGCGAAGAAGATCGCCGAGGATGGCCGCGGCGCTCCGCAGTTTCTCGCGCAAGGCACGCTCTATCCGGATGTGATCGAGAGCGTCTCCTTCACCGGCGGGCCGTCGGTGACGATCAAGTCGCATCACAATGTCGGGGGGCTGCCCGAGCGCATGAACATGGCGCTGGTCGAACCGCTTGCGCGAGCTTTTCAAGGACGAGGTGCGGGCGCTCGGCCGCGAGCTCGGCCTGCCCGAGGCCTTCGTCGGCCGCCATCCCTTTCCGGGGCCGGGCCTCGCGATCCGCTGCCCCGGCGCGATCACGCGCGAGAAACTGGAAATCCTGCGCAAGGCCGACGCGGTCTATCTCGACGAGATCCGCAAGGCGGGGCTCTACGACGAGATCTGGCAGGCTTTCGCGGCGCTGCTGCCGGTCCGAAGCGTCGGCGTGATGGGCGACGGCCGCAGCTACGACTACGTGCTGGCGCTGCGGGCCGTGACCAGCACCGACGGCATGACCGCCGATTTCTATCCCTTCGACATGGGCTTTCTCGGCCGCGCGGCGACGCGCATCGTCAATGAGGTGAAGGGCGTGAACCGCGTGGTCTATGACGTGACCAGCAAGCCGCCCGGAACGATCGAGTGGGAGTGAGGAGTTTCACGGCGAACCATGGAGACAAGCCTCATCCCCGTCTTCATGTAGCGCTTAACCCATGAGTTGCCGATCGTAACTTTGGCTTGATCTCGCTTGGAACTCGCGCGACAGCTCATCGTACAAGCTATCGAGCCTATGTACAAGCGTTCTGGCGGAGCTATTGAATTCCCGTTGCAGCCCAACAGAGTCCCACATTAAGCATTCTTTCTGGATTAAGTCTCCGGCCGTGACGATCGTTGCCTGTAATTCCATTCATCTGATGCTCAAATAGTGCAGCTATTTTGAAGCTCGTGTCGTCATCAGTGAAATCACGTTCCTCTCCGTGATGAATGCGAGCATTCCGCTCCGCACGTAGACCACCTTGGTCCTGAAGCATTGTCACCAAAATTTGCTCGACGTTGGGCGGCAAGCCTTTTCCCCGCAAATTTCCTAAAGTACAAGCATGCCTGTCGAGATGATATTCCAAAACCTCATTCACTAAAATCAATGCGCAGTCAACCACTGAGATGTATCTCATTAGAAACACATCGGCGCATATTGTGAGCCATTCATGGCGCGACACGGGAAAAGAATGGAAATCCTTTGGTAGCGTTTCCGGCCAGAGCATATTTCCAGCTAGAATTCAGCGAACTCGACGCGTTGGACTGTGTTAGTCAGCGCTTCGTTCACGTCGACGACAAACTTACAGTCGGGATGGTCTGCAAGCGCGTCATAGCTTTCAAAATGAAGTGGGACAATGCTTAGGTCATAAATGCGTCCGATAAAACCGTGAGCATCCGAGGGCAAGATATATCGGACAAGGAATTTGGAGCGCGCGCGTTTTGGCAGGCGCGTCTCCGCCGCCCCCGTGTTCCCATCGGTTTCGGGCGCAGGAAATCGGACTTGGCCACTTCTTCCGCGCGTTGAACAATCGGCTGAGACATATGTCAATCTATCACATATGATCAACTGCTGCTGAAGAGCGGTCACCACATTGAAAGGACTTCTGTTGGAGCGAACTCGGTATCGAATTCTCTCTTCTTAGCCCAACTTGTCACCCGGCTTCCCTCGAAACGGATCGACGATCCTCAGCCCCTCCTTCAGCGTCATCCCGTGCTGCATATCCTGCGACCAGAGCCGATCGCAGCCGGCGAGCATCGCGCTCGCGGCGATCATCGCGTCGTAGATCGAGAGGCCATAGCGCTCGGCGAGCGCGAGACCCGTCTCGTGCGTCTCGACACTCAAGGGATGAACGGTCAGAAGCTCCCGCAGCGTCGCGAGAAATTGGTGCGTCTCGTTCCAGGAGAAGCCCATCTTGCGGCGCGCGACATTGGCGAATTCGTTCAAGACCTGAACGCTGATCGCGCCGCCTCTCGCGACGAGCCGCTCGGCAATATCGGATTTCTCCGGATCGCCGGAAGCGAGATAGACCAGCACATTCGTGTCGAAGAAATCACCGGGCATTCGCCTCGTCCCGGTCGAATTTGAAATCGGCCGGGAGCCGCCCACGAAATTCGCGCAGGCGCTTCAGCAGCTCGTCGCCCGAGGGTTTCCTGGCGACGCCGAATTCTTTGGCGCCGGCGACGTAGAATCTCGATCTCGTCGCCTTCCTTCAATCCCAGCGCCTCGACGACGGCGGCGGGCAGGCGGACGGCGAGACTGTTGCCCCATTTGGCGATCTGCATAGGCGGCTCCTATGGATATACATACGCACAATGTATATCCAGCCGGGGCCAGGATCAAGTGCCCCATTTCCCTTTCACCGCGAGCCTTCCCGGTCCGCGCGCGAGATCGGCAAGCTCGGCTTGCGTTGCATTGGAATAGATTTTGAAAGCGTTCTTGAACGCCGCGGAAAATGTCCTTCGCGCCCGCTGCCGGGCCTGTTAGACGTCAACCACTCGTCAAATGAGGGGGCCAAGTTTCTCCACCGCCCCCTCTTTCTCTTTAAGCGTTAAGCGGCCTTTGCTCGCTCGGCGTCGGGCGTCTCCATCGCCCTAAGGTAGAGGTCGAGCAGGGACTCATGCTCGTCGCGCTCGTCCTTATCCTGCTTGCGCAGACGGATGATCTCCTTCAGCACCTTCACATCGAAACCATCGCCTTTCGCTTCGGCGAAGATTTCTTTTTTCCCTTCGTTGAGCCCCTTGATCTCTTCGTCGATATGCTCGATGCGCTCGACGAATGAGCGGATGCGGTCGCCCGCGATTCCCACAGTATCGGTCATGCGTCACTCCCTGATTGGCGCCGGAGACGCTATGGCTTCCGGGGTAAGAGAGTTCGTTAACTCGCTTATGGCGGCCTTTTGCCGTGGCGGAAGGAGGACGTGAGCTTCAGGGCTGAAGCACCACTTTCCCCTTGTTGCGCCGCGCCTCGATGTAAGCGTGCGCCTCGCCGGCCGCGTCGAGCGGGAAGATCCGGTCGACATGCGGGCGAACCCAACCTTCCGCTACACCCGCGAGCAGCGTGTCGCCCCAGGCGCGCACCTTGGCGCCTTCGTCCCACAGGTGGCCGACGTTGACCCCGAATACGGCCTTGTTAGCGTTCATCAGCGATAGCGGGTGGAACCACGGCATGCTCGCGGCGACCGAAAGAAGATTCAGAGGCCAGGGAAGGCGGGACACCGCGGCGTCCGAGGCTCCGAACATGCCCAGGCGTCCCGTCGCTCGCAAGGCTTTGTAGCTCTTGCGCCAATGGCCGCCGCCGAAAGGATCGAGAATGAGCTCGACGCCGCGCCCCTCCGTGAGGCGCAGGACCTCGGGCAGCCAGTCGGTCTGCGTATAGTCAATCGCGGCGTCGAGCCCGCGCGACGTGAGGAATTCGTGCTTCCCCGCGCTCGCCGTCCCAATCAGCCGGGCTCGACGGCGCTTTCCGATGTCGATCGCCGCGAGTCCGACGCCGCCGCCGGCGTTGTGGATCAACACGGTGTCGCCTTCCGCAGCCGCTCCCATCACGACAATGAGCTGCCAGGCGGTGAGATAATTTACCGGAATCGCGGCGCATTCCGCGTGCGTCAGGCGCGGAGGCTTCGCAAAAACCTGCTCCACGGGCGCGAGGACCGTGTCGGCGTAGCCGCCAAACCGGGTCAACGCGACGACTTCCTTGTCGAGCCAGTCTTCCGAAGTTCCGGGGCCGACGGCGTCCACAACCCCCGAAACTTCATAGCCGACGACGGCAGGGAGCTTCGGCGCGTCCGGATAGAGGCCTTTGCGCGCCATGATGTCCGCGAAGTTCACCCCCGCGGCCTTCACGCGAATGCGCACCGCACCCCTTGCCGGCAGCGGGTCGGGCGCCTCGCGTAGCTCAAAGACCTCAGGGCCGCCGGTCCTGGTGATGAAAACCTGACGCATGAGCTTATCCGAGCGAGATCTAGCTAGAATAATGGTTGGCGATGCAAAAGGCTAACCCGCTCGCCAGAAAAATCAATCGTCGTTTGCCGAGTGGATCTTCGTCTCCAAAGCCTATGGTCGCGACGCGGGCCGACACGACCCGTTCCTGCAAGACGTTTCCGCGTAGGGCGAGGAGCGTTGAGCCATTGGCGCCGCGCCTCTCAAGAGCGTTTCTGTGTGCAACTGTCCCAGCCCTTCAACCAACGTTAAGGGACCTTGGACCGCTGACGAACGGACTGCCCACCGAATAAAAACGCAGCAGGCGATCCGCTTCGCGCGTAATGCCGATCCTCACGCTCTCGCCGATCTCACCGGCTTCGTGGTCGTCGCCCGCGAGCCACAAAGGCCCTTCGCGGCAAAGATCGAGCCCATCGAGGCGACGATCGATCTGCAGGGCCGCGGCGAGCCTCCCCGGTCCGCGCGCCAGATCGCGCAAGCGCTCGACGCCGCGATTCGCGCGCATGATCGCAACGCCGTCGAGCGGCTCGAGCGCCCTGATGAGGACGCCGGCGCCAATCCCGGGCTCCTCGCTCGAAACATTCAGCATGTAGGCGCTGCCATAGGCGAGGTAGACGTAGGCATGGCCGCGCTGGAGAAAGAGCGAGCGATTACGCGGGGTCATCCCCCGATAGGCGTGTCCCGCGGCGTCGCCGACGACATAGGCCTCCGTCTCGACGATACGGCCGCTGACGACGCCTTCGGGCAACTCCCGCACCAATATTTTGCCAATGAGAGAGCGGGCGAGCGCGACTGTCTCGATCGGCAACTCCGCGCGCGAGAGCGGCGGATAGCCGTCCTTATGGCCCTCAGGCTTCAAAGCATTCGTTCTACCCATTGCGCTCGTGAAGGCCCCGGCTCGAAGGGATCAGCGAAATACTGCGTCTCGCGGGCCACCTTCCCGTCGAGGAACTCCATAATGCTCACGGTGTAGGACGGTCGTCCGTCATAAGTGAGGACAAATTCAGTGATCCAGAGGTCCCTCGCGCCGATCATCCGCCGCACGGTGAAGCGTTTGCGGTTCGGCTGCGCGGCGCGAGACGCCTGAATGTTCCGGCGCCCGCGGATGCGCTCGCCCGATTGCGGATAGTCGAGCACGGCGTCCTCTCGATAAATATCGTGCTCCGTCTCGAAGTCGTTCGAATCGGACGCGGCCCAGTGGCGATCCAAAGCCGCTCGGATGTCGTCGTCTGCCATCTCGATCTTCGCTCCCTATAACTGCGGTTTGGCTCAACCTACCGGTTTCAGGTCTCCCAATATCGTCGGCAGCAGCTCGCTGACCGTCGGATGAATGTGCATCGCGCGCCGCATCACGGTGTAGGGGGCTTTCGCGTACATCAGATCGAGGATCGCGTGCACAGCCTCGTCGCATCCTGTACCAAGCAATGAGGCGCCGAGAATCTCTCGACTGTCGCCATCGACGAGAATGCGCATAAAGCCTTGCGTCTCGCCCTTTTCGACGGCGCGGCCAACGCGCGTCATCGGCCGCTCGCCGACCAGCACCCGCCGCCCGCTCTCGCGCGCCTCGGCCAAGCTCATGCCGACGCGGCCCAATGGCGGGTCGATGTAAAGGGCGTAGGCGGTCACACGTTCACTGACCGCGCGCGGATCGTGGTCGAGCAAATTCGCGGCGACGATTTCAAAATCGTTATAGGCGGTGTGGGTGAAGGCGCCCTTGCCGTTGCAGTCCCCGAGAGCCCAGATGCCGGGGGCAGTGGTTTGCAATCGGTCATCGACAATGATGTAGCCACGCTTGTCGCAGCGCACCCCGGCTTTGTCGAGATCCAGATCGTCGGTGTTCGGCTGACGGCCGACCGCCAGCAACAGATGCGAGCCTGCGACCTCGGGGGCGCCGGCGGCGCAATCGACCTTGGCGACGATCTCCTCGCCGCGCCTGGCGAAGCTGATGCATTTGGCGTTCAGCCTGACATTGACGCCCTCGCGCTCGACGATGTCCTTGATCGCTACTGAGACGTCCTCGTCCTCACGGCGGACGAGCCGCGGCGCCATTTCGATGATCGTCACCTCGCTCCCA
Organism: uncultured Alphaproteobacteria bacterium; assembly: GCA_963760695.1. Lineage (GTDB taxonomy): Bacteria > Pseudomonadota > Alphaproteobacteria > Rhizobiales > Beijerinckiaceae > Methylocystis. Next base: position 27,909 of record CAVXEI010000014.1, on the reverse strand, counting down.
AAGCGGCGGTATATCTGGCCGAATTCGAGGCCGATGTAGCTGCCGCCGACGATGATGAGATGGCGCGGCAGAAAATCGACATCCATCATCGACGAATTCGTCAGATAGGGGACTTCGTTAACGCCCGGCATTGCCGGCGCGAACGCCCGGCCGCCGACATTGATGAAGATCCGTGGAGCGTTAAGTCGCTCGCCAGCGATATCCACGGCTTGCGGCGACGCGAACCGAGCGTGGCCGCGGTGGAGCGAAATGTTTTCGGTCTCGAGGGCCGAGGTGAGCCCGTTTCGCGACGCCGCCACGATCGCATCCATGCGCGCTTTGACCCGGCGCATGTCGATAACGATATCGCCGCCGATCTCCACCCCATACTCGCTGGAGCGCCGCGCGATCCGGGCGGCATAGGCGCTCGCCACCAGGGCCTTGGTCGGGGTGCAGCCGGTATTGACGCAAGTCCCGCCGACGAGATGGCGCTCGACGACAGCCACCTTCATCCCGGCGCCGGCGAGGCGAAACGCCAAAGGGGGGCCGGCTTGGCCGGCCCCAATGATGATCGCGTCGAAGTCGGGCATGACAAACCTCTCCAACGGCAGGAGGCGGGTCGTGCTGTACCCATATGGGCAAGCCGTTCACCCGCGTCAAAGATCGAGCGCAATGTCGCCTTGAGGCTGGCTGCAGCAGATCAACACATTGCCATCGGCGGGCGGATCGACCGGATCGAGCTGATAACGGACGCCGCCGGCGATGAGCGCCGTTTCGCAGTTGTGGCAGACGCCGGTGCGGCACGCCCATCGCACGGGCACGTCGCACGCCTCGGCGAGCTCGAGCAGGCTTTGGAACGGCGGACCCCATCGGACGTTAATGCCGCTGCGCGCGAAGGACACGAGCGGTCCCGTGCCGACAGGCCCCGTCGGCAGATGTGGCGGCTTCCTAGGGGCCGCGACGACACCCGGCGTCAGCGAGGGTTCCGGCCCGAACACTTCGGTGTGAATGCGATTGCCCGACGCGGCCAAGCCCACGAGGCCCGCGGATAGATCAGCCATAAACGCTGCCGGGCCGCACAGGTAGAAATCGGCGTCCCGCGGCACGCCCAATTCGACGAGAACGGAAGCGCTGAGACGGCCGGCCGCATCGAAATCGACGCCAAGCCGGTCGCGGGGACGGGGCGCGCTGTAGCGGATGTGACTGTGGGCGTTGGGCAAGGTTCTGAGAAGGGCGCGCGCCTCGTCAGCAAACGCGTGCTCGCCGCGGTCGCGGGCGCCATGCAGCCACCAGACCTGCCTCTGTGACTTTGAGGCAGCCAGCGCATGCAGCATGGCGAGCACAGGCGTGACGCCGATACCCGCGCTCAAAAGAACGACCGGTCCGTCGCCCGGCTGCAAGGTGAATGCGCCGCGCGGAGCGGTCACTTCGATGATGTCGCCGGGTCGGACGCCGTCAGCGATATAGGCCCCGGCCACGCCGCCGGCATCGCGTTTGACGCCGATCCGGTAGCAAGCTTCGCTCGGCGCGCCCGACAGCGAATAGCTGCGCAGTAAGGGGGGCGCATCGGGCGCCGGTCGCAAGCGCAGCACGATGAACTGTCCGGGGAGCCCCGCCGAGAGGGGCCGTCCGTCCCCAGGCTCAAGCCGAAGCGAGGTCACGTTGTCGCTCTCTCCGGTCTTCTCGGTTACTCGAAGTGGACGAAACCCCGCCCAGGCCGGCGCCGCGCTAGCGCCCCGAACAAGCCCCGCATTGCCGCTCGTCGGACCTGGGCGCCGCGCTTGTTCCAGTAGCGCCGTGAACGAGGCGCGCCAGCTGGCGCTCAACGCGGGAATGCGCAGCGCCCGCTCTAGCCGGTCGGCCGGGTGACCGGGTTTGTACAAAAGCGCGTTCACCTCGACGACGGTCATGCCCTCGGGTCCCTGCATGACCCGCACGATCTCATCGCCGGCCTCGACCTCGCCCTCTTCGAGAACACGAAAATAGAAACCGGGCCTGTCGTGCGACACGAGCAACGCGGCCATTTTCGGCTCGTTCATCCGAATTCCGACCCGGTAGCAGGTCACGCGAGGCTGGGTCACCTCGAACAATGCGCTCCCGATACGGTAACGATCGCCGATGCACACCTCGTCGTCATGCAGACCTTCGACAGTGAAGTTCTCGCAAAACTGCCCGTAATTGAAGTCTGTTCGGCCAAGTTGGGTTTGCCAGTAGCGATAGGATTCGATCTGATAAACGAACACAGCGCGCCGTTCGCCGCCATGCCCCGCCAGATCGCCTTGACCGTCGCCATCGATGTTGAGCCGCCGAACCATGCGTCGGCCCTGAACCGGCTCCTTCCAAATTGCCGTGTGGACCGTCCGTCCCTGCCAGGCCACATCGCGGGGAAGCCCCACATTCAAGGACAGCAGGCGGCCCATCGCACTAAACGTCCTTCTGTGAGTTCGATCATAACGACGGCGGCGGCGCGGGGTTTGCGCGTACCCATCCTCCTGATCCTTTCGGCGCGCCCTCAAGGATAGAGCGCGATGGCTGCTGAGAAAATGGCGATGGCCGCGCGCCAGTTCCAGCGCATGCTATATGGCGCTGCAAACGGACAATCTTCCTGGGCGCCTGGTATTTTTCCGATCCTATGCAGAGGTGTCGGAATCGATCTTGGTTCCGTTTGCGATGCGTTTGAGCCTAGGCGACGTCTGACAACGCGCATTGGGCGGTCCGCTAAGGCCGCTTACGCCGAAACCTACCGCGCGCTCTTCTGCAACGACTGCAGCAGCGCCCGCGCTTCTTCGTTTTCGGGTTGGAGGCGCGTCAGCGCCTCGAGGCGCGCGATGGCGGAAAGCTCGTCCTTCGCCTCGATTTCGTAGGACGCCAGCGCGTAGAGAATGTCGCCGTCGTTCGGGAAGCGTGCGAGCGCCTCGCGCAGCGTTGCGAGCGCCTCGGCCGGCTCGCCGAGATCGTGCAGCGCGACGCCATAGACATAGGCGAAGCGCGCGTTGTCCGGGGAGCGTTTGACGCCTTCCGCTAGCTCTGCCAACGCCTCAGAGGCGCGCCTCTGGCGGATCAGGCTCAAGCCTAGCGCGTGATGCAGCGCGCCCGCCTCAGGGTTTTTCGCTAGCGCCTTGCGCAGGATCGCTTCGGCGCCCGGCTCGTCTCCGGCCGCGCGAGTGGTCTCGGCCAGCGCGATCGCCGCGGGAAAGAACGCGGCGTCGAGCGTGATCGCTCTTTCATATTCGGCGCGGGATTTTTCGGCCTCGCCGCGCGCGCCATAAAGCGCGCCGAGATTGGCGTGCGCCTCGGCGCGCTCGGCGTTGAAAAGCTGCGCGTCGACATATTCCTGCAACGCTCTGTCGAAGCGGGCGCGATCAGCGGCGGGCAGGGCGCTTTCGGCTTCGCCCGCGAGCGCGCGCGCGGCTTCCATCCGCACGAGCCGCGTCTTGTCGTCGAGGAGCGGCGCAAGCGTCCTGAGCCGCGTTTCGGCGTCCGCCTCCGCGAGCACGCCGATCGCCGCGAGGCGCACCAGCGGATCGTCGATCGCCAGCGCGCGCGCGCGCGAGCCCGACCGCCTCGCGCGTCGGCCGTGACGAAAGCCTCGCCAGCGCGCTCGCGCGGGCGAGCGCCGACTGGCCCGCGCCGTCGATCACGTTCGCGAGCGCCGGCTCGTGGAGCCGGGCGCGCCTCGATCCGCGGCGCCAAAAGCCTCGGCGAAGCTCTGAAAACCCCAGGGCGTGACGCCCCAGGCCTTCATGGCCTCCGCGGCCCAGCTGGCGGGCTTGTCCGCATGGCAGCGGTTGCACGCGTTGGGGACGTTGAGAGAAACCGTGCGATCCGGACGGGGGACTGCGCAGCGAATGGTCGCGGCGCGCGTCGACGCCCATGTAGATCGTCGCGGGCATATGGCATTCGACGCATTGCGAGCCCGCCGAGCCTTGCGTGTGATGATGATGCGCGGGCTTCGCGAAGCGTTCCGGCGCATGGCATTGCGCGCAGACCGCGTCCCCCTTCGCGCGAAGCTTGCCGGAATGCGGATCGTGGCAATCGGAGCAGGTCACGCCCGCCGAATACATCTTGCTTTGCAGGAACGAGCCGAATTCGAAGACCTCTTCGCGCTGCTGGCCGTCAGAATGATAAAGCGGCGTCTCGAGCAGCGAAGGGTGGAACGCGTCAAAAAAGTCCGCGACGCTCTTGGGATCGTCCGAGAATTGTGAGCGTCTCGCGTGACAACCGGCGCAAACCAGAATTTCCTTATGCGTTTTCAGCGGCGCCGAGCGTGAGGCTTGGCCGTTCTCGTTCATCGGCCAGCTCGCGCCGCCGCGCTCATCGAGCGCAAGCGAGAAGCCCTTGAGCGGGACGGCGGCGCGTTGCGCCTCGTCCGAGCGCGCCCAAGCGAGATGCTGGGACGCCGGCCCGTGGCAGGCCTCGCAGCCGACGCCGAGCTCGCTCCAGCGCGTCGAGAAGCCGTTGGTGACGGCGTCGTAGTTCTTCTGCAAATTCGTGGTGTGGCACCAGGCGCATTGGAAATTCCAGTTCTGATCGACACCGGTCCAATGCAGCGGATCGCCGGGTGCGAGCTTTCGATCGGGATAGAGATCGAACCAGCGCTGGCCGCCTTCAGCCTGGGGGCGCGCGTCCCAGGCGAGCCCAAAGGCCTGCAAGCGTCCGCCCGGAAGCTCGATGAGATATTGCTGCAGCGGAAAGACGCCGAAGGCGTATTTGATCTCGAAATCCGCTGGCTTGCCGTCGGGACCGGGCGTGCGGACGAAATAGCCGCCGCCCTTCGTCGAGAAGACGCTTTTCGCGCCGTCCTTCTCGAAAGCTGCGCCGTCGAAGCGCCCCAGCACCGAAGCGGCGTCGGCCTTCTGCATGGCGAGAGCGTGATGCGAGCCGCGCCAGCTCTGCGTTTCGTTCGCGTGGCATTCGGCGCAGACCCCCGACCCGACGAAACTCGCAGCGTCCTGGCCTCTGGACGCATCCTCGGCGCGGCAGGGCAGGGCGAAAAGGCAAAGAAGCAGCGCTACGAGGAGGAGAGCCGCAAACGATGAAGGTCCAGTTCTCCGAGCCTCGTGAAAACGCTCAACGCCTGCCGAGTCGATCCAGCAGCAAATCTTCATGCGAGACGCCAAACTCCCTGGTCAGGCCGAAGACATAGACAAGTCCGATCGCGAGGTCGCCTAGCCCGAGGACTGCCGCGATCAGGCCGATGTCACTGAGGAGGCCCGCCGGAACGAGAATGAGCGCCGCGATAAAGCGCAAAATCGCCTCCCAATAGACGAGCGGCGCGCGCCCCGCGAGATCGCGCGAGGAATAGACCAGGACGACGCTCGTATAGCCTAGGAATCCGGCGATGAGCCACGCCCAGACCGGCGAGCAGACGTTCAGCCCCACCGCGCCATAGAGCGGCGGAAAGAGCAGGAAGAAAGCCAGCGCGGCGTTGTAGATCCCGGACCAGAAAACGAAGGGAGACAGTTTGAAAGGCATGGCGTCTCCCCTCGAAAGACTGGCTCCCGCGCGAGCCCGCCCGTCCCTCTAACGATCTCGTTCGAGGCGCGAGGCGCTACAGCTCGCTGCGAAACGCAGCGCGCTAGTGATTGGCGCTGCTGTGCGCTTCCTGCAACTGGCGCAGCACCGTATCGAGGTTGAACGAGGCGGGCTTTTGGCGCGGCGGAAAGGCCACGAAGGACTGGATCTGCTTGGCGACGACGTCCTGCATCGCATACATGATGTAGGTGTGCGACAGCAGCCAATCCCAATAGGTGTTCGAACTCTCGTCGGCCCGTTCGAAAGGGTCCCGCCGCAGATGGAACATTTTCGGCGCCCTGAGGTGGACGAACGGCTCGAACCAGCACGCGAGGGCCTTTGCCCGCTGCTCCATCAAAACGACTTTCCAGTCTCCCATGCGGAGAGCGAGAATGTCGCCGTCATCGCTGATGTAGAAAAAGAACTGCCGGGGGCTCTTTTCCGCCTCGCCGGTGAGATACGGCAGCATGTTGAAGCCGTCGAGGCAGACCTTGAAGGTCTTGTTTCCGATCGTGTAGCCCGCGCGCGCCTTTTCCACGATGTTCGGCTCGCCCGCCGCCGCCAGCAATGTCGGCAGCCAGTCCTGATGGCTGACGATATCGTTGAGCACGCCCGGCTTGATCCGGCTCGGCCAACGGACGAAAGCCGGCACGCGCCAGCCGCCCTCCCAATTCGTGTTCTTCTCCGAACGGAATGGCGTTATGCCTGCGTCCGGCCAGGAATTGTAATGAGGGCCGTTGTCGGTCGAGTAGAGGACGATGGTGTCGTCGGCGATGCCGAGCGCGTCGAGCTTCTTGAGCATTTCGCCAATGTGCTCGTCATGCGCGACCATGACGTCGTTGTATTCCCCCTGTCCGTTGCTTTTCCCCTTGTGCTTCTCGGCCCTGTGGGTGCGGAAATGCATTCCGGTGGTGTTGTACCAAAGAAAGAAGGGCTCGCCGGACTTATGCGACTCGTCGATGAACCGGAGCGCGTGCTCGGTCACTTCGTCGTCGATGGTCTCCATGCGCTTCTTGGTGAGCGGACCGGTGTCCTCCACCTTTTGTCCGCCTTTTCCATCCGCCCAGCTGTGCAAGACGCCGCGCGGGCCGAATAGCTCCTTGAACCTCGGGTCTTTCGGATAATCGGGGTCTTCGGGCTCCTCTTCCGCATTGAGGTGATAGAGGTTGCCGAAAAACTCGTCGAAGCCGTGCAGGGTCGGCAGGAACTCGTCCTTGTCGCCCAGATGGTTCTTGCCGAACTGTCCCGTCTTGTACCCCAGAGGCTTCAAAAGCTCCGCAATGGTGGGGTCCTCCGCCTGCAGGCCAAGGTTGGCGCCGGGCATGCCGACCTTCGTGAGCCCGGTGCGAATGGGGTTCTGGCCGGTGATGAACGCGGCTCTTCCGGCCGTGCAGCTCTGCTGGCCGTAATAATCGGTGAACGCCAGCCCCTCATTGCCGATTCGATCGATATTGGGCGTGCGGTAGCCCATCTGTCCCCGGTTGTTGTAGCTGATGTTCCACCAGCCAATGTCGTCTCCCCAAAGGATCAGGATGTTCGGCTTCTTGGTGTTCGCCATTTCATTCCCCCAGATTCAATCATCGGTCTCGGCGTCGGCCTCTGCCTAGACTAAAAAGGCCCGATGTTGAACTCCATGCTGAGGATCGCGGCGATGCCGAGCGCGAGGAGGAGGACGGCCGTGATCAAGGTCATGGACACGGGAAAAGACGTTTCGCCGTGGATCAGCCCGTCCTCGGACATGGAGCGCCGCAACCGTCGAAGGCCCAGCATGAATTGAAGATGATAGAGGATGCCGAGCACCAGCATCAGGACGCCGAGCCCGACCAGGGAAAGACCGAAATTGCGCGGGCGCCGCGGCGGTCGCGATCACGTTCCTCTCGCGCAGAGAGTGGAAGAACTGAAAAATCGTGAAGCCGAAGCCGATCAGCGAGAGCGCCGTGCGGATGACGGCCATCAACGTGCGGTCTTCGGCCAGCCGCGTGCGCTGGAACGCCATGCCGGTCCGGCGCGCCGCGAGCTCGGTATTAACGTCAAACTGAGGTTCAGAGCCGGTCATCGTCGAAGGGTCCGTCGAAACTGCCCTCAAATCCTAACGGCGCGCCTCAAAAGCGCAAGCCGAGGCTCATCAGCGGGCCGTGCAGGATGGCGTTCAGCCCGTTCTGCCGGCCGTCCCAGCTCGTCCTGGAATAGTCGACGCTCAGGGCCCGATAGCCGATCGAGCCCGTGAGCTTTAGCCCGTTCCAGTCCATATCGCGGGAATAGCCCCCATAGACCTGCCAGCTGAAGGCGCTCCCGGCGCCAAAGCCCCCGATGTCGCCGCGCGTCTCGAAGCGCTGGCCCGGCGCGAACTCATGGCGGGCGCGCAGGCCGACGACGGGGTCGACCCATTGCAGCGCGCCCGATTTCGCGCACGGCGAGCCCGCCGACCTCGCTCAAGCCGATGCTTTCCGCAGCCGCTGCGCCCGTCGCGTCGAGCCGCAGGTCGAGATCGACGAACCAGTAGCGCATGCCCGCATAGGCGTCGAAGGAGGTGACGAACTCCGGCGCGCCCAGAAAATTCCAACGCGCGAGCTCGTAGCTCACCCCCGCCTCGCCGATCGCCATCGTCTGCTTGAGATGCCCGGCGGCGCTCGCCGCGATGACGACGTCCGCAAGGGGAGAGCGTAATTGCAGGATCGAGCCTGAGGCCCTCAACTGCATCCAGACGAAATCGCCATAAACGCCGAAAGGCCCGTTGCTCGCCTCCAGTCGGCCGGCGAAGTTTAAGGGAAAAGCGCTCGTCTTCGTCAGGAAGTCGATGAAAGAGAAGTCGCTCGCGACCGTCTCCCCCCGCGCGGTCATGTCGCCGTTGATTCCGACCGCCCAGAGGTATGGCGTGGCGGAGATGCGCCAGTCCCCGAGCCGTGGAGCCTCGACCGCCGCGAAGCGCGGCGAGGCGAGAAGCGGCGTCGCGCCAGAAGAGGAGACCTCGGCGGGCCTGCTCCAGTCGAAACGGTAGTTCAACCCGGCGCGAATTACGTGGCCGTCGAAACGCGTCGAGACATTGGTCGCGTCGGCGACGGATTGCAGCCCGAGAAAGATCCCTTGCAGGATGATCGGGTTGATGTTGCTGTTGGTCAACGTCTTCGAGCCGAGGTCGTAATAGAGATATTCGACCTTGGCGGAGAGCGCCGGCGTCAGCGCGTATTCGAGGCCGGCGCCCAGGGTCCAGCCGGTGCGATTGTCGAAGGAGGAGCCCTTGGCCGATCCGCTGGAGAGGAGCGAGGGCGCCAGCCTCTGCCCGAAGGACGCGCTCTCGGTCACGCCGCCGAAGGCGAGACCGCCCGTCACATAGGCGAGGAGATTGGGCAAAGGCGCGTAGCCGAGGCGTCCCCGCGCGGTTCCGAGATATTCCAGCGTGCGGTTGAACCTCGCGCCGGTGACCGCGGAGGCGGAGAGGCCGAGGATGTTGGGGTTGGGAATGATGTTGCGCAGGCCGCCGCCGCCGCGCACGCCCGCGCCCTGGAGGTCCGCCTCGAGCCCGGCGACGAAGCGGTCATGGAACTGCCAGTTGTAGCCGAGACCGCCGCCCGCGAGAAAACCGTCGAGATTCGAAGAGACGACCCCGGAGGCGCTCAGCGCCGAAGCCGGCCCCCAGCCGAGCACAGTGCGGTCGTAGAGATTGGCCGAGACCGCGGTGATCGAGGGAGACGGCGACCATGTGTAGCCAAAATCCATGCCCAGATAGAGGCCCGTCCAGGTGAAAGCCGGGGGCGGGGAGGGGGGAGCTTTGAGCGCTGGAAGATCCGCGGCGCGGGCCGAGGGGGTCAGCAATTGAAGCGCGGCAGCCGCAAGGAGAGTCAGCCTGGAGGGAGGGTCTGCGCCGCATCAATGCGTATCCTTGGACAGGAGTCTGAGCTTGGGCGAAAACGTCCGGCAATGGGCGGCGCCTGTCAACGCAAGGCGCGGAGAAACGGGCTTTTCCCGTAACGAATTCCGGCGAGCGCGCTATTTTTGCAACAGTCCCGCGCAGCTTGCGAGAATGCTCGGGCGTTGGCGTCAGGACAGCCAGCTTGCACGGTTTGGCCGTCGATCGAAACGCGAGCGTAGCCGCAAACGATCTGAGAAATTGCCGAAGCCGCGAAACCTCTACAGAAAAGCTTTTGACTCCTAACGCTCTGGTTTTCAAGACTTAACTTTGCGTAACCATATTGATCCGTGCAACGAGCCTTGGCTATGCCGTGCGGAAATTGTCGCGCCTCAGCTTGAGCCGAATGCGTTTTCGCGATAGTGTGCAATGCAATAGATCGATTGGATTTCGCTGCGCTGTCCAGCGTTGCTGGACGGCGCATGTAGGGAACAATGCGCGGCAAAGTTTTGGCGTGCATTGTATTTTGGAGGAGGCAGATGATGAGCATTCGCGGTTTCTTGACAACAACGGCGCTGGCCGCGCTGGCCGCGGCATTCGCCAGCGCCCCGGCGCAGGCGTACACCTTCCAGAACATCATCAATCCAGCGGACCCGACCTTCAATCAGGCTCTCGGCATCAATAATTCGGGTCTCATCTCCGGCTATTTCGGCAGCGGCGCCAACGCGGCCCATCCGAACAAGGGCTATACTGTTCCCTCTACAGCGCTGACGTCTTTCACGAACGTCAACTTCCCGGGCTCCCTGCAGACGCAGGTGACCGGGCTCAACAACAGCGGAACCTTGGTGGGCTTCTATGTCGACGCGGCCGGCGCCAACCATGGGTTTTATGAGCAATCCAACGTGTTCCATACGGTCGATAATCCCAACACGACCTCCGTTCCCAGCTTCAATCAGCTCCTCGGCGTCAACAACTCCAAGGTGGCGGTCGGCTTCTTTAACGACAGCGCCGGCGCCAGCCATGGCTACACATACAACATCGGCGCCCAAACGTTCACCCCTGTCAACGATCCTGCGGCCGTCTCGTTGATCGCCGCGGGGATCAACAACGCGGGCGACATCGTCGGCTTTTTTGCGGACAACCAAGGCGTCACGCACGGCTTTCTCGATGTCGGAGGAAACTTCACGACGCTCGATCCGCCGGGCTCTACTTGCCACGCAGCTGCTTGGCATCAACAACAACGGTCTGATCGTCGGAACGGAAACGGACGCCGCCGGCACCATGCACGGCGTCATCTACAACGATCAGACGCATTTGCTGGACCGTGCTCGACAATCCGAATGGCATAGGCAGCACGACCTTGAATGGCGCTCAATGACCGGGGGCAGATCGTCGGCTTCTACGTGGACGGCAACGACAATACGATCGGCTTCTTGGCCAGCAGCCCGGCGCCCGAGCCGGGCAAGGGCGTGCTGGGACTGGCTCTGCTGGGCCTCGCTATCGCGACGCGCCGTCGCTTGGCTCGTGGCGAAGCGACGCTCTAAATCCTGCGGCTTCATGTGAGCAGGGCAAATCTGCGGGCGAGGCGGGTCGTTTCCGTCTCGTTCGCCAATATCGGGGAGTTCGGCGCCTCCCCCTCGCGCCAAAGCTTTGCCCCCGCCGCGAAACCACGATAAACCCGCGCCATGACGCGCCCGACCTATATGATCACGACCGCCATTCCCTATGCGAATGGCGCGCCCCACATCGGCCACGCCTATGAACGCGTCGCGACCGACGCGTTCGCGCGATGGAAGCGGCTGGACGAATTCGACGTGCTTTTCGTCACCGGCATGGACGAGCACGGTCAGAAGATGCAGCGCACGGCCGAGAAGGAGGGGCTGACGCCGCAGGCGCTCGCCGATCGCACCGCCGCGCAGTTCCAGCACATGGGCGAGGTCCTGAACGCCCGGGCCGACGACGTGGTGCGCACGACGCAGCCGCGCCACAAGGCGGACGTGCTCGAGATCTGGCGGCGCATGGAGGCCAACGGCGACATCTACCTCTCCAAATACGCCGGCTGGTATTCGGTGCGCGACGAGGCCTATTTCGACGAGGGCGAGCTCGTCGAACGCGACGGCAAGAAATTCGCGCCCTCCGGCGCGCCGGTCGAATGGGTCGAGGAGGAGAGCTGGTTCTTCCGGCTCTCGGCCTATGGCGAGAAGCTTCTGGCCCTTTACGAGAACCATCCCGGCTTCATCGTTCCCGAACATTACAGAAACGAGGTCGTGGCCTTCGTGAAGCGCGGTCTCGAGGATCTGTCGATCTCGCGCACGACCTTCGATTGGGGCATTCCGATTCCTCCGAGCCCGCAGACGAGCGCGCATCACGTCTGCTACGTCTGGGTCGACGCGCTGACGAACTACATCACGGCGACCGGCTGGCTGACAGGGCAGGGGGAGCGCCAAAAGTTCTGGCCGGCCGACGCCCATGTCATCGGCAAGGACATCACCCGCTTTCACGCGATCTTCTGGCCGGCCTTTCTGATGTCGGCCGGCGCCCCGCTGCCGAAGAAAATCGTCGTTCACGGCTTTCTCTTCTCGCGCGGCGAGAAGATGTCGAAATCGGTCGGCAATGTCGTCGATCCGATTCAATTGGCCGAGCGCTACGGCGTCGATCCGCTCCGCTATTTCTTCCTGCGCGAGATCTCCTTCGGCCAGGACGGCAATTACTCGCATGAGGCGATCGTCAACCGGATCAACGCCGACCTCGCCAATGACCTCGGCAATCTGGCGCAGCGCTCGCTCTCGATGATCGACAAGAATTGCGGCGCGGCGGTCCCCAGGAAGGGGACGCTGCAGGACGCGGACAAGGCGATCTTGGCGGACGCGACGGCGGCGCTGGACAAGGCGCGCGCCTCGATGGACGCCTATCGGCCGGACCTCGCGCTCGCCGAAATTTTTCGCGTCGTCGCGGAGGCGAACCGCTATTTCGCCGGCGAGGAGCCCTGGGCGAAGAAGAAGACGGACCCGGCCCGGATGGAGACGGTCCTTTACGTCACCGCCGAGACGATGCGCCGACTCGCCATCCCCCTGCAAGCCTTCATCCCGACGGCGGCGAGCGCGTTGCTCGATCAGCTGGGCGTCTCTGCCGAGGCCCGAGATTTCGCGAGCGCGGGCGAAGATCACGCGCTGAACGAGGGGGCGCCACTGCCACGCGCCGGCGGGGGTGTTTCCGAGCTATCGTCGAGGAGGCTGACCGGCGCGAGGTCGGTCGCGAGGCAGGAGAGACTTTGACGCAAGATTGGCCCGAAGGCGCTGTTCAGGTCCTATTAACCCAAGGCCCTGCATCCTGCGCCGGCAATACGGCGTCGACACTTTGGCCGCCGAAGAAATCGGGCCGGGCGAGCCACGCCCGCGAGGATCAGGAGTCAGCCATGGACCATAAAACTGTCGGCCTCGTCGGCGTCATCTCCGCCTTGACGCCTCTCGCCGCGACAGCGGCTCCCTCAGACAGGACGCTCGCAGAGGTCATGTCGCCGCGGTCCTATGCGGAGCTCCTTCAACCGATCCCTAACGCTTCGGCGTTGCTAAAAGAGGACGCGGTGCGCTCCCAAGAGCAGGCGGGCTCCAAAGTCCAGACCGCGCAATATTACGGCTATCCAGACGGCCCGTATTACCACCACCATCACCACCACCATCACATCACCATCATCACCAATACCGTGGGTGGGACGGCTACCCCTATTACCATCACCATCACCACCATCATCACCACCACAATTGGTACTGGTGATGAGTCGTGGAGCGTTGGCGGCCGATCCAGCCACGGCGAGAGCATGTCCGCAAAAGACAGCTTTGCCTGGCGCGTTTTTGATCGCTTGAGCGACTCCGTTCGACTCGAGCCACTCGGGCTGAGCCGGATTCAGCTCTCGGACTCTTTGCGCGCCGCGCCGTGGATGCGGCGATAGGTGCCGTCGAAGACCGTGTTCGTCGTCGAAAGCCATTGGGAGTCGGCGCCGAGCGTGTCGCGGCTCGCGTGAATGCGCCGCGACTGTAACTCTCGCTCCGCCGCCTCATCGGCGTCCATCGGTTCGAGTTCGAATTCGCTTTCCGCCGGGATCATCACAAATTGAGCGATCGGCTGGTCGGGCCGAAAGATATGCGTCTGTCCTTCGGACGGCGACTTGAACACCATGAAATAGAGCATCGGCCACCAGCGGCGGATCAGCGCCGGCACCGCAATCGGGCGCCGTTCCGGTCGCGTCGGTGTAGAAGCTCGGGTGCGTCTCGACCTTGATCGCGAAGCCTTGCTCCGGCTTGAGGTCCAGCAAGATCTGATAGGTGTAGTAGACGTCGCCGAAGTTCCTGAACGGGCGGCCAGTTCCGGCCGGGCGCGGGGGGAGGGCCGAAATCGCCGTCGAGAATGAGCTTTCCGTCTTTCGTGCTGACGCGAAGCTCGTTCTCATAGGGATAAAAAACCTCGACGCCGTATTTCGCGGCTTCCGAAAACGGCACGCAGTGCCAGGCGTGCTCAAGTGAGCCGTCGGCGCGTGGCTGGGGCTCTCCGGCCCAGCCGGGGATCTCGAGCCTCGTGCGGCGCGGACGCAGGTCATCCCCTCCCATTCGAAATTTGATCTTTTGCATGAGGAGGCCGCTCCTTTTGCCGGGATCGAGCCTGACGATCCGAGATCGACATATTGACGGTTCCAAGATGTCGTAAGTGCGTCGACCGGCCCACACCGCCGCGAATTTGCGGCGGCTGCAAGCCGTTCTGCCGGCGGCGGGGCGCGGCTCGACCAGCTCGGCGTCTCCGCCGGGATGCGAGATTTCGCGAGCGCGGGGGGGGGAAGAAATGCGCTGAAGGAAAGAAGCGCTCAGCTCTTCAACATGAAGATGAGATAATATAGTAATTTAATACAGATGTTATAATTTTTCTTCATGCTTTAGATGAAGAGCCTGGATGCCCCCGCGCGGAGAATTTTTGCCCTTCGGCGGCGGCGCTGTTGCGGGCCCGGTTGATTGTCGCCGTCCGCAGCGCAAGTTGAATGACGAGCAAACTTTTGACGGAGGCGGATGCCATGGCCCTGAACGGAACTCTTCATCACCGACCCCTCGACGAGAAAGTCGCCGGCGTCGTTCACGACCAATGGGCGTTCTATCTCACCGAAGGCGTCATCCTCGTCGTGCTCGGCCTTCTCGCCATTCTCCTCCCGCCCGTCGCCACCCTCAGCGTAACCATCGTGATCGGCGCGGTGTTTTTCGCGAGCGGCGTCGTCGGCCTGATCTCGACCTTCACCGGACATCGCGCGCCGGGCTTCTGGTGGTCGCTGATCTCGGCGGCGCTGGCCATCGTCGTGGGCCTGATGCTGCTCGTGCGGCCGATCGCCGGCGCCGTTTCCCTTACGCTCGTGCTGATCGCGTTCTTCTTCGCCGAGGGCGTCTTCTCGATCTTCTTCGGCGTGGAGCACCGCCGGCATGTCTCGACATGGGGCTGGATGGTCGCGAGCGGCGTCGTCGATCTCGTGCTTGCCGTCATCCTTTTGGCGGGCCTTCCGGGGGACGCCGCCTGGGCCCTGGGCCTGCTCGTCGGCATCAACCTGATCTTCGGCGGCGCGGCGCTCTCGGCGCTCGCGCTTCGCCTCCGCACGTCGCCTTCGCTGCCGCAGGCCTGAAGACAGTCTCCGCCTGTCCAAATGAAAGGCCCCGCCCGCGGATGGCGCGGCGGGGCATTCCTTGTCCCTGGACTGGGTTCTGGCGGTCGCGTGTTCGCTGGATCGCGGCCCGCCTAAGTCACACGATGAGGCCGCGGCGTCTAAGAGTGATCAGCACCACTGACATCGCAGCGAAGCCAAGCAACCCTTCGCCCACGTTCGGGCCGGGGCGGCAACCGTGACGCCGGTCAGCGAAAACGCGGCGTTGAAGGGTCCCTGCCCGGTGATATCGGTCCCAATGCGCGACCAATCGGGCGCGAGGCCGCCGGGGCCGTCAGTGCGAATCCAGGTCTGCAGATCAGGCAGGAACGGCGTGCCCGGCGCTACGATGGGCTTCGGCGCGGAGAGCCAGAGGAAGTCGCCACTGCTTCCCAAATCGACCTCGGGACGGAAGAAGACGTGGTCGTCCGGGCCGAGCGTGAAGGGCGTGGTGAAGGTGACGTTGAACTGCACTTCAATCCCGGTGACGGGACCCTCGCCGCCCGTGAACTGATTGGGCTTGGCATTGATGCCGTTGACGACCGAGTTCGCGGCGGTGAAGCTCGAGCTGAGCGTCGTGATCGTGTAGGTCAGCTGACCGAGGGCGCCGTCCGCCGCTGCGAAGGCGTTGTCAGACGGAGAATTGACGCGCGTGTTCACCCTGCCGTCCGGGGGAACGGTCGAATTCGAGGGGAAACACGTGATAGAGCTCGATCTCGACGTTCTTGACGTCGGCCGGCGTGGCGCCGCCGACGATGAGGCCGGTGAAGGTGGCGCTGGTGATGTTGGTCGCGCCGGTGGTCACGAAATCGTCGGCGGTTTCCGTCTCGAGCTTGCCGGCGGTCGCGGGGCGCGACAACGTCGCGATTTTTCCGTCGGGGCTGCCGGTGCTGAAGAAGAACACCGACGCCGGAGCGGGCGTCGGCGGAAGCAGACCGATCAACGCGGCTGAGATGACGAATTTCATGTAGGTCATGACATCCCTCTCTTAAGGTATGGCGCGGATCGCGAGCCCAAAAGACAGGCAAGGTCCGTGCGTGGTGATCGCGGCGATGAAGGCTCCGCCCTCCGGAATCCCCGCGTTCAGTCCTTCGAAGGTGATCGTCGTCAACGTAGCAAATCATACTCCCGGCCGGCTTTGCCCCAAAGAGCCTAGGGAGATGAAGAAATAGTCATTCGGTTTTTCTCGAAAGTCAACACGCGTAGCGGGACAGCCATGGAGGAACTTGCGGAGAGATACTCACTGAACCGCGAAGTTAGCGGACCGCCGAAACCCTGCGCGCAGGCTTTTGCATGTCGGAGACGCAGGACCGGCCGCGACGCGATTGACGCAATATGGTAAGTTTCACGTCGTAAGTTGACGAACAAGGCGCGCGCGACGTGTCTCGACGGTGTTGCGGCGCCGGTCGGGGCAGGGAAGAAGGAGGCGGTTTTGCCGGGGCCGGTCTCGAGAATTCCCGCCTGGCGGGCCTCGCGTCCCAAAAGGGCCGTTGCGTTCGGCGCGCTCGGCGCGGCGCTCGTCGCGCTCGGCGCCTCGGCGACAGGGGCCTCGACCCCCTTCGACGGCAAATGGCTCATCGACGCGACCACCACGGGGGCGCTTTGTCCCGTGCGCAGCAAGCGGCTCGGCGCGCTGATCGCCTCGGGCAAGGTCGCGAAGATGGTCGGGCTGCCGTCGCCCAAAGCCGTGGGCTTCGTCGATTCGTCCGGCGCCGTGACCATCGAGATCAAGGCGCTCGGCGTCACGGCCTATGTCCAAGGCAGGATCGTCGGAAAAACCGGGCAGGGCGAGTGGTCGTCGAACAGTTTTCTCTGCCCCGGCGGCGGGTGGCGCGCGGCGGCGTTGGAGGCGAGCCAGGCGCCGGCCCCCGCCATGCCCGTCAAGCCGCTTGCGCCAAGCCCGATTTCCTCACCTATTTATTGAGCAGCGGCGGGCGTTCCTTTCGCCGCCGTCTCGGCGTAAAACGCCGCCATGCTCATCGACACCCACTGCCACCTCGACTTTCCCGATTTCGCGCCGGAGCGTGACGCCGTCGTGGCCCGCGCGCGCGCCGCGGGCGTCGGGCGTTTCGTCACGATCTCGACCCATGTGACGAAATTCGCCGAGATCGCCGCAATTGCGGAGGCCTATGACGACGTGTTCTGCACGGTCGGGACGCATCCCAATCACGCGCTCGACGAGCCGGAGGCGAGCCCCGAAGCGCTCGTCGCCTTGGCGCGCCACGAAAAATGCGTCGCTTTCGGCGAGGCGGGGCTCGACCTTCATTACAAGCAGGCGCCGAAAGAGACGGCCGAGCGGGTTTTCCGCAATCATATCGCCGCGGCGCGGGAGGCGCAGCTGCCGCTGGTGATCCATACCCGCGACGCCGACGACGACATGGCCAGGATCCTGCGCGAGGAGATGGGGCAGGGGCCCTTCCCGGCCCTGCTCCATTGCTTCACCGGCTCGCGCGCCCTGGCCGAGACGGCGGTCGAGCTCGGTGTTTATCTTTCGTTCTCTGGCGTGTTGACGTTCAAAAACGCGCAAAGCCTTCGCGACGTCGCTGCGGCCATGCCGCTCGAACGCCTCCTGGTCGAGACCGACGCGCCGTTTCTGGCGCCAGCGCCGCATCGCGGCAAGCGCAACGAGCCGGCCTACGTCAAGGAGACCGCGCGCGTGCTGGCCGAGGCGAAGGGCGTGTCGGAAGCCGAGATCGCGCAGGTCACGACCGCCAATGCGTTGCGGCTCTTCTCCAAGATGCCGCCGCTTTCGCGCGCCGAGGCCGCGGCTTGACCTTCGACGTCACGATCCTCGGCTGCGGCTCGTCCGGCGGCGTGCCGCGGGCCGGCCAGGGCTGGGGCAAATGCGATCCCAACAACCCCAAGAACCGCCGGCGGCGCTGCTCTATTCTCGTGACGCGCCGGGTAGGGGCGGAGTCGACCGTGATCCTGGTCGACACCTCGCCGGATCTGCGCGAGCAATTGATCGACGCCAGCGTCAAACGCATCGACGCGGTGCTCTATACCCATCTGCACGCCGACCATACACATGGAATCGACGACCTGCGCCCCATCGTGATCCAAAACGGGCGTCGCATACCGGCCTACATGGATGAGACGACGGCGCGCGGCCTGACGCTGCGCTTCGATTATGTGTTCGCCACGCCGCCCGGCAGCTGCTATCCGCCGATGATGAACGCGCGGGCGCTCGAAGCGGGAAAGCCCGTGACGATCGAAGGCCCGGGCGGGCCGATCGTCGCGACGCCATTTCGGCTCGAGCACGGCGACATGGATTTGCTCGGCCTTCGCTTCGAGGCGGAGGGCAAGGTTTTCGCCTACACGCCCGACATGAACGCCATCCCGCCCGAGAGCATCGAATTTCTCGCCGGATTGGATCTTTGGATCATCGACGCGCTGCGGCACCAACGCCACGGCACGCATTTTTCCGTCTCCGAGGCCTTCGACTGGATCGGGCGCATGCGGCCAGGACGCGCCGTGCTCACCGACCTCCACACCGATCTCGATTACCAGGCCTTGGCGTCCATCTGTCCGCTGGCGACCGAGCCTGCCTACGACGGGATGCGGGTTGAGCTGGGCTGACGGCGGACGGACGTAGATCACGCTACCTAAGGGGGATCGCCTGAACAAAACGTGATCGATTCTAAGAATTCGAGCGCGCTTCCTGCGAAAAACCAGTTTCCGCCATTTCGCATCGCGCTCTATGGCGCTTATCCGCTCAAACGGAATCGTTTGAGCGATAAGAAATCGCGATAGATCAAAATCTTGAAGTGAATTCTGATCGCAAAAGTCTGTCAACTTTTGTGGAATTCGCTCTAGAGCCCCAAGGCGGCAAAGGCCAGCGCCGCGAGAATCAGCCCGTTCAGCGTCGCGCCGATCGCCCGCAAGCGGTAAAGCCGCTGACCGGTGATCGAGCCGATCAGGCCGATGAGCGCCAGGAGCGCCAGCACCGTCAAGAGCCCCGGAAAAAAGAGCTCGACGGCGCGGCTTCCCCCAGCGAAGCTCGCGAAAAAAAGCCCCGCCGCGAAGGCCGAGGGCCCGAAAGCGCAAAGGGGCACGAGCGGCAAACGGGCAGTTTTCACCCGGGGACCCGTTTGTTGCGTCACAGTTCTCTCCCATCGGGGCAGGCGACTCGCCGGCCCAAGGCTTGGCTTCCGAGAACCCTATCAGCGCGTAATCGCCGGCATTTTTTTGGCGGCGACGCGGCGAGACTTCTGCAGCGCTGTGATCGCGCCGTCGCAGTGCGCTGCGTGCGCAAGGGCTCGTTAGCCGAGCTTCGAGAACGGCCGTGGACCGCCGCGGCGCATAGGCTAGCCTTGGATTGAACTCGCAAATGCGCCGGGCGTTTGGCCAGAATTGAAGGACCACCCTTTAGGTTCCATAATACAGATTATGCGAATCGTCTTTGCGGCGCGAAAGGCGCGCGCGCTCTAGCTTGCCCTCTTCAGACTGGCGGGCCTCGTCTCCGGCCAGAGGAACAGCACAAAAACGAGGCCTGCCGTCGCGATGAGCGCCAGCGTGAAAAAGGCCGATGAGTAACCTGCCCGCGAGACGATGAAGCCGGCGGCGGCTTGGCTGCAGGAGCCACCGATGCCTTGCACGGTTCCAACCACGCCCCGCGCGAGGCTGTAACGTCCGGTCCCCTCCATGACATCCGCGAGGATGAGCGGCAGCAAGGCGTCGAAAAGCCCGCTGGTCGCGCCCTCGAGCGCTTGCAGCAGCAACAGGGCCGCGGGGTCCGCGAACCAGACGCACAGGGCGCCGCGGATCACGAGCGCGACGAAGGCGGCGATCAAGAGCGGCCGCCGCCCGATGGCGTTGGCGCGCGTCACCAGCAGGGCCATGAGAATCGTCACAATCTGCGCCAGGATGATCGACGTCGAGGTAAGGCCCGTCTCCCAGCCGGGATTGGCGAGCGCCAATTTTTGCGCGACCAGCGGCAGCATCGGCGAATTGGCGAAATGGAAGATCGCCGCCGCCGCCGCGAAAAGGAGCAGCGGGCGGTAATGGAAGAGAATCCGCCAGCCGGCAGGATGCTCTTCGTGGTTCGCGCTTGGCTCCAGGCCGCGTGCCCGCGCGTGGTCGATGGCGCTTCCCGGAATGGAGAGCGCCGCCACGGCGGTCAAAATGGCGAAGACCGGCACGAGGTAGAATGGCGCTTTTTGCGACACGGCCACACCGACGACCCCGACGACGACCGCGGTGAAAATATTGCCCGCCTTGTCGAAGGCGGCGTTGCGTCCAAGCCGCGCCGCCAGAGTCTTCCCGACCGCAGAGGCCGAGCGTCATGGCGGCGATCGAGGGCGCAAACAGACCGCCAAGGACGGCCATGATGACGTCCGAGACGAGCACGACCGGAAGGATCGGCCAGGTTGCGATCGCCAGACCGCAGCCGGACAAGAGAAACGCGCCGAGGATGACGGCCTCACGCTTGTAGTGGGTGCGGTCGATGAAGGCGCCGACGGCCGGATGCGCGGCGACGCCGATAAGACCGCTCACCATCAATGTGGCGCCGACGGCGAACTGGCTCCAGCGCGCGTCGGTGACGAGGAGCACATTGAGATAAGGTCCGAGGCCGCCGCGCAAATCCGCGAGGAAAAAGTTGAGCCCATCGAGCGCGGTGAAGGCCATGGTCGGGCCGCCCTTCCAGGAGCGCCGTCTCGTTTCCACACCGGTCGAAACAGGCTTCCGTTGGCAGATAGCGCGGGTCGGAAGAAAGCGCTCTGCTCCCCTTCCCCGCCCCGAACACCAGGCCGACGAACGTATGTTCAGTCCTTCAAAAGACTTCCCCGGCGGGTCGAGGCCGGTCCCCTAGGGCGCGTCACGAGTTATGAGCATCGGCCCGAGTGCGTCGGCGGATGGGAGACGCGGCTTTTCGCGCGGGAGGGAAATTACGTAGTCTATTTTCTTTGAAAAATGCTGGTCAGCGCGGTCGGAATTCTGCTAAAAGAATTTGCGCGCGGGACTATATGGCATTGAGCTGGCAAATTCCCTCCCTTCCTCTGACGACCCGCAGTCGCCGGGGGATTGCGTGTGGGCGATGACCAAGTGACATAGCGGTCTTGCCGATGTGGCGAAGACGAGACAGGTTGACATGAGCAAAGGTAAGGATTTCCGCGGTCCTCGCAAGCGCGGCTTTGACGACGACGGTCCGTTTGGTTACGACGCTCCCCGGCCTGCCAGGCCGCCGCGTTCGGCTTTCGGCGGTGGTGGTTTTCAGGAGGGGCCTCCCATGGCGACAGACGGGCCGGCCGTCGATGCGGTCGTGAAATGGTTCAAATCCGACAAGGGTTTTGGCTTTGTCGAGTTGGCCAACGGGACCGGTGACGCTTTCCTGCATATCGGCGCGGTGCAGGCGGCGGGCTATGAAAGTCTGCCTCCGGGCGCGAAGCTCAAGGTGAACGTGTCGAGCTCGCTCAAAGGCCAACAGGTGTCTCGCATTATCGAGGCAGACCTCGCTGGCGCGTCCGAGCGGGCGCCCCCGCCCCGTTCCTCCTCCTTCGACGGGCCTCGGCCGCCGCGCCGACAGGCGCCCGATCCTTCGACCGCGGTCTCCGTCGCCGGAAAGGTCAAATGGTTCGACGAGTTGAAAGGCTTCGGCTTCGTCCAATCGAATGACGGCGGCAAGGACGTTTTCGTCCATATCTCGATCCTCGCCCCCTCGGGCGTGAGTCGTCTCGTGGAGGGCCAGCCGGTCACCATGCAGGTCGTCGACACGCAAAAGGGCCGCGAGGCGCTGTCGATCTCGACGCAGTGATCTGCCCTCGCCGTCGATAAACAACGCCGCGACGCCCTGCCCGGCCTCGCGGCGTTTTTCTTTGCCGGAACTCCCGCCGAGCTTGCTGTCCCTGCCGCCTTCTTGACAAGCGGGGGCCGCTCGCCATGCTCCCCGCCATGAAAAGCTCGGCGCGCCGGATGCGGCGCATCTTCCCCATTTCCACCCGCCGGAGGACGCGATGATCTCGCGCCTCATCGAGATCATGGCGGCGCTGCGCACCCCGGGCAGCGGCTGTCCGTGGGACCTGGAGCAGACGTCGCGCTCCATCGCGCCTTACGCGATCGAGGAGGCCTATGAGGTCGTCGACGCGATCGAACGCGACGACGTTCTCGACCTGAAGGACGAGCTCGGCGATCTGCTGCTGCAAGTCGTCTTCCACGCGCGCATGGCCGAGGAGGCCGGCCAATTCGCTTTCGACGACGTGGTCGGCGCGATCTGCGAGAAGCTCACGCGTCGCCACCCGCATGTCTTCGCCAACGAGCGAGGCCCGCGATTCGCAAGCCGTCTCGGCGCAATGGGAGGCGATCAAGGCCGCGGAGAAAGCGGCGCGCGCGTCGCGGCGCCCGGATCCGCGCGCCCCCTTCCCTGCTCGACGGCGTGCCCACGCCCCTGCCCGCGCTGACGCGCGCCGTGAAGCTGCAGGAGAAGGCCGGCGCGGTCGGTTTCGATTGGGCCGACGCGCGTCTCGTGCTGGAAAAAATTCGCGAGGAGACGGCGGAGGTCGAGGCCGAGCTCGCTGGCCCCGGCGCAAAGGCCTCGCCGGAGCTCGAGGACGAGATCGGCGATCTCTTGTTCGCCGTGGCCAATCTCGCCCGTCACGCCAAGGTCGATCCCGAGCAGGCGCTTCGCGGCGCCAACGCCAAATTCGCGCGCCGTTTCCGCCACATCGAGCAGCGGCTTGCCGAGGCCGGCCGCACGCCGCAAGGAGGCCGACCCTCGCGGAGATGGAGGCGCTGTGGGTCGAAGCGAAGGAATTGCAGCGCAGCCGCGCCTCGCAAGACCGGACTGACGCAGCCTGAGCGCTACAGTCGTTTCGCGACAGCGCGAGTCCGAGCGCCCTGCCCGCGGCGCGCATTCGCGCGTCGAGCGTCGCAAGCGGCAGCGCGCGCCGGGACGCGAGCTCGACATAGGCTGCATCGTAAAGAGTGAGGCGAATTGCTCTGCGATTTCCAACGTATCGCCCCAGGCGTTGGCGTCTGTATGGGCGTCGACGACGATGTCGAGCCAGCCGAGATCGACGACGCGCCCCGCTCGGCGACCTCGTCGAAAACGCGCTCTATGGCGCGCGTCGTTTCGTCCGCGAAGATCCAGGCGAGCGTCGCGGAGCTGTCGAGCACGAGACCCAAAGGCGGCCTTCGTCGCGCAAGGGCCTCCACTCCTCCCAGTTGAAGGGCCCGAGCTTTCTCGTCTTGGCCCGCTGCCGCATGCGCTGCAGCGCCGCGCGCGCTCCTCGTGACCTTGGGCAGGCTGGATTGGCGCCAGTCGCGCCACCGGCTTCCCGCTGACGGGTGATCGTCACTTCCTCGCCTGCTCCACAAGATCGAGAAGCTGACCGAGCTTATTCTTGGCCTGGAAAGCGCCGATCTCGCGCATGAACTGCTCCTGCTCCGGCTTCGGCGAATTAAAAGCCGCGCGCCGGAATATGGTTAAAATACCACGCTCTGTGATTTCTTAACCATGACACCCACGCGGCGTCCTAACCTACTGATACACGTGGCCTCCAACCCCATGCCTCTCCCCTGCGCGCGCTTGGAAGGTTGCGCCCAAGGCTCGATCGCGCAGGAGGCTCTCACGCCTTCCGGCGCGTAGGCGGCGCCCCGGCGCTGCTCGCGCTACTGTGGCGCCAAAGACACACTCCCAAAATTTTTTGCTCTTGCCGCGACCTTGTCGTTTACATTTCTTCGCTAGCTGCCAGATTAGCTTTGACGGCATGGCGCTGAATGCGGAAGCGCCACGTCGTCGGCGTGCTCGTCTCGAAAGGATTTGAGCGAGCGATGAGATCGAAATGTCAGGGCGAGTTCTGATTTAAAAAGTCGTTCGGCTTTTGCAGAGTTGCTCCGGAGGCCCGAGGTATTCGATGCGCATCAAAATCATTCTTGCCGGCTGCGCGTTCGCGTCGCTCTGGCTTGCGTCCTACGCAGTGTCCGCCAATCCCATTGAAAACAGTAATTTATCTTCCGTCGCCCGTGGTTCCACGTCACGAGACGCCTATGCGATGGGCCTTTGGCTTCAGGGCGCGGCGCCCGACTCCCAGGCCGTTCGCGCTGCCGCCTGGACCTATCCCGGCGCGGCTCCGACCAGCGTTGTCCTGGCCTACAACACACTGACGTCGCCGGCTTCTCCTCGGCTGTCGACCAGCGGCGAGCCCTTCGAAGCCTCCAGCCCACTGCCCGGCGCCGGCGTGGTGGGTCTCATCGCCCTGCTGGCGATCGTCGCACGGCGGGATCTCCTCGGGTAGTCATCGGATCGTCCGAGGCGCCTCAGGACTTTCCCGAGCCGACCCGCGCGCCGCAGTCGGCGCTAGGCGCTGTTTCGATCCACTCGCTCGACCGATGGCGCGAAGCTGCGCGCCGCGGGCGCGACGCTCGCCTCTTCCCCCGCCCGGGCGCGCTTAGCCGCGAGAAGCCCGCCAATCGCGCCTGCGCCGACGACGCAACGTTTCATGACGAGTCACCCGATTGCCCTGTCCCAAGCTTGCCTGCCCCGCGTCCTCACTGCATTCGCGAATGGACGTCCGAGAGGAAATGGTCGAAGAAGTCCACGCGGATCAGGCCGAGGCGCGGAAACTCCACGTTGGTGAGCACGAAGAGCGCGAAGGACAGAGCGATAGCGAAGGCTAACAGATGCACGCGGCTCGGCGCCTTCGACGAAGCCATGCTGAACCCGCCGAGCAAGGACCCGACGAGGCCGAAGCCGTAAAGCATGGCGAAGACGATTTTGGGCGGGTGCTTCTCGTTCGCCCCGCGCCGCAACTGCGCCGTCTCGAAGACACGGGCGATGATGGGCAGGAGGATTGAACAGGTCGAGACATAGCTCGCGGCGGGGCAAGCGCTTACCGTTCCCGACCAGAGCTCCGCCTTCAAGGCGGCGATCGTGGCCTCCTGCTCTTGCGAGTAGGTCGCCCGTTCATGCTCGAGGTCGAAGCCGATCGGCTTGTTGTAAAGCTCGATGCGCGCCCCGAGATACTCCTTCAGCTTGCCCTTTAGAGCGTCGCGCGGGCCGACCTGCAGCAGATCCAGATGGTCATAGGCGGCGCCGACGGCGATCGCCTCCTGGACGATCAACTGCCTGCGTTCGTCGAAGCGCTGCAGCGCGCCGGATATCGCAAAGGCGAGAAGCAGGCCCAGCAGGGCGAAGACCGCGCCTTCAACCGCATCGAGGCCGGCCATCGCTCCTGTGCCGGCATTTCCGATATGGCGCTGCCCGAGACGGCGTCCAAAGGCCAGCAAAGCCAGACAGCCTGCGAGAAAACTCGCAGCGATCATGATCGAGAATAGCTCGAACATCATGTTCATTCGAAACCCTTGCGACGATTCCCCGCCATAGCCGAGAGGTCTTTCCATGGCAACGGCTTTGGCTCTCGCGTCAAGACGCATGCCGGCTCCTCTGTGCGGCCGATATTCCCATCCGCATCGCTTTAGGTTAAGAGCGGGAACAGCTTGAGCCCGCGAGGCCGGTCATAGAGGGCGGTTCGTATGTTTCGATTGAAGTCAGCCAACACGATCGCAGCCTCCAGTGCGCTTTTCTGCGCTTTTTCGCTGCTCGGCTGCGCAGGCGCACCGGAAGCGCCGTCGGTCGTCGCTTCGGCCCCGGCGTCGATTTCTCCCGAAGCGCTGGTGGGGACTTGGGGACTCGCCGCCTACCATCGCGACAGCGACCGCCCGCGGACCGAGAGCGAGGCGAAGCGCCAGTGCAACAATCCCTATATCGTCAAGCGCGGCCCAAACGGCGGCGTCGTGATGCATCTCGCCGATGTGGCCGAACCGCAGGAGCTCGTCCTCAAGGGCGGTCCGGGCGGCGTGAACTATCTCGGCCCCGCCGGCCCCCCCGGCCTGCCGGAGGATCGCGAGGTCTTCGCCGTCTCGAAGAACTCCTTCAGCGTGAAATGGGTCAGTCCCGAGAACTCCACCCGCTACGGCATGATGGTCTATGTGCGTTGCGCGTAAGGGCGCGGGCGCCGGAAGATCCTTCTCCCGTTTAAAGGCCATGTCCAATGAGGTCGACATGAGATTACCGAGGTTCATGCTTCGCAACTCGCACTTGCGACACGCGCTCTTCGTGTTCGGCGCCTGTCTTTTCGCCGTGCCCGCCGCCACGCCGACGCTGGGCGCGGGCGCTGTGCAAGAGGACATGCAGATCGACGACCAGCCGGGCTATGTTCCGAACCCGAGCGACGAGCATCTGGAAGGTCCGCTTGAGCGGCAGGTGGTGTTCTTCCGCACGACCGAGCCGCCGGGATCGATCGTCGTTCACACCAACGAGCGCTTCCTCTACCTCGTACAGGAAAACAACCGCGCGATGCGTTACGGCATCGGCGTCGGCCGCGACGGCTTCCAATGGTCCGGGCAGCACAAGATTGCCCGCAAGCAGGAATGGCCGGACTGGAGGCCCCCGCCGGAGATGATCGAGCGGCAACCCTATCTGCCGCGTTTCATGGCGGGGGGGCCGGGCAATCCGATGGGCGCCCGCGCCCTTTACATCGGCTCGACCATCTATCGAATCCATGGAACGAACCAGCCGCAGACGATCGGCCATGCCGTGTCGTCGGGATGTTTCAGACTCGTGAACGGCGACATCATCGATCTCTATGACCGCGTGCCCGTCGGCACGCGAATCGTGGTCAAGCAGGCCCCAAGCCTCTAGCGCTGGAAAGCCGCGCTAACGCCGAAAGCTGGAGCGAACAGCCGCAAAAGTCTGTCAACTTTTGCGTAAACTCGCTCTGGCGCCCCTTCAATCGCATCACAAAACGAGGTGATCATGCGATCGCGCCAGTTTTCGATCGGAACGTCGTTCCTTGTCCTGACGGCTCTTTCTTTCGCCCTCCCCGCGGCGGCCAAAGCTTCGACGCTGAAGACGGTGCAGGACCGCGGCGAGCTCGTCTGCGGCGTCAGCCCCGGCATTCCCGGCTTCTCCATCGCCGACGACAAGGGCAAATGGTCGGGGTTCGACGTTGACTTCTGCCGCGCCGTCGCCGCGGCGGTTTTCGGCGACGCGTCCAAAGTGCGTTTCATCCCCCTCAATGCGGATGACAGATTTCGACGCGCTGAAGACCAAGAAAATCGACGTGCTGGCGCGCAACTCCACCTGGACGATCACGAACGAAACCGATCACGACGTGGCCTTCGTCGGCGTCAATTATTACGACGGCCAGGGCTTTCTCGTGCCCAAGGCGCGCAACGTCACCTCGGCGCTGGAGCTCGGCGGCAGCAAGGTCTGCGTGAAGAACGGAACGGAAAGCGAGGGCAATCTCGCGGACTTCTTCGAAGCCAATCAGATGAAGTTCGAAGCGGTCAAGCTCGAGACCCTGTCGGAAATGCTGAAGGCTTACGAGAGCGGTAAATGCGACGTCGTGACGAGCGACACGTCTCAGCTCTACGCTGGCCGCCTCGAACTCTCCAAAAAGGGCGACCACGTGATCCTGGCCGACATCATCTCCCGCGAGCCGCTGGGACCGGCGGTGCGCCAGGACGACATGCAGTGGTTCGAGATCGTCAAATGGGTGAACTACGCGTTGCTGAACGCCGAGGAGCTCGGCATTTCGTCGGCGAACATCGCGGATGCGAAGCAGTCGAAAAAGCCGGCCGTCCGCCGCTTCGTCGGCGCTGAGGGCGACTCCGCCAAGGCGCTGGGCCTCTCCTCCGACTGGGCGGTCAACGTCGTCAAGGCGGTCGGCAATTACGGCGAGTCGCTGGACCGCAATGTCGGCATGAAATCGCCGCTCGGCATCACGCGCGGTTTGAACCAGCTCTGGACCATGGGCGGCATTCAATACGCGCCGCCGATCCGGTAAGAGCCGCAGTCCGACGCGCCGCGCTATTCATGACGACGCCTGCCCTACGAGGGGCGCCTGAAAGCGGACAAATGCTCGATGACCGCGTCGGGCCTGTCGAGGGGCAGGAAGTG
>CAVXEI010000013.1:0-154296 GCA_963760695.1 uncultured Alphaproteobacteria bacterium | reverse complement strand
CCGCGACGCCGCGTATCCGGAGAGAACCTCATAGGCCGCCCCCGATCAGACGTTCCATTCCGGCGAGCGCGACCTGCTCGTCCACCTTGATCTGGAGCAGCTTGAGCTCGAGATCGTGGACCCGGTGCTGCGATTCGAGCACGCGCGGCGAGATCGCCGCGCCCCTGGGCGTATTCCGCCAGCATCGACTTCAATCCTGCTCGCGCCTCGGGAAGAGCCTGGCGGGCGACGAGGGCCTCAGCGCTCCTGGCCGCTTTTAGTTTTTCGCGCGCCTCGGCGAGGGCGCTCTGCACGCTGAGCAGATTGGCTTCGTGATGTTGCTCGGCCGCGCCCGCCTGCGCCTCGGCGGCCTCCTCCTCAGAGGCCTCCCGCCCCCACGGCAGCGGAATATTGATCCCCACGGTCGCGGCCGCCCCTACGGACGATTGTTGGTTTGGATCACCGGCCCAGCTCCAACCGTCAGATCGGGATACCAGGCTCTTTCCGCCAAAGCGGCGCGGGTGCGCGCTGCACTCGCCTCCGCGCCGCTGGTTACGAGCGAGGGACTGCCGGCGCGGGCGCGTTCGAGGAACGCCACAATGGAAAGATCGCCGCCAGGGACGGACCGCAGCCGCGTGGGCTCCGCCAGCGGCGCCCCAGGCGGGCGGGGCGAGCAAAGCGTTGAGCACTTCCCGCGCCGCCGCCCGATCGCCCTCGAGACGCGTCCTTTCGATTTTCGCCTGGGTCTCCTCGCTCAAGCGCTCGGATCGCCGCAGCCTGATCGCCCGTCCCGGCAGCGTAGCGCGCCTCGGCGGCCTGTACGCATGGCGCTCATCACCCCAAGCACAGCCTGGTTGACGGCAAGCGCCTGGCTCGTTGCGTAATACTGTGCAAAGGCGACCTTGATGCGCTCGTCGAGGGCGTCGCACGCCGCCTGTTCACGCCCTCTGGCGGCGTCGAGATCGGCGAGCGCCGCCTCGCGCCGTAGATCGCGTTTCCCCCATAGCGGGATCGCCTGCGTCACCACGGCCGCCGCATGGCCGCTAAACACATTCGGGTCACGCCAGTATTGATAGCTGTCCGAGATCGTCGGATCGTCGAGCTTGTCCGCGCCGGCGGCCTTGGCCGCGGCGGCCGAGCTTTCGAGCGCGGCCGCTCGCAGCGCCGGATTGAGCTCGCGCGCGGCGGCAAGCAGGCTTTCGACCGTCGCGCCAAGCGTCGTCGGTCCGAGGGGAGCGAGATTTGGCGCTTGCCGCTTTTTGCGGCCTGCCCGCGGGGCAGCGCCTTGTCCCCGGCCTCCGCCGAGGCATGGCCAGCCACAAGGAGAATGGTGAGCGCGCCGACGCCCAATAAGGAGACGGGATGACATGGGAAAACAATCCCCGGCCGCAAGAGAAGCGGCAGACGAAAAGACATGTGCGGCTGTCGGACGTCGGGCGTCTCACCGGTCTCGTCGGCGCGCCAACGCAGTCGAGCCGCGCGGCGTCGGAGAGCCCAGCGCTCGACGAGAGGGTTACCCCCTACGTCCTAAACGCGCGGGGGCCTTCGGGGAGGAGAATGACTGACGCCAGTCAGCAGCGTTTCGCCCTGTGGAAACACGACCTCATGGCTGGCGATTTTTGGCGTCGCAATAGTCGAAAGCGTCGCGCTCGGCAGACTTGTGACGAAACACATGATCGCCAGGGGGCAATCCTTGGCGCACTCGGCGCTTTCTCGCCAGGACAGCATGGCTTGTCGTGCGGCGTCGCCACTGTCGTGGAATCGACGATCCTAGCCTGCGCTGGCGTAACAGAAGAGCCAACGATCAATCCAAGGATCGTCAGCGCCGCGAGAAGCCGCGTCATCCCAAAGCAGCGAGGCATAGGACAAGACTGCCAGAAGGACGATGAAATGGCAATATGGACTGCTTAAGCTTGGGACGACCGGCCGATCGCCAGAAGACCGCGATCGGTGAGGCTCCCACGCGCCGGCGAAGCCTTCGAGACTGCAGGTTGTTCAAGGCGACGATCTGG
This sequence comes from uncultured Alphaproteobacteria bacterium, assembly GCA_963760695.1. GTDB lineage: Bacteria > Pseudomonadota > Alphaproteobacteria > Rhizobiales > Beijerinckiaceae > Methylocystis. The sequence continues at coordinate 152,305 of CAVXEI010000013.1, read as the reverse complement.
TCCGCTCTACTAGGGTTGTGGCTGCTCAGTAAAAGCCTGAGCAACGTCCGGGTGGTGATCTCGTCGGATCCATAAGGGACTGTTGAGGTTCGCCGGGAAGCATCATGAAGGTGCTCTCAGACTGTGGTGGATACTCCGGATGACGGCATCTGGCAGCTGGAGCTTGGCTTTAGAGCTCGAGGGCGTGACGCACATTTCCGGCTCCGACCGCTCGCAGCAGCTGCTGTTACCCGAAGTCATCGAGGATTACGTCGCCGCCGACAATCCGGTGCGCTTCATCGACGCCTTTGTGGACGCACTCGACTTGAAAGCAGCTGGTTTCGCGCGGGTCGAGGCGAAGGCGACCGGACGTCCGGGCTACGCGCCGGGCGATCTGCTCAAGATCTACATCTATGGCTATCTCAACCGCATCCAGTCGAGCCGACGGCTTGAACGGGAGACCCAGCGCAATATCGAGCTGATGTGGCTGACCGGCCGCTTGACGCCGGACTTCAAGACCATCGCCGACTTTCGCCGCGACAATGGTCCAGCGATCCGCGCCGCCTGCGCGCAGTTCGTGGTGCTGTGCCGCCAGTTTAACTTGTTCACCCGCGCTGTCGTGGCGATCGACGGGAGCAAGTTCAAGGCCGTCAACAACCGCGACAAGAACTTCACAGTGGCCAAGGTCGCCAAGCGCATCGAGCAGGTGGAGGCGAGCATCGCGCGCTACCTTGCGGCTCTCGACCGTGCGGATCGACAGGACGAGCGATGTCGCCGAGGCCAAACGATGCGCCTCAAGGAGAAGATCGCAGGTCTGCGGAGGCAAATGCAGTCCCTCAAGGAGATGGAAAGGCAGGTGGAAGCTGCGCCCGACAAGCAGGTTTCCCTGACCGATCCCGACGCCCGGTCGATGGCGACCAGCGGCAAGGGCACAGGCATCGTCGGCTACAACGTCCAGATCGCCGTCGACGCCGAGCACCATCTCATCGTCGCGCACGAGGTGACCAATGTCGGCAGCGACCGAGCGCAATTGGCGTCGATGGGCCTCATGGCTCGCGACGCCACTGGATGCAGAGAAGTCACCGTGCTGGCTGACCGAGGCTATTACAGCGGCGAGGAGGTGCTCGCTTGCGAGGGGACTGGCGTGCTGCCACGCGTTCCCAAGACGCTAACCTCCGGCAACACAAACGCGGCCTCTTCACCGTTCAGGATTTCGTCTACGACGCCGGGAATGACCGCTACACCTGCCCGGCAGGCAATTACCTGACTAAGGGAAAGATGCGCTCAGACCGCCGGGACAATATCGACCATTACCGCAACCTCACGGCCTGTTCGACTTGCGCGCTCAAGCCCAGATGTGCGCCCGACAAGCACAAGCGCCTGAAACGCTGGGAGCACGAGGGAGTCCTCGACAAGATGCAGGCTGTGCTCGACCGCATGCCAGAGGCCATGACCATCCGCCGGCAGACCGTTGAGCATCCGTTCGGGACGCTCAAGGCATGGATGGGTAGCACCCACTTCCTGACCCGGACCCTGCAAAAGGTCAAAACCGAAATGAGCCTTCACGTGTTCGCCTACAACATGAAGCGAATGATCAACATCTTCGGAGTCAAACCGCTGATGGACGCGATCGCGGCCTGACCGTGACCGGCAGGGAGGCCCCGAATCTCGTCTGCCCAAATCCAAAAAATCCATCAGAGGTGACGGCAAAGCGGAGTTTTCACACGGCCTCGGTCATCTTCGCCCGTCCGGCCTTGCCAGGAGCGCGTCTGCTCCTCCCCACATTGCCGCCGCTACAAACGTATCGCGGAAGTGCGCCATTAGCGGTCATGTGCCGAGATTATGCACCTAACTTCTGTATCGCCCAATCCATTGATTTTATTGTGGCTCCGTGGCGCGTTCCGTGCGATGTTGCGGCAAAGATGAGGGCAGGGCGTGCGGGACAACAAAGCGGCTGTTTTCGGCAGCGGTGCGATTATCGGAACGCTGGGCGGGTTGATTGGACTGGGCGGGGCTGAATTCCGCCTGCCGTTGCTGATTGGAGTCTTTCAGTTCGCGGCACTGGAAGCGGTTATCCTCAACAAGGCCACAAGCCTTGTTGTCGTCGCCTCGGCGTTGCCGTTTCGAGCTGCTGCGGTGCCGCTCGGCGACGTTGCCGGCCATTGGCCGGTTATTCTCAATCTGCTGGCGGGTAGTCTCCTCGGTGCGTGGCTCGGAGCTGGGTGTGCAACCCGTCTCAAGTCAGCCACCCTCTACCGCGTGATTGCCGTCCTGCTCGTTGGCATCGCCGCCGTGCTGCTGATCGGTCACGATCCGCGCGCGGTCGGGCAACCTCTCGTAAGCGGCGGGCTCCAGCCCGTCGCGGGTATCGTGGCGGGGTTCGCAATCGGCATCGCCGCGTCGCTCCTCGGCATTGCGGGTGGCGAGCTGCTGATTCCGACGCTGGTTTTGCTATTCGGCGCGGATATCAAGCTCGCCGGAAGCCTGTCGCTCGCCGTCAGTCTGCCGACGATGATCGTGGGTTTTACCCGCTACAGCCAAGACAGCAGTTTCGCGGTCTTGGGGAAAAACCGCCCCTTCGTTCTCGTCATGGCGGCTGGCTCAATCGTCGGAACATTCATCGGCGGGCGACTGCTCGGCCTCGTCCCAAGCGCAATCCTGCTCCCTCTGCTGGCTGGTATTCTCATCATTTCCGCCGTCAACGTCTGGCGGCATAAATGACGGGGCAGTGGCAAGTTTAATGCACCGGTGCGTCATGGCGGATTCAACCGATAGCAACACGCCCCCCAGCTTAGGGGGTATTGGCTGGGTGTTTACACGCTACGCCAATTTCACTTTGGGCGGCGGCAGCGCGACAACCGCCGTTTTGCATCACGAGCTGTTGGAAAAACGCCATTGGCTGAACGATGACCGCTTTACCCTCTGCTACGCGCTCGGACGCCTGACGCCGGGAACAAATCTTCTGGCCGTCTGCACGGGGATTGGGTGGCTCCTGCACGGAATGTCGGGGGCGGTCGTCGCGCTGCTGGCGGCCTCCATCCCCTGCACGATCATGGTCACAGTGCTGACCGCGCTTTTCAGCCACTGGCAGGAAAACCCCTTCGCTCAAGCGGCAATTCATGGCGCGGTCGCCGCCGCCGTCGCAATCACCGTCAAGACGTGCTGGACGATTGCAAAGCCGCACTTCAAAGGACAGGCGCGACTCCGCGTCGTTCTCATTGGAGCGGCGGCCTTCCTGCTCCATGTGGTCGTTTCCATCCCTGCGATTCAGGTGCTTCTGCTCGCTGCTGTCATTGGCGCATTCTTGCCTCGGCGGCAAACTCATGAGCCTTTTTCTCCTCTACCTGCTGCTTCTCAAGGGCACGATCACCGCATTTGCGGGGCTGGCGTCCTTGCCCGTGATTCAAGAAGCCCTCGTTTTCCAGCACCATGTGCTGACCGATAAGCAGCTCAACGAAGCCGTCGTCATTACGCGCAGCACGCCCGGCCCGGTTGGTCTCTACATTGTGAGCGTCGGTTATTTCGTGGCCGGTGTGCCGGGGGCTATCGCCGGATGGCTGGCGATGATTACGCCCGCTCTTCTCATCATTCCGCTCGTCCATTTCGCCGGTCGCAAAATCGAGCATCCGCGCGTCAAGGCCGTCTTGCAAAGCGTGGTGATTGCGAGCGCCGGTCTTCTCCTCGCGGCGGCGATTCCGCTTGCGCGGGACGCGCTCACCGATCCCGTCACCATAGCGATTGCGGCTGTGAGTCTGGTCGTCCTGCTGACGACAGAACTTGACACGCTATGGCTCATCCTCGCCGCTGCCGTGGTCTCCCTTTCGGCGTCGTCCCTTGGAGTGCTCGTGCGGCTTTAGGACGAGGGCAAAAATCGAATTGTTGCCCTGTTCTCTCGGCTATTCCGAGCGATGCATTTTTCTTAATTTTTGCACGTATCGCCGGAACAACGGCGAGGGCCGCTCAGGGTCCAGACTGTGTGGAAACTGCGGTTGAAGGAACTCATGCAGCCAGTCGTGGATCAGCGTTCCAGCTTCGTGCGTCTTGCCGATGCCGGTCTCGGCGGCGAGGATCACGGCGCGGTGCGATACGAACGCCTCCTTGAGGCGCGCGATGTCCTTCAACTGATATGAGCGAAGGACGAAGGGCGGGACGATGCGCTTGTTCATGATCACGCCTCCTGCTCGGAGGCGATGTATCGCTTAACTTCGCAAGCGCGAACGCGCGTGGACCGCCCTCTGTGAAGAACGGCGAGGCGTTTTTCGCGGACGGCTTTGTAAATGGTGGTGCGCGAACTCGTGCGCTAGGGCGCAAGTCTCATCGATGGAGAACAGCGCGTCGCTCTCTAGGCGTTCCGCCAAAGTGAAGGCGACCGGCGTCGGGCGCTTTTTGGATGCGGAGGATTTAGGGTTTTTGGGCGTAGGCTTCCGAGACATGGCGACAAGCTCCTGCCCGCGCTAAGCGCGTGGCGATAGCGAGTCTTGTCGTCGCCCTGGCGCTCATGGGGAGCGCCGCGTGATGCTCGTCCCGGCGCGATGCCGTGACGATCACCAGGCTTTAGACGCCATGGCGCTCGATGTCTACGAGGCGACATTCTCGGAAGGTCGTTTTGCCGTACTTCACTGCCGTCGAAATCTAAGAAGCACTTTCGCGCACGTCAAGGCCCCTTCAACCGCCTGCGCTACGCCTGCGGCACCGGGCGCGCATCGCCGCATCGTCGACGGCGTCGGCCCACGCCGTCAGCGCCGCCAGCATCGGATCGAGCCGCTTCGACTTGTCGTAATGGCGAGCCAGCGCCGACTGGCCCTTGTGGCCGGCGACGCGCTCGGCGAGGGCGTCGTCGCCCGTGAGTTCGACAATGCCGCTGAGAGACACGTCCGCCGCAGATCGTGCAGCGTCGCGCCCTCGATCCCCAGGGCGACGCACAGGCGCGAGAAGGCGCGCGACAGGCTCTCGGCGTGCAGATGCTCGGCGCGACCGGCGCCCGCGCGGGCCGGGAAGACGTATTTCGCGCCTGCGATCCGCCGTCGCCCGGAGAGCGCGCAAGATCGCCACGGCCTGCGCCGGCAAGGGCAGGGTGCGCGTCGCCGCCTGGGTCTTGCCGACGACGACGACCAGCACGGGCGTCGGATCGTCGAGGCGCACGGCGGACCATTCCAGCGCCGCGACTTCGCCCGCCCGCATGCCGAGCAGCAGCCCGAGCAGCAAGCGCCGCGCGCGTCCCGGCGTCGGGACCGGGCGCGTCCGCCGCTCTCAGCGCCGCGACCAGCGCGCCAACCTCGTTGCAACTCGGGATCGATCATGTCGCGCAGGACGCGACCATCGAAAAGCACGCGCTCGCGCGCTTGCTCCTTGGCCGGGCGCTTCAATTCGGCGACCGGCGACGGCCCCGTGAACTCGCCTCGACCGCGCGCGTCCTTGAAAATCTCGCTTGGCGACGGCGAGCGTGATGTTCGCCTGTCTTCCCGTGCCTCCGCTCTCGCGCAGACGCGCCGCCTCGCGTTCGATGACGGCGGAGAAATCTCGCGGCTCAAGGTCCGCAAGCAGCCGGTCGCCCAGCGCACGGCGCAGGATCGCGCCCGCCTGCTCTCTCCATGCGAGGGTCTTGGCGCGCAACTTGCCGCTCTCGGCGCGGCGCGCGAGATAGCGCTCGGCAAGCGCGCCGAAGGTGGCGATCTCTTCGACCCCCTCGCGGGCGCGGCGTCGGTCGAGCGCGGGATCGCGGCCTTCCTTGGCCGCCGCTCGTGTCTCGGCGAGGCGCTGACGCGCGTCGGCGACGCGAGCACTCGGGGAAATGGCCGATGTCGATGCGGCGGGGGTTCTTGTCGCCGATGCGGCGGACGCGGGCCTGAAAGGTCTTGCCGCCGCCGATGCTCAGACAGACCGTCAACCCGCCGCCCATGGCGACCCAGCGCCGCGCCTCGGGCGGCTTCTGATTCTGCAGCCACGTCTGCCAGCCCGCGTCGGTCTTCGGGAGCTTTTCCGTCTTCGTCGCCATCGTCGCCCTCGCTCGTGAGACACGCGGGGAGACACGAAAACCGTAAACGGGCGCGCATCACCGCGCACATTCATGTATGTCGGCGGACGATACTGTGCAAGACGCGCCGAGACACGCCTTGGCGCAAGGCCAAGGGGTTCTAAGGGAAATCGCTAAGTGTCGCGGGAAGGTTCACTGGTGCCGGTTGCAGGATTCGAACCCGCGACCTACTGATTACAAATCAGTTGCTCTACCGACTGAGCTAAACCGGCATTGTCAGGTTGCGCGTTCGGGCGAGGCCTTTTCCCCTATGGCGTCATCAAGGTCAATCCCGCGCCGGGCGGGCGGTTGCTCTCGGACGTGCGGTTCGAGGCCGAGACCAGCGCCTCGAGCTTCTCCCTGGCTTTGCCGCTGGCGAGCGCCTCGTCCGCCCGGCTTGCGCCCTCGCGCAAATCCGCGGCTTGGCCGGCGACGATCAGCGCTACTCCCGCGTTGAGAACGGCGACGTCGCGATAGGCGCCGCGCGCGCCGGCGAGAACCTCGCGCAGCGCGCGGGCGTTTTGCGCCGGATCGCCGCCTTTCAGCGCCTCGGGTTTCGCGCGCGGCAGCCCGGCGTCCTCCGGCGTGATCTCGAAGGAGCGGATCGCGCCGTCCTCGAGCGCCGTCACGAGCGTCGGTCCGGTCGTCGTCGCTTCGTCGAGCCCGTCGCTACCGTGCAGCAGCCACACCCGCTCCGAGCCGAGTTCCCGCAGCGCCCGCGCCATCGGCTCGAGCCATCGGCGGTCATAGACGCCGAGCACCTGCTTCTTCACGCCAGCCGGATTGCACATGGGGCCGAGCAGGTTGAAGATCGTGCGCAGCCCAAGCTCTGAGCGTGCGCTGGCGGCGAAGCGCAGCGCCGGATGATGCGTCGGCGCGGCCATGAAGCAGATGCCGGTCTTCTCGAGACAGGCGGTCGCCTTGGCGGGCGCGAGGCCGACCTTGACGCCGAGCTCGGCCAGAACGTCGGAGGCGCCGGAACGCGACGACGCGGCCTTGCCGCCGTGCTTGGCGACCGTGACCCCACAGGCCGCGACGATGATCGCGGCGAGCGTCGAAATATTGAAGGTCTGCGCGCCGTCGCCGCCCGTGCCGACGATGTCGATGGCGTCCGCGGGGGCCTCGACCCGCGTCATAGCGGCGCGCATCGCTTGCGCCGCGCCGACGAGCTCGTCCTCCGTCTCGCCGCGCAGCCGCAGCGCCATCAGAAAAGCGCCGAGCTGCGCCTCGCTCGCTTCGCCCGCCAGCACATGGGCGATCGCCTGGCGCGCCTCGTCGCGCGAGAGCTTGTGGCCCTCGGCGAGCGCCGCGAGCGTCGCCTTGAAGTCGCTCACGCGACCTTCTTCCTGCGCGGCCGCGAGTCGTTCCACTCCTGCGCCAGCTCCAGAAAGTTCTTCAGGATCTTGTGGCCGTGCTGGGAGGTGATGCTCTCGGGATGGAATTGCACGCCGTGCACCGGCAGGCTGACATGCGAGAGCGCCATGATGAGGCCATCGGGCGTCGTCGCCGTGACACGCAGCGACGCCGGCAGCGTCTCAGCCTTGACGACGAGCGAATGGTAGCGCGTCGCCTGGAAGGGCCCGTCGATGCCGCGAAAGATCGTCTCGCCACGGTGCAGGATCGTCGCCATCTTGCCATGGATCGGCAGGGGCGCGCGCACCACCTCGCCGCCGAACGCCTCGCCGATCGCCTGATGCCCAAGGCACACGCCGAAGATCGGGATTTCGCCACAGGCGCGGGCGATGAGATCGAGGCAGACGCCCGCCTCATGCGGCGTGCAGGGACCGGGCGAGAGCACGATCGCGTCCGGCTGAGCCGCCATCACCTCCTCGACGCTGATCTTGTCGTTGCGATGCACGGTGACGCTCGCGCCGAGCTCGCCGAAATAATGGACGAGATTGAAGGTGAAGCTGTCGTAATTGTCGATCAGCGTGACATTGGCCATGGTTTCACGGGTCCGGATCGTAAGCGTCCCTGGAGCAGGCGCCGCTCACACGGGCGGCGTCGGGCCAGATTTTTACGTTGACGCGCTTTTTGCCCCCAACCGGCGGCCACTTCAACCGAAAAGACTGTTGGCTTTCATGGGGGGCGAGGAGGAGCGGAAACGAGAAACGGCGCCCCTCCTGCAGGAAGAGCGCCGTTCGAGGGAGCGAAAGCCTGTGACGACGAAGCGGGTGCGCCTCACAGCCTATAGCGGATCTGGTCGGTCCAGAAGCGCTCGAGCCGGCTCAAGGAGGTGTTGAGCGATTTGAACTCGTCGGCGCTGACGCCGCCGATCTGCTCCACGGTCGAGGCGTGCTTCTCATAGAGCTGCGCGACGATGTCATGCACTTGCTTGCCCTTCGGGGTCAGGCTGATGCGCACCGAGCGACGGTCGATGCGGGAGCGGGCGTGATGGAGATAGCCCATCTCGACGAGCTTCTTGACGTTGTAGGAGACATTGGAGCCGAGATAATAGCCGCGCGTGCGCAGTTCGCTCGCGGTCAGCTCCTTGTCTCCGATGTTGTAGAGCAGCAGCGCCTGGATGGAGTTCACGTCGCTGCGGTTGCGGCGGTCGAATTCGTCCTTGACCACGTCGAGAAGGCGACGGTGCAGGCGTTCGACGAGCGTCAGCGCCTCGAGATAGACGGGGCGAACCTCGCTCGTCCGCTGCGCGCGGGCCGGTGGGTTCGTGAGGTTCGTGGCGGCGTTCATCTTCGTCTCCGTGTTCCGCTTCGACGCCTCGAGCGAATCCTCGCTCCAGCTTCCTTATCTGGCGCGAATTCTTATCGCTCGAGATCCCGTTCGAGCGGAAAGCGCGCTAAGTCGTCGTATGTCCTTCGTCTATGGCGCCAAAGTAGCGGGACCGGATGAAGGTCGGCTTAAGCAACAGACTGAATCGGCGATTTACCAGCCAAGCCTCGTTCTGAGTGAATCGAGCGTGAAAATAACCAACGATTTATTCTGAATTTCGCTTAAGGATTCCGTCCTGCGTCAACCGTCTTTGCGGTCGGAGGCTGCGCGGTTTTTTTCCAATGCAGGCGGCGTTTGGGCGCCCTGCCGCTCCGCTGCCCTCGCATCGGCCGGCTGGGCGGCTGGCGCGCTCGGTTGTGAGCCTGTGGCGCCACCGTTCCGCGTCGCGGCCGCGGCCTTCGGAGGGGACGAGGCGTCGACGCGCGCGGCGGGCGTCGGCGAGGCGAGACGCGGCTTGATCAACTCGGAAGGGGAGGGCGACGCTTCGACCTTTTTTGGGCGCGGCTTCGGGCTCAAGAAGGGAAGCGTCTCGAGGTGGCGCATCAGCGTCGCGCCGAGCGTCTGCTGCGGCGCTCCGGTCTGGCGCAGAATGCTCGCCCGTCGTCTTTGTCGTTGATCGAGAACTTTCTTGGCCTCGAAATCGCGACCGGCCTCGAAGGTCAAGATGAAATAGAGCATGATCAGCACGACATCGACCACGATGAGATAATAGCCGCCGGAGAAGAAATTCGGCATGCCGGCGGCGACGAAGATCTGCGCGCTCGCGATGAGAAGCCACAGCACCCCGCCCCAAGGCGTCGCCAGCCACAGTCCGACGCCCGCGACGAGATCGGCCACGGCGAAGAACACGACCGCCACCGCGGCCGGATGCGGCATGGTGTCGAAGATCGATTGCGGCGAGACGAGCACGAAGCGCCATTGCGCGAGGCCCTGGATCAGCCAAAAGGCCGCAATGAGGCGCATGAAGCGCGTGAGCACCAGCCCCCATTTCGTGGATTCGCCCGCGCCGCCCGGATCACCTATTCGAATCGCGCGATAGGGATCGTCGAAGTCATCGCCGTTGTTGAAGTCGGCCATCTGCGCTTTCCGACGCCTGATCGGAGATGCGTCGTTCAGTCTGCGCGTCCCCGCTCGGCATGTTTTGTTGAAGCATGAACTCTCGTCCCGAAGACCGGCGTTCGCTTTCTCGACCCCCTTTGGGCGTCTAGAGCCAATTCCGCAAAAGTTGACAGGCTTTTGCGATCCGAATTCCTCCAGGTTTACCGTTCGAGCGATAAGCGCGCTATTGTCCGCGTCTCGCGCGCGAGGCGAAGCGGACCGCCTCCTCGGCGGCGCGCATCAACGCCATGGCCTTGTTCTCGCACTCGCGCTGCTCGTATTCGGGGTTGCTGTCGTAGACGACGCCTGCGCCCGCCTGCACATGCATCTTGCCGTCCTTGACGACGGCTGTGCGTAGCACAATGCAGGTGTCCATCTGTCCGCCCGAGCCGAAATAGCCGATGCAGCCGCCATAGATGCCCCGCTTGTCGGCTTCGAGCTCGTCGATGATCTCCATCGCCCGGACCTTGGGCGCGCCCGACACGGTGCCGGCGGGAAAGCCCGCAGAGAGCGCGTCGATGGCGTCGCGCGAAGGATCCGCCTCGCCCTCGACGTTCGAGACGATGTGCATGACGTGGCTGTAGCGCTCGATCGCGAAGCTCTCGGTCACCTTGACCGTGCCCGTCGCGGCGACGCGCCCCACGTCGTTCCTGCCGAGATCGAGCAGCATCAGATGCTCCGCGCGCTCCTTCTCGTCGGCGAGCAGCTCGGCGGCCAGCCTTTCGTCCTCTTCCTCGGTCTTGCCGCGCCAGCGCGTGCCGGCGATTGGCCGGATCGTGACCTTACCGTCCGCGAGACGCACGAGGATCTCGGGGCTCGAGCAGACGATCTGGAAGCGTTCGAAGTCGAGAAAGCAGAGGAAGGGCGCCGGATTGACGCGACGCAGCGCGCGATAGAGCGCAAAAGCCGGCAGTGTGAACGGAGTCGTGAAGCGCTGCGACAGCACGACCTGAAAGATGTCGCCGGCGCGGATATACTCCTTCGCGCGCTCCACCATCTCCATGAAGCGATCGCGTGTCGTGTTCGACTGTGGTGTCACAGGCTCCGGCAAGCCCCCGCTCGACAGTCCCCCCGAGGCGAGCGGCCCTTCGAGAGCGAGCGCCACGCGGTCAAGTCGCTCCGAGGCGGCCTCATAGGCCACGCGCGCTGCGACGCCCGGCGCCGGCCGCGCCGGCGTGACGATCGTCACCTCGTCGCGCACGCTGTCGAATACGACCATCAGCGTCGGCCGGAGCAGCATGGCGTCGGGCGCGCCGATCGAATCGGCCTTCGCCGGCGCCAGCCGCTCCATCTCGCGCACCATGTCGTAGCCGAGATAGCCGAAGACGCCCGCTGCCATAGGGGGCAGGTCTTTGCGCGCAGGGACGGCGGACTGTCCGATGAGATCGCGTAGCGCCTGGAGCGGCGGCTTGCCGCAGGGCTCGAAGGCTTCCGCATCTCGCAGAGCGTTTCGATTGATCGTGGCGTTCGCGCCTTCGACGCGAAAGATCACATCCGGATCGAGCCCGATCATCGAATAGCGTCCGCGCGCCGCGCCGCCTTCGACCGACTCGAGCAGAAAGCAATTGCCGCCGCGCCCCTGCGAGAGCTTCAGATAGGCGGAAACCGGCGTCTCGAGGTCGCCGACGAGGCGGATTGAAACGAGGACTGGCCGCCCCGCGTCATATTCGGCGGCGAAAGCCTCGAAATCCGGCTCCAGCGCATCGAGCCTCACTTCTCGGCGTCTCCGCCGAGCGCCGACTGCAGCGCCTTCTGGTCGACGCTGACGTTGAGGACCTTTTCCAGCCCGCCGATGAACTGCTCATAGAGGTCGTTGATCAACGCGTTTTTCAGCTCTCCGGATAGGCCGACGTTCTCGGACTCGACGGATCGAATTTCGGAGTTGTCGCCTCGGCTACATAGAAGACGAGGTCGCCGCCTTCCACCGCCACGGAGCCCGAACCGTGCACGGGGACCTCGAAAAACTGGAGAATTGTCTGCGGCGCGTAATCGGGGCGATTGGCGCGACGCACGTCGCCGATGCGACGCAAAGGCAGGCCGAGCTCGCCGGCGAGATTGTCGATCGACTTGCCGCCGCGAAGCTGCTCCACGAGCGTCTTGGCCTTCTCGCTGAGCGCCTTGCCCTCCGCCTCGCGACGCAGGGCGGCTTCGACCTCGCCCTTCACTTCGTCATAGCTGCGCTGCCGCGCCTTCTCGACCTCGCCCACCTCGAACCAGACATATCCGCCGTCGCGCGTCGCGACCGGCTCGTTGTCGACGCCCTTGTCGGAGGCGAAGAGCGCCTTGAGCAGCTCCGGCCCGCCAGGAAGATCGGCGACGGGCGCGCCCGACTTGCCGCGGCCCATGTCGTCGACGAAATCCACGTCGCGCGTCGAGACGCCGGCGAGGGCGGCGGCTTCCTTCAATGTCTTGCCGGCGGCGCGCTGATCCTCGATCGCATCGCGGATCTTGCGGACCTCTTCGGCGCTGACCTTGCGCTGCGCCACCTCGCGCCGCAGCTCGTCCTTCACGTCGGCGAAGGTCTTCGTATGGACCCCCGGCTTGATCGCCCGCACCTCCGTCACCACGAAGCCGAAGGGCGTTCGAGCGATTTCAGCGAATCCGGGGGCGTTCAGCGCGAAGACCGCTTGGCCTACCTTGGAATCGCCGAAATCCCTTTTCTCGACGAAACCGAGCTGCGCGTCCTTGAGCTTCAGCTTGCGTTGCTCGACCAGCGCCTCGAAGGAGAGACCGCCCTTCAACTTGGCGAGCGCGTCGTTCGCCTCGGCCTCGCTCGGAAACACCATCTGCAACACGTCGCGCTTTTCCGGGGCGCCGTAGCGTTGGTCGCTCACTTCGTCGAAGAGTTTTCGCGCGTCGTCATCGCTCACGGTCTCCGGCTTGGCGAGCGTCGCCGGAGTCGCGGCGACGAGCGTCATGCGGCGATATTCCCGCGCGCGAAAAGCCTGCTCTCTCGACGCATAGAAGCGCTTGATCTCCTCCTCGCTCGGGGCCGGCAGAGCTGAAAGGCTCGACGGAGGCAACAGAAAGGCCTCGACCGTGCGCGTCTCGTTGCGGAAGCGGTGGAAGGCCTCGACCATCACCTGCGGCGTCGCGACGCCGGTCGTGACCGCGTCGACGATCTCCTTGCGCAGCGTGTAGGCCTTCTGCTCGTTCAGATATCCTCTTTCGGAGAAGCCCATGTTCTCGACCATGAGCTTGTAACGTTGCGGATCGAAAGCGCCGGAGGGGCCGTGGAAGTTCTTGTCGACCCTGATGATCCGCTGCATCTCCTCGTCGCCGACCGCGAGGCCGAGCGCCTGCGCCCGCTGCTCGAGCGCGATGTCGGTGATCATCCGCTGGAGCACCTGCTCGTCGAAGCCGGCGCGGCGCGCCTCCTCGTCGGTCACGCCCCGGCGCAGCCGCGTCTGCAGGCGGCGCAGCTCCTCGCGATAGGTGGAGCGGAAGGCGTCGACCGTGACCTCCCCGCCGCCGACCTTGACGAGGCGATGCGAGGTCATGCCGCGAAAGACGTCGCCGATGCCCCAAAGGACGAAGGTGATCGCGATGAAGCCCATCACGATCCCCATGACGACGCGGCCCACCCAGTTTTGCGACGCGACGCGCAGCGCTTCGAACATGTTTTCCTTCCCATTCGTCGCGAGACCGGAGCGACTCTACGCAAAAGCCGACAGGCCCGTGCGACGGAATTCGCTCCAACATTCTGATCTTGCGTGATTTTTCACCCCTCGAACGAGACGTTCGAAGGGCGCGCCAGACCGCCCGCTTTTTTTCGCGCGGGACTATAGGGATGGCGGGGGAGCGATGCAAACGTCGGAAGACGGAAATGTCCGGAACTGCGAAGGCTTCGACGCGGCGTCTCTCATCGTTCCCCATAGGCCGCGAGCGCGCGCGCTCTGGCCGAGGCGTGGTCGACGATGGGACTGGGATAGGTTTCGCCGAGTCTGACGCCGGCGGCCTCCAGAACCGCTTTCGGCGCCTCCCAGGGGCGGTGGATCCATTTCGCCTCGAGCCCTGCGAGCTCGGGGACGAAGCGGCGAACATAAACGCCGTCCGGGTCGAACTTCTCGCCCTGCAACACCGGGTTGAAGACCCGGAAATAGGGGGCGGCGTCGGCGCCGCATCCCGCGACCCACTGCCAGCTCGCGGCGTTGTTGGCGAGATCGGCGTCGACCAGCGTATCCCAGAACCAGGCCTCGCCCTGGCGCCAATGGATCAGCAGGTGCTTGATGAGGAAGGAGGCGGCGACCAGGCGCACGCGATTGTGCATGTAGCCCGTGCGCCAAAGCTCGCGCATGCCGGCGTCGACGAGCGGATATCCCGTCCGACCTTTTTGCCACGCCGCCAACCCCGCGGGGTCCTCGCGCCAGGGAAAACGCGCGAAGCTCTTGTCGAGCGGCTCTTCCGGCAGATCCGGATTGGCGAAGAGCAGATGCCGGGAGAACTCGCGCCAGCCGAGTTGCCGAAGGTAGGCCGCGCCCGCTTCTCCGGCCCGGGCCGCGACCGTGCGCCAAACCTGGCGCGGCGAAATCTCGCCGAAATGCAAATGGGGCGAGAGGCGCGAGACGCCGTCTTCGCCGAGCGCGTCTCGCCCTGCGCCATAGTGCGCGGCGCGCGTCTTCGCGAAATGGTCGAGCTTCGCCTGCGCTGCCAGCTCTCCAGGCGTCCATGTTTCGCGGAAGCCTCCCGCCCAGTCCGGCTTCGTCGGCAGCAGCCGCCAATCCTCGAGTCTCTCGCTGGGCGGCTCCGGCGCGCCGAGAAGCCGGGCCGGGGCGGGCAGGGGCGCCTCGGGCGAGGGCCGGGCGAGGCAGGCCCGCCAGAAGGGCGTGAAGACGCGATAGGGATCGCCTTGCGGCTTGCGCAGCGCCGAGGGCTCGAAGAGGAGCGAGGCGTTGAAGCTCTGGACCTCCAAGCCCTCGGCGTGAAGCCTTGCCTTGATTTCCCCGTCGCGGCGCACGGCCCAGGGCTCGTAAATCCGATTCCAATAGACGGATCGGGCTTTCGTCTCGCCGAGGAGCGAGAAGAGCGCCATGTCGGCGGCGCCGCGCCGCAGAACCAGCGGGACGCCGCGCGCCGCCAAATCCGCTGCGACGCGCGTCAGGGAATGATGCAGCCACCAGCGGGAGGCGCCGCCGAGCCGCCACTTGCCCATCGCGGCCTCGTCGAGCACGTAAAGGGCGACGAGCGGCGCGCCGCTGGCCGCGGCCTCGGTGAGCGCGGGGTTGTCGGAAAGGCGGAGATCGTCGCGGAACCAGACGACCGCCGGAGGCTCATCCGCGCTTCGCGTGCTTGACGCCATAGAAGAAATATATCGCCATTCCAATGACCGTCCAGACCAGCAGCCGCAGCCAGGTCTCGAGCGGCAGCGCCGCCATCAGCGCAAGGCAAGAGGCGATGCCGAGCACCGGCAGCCAGGGGATGCCCGGCGCGCGGAAGGGGCGATGCAGATCGGGCTGGTAGCGGCGCAGGTGCAGCACCGCCCCGCAGACCAGCGCGAAGGCGGCGAGCGTGCCGATGCTCACCATCTCGTCGAGAATGTTGATCGGGAAGAGCCCCGCCGCGAGCGCGACGAAGACGCCGACCAGCGCCTGGCTCAGGGCGGGCGTGCGCCAGACGGGGTGGATGGTGGCGAAGACCTTCGGCAGCAGCCCGTCCTGCGCCATCGCATAAAAGATGCGCGTCTGCCCGAAGAGCAGCAGGAGGATCGCCGTGGTCAGCCCGGCGAGCGCGCCCAGCTTGACGACCCAGGCGAGCCAGGCGACGCCCGTCCTGTCCATTACGAGCGCCATCGGATCCGGCACGCCGAGTTCCTTGTAGCTCACGACGCCCGTGGCCACCGCCGCGACGGCGATATAGAGGATCGTGCAGATCACGAGCGAGCCCAGGATGCCGATGGGCACGTCGCGCTGCGGCGTGTGCGCCTCCTGCGCCGCGGTCGAGACCGCGTCGAAGCCGATATAGGCGAAGAAGACGACGGACGCGCCGCGCACGACGCCGCTCCAGCCGAAGTGTCCGAAATGGTCCGTGTTCTCTGGAATGAGCGGGGTCCAATTGGCGGCGTCCACATGCGCCGCGCCGACGAAGATGACGACCAGCACCACCATCACCTTGATCACGACGATGATGTTGTTGAAGAACGAGGATTCGCTCGTGCCACGCATCAGCAGGGCGGTGAGCAGCAGGATAATCACGGCCGCAGGAACGTTGAAGACGCCGTGCGTCCCGCCCATGCTGTGCGCATTGGCGAAATAGGCAACGGTGAGCTCCGTCGGCATATGGATGCCGAGGCCCTGCATCACGCGGTTGAAATAGCCCGCCCACCCGACCGCGACCGTTGCCGCGCCAGCCGCATATTCGAGCACGAGGTTCCAGCCGATGATCCAGGCGAAGATCTCGCCGAGCGTGACATAGGTGTAGGTGTAGGTGCTGCCCGCGGCGGGGATCAGCGCCGCAAGCTCGGCGTAGCAGAGCGCGACGAAGGCGCAGGCGAGGCCCGAAAGCAGGAAGGAGATGGTCACCCCCGGCCCCGCATAATCGGCGGCGGCCTGTCCCGTCAGCACGAAAATACCGGCGCCGATGATGCCGCCGATGCCCATCGCCATCAGTGAGACCCAGCCGAGCGCGCGCTTCAATCCGTTTTCCGTGGCTTCGTTCTCGGCAATGACCAGTTGGATGGACTTTCGCGAGAAATAGACGGAGCGGGTTTTGGTCAACAAGGGCTGCCTTCCTGAAGAGGCGCCGCCTGGGGCCGGCGGGCTCGGGGCGCGATTATGGTTGCGCTGCAAAAAGATACAAGGGGGTGTCCGGGTTCAGCACATATGAGACGGGGGTGGGGTCCCTGAGCCGAGAACTTTGAAGTTCGACCTAGCCCACTTCAGAAGTCGCCGATGGAATCGCAGAGCTACGACCAGGGCCCTGCGTCGCGGCATGGCGCTTAAGACATGCTGGCGAACCACGCGCTAGCCCAAGTTTTAGCTAATGCGCAAGTAAAGGCCGCCTCGCGGGGCGGCCTTTTTGCGTCGAGCTTCTCCATGTGCCGGGGGGTGGAGAACCTCTTTAGATGTCTCCCTATGGCGTCTGGCGGGCCTTCAGTCTCCCAGCTGCCCGCGACTGCCTACGGCTTCGTTCGAATGGAAGTCGACGCCTGACGGATTCTGTCGGTGGCCACTGAACACCTTGCGTACTAGCAGGCGCCGCGGGGAAATACTCGACGCGCGCATAGACGCTTGGCTCTCAACCCAACCCGCATCTCTCCGAGTTCCCGTAGTTTCCACAGTGTCAATTTGGTAGTTTCCACACTTGCGACTTGAAAGCGAAAGCGTTGTTATTTGCCATCTCTTCATGACAGATGGAATCAACGATATGGGAGAGTCAATAAAAAGCAAACGCGGGTTCGCTTCCATGGACCCGGAAAGGCGACGCGAAATCGCCAGGTGGGCGTCATATCTTCTCTCCGGCCCACCCGCCGGTGTTCGACCGCCGACCTCGCCACCAAGAGGAGGCTATTCGACCCTCATACCAGATCGCTCCCTTCACCCGATTGCCCGGGAGTCTTTGCTTTGGGGGATGGCGAGGCCTCTCGATCCGCGAATGCGCCATATGGCGAAATAATCATCGTTCCGCTGTCGATCGCGCGGCTGCGGTGACTTGCCACTGCAAAGTTCCGCCGCCGATCGTGCGAGGATTGAGGCTCTGCTCAGGCCGGCGGCGAGACCCCTCCGAGGTGGCCGCCCATAGGGCGCGGAAACGGATACTGGCTTTTCGATATGGCCCGAATACCGCTTTCCGTTCCCGTAGTTTCCACAGCTAAAAATTGGTAGTTTCCACACTTGCGACTGGATAGCGAAAGCGTTGTTATTTGCCATCTCTTCATGACAGATGGAATCAACGATATGGGAAAGTCAATAAAAAGCAAACGCGGGTTCGCTTCCATGGACCCGGAAAGGCGACGCGAAATCGCCAGCATGGGCGGAAAGAGCGTCCCCGCCGAGAAACGCAGCTTCTCCCAAAGCACCGGCCTCGCGGCGCGGGCAGGGCGGAAGGGCGGTCAGTCCGTGGGTCCGGCAAATCGTTCCTTTTCGAAGGACCCTTCGCTTGCCGCAAAGGCGGGCGCCAAGGGTGGCCGTGCGTCGCATCAGGCCCGCAACTTCAAATTGGCCGAGTAAGGCGCCTTCGGAGGCGGAAGGCCTAACCCCGTCCGCCGGCAAGGGGAGCTCCCAGCGCCATTCGGCGTGCCTCCCGTCCGCTCTCCGGCCGGTCCGCCCTGGATCGATCGCCGCAAGAAGATCGATGTCATTCGCGATCATCTGGAGGACCGTGGCGTTTTGCTAAGCGAGCAGATGGAGTCGACGCTCTAAACGGCGGAGGTCGCCGTTCCACAGGCCCGCTGTAGCTCCGCAAAACCGTCAATCCGAGCAGCGCACCATGGCGTCGGAGTCACTGCCGGCTGGCGCCTCGATGCTGGCCCGGATCGCCCCGGTCACCTCGGCGGCGGAACCGAAGGCGATCGCCGCGCCGTGGCCGTGCGATTCGCACCAGGCGTCGGCGACGGCCTTGCCGCACTCTCGTCTTTGCGCGACGCAGTCGCCCAGCCCATAGCCATCGTCGGCGATCGTAAAGATGGTGTCGTGGGCGGGGGCGGCGCGGCTCGGTTGTTGTGCGAGCGAGGCCAAAACCAGTCCGGCGAGCATCGGCGCTACAATGCGCATCCAGTTGATGCGGGCCGCCTGAGAAACTTGCAACATCATCGTACGCTCCCCAGCGAGCCAAAACATCGCCCGCCGAAGATTTTTATCCTCTCGAGAAATGAAATATGCGTTAAGCCATTGATCTACATTCGAGAGGCGCAGGGAAAAACGATGAGCCTGACAGGCGAGGAAGTGGAGCGTTATGCGCGCCATCTGGTGCTGCGCGAGATTGGCGGCCCCGGTCAGCAAAAGCTCAAACGCGCGCGGGCGCTCGCCGTCGGCGCCGGCGGTCTCGGCGCGCCCTTGCTCCAATATCTTGCGGCGGCGGGCGTCGGGACGCTCGGCGTCGTCGATGACGACATCGTCGCGCTTTCAAATCTCCAGCGTCAGGTCATTCATGGCGCGCCGGATGTGGGCCGCCCCAAGGTCGAAAGCGCCGCCGACGCGATTAGGCGCCTCAACCCGCATGTGACGGTCGAGACGCATGCGCTCCGGCTCGACGCGCAGAACGCGCGCGCGCTCGTCTCGCGCTACGACGTCATCGCGGACGGCTCGGACAATTTCGTGACGCGCTATCTCGTCTCAGACGCCTGCTTCTTCGAGAAGCGCCCGCTCGTTTCGGCGGCGGTCGGCGGCTTCGACGCGCAGATGACGACGCTGCGGCCTTATGAAAAAGGCGCGGAAGGGCGGCGAAATCCCTCCTACCGCTGTCTTTTCCCGCATCCGCCGGAGCCCGGAACCGTCCCGGCTTGCGAGGAGGCGGGCGTGCTCGGCGCACTGACCGGCGTCGTCGGCGCGCTGATGGCGCTCGAGGTCATTCGCGAGATCGTCGGTTTCGGGGAAGGGCTCGTCGGCCGCCTGCTGCTCTTCGACGCGCGCGCCATGCGCTTCGAGACCGTGCGCTATGCGCAGGACCCCGATAATCCGCTGTGGCGGCATCTCGAGTCTTCGGACTGAGAAGCCCGCTTCGAGGCCTCTCAGGATGAAGTCGTGGAAGTTGCGAGCGCGCTGATTGCGGCGACGAAGCCCGGTTCGAGGGCTTGGCGCTGAAAGCGCGCCGAGTTGCGGCTTCAGAGCGCAGCGATCACCGCGATTTCGACCTTGAACTCTGGGAGAACAAGCTTCGTCTCGACCGTCGCGCGCGCCGGCGGGTTCGCCTTGTCGAGCCAGGCGTCCCAGGCGGCGTTCATCTGCGAGAAGGTGGACATGTCGGAGAGGTAGACGGTCGCCGAGAGAATCTTGGCCTTTTCCGAGCCGGTTTCGGCAAGGATCGCGTCGATGAGGCCGAGAATCTCCGTCGTCTGCTCGGTCACGCCCTGGCCCTTGGTCTTGTCGGCGATCTGCCCGGCGGTGAAGATGAGGTCGCCGTGCACGACGGCCTTGCTCATGCGCGCGCCGGCCCCGATCCGCTTGATTTTTGACATGGTCGCCCCCTCAAAAGTCGTTGCGCGCGGTTTAGGCGAGCGCCGCCCGGGGCGCAAGGGCGGAAGGGCGCCACCGGGCGTGGACAGAGCGCGCCGCAATACCTATAAGTCGCTCGGTCGAAAGGCGGCTTTCGGCCCCTCTTTCCCCTTCAATGGAGCCGGCGCGAGGCCGAGACGATGCTCATGAACGCGACGATCAAGGAAGCCCTCGGCGCGGAGACGGCCGCAGCGCGGCGCGTCATGGTCGAACGGCAATTGCGCCCCTATGACGTGAACGATATCGAGGTGCTGGACCGCTTCATCTCCGTGCCTCGCGAGATCTTCCTGCCGCGGCGCCTCGCCTCCGTCGCCTATTCCGACCTCTCGATCGAGGCCGAGGACGGCCGGCGGTGGGAGCCCGCGCCTCTGGTTCTCGCGCGTTTCCTGCAAGTCGCCGACATCCGTCCCCATCATAAGGTGCTGATCGTCGCGGGCGGCTCCGGCTACGCCGCGGCTTTGCTGTCGGAACTCGCGCACGAGGTCGTTGCGCTCGAGTCCGAGCCGACGCTCGCCGCAGAGGCGCAGCAGAATCTCGCGCAGGTCGGCGCCGGCGCCGTGCGCGTGGCGACCGGCCCGCTCGCCAAGGGCGCGCCCGCCGAGGCGCCCTTCGACATTATTCTCGTCCAGGGCGCGGTCGAGAGCGGGTTGGAGGAACTCATTTCGCAGATCAAGCCCGATGGCCGGCTGCTAACCTTCCGGCGGCTCGAGCCCAAGAGCGGCATGAAGGCCGTGAGAATCGATCTGAGCGAGGGCAGGATCGCGGGCGAGCGGCCGGTCTTCGATGCGGCTGCGCCGGTCCTGAAAGAATTCGCGAAGCCTCCTGGCCTTCGTCCTCTGATCGCGCTGCGTTCGGGCGAGGTGGCCTGAACGCAGAAAGCGTCACCGGTTCTAAAAGTTGAGAGCGCGCTTTTTGCGAAGAATCGATTTCCAATTTTTCGCATCGCGGCTTTAGCCGCTGCTCACGCCCGAGCGCTTAAGTCTTCGGTCGATTGGCGCTCCGCATGCGCCGCGTCAGTCTGGCTGTTGCGTAACGACCGCCTATGAGCGTTCCTTTCGATCAGGTCAGGAACCGTCGGTTCAGTCTCGAGACGCCGGACGGAAAGTGATTGCAGACGCGGCGAATTCTCTCGATACCCGCTATAATCGGATTGATTCGGCGGTGCGCCGAGGCGGATAAAGGCTGCAAAGCCTTGCAAAGCCGCCGCCGATTCGTCGGCATTCGCCGAGGAGCTCGGAGCCCCGATGACATCCCAGACCGCACCCTCGCGACCTCATTCCCTGAGCGAAGACCGCCAAACGAACGAACCGTCCATGGAGGAGATCCTCGCCTCCATTCGTCGGCTGATCGCTGAGGATGAGGCTGAGCTCGGCGCCGCCGCGCTGAGCGAGGCTCGGCGGCCGTTGCCCGGCCGGGTCGCGAAAACTTGGACCCCGCCGACCGCGCCTGCGGCGCTGGCGCGGATGCAAGCCCCCGCGGAGCAAAGCTTGTCCGCGCCGGGCGAGGCCGAGTTTCACTCTCCCTCTTCGCCCATTGAAGCGGATGAGACCGATTCGCTCGCGCCGCACGCTCTTTCGCAAGAGCCTGCCGAGGCGCAAGCGCGTGCCGGCGGTCAAGAGGGGGGCGACAGCGTCGCCGAGCCGGAAATGACGACGTTTGCTGAGCCTATGATGGCGGAGGAACTCATGGCGCATGACGAGGCGTTCCTTGTGGAGGAACTGGAGGAGGCGGCAGGTTTCGACGAGGCGGAAGCGTCAGGCGTTGCGCCGGCGCTTGTCTCGTCCGACGCCGCCGCGTCGATCACCGCGCAGTTTCAGTCGCTCGCGGCCAGCAGGGTGCTCAACGACACCGGCTTGCTGCACGAATACGCCCGCGAAATGTTGCGGCCCATGCTCCGGGCCTGGCTCGACGACAATCTTCCCACGCTCGTGGAGCGGCTGGTGCGAGCCGAGATCGAGCGCGTGGCGCGCGGCGGAAGGCGCTAGATCACGCGGTATTCAGGCCGTAGCGCGTGAAAGGTTAGAGCGCGCCTTGAGCGAAACGGCGACTTTTTTCGCCAGCCGATCTCGCGCGCCAAGCTTCCCGTTAACCCGGCCTACACCACGCCGCCGTTACGCTTTGCGGCATGTATCGACTGGCCGCCCTCGCGCGCAACTTCGCCCTGCCTTTCGGGGCGCACGGGCTTGCGGCGCTTCTCTCGTGCTATTTCGTCTGGCAGGGCTTGAACGGCAACCGCGGCCTGAAGGCCGGCGAGGAATATCAGCAGCAGCTCGACAAGCTGCGCTATGAGCGTAACTTTCTAAAGATGCAGCGCTTGCAATGGGAGCAGCGCGTCTCCCTCATTCGCGGGGATACTGTCGACGCCGACATTCTCGACGAAGCGGCGCGCTCCCAGCTCAGCCGCGCGCACAAGCACGACGTGGTGATCCTGACGCCGCGCGCCAGCCGGACGCCGTGACTTCCGAGCGATTGTTTCATGGGAGCCTGGAGGCTCGCGGACTTCGCGCGTGCACAAGCTTAGCGCTGAGAGTGGCTCACAACTTCTCGTAGCGCGCCAAGATCCCGAGTCCGTCGGGGGCGGCGACCTCGCCGCGTTCCACGAGATCCTCGAGATGCGCCAGCACGACCATCGCCGCCGCGGGATGCAGCCGCTTGTCGACGCCCGCATAAATCTTTTCGACCATCGACGGGATCGTCGAATCGCCTGCCTCGAGGCGCCGCAGGATCGCCGCCTCCCGGCTCCGGCGGTGGACCAGCAGCGCGCGCAGAAAGGCGCGCGGATCGGTCACGGGTCCACCGTGAGCCGGCCAGTAGAGGCGGTCGCCGCGCGCGAGCAACTTTTCGATTGATCCCAGATAGGCGCGCATCGACCCGTCCGGCGGCGCGACCACGGTCGTCGCCCAGGCCATCACATGATCGCCGGTGAAAAGAGTTCCCTCCTCGAGCAGTGCAAAGCACAGGTGATTGGCCGTGTGTCCGGGCGTTGCGACCGCTTGCAGCGTCGCGCCGCCGATGGCGAGCGTCTCGCCATCCTCGAGGATTTTATCGGGAGCGTAGGCGGCGTCATGCACGGCGTCTAGAGCGCGCAGCGAAAAAGTGGAACCCGGTTTTTCGCGCGAAGCGCGCTCTAAATTTTTAGAATCGATCACGTTTTCCGCGTTCAGGCGATTCCGCCTGAACGCAGCGTGATCTAGCGCAGGCCCTTCGATCCTCCTGGTGTCGAGCGGTCGATGCGGCGCGCATCCGATGATGGGCGCTCCCGTGCGATCGCGCAAAATCGCTGCCGCGGGCGCGTGATCGAGATGCGTATGCGTCACGAGGATCGCGGTGAGCCGCTCGCCCGCGATGGCGCCAAGCAACGCCTCGACGTGCGCCTCGCTCGCCGGTCCCGGATCGACGATCGCGACCTCCCCCGCGCCGACGATATAGACGCAGGTGCCGGTATAGGTGAAAGGACCGCCGTTCGGCGCGACGAGCCGCCGCGTCAGGGGCGAGACGCGCGCCGGCAGGCCGTCCGGCTCGGGCGGAAAGCGCGTCTCGAAGGCTATGGGGATGGGGCTCATCGAACTCGTTGCGTTGCTTAAGGAAAAGGCGCCGCGCCTCCATTTGACGGCGCGCAGGAAATTGAGCAAGCCTTGTCTTCGGCCCGAGACGAAGAGGATGCCGCCGCGCGCGCTCGACCCGGGGCCAATGCGCTTCAAGGAGCAGATCCGATGTCGAACCTTCCGCACTTTTCGCCGCCCGCCAAGCCAGGGCGCGGCCGCATTTATGAGTTCGATCACGCAGACGATCGGGGACACGCCGATCGTGCGTCTCGACCGGATCGCGGCCGAAAAGGGCGTGAAGGCGAATCTGCTCGCCAAGCTCGAGTTCTTCAACCCGATCGCCAGCGTCAAGGACCGCATCGGCGTCGCGATGATCGAATCGCTCGAGAAGAGCGGGCGCATCACGCCGGGCAAGACCGTTCTGATCGAGCCGACCTCGGGCAACACCGGCATTGCGCTTGCGTTCGTCGCGGCGGCGCGCGGCTACCGGCTCATTCTCGTCATGCCGGAGTCGATGTCGATCGAGCGGCGCAAGATGCTGGCGCTGCTCGGCGCGGAACTCGTGCTGACGCCAGCCGCGCTCGGCATGAAAGGCGCCGTCGCCAAGGCCCAAGAGCTTGCCGCGGAAAATCCTGGAGCGATCATTCCGCAACAGTTCGAGAACCCGGCCAATCCCGAAATCCACCGTCTCACGACGGCCGAGGAGATCTGGAACGACACGGCGGGCGCCATCGACTATTTCGTCTCCGGCGTCGGCACGGGCGGCACGATCACCGGCGTCGGCCAGGCGCTCAAAGCCCGCAAGCCCGATTTGCGCGTCGTGGCCATCGAGCCTGAGGACTTGGCGGTGCTCTCGGGGCGGCCGCCGGGACCGCATAAGATTCAGGGGATCGGCGCGGGCTTCGTGCCGCCGGTCCTCGACCGCGGCGTCATCGACGAGATCGTCACGATCGGCAATCAGACCGCTTTCGAGACCGCTCGGCGGCTCGCGCGTCTCGAAGGCGTACCGGGCGGGATCTCGTCGGGAGCCGCCGTCGCCGCCGCGCTCGAGATTGCGGGGCGACCCGAAGCGGCCGGCAAGAACATCGTGCTGATCATCCCGTCCTTCGCCGAGCGCTACCTGTCTACGGCGCTGTTCGAAGGACTCTAAGACGCTCTCGCGCGTCTAGAGCGCGATGCGAAAAGTGGAAACCGGCCTCTCGCAGAAAGCGCGCTCTAAAACTTTCAGAATCGATCATGTTTTCCGCGTTCAGGCGACTCCGCCTGAACGCAGCGTGATCTGGAGCGAGTTGCGCGGCAAGGTTTGTAGACCTTTGCGATAAGAATCGCTCCGCCCTCTTGATCTCGCGGCTCCATCTCGCCCGCAAGGACCGGCTCGCCTTACGGCGGGCCGGCCGGATGCAGGCGAGCCAAACCAAAGCCTCACGACTTCTTCTTGGATGGTTTGGACGCGGGCTTCGCCGCCGGCAGGGTCTGCGCGCCTTTATAGAAATTGGCGCGGCCGTAAGCGCCGGCGACATAGCCGACCGCACAAATCACGAAGTAGACGAGGATCATGAAGCCGCCCCGCTCCTCGGCCTTGTGCGCCTTTTCGAGAAGGCCGGCCACGTCGCTAAAGGCGAAGAGCTTGTCCGCGGCGACGCCGAGCGCGACCGCGAGGATCGGGACCAGCCATGAGGGCTTGCGATACCAGCCGAGCGCCCCTGCCGCGACGAAGGCCAGAAGACCCACGACGTGGATGAATTCCAGAAAGATCACATTCGAAACCAGCCCCAAGAAGTGGATGAATCCGCCTATCCTTCCCATGTCCTCCCCCTTTTCCTTTTGATCCCCGCCCGCCTCATCGAGGGCGCGTCTTGAGAGGAAGTTACACATTCGGAACAGGATGCGCGAGGGCCGGGCCGAGGAAGCCCGGGGAGACGCCGCCGCATATCGTCTCGCGCCTCTTTCCCCGCTTGCCGGCGCCATGCGACAAGGACGCATGTGGCGCGCAACGATCCTAACTCTGTTTCCAGAAATGTTTCCGGGCCCCTTGGGCCTGTCGCTCGCCGGCGACGCGCTATCGCGCGGAGTCTGGAATGTGGAGACGCGGCAGATTCGCGAACACGGAATCGGCCGCCATCGCGCGGTCGACGATACGCCCGCGGGCGGCGGCCCCGGCATGGTCATGCGGGCCGACGTGCTTTGCGCTGCAATCGACGCTGCGATCGCTCACGACGACACGCGTCCGCGCCTCCTCATGAGTCCGCGTGGCGCGCCGCTCACACAGGCGCGCGTGCGCGCGCTGGCGGAAGGGCCGGGCGCGCTGATCCTCTGCGCGCGGTTCGAGGGCGTCGACGAGCGCGTCGTCGCCGCACGGCGCCTCGAGGAAATATCGATCGGCGATTACATTCTGTCGGGCGGAGAGATCGCGGCCCTAGCGCTCCTCGACGCCTGCGTGCGGCTGCTTCCGGGCGTGATGGGCGAGGAGGCGTCGGCCCATGAGGAGAGCTTCGAACATGGCCTTCTCGAATATCCCCATTACACCCGTCCGCGTTTGTTCGAGGGACAGGAGATTCCTGCGGTGCTGCTTAGCGGCGACCACGGGGCGATCGCGCGTTGGCGTCAGGAGAAATCCCTAGCGCTCACGCAGGCGCGCCGGCCAGAGCTATTGGCGCGACTGAGTTCGAAACGCTGAAGAATTATGCAATCGGGGGTGAGCGCGCTCCAGCAGTCGTGGAGCGAATTGACCGCGCCCGCCCAAGCGACAATAGTGGTTGCCTGCCTTTCCGACCGCATCGCGCTTTAGGCGACGCGCCTCTTCCTTGCGAGACCCCCATGTCAACTGACGTCAAGCTCGAGCTTATTTCCTTCGACGATGCGAAGGCGCGGATCTCTGCGCCGGAAGAGGCGGGACAACCGCGCGCCCTCGTCGCCTTTGTCGGGGCCGATTTTGCGCTGGGAGACGTCGCCAAGGGCATCGTCGCGCAAGCGCAACCGCAAATCGCCCGTGCGGCGGCGGCGGCGAAATTCACCGGCAAGAGCGGAACGTCGCTCGAGATCTTGGCCCCCCAGGGCCTTCCCGGCGCATCGCGCCTGCTCCTGATGGGGGTCGGGCCCGCGCAAGGCGCGGAGGGCGAAAAGCCCAAGGTTTTCGAGGATTTCCTGGCGCTCGGCGGACAGGCGGCCGGCAAGCTCGGCGCGGGTTGGCGCGCGGTGGCGCTCCTCGATTTTCCGCAGCCGCCGGCCGAGCCCTTCAACGTTGCGAATCAATTCGCGCTGGGCGCGCTGCTGCGCGGCTATAAGTTCGAACGTTACAAGACCAAGAAGAAGAAGGACTCCCCCGAGCGCGAGGGCGCGATCGAGTTGGCGCTCGCGGTCGCCGACAAGACCGGGGCGGCGCCGCTCATCACGGAAGCCGAAGGCCTCGCCGAATCCGTGCTGCTCGCCCGCACGCTCGTCAATGAGCCGGCCAATGTGCTGACGACGAGCGAATTCGCCCGGCGGGCGCAGGAGCTCGCCGAATTCGGAGTCGAGGTCGAAGTGCTCGACCAGCAGGCGATGGCCGACCTCGGCATGCACGCGCTGCTCGGAGTCGGGCAGGGTTCGCGGCAGGACAGCCTTCTCGTCGTCATGCGCTGGAACGGCGGCGTCACCGGCGCGCAGCCGGTCGCCTTCATCGGCAAGGGCGTCGTCTTCGACAGCGGCGGCATATCGATCAAGCCCGCCGCCTCGATGGAGGATATGAAGGGCGACATGGCCGGCGCCGCGGCGGTGACGGGCCTGATGCGCGCGCTCGCTTCGCGCAACGCCAAGGTCAATGCGGTCGGGCTGCTCGGCCTCGTGGAGAACATGCCGGACGGCGCCGCGCAGCGTCCTGGCGACATCGTCAAATCCGCCTCGGGCCAGACCATCGAGATCATCAACACGGACGCTGAAGGCCGGCTCGTGCTCGCGGACGCGCTCTGGTACGCGAAGGAGAAACTGAACCCCGCCTTTATGATCGATCTCGCCACATTGACAGGCGCAATCCTCGTCGCGCTGGGGCAGGAATATGGGGGGCTGTTCTCCAATGACGACGCTCTCGCCGAGAAGCTCGTCAAGGCCGGGGAAGCGACGGGCGAGAAGCTGTGGCGAATGCCGATGGGCCCCGCCTTCGACAAGCTCATCGATTCGCGATTCGCCGACATGAAGAACACCGGCGGGCGCCACGCCGGCTCGATCACCGCGGCGCAGTTCCTGGCGCGCTTCGTTGACAAGGTTCCCTGGGCGCATCTCGACATCGCCGGCACAGGCATGAGCTCGCCATCCGGCGACATCAATCAGAGCTGGGCCTCGGGTTTCGGCGTGCGCCTGCTCGACCGTTTGGTGCGCGACAATTACGAAGGCTGAGCTCCAAAGGGAGGTCGAAAGCGGAGGTGATGGCCGCGTGCGAAAGCCGCTTTTCCAAGATCGACACCGATTTGATGGTCTTGAAGTGGAGGGCCGGCTTCAACCTCGTCGCGACGATGCTGCGCTTCCTTGCCCTCAAGCAATGAAAAAATGCTCGCCGGCCGGCGGCGGCTCGGCTCAGAACCGCCCGGGCCGGTAGGGCGAAGGATCCGTAAACGGCTCCTCTCCCGTCATCAGCTCCGCGATGAGGCGCCCGCAAACGGGGCCGAGCGTAAAGCCGTGATGCTGGTGGCCGAAGTCGAACCAGAGCCGTTCGTGACGCGGCGCCCGGCCGACGATCGGCAGCATGTCGGGCAGGCAGGGGCGGCAGCCCATCCAAGGCTTCGCATCGAGGCGCTCGCCGAGCGGCAGAAGCTTGCGCGCATCCGGCTCGGTCTGCTCGATCTGCACAGGCGTCGGCGCAGCGTCGCGGTGGGCGAATTCGACGCCCGTCGTCAAGCGCACGCCGCGGGTCATTGGCGCGAGCACATAGCCTATGTCCGAGTCGAGCACGGGGTGGGAAAGCGTCGCGCCGTCGCGCAACGCGTAATGCATGTGATAGCCGCGTTTCACGGCGAGCGGGAAATCATAGCCGAACTCGCGATAGACGAGATCGGACCACGGCCCGAGCGCGACGAGAAGATCGCGCGCATGGACGGCGCCTTCATGCGTCGTAACGCTCCAAAGGCCGTCCTCGCCTTCCTGCAGGCTATGGGCGTCGCCCTGGAAAAAGCGTCCGCCGCGCTTGAGAAACAGGTCGGCGTAAGCCTGGACGACGCGGCTGGGCTCGTCGACCGACGCCGTGTCGAGAAAGTGCACGGCGCCGATCGCGCCGGCGAGGTGCGGCTCGCGCGCGGCGAGGCCGCTCTCGTCGAGAATGTCGATCTTCAACCCGAACTCTTCGAGCTGGCGCGCCTCCTCGACGGCTTCCGCAAGCGTCGCCTCGCTGCGGTAGACCTTTATCCAGCCCGTGCGCCGTAACGCGCTCAGGACGTCGGCCTGCGCCATTAGCGCCTCGTGCTCCGTGAGGCAGCGCTCGATCAGGGCGCGCTGCGCCACGCCGATTTTTTCGAGGCGCTGCGGCCCGCTCTCCTCATAGTAGCGCAACAGCCAGGGCGCCATGTTGGGCAGCGCGGTCGCGTGATAATGCGCCTCGGGAAGCATGTTCAGCGCGTAGAGCGCGAGCTTTTTGAGCTGACGCGGAAAGACGCGGGGATAGATCGAGGAGCGCTCGATCAGCCCCGCATTGCCGAAGCTCGTCTCGAGGCCGGCCGCGCCGTGCCGGTCGACGAGCACGACCTCGCGACCGCGCGCCTGCAAATGCAGCGCGGCGGAGGCGCCGACCATGCCGGCGCCGAGAACGATCACATCCGCCTTGTGCATCCGTTCCTCCGCGCTGGGTCAAGGATAGCATATGGGGGCTTGTCGCCGCGATGGCGACGCCTGCAATTTCTTGGCCATGAGGTCCCGGTCGAGCCTCCCGGGCGACGAGGCGAACACCGTTGTCCGGGTCCAGTCAGATATGAGACGCTGGCTCGACCCTTGACTTCAAATCCATGCCGGGCACATTCGCTTTCATGCAATCAAGGACGAGCCGTCGCCGAGCCCGGCGCGAGGGTCAAGTTAGCCGGATGGCCTCACGGTTATCGCTGCTCCAAGGCGGCCTCTCCCCATGAACGCGCCGATTCGCTCTCGGCGCAGCTCCTCGCAGTCCCCCGGCTACGCGCCGAACGAGGCGGCGCGGCTTGCCATGGCGGAACTCGCGCTTTCGCTGAGCCTCGCCGGCGGCGCGGACTACGCTGACATTCGTTTGGGCGCGACGCTGCGCGAGCGTCTTCGCGCGCGCGACGAGAGACTCGAAACCGCCTGGACCGGCGAGAGCTGGGGCTTTGGGCTGCGCGTGCTGCGGCGCGGCTCCTGGGGCTTCTGCGGCATCCCCTCGCTGACCGAAGAGGCGATTCGCCGCGGCGTGGAGACGGCGCTCGTCAACGCCCGCGCGGTCGCGCCGATCCAGGGCGCGCCGATCGCGCTCGAAGCGTTGCCCGTCGTCGAGGATCGCTGGGAGATGGCGCTCGGTATCGATCCCTTCGCCACGCCGATCGCGAAGAAGGCGGATTTCCTCCTCGCCGCCAACGCTGCGGCGCGCGACGCCGGCGCCGATTTCTGCACATCCCATTTCACGGCGGCGCGCGAGGAGCGGTTGTTCGCCAACAGCCGCGGCAGCGCGCATCTGGCAGAACCGCACGCGGGTCTGGCCCGAGTTCGAGATCGCCGTCGTCGACAAGGCGAGCGGGCGTTTTGCGACGCGCGACAGCCTGATCGCGCCGCGCGCCGCGGGCTGGGACTATGTCGAAGCCTGCGGCTTTCTTGAGGAAGCGCGCCGCGGCGCCGAGGAGGCGCGGCAAAAGCTTCACGCCAAGCCCGTCACGCCGGGAAAGCGCGATCTCATTATCGCGCCAAGCAATCTGTTCTTGACCATTCACGAGACGGTCGGTCATTCGACCGAGCTTGACCGCGCGCTCGGCTGGGAGGCGAATTTCGCCGGCACCACTTTCGTGAAGCCGCATCGGCTCGGCGATCTGCGCTTCGGCTCGGAGCTCATGACGATCTTCGCCGACCGGCGCCAGGAGGGCGGCTTGGCCACGATCGGCTATGACGACGACGGCGCGCCGGCCGCCCTCGCTGATTTCAACATCGTCGAGAAGGGCGTCTTCAAGAATTTCCAGATGGCGATCGGCCAGGCGCATTATCTGGGGCTGCCCATGACGAATGGCTGCGCTTATGCGGACGATCTCTGCGCCTTCCCGCTGCAGCGCATGCCCAATATTTCGCTCAAGCCCGGCGAGCGCGCCGCTCGCGCGACGACCTGATCGCGGGCGTCGAGGACGGGCTCTATGTGGTCGGCGCGGGGAGCTGGAGCATCGACCAGCAGCGCGACAATTTCCAGTTCGGCGGCCAGATCTTCTACGAGATCAAGAACGGCAAGCTCGGCGAGATGGTGCAGGGCGCGGCCTATCAGGGCCGCACCCTCGATTTCTGGAGCGGGCTCGACGGGCTCGGCGACGCCTCGACCTATGAGCTCTGGGGCGTGTTCACCTGCGGCAAGGCCGAGCCGATCCAGCTTGCCCCCGTCTCGCACGGCGCGCCTTGCGCCAGATTTCGCGGGGTCGAGGTGCTGAACACGGATGTGGGGGCGTGAGGGATGTCACAGTGACGCTTTCGCCCCCATCCGTAGCTTGTGCTAAAACCGTTGCTTGTGAATGATAAGTTGCCCCCTATCGGTGGGCGCAGGACACGTGCAGAGTTGCAAGATATATTGTGGGTCTCATGATTTACGGCTGCGTCATGGCAAACGGGCGCAACAAAGAAACCCGTGCAGCGATGCTTAATTAGATCAGCTTTCGTGGCGACCATGGTAGCCCTGACGGTACAAGCGACTTTGCCTTTGCAGCGGGTCTTGGCGAGGGCGTAAAAAAGATCTATTTTCTTGTCGGACGTTGGGCAGTATATGCCCGCGTCCGCGATCCTATGCATTATTGCGGCTTGCAAAGCTGAAGGAGAGACGACGAGAATCAGGATAAGGAAAGAGAAGGCAGTAATGTTCTTCGGTAGTGGAAAGTCCATTTCCGCCTCCACGCTAAAGCAAGCAGTCTCTTTACGGTCTACCGACGAGCCGCGCGCTGTCGAAGCGAACGTCCGCCTGCGGGTTGAGCGACGCCGCAGCGCCCTCCGGCGTCGAGTCGGTGAGACCCGTGGTGGCTTCGAACACCAGCGAGGGCGACGCCTCTCCGCTGAGGTTGAGCGCGCGCAGCGCCTCGGTGACATCGAAGCGGACGCTCTTGCGGCTCATGGCGTGGTGGGCTTTCGCGTGCTCGGCTTCCCCGGCGGGCGCGACGCCGAAGAAATTGATCACGCCGATCAGCACACGCTTGCCGCCTGGACCTTGAAGATACACGTTGTAGAGCGTTCCAGGCGCATGTTCATATTGCAGCCCGTCGATGACGGCGTCGACGCGCGCCGTCGGCGCAGCGGCGCCCCGAGAAGGCGCCAGGGACTGACTGGCGGACGGCGAGACCGTCAGCGGGACGCTGGTCTGAACGCCGCTGAGGCGGGTCGGACCCGCAGTGGCCAAAGTTTGCACGGCGCCCCCAGTGGATGCGGTCTGTCGCGCCGCGGCGACGGCGACATGTGGCGGCGCTGCGGCCGGGCAGCCGCCGCCGCCTTGATAGCTATAGCCGAGCCCGGCGGCCGTCAGCATGTCGCCCACGCGGCGCGTGACCACGCTACCGTCCCCGTCGACGAAGCTGAAGGTGGCGTCGCGCTGGCCTGCGTCATTCGGCAGGCGTCCGTTGGGATCGACTTGCAACCAGCAGTCGTACAGCCGGTCGATGTTCGTATGGTGCGCGTAGAAGATCGGATCGAGCGCAGAGACCGGAATCGAGCCCATCAAGCCGTTGGGGCAGCTGCCGGTGACGATGGAGCAGTGCACAGCGCCATGCGGCGTCTGCTCGAGCGCGCCGCCAAAGTCGTCGAAGCTCGGGTTTCCCATCGCGTTTGACGTGGACACGACAGCGGCGGCGAGCGACGCCGTTCCATTATTGAGGCCCGGCCGGCGCGCGGCGACCCGCAAGGGGTTCGGCACGGTGGCGCCGTTCTCGTCGACGTAAGTTGGGTCGCGGTAGGCCTGGGGCAGCGACCCATCGCTTTCGTAATCCCAATAAGGGCAGCCGCAACGAGGTGTCGCCTGCCGCTTCCTGCAGCACGCGCTCGAAATACCACAAATACATCCGGTGCCAGGTCAGGAACTGGTTGGTGCCGTGTTCGCACATGCACCAGGTGGCCGTCTCAGCGGCGTCGGTCGCCGTGAATTCCTTAACGCCCGCCATGCCTTGGCCGCTGATCGGACCGCCGCAATCGTCGCCGAAATGCTGGTGCATATTGGCCCAATAGATCCAACTGCGCTTCCAGTCCGCGCCGCCGTGCGGGGCGGTGTTGCGCGCCATCATCTTGGCGACGCCGCGGCGCAGCGACATGAGCTCCGTCGGCGACAGACTTTTGATGGACTTGCGCGGGGGCGGCGGCGTGTCGTCTGCGTGAGCGCTGACCAAGCCGGCGAGGCAGAATGCGATGGCGACAATGAAGCGGCTTATGATGCGCATGGCGCGCCTCCAAAAATTCTTTGCTCTCGTCGACACTAACGCTGCGGACAAGGTTTCAGTTCCGAACCACCGCGGAAAGTTAGCGCCAGCATGAACTGAGCTTCCAAATGCAGGTTATGATCCGCCGCCTGCCACCCGCGTCAGAAGCTTCGCAGTGTAGTCCACCATCGGCACGATGCGCGCGTAGTTGAGGCGGGTTGGGCCGATCACGCCGAGCGCGCCGACGATCCGCCGGTTGGCGTCGCGAAGCGGCGCGGCGATCATCGACGAGCCCGACAGCGAAAAAAGCTTGTTCTCGCTGCCGATGAAAATGCGCACGCCCTCTCCCTCCTCGGCGCGTTCCAGGAGGTCGATCACTTCGGTCTTGGTCTCGAGATCGGAAAAGAGCAGGCGGATGCGCTCGAGATCCTCGAGCGCGGTCAAGTCCTCCAGAAGATGCGCCTGGCCGCGCACGATGAGCTCGCGTCCGGCGCCGCCCCAGCTCGCGATTCCCGCCTCCACCAGCTTCGCCGTCAGCGCGTCGAGCTCGGCCTGCGCAACTCGTCTCGCGGCCTCGATCTCGCGGCGCGCGTCGGCAAGCGTGCGCCCGCGGATGCGCGCGTTCAGATAATTGGCCGCCTCGATGAGCGCCGACGCCGGCAGGTCCTTGGGGACCGGCAGCACGCGATTCTCGACGCCGCCGTCCTCGGCGACGAGAATGGCGAGCACGCGTTCCCTTTCAAGCCGCACGAAATCGATCTGCTTCAAGCGCAGATCTGCCTTGTCGACCGCGACGACGCCGGCCGCGCGGGCAAGGCCCGAGAGCAGGCCCGTCGCCTCCGCGAGCACGCCCTCGAAATCGCGCTCCTTGGAGGCGGCCTCGACCTGCGCCTCCATGCGCGCGCGCTCTTGCGGTCCGACGTCGCCAATCTGCAGGAGCGAATCGACGAAAAAGCGCAGGCCCATCTCGGTCGGCAGGCGGCCAGCGCTGATGTGCGGCGCATAGACGAGGCCGAGCTCCTCCAGATCCTGCATGACGTTGCGCACCGAGGCGGGCGAGAGCGTCATGGGGAGGACACGAGAGATATGACGCGAGCCGACGGGCTCGCCCGAGGCGAGATAGCCGTCGACGATCTGCCGAAAGATCTCGCGGGACCGATCGTCGAGCTGGGCGAGATGCAAAGCGGAGGGAAGCGCGGGGACCATGGAGGCAGCATAGCGCAAAGGGCCGCGAGGTCGAGCCCGAGCGAAGCGCGCCGGTCGCCGGGGCGTCTGACGGTTGGCGTCGCTGCCGCAGCGCGATAGTTAGCCTCCATTAGGCGGCGGGTCTGGACCCGCCTTCAAACTGGAGGCGTACATGACGATTGCATATAAATCTTCAAAAGCCGCGCTCGTGCCGTGGACGGACCGCATGAGCGTCTACGCCGACGCGATGGTTCGGCTGGCGACCGGACTTTTTCTGATGCCGCACGGCGCTCAAAAGCTCTTTGGCCTTTTCGGCGGTCCGGGACTCGAGGGCGCCCGCACGATGTTCGAGACGAAGCTCGGTCTGCCTCCGTGGCTTGCGGTCGTCGCCGGCCTCATCGAATTTTTCGGCGGCGCGATGCTCGCGCTGGGGATCGCCACCCGCCCCGTCGCGCTCCTTATCGCCGCCCAGCTCTTCTTCGCGGCCTTCGTCGTGCATGGGCATGCTGGGTTTTTCGCCCAGAAGGGCGGTTTCGAGTTTCCGCTGCTCTGGGCGGTCGTGGCGCTGTCCTATGTGTTGAAGGGCGGCGGCCATTGCTCGCTCGACACGCTAATCTTTGGCGAGAAGACCAAGATCTGAGGTCAGCCGTACCGCACAGTGGGCAGGGCAAAAACCGGCAGTCTCGAAGACTGCCGGACTTAGTGCCGCCGAGTCAGATCACATAGGATTCGAGTGGCGGAAAGCCGTTGAAGGCGACGGACGAGTAGGTCGTGGTATAGGCGCCCGTTCCTTCGATCAGCACCTTGGCGCCGATCTCGAGGGTGACCGGAAGCTCATAGGGCGTTTTCTCGTAGAGAACATCGACGGAGTCGCAGCTCGGGCCGGCGATCACGCAGGGACCCATCGCGGCCCCGTCGGCGGGGGTTCGGATCGGATAGCGGATCATCTCGTCGGTCGTCTCGGCGAGCCCGTTGAACTTGCCGATGTCGAGATAGACCCAGCGCAGCGCGTCGTCGTCCGCCTTCTTCGAGATCAGCACGACCTCCGCCTCGATGATCCCCGCATTGCCGACCATGCCGCGGCCCGGCTCGATGATCGTTTCCGGCAGCCGGTTGCCGAAGTGCTTCGACAGCGCGCGGAAGATCGCATTGCCGTAGATTCTCACCTTCGGCACGGACTTCAGATAGCGGGTGGGAAAGCCGCCGCCGAGATTGACCATCTGCAGATGCACGCCCCGCTCCGCGAGCTCGCGGAAAATTTCGGCGCAGGATGCGAGAGCTTTGTCCCACATGCGCGGGTTGGGCTGCTGCGACCCGACATGGAAGGAAAGCCCATAGGCCACGAGGCCCTTGGCATGAGCGCCTTCAAGCACGCGCGGCGCCATTTGGGGCGCGCAGCCGAACTTGCGCGAGAGCGGCCATTCGGCGCCCGAGCCGTCGCAGAGGATGCGGCAGAAAACCTTGGAGCCCGGGGCGGCGCGCGAGATCTTCTCGACCTCGGCCTCGCTGTCGACTGCAAAGAGCCGCACGCCGAGCTCAAACGCGCGCGCGATGTCGCGCTCCTTCTTGATCGTGTTGCCGAAGCTGATGCGATCGGGCGTCGCGCCGGCCGCAAGCGCCATCTCGATCTCGGCCACGGACGCCGTGTCGAAAGAGGAGCCGAGCGAGGCGAGGAGCGAAAGCACCTCGGGGGCCGGATTGGCCTTCACGGCGTAATAGACGCGCGTGTCGGGCAGCGCGCGCGAGAAGTCGCGATAGTTGTCGCGCACGACGTCGAGATCGAGCACGAGGCAGGGGCCTTGATCGCGGCCTTCGCGGCGGCGGCAGCTCAGGAATTCTTGGATACGTTCGGTCATCGCGGCATCCCCATGAGCGGCGCGCATCGGCGCTTCACGAGTGGCTTCGGCGGATAGCCAACATCCTTCGCCCTCGCGCGTTGGAGACGCGAAGGACGATGAGCATCAGCGACCCATGGATCGAAGCGGGAAGACTTCGATCCGACGATGCGCCGTGGCCAGACGAAAACGAGCAAAGACGCGTGTCGCGCCTTACGCGTCGTTCACGGATGGCCATCGTTTGGAAGGGGATGATTCCCGATCCGCACGCCCGGCAAGAAAGACTAGCCTCTTCAGCACGTCGGCCTTTGGAGGGCCGACCGAGACGAAAAAGCCCGGTCCGTCGTTGCTTTAAGTCGCGATCCTCCGCGGAAACGGAGTTCGCCGGTTCGCCTCCGGCTGCCGGTTTCTTAACGGCGGTTAACCGGCCTCTTGTCCGGATCCCCGCCGACCGACACACGACCACAGGCACGTGCGATTTGGGCAAGAAATTAAATGACCCCATTCGCCGTCGCTGACAAGGGCTTTTTGCCGAGATCGAAGCATCGCCTGAAAAATTCCTCGCGACTGTCTCCCATCCGCCACACCTGAGACTCCGCTGCGCGAGGTCAGGGGCGCCCTGAAGTCTTGCCCTGCTGCTGCGAAATGGCGCAAATGCCGAGAGTCGGCGAAAGGGCAGAGGTCATGACTCGTTTCATCGGCGCCATCGATCAGGGCACGACCTCGACGCGCTTCATCGTCTTCGACGCGGCGGGCGAGGTCGTCGCGCTCGAGCGCCGGGAGCACGCGCAGATTTGTCCAAAGCCGGGCTGGGTCGAGCATGACGCGGTCGAAATTTGGAGCAACACGCTCGCGACGATCGAAGGCGCGCTGACGAAGGCCGGGCTGCGCGGCGCCGATCTCGCGGCCGTCGGCGTCACAAACCAGCGCGAGACGACGCTGCTCTGGGACAAGGAGACCGGCGCGCCGCTCCACAACGCCATCGTCTGGATGGACACGCGCGTCGAACCGCTCGTCCGTCGATTCGCGCAGGAGGGCGTGGCGGATCGCCTGCGCAAAAAGACCGGGCTGCCGCTTGCCAGCTACTTCAGCGCGCTGAAGCTCGTTTGGCTTTTCGAGAACGTCCCCGAGGCGAAGGCGCGCGCGGAGCGGGGCTCGGCCTTGTTCGGCACGATCAACTCCTGGCTCATCTGGAACTTCACAGGCGGGCGTCATCTGACCGACGCGACCAATGCGTCGCGAACGCTGCTGATGAATCTCGAGACGCTGGATTGGGACGAGGAGCTGCTGCGCCTCTTCGACATCCCACGCGCCTGCCTGCCAAAGATCTGCGCCTCGAGCGAGGTCTACGGCGCCTGCGGCGCGCCGCTCGCAGGCGTCCCGCTCGCCGGCGCGCTGGGCGATCAGCAGGCGGCGCTTCTCGGCCAAGCCTGTCTCGCGCCCGGTCAGGCCAAGAACACCTATGGCACCGGCTGCTTTCTGCTCATGAACACCGGCGGATCGCCGCGAGCTTCGCATCATGGTCTCGTCACGACGCTCGCCTATAAGCTCGGCGCGTCGCCGCCCGTCTATGCGCTCGAGGGGTCCGTCGCGATCGCCGGCGCGCTGACGCAGTGGCTGCGCGACAATCTCGGGTTGATCAAGAACAGCGCCGAGATCGAAGCGCTCGCGCGAAGCGTCCCGGACAATGGCGGCGTCTACTTCGTGCCCGCCTTCTCGGGCCTCTATGCGCCGCGCTGGCGTAGCGACGCGCGCGGCTTGATCGCCGGCCTGACGCTCTTCTCCACCAAGGCGCATATTGCGCGCGCGGCGCTCGAAGCCGCGGCCTTCCAAACCCAGGAGCTCGCCCAAGCGATGGCGGAGGACGCCGGCGCGCCGCTTGTCGAATTGCGCGTCGACGGCGGCATGAGCGAGAACGAACTCCTGATGCAGTTTCAGGCCGACCTTCTGAACGCGCCGCTGGCGCGGCCTAAGAGCATAGAGACAACGGCGCTCGGCGCGGCCTATGCCGCCGGCCTTGCGGTCGGCTTCTGGAAAAGCGAGGCGGACATCGCCGCGCATTGGCGTTGCGCCAAACGCTGGAGCCCGCAGATGGGCGAAGCGGAGCGCGCTCGGCTCCTGGAAGGTTGGGATAAAGCGGTCGAGCGCTCGCTTGGCTGGGAGGCCTGAGATCGGAAAACCACCGCAGTCGCCGTGGTCGGGCGGCTTGTAACACGACCGTCACAGATGACCCGGAAGAGTTGCGCGGCTTTCCTCCCCCAACCACAGAGGCGCGATGCCCCACCGAACGAGTTCACAACGCGAAGCCGACGACCTAAAAAGCCTCCTCGCAGAGACGATGACGCTTCGCGAAGACATTGCCACACGCAGTGCGGCCATGCTCGCAGAGTGGGCCGCAAGCGGCGACGCCGCGGTGAATCTGCCGATTATCTGATCCTGCGCCAGCGCGACCTTTCCGACCTCCAGTCCCGATTGGCGTCGTATGGCCTCTCTTCGCTGGGTCGAAGCGAGGCGCGCACAAGGAGCGCGCTCGATGCGCTGATCGCGACGCTCAAGCGGCTGTGCGGCGAGCCCAACGCGCCCTTTCCGCCGCCCCCAGCCATGGGCGCAGGTCACGAGGCGCTTCTCGCTCAATGCGCGGCGATCTTCGGCGCCCCGCGTCCTGGCCCGCATACGCGGATCATGGCGACGCTGCCCAGCGAAGCGGCGAGCGACTTCTCCCTCATCAAGCGCCTCGTCGCCGCGGGCATGGAGTGCGCCCGCATCAATTGCGCCCATGACGACGCAGCGGCTTGGGCGGCGATGATCGCCAATGTCAGGGCCGCGGAACGGGAACTCGGCGTCGGCTGCCGCGTGATGATGGACGTCGCCGGGCCGAAGTGCCGGATCGAAAAGCTGAGGAGCCCCAAAAAATACCGCGCGCAAAAGGGGGATCGGCTCAAGCTCCTTCGAAATCTCGAGACCGAGCCCAACGGAGCCATCGCGATCGAGCCGAGCTTCCCCGAGGTCGTGGACCGTCTGGCGCCAGGCGCGGAGGTCTGGATCGATGACGGAAAGATCGGCGCGACGGTCGTGGCGAGACGAGAGGGCGCAGCGGAGCTCGAGATTTTCGCCGCCCGCGCCAAGGGCGTACGGCTGAAGCTTGAAAAAGGTCTCAACTTCCCCTCCACCGAGCTCGATCTTTCCCCACTGACGCCAAAGGATCTCGTCGATCTCGACTTCGTCGCGGCCCACGCCGATCTCGTCGGATATTCCTTCGTGCAGCGGGTCTCGGACGTCGAATTGCTTCAGGATCATCTGGCGAGGCGGCGGCGCGGCGCGCCCCCGCAGCCGCTCATCTTGAAGATCGAGACCCCACTCGCCGTCCGCAACCTTCCGCAGCTCATCGTCCAGTCCGCGAAGCGCCACCCGACCGCGGTCATGATCGCTCGCGGCGATCTCGCCGTCGAGCTCGGTTTCGCGCGCCTTTCGGAAATTCAAGAAGAGCTGCTCTGGCTTTGCGAAGCCGCGCATGCGCCCGTGATCTGGGCGACGCAGGTGCTAGATCAATTCGTCAAAGAGGGTCTGTTCAGCCGCGCCGAGACCACCGACGCCGCAATGGCGCAACGCGCCGACTGTGTGATGCTGAACAAGGGGCCTTACGTCGTCGAGGCCGTGGCCTTGCTCCGCGACATCCTGGCGCGCATGGACCGACACCACGTCAAGAAGTTTGCGCGCTTCGCGCGGCTTTGCGCCTGGGGATGAGAAGCGCCGCCCCGCTCACTCGCCCTCTCCCTCGCAGACCAGCTTGCGCGCGCGCAAGGCGCAGCGCACCAGCGGCTTGTCGTGCAGGTCGAATTTGGTCAGGCGCCATTCCTTCTCGCCGCGCTCCATGAGGGCGAATCCGTAGACGCCCGCCGCGCCGCGGCCGCTCTCGACCGTCGCGTCGCCGACCGTGAGCCCTTGAAGCT
Source organism: uncultured Alphaproteobacteria bacterium (assembly GCA_963760695.1). Taxonomy (GTDB): domain Bacteria; phylum Pseudomonadota; class Alphaproteobacteria; order Rhizobiales; family Beijerinckiaceae; genus Methylocystis. The sequence goes on along the minus strand of CAVXEI010000013.1, from coordinate 112,271 downwards.
TCTGAGGCATGGTGTCGAGCATGTCGCCGCCCGATCCCGCGACGATCTGCGCCGGCAAGTCCTGCTTGAATCTCAGGGCTTCGAAGAGATGCAGATGGCCGGAAAGCACGGCCTGAACGTTCGGCGGGAGAGCGCCGCGCGCGGCTTCGACAAGCGTCTTATTGTCGCCGATGCTGACGCCGTCCTTGACGCGGATTGAGCCGTAGATCGGCTTGTGCATCGCCATCCACAGCGGGCCTTCGTCGCCGGCGAGCGCGGCGAATTGCTGTTTGAAGAAGGGCGCGAGCGCCCAGTCCACGGCGCGGTCCTCGGCGCGTGTCACGTCGAGCACGGCGAGCGCCACCCCGCCGAGATCGACGCGAAAGGGCGGCTCCTGGGGCGCGCAGGCCGCCTGCGCATCGTAGGGAAAAGCGCTCACGAAGCGTCGCCAGCCTTCGTGATTGCGATTGCAATCCTCATGGTTGCCGCGCACAAAGACGAAGGGCGCCGCTTCGAGCAGCGCGCGCGCCGGATCGAAGAAGTCGGCCTTCCAAGTCTCCCAATTGTCGCCATAGGGCGATCCGGCGCAACCCTTTTCGGAGCGGGGACACGCCTGCTCGCGATAGATCAGGTCGCCGAGATGCAGCACGACGTCTGGTCGCGCTTCGGCGGCTTTGTCGGCGACGAGGCGGAAGGGCCAATCCGCCAGCACATTGCAATGCTGCAGGGCGAGGGCGCGCAGACGACAGCCCGTGTCGCCGATGAGCAACAGGCGGTCGACTGGCGCCGTCGGAAAGTGAAGGGGCCGATCCGCGATCGCGGCTTCCTTGGCGCCGCGGGGGATGGCGATCGCGCAGACGCGCACCGGAAAGGCGTCGGTCGGGCCCGCGCGCAGCGCCATCGGCCTGACGCTTCCGTCGATCGTGATCTTCGGACATTCCGTCTGCTCGGTGATCGCGCGCGCCTCGAGCCCATCGGCGACGAATTGCGTCCAAGCGTAGAACTCGTTCGCCCGAGCGGGGGCGATAGGGAGAAGCAAGCCGGCGACCAGCGCGGCAAGGAAAGTCGCGAGCGCGGCTCGGCGTTCGGGGGTTGAGGTCATGCCGCGCTTCCTGAGGCGAAACGGTTTCGCTCTTATGCAGAGGAACGGCGGCTTCGCCAAGTCGACGATGCGGGGCTCACCGGCCGCTCGGGCAAATTGCCCCGACGAAATCGTGGGCCGCGCCCAAGCCGTGACCGGAATTCTTGGCTACGGAGTTTCGCGAGCGGAAGTTTCCAGTGAATCGAGGAGCCTCCTGTCATTTTCGCGGACGATCACGGAGGAGAAAACGAATGTGTCTCTACTGTCTGCCTCCGTTCCCTTCGATTGGGGCAGCGCACAACGAACTGTCCAGGCGTGGCCTGTTGCGCCAGGCCGCCCGGCTCGGCGCGACGCTGCCATTCGCGCGCGGCGCTTCGAAAGGCGCCTTCGCCGCCGAGCAAAGCGGCCCGCCGCGCGAAGACTTCAGGAAAGGCGTCAGGGACCTCGTCGCGCGAGCCAATTCGCCTGAGCTCGCGACCTACCGCCTGTTCGAGATCGACGGCGCTGACTTGCCGTGGGTCGATATCGACATGCAGGCGGCGAAGGGCCAGCAGATCACTTTTCTTCTCACGGGGAGCATGTGGATCGCGCGCCAACTCGACCTCTGGTTCGCTCCCGGCCTCGTCTTCCACGCCCGCACGCGCGGTGTACGGCCGATGTGGAGCCCCGGCGTGGATACGGGCACGATGACGGCCGCCCACGACGGCCAGCTCGAGATCGCTCGCGCCGCCGCGCAGTTCTCCGACGCGGACGGGACGCTTTGGACTCCGGCGGAGGAGTATCGGAAGCAGGAGGTCAAGATCGTGGGCGTCGCGTTGCTGTGGAAGGGCGACGCGATGGCCGGCCTCGCGAGTCTCGCCGCGCATGGCGACGTCGGCGGGCTGGTAGAGGCCGAGATCGCGCGGTTGAAACGCGGACGCAAGCTGCCGGACGGCTGGTCGGATTACTTCAGTCTCGGCGGCGGCGCCGAGGTTTTCAGCCGCGCCGAGAATGGCGAAATCATCTGCGAGAGCGCCGGCTCCGCCTCGATCATCGAGCGCCCGCTCGCAATTCCCTTCTCCGCGCGCCCCAAGCTCGGCTGGCGCTGGAAGATTGACGAACTTCCATCCGCCGTCGCGGAGGATAAGGCGCCGTTCCACGATTATCTCTCGATCGGCGTGAAATTCGAGGACGGGCAGGACCTCACCTATCTCTGGAGCGCGGCGCTGCCGATCGGCGAGGTGTTTCGTTGTCCGCTCGCGGGTTGGAACGGGATCGAAACGCATATGGTCGTCGATTCCGGCGCCGGCAGTCTCGGCTCCTGGCGAGAGTTGGAGCGCGACATCGCCACGGATTACGCCGCCCATATCGGCGGGCCGGCGAAGGCGATCAGCCACGTCTGGCTGCTGGCGGTGACGCCCTTCCAGCGCCGCCGCGGCGCGTGCCGCTACGCCGACATCACGGTCGGCACAAGGGATGGCGCGACACACAATCTATAGCGTCGCCTTTCAACACGATGTCTGCGCCATCGGCGTTCACGATGAAATGGGACTTGACCGCATGCTCCTCCTTTCTTTGATCGGTCTCGCGGTGTTCTCGCTCGTCCTTGTCGCTCCCTTCGGGAACGGGCCGGGAAGCTTGCAAATCCCTTTTCTACTTGGGTTTGCGGGCTTCTTGCTTTTCCTTGCGTTGATTGCAGCCTCGATTCTCGGCGTTACGCTCTTCTTTCCGCATGGAGACCTGGCGCAGCTCGTCAAGGACCGCCACCGTCTGATTCAAGGGCATATCGACCTTTTGATGATGGCGCAGTTCCTATTCATTTTCGCCGGTCTCTTTCGGCTTTATGCCGTCGAGCCGCCGCGCTGGGTGTTGGCGCTATGCTGCTACGGCGCGTTCTTCAACGCGTTCGGCTTGGCGAGGGCTGGGTTTATCGCGAAGCCGCCCGTCGATGTCGCGGTCCCGCCGCCCGAGCCAAGTTTCCCGCTTCCCGCGGCGCTGAGCTTTACGGCGGTGACGCTTGGTTTTCTCTCGGCGGCCGTTCTTATCGTTCACGCCGCTTGGCGCTCGCGCCGGGCCTCTCGAAAATCTCTCTCGGCGAGCCGAGCCGTTCCGATCGATGGCGAGGCAGTTTGAGCCGATCGATTGCAACTGTCTTGTCAGCCGCGAGAGCGATCATCACCGAAGCCAACCGGAGGTTCGACTATGCAAGGCGACGACAAGCACGCAGGAAACGTCATCCTGCTCCGGTTCGGATGTCTATGGCTTCTCGCGGCGTTGGCGCTCGCATGGTGTCTCGTTGGGCTCGGCTTCGATATCGCACCGTTCCACGCGCTGTTCCCGGGCAAATATCAACGCATGCTGCAAGCGCATCTCGATTTTCTGATCATGAGCGCGCTGATCCTCGGATTCTACGGCGCGAGGGCGCCGTTGCCTTGGCATGTCCGCTGGGCGATGGGCGCTGGCGCATTCACCAACTCCAGCCTGTTCTTGCTGATGGCGCTTTTTCCGGGGCTGGATCCGACAACGCCCGTGGCGGGACCTTTCGCGACGCTGTACCTCGGCTATACGCTGTTCAGCATCACGCTCGCCAGTTACGGTTTCGGCAAGGGCGCGGTGACGGTCCTGAAGTGGAGTCTGCGCGAGAAATGAAGGGCGAAAGCGCAGCAAGGTCCCTCGCGCGTGTAACGGAATTCCCGCCGACGGCCAGAGGCGAGAGTCCGCTCGCGCGGCCTGCGTCCGGGTTTCGATTGCAAGGGCCGTTGACCCGCGCGAGAGCGTCTCTTCCTCGGCTCGGGAATTACTCGGACTGGGAGAATTTTTCTGTCGCGGGAGCCACTGGGCCTGTCGAGAAGCCTCCCGTCGCCGCTCCATAGGCCGTGGCGGCGCCCCGGCCAGCCGCCTGGGCGGCGGATTGCATCGTCCCTACCGCGCTGTCGAACGCCGAGTAGGCCCCGGCCGTGATGACGCTGCTGCGGGCCGCGAAGGCCGAGCGCATGAGCTGCGCCCGCTCGAAACCCCAACCCAAGCTTGATCTCGGCGGCTCGGCGTTCGCCACCGACTTGGGCTCCACCGAAACTTGCGTTACGGCGGCCTTTTCTTCGACCGCCGAGTCGAGCGGGACCGAGGCGTCTGCGGAGACATAGGACAGCGCAGCCTCGGCCTCGGGGCCGATGCGCTTTCGGTCTGCCGCGCGCTTGGGCCTGATCGAGCCGGTCGTCACGACCATGTCGGCCAGCGCATGGCTCGCGCCGCCGTGAACTTGAGCGAGCCCTCGGGGACGGGCGGGCGGCATCGGCAAGGCGACGGCCAGAAGCGCGGCAGGCCGCCGCGGCGGAAGCGGCGCCGTAGAGAAGGCCGGCTCTTCGACGATCGCACTCGGCGTCTCGCGGGCGGCGTGCGTCGCGGCCTCCTCGCCGTCAGAGGACGTTGGCTTCTCAGCAGGCGCGAGCGGTTCAGACGATGGCGCGGACAACGCCGTCTCGCCGCGCGGCGTATTCGCCGCCGCCTTGGCGAGTTGGGGCGAGAGAGCGGAGGATCCGCCGTCGTCGTCCGCTTCGGCCGAGGCGAGGCGTCCATCCCCCTTCGCTTCGCGCGAGGCGAGCTTCGACCACTGCTTGCGCGACGCCGGGGCGGGAGCCGCGACGTCTTCGCCCTCGTCCTCGCCGCCGCCGAAAAGCATAGCGAACAGGTTGCCGCCCCAGGACCTTCGCGGCTCGACGACGATCGCGCCATTGTTGCGCGCCTCGATTTCCGCCTTTGCCTCGTCATAGCGCGCCAGCATCTGACCATCTCTGGCGATATGCACCGTCTTGCCATCGGGAAAAAGGCGCGCGAGCTGATCGTAGGTCATGCGCGGCCAGTGGCGAACGCTGCCGACGTCGAGATGTACGAATGGCGTGCCGGCTGTGGGGTAATAGCCCACGCCGCCTCGCTGCATGCGCATGCCGACCTCGCGAATGCGCGACATCGACATTCCCGGCAGGGTGGTGTCCATCGCCTTGCCGAGCATGTGCTGCGAGTATTTGGCGACGGCGCGCGAGCGCGCCCGCAGCATCGCATTGGTCTCCGGCGAGCGATAGGCGGAAACGACCCTGATGACCTCGTCGCTGGCGCCGGCGCTGCGATAGGCTTCCCAGACCACATCGAAGAGGCGTGGGTCCATTTCGGTGGCCTCGTCGCGTCGCCAGTCGCGCAAGAACCAGTTGAGCTGTTTGAGGACCGCCGGATCGTAGTGGCCGTTGACGAGGTAGGTCGCGGAAATCGATTCTTGGGTATGCGCGTGAAAGAGGTTGATCGTGCGGGTGTCGCCGTTGGCGACCGCGGTCTCGGTAAGGGAGGGCGCGAGCATCGACGCCAGAATGACGACGGTTCCCACAATGAGGTTGGCGGCCGCGTGGGACGCTGCTGAGACGAGATTCCTTCTCAAACTTCCGCGCTCTCGTGCTGACGGCGAGCCCAGAAGACGCCCGTGGCGCGCCTCGAGCCTCTCGCCGGCTCTTGAAAATCGTTGCGTCTGCGGGAGCAGGACGCTCGGGCCTCGCCCCTTCGCCGCAGCAAAGGCGCGCCGATGCTCGAGAAGGAAGGAGAAGCGGGAGAAGAATCTCGCGCTTCGAAATCGGCCCTTGCGCAGCGCCCTCCTCAGGCCGACTGCGCACCCCTCGCCATCAAATCCGAATTAGTCCAGGATCGTGGCGAAAGAATGCCGGCGGGTCCTTGACCCATCATGGTCCGGATGTTGGCGCGCGCGCTTCGAAATCCCCAGTTTTTCACGATTCTTAATGATTTCACGGCGCCCTCGATGCGCTGTTTTGACAGTTTTCGGATTGGGATTTCTCGTGGCAAAGTGGGCGCCATTAAACCCCTCACTCGGGAGCATCTCGAGAGGCCGTTTGTCGGACGAGAGAAAGGAAGAAGACCATGGATGACATGCGCGCGCTTTTTCTGATCGGGCTCGCCGCCGTGATCGCGCCGCTCCTGGAGCGTCTGCCGGCGTTCATGCGCACGCCTCTCATCGTTCTGGAGCTCGTCCTCGGGATATTGATCGGCCCAGGGGCCTTGAATTTGGTTTCGAGCCAAGGCTCCATCACCTTTCTGGGGGAGCTCGGGCTGATTTTCCTCTTCTTCCAGGCGGGTTTGGAGTTCAATCCGCAGAAAATCGGCGTTGCGCCCCTTCGCCTCGGCGCGCTCGCCTGGCTGGTCTCGCTTTGCCTCGCGATCGTTTTCGCCGCGCTGCTCTATTCCGTGGGATTGCTGCGCGCGCCGTTGCTCGTCGCCATCGTCCTGCCCACGACGGCTTTTGGCGTGCTGATCCCGGTCCTTCGCCAAAGCGGCGAGCTCGAGAGCGAGTTCGGTCGCTACGCGCTCGGCTCTGCGGCGTTTGGCGAGCTTGGGCCCATTATGCTCGCGCCAGTCCTGCTGGCGCAGGCGCACGAGCATCTGCATCAGACAGTGCTCGTTATGCTGTTCCTGGCGGCGGCCATCGGCGCGGCGTTGCTGGCGAGGGGCGCACGGTTGAATGGTCTGCCGCTCGTCGTCGCCCGCTCGATGGGCGGCGCCTCGGCCTTGCCGCTCCGCGTCGCAATCGTGGCGCTACTCGGATTCGTCTCGCTCGCCAGCGAGCTCGGCATGGAGGTCGTGCTCGGCGCCTATGCGGCCGGCGTAGTGCTCGCCGCCTTCCTGCGCGACACCCCCGCAGAGCCGCTTGAACGACAACTGGCCGTCCTGGGCTCGGGATTTCTCATTCCTTTGTTCTTCGTGACGAGCGGGATGGAGCTCGATCTGGTCCAGCTGATATCGAGTCCGGCAAACCTGCTTCGGCTCCTCCTGTTCTTCCTGGGCTTTCTCGTGGTGCGCGCCGCGCCAGTCTTTCTCTATAGACTTGCGCTCCCGCAGCGGGATCTGATCCCGCTGGGGTTGTTCTCGGCGACGACGCTGCCGCTCGTCGTCGCGATCACCTTCCTGGGGACAAGAACGGGCCATATGGCGCCCGAAAACGCCTCTGCGCTGGTGGGCGCGGCGGTGTTATCGGTCGCCGTCTTCCCCACCCTGGCCCTATGGCTTCGCGCGAAGCCCGACGACGCGCGGCCTGATCGCGGCGTCACCGCCGCGCTTTGCGAATTCGGCGACCGACTCTCGGCCCAATACGCCCAACTCGCGACGCTGGTCGCGCCGGGCAGGGGAAGATAGCCGTAAAGGCGCGCAGGAGACGCCGGGCCAACGCCCGGCCCGGGCAGGGGCGCTCAAGCCTTTCGCAGGGCGTTGAACAGCTGGTCGCAGCCGGGAACGAAGGCTGCGACGAGGGTGGCGCACGAAAATGGCCGGCCGGGCGGTTTACGGAAAACGACAGAAGTGTTGATAATTCCGAAGGTTTCGCAATTCTTAATTTGCAATGCAAAACACCTCGAACAACATCGAAAACTTAATCCCGGCCGGAGCGCATTTCCGCATATTTCTAACAAAAGCAATGACTTGCGCCCGCCGCGCCTCATGGCACGTCTTCTGAAACTCCCGGCGAATAAAAGCCAACCACGAGTTCGGGAGTCCCGAGATGTCAATCAACGCCATTGAGATCCGCGATAGCGCGCTTCTACGGAATGCGGTCCGTTCGTCGCTGCTGTGGAAGGAGTCCGCGGCTTATGAGCCCACGGTCAAGCTGTTCGATCTCACGATCGTCAACTCGACCCTGCAGGAAGCTGCCGACGACCTGGTCAAGCGTGCGCGCGTCGGCCGCCGCACGCGCGTGAGCTTCATCAATGCGCACGTCATCAACGTCGCTGCGACCAACCCGGCCTATGCCCGCGTTCTGCAGGGAATGGATCGCCTCTATGCCGACGGCAGCGGCATGGCGCTCGCCGCACGCTGGAGTGGCTCGCCGCTCGCCGACAATGTGAACGGCACCGACCTCTTTCCGCTGCTCTGTGCGGCCGCGCAAAAGGCGGGTGTGAAGATCTTCCTGCTCGGCGGCAAGCCCGGCGTGGCCGAGGCCGCAGCGCGCACGGTGAGAGCCATGGGCTACGCCCGAGGTGATCGCCGGCGCGCATCATGGCTACATCGATAGCCCTGCGGACACGCAAGCCGCCATCGACGAGATCAACGCCAGCGGCGCCTCGATCCTACTGGTCGGCATGGGCGTGCCGGTGCAAGACCTCTGGATCGCCCGCAACTTCGACGCGCTGCGAACTCCGGTGGTGGTCGCCGTCGGCGGTCTTTTCGACTTCTTCTCCGGAAACGTCTCGCGCGCGCCGACCCTCCTGCGCTCGATCGGCTGCGAATGGATATGGCGATTGCTGCAGGAGCCCGGCCGCCTGTGGTCGCGCTACCTGATCGGCAATGTAGCGTTCATTCTCCGGGCCCTGGCTTTCGTGGCGCAAGAGCAGTCTGAAACGCCGCATCATGGAAAGGCGGCAAGACAAAGAGCGTGGCTTCGAGCGCAGCTCGAGCGTCGCCTGTTCGCGCCCTTAAGAGCGGCTGCGAAGCGAACGCTCGACATCGTCGGCGCGCTCGCTGCGCTCACGCTATTTGCGCCGGTGTTTCTGGCGACTACGATCGCCATTAAGATCGAGTCGTCGGGGCCGGTCTTCTTCCGTCAGACGCGGATCGGCAGGAATGGCATTCCTTTCACACTGGTGAAATTCCGTTCGATGCGCGTCGGCGCTGACGCTCTGCACGCGACGATGCAAGGCGCCACCGCTTCCCGGCGCGACATCCGTTACAAGAATCAGAACGACCCTCGCGTCACGCTGACCGGCCGATTCATCCGCAGGTACTCGATCGACGAGCTTCCGCAGTTTTGGAACGTGCTCGCAGGAGACATGTCGCTCGTGGGTCCGCGTCCGGCGCTTGCGTCGGAAGTGAGGAAATACGCCTGCAGCGACCGCGATCGCCTGCTCGTGAAGCCCGGTATCACCTGCTTCTGGCAGGTGGCAGGACGCGCCAACATCGACTTCGTCGGCCAGGTGGCGCTCGATCGCCAATATGTCCGCACGCACTCGATCTCCCTCGATATCTGGCTTCTCTTGCGCACGCCTCGAGCCGTGCTCTTCGGCGACGGCGCGTACTAGCGAAGCGAGGTTCCCCGGCCTTGCCCGGGGCGGCGAGATGCGGGGCGCACGTCCGACTAGGCCGAAGCGCGCCTTTTGCAAAGGAAGCCAAAATTTTCCGGGATTTTCCAATTTGCAATGCAAATCGTGAAAGCAGTTCTCGGGTTTTCGCGCCGAAGTTGACGGAGCTCCATGTTTTCAAAGGAAAATCAATCCGTTTGTTTAGGACTGGAGGCTTGGCACAACTCGTGAAGCCTCCAGGGCGAGCGCCGACACGAAGCGCGGTCCTAACGGCGCCGGCTTATCCCGTCGAGGAAACACCTGCATGTCCAAAGCAATCCGAAGTCTGCTGCCGTCCCGCGCGGACGCGATAACGGCTAGAGACAAAATGAGGATTCTTGTCATCTCCTTCGAGGACGACGAGTGGGCCGCCATTCGTCTCGTCAAAACGTTGCATGAGCGCGGCGTGAAGGTCGCGACGCTTTGCGCGCTAGAGAGCGCCATGACGCAAAGCCGGTTCGCCAGCCGCAATTATGCTCTGGCGGACGTGAACAACGCGCGCTCCATCGAGTGGGCGCTCGCGGAGGCGATGCACGACTGGCGGCCTGCGCTCGTCCTCCCCGGGGACCAGCGTGCGGTCGATTTCCTCCATGTCCTAACGCGCCGCGCGCGGAGCGGCGCGCACATGAAATTGGACGAGGAGTCGCTCGCCGTTCTTTTCAGCTCGCTCGGCGATTACGAGAATTACAATGCCTCCTCATGAAGATGAGAGAGCTTGGAGCTTCGAGACGATGTGCGCCGAGATTCGATCCTCGCCGGCGTATGCGGGGTCTCCCGGAACAACTCGGTCGCAAAGAAAGACCTCTCGAACCGTGACGCGCAACGATCTCGCGACCGCCGTCATGAGACGCGTGTCGAGCTTGTCACGTCGGGAGGCCTCGCGAATAGTTGACTGCGCGTTGATGGAAATCGCCGACGCGCTCTCGCGAGCCGAACCCGTGAAACTTCATGAGTTCGGCACTTTTTTCGTGAGCGAGAAGCTCGACGGCGTCATCGCTAATCGGCCGCCAGTAGAAGGCGCAACAATCCGCCGCCGGAAAGTTCTGAGATTCAAACCCTCGCTTCGATTGAAGGAAAAAGTCGAGAAAGGTCACGCTCATAGCCGACGCAAGAGTGCTGATCAGCCAGAGCCGCGATCGTCGCGATCAGCGCCAGAGTCTTTATAAGGAAGGCCGTAACCCGATGGCGCCCGCTGTTCGGACCCAAAGGCCGGAAGGCGCGGCGCCCGCGTCACACACGGCCCACTAACGGCCGCTGTGGCTTTCAGTTTTCGCCCGCTGGCCTCGCGCCAGCCGGCGCGGGCGTTGGGGCGCCAGAGACGTCGATCATGCGACCGTAACCTCGCGTTGCCGACTCGAGAAATCCGGCCAACTTCCGCCACAGCGAAGCGCACTCCAAGGCGAGCGCGACCGTCAGGCGCGAGAGTCGAGATGTGAGCGCGGCGGAGGGTTGCGGCCGCTCGTTGCGCCCCGTCATGCGCGCCAGCAAGGCCGGATCGTCGAACGGCGCATCGACGAAACCGGGAAAATCGGGGAGCGCGGAAGGATCTCGACGCCATTCTTGCGGAAACAACGCCACCATCTCTTCGCGCTCCACCCGCGGGCAGGGCGACGCCACGCCGCGGATAGCCTTGGCGAGCGCGGCGCACAGGTCCAGGCGCCGATGCGGGAACCCAGGTGGGAAACCTGCACGGGTCGCAGATTGCATTCGAGGAAAAACGCGTTCCCCGTCGCGGCTTCGATCATGAAATCGAAACCGATGAAGCCGGTCGCGCCCGTTGCGGCGATTAGCGCGGCGGAGGTCTGCGCCATCTCTTCAGCGCGTCGTTTGGCGGACACAGCGCCGCAACCGCAAAGCCCGACTCTTCCAGGCTTCTGACGAGGCGAATGACGCCCCAGCGCTCGTCTTCGAATGAGACGATGAGGATGTTCATAGCCCCGCCCACCAGGTTTCCCATAATCTTTCCTTTTCGGCCCCGTGTGAGGCGATCAGATCCTGATGGCTCCCGCGCAGCTCACCGCTAGGCTCGTCATTCTGTCGACCGTCCCTTGGGGAAGCGCGATTCCGACGACGCCTGCCAAGAGCGTGCTCAGCGTCCGCATGGGCTCGGCCAGGAGGATCCTCGGCTCCAGTTTCAACGCCGCCGTCACGAGCTTGAGCCCCTGACTGAACTGCGACGACCGAATGGCGCGGCGCGCCAAGTAACGGAGCTGGTAGGCTTCGGCCATGTTCCCCGCGCGCGCCTCGACGGCGGGCGCGTAGATGGCGACCTTGCAGCGAAATCGACGCCACGTCGATAGCTGCGCCTCGACGTTCGCCGACAGGCCTTGGGCGTTGACGCGATAGCGCGTCAAAGGAGCGTCAACGTAGCCGAACCTCCAATTCGTTGTCGCAGCAATCCGGGTCCAGCACTCGATGTCCTCGGACTGCCGGAAGCTTTCGTCGAACCAGCAGAGACGGCCAAGCTCCTCGTCATGGAAGGCGATATCGTCGAAGGTCGTTCGCCTGATGACGGGCGCGGAGCCGTTTCCGACGGGATTGCGGCAAAAGACGCTGATGACGTCGAATGTGGTGCCGATCGGTCTTTGTACGAGGCCTATGTCCTTGGCGTCGTCGTCCATGAGCGCAGACGCGCTGAAGCTAACGCCGATCGTGGGATCGGAGTCGAGCTGCTCAACGTGGCGCTGTAGCTTTTCTGGCGACCAATGGTCGTCGGCGTCGAGGAAGGCGAGATATGCGCCCTTGGCATGCGCGATCCCGCCGTTGCGCGCTCCCGCAAGCCCGCGATTTTCCTGATGCACGACGCGCAGTCTTGGTTCGCCCATGCCTTTCGCCAGGGACGGGCCGCGATCGCTGGAGCCATCATCGACGACGACGATCTCGAAATCCGTGAAGGTCTGCGCCTGAACTGTGCGGATCGTTTCGCAAATGTAGCGCTCGCTCTGATAAAGCGGGATGATGACGGACACTTTCGGCATGGATCTCTCTTTAAGACTTGCGCATGTTGGGCGCCAGGTCGCGATTTAGCGCATGCGAGATCTGCATCCCTGGCGCCAATCCAGGAGCTACCGAAAATTCCGTTGGTTAGTGTCGACCCTAGGTGGTGCGCCGTCTCGAATTCTCAAAGTGCGAATGAATTTGGATGTGAATACGGAATGCAAAACCCGGCGGCGTCTTCTCGCGCTTCGCAATCTGCAACGCAAAACCTTGGAGGCGGCGGCCGAAAATAGGCCGCGTCTCGCGCGGACTCAGGATTTTCCTAGCAAATCTCCCGTGGTTCTCGAAAGCCACGGCGTGGCGCCGTTTGTGAAACCCCTGGACCCGACAGCCGATCGCTTCGAGTTCAAGGAACTCCGACCGGCGCTTGCTGACTTCCACCCAGGGTGACCCGCATGCCGAAAGCAATCGAAATTCTGCTCCTCGCCGATCGTCCGGCGGAATCTCTCATCCCCTTGGGAATGGGATGTTCGCTTCCCCTCCTGCCGATCGCGAACAGACCGATCATCGAGCATCTTTTGGAGGCGATCGCTCTTCATGCGTCCCACGCGCCGGCGAATGTTCTTGCTTGCGTCACGCCTACCGACACGGCGGCACAAGATTATCTCAACGGTCGGGCGTGGCCGGATGTGTCCGTGGTGGTGCACGACCAGACGCCGAAATTCGTGGACCGGCCGACGCTCGTGGTGCGCGCCGACATCTTCCCCGCGCCGCTGCAGCTCGGGGCCGCCTTGATGCAAGTCCTCACCGAAGGCGAGCTCAAGACAGACTTCTCTCGCTTCGGAATCGGCTGGCTCGAGGCGGGCGCCGGCGTTCCCCGTTTCGAGCTTCCCAAGCTCGAGGATGCGGATCTCGAGAAGTTCCTTCCGAATGTCGTGACGTACCATCGGCTGGCGATCGCTGCGGCGCGCGGGGTCTTCCCAGGATTAAACCCCGGAGGATGGCTCGAAGACGACGGCTTACGAACGGGCCTGGGCGCTCGTGTCAAAACACGGAAGGCGGTCGGCCGTCATGTCGAGGTTGGAGCCAATGCCTGCGTGGAGCACGACGTGTTGCTCAAAGGCAGCGTCGTCATCGGCGAAGGCGCCTATGTCGCGAGCGGCGCTCATCTCGAAAATGTGATCGTTCTGCCAAACACCTATGTAGGGCCCGGCCTTCATCTGAAGAACACGGTGGTTACCGGCGATTGGCTGTGCCGAGTCGAGAGCGGAGTCATCGAGCTCGTCGTCAATTCTTTGGAGATGGGGCGGCTCGCGGCGTAGGCCAGCCGACACGGAAGAAGGGCGCTGGCAGCGGCGCCAAAATTCTAACTCACCAAACGGAACGAGACAATATGAAGAAGCTCGTCATCTCTTTCGAAGACAACAGGTGGGGCGCCATCCGTCTCATCAGGGCGCTGCACGACCGAGGCGTTGCAGTCGCTGCGTTATGCCCGCCAGACCACGCCATGACGCAAACCAATTTCCTTAGCCGGGATGTCTTATGAGTACGACAATACAGGCGCTGGCGCCGCTCTCCCACTGCGCAGAAATTTGCGGACTAAGCTCCGAGGAGATGATCATCGGCTCCAGGCCCCGGCCCGAGCACGGGATTCTCGCGGAGCGCTATTTTTCCAGCTCGAACAGCCGCAAGGCGACGATGCGTGTCGTGATGGTTTCGGCGATCAGGACTGCACTGAAGGACCATCAGTTGCTTCCCGCCGCAGAGCTACTCGTCGCGTTGCGTGTGATGCTCGCGGGCCAGCAGGGTTTCGTCCGCGACGACGCGCAGCGGGGCGCTCGACGCCGCCTCCGTCAAAGGAGAAGGCCTCTCGAGCCGTTTATCGAAACAGCCCGCGAGGAGCGTGCGCCCGCGAGCGCGGTCGTTGTCAATCTCGCCGAGCGCCGCGCGGCCCGGCGACGGGATACGCTTCGGTTTAAAGGGGACGCCGCCCAGGAGATGGCGGTTTATATGGGTATCTGACCGGTCCCGAGGCGAGCCGCTACTTGTTTAGCCCGCGCTTGCGGTAGATCGTCGACGGACTGACGCCCAAATAGGTCGCCGCGCGCGAGATGTTTCCGTCGCAAATCTCGACGGTGCGTTCGATCGCGGCGCGTTCGATCACCTCCAATGAAATTACGTCCGTCGGGCTTTTCCATCTCCCGGGGTCGAACAATGATCCTTGAGAGTTCTCGCCATCGCCTTCCAGTCTCGATCGGGAAGCAGAGAAGCTGGAGGCGGCTGCCGTCGCCGGTCTCACCTCCGGCCGCGCCTCGAAGCGGGCAGCGTCGGGGATGGCCAACATCGACGCGTCAATGATCCTGGCTTCGTTCATGACGATCGCGTTGCGGATGACGTTTTGCAATTGTCTTATGTTGCCGGGCCAATCGTAAGCGAGCAATTTTCTCGCAGCCTCGTCCGAGAAGAGACGAGGACCCTTCCCTTCCCGCTCGGAATAGCGGGCAAGGAACTCCTCGGCGATCTCGACAATGTCGTCGCCGCGATCGCGTAGCGGCGGCATATAGAGGGGAACGACATGCAGGCGGTAGTAAAGATCCTCCCGAAAGCGCCCAGCGGCCACTTCCGCCACCGGATCGCGGTTTGTAGCGCACACAATCCTCACGTCGACCTTCTCGGTTCGAGAAGCGCCCACCGGTCGAAAGGTTCCGGTTTGCAGGAAGCGCAAGAGCTCCGGCTGCAGGTCGAGCTGCATCTCGCAGATCTCGTCGAGGAACAGCGTGCCGCCGTCGGCCTGCTTCACCGCTCCCGGCCGGTCGGCCACCGCCCCGGTGAAGCTTCCTTTCAAATGTCCGAATAGCTCGCTCGAGATCAATTCCCGCGGAATAGCCCCGCAGTTGATCGCTACGAAGGGCTTGGCGCTGCGCCGCCCAAGCTTGTGGACGGCTTCAGCGGCCACCTCCTTGCCCGTGCCGCTCTCACCGGTAATGAACACCGTCGCGTCCGATGCGGCTACCGCTTCTATCGTGCGATACACGGCCTGCATCGCGAAGGACTTGCCGATGAACCCGCAAAACGAGTCGCGAGAGAAATTCTCTCGCATCATTTTCAGGTCGGCCTTCAGCGTCGTATTCTCGAGAGCATTACGAACGCTCGTCAACAGCCGCTCGGCGCCGACCGGCTTTACGACGAAGTCGTAGGCGCCGAACCGCATGGCGTCGACTGCGATCTTGATCGACCCGTCCGAGGTCGCAACGATGACGGCGGCCGAGCCCGCCCGCGCGATGAATTGTTGAAGCGTGTCGAGCCCGCGCATGTCGGGCAGGTTGAGGTCCAGTATGACGACGGCCGGGGCGTCCTTTTCGATCATACCGATCCCTTCGGAGCCGCTCGTTGCTGTCGTGACAGAATAGCCTGCGCGCTCGAGAAACGCGCAATAGACCTGACGTATGGAAGCGACGTCCTCGACGACCAGAACTTTTGCTTTGGCCTCTTGCTTCATTCATCGCCCCCGCCACAACCAGCGCTCCGCTTTGCCGCCACCCGCGACCGCGTCAGGCTCAACCTCTCTGTCCCACCGTCCCAGCCGCGAGCCCCGCCGCCGGTTCTCCCAACCCCTTACGACTCTATTTCCCCGAGAGGCTTGTTGTCGCGAGGGTCGACTTCAAGGCGTCAAGCACGATGCGATGGTTCTTGACGAAAGCGGCGACGAGGGGCTCAAGCTTAGGCCGCCGCTCGAGGATTGCTATTTCCAAGGCTTTAGCCGCCGAAACCAGATCGTCAGCGCCAATGTAGCTCGCGCCGCCGCGCAGCGCATGTAGCCGATGCGCCGCATCCTCTATATCGTCGCGCGCGAGGCATTCTTCCACCTGTGACGCAGCTTCAGCGAACTCCTCGCTGAAGCTGGCGAGCAGCGTGACGAAGAGGTCTTTGTCGCCGCCCAGGGACCTCGCAGCCCGCGCTGTGTTCAGTCCTGCAACCACGGGGAATTCAACGGGTTCAGACATGACGGCATTCCCACTTTCTTCCGAGCGCTTCGACCGCAAGAGCAGGATGCCCACCAACGCTTCGAGATCGATGGGCTTGGAGACGAAATCATCTGCGCCCGCATCTAGGACTTGATGTCGCTCTTCGTCGAGAACCCCTGCGGTCAAGGCGACAATGGGCAGGTGTCTAAGGCCTAGATCGCCGCGAATCATGCGGATCGCCGTCAATCCGTCCATGACCGGCATCTGGACGTCCATCAAAACGGCGTCGACCGCCTCTTTCCCGCTCTTGAGGAAGTCGAGCGCCTCCTGACCATGCTCAGCCGCGACGACGTGAGCGCCCTCCAGCGTGAGCAGTCGCTCCACGACCTCTCGATTCGTCTGGCTATCGTCCACGAGCAGGAACCGTAGGCCAAGCAGGCGCGCGCGTTCAGGCGGCTTCGGCGGCAGAGTTAATCGCGCAGCCGGTGTCTTCACCGGCGATAACTCGAAAGAAGCTTCGAACCAAAATGTGCTGCCTTGTCCAGGAACGCTCGAGGCTCCGATCTCGCCGCCCATCAGTTCGACAAGACGCTTGCAGATGGATAAGCCCAGTCCGGTGCCGCCAAAACGGCGGGTGATGGCGGCGTCGGCCTGGGTGAACGGTTTGAAAAGTCCGGACATATGTTCCGGGGCGATGCCGATGCCGGTGTCGCTCACCTCGAAACGAAGTCGCGCTTTGGACGCTTCGCACGCCGTCACGCGCACGGACAGGCGAATTTCGCCTTGGTCCGTAAATTTAATGGCGTTGCCAACAAGATTCATGAGCACTTGCTCGATGCGTAACGCATCCCCCAAGGGAGCTGCGCCCAATTGCGGCGACTCGTCGACGACGAGTTCTAAGGCCTTTGGCGCGCGCGCTTCCGTTGAAGAGGCTGCCGATGTCCTCCAATATCGAACTAAGGTCGAAGGGTCTTCTATCAAGCTGAAACGCTCCCGCGTTGAGCTTCGAGAAGTCCAGAATATCATTCACGATGGACAACAAGGAATTGCCGGCCTTGCGCAATCGGCGCACCATCTCGATTTGACTGGGGGAGAGCGACTCACGCTCAAGCAGCTGGGCAAGACCAAGGATTCCGTTCAAAGGCGTTCGGATCTCATGGCTTATATTTGCCATGAATACACTCTTCGCTTCGCTTGCTGCGGTGAGCTCCTTCGTGCGGGCGATCTCGGTTAAGACACGCGCTCTGAGCAATTCGGCATAGGACCACACGGCCTTGAGAAGCACCAGCGCGTAGACGCAGAGCATAAACGCTACCAAGATATTGATCTTGCCGCCGTTGCGGGCGAGCCCAATCATCGAACCAATCGCCATTGGTCCCACGCAGTAGAGGGCTGCGCGGGGTATGCTGGCGAGCGCGAAGGCGGCGCCGCACAGCATACCGGCCATGACGACACAGATGAGCAGGCGGCCTCCTCTTTCGGCATCGGCAAAGAAAAAGAGCGGAAGCACTCCCCATATCAGCCCTAGGGCAAGTCCGTTATAGATTGCCCGCTCTATCGACTTGGCGTAGTCCTTCTTTCCTTCTTGCCGTGCGCCGCGTGTATGACGCCTCATGTAAATGTAACCGCTGACAAGCGACAACGAACAAAACCAGAGGAAGATGGAGTCGAAATCGGGAGATCCCCAAAGCCCAATCAGAATGATCAACGCGTTGCATATGTTGGCAAGCATCATCGTCGGCGTATTGCTGCGAACGGCGATGAGCTGTTCGCGCTGGACGCGCTCGCTGCTCTCTCGGGTTTCCGCCATTACGATAGCCCCCCCCGACTGGTAACTTGCTGCATTAGCATCGGAGCGCCTCCTTCTCAGCTTCGCTCGCGATGTGCGAGCGCGCTCCCTCCAGCAGGCCCGATGTCAAGGCTTCGAAGGCGGTCATCCTGAAAGCCAGATCGAGGCGGTCGCCGAGAATGCTGTGTTCGAGTGTCTCTGCGGCCTGAGCCGCGTCGCGCGCTCCGATGTAGCTGGCGGCGCCGCGGAACCTGTGCAGCAGCTCGGCGGCTCGTGGGCGATCGCCGCGGTTCAGGTTTTCCCGCACTTCGGGAGCCGTCGCCGAGAAGTCGCTGACGAAGCGCTGGAGGAGCTTTCGGAAGAGATCGTGGTCTCCTCCCAGCATCAGCAACGCTTGCTCGCTATCGACCCCCGCGATCCTGGGTATCGTCGTGCCGTGGGCCGGAGCTGCCGCATCTCGAGGGCACGAGCGACAACCCGCGTGGCGAATCAGGACAGCTACGAGCTCGTCCAGGTCGACGGGCTTGGCGAGGAAATCGTTGGCGCCAGCTTCCAACACTTGGCGACGTTGTTCGCTGAAAACGCCCGCCGTGAGTGCGATGATCGGAAGATCGACGAGGCCGAGCTTCTCGCGGATGGCGCGCGTGGCGGCTAAACCGTCCATCACCGGCATCTGTACGTCCATGAGCACAGCGTCGAACGCCGCGTTCGGCGGTGTTAGATATTGCAGGGCCTGTTGTCCATCCGCGGCCAGGACAGCGTGAGCGCCTTCCAGCATCAGCATACGCTGGACGACATCGCGGTTCATTCGACTATCGTCGACGACGAGGCATCGTAGTCCTGACAGACGCAGGGATGATACAGGCATCGCAGGCTCGGGGAGCAAGGCCGCGGCTCTCTTCTCCGTCGAGCGCTCGAACAACGCTTCAAACCAGAATGTGCTACCCACGCCTTCAGCGCTATCGACCCCGATCTCTCCTTGCATCAGCTCCACCAGGCGTTTGCAGATCGAGAGCCCGAGGCCGGTGCCGCCGAAGCGACGCGTGATGGCGTCGTCCGCCTGCGTGAATGGGGTGAACAAACTCGCGATCTGTTGCGGCGTGATGCCGATGCCGGTGTCTTGAACCTCAAAGCGGAGGCGGACGTGCGAGCTTGTGATCGATCGCGCCTCGATGTGCAGATTGACTTCGCCGCATTCCGTAAACTTTATGGCGTTGCCGACGAGGTTCATCAAAACCTGTTCGAGGCGCAACGCATCGCCGACCAAACGGCTGGCGAGCGGCGGGGCGTCTGCGATGCGGAGATTGAGCCCTTTCTCGTGCGCGCTGACTCCTAAGAGACTGGAGACCTGCGCCAGCATGGGCCCCAGCTCGAACGGCTGGGGATCGAGCCGTAGCTGGCCCGCCTCAATTTTGGAAAAGTCCAGTATGTCGTTGAGTATACCAAGCAACGACTGGCCCGCGTGCCGCAACCGGCGGACCATGGTGAGCTGGTCTTGCGAGAGCGGCTCTCGCTCCAGAAGTTGCGCAAGCCCGAGCATCCCGTTCATGGGGGTGCGAATTTCGTGGCTCATATGCGCCAGAAATTCGCTCTTGGCCGCGCTGGCGGCCGCGAGGGCGAGCGTTCGCTCTTCGACCTTGCATTCGAGAGTGGCGTTCAAATCCCGCAGCGCGCTTTCGGCGCGCTTGCGCTCCGTAACGTCGGCGACGGTGGCCTGCACGAACCGCTCGCCGCCAACCGTAAAGCTGGCGAGCGCCACGTCGATGGGAAAAGTCGAGCCGTCCTTGCGCACGCCCGCTCAGAGCGGCGCTTTGGCCCATTGGCCGAGCCTTGGGAGCACGTTCGAAATGGCCTCGGAAGAGGCGGTGTTTTTCGCGCAGCGTCTCTGGAACGAGCGTTTCCACCTGATGCCCGAAAAGCTCAGAGGCTTCATAACCGAACATCCGATCCAGCGCGGCGTTGGTCATCTTGATGCGGCCCTCGTCGTTGATCAACAAGATCCCGTTGGGACTGCTCTTTACAATCGCTTCGAGCAGGAATTTATTGCGCTGCAATTCCCGGGTCCGGTCCTCGACGATGTCCTCGAGATGCTGTCGATATTTTTGGATCGCCTCTTCATTCTTCTCGCGCTCCGTGACGTCGCTTTCGATCGCCATGAAATTGGTCAAGTCGCCCGCCTCGTCGAAGAGAGGCTGGATCTCGATCGCAAACCAGAATTTTTCGCCATCGCGACGGTAGTTGATCAATTTCGTCGTGAGGCCGCGCCCGGCGCGCAGTTCCTCCGACATGAATTGAACGGCTTCGGGGTCGGTCTCGGGCCCTTGCAGGAATTCGCCGGGCTTTCGTCCTATGACCTCTTCCAGCCGCCAGCCGGTTGTGCGCGTGAAGGCGTCGTTCACCCATTCGATGGCGCCTTTCGCGTCGGTCACGACCACGGAATTGTCCGTGCGGGAGGCGACGAGGGCGAGCTTGCGCGTTCGCGCCTCCTGCTCGCGGAGCTTAGCCCGCTGCTCGGTGAGCGTGCGATTGAGCCGCTTCAGGTCTTCCGCGGCCATTTGCTGGATCTGCAGGAGCTGGAGCATTTCCAGAGTTTGATCCTGCACGCCAAAGTCATTCAGCGTGAGCCCGTATTCCAGAAGTTGCGCCGCGTATGTGATCCACGGAGTCGCGAGCATGACCACCAGGCGTGGGTCCTTCAAGAATATCAATGATCCCCTCAGGATGCGGCCAGTCTCTCGGTCTTCCAGAATAAACAAGGCGTTGGGGTTCTGCTTCGCCGTCTCGAAGGAAATCGCGCCCAAGGGGCGACGCGCAATGAACGCCTCACCGACGGGCGCGCCAACTTTGGCGCGGGGACAATATTTCGGGAGCGAAGGCCCGATGTCGACGATGACGTCGTTCTCGTCCCAGGCGAAAAAGAAAGGGAAGGCGCGCAAGAACTCCATGACGTCGTGGCGCCGGGAAAGGCCGCTGCTACTCGTCATGATCCCCGTGCTCCAAGGCCGCGCCCCAACTCACCTCGAAAACATCGTGATCGGCGCCCTTCGCTTTCGCCTCGAGCAACGCTACGGTTACGGGCGTGCCGTAAAGCTCGCCCAGTCCGTTGAGGAGGCCCACAACGAAGTCGTCGAGGCCCGGTCGATGCGTGAAGTAATGGAGCTTCAGCGACTCTTCGCCGATATCCGTGCATTTGAACTCAGGTGGCCGAAGCTTGGGATAAATCAGCTGGATGCGTGCGTGAAATTGCGGAAGATTGATCAGAAATTCCTTCAGATTGGCGCCCGCGGCGCGTAACAAAGGGCCGTAATTGTCCCGTGCCGTCTTTGTCACGAACCGGGCGCCGAATGCGCGCATCAGATCCGGCACGCAAACTCCCAGCGTCTCATGCGCCGCGCCGATAAGTTTATAGGTGACCTCGTCAGAATAAGGTTCGTTGGCGATGAAGGCGTCGATTTCCACTTTGGCCTTTTCCTTCACCTCGGCCCATTTTTCCTCCCCATATTTGTGGATGATGAGATCCTCGAGAGCCCGGTTGACAAGTCCGTACATGACGCTGACCGACGAACCAACTCATGCGCGGGAAGTGTCCATCCTGGTCCGCTTTCAGGCGAAATTTACCTCGCCTCGCCCGCTGGGGATAGCGATTTGTTCCTTACAAGCCATACAGTTAAGGTATCGTCATGCGATTTTGAGCCGTCATGTTCAAGCTGAATTTCACCTTTGCACCCGCCCGACTGCGGGGCTGGGTTGACGAGATTATCGTGGATGGCCTCGGGATAAATAGCCCGCTTGCGCAGGATTGGCGACCTCGCTTTTGCTGTCGCGCTTGCGTCGCGTCGCGAGCAGGACCAGTAGCGCTTCAGATGAAGGAGCAGGACCATGCGAGTACTGCGCGGTCGAGCTAATGGCTTGAGCATAACAGTAGCTGGCCCCGCCTCGGTGCGTCGTGCCAGGCGTCGTGCGAAGGCCCCGACGATTCGTGGAGACGCTACCTGCGCAGATGAACACTTACCTGCGCAGATGGAAGAGAAGCCACGACGTGTCAGCGTTCTGATTCACCACGCTGGAAGCCTGGTCGAGAATCGAGAGGACTGCAGAGAACTCGGTGACGCTGCTGTCATAGCAGGCGATCGCGTCGTCGGGCATCAAATGGGGGTTCACGGCGTCGCGGTTCGCGCTTCGCACGAGCTCCTCGATCGAACGCTGAACCACTTCCGTTTGCAGGGTCTTCGGATTGCGGCTGATGAGCACGGCTTGCCGCGCCGCATTGGTCGACAAGGTGCCGCCGATGCAATTGGCGGAGGCGAGCGCCTGAAGGAAGCGCGTGCCGTAGGGCAGACTTCCCGAATACTGGCCGATGCTGGAGCTGGCGTTGTTCGTCGCCGGCACGGTCAGGTTCGACTGGAAGATGCGAATGCCGGGCGGCGTAATTTGCGTGGGTCGAATGAGGCCAGTCTGGAAACAGGCGCTCTCGGCGACCTCGAGCTTGTCGCCCTCGACCAGGGCGACGTCGTCGACCCTTTCTCCCGTGAAGGCGCCGCGCCAATTCAATCGATATCGCCTGCCGCCGCGCAGGAGGTAGATGCTCGACACGTCGGCGTCCGGCCGAACGCCGCCCGCCGCCTTCAGGGCGGCCGCAACGAAACGGTCCTGAGGCGAGTCGCCAAACAGCAGCGTGGCGCTGCCTGCCCGACTTGCATCGGTTCCAGTGTTGATCGTCACGCGGCCGGGAGCGAACACGGCGCCCGAAACCAGAACGTTTATCGGCGCGAATTGGATCGGCCGCACCGCCACATGCGCGCCGGCTTCCTTCAAGATCTTGGCGTTGAGGAAGGCCTGTTCGATGACTTGGGTGAGCTCGGCGTTGGTCAGGCCGACGGCTCTCACTTCCCCCGCGAAGGGTAGGACGACTCGTCCATCCGCGTTGATCGCATATTCGCCGGAAAAGTCGGGTGAGGCCCGGCACCAAGATGTAGAAGCGATCGCCGAGAGAATAGCGAATGTGCGAATCGGGCGCCGAAGTCCTTCCCGGTGTGCGGGGGGCGATCTAATCCATGTCGTCCGGCGATGGACACACGCCCGGCGTGGGGTCATAGGACGGCGTGCCCCCGACCTGACCCTCATACTCGCGTCCATAGGCGGCCTGTTGAGGACTGAACAGCGTCTCGGGCTTGTTCTCGGGATTTTCTCCGACCGCGCAGCCAGCCAGCGTCATCGTCGCCAGAACGACGATCCACAAAAGCGTGCGGCGAGGGCTCACGATCGTTGTGTCTCCCATCCGGTAATTTCTGTGCCCAAATTCAGTTGAAGCTCCGTCTGCCCGCTCTCCTGCCTCCGCGGGGCCGGCGCGTCAATTCGTGTCGAATCAATTTCATTCTATCTCATTCTGCGCAGCTTTGACCCAACAGCGCAGCTCGCGCCCGAAATTGACGCCCCGCCGAGGATCCCGAACGCGCATTTCGCCTCACGAGGTCCTCGGAGATAAAGCCGGCGGATTGAAGGCCGAGCTTGTTGTCGCTGCCACGTGCTACGCTTTGAGAACAGCAACCATACTGTTTAGGCTACGCTAATTTCCGAGCTGTGGTGAAAGCATCCTAGTCTCGCGCGGTTAAGGTTACATATCTAACGACGTATCGTCCCCTTTGCTTTTGCCCGAAAGGTTCTCGATATGATAAATCTCTTCAAATATCTACCCAGCCCTCGGACCACGGCGGATGACTGGCAGCTTCGTCGCTTCCCCTCGCACCGACAATTCGATGCTGTGGCGTGCGATAGGGCTCGCCAAAAATCCCGTTTCCGGTCGCGCCCGAGCGCACATCATCGGAATCGCTATACTCTGCGGCGCTCTCATTTCGATCGTTGGAATTTGGATGCTTTGCGGAGCTTATCTGCTCTTCATGCCAAGGTCCTTATGTCAGCAAAGGAGCGCTCATCCTGCCCGGGGCCGGCGCAGGCGTGTCCGTATCGCTTGACATAGATCGGTCAAACCTCGTCCGTCGCCGCGTCGCCGTTCTCGTCGACAAGCTTAAGTCCCAAAGTGGTCTACAGGGAGATCATGACCAGCGATCCGGTCTGACCGCCGCGGCCGAGTCGCTGGATATGAAGCCGAAGGACTTCGGAGATCCGAGCATCAAGCTGATCGACGAAGCTTCGGTCATTCTCTTCGAAATCAAGGGGCGCACGGCCGAGCTGGCCCAAAAGAAGGCGGCTGGCGCTGATCGACGCGTTCGACAAAGCAGCTGGATGTGCTTCGACGCGACGAGATCGAGCGCCGAGACGCCAGCATCCGCGACACGATGAAGAGTTATCAGGCAAGTCTGCAGGCTGCGCGCCAGCGCATTTCCGATCTCCAGCAAAAGACCGGCCTCGTTTCCGTGGAGCAATTCAACGATCTCGCTGCGAAGCTCGAGGAGACGCGCAAGAGGCTGTCCGAAGCGCGCGCCGAGTCGGATCGTCTCGACGCAACGCAAAAAGCGCTCGCCGCAAGCTTGGGGATGGACGCTAAGCTTGCGTCCACCGCCCTGTCCCTTTCCGCGGATTCCGTTTTCGCCAAGTCCCTCGCCGATTACGCGGATCTGACCGCGCAGGTCGAGCAGCTCTCCGAATTTGTATGGAACGCGAAATCCCTCGTTGCTTCAATCTCGCGCGAAGCAATCGGCGGCCTACGAGGTCGTCAGGTCCACGGCGCGGCGCGCCGGCGTGGCCCCGAACGATCTCAGCCGCCTGATGGCCCCGCTGGTGCAGAAAAGACAAGAGGAGCTGTTGAAGGAGCTCGTGGCCGGAGCGGCGGAGGCCCAGGGCAAGCAACGCGAGGTCATCGCGCTGCAGCGTGAGGTCGACGCTCTCGATCAGCGCATCAAGGGCCTTACGCTCAACGCCGCCCGGATGGAGGATCTCAAGAAGGATCATCTTGTCGCCGAGGCGGTGTTTTCCTCGGCGCTCGCGCGAGTGGACACGAACAAGGCGGATTTGTTCGCGTCCTATCCGATCGCTCAGGTCCTCGCTCCGCCCGACCTTCCCAAAAAGGCCATCCCAACCGCGTCTGCTCTACGCCATCCTCGGCGGTTCGGTGGGGACGTTGTTGGCCGTCGCCGCATGGACCCTCGCATGGCTGCGCCAATCCTTCGTCCGGAAACTCGCGAAGAGCGCATAGTCTACTATACGATCCTCTGGACATGGGGCTTCTGGGTTCTCGGCGCGCTTTACATCGTCGCGCCGGTCGTCGGCTGGTATCTGGCCTACGTCGCTCTCTCTCGCTATTTGGGCCTCTCGTCTCGCCTCCTGCGCGGCGCCCGCCGCGCATTCCCTCGGGAGTCATCGTCTGGTGGGTGTCGATGGCGGCGATGCTCTTCGCGCTCGTCGCCGCGCATATCAATTTCGAGCTCGGCCTCGGGTCCATGCTCAAGTCCTCGATCGGCTGGGCGAAGGGCTGGGCGCTCATGGCGGTGTTTCCGTGGATCGGCGCGATGTTGCCGATCCGTGCAGAGATCGTCTACCGCGCCACCAACAAACTTGCCTTACAGACGCTTGTTCTCACGCCGATTTTCATTGGCGCCGCTCTGGCGCATCTGCCCCATCCGCTCTACGTTTCGCCGCTACAGATCGTCGGCGGACCGGGGCCCGAATATTTCCGGGTGGAGCTCTACTCGATCGACGAGACGAACGGCAATTTGCGTTGGAGCTTTTTCGCGCCCTGGTCGCCGGCGGCGGCCTTCATAGCGAATATCTCCTTCGTCTTCGCGCTCTACGACCGCTCCCGCTTCTGGAAATGGGTTGGCGTCGCGTCCTGCGTCGTGATTTCCGTCTTGTCTCAATCGCGTCTGGCGCTCATCGCGATTCCCGGCGTGATCCTGCTCCTCGCCATATTGTGCAACCTCACGCGTCCCCTGACGTTGGGCGTCGCCTCGCTCCGTGTCGACTCTCGGCTTCCTCCTCGCCGCGCCCATCATGTCGCTCGTCGACGACTTCTCGCAGAAATTCACGCAAGCGCGCGCGGCGTCATCGAGGGTGCGCGCCGTTCTGCGATCGATAGCGCTGCAGCGATGGGAAAGCGAGGCGCCGATCTTTGGACACGGGATCGTGGAGAGAGGCCCGCATATCGTCGAACACATGCCCATCGGCTCGCACCATTCCTGGTACGGACTGCTATTCGTGAAAGGGATCGTCGGTTTCGCGGCGTTGGCTGTTCCGCTCGCCTGGACGATTCTCGAGCTTCTCGTCAAGGCTCAAGCCGACCGCGTCGCGCGCTGCGCGCTCGGCGTCGTGATCATCATCACCTTCTACACTTTTGGCGAAAACCTCGAAATTCTGTCCTATCTCTTCTGGCCGGGTCTCGTCGTCATCGGCATCGCCATGCGCAGACGCTTTTTCCATCCGTTGCGTCGCCGGTTCGCGCGCTCACGGCCCCACCAAGCCGAGGGCCCGACGCTTGAAGAAGTCGTGCGTGCTGATTTATGACGCTGTCCACCGCCGACTGTAAAAGTGGCCTATCACGCCGGTGACTTGTTCCAATAGACCGAGGCTTTTGAGGCGGCGCTCCGAAGCGATGCGGCATCGTTCTTGATGACGCAGCGCCTCGCCAGGGCCGCTTCCCATCCGTCAGGGGCTTGTCGGGCGTGAACGAGTATACATCACAGCCTCGCAGCCATTTATAGACGATGTCGGGCGCGCTGTAACGTGATATTGCCGCCGGGCGTGAGTATGTCGCAAGCAAAGCCCCTGAAGCGCAAGCGTTACCTCGGCTATTATTACACCTCCCTGTTCATAACACCCATAGCCTTGTCGCCATGACGCTCAACACGGGAGAATGTGCACTCTTGAGTGCAGCGATCTCCACGCTTTGGATTTTGAGATCGCGACGCGCCCATCCGCCATGCGCCTGATGATGTCGATCATGTATATTTTATTCTGAAATTATCGAAGCAAAATAGTCACATGCGGCGGTTAGACGTCGAGCTTGAGCTAGAAATTTGTAGCTCGCGCTGTAGCAATGCAGAGCTGCAAAGACACTGCTAATTCAGAGACAAGGCATTACTGGTAATCTGCCGTGCTATCCTGGAACAAGTGCCATGACTATAACGTAGCAACATTTATAGTGCGTACACATGTTGACAGAGCTGAGACAAAAACCTATCGCGTACGTATTGTTACGCGACCCGCGCTAAGGCTTCCACCAAAACGGGTAGGGCCGAACCATGTCGGCGCACCACGGGGCCACGGTCCTGCTCATTGACGATGACCCAGATATGCGCTGGGCGATGCGAAATGTCTTGGCCGGAGCCGGATTTGAAGTGGCCGAGGCCCAGGGCGGCCAGACAGGCCTGGAGCTCGCGGCACAACACCCTCCGGATGCCGTGGTGCTGGATATTTGCATGCCCGGCATGGGTGGCGCGGACGTGCTTCGACAGCTACTGGACCGCGATCGTCACCTGCCCGTGGTGATCGCCACAGCTTACGCCTCAATCGCTGGCGCAGTCGGCGCAATGAAGGATGGAGCGTTCGAATATATCACCAAGCCTTTCCGCAATGAACTCTTCATCCAGAGCGTGAAGCGAGCGGTTTCACGCCGGCGGTCTTTCTGCTCAGGGCCCGCAACGAACATTCGCGATGCGATCTTCGCCGTGATGGGCCAAGGCCCCGCTATCCAGAAGCTGGTCGGCGAGATCCAAGCGGTCGTTCATTCCGAATACTCGGTCGTCATCGAGGGCGAGAGCGGCAGCGGCAAGGAAATCGTCGCGCACAGCCTACACCAGAACGGCCAACGCGCGGGACGACCCCTTGTCGTCGTCGATTGCGGCGCTGTGGCGGAGTCCCTTATCAACAGCGAATTCTTCGGCCACGAGAAGGGCGCATTCACGGGAGCCGTGGGCCGGCATCACGGCTGGTTCGAGGCGGCGGCCAACGGCGGGACGATCTTCCTCGACGAGGTCGGCAATCTTGTTGGGGGCGGGCAGAAGGCGCTTCTGCGAACGCTCGAAGAGCGGAAGATCCGGCGTGTTGGCAGCACGGAGCCGATCAACCTCGACCTACGCGTGATCGCGGCCACCAACGAGGATCTCAAAGCGCTCGCGAGGACGGGCGCCTTTCGAGAGGACCTCTACTACCGCCTCAGCGAATATGTGATCACGGTTCCCCCGCTGCGCTCGCGACGGGAGGACATTCCTTTCCTTGCGCGCCGGTTTCTAACGGAGGCGCGCGAAAGCTTGGGTCGGCCGCTCGCCGAGATCAGTGCCGGCGCCTTTGACATGCTCTGCGCTCATTCGTGGCCTGGCAATGTGAGAGAGCTTCGCAACGTGATGCGAAGAATGGCCCTCGCCTCTTCGGACACCTTGAGCGAAGCGGATGTCGTGGCCAGGATCGGCAGGACCGAGCCTTCCCCTTTGCAGCGGAAAGAGGTTCCCGTTGTCTCGGCCTCGTTGCGCGATCGTGTCCGCGGCCAGGTCCGCGTCGTCGAACGCGACGCGATTCTCGCCGCGCTCGATCGTGCAAAGGGCAACAAGGCGGAGGCGGCTCGGCTTCTTGGAATCGACGACAAGACCTACCGCACGAAGCTGAAGCTGCTCGAACATTCGGCCGAGGACGTTCACCCGTGAACAATCTCACTCACGCCTCATCCCTTGACGCCGGTCTGCGTCCGCCTTTTCGGGCGGGAGCCGACGCGATCGACTTGTTGGCCTTCGTGGACCCGCCGAGCATCGGCTTGCATCCACTACTGATGGAGGCGCGCGAAGAGCGGCTCATGACGCATCGCGTCGGCTCTGTCACCGCTCTCATCGGCATCGTTTGCGTCGGCGATTATTGCGGACCCGATAGCGCGGCCCACCTAGCCGACGTTGCCTGGCTCGCGCCGCGCGCTCGTCGCCACGCCGAACTCATCCAATGGGCTATGGAGCTGTCGCCAGTCTTTCCCGTTCCTTTCGGCACGCTCTATTCGAGCTTGGAAAGCCTCACGACGTTCATGCAGGCGCATGAGACCACGATCAGGAACTTTCTCACCGCCGCCGCCGACAACGAGGAGTGGGAGTTGCGCGTCGCGGCGCGCCTCGATAATCCCACGGTTTTGGATCGGCTGGCGCGGAAGGCGTGGCCCGAATGGGAAGACCTTCCGAAGGGCGCTAGGTATCTGCGCCTTTGCCGCGACAGGAGCGCGCTCGCCGCATTCGGGAACGTCGAAGCGGCCGCCGCAGCGTCTCGCCTCGTGGCTCAACTGAAGCCGATGGCGACTTCAATTCGGGAGCGATCCGCGGCTGGATCGGACTTCGCCGCTCGTCATGCGCTTCTCGTCCCGAAGTCCAATGTCGCCGCGATGCGGGAGCGCGTGGGCGAAGCGATCGCGGAACTCCACGATGATTTCGTCGCCTTTTCCTTATCCGGCCCCATGCCGCCGTTCAGCTTCCGTCCTGATTTGCCGGTCTCCCGTCAGGATCATGTCTAGGCGGTGCTAGGGGGGTGGAATGCTTCTCGAAGCGCTTGATCAGGAAAGCTTCTTCCAAGCTCTGATGGACACGATTCCTTCGTCGATCTTGATCGTCGACGAACGGCTTGCGGTCGTGGCGGCGAACAATAATTTTCTCGAAAAATCCCATGTCAGCCTGAAAGCGGTGCTGGGAAAGCGTCTGCACGAAATTTTTCCAGCCGCGTTTCAGGAAACTGTTCTGGATCAGCAAATCCGCGAGGTCATCAAATCCTGGAGCACGCTGCGGCGTCGGCGAATGACCTACCGCGCGCCTGGCGTCTCGCTGCGCACTTATTCTTACAGCATCAGTCCTTTGCAATTGCGCCGTGGGTCGCGTGGCGCGATCCTGGTCATGGACGACGTGACCGACCTGCTGCAGCTTGGCGAGGAAGTGCGGCGAATGCAACTGCATCTTGCGAGCGTCGTCGAAAGCGCGGGTGATTTGATCATCTCCACCGATCCGCGGGGCGGAATCATGACGTGGAACTCCGCCGCCGAAAAGTCCACCGGATACACCGATGTGGAGGTTATCGGCTCCAAGCTTGCCGACCATTTTGACGAGGGTCAAAGACAGGAGGTCGAGGGCTGCATCCAAGGCATTTCCGAGATCGACGATCGCCGATCGGTCGAATGGCCGATGCGATGCAAAGACGGAGAGACGATACCTGTTTCCTGGCGCTTGTCGCGGATGACGAGTTACGTCGGCGAAATCACCGGCGTCGTGGTCGTGGGCCGAAACCTCGTCGAGCAACGCACCATGGAGGCGCAGATCCGTCAGGGTGAAAAACTCGCTGCGTTGGGAATGGTCATCGGCGGCATCGCGCATGAGATTCGCAATCCTTTGGGCGTCAGCTCGGCCGCCGCCCAGCTCATGAGGGACAGGCTCAAGAATCCGACGCTGCTCGAGGAGTGCATCGCCAAAGTCATCGGGGGCATAGATCGCGCGTCCCTTGTTGTCGAAAGTCTGCTGCGCTTTGCGCGTCCGCAACCGATCACCGAAACGACCCGGGTCGATGTGGTCGACATGCTGAAGAACGCGCTGATGTTCGCCTCGGGCGAGGCTGCGGCCGGAACCCGTTACGAATGGAAGCCGCCTTTTGCGCAAGGCGGAATCTATGCCGAAGGGGTCCAGAATCTCTTGGAGCTCGTTTTCATAAATCTTATGCTCAACGCTTTTCAGTCGATGCCGGACGGCGGAGTTCTCAGCATCGGCGTTAGACGCGAGGGTGGCGAAGTGGCTATCGAAATCGGGGACACGGGTCCGGGGATTCCCACCGCTCATCTTTCCAAAATTTTCGATCCTTTCTTCACAACCCGATCGGACAGCAGAAGATCCGGCCTTGGCCTTTCGGTGTCGCACTCGATCGTGCGCCAACATGGGGGCGGCGTGAGCGTCTCCACGGCTTTGGGGGCCGGGACGACCTTCGTCGTCCGCATCCCCGCTGCGCGCGACTAGCTCCCCCGTTCGTCCGAGTAGGACCGTGACGAGAGGCGGGCCTGCCCGTCGCATCTTGGAGGAGGAGAACGAGCGCATCGCGCCGCTTCCGGGAGATCAATATGCATAGGGATTGTCCCTATAGACTTTGACTATAAATAAGACGCGGGAGGCGTATGCGCGTGAAGGTACGTATCTGCGCAAACTGAGGTTTGTGCCCTTGTCTCAGCTGGGAGGCATCAGGAAATGGCGGCTTCTGAGCCGAAGGCTGCGGCAAAATCGGCACTTGTCGTCGATGATGATCCGGACATGTGCTGGGTTCTCGAAGCGGCGCTGGAAGGGGTCGGCTGCTCGGCGATAACTGTCAGCACGGGGCGAGACGCACTGAAGCTTATCAATACGCAGTCCTTCCCCATCGCCTTCGTGGACGCTCGATTGCCGGACATCGACGGGCTGCGCCTTAGCGAGCAGTTGCGTCGCGTCCAGCCCGATCTGCGCATATTCATCGTCTCGGGATATTTTCTCGCCGATGACGCGGAGATTCTGGAAGCGATTCGCACCCAGAAAATAAATGGATTTCTCGCCAAGCCCTTTCAGGTCGGCTCGATCCTCGCCGCCCTGATGGAATAGGGTAGGCGACCCCAGAAACCCGGGCGGGGAAGCCCGCCTCGAACGCGCTCGTTGAACATCCGCCGCCGCTCGCAGTTTCTTTTTTCTCATGAGTTTCAACGAAAATCTTTGTTCTCCAAAGCGCGCCTTTGTTCTGGCCCGCGAGTTGCTCCAATCTTCTCGCCGAACGGACGCTGGTCCTTCTTCGGTATGTTCGTGAAGCGGCTCAAACCGCAAGTTCAAGGAGAAGCGTCATGGCACGCGTGCAAAAGTCCACCGACTCGTCGAGTCTCGGTGAGGTCGTCGACCGCATCCTCGACAAGGGGATCGTGATTGATGCGTGGGTGAAGGTTTCGCTCGTCGGAATCGAACTCATCACCATCGAAGCTCGCATCGTGGTGGCCTCGGTCGAGACCTACCTGAAATACGCTGAAGCGGTTGGTCTGACCGCCTCTGCGGCGGCTCCCGCCTAACAGTATCGACAGTCGCGTGGGAAGCGAATCTATTTCTAGGTTTGCTTCCCGCACAACGACGGCTTCCAACGGAGGAAGGATCAATGGCGATTATAGCGGAAGGTCTCGGGCGCGTGGCGTCGGGAATAGCGATGGACCGTCAGAATCGGGCGGAGCTCGCCAAACAGATAAGGCATGCGACGGCGAGTCGCCGCATGGAAATGCGCACGCTCCTCGAGCATATGAGGGGCGCCCGCGCGAAGTCCGCTCCCGAAATGGCGGCGAATTTGCGGAAGGCGACAATGCGGCGCCGCGCTGAAGTTCGTTCCATGATGAACGGTTTACGGCAATCGCGCGAGAGGGAAACTCGGGAATATCACGACAAGGCGAAGGCCTTCATGCGGGATTTGACCAATGGCGTGGCCGGGATGATCGCAAAGTTCGCGAAAGAGGATCACGAGCGCGCCGCCATGCTGCACGAGAAGTTCGTTGCCTACGGTCACGATCGAATGGAAGCAACGGCCATTTGGCAGGGGAAGCCCATGCGTCGCCAGGGCGGCGGCCACCCAAGCCAGCATTCGAGTCCCATGACGGCGCCAGCGGCTAACTCGAGACACGACGCCAACGCGTCCCACCAGGCCAGCGGTCACCATGCGCCGGAGGCTAGCGGCGCTTCGCACGAGGCGGCGAGCCGCCGTCATCCCTTCCCTTCGTCGTCCCACCGCGAGTCGAGTGAACGAAAGGGTTCGAAATGAGCGCCCTCTCACTCGCGAACCGCAGAAGAGTCAGCGATGAGAATTCCCCCGAGAGCGACACCATCGCTCTCGGCCCCAGCAACGCCTTTGTGAGCTCGCCGACGGTCCAAGAAATCAGCGAAAGAGCCTTGGCCTATCTAGCCGCAGGATATGCCGTCCACTTCTGCGGGCCGGCCGGAACGGGCAAGACGACATTGGCGTTCCACGTCGCGGCGCAGCTCGGTCGGCCCACCATACTCCTCCACGGCGACCATGAGTTCGGCAGCTCCGATTTGATTGGTCGCGAAAGCGGCTATCGCAAATCGAAGGTGGTGGACAATTACATTTCGTCGGTGGTGAAGCTCGAGGAGGAGGGGCGGGCGCTATGGATGGATAACCGTATAACCACGGCCTGCAGGCTCGGGCAGTCGATCATTTACGACGAGTTCAATCGAAGCAAGCCGGAGGCTAACAATCCCTTCTTGGGCATTCTGTCGGAAGGGGTGCTGAACGTCCCGCGGCTGCATGGGCGTGGCGAAGGCTACATCAAGGTGCACCCGGAATTCCGCGCCATCTTCACCTCGAACCCGGCGGAATATGCGGGCGTCTTCCGCGCGCAGGATGCGCTCCTCGACCGCATGATCACGCTATATCTCGGTCACTACGATCGCGAAACGGAAGTTGCGATCTCGGCGAGCAAGGCGGGAATCGAGCGGGAGCGCGCGGCGAGAGTTCGTCGACTTCGTGAGGCTTTGCCGCGCGAAGTCATTGGATCCGAATTACCCAACCCTGCGTGCTTCGATCGCGCTCTCCCGCATTCTCGCCGCGCGCGGCGGTGATGCGAGCTTCGGCAATCCGGCCTTTCGTTGGGCCTGCAGAGACATTATTGGCCGGACGCCGCAAAACGTCGGGAAAGAAGGCGAGCTCAGCGCAACCGCCGTCGACGCTCTCTTGCGATTCTTCGAATCGCTCGGCGTCGATGAGGAGGATGTGCCGGCGCCGAAGGTGGACTTGGACAAACAGGCGTCACTGCCGCCCCTGCAAACGGAGGTCATATGACAGCGCATCGTCGACCTTCGCGCGGCCTGACCGACCTCAAAACGCTGACGGGACGTTCGGACACCCCCCTTCCGGCCCACAAGGCCTATCTGCGCATGAGCTTCCTCGAGCTCGAGCGCGCGCGGCGCAGACTGGAGATGCGCGCGGCGGAGGACCGATCAGCCCTCATTCGGGAGAGGTTTCGCGAAATCGACGCGGAAATCGCGGACATCATGTCCAACTTGAACGGCTCGTCTCCCCGGGCGCGGCCGGTCGAAGCGGCGCACAAGTCGCCCGTGGGAATGCGCCAGAGAAGGAGCGGGTTCCATATCTCCTACTGACAGGCGCAGGCGCTTCAGCTCAGGAACTTCCTAACGCAAAAGGCGGCGCCTGCGGCAACACATCGTGCCTCAGCTGTCAACAAAGAGGCCGCGCCGCAGCGCAACGGCGCGGCCGGCAATAGTTCGAATAACGGAGCGATCAAGATGTCCCCCAAGATGAATCGAGCTGGACAAGGACAGCACCACCCCGCAGGCGCGGGTGCTGCGCCGCCTCCTCCTCAACCCCCGGATACGCATCGCTCCACGCACGGCAAGCTGTCCGCCGCTCGAGACGCGGTGCGTGAGTTTCTCGCCTCGGAACTAAACGCTCGTGAAGTTCGCATAACGAAGATCGCTCCTGTTGGTCGCGGCGAAGGATGGAGGGCTGAGGCCCTAATTCTCATCCCGAACCTCGAGGTGAAGATGCTCGGCTTGCCGCTCACGCAAGAGGTGCTTGAGCAAGACCATTTTGCGGTGGAGCTCGATGCGGACATGATCGTGACGTCGTTCAACCAGATCACAGAGGAAGAGGAGTAGGCGTCGCCTTGAGAAGCGACGGGCGGGGAGGGATGGAGCAGTGCGACGAGCGCGGCGGCTTTAGACGGAAGCTTAAGCAGGCTGACCCTCCAAAATGAGGGTCGAAGCAAAGGAAAACTCAGGAGAGCGGCATGGGCCTTTATGTTTATGCGGTGGCCAACTCCTTCGATGGCGCGCCACCGTCGATGCAAGGAATTCTCGAACGGCCGATCTTTCAGGTTGACGGCGGCCCAGTCAGCGCAATCGTGAGCGAGTGCCCTCTCACGACCGTACGTGCTGAGCGCAAGCACCTCGCGGCGGCGCAGCGCGTGGTGGCGGCGCTCAACGCGGAGTACGATCTTCTACCAATGGCTTTCGGAGCCATCACGAAATCCGAAGCCGATCTTCGCAATTTCTTGAGTTGCCAGCGCGACGTTCTCGTCGGTCAATTGCAGCGCGTTCGCGGGGCCGTAGAAAT
This sequence comes from uncultured Alphaproteobacteria bacterium, assembly GCA_963760695.1. Lineage (GTDB taxonomy): Bacteria > Pseudomonadota > Alphaproteobacteria > Rhizobiales > Beijerinckiaceae > Methylocystis. Next base: position 77,405 of record CAVXEI010000013.1, on the reverse strand, counting down.
GGGCGTGCGCATAACCTTGCAGACGGAGGACCCGATCGCCTATCTCGTGTCGCAGACGCCCGAGCTGCAGACCGCACGCGACCGTATATTCGTCGGCCGCCGGCCTCCCTCTCACGAATCCAAGCTTCGCCTGGGTCAGATGGTCGATGAATCGCTTCGTCGCTACCGCGAAACCCGCGCCGAAGGCGTCATGTCACGCCTGGGTCCCTCGTGCATCGAACTCATTTCGCTTCCCGTTCGCGGGGAGCGCGAAGTCGCCAACATTGCGGCGCTCGTTGCGCGAGGCGCCCTTGGCGACTTCGAAGCAGCCGTTCACGAATCCGCTGGTGAGATCGACGAGGACGTCTCCTTCAACATCGGTGGACCCTTTCCGCCGCACAACTTCGTGCAGCTTGAACCCCGCAATGGCTGAGGGAGCGGCGCGTCAATAGCGTGAGGGTCAGCGATGTTCATCCTCGACGACGTTGTGAAACTCACGGTGAATGGCGTCGCATCCATTCTGAGCAAGATACTGACCGTCAGATCCTCGAGCGAGGTGCGAAAGGCGCATTCTAAGAGGCGACCACCGCACAAGGTTCGAAAAGGAGGGGACCATGCTTGTCATTGACGATGTCCTGGCAGGACCTGTGCGCGGGTTGGTGTTCGTCCTCAAAAAGATCAACGAGGTCGTGCAGCAGGACATCGAGGCGGAGGACCGCGCAATCATGACGGATCTTTCTGCGTTGCACGCCGCGCTTGACAGTGGCTCCATAACAGAGGCCGCTTTCGAAGCGAGGGAAGAGACGTTGCTCACTCGAACTCGAGGGCTTGCGGGGGAAAAGCCATGGCGGCCCCTGATCTCCGGGCGAGTAGCGCACCCCCGGTCTCTCGCGAGCGGTTGTCGCTCGCGGATGCGCTCGACCGCATCCTGCATCGCGGGGTGGCGCTGCAGGGCGATCTCACTCTCGGACTCGCCGATGTGGATCTCTTGTTTCTCGACCTTCGCCTGTTGCTCGGCTCGATCGATACGATCTGGCCAGACGGAGCGCCTGCGGCGCCGCTGATCGATTTACCCACTTCGCCGTTTTCCGAAGAGCAATTGCCCAATCTGTCGACTTCGCCGAAAGCGCCAGCCGCTGCGCATGACGAGGCCTCGTCTCCGCTCGCGCTCGCGGCCCGCGAGGCGCCGACGGCGCTGAGGCGCGAATACGGCCCTCGCGAGGAAAGCTCCTCGACTGCGCAGGGCCTCGTCCGACTCGTGCTGACTCTCGTCAGGCTGCTTCACGACGTGCTCGAGCGTCAGGCCGTTCGACGGATGGAGGCCGGCCGCTTGACGGATGCGCAGGTCGAGAACCTGGGAGCGGCGCTCTTCGCGCAAGCAGAGGAAATCGCGCGTCTCCAGCATCAGTTCGGTTTCCTAGACAAAGATCTCTCTCTCGAGCTTGGCGTTCCCAGAGGAGCGCTGTGAAGAAGGCCCAGTCATGAACATCCAACATCAGTCCGTCGCGCATTCCCTTGAGAGCACAAATCTCGCCGATCTGCTCGAACGGATTTTGGACAAGGGCATCGTGATCGCGGGCGACATATCGATCAAGCTTGTCGAAGTCGAGCTGCTGACGATCCAGCTTCGCCTCGTTATCTGCTCTGTCGACAAGGCGCGAGAGCTGGGCCTCGACTGGTGGAATCATGGAGGCCGCCAGCCCCTTCTGAAGGCTGCGGAGGAAACGGCGAAACTCGGCGCGATGGAAGAACGGATGGGACGGCTTGAGGCGGCGCTCGGAGCCGTCATTGCCGCGCCGCACAAAGAAGGGAGCGTTACCAATGCCTAAAAAGGAATGGAACGACAGGGAAGGGGAGGACGTGACGGGCGCCGCCGGCTTGGCCAAGATCGCCCGGGGTCTGTCCGATCTCTTCAATGTGCTGTCGGATTTCGACAATCTTCCGCGCCGCGGTCGGCACGAGAAGGACGGCAGGGTGATGGAATATTCCTTCGGCGCGCGAACCCTCCGCGAAGCGGCCGGCGAGGAGGAAGAGGCGCCTCGAGAAGAGGAACCGCCGCGAAGGGAACCACCACGACGACGCGCGGCGAAGCCCGCATCGGCCGAGCTCATCGAGCCAGCTACTGACATGTTCGACGAAGGCGCCGAGCTGGTGTTTCTTTTCGAGCTGCCGGGCGTCGAGCGCGAGGACGTTCGTTGCACGCTCGACGGAGACATACTGGTCCTCGAAGCGAAGACAGCGCATCGGCACTATCGCAAGGAAGTGCTCGTCGAGGAAAACCTGGTTCCCGGCGCGCCGAAACTCAATCTGCGAAACGGAATTCTCGAAGCGCGGCTCGTCAAGCAGTCGTGACGTTCGAAGAAGGCGCGAGGGCGCCAGCGAAGTCAAAACGCTCTCGCGATTCCGAATTTGGTGAGTGTGCGGGTCGCAGCGCGTCCGCGAGGGGAGTAATGCGCGCCATGGCGCGACTCATCTACATTCCCGTCCTGCACAGCGTCGCCGAAATGGGCTCCGCGGCGCCAGCTTACAAAGCGGCCTTCGTCGCGCGTTACGGCGAAGCTAAATGGACGGAGCGAACGGCAAAGTTTGACGCAATCTGGCGCGCGATCGCGAACTCCATCAACACGCTCAAGCTGGATCTCTCCCATGTCAAACTCTATCAGGACAGCCTTCCAGTCTGCAGCAAAGAGAGCGAGCTCGTCGAACGCTTGGCCGCTCAAGGAAGCCCAAACCACCAACTGCTCGAAAGCCTCGCGCGCGGCGGAGCACAGGTTGTTGGAACGGAATCCCCCGCGCTGCTTCTCGAAGAATACAAGCTTTTGCAGTCGCCCGGGCGCAATGAGGCGAAAGCCGCTGCAATTCTCCAGGCGCGCGATCGATTCATTGCAAAACAGATCGGCGCGACCCTCGCCGAGGACGAAGTGGGCATGCTCTTTATCGGCGCCCTGCACAAGGTCGCGGATTACCTACCCGAGCGCATAAAGGTCGAATACGTCGTCGTCCGAGGCTGACGAAAGCCCAGGCAAGCGACAACAACAACGACGAAAAGCGAGTGATGAGCCTTAGGAGTGAGAGAGTGACCAAATCCGATGGAACATTGCGCCTGACAGTGGTCGAGGCGCGGCGCGACGACGTCGGGCGTGGAATCGTCCGCCTCGATCCTGAGACGCTCCGTCAAATCGGCGCGGCTCCCGGCGACATATTGGAGATCGAAGGGCGCGGAAAGACCGTCGCCAAGGCCATGCCCACGTTCAAGGAGCAGAGAGGGCAACAGGTCATACAGATGGACGGCGTCGGCCGCACCAATGCGGGCGTCGCGCTCGGGCAAATGGCGGCGGTTCGAAAGGTTTCTCACGCGGTCGCGCGGCGCTTGACCGTCGCGCCGCTGGGCGCTGGCGCGCTGCATCAGGATGAGATCGAATATATGGCGGGGCGCCTCGACGGCCTCGCTGTCAGAACCGGCGACCGCGTCCGAATCGCCTTGTTCGGCGGGAATCATCGCGACTTTCACATCAAGCGCACGGAACCCGATGGACCGGTGGTCGTACATCCCGACACGCTTTTGACGCTCGAGCGGCCCCGCAACGATGCTTCGACTGCGGCCGCTTCCGGCGAGGCCGAGCAGTTTGTCACCTATGACGAGCTCGGGGGGATGGAGCGGGAAGTCGCGAAGATTCGCGAAATGATCGAATTGCCGCTCACGCATCCGGAGATATTCGAGCGTCTCGGCATCACACCGCCGAAAGGCGTTCTGCTGCACGGCCTGCCCGGCTGCGGTAAGACGCTTCTGGGGCGCGCCGTGGCTCACGAGTCCGAGGCGGCCTTCATCTACGTCAGCGGCCCGGAGATCATCCAAAAGTTCTACGGCGAGAGCGAAGCGCGCCTGCGCAAGATTTTCGAGGACGCGCAGCGCCGGGCGCCCTGCATCATCTTCTTCGACGAGATCGACTCGCTCGCTCCAAAGCGCGAGCGCGTGGAAGGCGAAGTCGAGAAGCGCGTCGTCGCGCAGCTTCTCTCTCTCATGGACGGCTTGAAGAGCCGCGGCGACGTCATCGTCATGGCGGCCACGAACCGTCCAAACAGCCTCGATCCGGCATTGCGCCGCCCTGGCCGATTCGATCGCGAGATCGCCATCGGCATCCCCAATGAAAGCGCGAGGCGGGATATTCTGGAGATCTATGCGCGCGGAATGCCGCTCGGCGACGACATCGAGCTTTCCGATCTCGCCGCGACGACCCACGGCTTCACCGGCGCCGATCTCGCCGCTCTTTGCCGCGAGGGCGCGATGGCGGCGCTGCGCCGTCAGCTTCCCGAACTTTCTCTGGGATCCGGCCCCATCTCCTCCGACGCGCTCATGACTCTCGAGGTCAAGATGGATGACTTCAGGGAGGCGCTGAGCGAGGTCTCGCCGTCCGGCCTGCGCGAGGTCGCGGTAGAATCGCCGAACGTTCGGTGGGAGGACGTGGGCGGCTTGGAGACCATCAAGGATGCGCTGAAGGAAGCCATCGCTTGGCCCTTGAGCCAGCCGCGCCTATTCGAGGAACTCGCCTTGCAGCCGCCGCGCGGCATCCTGCTCTACGGTCCGCCGGGCAATGGCAAGACGCTGATCGCGAAGGCGCTGGCCTCGCAAAGCAATCTGAACTTCATCTCAGTCAAGGGGCCCGAGCTCCTCTCGAAATATATCGGCGAGTCCGAGCAGGGCGTGCGCGAGCTTTTCTCACGGGCGCGTCACGCCGCCCCCTGCATCGTGTTCCTCGACGAGGTGGACGCTTTGGCGCCAAAGCGCGGATACGACGGCCGCTCTCCGGTGACGGATCGCGTGGTGAGCCAACTGCTCACGGAGCTCGACGGCGTCGAGGCGTTGAGAGACGTCTGGGTGATCGCCGCGACGAACCGTCTCGACATGATCGACGAGGCGCTCTTGCGGCCAGGCCGACTCGACTTTCGCCTCGAAGTGAAGCGGCCCGATCGGACGGCGCGCGCGGCCATTCTCGCGGTGCATCTACGCAAGAAGCCGGTAGACGAGCGAGTCGACCTCGCGGCGCTCGCCGATCGGACGGAAGGCTTGTCTGCGGCGGAGGTGCGATTCCTTTGCGATCGCGCCTCGATGATCGCCATTCGGCGCGTCTTCAAGGAACGGGACGCCGGCCCCGTGGAAAGTGGTTCAGTGCACGTCGGGCCGGCCGATTTCGATGAGGCCCTCGCCGAACAGCGAGCCGCCCTGGAAGATGCGGTCGCGGCCCAGGCGGCGCTGTTCTGAGCACTGCTGGCGGGTCTTAGATCACGCTAAACTCTGGGGAAATCGCCGAAACGCATGTGGCGGGGGCCGGAGCCCCTGACCGGGCCGCTTCAAGAACGACCCGATCTAGCTCGGCGACATAGCCGGATAGCGCACCACGCTAGGCCTGGGGGCGTCTCACCAGCCCCAGCCGTATGGATAGCCGTAATAGCCGGGGGCGTAGTAGTAACGCGGCTGAGTTGCGGCTGCGACGCCTGCGCCTATCAGGCCGAGAGCCGCGCCTGCGACGATCGCTCCGCTCGGGTCATAACGGTAGCCATAACGATAGGGATACCGCCGATAGTGGCGGCGGTAATAGACATGGTCCGTTGGATCGGGAAGCCTCACGCTGGCTTGATTCGGCGCGCTTGCCGTCGCGGCGAGAACCTCTACCGGGGCCGCAAGACCCGAAGCCGCTACGCAAAGCATTCCACAAAGGGCCGATTTGAACTTCTTGTTCATCTTGGCGTCTCCTCCCGTTAGAACTCGGCGCGCCGCCAGCGAAATCTTCACCTTGAGCGCCACGATAGCGAAACTAGCGTACTCACAGCCGACGTCGAGTCACTTCCGTCGCATGCGGCCGGGAAGTGAACGTTTGCATTAATATCTCGATTTCAGTGGCGCTTCCGCGGAGACGTCACCGAGGCCGCCCCTCCTTTTTTCGAACCTGACGTCGCGGTTGGCGGGCAGCGGCAAATTGGATACAGGTCTCGCGCGCCTCGACGGCGCTTAAGCCTTTTTCACGAATTCCGTTCGCAGCACCAGGCCCTTGATCTTGTCGGACCGGCATTCGATCTCAGCAGGGTCGTCGGTGAGACGGATGTTCTTGATCAAGGTTCCCCGCTTCAGCACCGCAGACGAGCCTTTGACCTTCAGATCCTTGGTCAACGTCACCGAGTCGCCATCCTTCAGTTCGGCGCCGTTGCTATCTCTTACTGTGACCGTCACTCGCGCATCCCTCCACTCGTCGTTCTCAGCGTCCCTGGCTCACTGACGAGCCATTGCGAGCGGTTGAAATGTGTCTTTGACATGCCGACGGCGTCAACCGTGTCCAAGCAACTCTGCGTTTGGCTTCCCCCTCCCGCCACGCACTCTTGGCTGGAGTGTTCTGGCGGTGAAACTAAAAATCCCTGCGCCTGCGCGCGAAGCATTGCGTGTCGGACGAAGAACTCGCCAAACGTGCCCAAGAGCGCGACGAGCGCGGCAATGGCGAGTGCATTTCGGATCGGTGGCCGCATGGCGCCCAGGATCAAGCCAGGGTCAACGAGTGGCAATGCCACGTGATGCCGCAGCGACGATATACCGCATCCCCGGTCGGCGTGGGCGATGGCGCGAAGCTGCGGTGCCTTGATCAGGAAGACGGAGCGAAGCGCATAAGTAACATCAGCGGCTCTGGAGGCTTAAACCGGGCGCTATGAGTTCCGATCAAGGGCGCCTCGTCGCGCATTCCGATTGGTGCTTTTTTGTGATGAGCCTTCATTGCAGGGCGTCGATGATGGCGTCGTAGCTCTCGAATCATGTTGGCCGCACACGAAGAAACTCGTTCTCCAACGTGTCCCGCAGAGCCTTGGCGAGTTCCACGATGCTCTGGCGTTTGGAATTTGTCGTCGACTCCCCGGACGAGAAGATGTCTTCGTAGAATTCCAATTGCTCGACGACCGAGCGCAGCTTGACGGGCGAGCCCACGTGCCGCCACGCAAGCCGGTAGGCGTCTTCCAGGGAGGGGCGCTCCGTTGAAGGGTTCGGAGACTGCAAGATCGTTTGGTTCATGCGCACGTCCGCCCACTGAATGAGCTGCCAGAAATCGGCGTCCTCGGTAGGCTTCGAGTCGCCGAGCTTCTTGAGCTGCTCTACGACGCCTTCGTCGCAACCGCTTCCCGTTCGCACGGCTTCACAGATGCGGGCGTTGCAGGCCATGAGCAAGGGGTAGGATTTGTCTCCCGGCTCATCGAGCGCGGCGGCCAGACTGTAGCACTCTCCCATCTGTAGCAGGGCCGCATCCGCTTCACTCGACGAGGGCTGCACCTGAGCGAGGCGCTTCCAGCAGCTGCCTTGCAGCGACAGACGCTCCCGCGTCTTTCCCAGCAAAGCCGTCAAACCCTCGATCTTTCGCAGCCATGTCCGGATTTCATTCGCGGTCCCGGCTGCATCTCGGGACCTCGGGCCTAAGGGCTCGCATGGTCACGACTGCATATCGCGCGCTAAAATTTGCGAGCTGCTCGATCGCCTTCACCTTGAACGAGGTGTCCGGGCTATGGACCGCCGCCGCGTAGTGTTCGATCGCCTTCTGCAAGTCGCCGAGTTCTCCCCAAGCCTCGGCCAAGGCGACGCGCAATTCCGACGATCCAAGCCAGCCCCGCGCCCGCACCGCGTCTTCGAGTTCTCGATCGCCTTAGGCGCTTCCTCTCGGCGTCGAGATCGCGTTCAAGGCCGATATTGAGATGATCCCGGGCTTGGCGCGCAGCCTCGATCGCCTCGGAAACGGCGACGAAGTCCGGGTCGCCGCTTGCGTTCCGGTTGCCCGGCTCAGCTCCGCGCAGCCGGTAATCGGGGTCGCCGTAGCATTGATAGGCGCCCCAGGTGTTGCCCTTGGATCCTTGTCGAAGGCCGCCTTTCTGGCACGCAGAGTTCGCGACGCCGAATGTCTCGCCTTTAGCATCTCTTCGTAGAAGCGCTCGCCGAACACCGCGGCGACCCCGTCGTTCACGGCCCATCCCGCTGCGATGACGCAGCGCGCGCCGAGTTTCACCAGCTCGACGGCGACATTGGCGGCGAACTCCGGCCGCCCATCAGGGTCGATCTGGCCGAGATGACAGCAGCTAACGGAAGACGATCCCGAGGACTGACCGGCAATTTCGAGAGCGCGGACGGCTCCAGAACGACGCCGCCCCCGAGCGCAATCCCGGTCATCCTGCGTTTCGTACCATCGGGGCCCGCCAACGCTCTGGTTCAGGACGCCGTGCGCGGAGATGTGGATGATCTCCCATGCATCCGTAAAAAGTAGCCGACAGATCTCCTCGGGCGACGCGTTTTCCCCAATGAAATCTTTCACGAAGTATCTTTTATCTTTTTGCTTTTCATCTTTCCCCACCTTCTCAAAAAGTTCAATGACTTTCCCGGCCTCTTTTTCCGCTTCTGGGAGGTCCGGGAGGTTGGCGATTGGCGCAGCCCTGGGATTTGCGACAATCAACACTTTTCGTGACGCGCCCGGTGAAACGACGCTCTCGCGGAATCGCGTTTGCTGGAGCTGGCGAACGATGCCCGCGCGAACCGCCGGCGGCTTCGAGCTCCGTCGCATCGCCAACCATGGTCGTCTGTCGTCGAGCAACTCCCAGGGGAAGCTGGCGCTCCGTTCGTCCAGAATGAGACGGCGAGGGCGCTCGTCCGTGCTCTGGTCCTTTAACGTGTCGGGCCAGAGCAGTTCGAAGAGAGTGCGACCGGGCGACTCGACGAATTGTCGGTTCAACGGCTTCCGGCGCTCGGCGAACGAGCGGTGCGACGAGATCGAGATTGGCGGCGACTGTGCGGGCCTCGGCGCGAGCGAGGCCGCCGCTGACCGTGAAGGACAGGCTGCGCTTGTGCGCTTTGCCCGACATGGTGATTTGGATCGGTTGCCACCAGCTCACGATCTCGCTCCCACGGGAGCGCTCTTGAGACCGCCGGGACGGTTGTTTGACTCTGGGGAAAGGTCGTAACTTCCGCTTCAACTCGGGTCAGCGTTCAAGCTCTTATTCACGACCCTCCACGTCGCCAAGGCTCGGTCTTCGAAGAGCTCAACGATTTCGATGACGTCATCCTAGCCTTTGCTGCGATTTCCCTTCAGTACCTACGACGAAGGTCGACTCCGGCTTCCGCTCGCCGCCTGAAGTAGCGCTCGCGCGCAGCTGCTCCGATCAAGCCCGCCTTCCCCTGCGCCGACAAGCAGAGCGCTAAGCTCGAACCAAGAACGTCCCCTCGCCCCGCCGGGAGACGACCTGCCTGATCGACCTTTGCAGCGGCGAGAGCCAGATGCCGCGTCTAAGGGTTCGACGAAGGGCGCCAATCGGAGAGTTCGGCGGGTTCGCCGAAACCGACGACGACAGCTCCGGGCGGCTTCGCATTCGAGTCGAGCACAATCGTGCTCGAACCGATCGGACCGGGATAGAGCCCCATTCGACGCCGCTCCGTGAGGCGCCCGTCCAAGCGCCTGATCGAGCCGCAGCTCCGTCCCCGCAAAAGTATCGCCGTTATAATGGCCGACGAGGACGGGATACCGCGCGAAAGCGAGATGCCCGCAGACGACGCAAAGTTTGATTTTGTCGTTCGCTTGGGTCGGTTCTGACGCTTGCGCATCGGGCATACCCGCCTCCCGGGCGATGGCGCTAGCAGCCCGCTTGCGCCGCGAGCGACGCGGTCGCAAGCCTAACTTCGTCACACGACAGGAGTTCAGTCATCGAAAACATCCGAAAAGGCGACGCGTGAAAAGCCCTTCGGCGTCTCTTCATCCTCCTGGGCGACGCGCGGCCTGCTCTTTGCCGGATGCGCCGTCGCAAGCCTGCTCCAATCATAGTCATACACCTGAGCGAGGTATTCAGCGATCTCCTTATCGTTGAAGATGAGGCTTGCATCGCGGTTCGTCTTGACGCCCTCGTTCGACCAGTTATGGCTGCCGAACATCACGACGGTCCCGTCGACGATGACGCATTTGTTGTGGCAGGCCGGCTGGAAACGAAAAACCTCGACCGGGAAGCCGAGCGCCACGAGAATGTCGAGGCTTTCCTGCTTCATCAAGTCCCGGCAGATGACGCGGACCTCGAGTCCCTTGTCGATCTGATCCTTGAGCGCCCCAACAAGCAGCTTGAACTCGACGAAATCCTCGTCCGTGCCGCGGAAGTTGATGTATTGGTTCTGAAACCAGACGCTTTTCTTCGCCGAGCGAATCAACGCCAGCGCGTTTTCCGCGTAATTATCCGGCGTGAGAAGAGGCTGCACGCTCACCTTGCGATTAAGGCGCAGCGGCTTGAACAGCTGCGGCGGCGCGGCGAAAGCCTCGGGCGCTTCTTCCCCTTCGGGCACGAAGAGATCGGGCGCGGCGAAGGCGCTCGGCGCGCCCGCCTGCGCCGCCGCGAGGTCATGATCGCGCTTGATGTATTGCTCGAAGACCGAGGCGATGCGTTTGTTGTTGATGATTGCGTGGTAATCGCGGTTATAGTTGCGCTGGAAGCCGGTCGGCAGCTTGGCGCCGCTCTCGAAAGGATGCACGTCCGGCTGATTTGACGATTGCCAGTTGCCGCTCGAAACCCACACGGTTCCTCCGTCGCGAACCGCAACTTTGATATGGTAAGCGGAGGCCCATAGTCCGTCGGGATGCGCTTTCGACGTCAGAGTCGCCCAGGCCATCTCAAGCCGCTTCTGAAGCTCTTGCTCGAGCGGTTTGAGGACCTCTGTTTCCTCGTTCAAGTCGTTGGCCTTGACGCCTGAAGACGGCGGACGCTCAGGAACCGGGTGCAGAACCAGCTCGAACCGGCGCCCTTCGGGGGCGACGGCGGCCTTGACGGCTGCGAAGATGTGCGGCGCGGTGAATTGATACATCGCCACCGTCAAGCTCTGCTTCGTCTCGCCGAGAAACGTCTCGAGCTCGGACCAGCCGGCTTCGGGGCTCACGCAGATCGTCAGCTCCATCGGCTCTTCGATCAGCGGCAGATTCGGAGGAACCGGCGGCTCGTAGGAGCCCGTCTTGGGCGGTCCGAAAACGATCGCCTCCTCGCCTCCGGCAAGCAGATTTTCGAAGGCCGACGCCACGCGGCCGCCCGGCGTCCCGAACGACACGGGCGCTTCGGCGGGCTGCCGCGCGATCTGCTCCTCGACGGTCGCGTCGGTGACGACAGCGGGGACGCCATAGGTCTTCTCGAGGTCGGCTTCCTTCACCGGATGAGAGCCGGGCGTCACGGCGACGACCAGGGCCGGCCGTGGCGGTGCGCCGTCCGAGTATTTGTATCCCGGCCGCACGGCAACGACGTCCGTCAAAGGAGCCAAGCCCGTCCGTGCGCGGGCAACGGCCTCAATAATCGGCGCAAAAGCTTTGCGCACCTCAGGCGAAACGGAGGCAAGAGTACTCATGATAAAGGCCCTCTGGTTACGAGATCAAAGCAACTTGTCGATGCGAAGGCGCGCGGCCGGGTCTCCAAGCATCACGTAGTTTTGCGCGTCGTTTCGCTCGAGCCAGTAGGTGACGAGAACACGATCGTCGATCGGGGGCGCACCGGGCGCCACATAGCTCAAGAGAGCAGTCGACAGCGCGGCGTAATGTCCGCCGAACTGATCTCGAACGGCATGGCCGATCGGGTCGCCCTGCATGATGTAGCCGAGGCCGTTTCTGAACGGGGCGATCTGGGCTCCCGTCATCTTGGGCGCCTGGATCGAGAAACCCCAGGCCCTGTCCACATGCCCGATAACGGCAAGCGCGCCGCCCTTGGGATGAGCGAGGAGACGCTGCGGCAGCGCCGCCATGAAGGACTGCGGCGCCAGCGGCGGCAGGGTCGAGCCGAGTTGCTCGGGCTGTAGGAAAAACTGGTCCGCCTTCGGCGTGCCGCCGCCGAAGCAGGCGAAGAGGAAGGCGACGAGCCCGCTCACATTGGCCTCGTTGGGAATGTCCGTCGCCGCGAGGTAGTGATCGGGGTTTATCGTTCCGAAGCCCGGCCAGTCCTGGCAGAGCAGCGCGCCCTGAATCGCCTCTTGCTTCGGGCGGCCCGCGCCCAGCTGCATACCGTGTGACGCCGTGAAGAGCAGCGCCGGCGGCTTTGCTCCGTTTAAAGTCGAGAGCAGCGCCTCCTTGGTGGCGTCGTCGGCAAGCAGAAGTTGGCGCTCGAAGCCGAATTCCGCATGGAGGGGCTTTTTCAGGCGGCCGGCCAGATTGGGATCGCCGTTCGCCAAGGGGCTGACGAGCAGCGAGGAGCTCAGCTCCGTCGCCCCGTCCCCGAGATGGCGTGTGCCCCAATAGGCGATCTGCTTCGCGTTCTGGATCGTGTTCGCCGTCTCGTAGGACGCCAGCGACTCCACGTAGCGCGCGTAATCGGCCGGGGTCGCCAGGGCAAGCCGCCCCACCGCGAAATCCACGCCGAGGAGATACTGGAATTCGAAAGGGATGTCCTCCGGAGAGCCGACAATCAGGAGGTAGTACGGAATGACTTCGGGATCGAGCGCCCCCGGCGTGATCCCGTGGCGGCGATACCAGTCGCGGGTCTGCTCTCCCGTCTTATAGTCCAGCGCCTTGAACAGCGAGCCCGCGGCCTTGCTGCGCCTGTCGATGAGCGGCGCGAGAGCGGCCCGCACATCGGCCGACGCGTTCTCGTGGAAGATGACGCCCCAGCCAGCCTCGTCGAGCTTGCCGTAATCCACTCCTGGAGGAAGGCCGAAAGACCGCATCTCCGTCTGGCCACGCAGGTCTCTCACCGTCGCAACCTGCGGATTGCCGCGTGCGAGTTTCGCTAGCTCCTCCACCGTTTGAGGCTTTATCGCATATTGTCCTGTCTCGGCGTCGATGCCGTTGAAATAGACGAGGTCGTCCGAGGCGGCTTGTCCCGCAGGACTCCCGCCCGTGGAGGGCGAATCGAGAATGCTCATAGAACTTCTCCTAACTTTGTGACTTGAACTTCGGGCGCTTTGCAGGGTCCGATCGTCAAAATTCTTTGTCGGCTGCGGCGGCCGGCTTCATCTCCAAATTTCCATTGCTGGAGCCGCGCGGCCGCGGTCATCCACAATGGAGCGCCTCAGCTCACAACGAGAAACGCTTCGGTCACGGTCACGGGGTTGCTCGCAAACGCCGCCGTCACCTTCGCGCGGTAGGCCCCAGGCGGGAGGCTCGTTCGCGCGACGTAGACATCGTTCTCGGGCGCGAGCGCGAGATCTTTCACGAGAGCGCCGGATTGTGCGTCGAAGATTTTCGCGTCGATAGGCGCCTCCACGGAAGGCGTCGCGCGAAGAGTGACCTCCTCGGCGCCGTAGACGTCGTCGATGTCGAGGGAGAGGGTCTGCGCGGCGAAAAAGAATTGGCTCAGATCGATCTCCAGACCGGTCAGCACGCCGAGCAGATTCACGAGCCCCGGCTCGAAATTCTGCAAGGACCCATGCTGCTCCGCCAGATAGATCTCGCGATGCGCGCCGCTGAGTTGCAGCGGCGTGGCGGAGAAACGCGGAACCGTGCCGTCGCCGGCGTAGTCGGTCACGCCGAGCTTGCGCTGAAGCGTGAGCTTGCCCGCGCTTAGCGTCGCCGACTGAAAGGTCGGCTGGGCGAGACCGACAATCGGATAGATTTCATATCCGCCGGCCTGATAGGCCGCGTCTTTGGCGTTCGCCTCGCGAGCGTCCTTGATCTCGCGGTAGAACGCCAAAGCCGCCTTTGCGCGTGCCGGGTCGACGCCGTTGACGTCATCTATCTCGCCGATGCGCTCGAGCTTTCCGTCGCCTCGGTCTATGCATTCAAAGGCAGGGAGAAGCTGATACACTGCGGTGAAGGACGCAAGGGTCGAGGACAGGTCGACCTTGAGCGGGCCGACGCCTTCGGAGAATCCGTTGGCGAGATAGCCGAGCGCATTAAGCGAGCCGCCATAGGGAGTGCCGAAGGTGACGAGAGCGCGCGTATCCTTCCACCCCCCCATGACCTCGAGAAAATACTGCGAGACGAGGCCGCCCATGGAATGCGCGACGAGCACGAGCTTCGCGTCCGATGCGCCTGAAGCCTGACGCCACTGGTCGAGCCATCCCTTCGCGGCGCGTGCGAGCTTGCGGGCCGCAACGCGGTTGTCGCGTCGCCAGTCGTAGGCGAACTCGAATAGATTGCGGCCGGCCTCGATCTCCAAAGACGACTTCAGCCGGGAGACCAGCGCTGTATAGCCGTCGATTTTCCATAGCCCTGGGAGAATATGCAAATCCTGAACAAGGCGAGTCGCGGTCACCCCGTCGCCGAGGTCGTCGAGCGATGGGTCGTCCGCGCCCTTGATGGCCAGATCGCGAATGCTTCCGCCGCCGCTTGTAACCGCGCGCCAAATTGCGCCCGTCGACGTGCCCCAGACCTCTTCGCCGTTCTTGGCTAGGACGCTCCCGCTGATCCCGGGGAGGACGATCACCAAGTGCTTGAACATCAATCCGTCCCTTTGAGCAATTCGCCTTCAAAAGCCGGCCGGGAACAGCTACTCGCCGCGTATGGCTCGGCTTTAGCGGACAATAGCACGCATTTCGCCTCAATGGGGACCCCTTTTATGAATTCGTGACCTAAAGGGTTTTCGTTGCTTCGACATCACAAGTTGTCGTTGAACTGCGCGAGTGGCTGGAAGCTCAAATGTCGGACGCAGCACACTTGCCGAGGCGGTCTGTGGCCCCTAAGACCGCTTGACGGTTCTTTTGAAGAAAGCCGCATCGAGATCGATTTCAATGTCCCTCAGGTCTTGATCAACCTCGCGGGTGGGACTCTCGAGGCAGCCGCGTCTCCGGATCGCCGCTTCGATGTGATCTGCGTGCATTCCTTCTCGCCGGCCAGGAAGACCTATCTGAGGTCGGTGATCTCCTGCATCGAGGTTGACGACCAGAAGATACGGATCATCGGCAAAAAGCCGCCCTCGCGGGCGTCATCGCCGGCCGCCAGACCCAGCTGCAAATGTTCGTAGTTTTATACGCAAATGGCGCTCCCTAGGGGACTCGAACCCCTGTTTTCGCCGTGAGAGGGGGATAATCAGCACTTTTGCGAACTTCAGCGAACATGACGCCTCTTAGAATATACTGAAAAATAGCTGTTTTTAGTCCTTGCGCGTTCGCCGAAGTTCGTCTACATCTTTTCCGTATGATTTCCGTATGAAGAAACCAGACAAAGCCACTGAACGCTGCGACAATTGCGGCGATGATACAGCCCAACCAATAAAGAACGTCACCCAATCGTGCGAGCATATTGGCTTCCTCTCTATTGCGCTCGCCCGCTTGCCTCGATGGCGCTCAAGCTTTTTTCACAAATTCCGTTCGCAGCACCAAGCCTTTGATCTGGTCGGACCGGCATTCGATTTCGGCGGGGTCGTCCGTCAGACGGATGTTCTTGATCAAGGTTCCGCGCTTCAATACCGCAGACGAGCCTTTGACCTTCAAATCCTTGATCAACGTGACCGGGTCGCCATCCTTCAGCTCAGCGCCGTTGCTGTCTCTTACCGTGACCGTCACTCGCGCACCCTCCTTTATACCAACCCGCGCTGAGGCTGACTCACTCGGGGGATTTCGCGAATCGGTCGGTTTCTGATTCGACATGGCGGACAGGAGGTTCGCCATGGCGGCTGCGATCGATTTACGGGAAGACTTTGACGCAAAGGCTCTTCGGGCTCTGGCCAAGCGCGCGAAGGATGGGCCGCAGGCGCGACGCCTCTTGGCGCTGGCGGCGATCTACGACGGCGCGCCGCGTAGCGAGGCGGCCAAGATCGGCGGCGTGACGCTTCAGATTGTCCGCGACTGGGTGCTGCGTTTCAACGCGCTGGGGCCCGAAGGTCTGGTGGACCGCAAGGCGCCGGGGCAGCCGTCGCTCCTCAACGATGAGCAGCGCGCCGCTTTGCTTCGCATCGTCGAGGAAGGCCCGACGCCTGCGATCCACGGCGTCGTGCGCTGGCGCATCGTCGACCTCTGCCAATGGCTGTTCGAGACCTTCCGCATCTGCGTCTCCGAGACGACGGTGAGCCGCGAGTTGCGCAAGATGGGCTATCGCAAGCTTTCCGCGCGTCCGCGCCATCATGCGCAGCGCGAGGGCGCGATCGAGGATTTTAAAAAAACTTCCGCGCGCGCCTGGAGGCGATCGCCCGCGAAAACGGCGTCGCGGCAAGCGACATAGAGATTTGGTTTTCCGACGAAGCCCGCGTCGGCCAGAAGAACAAGATCACGCGGCGTTGGGCCAAGCGCGGCTCGCGCCCTTCCGCGCCCAAGGACCAGCGCACCGCTTCAACCTACATCTTCGGCGCGATCTCGCCCAAGGAGGGCAAGGGCGCCGCGCTCGTCCTGCCGAAATGCGACACCTATGCGATGAACCTGCACTTGGCCGAAATCTCCAAGCGCGTCGCGCCCGGCGCCCACGCCGTGCTCATGCTCGATCAGGCCGGCTGGCACATGACCGACAAGCTCGAACTCCCTGAAAACATCAGCATTCTGCCGCTGCCGGCCAAATGCCCCGAGCTCAATCCGACCGAGAACGTCTGGCAGTTCCTGCGCGACAACTGGCTATCCAACCGCGTCTTCAAGAACTACGAAGACATCGTCGCTCACTGCTGCGACGCCTGGAAAAAGCTCGTCGAGCAGCCCTGGCGCATCATGTCCATCGGACTGCGCGACTGGGCGCATGAGTTTTAATCAATGCGGGTTGGTCTAGGGGAACTCGAACCCCTGTTTTCGCCGTGAGAGGGCGACGTCCTAGACCGCTAGACGAAGGGAGCGTGCGGGCTCTATAGCGCCGGGGCTCGCGCGGGGCAAGCGCAGAGGCGAGGCCAATCGCCTCAAGATTCGGATGGCGTCGGAAGGAGTGGGCTCGCCGTCTCGCCGGTTGAAATGGGATCGTTCACTCACCCGATTTGCCCGGCAAATTATCCTCCGAGCCGTTGTTTCCAGCCAATCGCGGGCAATATAGCGCCGCAAGAGGGACGCGCCATAGGCGTCCAAAGCTCGGCAATGGGAGGAAGGCTCATGCAACGACGTCAGTTTTTACTCGGCGCGGTGGCTGTTGCGCTCGGCCAGGCGACGGCGGTTCCCTTCGCGCTCGCCGCCGACGACCACATCGCCCAGGCCGTCGATCAGATCAACAAGGCGATTCCTTACGGAGAGCAGCCGCATCACAGCTCCTCTTTCGTCCAGCATGTGGACAATGCGATCGATCATGCGGTGATGGCGCAAAGGGCGCATCCGAGTGCGAACGTGAATCGGGCGATCGCTCTGCTGCGCCGCGCGCGAAGGACTGCCTATGGGACGCATATGCTGAGCTATTCCCGCAGGGCCGCCCGCATGGCGCAGAAGGCGCTCGCCGACTTGCAAAAGGGGTAGGACCTGCAAGAGGGGTAGAAAGCTCGCAGCGCTAATCAGAACTCCAGGGACGCGGGGTCTCGCTGCGTAAAAACCGCCGGATAAGCTTGCGCCAGGGAGCTCGCAAGCCGTGCCTCGGCGTTGTCCCTGCGCCTTTCAATGGTTGCTCCAACTCGCACGAGCCGCTCAGAGCTCCGTCGTCATTCCGGCGCAAAACGGTCAGGATCGAACGGATTTCTCGGCGCCCAGCCTCAATTGTCCAAGAAGCTCCTGAGCTTCCTTGACCGGCTCGGGTGCTTCAGCTTTCGCAGCGCCTTCGCTTCGATCTGGCGAATGCGTTCGCGCGTCACGGAGAACTGCTGGCCGACTTCCTCCAGCGTATGATCGGTGTTCATGCCGATGCCGAAGCGCATACGCAGCACGCGTTCTTCGCGCGGCGTTAGCGAAGCCAAAACACGCGTCGTGGTCTCGCGCAGATTGGACTGGATTGCCGCCTCGATCGGCAGCACGGCGTTCTTGTCCTCGATGAAATCGCCGAGATGCGAATCTTCCTCGTCCCCAATCGGCGTCTCCAGCGAAATCGGCTCCTTGGCGATTTTCAGCACCTTGCGCACTTTTTCGAGTGGCATGGCGAGCTTTTCGGAGAGCTCCTCGGGCGTCGGCTCGCGCCCAATCTCGTGCAGCATTTGGCGCGAGGTGCGCACGATCTTGTTGATCGTCTCGATCATATGCACCGGAATGCGGATCGTCCGCGCCTGATCGGCGATCGAACGCGTGATCGCCTGCCTGATCCACCAAGTCGCATAGGTCGAGAACTTGTAGCCGCGGCGATACTCGAATTTGTCGACCGCTTTCATCAGGCCGATGTTGCCTTCCTGAATGAGATCCAGGAACTGTAGGCCGCGGTTCGTGTATTTCTTGGCGATCGAGATCACGAGACGCAGATTCGCCTCGACCATCTCCTTCTTGGCCTGACGCGCCTCGCGCTCGCCCTTTTGCACCATTTGCACGATCTTGCGGAACTCCGAGATCTCCAGTCCCGTCTCGGTCGCGAGCGCATGGATGTCGGAGCGCAGGTCTTTCACACGATCCTTCTCCTCGGCGACGAACTCTTTCCAACCCCGCGAGGCGAGGCGCGCGACGCGCGCCACCCATTTGGGGTCGAGCTCGGAGCCGTGGAACTTGTCGAAGAAGTCGTCGCGCGCGACCCCGTGCGAGTCGGCCAGGCGAAAGAGCTTCGTCTCGAAACCGATCAGCCGCTTGTTGATGTCGTAGAGCTGCTCGACCAGCGCCTCGATGCGGTTCTGGTTCAAGGAGAGAGACTTTACGTCGGTGACGATCTCTTTCTTGAGCGTCTTGTATTTGCGCTCCTGCGCTGGCGTCAGCGTCTCGTTTTTCAGGCGGTTCTCGACGTTTTGGTCCTGCAGTCGGCGCAGCTTCTTGTAGGCGTCCGCGACGCGCGCGAAGGTCTCGAGCACCTTGGGCTTGAGCTCAGCCTCCATCGCCGAGAGAGACAGCGAATTTTCGAGGTCGTCGTCGTCCTCGAAACTTTCCCCGCCGGGGGGCGCTGCTTCCTCGAGGCTTGCGGGAGGCGTCCGTGGCGCCGTGGCGGGGGCGAGCGCCGGCCCGCCGACGGGCGCTTCGCCGGGCGCCTTGCTGGCTGACTTCCCTTCGGGCCCGGCGTAGGTGGCCTCAAGATCGATGATGTCGCGCAGAAGAACCTTGCCGGCCTCGAGCTCTTCGCGCCAGATGATGATCGCCTGGAACGTCAGCGGGCTTTCGCAAAGACCGGCAATCATGGCCTCGCGTCCGGCCTCGATGCGCTTGGCGATGGCGATCTCGCCCTCGCGCGACAGCAGCTCGACCGTGCCCATCTCGCGCAGATACATGCGGACGGGGTCGTCGGTGCGGTCGGCGGGCTCAGAGGTTTTCGCCACAACGGCCGTGGCGCGCGGCGCCTCGACGAGTTCACCGCCTTCCGGTTCGTCGGCCTCTTGCTCCTGGCCCTCCTCTTCCTGGTCGTCGTTGTCGCCTTCAGAGACGGTGATGCCCATCTCCGAAAGCATGGAGTAGACGTCCTCGATCTGGTCCGACGAGACCTCCTCGGAGGGAAGAACGGCGTTGAGCTCGCTATAGGTGACGAAGCCGCGCTTCTTGGCGAGCTTGATCATCCGCTTCACGGCGGCGTCGTTCAAGTCGAGCAAGGGGCCGTCCATCGTCTCCACGATGGGGGCGCCTTCGACTTCGACCTTCTCCTCGTCTTTCTTGACCATAAACTGCAGCTCCAAAGGAGTCAGGCGGCGGGAAACGTCGTCAACGCGGCCGTTCCACACACGCTTCTCTGTGAGGGCGCTCCCAGCGGGACTGATCCCGCCTGACGCAGACGAGCGCCAAGACCGTCCCCGCGCCCCAGACCTTCTCCGCCCGCCGATTCGGCCTGCCCACGCTGCTGGGCGGCGCCTTAACGCGGTCTTAAGCATCCCTGCCGGCAGAAGATTTAGAGCGCTCGGTTGACGCGGCCCGACATAGAGCCAAAACCCTCGAGCGAGGCTTCGGTTCCATCGATCGCTGATAGTTGTGCGCGGATTTCAGCGAGACGCGCCTGATCCTCCTCGCAAAGGTCGTTGGCTAGACGCCTTTCGACGGCGCGCAATTCCCTATTTAACGTGGAAACCTTGCGATGCAACCCCAAAACCTGCCGAAGCGTCACTGCCGCGTCCGAGGCCGCCGCCCCCTTGCGAACGCTCCAGAGGTTGGCGTGGGCGACCATGCCCTCGAGCCGCGCGAGAAACGCGCCGAGCCCTGCTTTTTCAATCTCTTCCTCGGGCGCCGGGTGGCCCTCCGGCTCGCCGTCAGCGCGAACTCGTCCCGATTTCGACGAGGAGTTGCTGCAAAGCTCGAGCTTCCCGCGCTTCGAACTCGACGGCGACGAGATCCTCGAGGTGTTCGGCGATCAGCGAGGGATGATTGACGAAGATCAATAGCAGCAAACATTCACGCGGTGATACCGGAGATTTTACACCGCGAAAAAGTGGCGAGCCGGCGAGCGCGGCCCCGACGCTCACGGCTCCTCCGCCGAAAGCTCCGGAGGGCGCGCGCCGGAACCCTTCTGCGCGACGTCGAAAGGCAGGAGAGACGCGGCGGTCCCGCCCATCGAGGAGATGGCTCAGCCGCTGATCGAGCTCCCTTTCGTAATGGCGGCGCAGCGAGGGGTCGCGAATCTCTTTCGACAGCTCCCGAAAGCGGCGCTCCAGTCCGGCCCGCCGCTCGGGAGTCTCCAGCGGCTTGCCCTCGGTCTCGCGTCGCCACAGCATCTCGACGAGCGGCAGGGGCGCGCGCAGGGCTTCGGCCACAGCAGCCGGTCCGCCGGAGCGAAAAAGCTCGTCCGGGTCCTGACCGCCCGGCAGCAGAACGAAGCGTAGGCTCCTTCCCGGCTCGATCAGGGGCAGCGCCGTGTCGATCGCGCGATAGGCGGCTTTGAGGCCGGCCTTGTCGCCGTCAAAGCAGAGAACCGGCTCCTCGGCCATTCGCCACAGCAGGCCGCATTGCTCGGCCGTGAGCGCCGTGCCGAGCGGGGCGACGCAATAGGGAAATCCCGCCGCCGTCATCGCGATCACGTCGACATAGCCTTCGACCGCGATCACGGTCCCGGCCTCATGAGCGGCCTTGCGGGCGTTGTGGAGGTTGTAGAGGGTAAAGCCCTTGTGAAAGAGCTCGGTTTCTGGGGAATTCAGATATTTGGCCTGGGCGTCCCTAGCGAGCGCGCGTCCGCCGAAGGCGATCGTCGCGCCGCCTCGGTCGCAGATCGGAAAGATCACCCGGTCGCGGAAGCGATCGTAGGGAACCGTCACCTCTTCGCCGTGGATCAGGAGGCCGGCCTCGATCATCGTCTCGACGGAGGCGCCTTTGGCGGCGAGCGCGTCGCGAAGATCGTGGCGGCCGGGCGCGGCGTAGCCGAGCCGAAATTGCGCCTGCGCGGCCGGCGAAATGTCGCGCCGCGCCAGGTAGTCGCGGGCCTCGCGCCCCTGCGGACCCCGGAGCTGCTTTTGGAAATGCTCGGCGGCCCATTCGAGGACCTCGGCCAGCGTCGCGCGCTTCTTGTCCCTCTCGCGCTCTTGGGGCGTCTCCACCGGCATCGGCAGACCCGCCATGGCGGCGAGCCGCGCCACGGCCTCGGGGAAGGAAATTCCCTTCCGTCTCCATCAGAAAGGTGAAGCCGTCGCCGTGCTTGCCAGAGGAGAAGTCGTGGAAAAATCCCTTCGGGTCGTTGACGTAGAAAGAGGGCGTCCTCTCGCTGTTGAAGGGCGATAGCCCCCGCCACTCGCGTCCCTGCTTCTTGATCGCGACCTTTTGGCGCACGACCTCCGAGACGGGCACGCGCGCCCGGATTTCGTCGAGGAAGGAAGGGTTGAATTTCATGGGCGCCGAGAGGCCATTCTACTGGCGCTGGCCGCCTCTCACCAGGGAAAAGCAGCTCGGCGCCCGTAATTCGCATGCCCGACCGCTGGGCGCTCGGCGGTTCCTAGGCGGAATGCCCCGACGAGCAACGCAGATACTGGAAGACTCGTAGCGTTCGAAAGCGCCACGGTCTTCCTTGCCGACTTCCTTTGCGCGCGCGAAACGCGCGACTTGCACTCGTTTGTCCTTCGCAGGCCACATCGCTCACGAAGCATGGCGTTCAACCCGGCATGCGAAGGAGCACAGGAGAAGGGTCGCATGATAGCGACAAGTGCTTGTTCCATTCACTTGTGCGGCCCGGCCTCGTCCAGCGGCTGCTTGACAGATTATGCCATCGCCATAACATAACATATGGCAGAACATTTCAGACGGTCTGCTTGGATGTCACTTATAGCTCTCTCTCGAACGCTGTCGCGGGGATGTAGCGGCCAATGATCATGCAAAGTGATCAATCTGATTATATCTCAAAACGCATCATGTCAGAGCAGCTGACAGCAGTAATGCGTCATTTCTCTGCTATCATGCTCGCTAATTTCTGCAACGCGCTTATTTTTGTGCTTTCAAGTATAGAAACACATGCCTTTTCTGCTGCTATTACATGGGCTATTGTTGTTTTTTCTATTTTAGGCTTAATGGTTTGGCGTCAATGGCGACGGCGTTGGGTCTCAAAGAGAGGCGCTTCCAACAGTCGACGCGGCATTCAACACCTTCTCTTCTTCGCGCTGATGCTTGGTCTCACTTGGGCTGCTCTACCTTTGCTTTTTTTTGCCGACGCGAGCCCGGGCGGTAGGCTCCTCATAGTCTGTCTCACATCGGGTATGCTGGGCGGCGGCGTCTTTGTCCTCGCGAGCGTGCCGGCCGCTGCGATAGCCTTTTCAGGTCCAATCGTGCTTGGAGCGCTTTTCGCGCTTCTTCGTGTAGGCGACACTCAATACACGTTGATGGCAGTCGTCCTGGCTGGTTATTCAGCCGTGCTATTTTTCGGCGCTTTCAACTACGAGAAGGAGTTAAAAAATTTGATTGCGACGCAAATGGCAAGCGAGCAAAGGGCATCCGAGAGCGCGAAGAACTTAGGCGCCATGGCCGAAATGGCGACAGCGTTGGCTCACGAAATAAGCCAACCTCTGTCCGCAGCGACGGCGTACGTCCAAACCGCAGAGCGCCTGTCGCGCATCTCTCCAAATGAGCGGTCGCTTTCGATCGAGCTACCGTTACGAAATGCGATGACGCAACTCGATAACGTGCGCCAGATGATTTTGCATTTGCGGAACTCGATTGAAGGCCGAGCGCCCGAGAAGGAGTTGTTGCACCTGCACGAGGTGATCCGCAGCGTGATCGAGACGCATCGCCATAGGCAAGAACAAATGAATGTCCGCATTGAAACGAGCCTGGCGGCTCAAAACGATGTTGTCGTAGCGAACGCCTTACAGATGCGGCAGCTATTCACAAATCTGATCTCCAACGCCTTTGACGCCATGGAAGACTGCACAGAATGCACGCTCTCTATCTCCTCTAGCGCTGTCGACGAAAACGCGATCCGAATTGACGTCGCCGACACAGGAACGGGCATCTCTCCTGCGGTCAAAACCAGGATATTCGAACCTTTGATCACGACAAAAGCTCACGGCCTCGGCGTGGGTCTTTCGATCATTCATTCGATCGTCAAGGAACACCGAGGGCAAATCTGGACGGAACCAAACCCTGGCGGCGGCGCCGTCTTCGCGCTGATACTGCCTGTCGATAAAGCTCACCAATTTGTTGAATCAGTTTAATGCTCTTTCCGAGGTCCAGCACATCAGGGCCGCCCGTCGTTTCGTCACATCAGCGGCGGCGTTCTGGTGGGGCGCGGCGCTGTCGGCCGGCAAAGAGGCTGGCTTCCGCGGCTGGCTCTGATAAACCGCCGCCCTCGCACGCCTGCGCCATTTCCGCTCAAAATCGACCGGGAAATGGCCTAGACGCCTGTTTTAACGCGTTTCCGCACCGACGACCATCCACTTGTATCGGAAAACGCTATAAGGGCCGCCATGGACCTCTTCTCGCTCTTCCACGACCGCATCAGCGCCATCCTGCGCCAAATCGCCGATTCCGGCCGGCTGCCCGGCTTCGATCCGGCGCGATTCGTCGTGGAGCCGCCGAAGGACGCGGCCATGGGCGACCTCGCCTGCAACGCGGGAATGGTTTTCGCCAAGGAGGCCAAGGCGCATTTCGCCTCTCCCCGCGTCCTCGCCGACGAGATCGCCGTCGCCCTCGCAGAGAGCCCCGGGGTCGAGAAGGTCGAGGTGGCGGGGCCGGGCTTCATCAACATCCGGCTCGAGCCATCCTTCTACTACGATGTATTGCGCAGCGTCCTGGCTGCGCCGCAAACCTTCGGGCGGCCGGAGCCTGCGGCGCAAGGCAGGGTGAATATCGAATATGTCTCGGCCAATCCTACCGGGCCGATGCACGTCGGCCACGGACGCGGCGCGGTTTTCGGCGACGCGCTCGCCAATCTCATCGAATTCGTGGGTCACGAGGTCGCGCGCGAATATTACGTCAACGACGCCGGCGCCCAGGTCGACGTGCTCGCGCGCTCCGCCTATCTGCGCTACCGCGAGGCGCTGGGAGAGACGATCGCCATTCCCGAGGGGCTTTACCCCGGAGATTATCTGAAGTCGGTCGGCGATGCGCTCGCGCAGCGAATACGGCGATCGGCTGCTGACCAAAACGGAGCAAGAGTGGCTGACGCTCGTCAAGGCGCGCGCCACCGAGCTCATGATGGACTTGATCCGCGACGATCTCGCCGCGCTCAACATCACCCACGAAGTCTTCTTCTCCGAGGGCAGCCTGCACGAGAAGATCGGCGGCGTCTCGCCGATCGACCGCTGCATTGAGGCGCTGCGCGCCGAAGGCCTCGTCTATCAGGGACGCCTCCCGCCGCCCAAGGGCCAGTTGCCCGAGGATTGGGAGGACCGCGAGCAGACGCTCTTTCGCTCGAGCGCCTTCGGTGACGACGGCGACCGCGCGTTGAAGAAATCCGACGGATCGGAGACTTATTTCTCCGCCGACATCGCCTATCACAAGGATAAGATCGACCGCGGCTTCAAGACGCTCATCGACGTCTGGGGCGCCGACCACGGCGGCTATGTCAAGCGCATGCAAGCAGCGGTCAAGGCGATGTCCGGCGGCTCGGTCGAGCTCGACGTGAAGCTCTGCCAACTCGTGCGGCTGATGCGCGGCGGCGAGCCGGTGAAGATGTCGAAGCGCTCCGGCGAATTCGTGACATTGCGCGAGGTCGTCGACGAAGTCGGAGTCGACGCCGTCCGCTTCATGATGCTCTATCGCAAGAATGACGCGCCGCTGGATTTCGACCTCGTCAAGGTCGTCGAGCAGTCCAAAGACAATCCCGTCTTCTATGTCCAGTATGCGCATGCGCGGGGCAAGTCCGTGCTGCGTCAGGCCCAGGCCGCGTTCCCAGAAATGGACTTGAGCCTCGCTGCGCTGGGAAAAGCGCCGCTGGAGCTGCTCAAAGACGAGGGCGAGATTGGTCTGGCGCGAGAAATCGCGCAATATCCGCGCGTTGTCGCCGCCGCTGCGAGCGCGCACGAACCGCACAGGATCGCCTTTTATCTTTACGGGCTCGCGAGCTGCTTCCACACCCACTGGAATCGGGGCAAAGATTGGCCACAATTACGCTTTGTTAATCTAAACGAGAGAGATTTAACGGGCGCCCGCCTTGCCTTGGTGGTCTCATTGACTGCTGTGCTTGCGTCAGGTTTGGCGCTGCTGGGCGTGAAGGCGCCTGACGAAATGCGCTGAACGCGCTCGGTCCCTCCGGCGTTCGGGATCGGCGGCGCGATCGTGGTTCTCGAGAGCGTCCCGGTTGAGAAGCGAGGCGGATCATGCGTGAAGCGACAAACAGAGGCACGCCGATCGAGATCGAGGACTTCGAACGGCGCCTGCGCAATCAGGAAGCGCGGCGCGCGTCCTTGGGCGATCCGTTACGCGAGCTCGCCCGTCTCATGCAGGAGCCTGAAACCGAAGACGGGTCACAACGCTATGCGCAAATCTTTGACGACCATCGGCAGTCGGCTGAAGAATCGGAACCCGATCTGGCGTCTCGCCCCGCGGGCCATGAGTCGCTGAACGCGCCCGCGCCGGAAGATGATTTTTCGCCGCATTCCGCCTCGCAGGACTCCCACGAACGCTTTCCAGAGGAAGATTTGCCGCCGCCTTTACGCGGTTCCTTCGCCCAGGGGCCGGATGAAGGCTTTTATCCCGAGGACTATCGACGGGCAGACCAGCATGCGTTGACGCCTCTCCCGCATACCCAGGATTACGGCGCCGTCGAACATGAGCGCGCGGACGACTATTATTCAACGCAGCACGGCGCGTACGAAGACTTTCCCGCCGAACACTATGCCGACGATAGGGGCGCCGAGGGCGAGGAAGGGAGGCCCGGCTTCCGCGTGAAACCTTGGCACGCCGTTGCGCTCGCCTGTCTTGTCGGCGCGCTGGGCGTCGGCTGGGGCATCGCCCGCATCAAAGGCGTCGGCGGATCGCGCGAGATCGCGACCATCGCTGCGCCGGCGGGACCGACGAAGGTGGCGCCGGCCGCCGACGCGAGCCAGGCCGTGAAGGAGGACGCGACGGTCCTCGACCGAGGCGTGGAAACACCCGTCCGCAATGTCGTTCCCCATCAGGAGGCTCCCGTCGAGCCGGTAGTGGAGCCGTCGCGGCAGGCGTCAGCCGAGGCGTTCCGCCGCGTCAAGACGGTGGCGATCCGCGAGGACAACGGAGTCAATCCGGCCACGGCGCCGGCGGCCGTCGTGCGTGCAGCCAATGACGCGCCGGCGCCGCCGCTCGCCGTCACGACGACGACGCCCCAGAACGCCGCCCCGCCTGCAACGACGGCGCAAAAGCCGCCGGCCAAGAAGAAAGTCGCCGTCGCGCCTGCGGAGCCCGTCAAGCCTGCGCCTGCGGCGGCGCAATCCGCCGCGCCGTCCGAGCAGGCGGCGGAGCCCGCTCCCACCGGTTCCTCCTCGGTACAGTTCGGCGCGGCCCCCAATGAAAGCGAGGCGCGCGCGCTCGCCAAGAAGGTCGTGCAGAAATACGGATCGCATCTGGCCGGACGCCGCCCGAGCTGGAAAATTGCCGAGGTCGGCGACAAGACTGTCTACCGCGTGCGCGTCGGCGGCCTGAGCAAGGGGGCCGCGGCGAGCTTGTGCAAGACCGTCAAGAGCGACGGCGGCGACTGCTACGTTGCGGGAAATTGAGCCGAGCGCGATACTCAGGCGCGAGTTTGCGGAGATTTCGAAAATGACCCGCGCCTTCATCTGCGGTTTGGCTGGTCAACGGCTCGAGCCCGAGGAAAAGGACTTCCTGCGCGACGCGCGCCCCTGGGGCGTGATCCTCTTTCGCAGAAACGTCGAGTCGCGGGAGCAACTGCGCGCGCTCACCGACGTTCTGCGTGACGCGCTCGGCGACGATCGACTCCCCATCCTCGTCGATCAGGAAGGCGGTCGCGTGCAAAGGCTCGCGCCGCCGCAGTGGCGCGCCTACCCGAGCGCCGCCTCCTACGAACGGCTCGGCGCGGATGTGGAGACGGCGGCCCGCCTCGCTTTTTTGGGCGCGCGTCTCATGGCGCACGATCTGCGCGAGGTCGGCCTCACCATAGACTGCCTCCCGGTGCTCGACACGCCGCAACCCGGCGCGCATCAGGTCATCGGCGATCGCGGCTATAGCGGCGATCCGACAAGCGTCGCGCGCATCGGCCGCGCCGCGGCGGAAGGCCTTCTCGCCGGGGGCGTGCTCCCCGTTATGAAGCATGTTCCCGGACATGGCCGGGCCGGCGCCGATAGTCATTTCGAGCTTCCGCGCGTCACGGCGTCGCTTCAAACCCTGCGAGAGGCCGACTTTGCGCCCTTTGCGGCGAACGCCGATTTGCCCCTCGCAATGACCGCTCATGTGGTCTTCGAGGCGATCGACCCCGACAGGCCCGCGAGCCTTTCCCCCGAGGTCCTTGGACGAATCGTGCGCGGGGAAATCGGCTTCGACGGCCTGCTGATGACCGACGATCTGTCGATGAAGGCGCTTTCCGGGGACCTTCGCGACCTCGCGGAAAGAGCCGCGGCCGCCGGCTGCGACCTGGTCCTGCATTGCAACGGCGACCTCTCGGAAGCGCGCCGCGTCGCCGAAGGCGCTCCGCTTCTTAGCGGCGCGAGCCTCGAACGGGCGGAGCGGGCATTGAGGCTGCTCGAGCGCGTCGAGGCCTTCAATCCTGTGGACGGCGAGAAGGAATTCGACGCCGCACTTGCGAGCGTCGCCTAAAAGGCCCAGTCTCGGCCGCCCAACAGCAAGGGGCGGAAATGTCGGCGCAATGGGGCATAGAGCAGGTTCAGTCGCCCGAAAGGGGCGAGAGCGAACCCGCCTTCCTCGTCGACGTCGACGGGTTCGAGGGACCGCTCGACCTGCTGCTCGAGCTGGCGCGTCGACAGAAAGTCGATCTCGCAAAAATCTCGATCCTGGCGCTGGCCGAGCAATATCTCGCCTTCGTCGAAGAGGCGCGCCGGGTGCGGCTCGAACTCGCCGCGGACTATCTCGTCATGGCCGCCTGGCTCGCCTTTCTCAAATCGAGGTTGTTGCTTCCCGAGCCGCCCAAGGGCGAGGAGCCCTCGGCGGCAGATCTCGCGAGCGCGCTGGCCGAGCGACTGCGCCGCCTCGAGGCGATTTGCCGCGCCGCCGACGCCTTGGGGCAGCGCGCGCGCCTAGGCCGCGACATGTTCCTGCGCGGCGCGGCCGAAGGCGTCGAAGTCTCCACGCGTCCGAAATTCGAGGCGCAGCTTTTCGACCTGCTCACGGCCTATGCGCGCCAGCGGCAGAAGACCGCCGTCACCCAGGTGACGCTGCAGCAGCGCGCCGTCTGGTCCCTCGCCGAAGCGCGTGAGGCGCTGGATCGGCTCGTCGGCGTGGCGCAGGAGTGGATGGCGCTCGACGACTTCCTCATCCAGTTCTGTCTCGATGCGCCGACGGCGCGCACCGTGCGCGCCTCCGCGTTCTCGGCCTCGCTCGAAATGGCGCGTGAAGGCCGCATCCTCATCCGGCAGGACCGAGCCTTCGCACCGCTGTGGGTGAAGCGCGGCGAGGCGCCTGTGCTCACGGACGCCGGCGTCTAGCGCGCTTTCCGCTCGAACAGAGTCGTTCGAGCGATAAGAAATCGCGCCAGATCAATATGCTGGAGCGAATTCTGGTCGCAAAAGTCTGTCAACTTTTGTGGAATTCGCTCTAGAGCGTTCGTCCCTCGAAATCGCGCCGGCGCAGCGACGCCACGCCGATGATGCAAAAGGAGAAGCGCTTTGGCGCAGACGGCTGCAAAGATCGAACTCTTCGACCCCGCGAGCGACGAGGAGATCGCACGCAACGACCTCCGCCTCGCGGAAGCCGCGCGGATCGCGGAAGCGCTCTTGTTTGCGGCCTCCGAACCGCTGGACGAGGCGGAAATCGCCCGGCGTTTGCCCGAGACGGTCGTCGTCGCGGAGGTCCTTGAGCAATTGCGAACGGATTACGCCCCGCGCGGCGTCAACCTCGCCCGCGCCGGCCGCAAGTGGTTCTTCCGCACGGCGCCCGACCTCTCCTATGTGCTGGCGCGCGAGGAGGTCGAGCAGAAGAAGCTCTCGCGCGCCGCGATGGAGACGCTCGCGATCATCGCCTATCACCAGCCGACGACCCGCGCCGAGATCGAGGAATTGCGCGGCGTGGCCATCTCGAAGGGCACGATCGACGTGTTGCTGGAAACAGGCTGGGTGCGTCTGCGGGGCCGCCGCAAGGCCCCGGGCCGGCCTATCACCTACGGCACGACCGATCAGTTCCTCATGCACTTCGGTCTTGAGCAGATCGGCGATCTGCCTGGGCTGGACGAATTGAAGCGTGACGGTCTGTTCGATGGGCGTCTGCCCAAGGATTTCCGCATCCCGGCGCCCAGCGACGACCCCGAGCTGCGCGAGGACGAGGAGCCTCTCGAGGAAAGCGTCCAGCCGCTCGAGATGGAATTCGGGCTCGAGGAAGGAAGAGGCGGAGGACGACCCGCAGGAAGTTGATACGGGATTCGAGTGATCGCTCCGTCGCGACCCTTTCCGTAGCGCCGGATTTGGTCGAGAAGTTGGAAGCGGGCTCCCTCACGCCTGCGGCTTCGCCTGGAAACGCTCTCGCGTAAAGCGGGCTGAAGCCTTGCGAATTGATCGCGCTGAGCGCCGCGCGATCTACAAATTTTCGTCGACGCCGACCTGAAAGTCTTCGCTCGGCCTCTTCGCGAGATCGCGCACGAAGCGCAGGGTGGTCATTTCAAAAGCTAGATAGTTGAAGATGTTGAAGAGCACGAGCCCGGCCTGGACGCTCCAGAACTTCGGCGTGCCGACAATGGCCGACTTTCCGAAAATTTCCGCCGCGAACTGCGCGAAGAACGCGGGGAAGCCGATGATCGATATCCAGATGAAGAAGGATAGCGACCGCCGGGAGAACCCGATGAAGGCCGAGCGAACCGGCTTACGCGCGCCGAGCGAGAGACAGGGACGAACGATCGCCAGCGGCGCGAAGACAAGCGCGCGCAACCAGGGCATGAGCGTGGCGCCGAGCGGGATCCACTCCTTCGGCAGCTTGATCACGAGGGCCACCATGCCCGTGTCGAGACCGAACATGATCAGCACGACCGCCGCGCCAATGGCCATGGCCCATAACTCGCGGCGGAAGTTGCGCGCGTAGCGGAAAACCCCGCGATCCCGAGCGCGATCGAAGGAGTGCAAGGCCGCCCATTGATGGATGCGCACCGCGATGAAGGCGAGGAGTCCCCCGCTGACGACCTGCCAGCTCACGGTGAGCGTCTTTACCGTCGTGGAATCGAGCCTGAGCTGGCGCTTGAGAAGAAAGTCCAAACCCTGGCCGGCGACGAAGATGAGCAGAATGACGAGCGCCACGACCCAAAAGCGCAATGGGTATCCGAAGCTGTCCCGCCAGCTCGACAGCCAGTTCCGCAGGGGTCGGATAGGCGATTCCATCGCCGTGTAAATCACGCCGGCGACCAGCGCGATCCAAAAGGCATAGACGACAAAATCGACGACGTTGACCATGTCGGTTTCCGCTCTCGCAAGGCCAAGGCCCTTTCGGCGCGGACTTGCGCCAAAGCGGGCGTTTCGTTGATATCCGCCAATAACAAACGCCGACGGCTTAGCGCAAACCCGCGTCTAAATCCAACGTCTGTGAATGGCGCCGACGCCCGCACTGGCGGTTCGCCGCGTGAGGCGATAGAGCGAGGCGATGGAAATGTCGCAGAACCTGGGGCTCAAGCCGCTCGCCTCCTCGCCGCTCGTGGTTGAGGCTCTTTGCGTCGAGCGAGGGCGGCGGCTGGTGCTCGAGAACGTGGGTTTCGCACTGGCCTCTGGCGAATCCTTGCGCGTGACGGGCCGCAACGGCGCGGGCAAGTCGACCCTGCTTCGCGCCCTCGCCGGATTGCTGCCGCTGCGGTCGGGACGCATCCGGCTCGGCGCCGCCGAGGGCGAGGAGTCTCTCGTCGCGACGCATTATCTCGCCCATGCCGACGGCCTGCGCGGCGTGCTGACGGCCCTGGAAAATTTGCAGTTCTGGCAGGCGCTCCTCTCGGGGCGAGGGCGGCGCCGACGGACTTTCTCCCTTGGAGGCCTTGGCGCGCGTCGGTCTCGCCGCGCTCGCCGAAGCGCCGGTCGGCGTCCTGTCCGCCGGGCAAAAGCGTCGGACCGCCCTGGCCCGGCTCTTCGTGGCGCGCCGCCCGCTTTGGCTCCTCGACGAGCCGCTGACCGGGCTCGACGCTAGCGCGCGCGATCGCTTTGCGCAGGCGATGCGCCAACATTGCGAAGCGGGGGGAATCGTCGTCGTCTCGACGCATGACCCGCTGGGCTTCGAGACCACGCAGACGCTCGATCTCGACGCGGGAGGCCGCGCATGAGCGCCGCCTTCATCGCGTCTATTCCTGCGCGAGATGCGCATTGCGAAGCGGGTCGGGGGCTCTGCGTCGATGGGCGTGGCGTTCTTTCTCTGCCTCGTCGCCATCACGCCCTTCGCGGTCGGTCCGGACCCCAAGCTCCTCGCCCGCATCGGTCCGGCGATCTTGTGGATTTCCGCCCTGCTGGCGACGCTCCTGGGGCTTGATCGTCTCTTCCAGGCCGACGCCGAGGAAGGCTCGCTGGATCAGCTCCATCTCGCGAGCCTGCCGCTCGAGCTCGCCGTCGTCGCCAAATGCGCGGCGCATTGGGTGAGCGCAGAGGCGCCTCTCGTCCTCGCCACGCCCTTGCTCGGGCTGATGCTCGATCAGGAGGCGGGAGCCCTCCTTGCGGTGACGGCGAGCCTGCTTATCGGCTCGCCCGCCCTCACGCTGATCGGCGCGATGGGCGCCGCCGCCACGGTGAGCGTACGGCGCGGCGGTCTGTTGATGGCTTTGCTCGTGCTGCCGCTGGCGATCCCGGTGCTGATCTTCGGCGTCTCGGCGGTGGGCGCTGCGACCTCGCCGGAGGCGCCACTGCTCGCGCCCTTCGCGATTCTCGCCGCGCTGACGCTGGCGGCTCTGGCGCTCTGCCCCTTCGCGGCGGCGGCGCTGTTGCGGCAAATCTGAACACAGGGGCCCTCCCCTTGAGGAGAGCCGCTGGCGCGTCTCTAGCCCCTTTCCGACGCCCGCTGCGCGGGCCGCTCAGAGCGAGGGCGCGGGGCGGGCCACGCTGCGGTCTTAATGTTCTGATTACCCTCAAGCTTGGAATTTCGCCGGCCATGGCGACGAAGATGTTACCTTGGCCCCTCGGAGCGCCACTGCGGAGCCGCCATGTTCCTTCCCCTTCCCAAACGGGCGCTCGCGCTGCTTTCCGCAACCCTGGGCGCCGCTGCGCTCGCCGGTTGCGACGACACGGGCCTCTCGAATCGGGGCGCCGTCCCGATCCCGCCCGAGACCTTGGCTTTGATGCAGGAGGTCGGCGTCTCGAAGGACGCCCCGACGCTGATCCGCGCCTATAAGAAGGAGGCGGAGCTCGAAGTCTGGAAAATGAAGCCGGACGGTCGTTACGCCAAGCTCAAAACCTATCCGATGTGCCGGTGGTCCGGACAGCTCGGCCCGAAGCTCAGGGAAGGCGACCGCCAGGTCCCCGAGGGTTTCTATTCGATCGCGCCGGGGCAGCTCAATCCGAACTCCAGCTACTACCTCTCCTTCAACGTCGGCTATCCGAACGCCTACGACCGCGCGCAGGGCGCCACCGGCGGCACGATCATGGTGCATGGCGCCTGTTCGTCCGCGGGCTGCTTCTCGATGACCGACCGGCAGATCGCCGAAATCTATGCGATCGTGCGCACCTCGCTAAACAGCGGCCAGCACGCCGTGCAGATGCAGTCCTATCCTTTCCGCATGACCGCGGAAAACCTGGCCAAGCATCGGCTCGATCCGCACCTCGCCTTCTGGCGGCAGCTCAAGGAAGGCTCCGACCACTTCGAGACCACGCTGCAGGAGCCTTCCGTCGGCGTCTGCAGCCGGCGCTATGTCTTCGACGCGCAAGCCGCGAGCGGTGGGGCGCTCGATCCCAACGCGGCTTGTCCGCCGCTCACAGTCGATCGACAAATCGCCTCGCTCGTCGCCGAAAAGCAGCGCAAGGACGAAGCGCGGATCGCCGAGCTCTCCAAGGACGTGCAGCCGGTCCGCCTCGTCTATCAGGACGGCGGCCAGCATCCGAGCTTCTCGTCGAAGATCGCCGAGGTCAGCCGCCCGGAGACGCTCGTCCCGCCAGCCGAGATCGCGCTTGCCGAGAAGAGAGCGCCCGCCGGCAAGAAGGGTCCGAGCCTCGCCGCTCGCGGAGCGCCTGCGGCCCGCGAGGCGGGCGCGAGGCAAGACGCCGCCGCGGACGACGGCGCGGCGCGCGGCTGGATGGCCCTGCACGGGCATGGCGACGCTCAGCCAACCGGATCGATCCCGAAATAAAACGCCGACGGGACCGGGGAAAGCGTCGGGGCGGCGCCCAGCGTCCTGGCGCGGAGCCTGCGCTGCTTGCTCGCGGGCCGCGCGGCGAGTTGGACAGCGGCCGGCGCGCCTGTATAAGCCTGCGACCGTCAGGCGCTATGCCCCTCGGAGCCGCCCTGGCTGCCGAGAGAAAGACCGGATCCCTTGGGAACAGCCAATGCTCGAAAAGGTCGTGGCCTACTGCCTGCGTTGGCCGTGGCTCGTCGTCGCCGCAACGCTCGCGCTGACGGCTTACGGCGCCTATCTCACCGCGACGCGCTTTGCGATCGACACGGACACCAACCATCTTTTTTCGCAGGATATTCCGTGGCGCGAAAATGAGATCGAGCTCTATAAGCATTTCCCCCAGCTCAATAATTTGATCGTCGCCGTCATCGACGGCAAGACCGCGGAAGAGGCCGAGGACGCCGCCAAGCGCCTCAACGCCGCGCTCGCCGGAGCGCCGCTCATCCGCCGCAGCTGGCGACCGGAAGACGAGACGTTTTTCAAGAGTCACGGATTCCTTTATCTCGACGCGGCCGAGGTTCAGAAGATCACCGCGAGCTTGATCGCCCAGCGCGCCGTGCTGCAGCCGCTCGCTCAAGATCCGACCCTGCGCGGGCTGACGGGCACGCTCATCGACAATATGCGCGAGGTCGGCGACAGCCAGCGCGGCATGGAGCTGTATCGTGCGGGACTGAAAAAGATCACCAGCGTCCTCGACAAGACGCTGGCCGGCGAGCCCGCCAAGCTCAATTGGGACAAGATGCTCGGCGACGAGCCGGCGAACGAGGGCGCGGCGCCGACGAGCGAGGCGCCGAAAAAGACGGAGCCCGCGGACCTTCGCCGCATCCTGCTCATCAATCCGGTCATCAACTATTCGGAGTTGCAGCCGGGCGCCGCCGCAATCGCCTTCGTGCGCAAGACCGCCGCCGATCTCGGGCTCGACGCCGAGCACGGCGTCACGCTGCGTCTCACCGGTCAAGTGTCGTTGGAGGACGACGAATTCGCGACGATTTCGGAGAACATGGGCGTCAATCTGGGTGGAACGCTCCTCATCGTGGCGCTGATCCTGTTCGCGGCGCTGCGCTCGCCCAAGCTCATCTTCGCCGTGCTCGTCACGCTGATCGCGGGCCTCGCGATCACGGCCGGCCTCGGCATTCTGCTGATCGGCCGCTTCAACATGATTTCGGTCGCCTTCGCCGCGCTCTTCATCGGGCTCGGCGTCGATTTCGGCATTCAGTTCGCGACGCGCTACCGCGATGAGCGCCACAAGATCTTCGGAAAGGGCGACAGCGTCGACGCTGCGCTCTGCGCCTCGGCGCGCACCATCGGCAGCTCGTTGACGCTCGCCGCGGTCTCGCTGCTGGCCGGCTTCTTCTGCTTCCTGCCGACCGACTTTCGCGGCGTCGCCGAACTTGGGCTCATCGCCGGCTTTGGCATGATCATCGCCTATGTGGCGACGCTGACATTCCTCCCGGCCGCGATAAAGCTTCTGAGGCCGAAACCGGAAGAGCTTCCGGTGGAGACCGCCTCGCTTGCCGCCATCGATCATTGGATCGCTCGCCATCGCGCGCTGG
This sequence comes from uncultured Alphaproteobacteria bacterium, assembly GCA_963760695.1. Lineage (GTDB taxonomy): Bacteria > Pseudomonadota > Alphaproteobacteria > Rhizobiales > Beijerinckiaceae > Methylocystis. The sequence goes on along the minus strand of CAVXEI010000013.1, from coordinate 42,124 downwards.
TCATTGTCTTGGCGCTCGGCGTCACGATCGCGGGCGGGCCGTTCCTTCGCCGTCTGACCTTCGACTCCAATCCGATGAATCTCCGCAATCCGCAGGTGGAGTCGGTAGCGGCCTTTCTCGATCTCTCGAAAAATCCCCAGACGGCGCCGAACACGATCGAGGTGATCCAACCGTCCCTCGACGCGGCGCGCGACATTGCCGCGCAGGCCGCAGCGCTTCCGGAGGTGGATCACGTCGTCACGGTCGACTCTCTGATCCCCAAGGATCAGGAAGCGAAGCTACGGCTCATCGAGCACGCCGCCAGACAATTGCGCGACACGCTGGCGCCAAAGCAGAAGCCCGCGCCGACCGACGATCAAACGGTGAAAGCGCTGGACGCGGCCTCGAAGCTCATGAGCGGCCAGATGGATCCGCGAGCAATGGCCGCGGCGGGGGTCGACCCGCGCGCGGCGGCGGCCGCGGCCAGGCTGGATCCTCGCGCACTCGCCGCCGCGCAGCAGGCGCTGGCCGCACGGCGCGGCGGACGGCGCACAGCCGGGCGGCGTCGCGCCGCCAAAAGGCGGGGCCATCCCGCTGGGAGCGGCTCCGCCCGCCCCTCCCCCGGAGGTCGCGAGCTTTGCGAAGGCGCTCGAAGCGCTCGCCAAAGCAGACCCGGCAACGCGCGAGCGCGCTCAGCAGGCGGTCTTTTCCGACTTCGAGCGCCTGCTCAAGGACCTGCGCGTCATGCTGGATGCGCGCCCGATCGCGCAGGAGTCACTGCCCGAGCGTGTCCTGCGTGACTGGGTCTCCGAAGGTGGCCAATACCGGATCGAAGTCTTCCCGAAGGGCGACAGTAACGACCGCAAGGTCATGGCCGCCTTCGCCGCCGCCTTGGAGCGTATCGCGCCGGACGCCAGCGGCCCGCCGATCGTCGTTGCGCAGGCCGGCGACACGGTGGTGCACGCCTTCGCGCAGGCGGGCTTGTACGCCTTCATCGCGATCTTCTTGATTCTCGTCGTCGCGCTGCGCAATCCCTGGCACGTCGCGCTCACGCTCGGCCCGCTGGTGCTCGCCGGCATTTTGAGCCTCGAGACCGCCGACGCGATCGGCATGTCGCTGAACTTCGCCAACATCATCGCTCTGCCGTTGATGCTGGCCGTCGGCGTGGCCTTTCACATCTACTACGTCATCGCCTGGCGCAAGGGGATCTCCGACATGCTCGCCTCGAGCCTCACCCGCGCGATTTTCTTTTCCTCACTCACAACCGGAACGGCCTTCGGCAGCCTCATGCTTTCGTCCCATCCCGGCACAGCGAGCATGGGAAAGCTGCTGGCGATTTCACTGTTTTTCACGCTGGTCGCGGCCTTCTTCGTCGTTCCGGCCTTCCTCGGCCCGCCGCGTCAGAAGGCAAAAGACGACGCAATTCAGGACGGCTGATTTTCGCGTCGCAGCAATGCTGTGATAAGATTGCGGGATGACGCACCGACGGCTCGCCCTGGTCGCTCTCGCCCTGCTCTCAGGAGGTCCTTCCTCCGCCGGGGAGCCGCCGATTTACGGCGTATGGCTGCGCGACGGCCATGAGGAGCGGCTGGAGTTCTACGACTGCGACGAAAAGCTTTGCGCCCGGGAAGATGCAGTGGTCTCGATCTACGGCGGTCCGCCGAAGATCGTTCTGCGATCCGCCGCAAAGGCTGGAAACAATCAGTGGAAGGGCGAACTCTTCAACCCCGAGAACGGCAAGACCTACAGCGGGAAGATTCACTACAGCCCGCCCGATCAGCTGACGCTGACGGGATGCCTGATCGCCTTCCTCTGCCAGAGCGAAACTTGGACGCGATCGGATCAGGCGCCGGCCAATAGCCCGCCGCCAGCGGCGGCGCCTGCACAGCAGACGCCCGCGCACTCTGCGCAGCACGGGGTGGCTGCGCCCTCTGCGCGCGGAAAGTCGAAGTGAGGGTCGCCCGACGAACCCTCAGGCGACTCCGTCCGCCGCGCCTTCGGAGGGCGTGAAGAACAAGCGTAACACCTGCGGATCTCCGCTGTCCTCTATCGGGATGTGCCAGAATTTGGAATCCATCAACGGGAAGCGCTCGAACGGCACGTGAATCGCGCACAGCAGCGACTTATGGCGTAGGCCGCGCTCAAGGGCGCGATCGAGGAGGTCGAGAAGCTCCTCCTGGCGTTCCGGAGCCGCAGCGACCGTCAGCATCGTCTGATTCGCCAACGGAAAAGCGCGATCGAACATCTGCTCGCATTGGGACGACGCCATTTTCTTCCCCCAGAGGCACATGGAACGGACTTGATTTTATCACCTATTCGGGTCGCTGCCGCACCAACGCCCACGACGCAGGATGCAAAAAGCGTCCCAGCAACTCAACGAAAGCTTCATCGCAGACCGCCCCCGACTTGGTTTTTTGCGCCCCGTCCAAGACCGATCTTAAATCTGACGGCAGAAAAGCGACAATTCGAGGGCGGGCAATCTTGCAGCAAACGCTCGCGCCTCTCAACGTCCTTTCGTTCATTATAGGCTTTTTCGATCGCCATTCCAGACAGTCAGGCGCCGGATCTATATCTCCTTCATGACTTGCGCATAGGAAATCAACGAGAACAGAACGGTCCCGCCGACGATATTGCCGCCGAGAACCGGCAGAACGAACTGAATGATCACCGCAGGGAGCGAAACCTCGCCACTTGTCAGCAACAGGAAGGCCTCCATGCTGCCGGCCACAATGGGTGAAGCCGCCGATGGCGATGAGATAGGTCATCAAGGCGATGATGTGAAACTTTGCCGTGTCGGCGCTCGGGATCGCCCAAGCCATCGTCGCGATCAGGAATCCCGAAGCGATGCCCTTGAAGAACATATGGCTAAACGAATTCGCCATCATTTCCCGGCTGATCTCGAGCATCGCGTCGCGCGTCTCCGGCGGCAGCGCCGGCGCGAAACTGCAGAAAGCCGCAGCAATCAGCGTGCCGGCCATGTTCGCCAGAAAAACCACGCACCACAGGCGGGCGAGCCGCCTAAGATTCCTCATCGAAGGCTTGTGAATGACCGGCAGAACAACCGTGATCGTGTTCTCGGTGAAGAGCTGCTGACGCGAGAGGATCACCATCAGAAAGCCAACCGGATAACCCATCGCCTCGATCAGCGGCCGCCACTCAGCCTCCGGAACAGGGACGCGTCGCGCGGCCTGAGCGAAGAGTGAAAAGCTGATCGAAAGCCCTGCCGCGAGGCCCCACCACCAGAGCGAGGTAAGCGGACGCGACAGTTCCTCATCGCCCTGCCGCCGCACAACCTCATAGACGACCGGCGTGCGCAGCTGCGTGGGCTCCTCGATGTTCTCGACCTCGCGTTCGGTCAGCGAAGGCCTTTCCGAGTGCAGAGACGGAGCGTCAACCATGCCGCGATTTCCCGGGGGACCTGCATAGGCAGCCCTGCGGGCGCGTCGTTGTTCCGTCGGCTGCCCTCCCCAGAGCGCGAATCGAAAAGGAATTGAGCGCGGGCTGCTACGTCGAGCGCCGCGGGTCCGACGCGCCGAACGCGCCAGCGCCAACTTAGACGTTTACGCAACTGAGGCGCGACGTTAAGAGCCTCGCGCGTGCAGCTTCGCACGACCGTTGGAAGGAGAGTTCATGAAACGTCTGATAATGGCCTTCGTCGTCGCCGCGGCGCTGGCGCCGTCCGCGCCGCACGCCCAGGTGGACATCGACATGGGCCGCGTCACATGCGGCGAGTTCCTGGCGTTGCCCGAAGCGCGTCAGGATTTCTTCGCGGCATGGATGAGCGGCTGGGTGAACCAGAAGGTCGGCCGCACGCAGGTCGATCTCATCGCGTTCAGAAAGAACATCGCAAGCGTGAAGGGCTGGTGCGGTTCGCACAAGGCCGAGTCCGTGATGCGGGGCCTTTATGACGCCCTGGGCATCAAGAACTGAAAAAAGAGAGGATGATCACATGAATCGCATTATTGCTCTCTTCGGCGTGCTTTGCTGTGCGCTGGTCGCGACGCCGGCGTCCTCGCAGGTTCTCCTGGAAATGTCCCAGATCACCTGCAAGGAGTATGAAAAGCTCGAGCCGGGCGACAAGGGGCTGATCAGCGCCTGGATTCTCGGCTATTTCAACGCGAGCCGCAATCTCAACATCGTGCAGGAACGCTACATCGACCGTAACCTCGAGAAGCTCAGCGAGTATTGCAAGCATCACAAGGAGTCCGGGATCCTCGCGGACATCGAGAAGATCGGCCATTGAGCCGCCTCTAAACGGATCGTGGGTAAGGAGGGCGTCGTCGTCGCCCTCCCTCTTTCAGTCTTAAACGTCGTCGCGGGCGCCGTGTCCTTGAGAGTGTGTAGGTCGGCTGGCATGGTCACGCTCGCTCTTCGCTTCGAGCGCGTCGAACCATCTCATGCAGCGTTCGGCGTCTTCGATCACTCTGGCGGCGAGACGCTCTGTCGTTTTAAGGTCTGGCGCCACGTGCGAGAGGTCGTCGATGGCGATGACGAGCTCGGCGATGTTGCTCATCATGATGAGGATCTGAATGTTGAGAAAGCGGCGGCCCTCCTCGCGTGCGAAGGCATTGAGCGCGTTGAAGCGTTCGTTCGCGCTCAATTTCGAGTACGGGTTGGAGATGAGGAAATCGGCCAGGGCGTGGAAGGACGAGCAAAGACTTTGGATCGCGTTTATGTTGTGAACCGATTCTCTTTCCATGTTCGCTTTCAGGAGGTCGGCGAGGAGCTTGAGAAACCGCCCGATCGCCGAGGCGTTCCATTCGTGGGGAGACATATCGAAGAGGCTGGAAACGCCCTTGCGCGCGGCATTGCTGTTGGCGCTCAACCCTTCGAGAAAAGCGGCCATGTCGAAGGGCGGTTGTCCGTTGACCACGCTGGGAAGCGGCAGCGTCCTGACGTCGACCTGAAATTCATCATTGATGAAATACTCGACGCCGGCGCTCACAATTCCACGCGCCTTCAAGTCGCGGCAATGCTTTGCAAGCTGCGCGATGCGGGGCAGGGGGGACTCTGCGATCATGAAGCCTTGCCCCGTCTCTTCGCTTGCGCTTTGCGCTCGGTCGCGTCGAGGTCGGCGCGCACGGCGGCGAAGGCTCCTTGCTGGCGGTAACGCCGGGTGGGCGCAGCAACTCCCACCGCAATGCGGCCGGCGAAGAAAGCCACGCGATTATTCTCGTCGCCGAGGCAGTCGAAACCGCGCCAGACTGCTTCGCGCCCGAGATCGAAAGCTTCTTCTTGTTCGGCAATCTTTTGCATGTTGTCGATTCCTATCTTTCTTCAAGCGCTGCGGGCGCTCGTGAGCTCGGCAACAGCCTGACGCAGCCGCGCGTTGTCGATCTCGAGCTTTGCGATCGCCGCAGCTAGCTCTTCTTCATGATTGCTCCAGGCTTCGAACGCGCGCGTGAAGTCCTCCTCGGCGCGCATGTCTCGGGCGCACGCGCTTTCGAGCGCACGTCGCGCGATGCCGAAAGCGGTCGTCGCCTTGCTCAACCGCCGGCGCCCATCGTTGCTCGCCCCGTGATCGTCGCAGGCGCTTTGAAGGCCGGCGATATCGAAGGCGGGCGAGTGGCCAAGCATCGACGAGAGGTCGATTTGGATGTTGCAGAGGCTATCGACGAGCGCCGAATGAGGCGCGTCGAGCGCCGTCGGTATGAACCGGCGGATCTCCATTTCAATCGCGGCGATCCTGCGTCGGAGGGTTGCATGGCGCATGCAGGCCTCGACGGCGATGCCGAAGAGATCCGCCTTGGTGGCGCGTCGCGCTTCTTCTCGGGTCTTAACCTCGATCATTTCGGAGGCTCTCTTGCCAACGGCTTTCGCGGCGCCGAGGAGCACTGCGTATAAAGCAAGGTAAGAGTCACTATTTCAATGAGTCAAGCTTTGCTTACCAAAATACCTGCTGTCTTGTGAGCGGCGGGTCGCTCACAAGCTTAAGCGCTACTATAGCGTCCCCAAATTGTCGAGAGCCGGTTAGGTATAAACTGCTACGTAAGAACTCATCCGTAGCCTTAGTTTGCTGCGTACAACTGCTTCGTAGAGACCAACCTAGAATTTGGAGGCTTTTACGGATGTCGGGACGGTTTTCGAGGATTTTACTGCAAAAAATCGCCGAGTTGCAGCTTGAGCTAAAGCGCGCCGGCTCTCAGAGAGATGCCGCGCTTCAATCCCGATTAGTGGTTCTTGAAAAGCTTCGAGAGCGATATCTGCAAGAGCCTCCGCCTCTTCGGTCGAAAATTCTACCATTTCGAGAACGCCGCGCACCGCCGCGATGAATTCGGCGCGCGCTCTTGGACTGAGGCCCGTCGGCTCGGGCTGCATCTCGCCTTCGCCCTCCAACAGCCAGCGCAGATTGACTCCGAGAATCTCAGGCAGCGCCAGCAGCCTTTCCGGCGTTGGCGTCGTCGCGCCCTTTTCCCACTGAGAGACGGCGGCGCGCTCGATCTTGAATCGACCCGCGATCGCCTGCTGCGTGAGTTTAGCGTGCGCGCGCGCAAGCTTAAACCGTTCGTTGAATCTCATATCGATTCCCTTCCGTCGCCAGTCTGACGGTGAAAGAAACGCTTGACAAGTGGGTAAGCAGCACTTACATATACGTATAACCCGAAACCCCTTTTCAGCCAAAGACTCCTGCGGAGGCAACGGCGCCTCGCTCGCTACGGGTTTTCCGGGAGAGGAGTGGAGGGGGAGCGCTCCCTTGCAGCACAGCACAGCGCTCCCTGGATTCCGGCGCCGCGCGGCGATTGCCTCGAAGCGACGGCGCGCATGAGGCCGCAAGCGTCGGCACGCTCGTAATCGATACCCATGCCATCCGATCGAACGTCGTGCGCTTTGGCGCCGGTGGGCGCGCGCACTGTCGTGGCCGACAGCGAGAGGCCGCGAGCGGGGCACAACGTCGCAAACGCTGCCGTGGCGCCCCATCCACAAGCAACCTCGATGGCGGCGCGCCGCCATCGAAACTCGCGAGCGCTTCGACGCCGCGGCGTTAAACGGAGGAGCGAACCAAAGTGGAAACAGAGAGACAGGATCTCCGCAAGCAGTTGCACGCTCGCTACAAGGCCGCCCGCGCACGCATGCACTGCGATACCTTGGGGTGCAAGCCGATCCCGCCGCCCTCATCGCCACGGGTCAAGCCGCCGTCGATCGCCGAGATCAGGCGAACCGTCGCCTCCTCGCTCGGCCTTACCCTAGAACAATTGGACAGCCGAAGCCGGCAGACTCCGCTTCTAGAAGCGCGCCGCGCCGCGATGCACCTTTGCGTGCTCTTCGGTCACTCCCGCGTGAAGGTGGGGCGCGCCTTCGCAGGCCGCGATCATACGAGCATCATCGATGCGCTGCGCAAATTCGGAGCGATGAGAGATCCAGCGCTCCTCCAAAAGCTCGAGGCTTTGCGGATCACTTTGTCGCTTACGCCCGCTCAGACCTCGAACGCTGCGCCCCCGCACGCGACGGCCAATACGAGCGCGCCCTTACCGAACGAGCTCGCGCAAAAGAGGCGCAGCAAGCGCGTTTGCGTAACGACGCGTTATTTCCCCGAGCCTCCGCCGGGACTGCGCGAGAAGCTCGCAGCGATGAAGGACGTGCGCCCCCATGTGCGCACCGACGACAGTGATGGCTTCGACGGATGGTGATCGCCGCTGCCGTCCCACGCGCGGCGAGCGCGGCGGTCCACACGTGCGGCGGGCGCGGCTGTCCATCGGCCCAACGGCGCCGCGACGATTGGCTTGGGAGCGACGAATGTGCGGCGATTCTCGAGGAAAGCGCGCTGCCGCAGGCGCTGGCGCGGCGTCGAGACGCGCTGTTCCAAGGAGAGGCCGGGAATCTTACGCGATGTCGCGGCGAGGGCGCTAGTCCATCGCGTTGAACGACGAGGGTGCGATGAAAACGTTACGTCGACAGGCGGCCATCAGCCGCGATGATGACCGGCTAGGCTGGTATGTGGTCGAGGCGCGCAACGGGCGTGAGGGCCATGTCTGTCGAACGCTGCTCGCTTCGGGGCTCACGGCCTGGCGGCCGGTGGCGAGCATCAAGCAAGTCATCCGCGAGCCTGGCAAGACGCCGAGAGCGCAGACGCGGTGCGTCTCGCGCTTCGGGAGCTATGTCTTTCTGCAAGCCGAGCGGAGGCTGATGGAGGAAGGATGGCTGCTCTCGGAGATCTTGAACCTCGCGGATGTATTGCTCGTCGTGCGTGAGGCCGGGAGTGACAGGGCTGCGGCTATGCCGCGCGGTCTCGTCGAGTTCTATCGAAACTCACAGGCCGTCGAACGCGATGCAGATGGCCCGAAAATCTCCGAAGGTTGTAGGGTTCGCATCGTGATCGGACCCGCGAGCGGACGCGAAGGAGTTGTCGCGAGAGTTGACCGAGAGCGCGTATTGCGTCTAGCCTTGCTTGACGCTGAAGGGAGGCCGACCCCGGCAACGATCGTTTGCGAAGTCGGCCACGTCGATCTGCTGGAGTTGAGCCGACGGCCTCCGACGCAGACGACGCCCAATAAAGCCGCTTGAGACCTTCATGGCTCGCGGCGAAGTGCGAAGCCTTGCCAAAGATCACGAGCGCGCCCGCGGTGCGTGAAAAGCCACGTGCGCATTCAACTCCCTCTCGGCGCGGGCTGAGCCAGTGTAGGCTGCGATGAAGATACTCGCGGAAACACTCATGTTCACTAACAAAAGCATTGTTGAACTCACGTCTACTATTGCCGAACTCAAGGCTTAAATCGCCGACATCAAGACTCCAATCGTTGCGATCGCCGCCCTTCGAACTCAGGTTGGCACGCTTAGACGCAGCTGGCGACAGCTAACGCTTCAGTGGCTGCGGCTCCTGCAACGCAGGCTGACATCGACGCTATCAAGGCTGCGCTTGATGACCTCAAGGCGTCGGTGACGCGTACTTGAACTCCCACCCCCATCCAACTCCCACCCCATCCCTTCATCAGGGTGGGGCAAACCTAAAGGTGACTTATGTCTGCTACGCCCACCAACATCCAAGTCTTCACCTCAAGCAGCACATGGACCATGCCTACCGGCGCTGTCGCCGTTGAGGTCATCCTGATTGGCGCTGGTGGTGGTGGTGATGCAGGCGCTTGTAGCGCCGCTGGCTCACCTAGCCTCGCTCAAGGCGGCAACGGTGGTGGTGCGGGCGGATACACCTCACAGATATTCAGAGCCGCTGACCTGGCGTCAACAGTTTCGGTTACAGTTGGAGCTGGCGGAACTGGTGCGCCTTCCGCCACTGGCTCAGGCGTTGCCGGCGGTGCGGGCCAGAGCGGTTCAGGTTACGGTCGTTTTGGTTCTTACCTCTGGTGTCTTCCTGGTCAGGGTGGCAGTGGCGGTATTCAAGGCAACTACTCTAACAATAACGGTAGAGCCACTGCGGGCGGCAACGGCGGCGGCGGCGACATTGCTGGCCAGAACGGCGCTGAAGGTGGTTGTGGCGTCGGCAACGGCGGCAGCGCTCCTGAAACGTCAGGCCTTAAGTCTGGCGGTGGTGGTGGCGGTGGTGGTCAGTCCACGACCACTCCTACAACCAAGAACGGCGGCGGCGGTGGCTTCCCCTATGCCATGGTCGGCGGTTCTGCAGCTGGCGGTATCGGCGCGTCTAAGACTGCGGCCGGCAACGGCCAGTTTGCGACCGGCAACTGGTATGGCTCGGGCGGCGGCGGCGGCTGGACCAACTCCGATGGCACTGCAGGCGCTGGTGGCAACGGGGCTGGCTACGGCGGAGGAGGAGGAGGCGGCGGGGCTGCGGGCTCCGGTAAGACCTCCGGTAAGGGTGGCGACGGCAGCGGTGGTTTAGGGATAGTCATTACATACTTCTAAAACGTAAGGGAGCCATCGTCGATTTTCCTCCTTGGCGGCGCAAATTTCGACGGTGGACGGCCGAAAACGTCAAACTTCCACTGCCACCCCGGCAAAGCCGGGGGAACGAGTATGAAGGCTTAAGTCGGCCCACAGAAATCGGGTGTCGACTGATCGCGCGCCTTCTCTCCGCGCCAGGATGTCTCCGCAGCGTCCCGCCGGCAGACTGCGCAAACACGCCCATGATCGGACCTGGCATCGCCATCGCGAGCAATCATGGGAAGCCGGCAACCTCTTTCATACGGCGCGCCGCCCTTCGCTCTCCTGCAAACGAAAGTGCATATGCCGCGCCGCCGCTATGGCGCGGCACAGACTTCCCCGCGCTCTGGTGGGGTCGTCCTCGATGATGCGCGATCGGCGCAAACCACCTGGAAACGCCAATGAACCAGCAGCCCTATGTGAAGCAGGCGGGACCCTATCCGGTCACCTTTCTCAAGTGCCCCTTCTACAACGCGCCCGTCGATCTCAAGGCGCCGCGCGCGGGAGTGCTGCACACGACCGAAGGCGGATTTGTCGGCAGCGAGGGCGTCTTCCTGAAGCATTGGGCACCGCATTTTCTCCTCGGCCTCGATGGCGGAGGCGTCCCCAAAATTCACCAGTTGGTGCCCATTGGCTACATCGGCGCCGCGCTCGAAAAGCACAATGATCTCGCGCTCGTGCAAATCGAGATGGTTGGCCATTCGAAGGAATGCGCCTGGCTTCCCGATGCGAAGACGCTCGACCTGCTCGCGCATCTCCTTGTCGTGCTCGAAGATAATTATGGCATTCCGCTCTCGCACCCTTGGCCGGACGATGATTGGTGTCGCGCGGGCTATGACACCCCGCATCGGCTCTCTGGCAAGTTCGGTCATGTCGCCGGTTGGTTTGCGCATGGGGACGTTCCGCAGAATTCCCACTGGGACTGCGGGCACATCGAATGGTCGAAGATCTTCGCCTATGCCGAGCGCATCAAGAAGACACAGCCGGCGCTATGCGCGGAGCAAAGCTATCGTCCCTGGCAGTTAGAGCGCGCCAAGGCGATTTTTGACTTCTTCAATGGCAGAGTTGTCACGCCTGCAAGCGATGCGACGCCCGCAGTGGCCTTGCTGCCTTGTCACGCCGCCGCCTTCGTGGAGATGGCCGACGCGGAGTTCGAGCTTCACACTCGGCGTCTGGGGCGACAGCGGCGCCTCCTACGGCCTGTGGCAATTGAACGGCAAGCGTCTCAGAGACGCCTGCGCCGCCGTGCATGCGCCGATTCCGACGCCGTCGAACAACGAGGTCATCCCCCTCCCACAGCAACTCGAGATGGCGTGGTTTGACATCAACTCGCTTCGGAGGTGGGGCGATACCACGCCCTCGAGCATCTGCTCGAGACGAACAACGCCCGTGACGCCGCCGGCGTTCTGACCACGAAATGGGAGCGCGCGGGAGCCCCCGGACAGGCTGCGAAGCGCGGCGCCGGCGCAATGAACTGGTTCAATCACTTCACGCAGAGCAGCGCATAGGGCCGACGGCCATGATCCCACAGCGCCATACTGGCGATCACTTCGAGAACTTGTTCGCATTGCTCCTGCTCTTCACGCTGTTCCTGATCTTCGCGCCCCTTGGTCTTCTTTGCGCGACCTTGCAGTCGCGCGCCTTATGGGGCGCGTGCTTCGCCGTGCTCGCGGCCTGCGCGCTTCTCTGGCTGTTCCGCTGAAAAAATTCCGGGCCGCTCCCCCGCCCGGATGAAGGCCGTCGCCGGACTCCGACGCTGCACTGCAGCCAAGGACAGCAAGCCGGCGGCGGCCAAGAGTGCTCCCTCGCAGAAGAAAGCGCAACGCACATGACCAACCCGACGAACCCCATGATCTACCTAGACGACTTCGCGCGCGCCAACTTCTGGACGCCGATCGCGGATTGGACTTCCGTCGTCGCGGCGGCGCTGGCCAGCTTTGATCACAACCGCGACGACTCCGTCCATTCCATCGGCGGCGTGATCGTCTTCGGCCCTGGCCCGGGCTCAGCGCCTCTCACGGATGGCCTATACCTTTTCCAGACGCCCGCCAGACCGACGGCGACGACGCCTTTCGGGATCGAGGTCAATCGCACCGTCATTCTTCGCGGCTGTGGCGGCGGACTGCCTGCCCGCACCATGCTGCGATTTGCGAACGGCCTCGGCGGCATTCGCTTCAACTCCCGGGGCTACCCTCTCAACGCGGACGGCAGCCAATCCGGGCTTCTGACCGCGCAGGGGAGCAGCGTCGAAGACTTGTGCGTAGAGGGGAACAACGGCGGAGCCAGGATTACCGCGCCAAACGCACACGGAATCTACGCAAGCTGTGGTGTCACGCTGTTTGGCGTCACCGTTCACAGCTTCAGCGGCCACGGCATCTACTTTCATGGCAATCCCGGCGATGTGCCGGGAACCGGCTCCGACTTCTCGCGCGTCGATGGCTGCTGGTCCGTCTTCAACTTGGGAAACGGCTGCCATATCGAAGGGCATGACGCCAACGGCTGCTTGATGCTTCAATCGTCCTTCACGCAGAACACAGGCTACGGCGTCTTCGACAACAGCTTGACGGGCGCCGTGATCCTCGGATGTCAGTTCGAGGCGCAAGCCAAGGACATCTGGGCGAACCAGGGCAGCGCGACGACGACATGCCTGGGCGTCTATAAGGAGAGCCACGGAACTGGCGGTGGCGAACAGGTCACGATGAACGGCAACGTGGTTGTCGTCGGCAATGTTCTCGCGAATGACCTTTTGTTCTCTCCCGGGGTCCTCACCACGGACTCGACAGGCGGCGTGCCCACCGTTCTTGGCCCCAACGGACAAATGTCGCGCGTCAGTGTGAAATCGCAGGACGCCACAGGCGTCGTCGTGGCTTGGGAGCGGGACCGCAGGCTCGCCCAGCATGTTGACGCTCGTCGACAAGCGCGAGAACAACGGCGCATGGCCGTTTACTTTCAAATCCCGCGCGAGTGGCGGTGTCTATGTGGATTGGGCGTCGACGAGCTACCCGCTCTTTGGCTTCATCAACAGTCGCTGCACGAAGACCAACGGCTTTCCCTGCAACGCCGCGTCGATCCCCGATTTCAACAACGGCGGCGTCGATGTCGGTTGCCATCTGACCGGCGATATCAATCACAAAATCTTCGTCGGCGTTGCGAATACGAAGCCGACGAGCACCGCCTATCCCGCCGGTTCAGTGATGTACAGCAACGCGGCGGTGAACGCCGGCGACCCGAGCTTGTGGAAGCTCGTCAATCGCGCGGGCGCCTTGCAGTGGGTCGTCGGCGCCACGCTGCAAGGCTGAACGCAGTCGCCGGAAGCGCTTGGGCGCAGGCATGAGCGCGATGCGAAAACGTGGACACCGGTTATTCGCATGGAGCCCGCTCCAAACTTCCAGGATTGATCACGTTTTTTCTTCGGGCAAGTTCTGCCCGAACGAAGCGTGATCTGAGCGCGCCGCCGGCCTGGGCGGTTTCCAGCAGGAAAAAGAAGCACGCACATGACCAACCCTACGAACCCCATCATCTACCTAGACGACTTCGCGCGCGCCAACTTCACCCCGCCGATCTCGGATTGGACTCCGGTCGTCGCGGCGGCGCTGGCCAGCTTCGATCACAACCACGACGACACCGTGCATTCCGTTGGCGGCGTGATCGTTTTCGGCCCCGCTCCCGGCGCCGCGCCGCTGACCGATGGCCTATATCTTTTCAAGACGTCTGCCAGAGCGACGGCGGCGACGCCTTTCGGGATCGAGGTCAATCGCACGGTCATTCTTCGCGGCTGTGGCGGCGGACTCCCGGCACGCACCATGCTTCGGTTTGCGCCAAGCCTTGGCGGCATTCGCTTCAACAACGGAGGCTACCCTCTCAATGCAGACGGCAGCCAGTCGGGGCTCCTGACCGGGCAGGGGAGCCGCGTCGAAGACCTTTGCGTGCAAGGCAACAATGGCGGAGCCAGAGCTACGGCGCCAAACGCACACGGAATCTACGCGAGCTGCGGCGTCACGCTGTTTGGCGTCACCGTTCACGCATTCAGCGGCCACGGCATATATTTTCACGGCAATCCCGGCGATGTGCCGGGCACGGGTTGCGACTTCTCGCGTGTCGATGGTTGCTGGGCCGTCTTCAACTTGGGCGACGGCTGCCATATCGAAGGGCATGACGCCAACGGCTGTCTCGTTCTGCAGTCGTCGTTCACGTCGAACACAGGCTACGGCGTCTACGACAACAGCTTGACGGGCGCCGTGATCCTCGGATCCCAGTTCGAGTCGCAAGCGACGGACATTTGGGCGAACCAGGGCAGCGCGACGACGACTTGCCTGGGCGTCTATAAGGAGAGCCACGGCGCCAGAGGGGCCACGCCCATCGAGCAGGTCACGATAAACGGCAACGCGGTTGTCGTCGGCAATGTCCTGGCTTCCGACCTGTTGAACTCTGCAGGAGTCTTCACGTCGGACTCGGCTGGCGGCGTTCCTTCGGTTCTCAGCGCCTGCGGACAAATGTCGCGCGTTAGCGTGAAATCGCAGGACGGCACGGGCGTCGTCGGGCTGGGAAGCGGCACGAGCGGCTCACCAAATATCCTGACGCTAGCCGACAATCGCGAGAACAATGGCGTATGGCCCTTCGCGTTCAAGAGTTCGCGCCAGCGGCGGCGTCTATGTCGACTACGCTTCGACGGGCTACCCGCTGTTTGGGTTTATCAACTCGCGCTGTACGAAGGCCAACGGCTTCCCGGTCGACGCCTTTGCCATCCCCGACTTCAAAACCGGCGGAGTCGACATCGGTTGCCATCTCGCCGGTGACGTCAATCACAAGATCTTCGTGGGCGTCGCAAGCGCAAAGCCGACGAGCACGGCCTATCCCATCGGCTCCATGATGCACAACAACGCGGCGGTGAACGTCGGCGACCCGACCTTTTGGAAGCTCGTCAATCGCGCTGGCTTGCAATGGGTCGTCGGCGCGACCTTGCAGAGCTGAAGGCGCCCCGGCCAATCCACGACAGACTTTCTGCTGATGTCATGCGCCGCCGCCGGGGACTAGATCTCCGGCGGCGCGATGCTCTGCGGATCATTCATGCGCAGATCACGACGCTAAGCGAATTCCGCCTGCGCCGTCGTCTGCGGTCGCGCCGCGACGATGCTCGCCCTCTATGGAGCGGCGTTCAATAATTTCTGCACCACCTTGGCGAAGCTGCCGTGATGAGAACACTGGAATCGATTCTCTACTTTGTGCTTGCGGTGCTCACGGTGGCGGCTTTCGCGCCGGGCTTCACGCTGACGCCCGGCGAGTTCGTGCTGGTTGCGTTGGCGCTCATCGGCGTCGTCCTTTTGGTCTCGCTCCCGGGATCCTGAACGCAACGCAGGCGCCTGCACGGCAACCATCGCCCCTTAAACCCAAGAGAGAACCGCGCGGTCGCGTCCTCGTGAGAGCGCGTACGGCCGCGCGGAAAATCTCCTCAAGGATTAGGGGCTTCCTTGGCCATGCGGCCGGTACTTCGCGCCGCACTGACGACCGGAGATCCCATGCCGCTCACCGTCATCCATCCGCAAACCCGGCGGCGCCTTATTGTCGGCGATCGCATTCGACCCAAGCCGCACTCGCGGAAACTCAGCCTCGCCAATTATCTTGGCCCCAGTCTTCCCAGCCCGCCCCCCGCTTGCGACTATTCCGCCAAGGCGCGGAAGGCGCTCGCCGATATCTATTTGAACGATCGGCTCGGAGACTGCGTCGTCGCCGGCGCCGCGCATATGATTGGCGTCTGGACGGGCAACGCCACCGGCGGCACGCCTGACAAATTCGAAGATGGGCAGATCAGGGCCGCGTACCATTGGTTCTCCGGCGGCCATTATCCAAACGAGGATAGGGGCTGCGACGAGGAATATGCCTTGAACTTCTGGGCCGCGAGAGGCTTCGAGCCGCAGAACAACATCTACAAGCACCAGATCGTCGCCTGGGTCTCGGTCGACGCCTCCAATTTGCGCGAGGTTCATACCGCGCTTTGGTTGTTCGAGGGTTTGATGAGCGGCGTCGAGCTGCCGGCCGCCTGGATCAATCCCCCGCCTGACGGCGACGGCTTCGTCTTCGACGTCGCGGGCGATCCCGACATGCGCAACGGCCATTGCATGACGCATTTCTCCTATGACGCGAACGGGATCGGCTGCGCGACTTGGGGCATGTACGGCAAAGTCACCAATGCGGCGTTGAAGGCCTATTTCGTGCCGCGCGCCAATGGCGCGCTTTATGCGGCGATCTCGCGCGATGCGCTCGAGCGTGTCTCCGGCAAGGCGGCAAACGGCTTCAACCTCGCGCAGCTCGTGGCCGACGCCAAGGCGATGGGTTTTGACCAGGTTTAAGCGAACGAGAAAAAGTCACACTTGAGCGCGGGCGCCGAAGGATAACCAAATCCTCTCATGGAAGACCTTGAAACCGATCCGATCAAGGATGAACCGAAGCCAGAGCTTTATCTCCGCCTCCTCCGAATGGCGACATATGAGCTTGATCGGCGCGTGGACATTCAGGGGACGGAGATTTCCGAGCTGCGGAAGCTTTTAGATGGACAATTGGAAAAGATGCGCGCTGCGCGTCGGGATAACCAAAAGGCGATGACGTCATTTCTGAGCTGGGTTTTTGGCGTCGCCATGACCTTCTTGGGCCTCTCGCTAGCGGCCATTTACCAGGTCATCGTTCCCCCCATTTTCCATCAGATGGAAAATGAGGGGAAGCTGTCGACATTCCATCGAGAATCAACGTCGAAGGAACTAAGGGAACTACAGGAAAAAATCGATAAGGCGCTCGAGCCGCCGCCTTCGCCTTCGCCTCCGACGAGGAGGCCGAAGAGCAAATGAACGCAGCCGCCATCTCCTTCCCTTCCCCGAACTCCCTGGATGCATCCAAGCCGAGGCGCGGAGTTCCATTGACGATCATCCTGCGGAGGCCCTGCAAAAACGAAGGGATTCGTGATGTCCAGAACCGACCGCCAACGCCCTCTCGGGACACAACGGCATGGAGGCGCTGTCATGATTCCTCACGCTAAAGCTACCTCGGCGCCGCCGCCAACATTGGCCAAAAGCCCCAGCGGAATTCGGGGCCTGGATGAGGTCACCAACGGAGGCTTTCCGGCCGGCCGGACAACGCTGATCTGCGGAAATGCGGGAACGGGAAAGACGCTGATGGCCATGCAGTTTCTGGTCAGCGGAATTGAGGAGCACGGCGAGCCGGGAGTCTTCCTGTGCTTCGAGGAGAGCGAAAGGGATCTGGCCGAGAACGTCGCCTCGCTCGGCTTCGATCTCCCCGCGCTGATCGCGCAGAAGAAGCTCGCGATTGAGCACGTGACGATTGATCGCGCCGAGATCATAGAAACCGGCGAATACGATCTTGACGGCCTGTTCATTCGTCTCGGGGCCGCAATCGATGCGGTCGGCGCCAAGCGCGTCGTGCTCGACACCATCGAGGCGCTTTTCGCCGCTCTGGAGAACGTGCGGATCCTGCGCTCGGAGCTTCACCGCCTGTTCGTCTGGCTCAAGGAAAAGGGAGTCACCGCCATCGTCACCGGCGAACGGGGCGATGGGGCGCTCACCCGCCACGGCCTGGAGGAATACGTCGCGGACTGCGTGATCATGCTGGACCAGAAGGTCGCCGACGAGACCGCCACGCGCCGGCTGCGCATTGTCAAGTATCGCGGCTCCGCGCACGGGACCAACGAATATCCATTTCTGATCGGCGAGCGCGGGTTTACGGTGCTGCCGATCACCGCCATCGGCCTGAATTACCTGGCGTCGCGCGAATTCGTGTCTACGGGAATCCCTAAGCTCGACGCCCTGCTCGGCGGTGAGGGCTATTATCGTGGCGGCACCCTACTGATTTCCGGCTCCGCCGGGACCGGCAAGACCTGCATCTCCTCGCATTTCGCCGACGCGGCTTGCCGGCGCGGCGAGCGCTGCATTTATTTCTCCTTCGAGGAATCGCCGGACCAGATCGTGCGCAACATGCAATCGATCGGTATCGATTTGGAGGGCTGGACCGCCAACGGTCTGCTGCGCTTCTCCTGCTTGCGCCCGACGAGCTGCGGGCTGGAGGCGCACCTCAGCGCGATGATCAATCTGGTCGACGAGTTCAAGCCTCGGGTCGTGGTTCTGGATCCAGTGTCCGCTTTTGAGGCGGCCGGCACGTTCCATTCTGCGAGGGCAATGCTGATGCGTATTGTCGATCTGCTGAAGGCGAGGCAGATCACAGCCATGTTCACCAGCCTGACGAGCGGCGGACAGCCCGCCGAGCAGAGCGAGGTTGGCGTCTCCTCGGTGATCGACAGCTGGCTGGTGCTGCATAATCTCGAGCAGGCGGGAGAGCGCACCCGCACGTTGTCCATCGTCAAGTCCCGCGGCAGGAAACATTCCAACCAGGCGCGCGAACTGCTGTTGACCAATCAAGGCGTCGACTTGGTGGACATCTTCGTTGGGCCGGATGGCCGCATCCTGACCGGTTCGGCGCGTTCCACGCAGGGAGCCGCGGATCGCGCGGCCGCCGCGGCGCTGCGACAGGAGATCGCCCGCAAGAAGAGCGCCATGGAGCGCAAGTGCAGGGCTGTGCAGGCGAAAATTGCCGAGTTGCAATCCGAATTGACCACCGAGGCGAACGACGTCGACGTGGCCGCTACAGAGCAGGAGTCGACTGCGGCGGAACTCTGCCTCTGCTCGCGCCACCCTGGCTCGATTGCGCGCCGAATAGGCGGGCTCCAACCGAACCCCGCTCCTCAATGGAGGCGACAGATGAAGTCAGCACCGCCACGCTCGACGGGCGAAGCGCCCGCCTCCGCCGCAGCACCCGCTTCTCCGGCGCAAGCCAAGTGGCAGTTGCGTCTCTACATCGCTGGCCAGAGCGCAAAATCGCTCACCGCGATCGATAATCTGCGGAAGCTCTGTGAAGAGCACCTTGCGGGCAAATATGAGCTCGAGGTGGTCGATCTGTTGCAGAACCCGCAGCTTTCGCGTGACGATCAGATCGTGGCGATCCCGACGCTCGTACGCAAACTGCCTCCCCCGATGAAAAAAATCGTCGGCGATCTCTCCGATACGATGCGGACGCTGGTCGGATTGCAGCTGCGCAAATCCCGCTGAAAAGGAAAAGAAGCCATGAAAACGGAAAAGACGGATGGCGCCGACAAGACCGCCGATACACCGAGATATCGATTACGTCTCTATGTCAGCGGCGCAACACCGCGTTCGACGCAGACGATCGCCGCCATCAAGGCCGTCGGCGCGACGCATCTGCATGGTCACTATGACCTGGAGGTGATCGACGCCTATCAACAGAATGAACTGCTCGCCAAAGAGCAGATCATTGCGCTTCCCACCTTGGTGAAAGACCTGCCGCTCCCGATCCGGCGCTTGGTCGGCGACCTGTCGGAAGAAGAGCGGGTCCTCGTGGGCCTCGGCCTCTTCCCTGAGAAACGGTGAAGTCGCAATGCGCACCCCGCAATTCGCTGAAGGCAGCGTTCCTTACGCAGAACTGCGCGCGCGGCTGGAAGTGGCTGAGGAGACGCTGGCCGCGATCGTCGCCGGGGAGATCGACGCCATCAGGGTGGATACGGCGGCGGGGGGGCGGGTCTTCACGCTGACAAGCGCGGAGGAGCCTTACCGCCTCATGGTCGAGGCCATGAGCGAAGGCGCCGGCACGGTCACCACCCCGGGGGGCGTCATCCTTTATTGCAACCGGCGCTTTGCCGAAATGGTCAAGGCCGATCTGCGGACGGTCATCGGGTCGAGCCTGGCGGCGTATTTCGCAGCCGAGGACGCGGCGAAGAATCGCTACGGCAATCCGCGAGAGTGAAATAAAAACTGCACGCATGCGCGCGACCCTGCTGGCGTCCGACGCGACGACGGCGCCGGTGACTGTCGCTCTCCATGGCCAAAGTGATGCAGCACCGCCGAGCCTCGTCCTTGTGGTCACCGACCTGACGGAGGTGATGCGTGCGCGCGACGCCCTCGCGCTCATCGTTGACGCGCAAGACGCCATTGTCGGCAAAAGCCCCGACGGGGTCGTCATCAGCTGGAACAAGGGCGCCGAGCGGCTCTATGGATACACCGCCGCAGAGATAATTGGCCAGCCGATTGAAGTTCTCTCGCCACCCGAGCACAGGGCGGAGATCTCTACCCTGATCGCCCGAGTGAAAAGCGGCGAGGAGATAGCGAATTTTGAGATCGAGCGGGTCAAGAAGTCGGGGAGTCGGATGTGGGTGTCGCTGTCGCTGTCGCCCGTGAGGGATTCGGCCGGCGCGATTACCGGCATCTCGGCGGTCGAACGCGACATCACCAAGCAGAGAGATGCGCAGATGGCGCTGCGGTTGAGCGAGGAACGATATCGCTCGCTTGCCCACGCCAGCGGGCAAGTGGTGTGGAGGACCGGCGCCGAGGGCAAGATCTCGGCGGACCTGCCGAGCTGGCGGGCCTTTACGGGGCAGAAGGTCGAAGAAACCCTGGGCGATGGCTGGGCGGATGCGCTTCACCCCGCCGATCGCGAGCGGACCCTCGGCGCGTGGTCGAGGGCCGTGCAGAAGAAGTCTTTGTACGACACGGAGTACCGTCTGCGCCGACACGATGGTCAATACCGCTACGTCTCCGCACGCGCGACGCCGGTCTTGGAAGAAGACGGGGCGGTCCGTGAATGGATAGGCGTTTGCGCCGACATCACCGAGCGCCGGCGCGCCGAAGAGGAGTTGCGCCGCCTCAATGCCGAGCTGGACCAGCGCGTCACCGAGCGAACCTTAGAACTGAACCAGGTAAACCAGGACCTGGAGAGTTTTGCCTTTTCCGTGTCGCACGATTTGCGGGTGCCGCTGCGGGCGATCGAGGGGTTCTCCCGCATCCTGCTCGAAGACTATGCCGACAAGCTCGACGCCGAAGGCCAGCGCCTTCTCAATGTGGTGGGGGACAGCACCGTCAAGTTGAGCCGGCTGATCGACGACATCCTAACGTTCTCGCGCACTGGGCGCGCAGAATTGCGTTCGGCGCCGGTGGACATGGTCGCGCTGGTCCGCGATACGCTAAGCGATACGTTGGCGCGGGCAGTCGCCGGCCGCAAACTGGCGATCAACATCGGCGCGCTGCCGGACGCGCATGGCGACAAAGCCATGTTGCAGCGCGTCTGGATAAACCTGCTCGACAACGCGATAAAGTACACCGCGCCCAAACCCGCCGCGCGCATCGAAATCGGCGCCGCCGCCGGTCGCGGCGAGACCGTCTATTACGTGCGCGACGATGGCGTCGGCTTCGACATGCAATACGCCGCCAAGCTTTTCGGGGTTTTCCAGCGGCTGCACGGCGCCGACTTCCCCGGGACCGGCATCGGGCTGGCCATCGTAAAGCGGATCATCGTCCGGCACGGCGGTAGGGTATGGGCTGAGGGCAAGGTCGGCGAAGGGGCGACATTCTCTTTCGCGCTTCCAATCCAGGAGACCTGTCATGGATGACCTTCAGGCTGAGGTCGAGATCTTGCTGGTTGAAGACAACTCCACGGACGCGGAGCTATGCATCCGGGCGCTGAAGAAACACAACCTCGCCAATCGGCTGGTGTGGCTAAAGGACGGGGCGGAAGCGCTCAATTTCTTGTTCCAGACCGGCGGCTACGCGGGCCGGGCGCATAATGAGCCCAGATTGATTCTGCTCGATCTGCGGCTGCCGAAGGTTGACGGCTTCGAGGTTCTCCACAAGGTCAAAACCGACGAACGGCTGAAGACAATCCCGGTGGTCGTGCTGACCTCTTCCAAGGAGGACCACGACATCGAGGAAAGCTATAGGCTCGGCGCCAACAGCTTCGTTAGCAAGCCGGTCGAATTCGAGGCGTTCGCCAACGCCGTAGCGGAGCTCGGACTCTATTGGCTGCTCATCAACAAGCGACCTCTGCTCTCTCATGGCGACTGACGGGGTTGGACAATCCGGTCTGAGCGAAGCGGCAAGGCGCCGAACGGCTTCGACCACGCGCAACTCATGGCCGACGCCAACGCAAGGGCGCGCCAATTCGGAGTGGCGCAACTTTGTCGTGTTCCTGCTCCTCCCCGTGATTCTGAGCGGCGTGACGTGGCTGATATCGCTGGAGACGCGCCTGCATGAGCACGCCGAAAGGCTGACGCATCAAAATCGATTGATTGATGAGCTCGAGCGGCGTGCGCGCGCTGTGGAGGTTGCGGCCCTCGATCCGGCCCCCAGGCCCCAGGTGGCCATCGAGTTTGCAGCGATAAAGAAAGTTCTGGACGAGCGCCACGCACGCATAAGTGCGTTGGAGACGCGGATGGCTCAATTACAATCAGTCGTTGAAGATCCGGCTCCCACGCCCCAGACGGAAGTCGAGTTGTCGGCGCTGAAGGCGGCAATGGACGATCGCGGCGAACGCATGACCAGGCTTGAAGAGCAGATGAACGCGCTGACTCGAACGCTCCTTGAGGGGACCGTCATCACACGCGACACACGGCCTGCGCCAAAACGCCGCTAGAGGGCGACGAAAGGCTGCCTTGATCGCAGTTGCGCCGTCGGCGCGATGACCGCTTCAGTCGGATCGAAGACCGCCTGAACAGCCTCCGCACCTCTCTCGCTCTTTCCCCAAAACCCGAACGCGATCCACCGGCGCCCGCGCGAAGGCCCGGTCGCAGCAATCTTAAAGGAGACGTGAGATGCACGTGCTGCTTCACCTGATGCCGGTGCTTCCGGCAATCGCATTCGGAATCGCATGGCTCCTGCGTAAAGACCTGTTCGGGGATTGACCATGAGCATGGAATTCAAGCGGCTTATCGCCGTCCTTGAGAAAGCTCGCGACTTCATTGCTTCCGAGTCCGAACGTCGCGCGGCGTAACAAAGCGAGTATCCACCAGAGGAAAGAGAGAGAAACCATGCCCACCTTGCCCTCCATCGACCCCAAAACCGCCACATGGATAAACTTCGCCCTCGCGCTCGCCGGCGCGGCGATCGCCTATCTCGCCAATAACAAGCTCCCCGTCGATTCGAACACGGCGGCGCAAATTCAGGAATGGGCGAAATACACGGCCGGCTTCGGCGTCGCGATGGTCGCGGTGGTCAACGCCTATCTTCACGCCGTTTCGAGCGACAAGCCCGGTCCGCTCGCTAAATGAGCGTAGAGTGAGCGTCCACGCAGCATATGACGCCCTCAGCATTGAGGGAGCCCCCAGTAACCTGCAGGAGAGGAAGTCAGCATGAGATCCTTACGTTCTCCGTTCGCCCGTTACCTGCGCCGCGCGGCTCGTGCCGCGGTCTCGGCGACCCTGCTCGCGGCGCCGATCGCGGCGCAGGCGCAGCCGCAGGCCACGGTCACCATCGATCCTGCGCAAGTGGGCGCGGCCCTCACGAACCAGATTCTCGGCGGCAATATGGGGAACTGGTTCGATCCCACGATGCCGGGCCTCGCCTCGACCATGGCGGGCGTGGGCTTCGCGACGACGCGCTGGCCCGGCGGCTCGAACAGCGACCTCTTTCACCTCGCGACGAACAGCGACTGCTTCGGCGCCTATGTGTCCCCCAAGGGGACCTTCGACAACTTCGTCAACGACATCGTCAAGCCGGCCGGTCTCACGCTCGCGATCACGCTCAACTACGGCACGAACGCGGCCTGCACCGGCGGCGGCGATCCTGCCGAGGCGGCAGCGTGGGTGTCCTACGCGAAGTCAAAGGGTTATGCGGTCAGCCACTGGACGATCGGCAACGAAGTTTACGGAACTTGGGAGAAGGACCTGCACGCCCCTCCCAACGATCCCGCCACTTACGCCAACGCTGTCGCGACCGGCTTCTATCCTGCGATCAAGGCGGTCGACCCCAACGCGCAGGTTGGCGTCGTCGTCGACGCCGGCGACCCTTGGGGCGCCGCGAACTGGGACCAGATCGTGCTCTCCAAGGCGCCGTACGATTTCGTCGAATACCACTGGTATGCGCAAGGCGCGGGCTATGAGAACGACTCCTACCTGCTCGCTTCGACGCCCGCCTATCTCGCGCAAAGCATCGCGACGATCAGGCAGGAGCTTGCGGCCGCCGGCAAGCCGAACACGCCGATCATGATCGGCGAGCTCGGCTCGGTGAACACGAACCCCGGCAAGCAGTCGATGTCGATCACCCAGGCGCTGTTCGCCGGCGAGGTCCTGGGCGAGCTCATGAAGGCCGGCATCCCCACGGCCAATTGGTGGATCGCGCACGGCGACTGCCGCGACCCCTCGAGCGGCGGTAACTACGCGTCCTCGCTCTACGGCTGGCAGAAGTTCGGGGGGTATCAGATCATTTCCGACGGCTTGCCGGAGTATGGCTGCACCACGGCGCCGACAATCCCTCTCAACACCTTGTTGCCGACGGCGCAGGCCTTCAAGCTCGCGAGCCTCGTCGCCCGCAACGGCGAGCATATGCTCGGCGCGACGCTGGGGGGCGCGGGCGCCGCCAATCTGCGCGCCTACGCCATGACCAACGGGGGAGGGACCGCCGTAATGCTGTTCAACCTCAACCAGTCCAGCGCAGTGCAAGTGACGATCGGCGTGACGGGCGTCAATCAGTCGTCGAGCGTGACCGTGAGCTCGTACGACCGCGCGGCCTATGATTGGTCCTCCCGAAACATCTGGCGGGGCGTCGCCACCGCTTCGCTCGGGGCGAAAACCCTGCCGCTCACGCTGACGCTGACGCCCTGGAGCATGACCGTGGTACAGCTCAAATAAACCGGGCCGCGGCCGGCACGAGCCGCAATCCCGTCACCGCGCCTGACCGCGGCGGCAAGCGGGATCGTCCTAAAACGTTTGTATGCGAGCCCCGGCGCCGGAGAGGCGGCCGGGGCTTTTTTGTGCTCTCGACGGGCAGTTTTCGAGGGTCGGTCGTGCGCGGCGGACCGAGGCGAGTGGCTGAAGCTTGCCGGAACGTTTAGGCAATCTTGGAATCCCCTTCCACGAATTTCGCACGACCGAGGCGCAAGTCCGCGCGCGGTCGTGCGTCGAGCCCGCGCGGACGGGGCGCCGCGCCCTTTTCCGCCAAGCCGCTTGTTTTCCCTGAAGGTCGCCTGGTGCTGCAAGAGAGGATTGAACTCTCGACCTCTCCCTTACCAAGGGAGTGCTCTACCACTGAGCTACTGCAGCAGCCTTTAGGCCTGCGGCTTGTGCCATAGGCGTGGAGGACAGGCAAGACGGGCGGCGAAGCGAAAGCGGGCGTGAGCCCCAGGATGGGCGGAAGCCCCGGGGGCCGTCAGCACGCCGGGCCGCTGGCGCGGCAGCGTATCACGTCAATCCCTACGAAAGTTGTAATTGCAATTTTTACAACTGTAGGTAGAATCCGAATCGTTGGGGATTGAGGAGAGCGCGCTGCGGTCTCGCTTCGTCCCTCCCGCTGAAACCCAATCGACGCCGCGTCGCTCTGAAGCACGGCGCGCGCCCCTCGGCGCGCGGGCGATGGCGCGCGCCGTCCGCAAGGAGGTTGCATTGACGGATTGTTATCTCAACGACGACCGCTGGGCGCTGATCGCCTCTCGCGTTCCTGGCAAAGAAGGCGATCCCGGCTGCCACGGCCGCGACAATCGTCTTTTCATCGAAGCCGTCTTTTGGATCGTGCGCACCGGCTCGCCTTGGCGCAGTCTCCCGCCGCATTTCGGCAAGTGGTACACGAACTACACCCGCTTCCGCCGCTGGACGCAAAAGCGGGTGTGGCCCGTCGTCATGAGCGCGCTGGCGACCGACGAGACTTGTGAATATTTTTACGAGGACGGCGCCATCCGCCATGCGCCTCTGCGCCATCTCGTCGCGTCGGAGGCCTCGGCCTTGCAGGCGAACGAAGCCGCCTGAGGCGGCACGGCCGCGCAGAGGACTTCGGTCACCGGCGTCAAGCGTGCGGTTTCGCTCCAACGGAAGAGTTCAAGGACAAGAAGCCGCGCCATTTCAGAACGCCGGAGCGAATCGCGATCGCAAAAGTCCGCCAACTTTTGCGGAATTCGCTCCGCGCCCCTGTTTCGAACGATTCGTTCAAGCGTTTCGAAAACGCCCCAGATCAAATGGCGAAACGAGTTCTGATCGCAAAAGTCCGCCAACTTTGCCAAATTAAGCAGGCGACGCCGGCTCGACCCGGAATGCCGGGGTGGACAAAGCACGGCGCTCGTGGTTTGGCTAGAATCATCGGCTTTGCTCGAAAAAGCGCGCCGGTCCCGCCGCCACGCAGAGGCCATGCTCCGTCCCGTTCTCGCCGCCGTCACCGTCTTGACTTGCGCTTGCGCTTTTGACGCCGCGCGCGCCGATTTTCGGCTGTGCAACAAGACGTCCGGCCGCGTCAGCGTCGCCCTCGCCTATACGGACGGGCGCAACTGGTTCGTCGAAGGTTGGTGGAACCTACGGCCCACGGCTTGCGAAAATCTGCTGCGCGGGCCGCTCGCCGCGCAATATTATTATGTCTACGCGATGGACGAGCGCGGCGGCGAGTGGAAAGGCAAGTCCTTCATGTGCACCCGCGATCGCGAGTTCAAGATCGAGGGGCGCGAGGACTGCTTCGCGCGCGGATTCGATCGCACAGGCTTCTTCGAGGTCGACACCGGTCACGACGCGCGCAGTTGGACTGTGGAGCTGACGGATCCGGCGCAGGCGGTTCCCCGCGCGCCGACCCTGGACCGGTAGTTCTTCGAGACTTCCTAGCGAAAGGGATAGTGAGACCATGAGAAGGCTGCGGCGCGTGAAGATCATCGCCACCTTGGGACCGGCGAGCGTCGACCGTGCGGTCGTCGCCTCGCTCGCCGACGTCGGCGCCGACCTCTTCCGAATCAACATGAGCCACACGGATCACGCCTCGCTCGCCAATTATGTGCGCATGATCCGCGAAATCGAAGCCGAGACGTCGCGGGCTATCGGCGTGCTCGTCGATCTGCAGGGGCCGAAGCTCCGCATCGGCGCTTTCGCCGAGGGCTCGGCGCATCTGCGCAAGGGCGACTCCTTGCTCTTCGATCTCGATCCGACGCCGGGCGACGCCAATCGCGTCTCCCTGCCGCATCCCGAGATTTTGGCTGCGCTGAACGTTGGGCACACCGTGCTCATCGACGACGGCAGGGTGCGGCTCAAGACCGTCGAGGCGACCCAGGACAAGGCCAGAGCCGTCGTCGAGGTCGCCGGCCGCATCTCCAATCGCAAAGGCGTCAGCCTGCCCGACACGGACATTCCGATCACCTCGATGACGAGCAAGGACCACGCCGATCTCGCCGCGGCGTTGGAGCAGGGAGTCGACTGGATCGCGATCTCCTTCGTCCAGCGTCCCGAGGACGTGCTCGAGGTCAAGCGAATCGTGCAGGGCCGCGCACTGGTGATGGCCAAGATCGAGAAGCCGCAGGCGGTCGCGCGCCTCGACGAGGTGATCGAAGTCTCCGACGCGCTCATGGTCGCGCGCGGCGATCTCGGCGTCGAGATGCCGCTTGAAAAAGTCCCGGGGCTGCAGAAGCGCATCAACCGCGCGGCGCGGCGCGTCGGCAAGCCCGTGGTCGTCGCGACGCAAATGCTCGAATCGATGATTCTCTCGCCCCTCCCCACGCGGGCGGAGGTTTCCGACGTCGCCACCGCGGTGTTCGAGGGCGCCGACGCCGTCATGCTCTCGGCCGAGAGCGCCGCCGGCCAGTATCCGCGGGAAGCCGTGGCGACGATGAGCCGGATCGCGGAGGAGGTCGAAACCGACGCGGTCTATCGCCAGATCCTCAATGCTCAACGCGCTGAAACGCCCAATCCGACGGTCGCCGACGCGATCGCCGCCGCGGCGCGCGACGTCGCGCAGACGATCGGCGTGAAGGCCATCTGCGCCTGGACCGACTCCGGCGCGACCGCCCTGCGCATCGCGCGCGAAAGGCCTGCCTCGCCGATACTCGCACTCACGCCGAAGCGAGACACGGCCCGACGCCTGGCGCTCGTGTGGGGCGTGCACGCGTTGCAGACGCCGGACGCCTCCAGCGTCGAGGACATGGTGCATCGCGCCTGCAACTCTGCGCAGAGCCAAGGCTTCGGCGAGGAAGGCGATCGTGTCGCGATTGTGGCCGGCATGCCCTTCGGCTCGCCCGGCGCGACCAATATGATCCGCGTCGCGACGGTCGGCGAGTAGATTTTCTAAAGTTCGCGTAGGGCGCGGCTCTCCGCGTTTAGGCGACTGCGCCAGGACGCTGCGGCGCCCGGACTCGATCAGTCATCGTGACGATGGTCGTGATCATGGCTGCCGTCGTCGAGACGGGCTTCGACGCTGGCGGGAACCACGACGAGCTGCCCGTAGCGGACCCCGCGTTCGCCGATGACATGCTGCGCGAAATGCTCGACCTCCGCCTTTTGGCCGTGCAAGAGTGACACCTCGAGGCAGCTTTCCGCGTCGATGTGAACATGCAAGGTCGCAATCGACATGTCCGCGTGGCTGTGATGATCGCTCAAAAGGCGCTTCGACAGCTGGCGGGTCTCGTGATCATAGACATAGACGAGCGCCGCCATGCAGGCGCGTTCGCTGTCATCGTTCTTGGGCTGAAGCAGCAGGCCGGCCCGCACGAGATCGCGAACGGCCTCGGAGCGGTTGCGGTGGCCGGAAGCCGCCATGTAGCGGTCGAGGCTCTCCATCAGCTCTTCGTCGATCGTCATCGTTACGCGCTGCATCGTGCGGCGTCTCCAGAAGGCCCGCGGGCGCTCTACTCTCGCCCTCATAGCCCTCGGCGCGGGCCGCCGCAACGGCTTGGGGCCGGTCTTGCCGGGCGGCACGCCTTCGGGTAAGGCGCCCTCACGCTAAAGTTAAGGTTCGTAGGAGTTGAAGCCATGAGAAGCTTCCTGGCGGGGTTGGCCGCGTTCGCGCTGATCGTTTGCGGCGGCGCCTTTCCGGCGCAGGCGCACACGCCGGACATCTCGACCGCGAAAATCGAGGCCAAGGACAAGGGCTTCGTCGTCGACGTCGGATTCCTCGCGACCGACCTCGAGCGCATGTTCCAGGAGTCGATGGCCGAGCGCAAGGACGTGGACCTGTCTCAGTCTGGCGTTCTCGAGGAGGAGATCGGCAAATTCGTGGAGCGCCGGGTCACAATGCGAAACGCGGCCGGGAAAGCCTGTCCCGCCGCCGTCCAGCACGCGGGCGAGGACCCCACCAATCAGGACAGCGCGCTCGTCGTATTGCGGTTCGACTGCGAGGGACTCGTCACCTATGACGCAACCAAGCTTTTGCGTGCGCAGGGGGCGCGCGCTAAGCAGCTCGTTACCCTGTCGAGCGGTCCCAACGCCGGCGAGATCGTGCTCGACGGCGCCAGCCCGCCGGTGGATCTGACGAAGCCGCTCGAGACGACCGCGCAGCTCATGCTGAAATTCGGCAAGGCCGGCATCGAGCACATACTGACCGGCTACGACCACATCTGCTTTCTCATCGCCGTGATCCTCTGGGCGACCCGGGTCTGGCCGGTGGTCAAGGTGGTCACGGCTTTCACGATCTCGCACTCGATCACGCTGTCGCTTGCGGCGCTCGATGTCGTGTCCTTGCCGACGACCTTGACGGAATTGGCGATCGCGGCGTCCATCATCTTTGTCGCCGTCGAGAATTTTTTCTCGCGCAACATCGACAGACGTTGGATCGTCACGTTCCTCTTCGGCTTCATCCACGGTTTCGGCTTTGCGAGCGGATTGAAGGAGCTCAACGTCCAGCGGGCGACCATCGTGCCTGCGCTCGCGAGCTTCAACATCGGGGTCGAGATCGGCCAGATCGCCATCGTGCTCGTGCTGCTGCCGATCCTTCTCTATATCGACCACCACACCGGGAAGAAGCGTCACGATAAGCTCGTCTACGCCATCTCGGCGGCGATCGCGCTCGCCGGGACATATTGGCTACTGCAACGGTTGGGGGTTATCCCGGGGTGACGCCTCGCCGGCGAGGCAAGGACCCAGCGGAGGGAATGACCTCGTCACAAATCCATTACAATAGCAACATACGGGAAATTGGGGATTTTCGCCGCGGTAGGCGGTTGTCTCGGGGCGACGGCGTCGAAGGCGCCAGCCGGCCAAGCCCTTTCGCTTCTGGAACGCAAAAAGCCTTGGGCGAGGCGAAACAGGAGAGCGCGATGCAGTTGACGACGGCGGATATCGGGAACGAGATAACCAAAATCACGCTGTCCGGACGGTTGGACATTGACGGCGCGCTCAAGATCGACGACGCGTTCATGGACATCGTCAAGCAGAAGAAATTTCTGGCGGTGGACCTCTCCGACGTGTCCTTCCTCGCGTCGCTCGGCATGCGGACGCTCGTCTCCGGCGCGAAGGCGTCGTGGGAGAATGGCGGCCGGCTGGTCCTGCTCACGCCGCAGGAGAACGTCGAAAAATCTCTAAGGGCCGCCGCTATAAATACAATTATCCCAATCGTCCGCGACATGAGCGAGGCTGAAAGGGAGTTCGGCCTTTGAGGCGACGATGACGACGGATCAGCGCGTGCATAGCGAATGGCGCCGGGATTTCTCCGGCGCCATCAGCGCGGTCAGCGGCGCCGTGGGATGGGTCGGATCAATCGCCTCGGACTTGCATCTTCCCGATGTGCAATCCTATGCGATGCAGGTCTGCCTCGAGGAGCTGATGGCGAATGTCGCGATGCATGGCCGCGCCCCGGCGGCGCAAAGCGAAAAAAGCGAGAGCGCCGAACCGCTCAAGGTCACCGTCTCGGTCGATGTGTCGAGCGACAAAATCACCTTGACCGTGGAGGATAATGGGCGACCTTTCGACATCTCTCTCGCTCGCCCGCACGGCGTCGAGGGAGGCCTGGACAGCATCCGGCCGGGCGGCCTCGGCATTGGCGTGATCCGGAGCTTCGCCGACAACCTCAGATATTCCCGGACCGAGACCGGGAATCGTGTGATCGCCGAATTTCTGCGCTAGACTGACCTTTCACGGAATTGAAGCCGTAAGGATACACTTTGGTCGAGAGTGAGGAAGGCGTGCGGCCAGCAGGACCGGGCGCCGCGAAGAGAGATTTGACTCCCACAGAAGCGCTTGAAGAGATTGTCGTCGGTCTGCGGCCGATTGCGCTCCAACCCGGCGACGTGCTCATGCAGCAGGGACATGAAAGCGACGGCGCTTTCTTTCTGCAGGCAGGAGCGTTGCAGGTTTACGCCGAAACCCGTTACGGACCCGTGTCTCTCGCCACTGTCGAAGCGCCGCGGCTCATCGGCGAAATCGGGGCCGTTGCTGGGTTGGCGCGGACGGCCAGCGTCAAGGCGACGAGACCCGCTCAGGTGTTCCACGTCGACCGCGCTCGGCTCTTGGAGCTGGGCCGACGCTCTCCCGAATTCCTCGTCACCATCGTCCGCCAACTCGGCGGGCAACTGGACTCGGTCAACAAGGCGCTCGCTCTCTACGCCAATGCGCTCGAGGCGCTGGAAGGACGGGATTTCGACGGCGGAATCCTGGAGGACTTGACGCACGCATCCCCTCCTCTCGCCGAATTTTCCGCGGCCTTCGGCCGCTTCGCCGATCACATCGTGCGCAACCGAAAGCGCCAGGAGGAGATCGCGAGCGCAGCGCTCATCCAGCGATCCTTTCTCCCAGACGATTCAAAGATCAACTTCGCCCGGGACGAACTGGACCTCTACGCAAAAATGCGCTCTGCGCGCGAGGTGGGCGGCGACTTCTATGACTTCATTCCGCTCGATTCGAACCGGCTAGCCCTTGTCGTCGGCGACGTTTGCGGCAAAGGAATGCCGGCGAGTCTCTTCATGAGCGTCGTCGTGACCGTGCTGCGCATGTCCGCGCGGGAAGAGCAGAACGCTGCGGCGGCAATTTCCCGGGCGAACGCGCTGCTCTGCCAGGACAACAAGGCGTCGCTATTCGCGACTTGTTTCTTCGCCGTGCTGCATCTGAGCGAAAGCGTTCTCGAATATTGCAATTGCGGGCACAATGCTCCCGTCCTGCTCCACCCGTCAGGGCAGGCGAGACGGTTAGAGACAACCGGGTTGCCGCTGGCGATGCTCGCGGACCGGCCCGCAAGGGCCGCTCGCGTTCCCTTCGCGCCCGGCGACGCGCTCTTCCTGTTTTCGGACGGAGTCACGGAAGCGGTCAATCCGGCCAAGGAAGAATTCGGCGACGCTCTTCTTGTCGAAACCCTGTTGCAACACAGAGACGCGTCAGTGACGGAGGTCGTCTCGACGGTTTTCGACGCCGTCGACGTCTTCGCCTGCTCGGAGCCGCAAGCAGACGATATCACCTGCATCGCCGTGCGCCGACGCGCAAAATCTGCTGTCCTGCCAGGGGCCATCGACCACGAGGCGGGTTGATGCGGCGTTGTTGAATTCCCCGGCGGGCGGACGACGTGCGAGACGTGGATGTCCTAACCCGGCCCTTGCTTCCTTTTATCGGCCTTGGCCGTCCTGCGCTTCTTCAGCTAAACTTCAAGGGAGGAAACGTTCTCTCGCCGTTCCGTCGGACTCGCAAGCGCGGCGGACAGTTCGGATGGAGCTTCATGACAATCGAGCATGAGTCCACGACCGTGGGCGAAGGCCTCGCGGCGCCGCCGCCTGATGGGCGAACGCGACC
Source organism: uncultured Alphaproteobacteria bacterium (assembly GCA_963760695.1). Lineage (GTDB taxonomy): Bacteria > Pseudomonadota > Alphaproteobacteria > Rhizobiales > Beijerinckiaceae > Methylocystis. The sequence continues at coordinate 9,807 of CAVXEI010000013.1, read as the reverse complement.
GCATAGCCGCAGCGCGAGCCCGGCCGAGGATCGGAGCACGCGGCGGCGGGGCCTGCCGCCCGCTTTTGAGCCGAGGCGCCTCGCCATCGGCCTTTCGACCGGCCTTCTCGCGGGGCTCCTCGCTCTGGTTTCCTCGGTCACCTCGACGCTCTTTATTTTTGCAGGCCCGCTGCAGGACTCCTTCCCCGTGGGTCTTGCGATGACCTTGATGTCATCCGTGATCTTCGCTGCGGTGAGCGCGGCGTCGGGCTCGCGGTCCTTCGCCATCCTGCGCACGCAGGAGGTCGCGATCGCCAATCTGGGCGTGATGGCTCTGGCGCTCCGCGCCGCGATGGCAAGCACGCGCAGCTACGCGGAGATCGAGGCCTCGGTGATCGCGCTCTGCTGCCTCGGCTCGGCGTTCGTCGGCCTGGGGCTCTATGCGATCGGCCGCTTTTCCCTCACCCGCTACCTACGCTACGTGCCCGATTGCGTGATCAGCGGCTATCTCGCGAGCGTCGGATTTCTGCTTCTCAAAAGCGGCGTCCTGGCGCTCACGGGCGCCGACGGCTTCGATGCGCCGCTTTCCGTCTCCGACGCCGTTTCGCGCTTCGCCGCGGGAGCCTTCCTCGCCCTGCTGCTGCTGCTCGTGGAAGCGAGATTGCGGTCGCGCCTCGCTCCGCCGCTGCTGATCCTGGCTGCGATTGGGGTCTTCCAAATCGTCATTCATTCAAGCGGGCTATCGACGGGCTGGCTCGAGCAGCACGGCTGGGTCGTCGCCACCGGTCCGAAAGAGCTGCAGAATCTGCCGCTCTTGCCGCCGGCGAGGCTGCGCGAGGTCGACTGGGCGGCGTTGATCGGCCAGGCGCCTTCCATGCTCTTCCTCGTGTTGACGAGCGCGCTCGGCGAGATGTTGGCGCTTTCCGGCATCGAACGCGCGTCGCCCGAGAGGCACAGCGTCGATGCGGAATTCGAAAACGCAGGCGCGGCCAATCTCCTCGTCGCGCCGTTCGGCGCGGTGCCGGGGTTTCACTCCACCGTCCATACGCTGCTCGCCCTGCGCTTCCGCGCGTCCCGGCCGATTATCGCCGTGACGACCGGGCTCGTCTGCCTCCTGGCGCTCGCGAGCGGCAAGCCGTTCCTGCAGCTCATGCCCTGGCCGCTGTTCGGCGGCATGCTGATGTGGATGGGCGCCACCGCCCTAAAAGACTGGTTTTTCCGCGGGCTCTTGAAGATGAAGCGCGCCCACGCGGTCGTGAAGGGGCTCATCTTGCTCGTCGTCGTGGCGTTCGGTTTCTATCAGGGCATGGTTTTCGGCGCACTCGCCGGGGCGTTCCTGTTCATCCTCGAGTACGCGCGCACCGGCGTCGTGCGCCTGCAGATGAGCGGTCGCGACTATCATTCTTCGGTGACGCAGTTCGACGATCGGCGCCGCGCCGCGATCGAGGAGGTGGGCGACGCGATCCTCATTTTGCGACTGAAGGGCTATGTCTTCTTCGGATCGGCGCACGGCTTGCGCGAGCGCGTGCAACAGGCGCTGGCGAGCGATCGACGGCTTGAATGTATCGTCATCGACTTCGAGGAAGTCGCCGGCGTGGATGGCGCCGCCGCGGCGGCGCTCGAAGCGGTCGGACGCGAAGCGCGCGCGGCGGGGATCGAAATCGTGCTCTGCGGCCTCTCCGAGGAACACCGGCGTTCGATCGCGAGCCTCGGCATGAATCTTTCTTCCGACTTTCACTTTTTCACCAACCTCGATCAGGGCCTGCAATTCGCCGAGGACGCCGTCTTTCTGCGGCACAGGCCTTCCGTCGTCGCCCAGCAGCCGGTCTCCGTCTTCGCCTGGCTGCGGCAGGCGACGGGCTCCGACGCCCTTGCCGCCCGCCTTGCGGCCGCTGGCGATGCGCTGCATTTCGCGCCGGGGGAACCGGTGATTCTCGAGGGGCAGCAATCCGACGAGATCTATGTCGTCGCCGAAGGCGAGGCGAGCGTCGAGATGACGTCTGCGGGCGGAGGGCTGGTGGAACTCGCAATTCTGGGTCCAGGCGCGCTTTTCGGCGAATTGGCCTATCTCTTGCGTACTCCTCGGTCGGCCACGGTTCGCGCGAAAACCAGTCTCGACGTGTGGCGTCTTTCCAGAACCGCGCTGGAGAAGCTGGGCGAGGAGGCGCCGGCGGCGGCGCTCGCTTTCCAGCACTCCCTGGCGGCGCGCCTCGCCGACCGCGTGCTCGGCGCCAATCGGCTCGTGCGCTACCTGTCCCGCTGAGGCGCACTGAGGAAAGCGGAGGCAGCCCGCTCGTCCCCAGCTCGCCTAAGCGACGGATGCTCACAAAAAATCGAGAGTTCGCGGGGAAATCCGTTCGCAGGAGCATCTTAAGCGCCAGCTCGCATAAGACCCGCGGGGCAATGACCTTAGCGCGCGCTTTCCGCTCGAACGGAATGGTTCGAGCGACGAAAATTCTGATCGCAATAGTTTGTCAACTCTTGCGGAATTCGCTCTACCCCGTCTGTGCGCCAACGCACATCGCTGCGGCGTCGATTCAGGCGAATCGCTCGGGAGCGCCGCGAGGGGGCCGCGGCCCCGCTAACCGGATCCGTGCTCGTCGCGGGCCGCTGCACTGTGACTGGAAAGGACCGACATGCTGGCGCTACCCCCACTGCTCTCCACGCGGTGGCTGATCATCGGCCTCTCGGCTTTCCTCGCTAAACAGTTCGTCGCGGACTTCCTGTTGCAGAACCAATGGATGGCCTTTGGCAAGGAGCGCGCGGAGGGCTGGATCCCGCCGCTTCTCGCGCATGCGAGCGTTCATGCCGCCTCGACGGCGATCATTTTCGCGTTTCTGGCGCCGAGCCTCGCTTGGCTCGCCGTCGTGGACTTCTTTGTCCACTGCGCCATCGATCGCGCCAAGGGCCTGCTCGGGCGGCGATTAGCCCTCACTCCCAAGAACACTTACTTCTGGTGGCTGCTCGGATTCGATCAGTTCCTGCACCATGCCACTCACGCCGCGTTCGTCGTGATTCTCGCCGCTTTTCACAGCGCGCCCGAACTGAGCTGATTTTTCGAGAGCTGCGCGGATCAATCCCCGTTCTCAAGGAGGCGGACCGGTCACCCAACCGTCGCCCGCTGGCAGCCCGTTGTTCTTTCTGAAGAAAAAGCAGACGAAAACCACCGTTTCGCCCGACGGCGTCTCGAAGTCCTTGATTGTTGACGCCGGGGGCGTCATTTGTCATTGCCTAATCCGTTGTGCAGCTCTAGCTTATTCGCGGGACGCCTCTAGCGCCGCTTCTCGCGAGGTTGTGCGACAATTCGGAGATAAGGGGTGTATGACCGATCGACGAAGGGCGTCTCAATCAGGCTAAGGATCTTCGCGTCCGCGGTCGCGCTCAGCGCGCCAGCCTCGCTCATGGCAGAGACGATCGGCACGGCGGAGTCGGTGAGACCCGACGTGTCCAGAGGGAGCGCCACGATCAAGAGCGGCGACGGGGTTTCGCAAGGTGAGGTTATAAAAAGCGGCCCCAACGGCTCGACCAAGATCGGATTTAACGACGGCACCTCGTTGTCTATCGGCTCCTCGGCTCAGGTAACGCTCAGCCATTTCGTCTTCGCTGACAAGAAGAGCTTCAAAAAAGCGACTTTCGATCTCGGCAAGGGCGTCTTCCGCTTCGTGACCGGCAGTTCCGACAAGAGCGCTTACGAGATTAAGACGCCGACCTCGACAATCAGCGTGCGCGGCACCGTGTTCACTGTGACCGTCACAGAGGATTCGACGACGGTCGACGTTGAGCATGGCTCAGTCGATCAGTCTGGCAATCAATCGGGCGGCGCTACATCCTCCACGGTGGCCGTGGAGAGCGGCTCAGTCAGCTTCTGCCAGGGCAGCAACTGCCAGATCGTCGACGCCGGTCAGAGCGCGAGCGACCGCGGCTCTAAAAATTCCGACCAGAACGGCCAAAGCAACACCAACCCTCCGGCGCCGCCGCCGTCGCCGCCGCCCTACACCCCGCCCAATCAGGATCGCTGCCTAACGACTGACTGCTCCGATCGACACTAAAGCGCATCTGCGCAAAAGGTTGGCAGACTTCTGCGGCCAGGTCCGTTCATACTCCCGCATGATTTCCTACCGCTCGATTCCGTTCGAGCGTAAAGCGCGCTAGAATTCCAACGGGTCGGGCCCGGCGGATTGGATCCTCTCGGCGGCGGCGCGGAAGCGGGATAAGACCGCCTGTGAGCGGATGCGTGGATGAAGCGACGGCATCTGATTTTCCTCCTCTCCGCGGTGTTCGCGGCGCTGCTCGTCCTCCCCTGGGGGCTGATCCAGCCGCCCTTCCTCGAAGACATGCGCAATTTCGTCTTCGATCGCTTCCAGCGCCTCTCGCCACGTGTCTATGACCGCGACGCGCCGGTTCGGGTGGTCGCAGTCGACGAGGAAAGCCTGAAGCTTCTGGGCCAGTGGCCCTGGCCGCGGGACAAATGGGCCGAGCTGCTGGGCAAGTTGACGAAGCTCGGCGCGGCTGCGATCGCGATTGACGTGCTCTTCGCGGAGCCGGACCGGTTGAGCTTCGAAAATATCCTTGCCTCGGTCCCGAACAAGAAAGCGCAAAAAGACCTCTCCAAATCCCTCGCCAAGGCCGCAAGCAACGATGAGCTTTTCGGCAAGGCCATCCACTCCGCCCCCGTGGTTCTCGGAATGACGCTCGTCGCCAAGGGCGGCGCGGAGAGCCATCCGCAAAAGGCGGGGCTTGTCTTCGCCGGCGACGACCCCACGCCCTTTCTTGCAACCTTTCGCCGCGTGGTGACGCCGATCCCTATGCTCGGGGAGCCCGCTCAGGGCATGGGCGCGACGAACTGGCTCCCAGATCACGACCAGATCGTGCGTCGAATCCCCGTTATCGCCGCCGATCCCTCAGGACCCGTCCCGTCGCTCGCGCTCGAGGCGTTGCGCGTCGCGCAGAAGGAGACGACCTATGTGATCCGCTCGTCGAACGCGAGCGGAGAGGACGCGGGCGGCGCCAAGACCGGCGTCAATGCGATCGCCGTCGGCGCCATCGAGATCGCTACGGGTCCCCACGCCGACGTTCGCCCGCGCTACTCTTACTCCGACCCTGGCAGGGTCATTTCGATCGCCTCGGTGATGCGCGATCAGGTCGACCGCAGGGAGATCGAGGGCCGCATCGTCTTCGTCGGGGAGGTGGCGGCAGGCCTCGGCGACGTGCGCGCCACGCCGCTCGAAGCCACGGTGCCGGGCGTCGAGATCCATGCGCAGATCCTCGAGGCGCTGCTCTCCAATCAGCTGCTGTCTCGCCCGGATTGGGCCCCTGGCGCCGAGTTTGCGACCGCCGCAGGCCTCATCCTGATTTTGACCGTGCTGAGCCTATTCGCCCCGCCGCTCCTTTCCGCGCTCTTCGTCGTCTTGACGGTGGGGGCGCTGTTCTACGCGTCTTTCTTGATCTTCAAGCAGCAGGGCCTGCTCCTCGATCCTCTCTATCCGAGCGCGGCGCTCGGCGTCGCCTATACGGTCGGCTCAATCACCTTGTGGCAGTTCGAGCGCGCCGCCAAGCGGCACGTGCATCAGGCCTTCGGAAAGTTTCTTTCGCCCTCGGTCGTCGAGCGGCTGGCGGAAAACCCCGACCGGCTCGTGCTGGGCGGCGAGACGCGCGAGCTCACGGTGCTCTTCTCCGATCTGCGCAATTTTTCCACGCTTTCGGAAGGCATGAGCGCGCAGGAGCTCACGCATTTCATGAACGAGTATTTGACGCCGATGACCGACTGCATTCTCGACCGCGACGGCACGGTGGACAAATATATCGGCGACGCGATCATGGCGTTTTGGAACGCGCCGCTCGACGTGCCTGAGCATCCCAAGAAAGCCGTCAGCGCGGCGCTAGCGATGCGGGAGGCGATGATCTCCTTCAACGCGGCGCGCGAGGAGAAGGCGCGCGCCGCCGGTGTCGCGCATCGCCGTGCGGCGATGGGCATCGGGATCAATATCGGCCCTTGCAGCGTCGGCAATATGGGCTCGACCCGACGCTTCGATTATTCCGTGCTCGGCGACGCCGTGAACCTCGCATCGCGACTGGAGGGCGCGAGCAAGATCCTCAAGGTCGACATTCTGATCTCGGGCGAGGTGCGCAAGGCCGCGCCCGATTTCGCCTGGCTCGACCTTGGCGAGATCGTCGTCGTCGGACGCGAAACCCCGACCGCCGTCGCGACCATCGCCGGCGACGAGGCCTTCGCGAAGAGCGCGGACTTCGCCTCCTGGTCAGCGCGGCACGAGGAGATGCTGGAAGATTACAGGGAGCGGCGGTTCAACGCGGCGGCGGCGCTGGCCAACCGCCTGGCTCTCGAAGCGCCCGAGCGCTGGCGCGCCCTCTATCAGCTGCTGGAGTCGCGGTATCGCGACCTTTCCGAGCGCGATCTGCCGGAAAGCTGGTCGCCCGCCTGGGTGATGGAGAGCAAATCCGGCTCCGAGGAAAAGGCGAAGCCCAGCGCCGAGCAGAAGAAGCCGGAGGTCGTGGCCTAGACGGAATTCCGCGCCTGCTCGTAGGCTCTCTTGCGAATCGTCATACGCTTTGGCGCTTCGGCGCCGGCCGGGTGTCGAGCGGAATCCGCTTCACTTTTCGAAGTCGATAGGGACTCTTACGTCCGGGCGATTCCGCCTGAACGCGGGCGCGATCAAGCCGGAGCTCTTCGCCATAGGGCCTGGGGCCGGGAAGGACAGGGTGGCGACGCTTGCGCAATGGAAGCGTCGCAAGGATGCAGAGGCGGGACGATGGCACAGAATTTCGTCGGCTCTTTCGATCTCTTCGGCCTTCTCGCCTGGCTCCAAGCGGAGAGCACACAGGGGGTTCCCCTCTACCTGTCCAACCTCTTTGGTTGGGCCGAAGTCGCGATGTCGATTGCGGCGGCTTTCGCGACGCGAATGATTCCGCTGCGCTATACCTCCATGCTCAGCAACGTGGCGGGCCTCGCCTATGGACTGGTGACGGGCTACGTCCCGTCCATCGTCGAGCATGGGGTCAATCTGCCGCTCAACGCCTCGCGGGCGCGTCAGATGCAAAAGCTCATCGTCGCGGTGCGTCAGGCCGCCGAGACCGACCTCAACATCGAGTGGCTCAAGCCCTTCACGCGCGCGCGGCGCTTCAAGGCGGGAGAGACGATCTTCCGTAAGGGCGACAAGGCGTCGGAAGCCTTTATCGTGACGGAAGGCGAGGTAGAGATTCCGGAAGCCTGCGCGCAGGTGCGCCCGGGCGACATATTCGGCGAGATGGCGCTCTTCACGCCCGACGGCGCGCGCCTTGCCTCCGCCGTCTGCAAGACGAATGTCGAAATTCTCTACATCACTTATGAAGAGTTTGAACAGCTCTACTTCCAGAACCCGGAGTTCGGCCTCTACCTCGTGCGCCTCATCGTGCGCCGCCTCGAGAGAAACCATCGCCGGGCGCTAGAGTCTCTCGAGGCGAGCTAGGGCGCGCTTTCACCGGCGGCTTTGCGGCAGGCCGCTTGGCACCGCCGCCGCCGCCGCCGCCGCGAAGGTCGCGCATTCGGCGATTTCTGCGGCGATTTCTCGCAATCCTTGCGGCGGCTGCGCAGAGCGCTCCAGCGCCCCGCCAGATCGAGGAGCTCCGCGCGTGGGCTCGGCGACGCGGCGGCACGCGTCGCCGCCGGAAGGGCGAGAAGAACAAGAGCCGAGCTCTTGAAGAAGGACCGTCTGAGCATGGACATCCCCCGCCGGCCGGCGCAAGGCGGCGCGTCGCATCGTCGTCGTTTTTCTTCTAGACGATAGTTCTTTCCGACCGAAAGGTCAGCCGCGCGAGCCTAAATGCATGGTGTCGCTCCTGAACTTTGATCTGCCGGGCTTTGAAAGGACGATCCTCGCCTTCTTCGTCGCCTTGACGCTGGGCGCGCTGATTGGGGCGGAGCGGCAATGGCGCCAACGTACGGCTGGGCTGCGCACCAATGCGCTCGTGGCGCTGGGCGCCGCCGCCTTCGTCGATCTGGCGACGCGCCTCAACGGCAATCTCGGCGGCGTGCAGGTTCTCGCTTATATCGCCTCGGGCGTGGGCTTTCTCGGGGCTGGCGTCATTCTTAAAGATGGCGCGAACATCCGCGGCCTCAACACGGCGGCGACGATCTGGTGCTCGGCCGTCACGGGCGGTTTCGCAGGCGCGGGCTTTCCCGTCGAGGCGGTGACGCTCGCCGTCTTCGTGCTTGGCGGCAACACGTTCCTGCGACCGCTCGTCGCCATGATCGAGCGCGCGCCGATCGACGAGCGCGCGGCCGAGGGCATTTACGACGTGCGCCTGACGGTGACGCCGTCGCGGCGCGACGCGCTGCGCGACCTCTTGGTCGAGAAGCTGGAGGCGGCGAATTACCCCGTGCGGGACGTCGAGGAGGCCGAGCGCGACGACGAGGTCGAGCTCATCGCGACACTCGCCGCGACGAGCGTGCATCCGACCGAGCTCGACGCGGTCACGGGAGAATTGGAGCGGGTGGCCGGCGTGCGCCACGCCACCTGGGGCTCGCGCAGCGAAGACTGAATCGGATCATCCGGGAATTGAACGGGATCGTTGGGAAAAGGCGCGGCGCGGACCCTTTGTTTGGCGCGGCTTCCCAGGCGGATTTCACAGCCGGGCGGCTCTGGACAAGCCCCGCCCCGGCGCCTATAAGCCAAATCCTTCGCGAGACCGCGAAAACGCCCGGGTAGCTCAGTTGGTAGAGCATGCGACTGAAAATCGCAGTGTCGGTGGTTCGATTCCGCCCCCGGGCACCATCCCTCCCCCGCGAAATCCTACGCTAAGCCACTATAAATCAGTTATTTTTGCCCAGCGCCGGCGCGCTCAGCCCTAGCCATTTTTACGCCCCGATATCCCGCGACTTGCTATCTCGCCCTTGCTGAGGCCTTGCTAGAAAGGGGCCCCAGCACTAACCTCCTCCCATCCGAATGACACCCTTCCAACCGAATTGGAGGAGGCCATGCGCGAGAAAATCACCAAGCGAGCGGTCGATGCGATCGAGCCTTCGCTGCGCGACACGTTCCTCTGGGATACCGAAATTCCGGGATTTGGCTGCAAGGTGACGCCGAAGGGAGCCCGCATCTACATCCTGCAATATAGCCGAGGTGGTCGGGATCATCGCGTGACGATCGGCCGACACGGCGTCGAGTTCACCGCCGAGCAGGCCCGAAACGAGGCGCGCCGACTGCGCGGCTTGATCGCTTCGGGAGAAAACCCCGCCTTGGCGCGATCCCACGAACGATCCGTGCCGACGGTCGCCGAACTGGGAGGGCGCTATCTCGAAGAATATGCGCGCCCACACAAGAAGCCTTCCGCTTTGGCTCAGGACCAGCGCAATCTCCAAAATCACGTCATTCCGCTGATTGGCTCGCTGAAGGCCTCGGAGATCGAACGCCAGGACATCGCCCGCGTGATGCGCGACATCGCGGCCGGCAAGACGGCGAAGGACGAGAAGACGAAATTTCAGGGACGACGCATCGTTCGCGGCGGCGAGATCGTCGCCAACCGCGTGCACGCGCTGCTGTCGAAGATGTTCGAATTGGCAGAGGACTGGAAATATCGGCCCGCCGGCTCCAATCCCTGCCGAGGCGCGAAGCGCTTCGCGGAGCACAAGGTCGAACGATTCTTGTCGGCGGAGGAGTTGGCGCGTCTTGGGAAGCGCGTTGAACGCCGCAAAGAACGGGCGACTCGTCGTCGATCCGGACGCAAAGGCGCCCGAGAAGCGCAAGCGCGGCGGTCAAAAAAAGATCGGACCTCGTTCCGAAAATCCTCACGCGGTGGCCGCGATCGAACTGCTGCTCCTGACCGGATGTGTCA